>NZ_FTNR01000002.1 GCF_900156475.1 Natronorubrum thiooxidans
GCGATTCAGCAGGAACTCTCGGAAGGGTGGAGTCGCGTCATCCAACACGACCTGACAGGGAAACTCGACGGTCACAGTTGGACCGTCGAGTTTCCCGTCTACATCGACTGTACGTACCTGAATGGACGATATGACGAGCAGGGCGTGGCGCGTCACGGCTACGCCGCTGACGCGCCGTTCATCGAGACACCACGCGACGCTCGATACCACTACAGCAAACGCTTCGGTATCGAGTCGAGCTATCGCTTGTCCGAGCAAGCGATAGCGACGACAACGACGCGAGACGCGACGGTCAGACTGCTGTACGTCGTAGTGAGTCTGCTGCTACAGAACGTTTGGCGGTATCTGCACTACGAATACGTGGCGACGCCCCGCCGAGGCGGGCGTCGCCTCTGGTGGTGGCCATACAAGGAGTTCGTCAACATGGTTCGACGGGCTGCGTGGACGGCCCTCGCGGTGCGTCGGGCCGTCCCCGCAAACCGGCCACCTGACGACCGGTTCCACCGGTAGTCACTGACCGAGATCGCTGCCTTGTGAGTGGCTACGCTGTCGCGTCGGCGGCTGACCGCCGCCGACAGCGACAGCTCCGTCCCCGATTAGTGTTGTTCAACCGCTATCGACGACTCATCACGACAGAACAGGTGACTCAGGTCAGGCTAACTGGTAATGCTTTGTGAGGTACTGAATCTTTTTGCAACTCAGCAGTTCAACACGCTATCTTCGTTGTTGGAAGATAACTACACCCAACTCCTCTCGAATGAAGAGGAGTCAAAGCCGTTACACAGCCGAGAAGCAGCTAAAGAAGTGTTGACTGCAAGAAGTTTCATGGAGCACCATACTGAACTGAACCCATCACTCGCAACCCGGATTATTGCAGACTCTAACTCAACGCTAAACCGCGAAGTGTTTGCTCGTGAATATCTGAAAGCCCTCCATAGCGACTCGATGAGTCTTCTCTATCACGAGGTTGAAGGGATTGAGGGTAGTCATGGCGACCGAAAAATCCCAGAATCCAGCTTGTTGTTGAACTCCCTATTTGACAACGTCGATATAGCTATTGAACTACAGATCTGGAATCCAATCCGAGAAAGCGTTAAATCCTTCCTGCGGCGCCAAGCTGAACAGCCTAACGATGAGTATGTTGGTCGGCCTGAAGATTTCTCGCTAACTGGGCCAGGTCAGCCCTCACACGACCCAATCCTTGTGGGGATCGAACTCTTCGACCTGTTCGCCTCACAGGCCCTTCGACAAGATACTTCGCACCACATTTTCCTGCACTATCTGGCCGAGATTGTAGAAGAAATTTGCTCGAACTTCCAACTGGGGCCGTCTGCTGATGCTACAGATGAGTTCCCGAACGCGTACGGATACTTGCTGAAGCACACCATCGCTGTCTACCGAGGGTTGGTCACCCTTCCAGCGCAACCAAACCCTGATATCCGGATGGGGATCAAGCAGGTGAATACTGATCTTGAAGATGATCTATTGAAGAATGCAGTTTGGGGTTTTGTTCGAGCCCATAAAGCAATTCTACTCACGAATTCCATCCCTGACCAATTCAAAAAGGACGTAGTGAACAACCTTGTCCGGGCTTACATCGAATTAGGAAGCACTACGCATAGATCCAGCCAGATGTATCTTGCTACGCTGCATAATCACATCCTCGATGGCAGTGCAAGCGGCCAATCTCCGAGTGATGAACATATAGAGTTCTTGGATGAGCTACACACCCAAATGAACCGCTTAGACCAGGGACAGTTCGCTCTAAGACCAGATTCCGAGCTTTATCGACGTCTCCTTACCGATATCGATTCGGCACTTAACACACACCAATCACCGTAATTCCATAGAAGCTACTTGAGCCAGCCAATTGTGTAAAGTTACTCAGTTATCGTAAGGGGTTAGCAAATGAAAGAGTCCGAGAACTCCCACTGCCGCCCCGTCGGGAGTCGAGCCTTGACCACGGCATGTTCCTCGGCAAACTTCGACCTTCGTAGGGACTGATTGCACATCTTCAGTGAATATCGTTCGGTAGACAGGGGTATGCGACATTCAAGCCAGTGAATCGACAAGAACTCAAGCCTGTTGGCGTCGATGTATGCGTCCCCAAGAGATCACCGACACCTCCTGTGTCTCCCCGCTCCGTACTCTCGATACCTTTCTAAGGCGCTATGTAGCCTGCTCAAACGCCTCCTCACTGTTAGCGATATAGTAGAATATCAAATCATAACCCTCCATCCGAAGTCCATCATAGTCGATCTCTCCAACAACTTCCACATAATAATGGTTTGAATGATGTTCATGACCACAGCTAACTATACTAACGTTATCATTCATTGTTTCTTCAAATTCTGAGGGGTTATCGATGACAAAGCCGTGGGTAACACAACTGAACGAGACCCACCCCGAGATATCTTGCCAAGGCCAAAGCGTTCTTTTCAGTATGTATTCCGGACTATCATACTCCTCAAACACCACTTGTTCAATTTCAATAAATACTTTATCGTGTTTTTTGTTCTGGAGCTTTTTTGTCTCTCCTGCGCTTACAGCGAAGTAGTTTCGCAGACGTTCCTCAAACTCATAGCCATTTTCTTGGGTTGCAGCAGTATATCTCATCCACGCAATCAATCCAACCGAGATTGCGATGACGATCTGCAGACTAACCATGGAGGCTCTCGAACCACCAGAACTATCTTTTTATTGGAAATGGAAATTAAGATCAGATGCCACTGTGTCCAAAATGTCGAGAAGGTTCTGAAGGACACTCCGACGAGGAGTTTCCAGAGGAGGGATTCAAAGATATGGACGAGGCGGCTAAGCGGTGCGAAAGATGCGGTAGTCTATTTTTGTGAATCCGATCGGGTTGAGAGTCTGCTGTTAACAATCGAAGAAACCAGTATTGATTCACGTTGACGCTTCACACTTCCATGTCATAGTCCCACGCCACCGGTTAACGACGAGTGCGACACTATACCGAAGCAACGAGAAGAATCTACATTTCCTTGGTGTAGAGCCAGCTCGTTACCATGGACGGGGTCGTCCCTTTTCATTCCGAAACTGTGGAAAGGTTGAATTGTTCGTCAATCAACTTGGGTGTATGGTGAGCTCAAACAGTGGTAGCGATTTGACGGAATTGACGGAGAATATGAAAGGAATATTGAAAGTGTTGGCAGACGCAGACGGTGAGGCTCTTCGTGGTGTTGAGGTACGTCGTCGGCTACGAGAGGACTACGGTATAGAACTCTCAAAGAGGGCAATGAATGGTGTGATAGCCAGAACTACAAGGTATCCACGGCACATGGTGAATATCGAGTGGGTCGATGAGAGTGATATTGACGGGAACACAAGACACGTTTCGCACCAGCTCAAGCCCGATTATATCGACGAAGTACGCGAGCAACTGCAATAACTCTCTCACTGGTGGAGTCTCCAATGGTACGTTCGCACGTCTACCAACCGGCTGTTTCGGATAAAAGTATATCCGGAGAATAGGATTTCAAAAGAGCTGAGACTACAGGAATTCTCTTTTTGAGGAAACTTTCTTCCCTTGTACGCTGATTAGTTCGATGCTGGGGAGGAGGTCATCTTTGGTTTCACCTACTCGTGTAGTTGCCCCTCCAGATAGTCCCCGGGACTCACCATGATGATGCTCTGAACGTGAATGAGTATGGCCAGTGATAACAAGATCGAGTGGAATATTGGAAGAGTCCAGAAGTCGGTTTAGTGAGCAATCGGGGCTGCCACTTGCTGTAAATGGAGCTATCGACTGATGGAGACAGAGCACCGTTGCTAGATTCTCTGGTGCACGTTCAAGATCAAGAACGAAATCAGTCCAGTCAGACTGGTGATCAACCCCATAGAATGCTACTGCGTCCCCGATTACTTCGTAACGAGAGCCCAAATGTACAGCAAGACCATCATCTGTAAACCGTTCCATGATTCGTCGGCCAGCTTGTCGTTCGTGGTTCCCATAGATGAAGTAGAACGGAATTCCATGTTCTGCTAACTCGGTCAAGACTCTACGACATACAGCAGTATCCTCTTCTTCAATTCCACTCCCTGGGTTGTGGAATAGATCTCCTCCATGGACGACTGCATCTACATTTTTGTGAATCGCATATTCTATTGCAGCACGGAGCCCCTCTTCCGGGTTCACTGACCAAGACAGTCCACCATAGCTGTGGGTTGTCTTTCCTAGGTGGCTGTCGGTCAGAAATAGTATATCAGATGATTTTCTGCTTTGGGATGTGCCAAGCTTTTCGATTTTGAGAGAAGAGGTACCGTGAAGGACTTTTCCAGAAGGCCACGAATTTACTGAAACACCACTTAATCGATACCAGCAACCAATCTCCCAATCAAAGCTCCTGCCCTCCTCTGATTTCTCCCAAACAACGAACGGGAATCGCGTTCCATTGGAATCCTCCAAGCTCAACTCAAAAGCGCGATTCTCCTTTTCTGCGAGAGAGCAATCACGAACACGAACATCAATTTCGTGTTGGGAATCCTCCTCGAGATCCTCGTATAGCGTCTCCACAGAGAAACTCGACCGTACACAGTAATAAATCGGATTGGTTACCTTATCAGATGGAGTGACAACCCTCTCACCCCTCCAAACAGCAACAAGGCAGGTAGAGAGATTTGATTCTGGCTTACTTATCCCAGTAATCGGAACCTGGCTCCGGCCAGACTTCGCTCGCTCGTTCCGAAAGCCACTCCCCACGCTCTGCTATCGTTTCCTCGTTCCATTCGTCTGGCCAACTTGTGACCAGGTGCTTATTCAAACGTAGAACCGTGTGATCTTGAATCGCATCGCGCTTATCATCCCATGCTGCATTGGATATCGATGGGTTCAGCTTATCAGTAAGAATTGTAAGATTCCCTATCCGATCCTTCGCATCGTCACGCTCCATCTGTTCTACCTCAGCAGGCCGTTCACCGGGGAGCGACCAATGTGCAGACCACTTCTGAGGGAGGATGTGCTCAATTTCCAAGTCCTGCGTGAACTCTAACGTCTCGCTGTAGCCAGTGTCACGTAACTCCCGTTCAATAGCCGCAAACACCATCTTGAGCCGTCGCTGATTGATGACGGCCCAGTATTCCAGATTCACCATCGAATCAGTCAACTTCTCATCGCTGGGCCAATAATCACTTTCACCCTCTTTACTGCGGAAGAACTCGACGACAGTATCCCCAACACGATCATCGTCGCTCGTTTTGAGCTCGTCTAGAAGTTCGATGAAGATTTTATTGTAGTTCTTTGACGTCAGCCGCGACAGCATTCGACGCATCAACCAGCTCTCGATAGCTTCAATGGCCTTCACTCGTTGGGGCTTCGGGACGTTCTCTTCACCGAAAATCCAGAGGAGAACCGGGTATGGTGTCGTCGTATCGAGCACGTCCAATCGGCGGAAGAAGATTTCCTCTCGGGAGCCACGATCCGGTTCAGAGATAGTCTCGTAAATGGATGCGTAGTAGTCGATGTCCTTTACAATCTCCTCAACGGACTGTTCTGTCCTGTCCAAGTACTTCCGAAATGCTGGGAATAGCTTCTTTGCACGCACTTGCTGGCTCATCTGCATCGTGAGCCAGTGCATGATGAACACATCTATCCTTGGACGATCCAAGCGGCCCTGAGAGACATCTACACGCCATTCATCTTCGTCGAACTGCTTCCAGTACTTGTCGTGCAGTTCGCCGGGATCGTTGTGTTGGAGAGTCGCCTCTCGAAAGAGGTAGTTCTTAATCAGATCTGCGGCGAGCAGCGGTGTCCCGCGGGCATTCAGCGTCTCGAAAATCACTTGCGCGTCGTCGCTCGATTCAAGATCGATTACGACGACACGGAGAAGATGCCACATCGTCGTGACGAGCGCATCAAGATGTTCTTCGGTGGATTCGGGCCCCGATTCCGCCCACTCCCGAATCTCGTCACTGAAATACTGGAAACACTCTTCCAGGTGTTCATCATCATCAAGTTCTGTATGATCCGACTCCGGGTCTGAGAACGTCATCACGTCGATGAACGCATCCTGATCAGCTTCGATTGGCCATACTTTCAGCCGGTCTGTCTCGGTGGACGTCAGATCCTTATCGTTGAACATCAGTTTCTCCACCAGGGATGCGGGCTCCTTATGATCGAGATCAGTCGCTACGGAGTGTACCGCAGACAGGAGCACTTGGAGCGTTATAAGGCGCTGTTGACCGTCGATGATCTCTCGCGTCTCTAGTTTTTGTGTTGGTGTCGATTGCTGGTCGAGAACGATTGCTCCCAAGAAGTGTGGAGACGTGTTTTGTTGGGCTTCTTGGCGTTCAATACTGGTATTTGCCCCTGCTTGCCGATCCATCAGTTCGTCCACAACGAGCTGGAGATCCTCCCAAAGGGGCTGCCAGTGTTCTTCCTCCTTCCACACGTAGGGACGTTGAAACCGAGGAACGACGTACCGAGTGTCCTTTCGAAAGATATCCTTCAAATCGAGTGTATCCGCTTTCATTGATGATTCACCATTCCGGTGACTTCCGTATAAGTCGTTCCCACGAACGTATTTCGTGGCCGAACCGCAGCAGGGGATATGAACTGTTGTTTACCTCGGTTCCTGACGACATTTACCCCACCTTCGGGACTGAAAGACTCGACTTTGCAACGACTTCCTGCCTTCTACGACACAGCAGCGATGCTACTTGCGGAAGTCGTCCTGAATGGAGAACCCACCTTTGAAAACGTATATTGGGCGACGTGCTATTGGACGTCTTCGGCCAGGCCGGACATCTCTGCACTACGGTTTGTCACTTCGAAGTCTTCAAGACTCCAGCCTTGGTCAATATGCCATTCAATGAGGCCGGCAATTGCAGCACTATCCAACTTGCTCAAGTCGATTTTTACGCGCATATAGTCACCACTATGATAAGTTAGCTTTGTGTCACTAAACGTCCATTCGTCGAGGTCATTAAGAACGGTCAAAACGTTCTCGTTTGGGACTGATTCTCTTGTCATTGGCTTAGATTGTTTTGATATTATCGACTGCCAGAGAACCTTCCACGCTCATACCCGGGTTTTCAAAGGTAGGGGGGCGGGAATACTTAGTCACGAATGGAAGGCGCGTTCTGTTTTCCAACCTGACTTGACCATCAGCAACTTAAAAATATTTGTAATGGCACAAGCTAACAATGGACAGAGGTTATAATGCGAGAATCAAGACTTTCCTCGAATCTTTCATAGAACTCTTTCGGCGGGGACACCCCTCGTTGTGAGTGGTCAAGGCTCATCTCGCACCATCATAGTGACGAGTCACACGCACACGTCACAGTCACATATCACACCCATCGATCACAGTGAAGTACTGACCATCCTGTCGTCCGACCGGCGCCGCTGGGCCATCGAGTACCTGGCCGAGCAGCCACCGAACGACGTGGTGACGGTGTCCGATTTGGCAGAGGAGGTGGCCGCACGCGAAAATGACTGCACCGTGAATGAACTCACAACAAAGAGAACGCGTCTATATCGCCCTTTGTCAACGGCACCTCGTCACAATGGAAGACACCGTTCTCGAGTAAGATAAAGAAAGGAGTCACACCGACCGAGACACCCGCGCGTCTCTGGAGCGCCTATACTGCCTTCCAGCGCTCGCTGAACGGCTAGTACTCGCAGCACCAGCACCACTATTATCATCGGATCAATAATGTCGTGCAATGCGACAAGGAAGCATCAATTACTTTTTCGGGAGTCTATTCAGCCGACAGGCAATCTACGCATACGGGATCGCTGGCGGAATCACGACTGTCTTCCAACTACTACTACTCTGGGCCAACTATTTCACCGAAGTTCCTACTCGAACTGAATCGTTCCCTGTTTTCGTCGAGCTGTACATCGAGACATTGCTTCCTCTTTGGATTCCGCCAATTACCCCGTGGAATGCGGCAATGCTCCTCACGAACGCCTTCCTCATGTTGATGATTTTGGCCCAGTGGACAATCAACTACGACAGAGCATTTTAGCGCACCATCCATACTGACACCCGATATAGACGCGTCGGGATCGCCTCAGTTCACACGCCACCCCTGGGGGTCGATGATTCCAGAGTGGAAAAGTTCGACCGAACTGCTACAAGGGGGTGGTCGGAAACCGGTGGTACGGAACACATGAACGACCCGTGATGTATGTGCCGACATCGGTCAGGCTCACAGCTACTTCGAGTGACTTCAGATCTACTTCGACAGGCTGTCACACTTGGAACGCACACCCCAGCTCAACAACCGTCAGTATCGTCTTCGTCGAAGCCGGAGTTAGAACTACATCCACAACCACCAGTAGATGGTGCATCTGAATGCTTCTCTTTGAGCCGGAGCGTCTCCTCGAGGCATTCCTTAGTCACCTCCTCACAACCGGCAAAGTGATCCAGGATGGTCTCCATCTCGGATTTTCCGAGTTTCGCCTCACTGCGGGGACTGACCCCGACCTCATTCACAGGGATTGCATCTGCGAGGCCATACAGCTTCACGGGGCCGATCACCGCGTATCGGTCGCCCATATCCAGGTAGTCTCTCTTCTCAATGTACCCAACAATCTGCTTTCCGCCAGACAGCTGGTCGGGGTTCGTGATGAGTACAAGGAACTGCTCATTGGAGGTGAGGAATGATGCAATCGCTTGTGGCACGCAGCTGTGACGATAGTTCTCGGCGGCGATGATCTCACCATCAGTGTTAAGGCCTTGCTCAGCGCCGTACTCAATGTTCGGTTCGGTCTTCCCACGACCAGGGATATCGCGTACGGGAAGTTTTGAGCCGGAGCAGTGGTGGAAGAACTGCGTCCGTGCGGTCAGGGCAGCGCTCTCGATTATGATCTGCTCTTCAGGCGGGTAGGTTGGTCTGGATGGCATGTGTTGTATCTTGTTGACAGTTTTCACTCGATTCGGAACAGGTCAGCAAGAATCGTCCGCCCGAGGATGACCTCTGCGAGCAGCTGCATTCCGTGCTGATACTTATCTCCGGGAGTCTCCAGCGTTCGCTGTGGTGTTTTTCGCCCCGTGGTGGTGCGGATGTCTTCCGGACTGACCGTTGACTCCTCTCCGAGCACCCCGAGCCACTTCACAGGGACGTGGTACTCTCGAAACTCCTCCTCCCCAGGATTGTACAGGTTCTCCTCAGCAGGAACTCTCGAGCCGCTCCACGAAGCCTGCACGACGCCAAAGGCCCGTGCTCCACCGTCGTACTTGACCGAAGAGTCACTCACGTACGAGACGACACCATCACCTGGCTCTAGTTCGCGGAGCGATTCTCCAAACCGTTCGGCACCGTACGTCGCGACGACTCCATTGGAGTAGATCTTCGTCCCATCTCCGGGCACGTACTGGGCGTTGGTATTCACATAGTGGATAGTCGATGTCTCAAAGTATCGTTCGAGCGCCTCTTCAATCGTCTCAGACATGTTTCCATCCTCCTTGAGCTTCTCTTTCAGCGACGTGGGCAACGTAATGCTTGCCCGCTCTCGTTCTTCAGACATTGACTTCGACTCATACGTACCCAGACCAATCACTTAATGGTTCCCCTCAATGTGCACAGAAGAGGGTTCAATATCAATCAACCAGTTAGCCTCCATCGGTCGCATTACCCCTGAATTAGACAGTACACCGTGGGTGATACTCATTCCACGATCAGTTGCCGAGAACAACATCTGTTCAAGGGATTCCGACCCCGTGAACACAGAAACATCCCGGTTGAAGCAAACTACTACCTGCTGTATTCTCGATCCAACCCAGAGCCTTATAAGTGACAAATGACCTTATTCCCATATGTCGAAAGGCCAACTGACTCTTCCACCGAACGCCGAGCCACTACTGCCGTCTCAAAACCGTACAGCAATCAACCACCACATCGAGACGAATATTGATTCTCTCTCAGGGGTTCATTCTGCGGAAGCTGGCAGGCTCTTCGATCGAGCGAATATGAATAGCTTGGAACTGCAAAATCGTTTTGATGTTGATCCAGTACTCGTGGCAGACTATCTGCGTGTACGCGAAGACGATACGCTCGCGCTGCACCCCATCGTCTGCCAAGTTGTCAAAGAAGAGCACCACGATCAACTGCTTGATGATCTCGTTCGGACATACCATGACCGTTTGATTCAAGAAAGTGGCACTTCACGGAGCCTAGAACCGGTGCCAGGATTTCCTGAACCAGCTCTGGACGGATTGAACGAAGGGATTGACCTGAGTCATCGTCGTCCCGAGTTCGCAATCAATGCTGTTGAGGACATGGACTGTGACGGGCGCGATATACGTCCAGCGACTGATTATCCCATTCAGGCGCACGACATATTCGCAGACCTTCGCAAGAAAGGTGTTGTCACGAATCTCGCAAAGTCAGGTTGTGAGGCTTGTGGACACAAGGCGGGGCACAAACTCGCCACCCAATTGCGGAGTGAAGAGTACACAGTTCACGGCTACGCAGGCATTGCTGCAAGTGCTCATCCAGAAAGACCCTTGATTTCCGTCCAAGGTTTCGACGGGAGTTCTTGGGGGTCTGTAGATGTTGTCGATCTTGTTTTGGATCGCGCTCGGGAGCATAGCTTCCAATCGGATATCAAAGTCCAGAAAGCGGGAGTCTTGAAACAGTGATTTCGGCACTCAGCGAGAACAACATCTAAACAGGGACTGCTGACCTCATGAACAGTAAACGGCCCCATAACACAGTTAGAGGTCGCGGGGCACAGGCACCGACCACAGCCACAGAAAATCTGCCGAGACACCCAAACTGGGAATAGGTAGATTCACCCTGCATGAACCAGAGCAAATGCCCTATGTGAAATCCTATAGGAATTGCTATAGTCGCTGACTGGCGTGTTCTTCGACCGCACCGCGGGTGGCATCGAGTTTGTCAGGTGCCGCGGTCTCGAAGCCGAGGCGAAGGGCCAGCCGGAGCACCTCGCTCCGGTCGGGCTCACTCTCGTCCTTGATTCCCAGTGCGTCACGCAACTGTTCACCCGTCTCAACCAAATCATCCTCGTGGGCTTCAAGCGCACCGAGTAGCGCAGCCATCGGCCCGTCCCACACACTCACCGTCTTCTGTTTCCCACCAGCGTCAATCGCCTCCAGTTCATCGAGGATTGCTTCCTGGAGTTCGTGCTGTTCCCGTTTACTACTCGCCTCGTCGAGGCGGTCGCCAGAACTGGTCTGTTCGCGTAGTTGTTCGAGGTCTTCGTCCATGGTTAGTCCTCCACGCGTTCGATGAGTGCCTCTGCGTCAGCGAGGAACGCCTCACGCGCGCGCTGTGCAGTCGTGCTCGGATTCTTCAGCTCGAAGGCAGTCATACCCTGCTGGGTGGCGTTACGGATGTCCTGTGAGTACGGGACGTACTCAGGTGCAATCGTGTCGGAGTATTCCTCGTGGAACGCCTCCAAGTACTCGGTGGCGAGGTTGGTGCGGTCGTCAACCTTGTTGGGAAGTACCATCACGAGTTCGACGTCGATCCCGAAGCTCGACCGAATCTTCTCAAGGTCTTCGCGGAGTGCGCCAGCCTGCTCGGCTTCAAACGGCCCCATCTCAACCGGAGCGAGGACACGCCGGGCTGCCCAGAGACCATTGTAGGTGACGTTGTTCGACATCCCGGGAAGATCGATAAGAACAATGTCGTAGGGGAGACCCTCCACATAGTCATCGAGGAACGCCTCCAGGCGCGCGTAGCGTTCGCCAGCATCATCGATATTTCCCAGCTCGGAGTCCAGCGTATCGAGGCCCGGGTGGGCGGGGATGAGATCGACGTCTTCGTCGGTCTCGTAGACGAGGTCGTGGACGGCGTCGTCGCCAAGCTTCTCCGCGATGGTCGGCCAAGCGTCGTCGAAAACAGTGCTAATGTTGGGCCACGCTTCGTCGGCCTCAATGGCGTCCTGGACGTCGCTCCAGACGTCGAACGCTTTGGCGAGGTCGCCCTGCTTGCCAGCGAGATCGATTAGCAGGACATCGTGGCCCTGCTGGGTGAGTGCGACGCCGAGGTGTGCGATACTGGTGGTTTTGCCTGTCCCTCCTTTATCGAGGAAGCTGGCGATTCGTGTAGTCATTCAAGGTCACCTATAGGATTCACTGTAGTAATTCATATAGTGAATGCTATAGGTTTAAAGCTGCGTCAGACGCTGGTTCCGGAAGTCCACAGAAGCCGTACCAGAATCAGGGAGCGACATCTGTTCTCCCCAGGAGTATGGATGACTCCGGGGCCGTAGATGTCCTCGTTAACTCCATCGAAAAAGTGCCCAGTGAGGAGTCCGTATCTGTGCTCAAGACACGATAAGTCCTACACACGAGTTGGTTCGAAGAGGACGCCTGCGCTAGCCGACGCGAGCACGACCTCTCCGTAACTGTCGTCTTTTCTGTAAATAGGGAGAATATCGACACATAGAGAAACCGGCCTTGGATTATGAGTATAATCACCCCACCTTTCACCGCATTAGAATCGGATCTTCAACGTCTTCCTGCCTTCTACGACAACAGCGTTTGGTAAGAATTAGTCTGTGAGAATATCGTCGTCCGGAGTAGAAATGTCTTCAGTAGACGTTGCATCGACTTTATCCGGGGCTGTATTGGCGTCGCTGATATCCTCCGCTACAGCGAACTGCTGCGAGGTGAGACGCATATCATCACACGCCTGATCGAGCAACTCGGCCAACTCGTCTGGAGAATAGCCGTTCTCTTTGTTAGACTCCAGGGCCCGCGCGATGGATACCACTTGCGCGACGGTTTCCCCGTCGTCGTCAAAATACATCTCAGATAGTTCGTTGAGTGCTTCATCCGATTCGTCGATATGGCGCATAGCAACGGCAGCACCGGCAGCCTTCTCGAAATTCTCACCGAAGAACTCCCGCGCTTCTGCTTCCGTGATTTCCCCATCCTTATATTTGAGAAGCATGTCGTTGTACTCCTCAGAATCCACAGGCACAGTCATTACTCGATGATACTCGCCGACCAGTAATAATAACGGGGCTGAGACCCCGTTATCGAAATGAAATTGGTACACCCCTCGTTGTGAGTGGAATCGTGAAGAATCAGAACTCGGTGAGAACAGCCTCGACGTCTTTGTCGGTCGCGCACTTTGTGGCCGGAACTTCGTCCCGATCGATCGTTCCTGCCGGGTGCACTGGCGTTTGGTGTGGTTCAGTCGCTAACAGACACAGATTATGCAGATATCGTCGCAACCTGTCGATAACTGCTTGCATCTCACAAGAATCCATTACCCGAAGATACTCGCCGACCAATAATAATAACGGGGACGAGACCCCATTGTCGAGATGAAACTACACCCCTCGTTGTGAGTGGTGTCGATCCCGTGTTAGCGCCAGTCCGGGAGCAACACAATATAGTCTGCCTTGACATTGCCACGGCCAGCGATTTCCCATCGATTCTCATCCTCATGCTCAACGTTGGCTTCTTCGAAAATTTCGATGTGACCGTCTTTGATAGCGATTGCAGGCATCAAAACCCCGGTCTCGTCCCACCTACAAAGTATTTTGCATGATAGTCTCGTGTGATGAGAAGTTGTGAAATATCACACTCACATGCGACTTTCACAATTCACAGTGAGAACTCACACTCACACATCACAGTCACCTGTGAGAGTCACATGTCACAGTGACGCGTCACACCCACACGTCACAGTGGCCAGAGGCGGGACTCCATCGAGCGCGCCACAGAGACTTTTCGAGATCGACTCCACCACCAGCAACTCCCGGCAACAAGACCCTTGAAAAAGAGGATTCGTACCTTTTTGGGTATAGTCCCGGGCGGATTCAGCCCTTTGTTGATTGCAGGGGGCTTCGCCTCCTCAATTACGAGGCCAAGGAGTGCCACACCATACTCGGAACAGCGAATGTTCTCTGGTATCCATCTCGGCCAGTTCATCCGTCCTTACAACCGGGCTCAACTACAACCGTTCCACGAGCTTTACCGGTACGACACAAACCATTACTCATCGCTATCCGTTATTCTCCAAGAGTCACATTCGTCTACAGCAAGATCATAAACTGCTGGTGGGTCGTTGGTGGCAATACCTTCACAGTAGGTCTGGAATGACTCAATATCTTCTAATGCATTCTCAGGCGGTCTCATAGAATGGGCAACTTCCGCGATCTCTTGAGTCCCGTCGTCATAAATGAAGTACCGATCATGGACAGATGCTTGGATATCCTCTCGGTCGTCGATGGGGAGACCTCTGAAGTACGACAAAACTGCTAGACGTCCATAGGGCCCATCAAATACCACCTTAGTTTCTAACGTGTAGGTATAATTGGAATCGTCAAGAACGGCTGACTCAGTCGAAACGATTCGAACTCGTTCAGGATATTCTGTAGGCTCGATATCGGATTTTGATACAGAAATCATTAGTTGTCTATTCACCAGTCTCTGGTTTTACTGTTCCTCTTCCCTGGTGTGGAGCAGTGGTCAAGCATGATCTCTTGTAAGGCACCAGCACTTATCGTCAGTCACACATTGTCTCCTGCGAGTACGCCTGATGCATAGGTTTATGATTATTCATTGAATTATTAGCACTAGCGAACCGCACTACGGAGGCGACCCGCGTGATGTGGCATAACGAACTCTCCCGGGCTATCGGGGAAACAGTTAAAAGAACCTCGTCGCCGTCTGTTGACTTCTAGCCGTTATGCGGCGGTATGGGCGCTGCAGGATTTGAACCCGCGACAGCTTGGTCCGAAGCCAAGTACTCTGTCCAGACTGAGCTAAGCGCCCGTACCACCTCTTTTCGGTCGGCCCCGTATAAGTCACTCGATTTGCGACGCTTTCGACACCGACCAGCACACCATACTCGCTCGAGCACCCGGTACTGCGTTCTGCTTCTCAGTCGGTGAAAATTATCGCACGAGGTCTTTATGCTGTATGACCAAGAGGAAACTGTTAATGACGGTGAACGAGGCCCCGATTCCCGACGATAGCCGGTCTGTAGACGCACCGCTCGAGTTGCTTACTGACGACGAGAACGAGGTCTGGACTGCCGTCCCCGCCGATGCGACTGGCGATGACCGGGTAAGAAAGTGGCTCTCGGTCGACGCTGATACGCTGTGTGATCTCGAGGAGTGGCGATAACGGCAGTTGCCCATGCGGGAGATTGACGCTACCCGGTCACGTTCCTGATCGGGGTCGCCCGACAGCATCGTCCAGTTCCCACTGGGGGCGGATCGGACCGTTTAACCAGCCCGACTGAGCAGTCCCGTCCATGACAGCGGGCGAGACGATCCGTGGGTTGCTCGAGTTGACGCGACCGGTAAACGTGATTGCGGCGAGTGTGTTGACGTTTATTGGCGCGTTCGTCGCCGGCGGTGTCACCACTGCGCCGTTTGCGGTGGTTGCGGCGATCGCTGCAACGGGGGTTGCAGTCGGGGCCGGGAACGCGATCAACGACTATTTCGATCGGGAGATCGACCGGATCAACCAGCCCGAGCGGGCGATCCCCCGCGGGGCGGTGAGTCCACGTGGCGCGCTCGTCTTTAGTTTCGTCCTGTTTGTCGGTGCCGTTGGACTCGCGATCACGCTTCCGGGAGCTGCAATCGCCATCGCAGCGATCAATCTCCTCGCGCTGGTGGCCTACACGGAGTTTTTCAAAGGATTGCCGGGGCTGGGGAACGCGCTGGTTGCCTATCTCGTCGGGAGTACGTTTCTCTTCGGCGCTGCAGCGGTCGGGAACATGGGTCCCGCCGTGGTTCTGTTCGTCCTCTCGGCGATCGCAACGCTGACTCGAGAGATCATCAAGGACGTCGAAGATATCGCCGGTGACCGCGAGGAGGGGTTGAACACGCTTCCGATCGCGATCGGCGAGCGACGCGCACTCCAGCTTGCGGCAGGATTGCTCGTCGTGGCAGTCCTCGCGAGCCCGGTTCCGTATCTCGTCGAGTATTTCGGTGTCGCGTACCTACTGGTGGTGCTTCCAGCAGATGCGGTGATGCTCTATGCGGCCGTCGAGAGTTTCGAGGATCCGACGGCTGGACAATCACATCTCAAGTACGGCATGTTCCTCGCTGCGCTGGCATTTATTATCGGCCGGGCGGCGATCAGGGTTCCGGGAGGGCTCTGAATCGCGAACTCGTTCGGGTCGAAGACGCCTCTCGCGAGTAGTAATTAGTATTGGTGGTAATTGTGCGATCAAAAGTAATATAAGCTGGATACCGTATTCTCATACTACACGCCGACGTAGCCAACGAACACAGTAACGGCAGCAGTACGGCTGCAGATGGATGTGAGTATCTGGTATGTATGACCTCGCAGACGTCCTACCGGACGCTGAAATCGATCCCGGGACGAACCTACTCATCGCGGGCCCGCCGCTTACGGGAAAGCGACAGCTCGCGTTCGACATCCTCGCGAGTGGTGCCAATCGCGGTGACGGGTCGATCGTCGTGACGACCAAAGACAGTGCCAGCAAGGTCCTCGAGTCGTTTACCGACTCGGTTGGCCCTGGTGTCGACCCCGATATCGGCGTCGTCGACTGTGTTACCAAGCAGCGTGGGATCGGTTCGGTCGAGGACGACCCACGGGTCAAATACGCCTCCTCACCCGTCGACATGACGGGAATCGGAATCAAGCTCTCGGAGTTCCTCCAGGATTTTTATGAGGAACGTGGCGTGACTGAAAACCGAGTACTGCTGTCTTCCGTTTCGACGTTACTCATGTATTCGGACCTTCAGACCGTCTTTCGGTTCCTCCACGTCTTTACCGGCCGGATCCAGAGTGCTGACGCAATGGGCATCTACGTCATCGACTCGACGTCTCATGACGCCCAGACGATGAACACGCTCAAACAGCTGTTCGACGCCTCCATCGAACTTGGGGAGAGGAGCGATGGCAACGAGCCACGAATCCGGACGGCTGGCCTGTCGAGTTGATTGTGATCACGCTACGGGCCGACTACTGACGTTCGATCGGATACAGCTGGGATCACGACATGCTGTACGAACGATCTCTTCGATCGGCCGGCCGCTAACTCGCTTATGGCCGTCGAGGAACCGATTGGTATCGCTGTCTCTTCTGTCTGAGCGACGAGGTCAGTACGCCATGCAGCCTCGAGCGAGATGCTGCCGATGTACTCGGGACCTAACCGAGGATTCGTGACGATGAAGTGGCGAGTCGTACTGAAGCCGATGGCCGAGGCTGTCCAGGATCGGTTCTAACGGTCGACACCGTCGACTTGTCGTCTGAGACGGGCGACCGTGCGTTACTTCGCTCCCGTATTGTCCGCTTTGGCATCCGTGCCCGGGTTTGCTTCCCCGTCGGTGGACGCCGTCACCTCGCCATCGGCTTCGGCATCCTCGAGTTCGGCCTCATCGATGGCTGCCTCAGCGAGGATCTTCTCGCCGTCGAGACCCTGTTCTTCGGCCATCGCAAGCAACAGCGCGCGCTGTTCGGTGAGCTGGTGGTCGAGACGCGTGACCGTTTTGTGGGTCTCATCCATCTCCTCTTCTAACCCGATGATCCGTTGCTGGAGTTGCTGTACCTGCTTGTACATCGCTTCGGCACGGTCGGACAGGCTCTGAATCTTCTTTGCAGTGCTGCCAAGTCCCATAGTTCAGCGATGTATTGGCCGACTAATGGGCCTTTTCCTCCGTTGCGTGTCCAGCAATCGATTGCTGATCGACGGGTCGGCATTCGAAATCGATGAGCTCGCTGTCGAGGACACCCTGACAGCCTCGGGCGATCACGGAGGCGAAAGGCCCTTAAGTTCCACCCGTCTACGACGAAGTGGATAGGTCGGGCAGTTTGGCCCTGCTCACTACCCGCGCTATGGTCATCAGCGGGGACCGAACACCGTGGACGTCCGGTCAGACCGACCGGAGCCCCGGGAGCCAACATAGAAGCCTCGTCCGTCGGGGACAGCGGTCCACGATGGCCGTCCGCAGGGACGTCCCATCGTGGTTAGTCGGCGACAGCCCATCAGGCGCGGAAGCGAGCAGTGGACCGCCGAACACCTGTCGCTCGACGGGTTGCGGGGTGGAGAAGGCAACTGGGATTCCTCCGGCCGGAACGCCGGGCAATCGCGGCTTCCACATTCATACCGATTTTCACTCCGACAAGCCGATGCTCTCTACTCGCCCAGAACAGTTCGTTGTAACAGCCTTCCGTGCGGATCACAGTCGGTTGCTCCACTCGAGTCGACCGGACTGCGAGACACCGATCGCACGGCTGTCGGCTGTGTCGGAGTGTCGTGACGTCAGTCGATTCACTACTCAAAAGAAGTCCCACGACAGGGTCAAACCAGGATGTGGGTGTGGATGGCTGTCGGGTCGACCCTGCGGTAACACGTGGGAAGACTCGTAGCCGTATTATTCGTCGACTGCAGACGTGTTGGTTGGCTGCTGTTCTGTTCGCCGCTTTGCAAAGCTCATGCCGCCAGCAAAGCTGAGCGTGCCAACGAGGGCAGTGATTCCAAGCAACATTTCGTGACTGACGTGGTGCAAGAGTACTGGTTCCATCTTTGAACCTTCATCCGTAGCATGCTGGTCGTATGATATAATCGTTTCCAAATTCACCTTCAGTAGTGAAAGTTAGCTTGTGGTTGAGATCGAGATTCCGTTCACGAGCGTGATCGCGGTTCGAGTGGTTCCCGCACAGACTCACCCGTGGGGAGACGACGTTCGGCGGCGTCAGGACTCGAGTGTCAGCGATATGCACGCAAAAACGGGTCGCCGAACCGTCGCGCTAGTCGGTCGTCTGTCCGAGACGCTGTCGGTCTTCGAGTTCGAGCCCGCCCTCGAGCGTGCGGACGGGGTAGGGGATATCGATCCCTTCCTTGTCGAAGCGTTCCTTGACCGCAGTGACGTACTCGCCACGCGTGCGAACGAAGTCAGCGCGGGATGGGTTTGCGATCCAGAACCGCGACTGCAGCCCGACGTCGGAGTCGCCGAGTTCGGTCAGTCGGACGGAGGGCGCGGGATAGTCCATAATGTCGGGGTGGCGCTCGGCCTCCTCGACGATGATGTCGGTCGCCTGCTCGATATCGTCGCCGTAGCCGATCCCGAAGACAAACTTCAGCCGGAGCTTGTCGGCGTCGACGGGATTTTTGAGGACGTTGTCAGTCAGCGCCGAGTTCGGCACCGTCAACAGTTCGTTGTCGAACGTCCGCACGCGGGTCACGCGGAGGCTAATGTCTTCGACGACGCCCGAATACGTCCCGTCGTCCCACTCGATCCAGTCGCCGATCCGGAACGGTTTGTCGGTGTAGATGAACACGCCCGCGACGAAGTTCGAGATGACGTTTTGCATCGCGAACCCGATCGCGAGTGCGCCAGCCGCGGCGATGCCGGCCATCGACACGAGGAAGTTGCCGTACTCGGCGAAGCCGAACGCGATCGCGATCGCGACGAACGCGATTCCGAACTTCGTCAGCATCAACAGCGGGTTCTGTGCGTGTTTGTCGAGATCCCGTCTGTCGAACGCTCGCTTGACCAGCGGCAAGACGATCAGCCGACCGAGGATCCAGATTGCGACGAACGCAATGACGAATTTGATCGCACTTTCTGCACTCGCGGCAGCCGCGGTTCCGATCACATCCTCGAGGGCGCGCCCGATCACACCGAGATCCGCCGCTTGCAGTGGGATCAATCCACTACCGCCGCTCATCGGTGTAGCACTGCCGTATGTCCGCGGGTGTCGACCAGTTCGGCGTTGACGTGGCCAGCGAGATCGGCTGCCTTTTCGTCGGTCGAACTGCCGGCGCGGGCCGCACGAAGGAATTTGACCTTCACGAGGTGTTCGTTCGAGAGTTGATCGTCGAGTTCGTCGACGACCGACTCGAGACCGCTCTTGCCGACCCAGACGGTGACGTCGAGGTCGTGCGCTTCTTGCTTGAGTTCCTGTGTATCCATGGCCCTCAATAGCGATCCGAGCCGTTTCAATCTTCCCGATTCGGGCTCTCACGACAAACCGGGGCCGGAAATCAGTGACGGCTCGATTGGACGACCCTACTCGGTGTAGGGATATCGTGCGTGAGCCCCACAATCACAGGTGATCACGACGTGTCCGTTCTGCAGTCTCACACGGGCGTTCCGTCCTGGTCGCAGGTACGCATCACAGCGGTCGCAGGTGAACCGTCGGAACTCCCGTGGCAGTGTGAGCCGGTTTCGCTCCGCGACGCGACGGGCCAGTCGGACGTAGTATCGCGCTCGGTCATCGTTGCCCTCGGCTGCCGCCGCTCGAGCCAATTCGTGGAGGCGCTCGATTCGCTCGGCGGCGATATCCATACGGTCCGTTTTATCGGGTCGCGTATTGATGTTGTGTTCTCGGAGCCGTCTGGGACCGGCGATTGCAAGCAATATGTTTCATGATAGAAGACCACACAACGTGGTTGTTAGACCGAAGAAACGACAATCAAGAGCGTTTCGATGCTTCTCCATAGCCAACGACAATGCGCAATATTGTTATATACCAACAGCAAAGGTGTATACTAGACTGAATGAACTGTGATACAACCGACCACGTCGACGGTATCGATCGGCGATCAGTCCTCGCTGCCGCTGGAGCAGGGCTGTCGTTCTCGCTGAGCGGTTGTGTCGATACCGTCCAAAGCGTCGTCAGCGATGCCGAGGACGACCAAATCTCGTTGTCTCTTGTCACGGTCCCCGACGATGGCAACAGAGAGACCGTCCGCATTGCACGCCATCTCGAGCAAAACCTCGAGGCGGTCGGTATCGACGTGACCATCGCCTGGCGGTCGCGCTCGGAGTTCCTGAAGATGGTCCTGATCGATCACGACTTCGATCTGTACGTTGGTCGCCACCCCGCCGACTTCGACCCCGATTTCCTCTACGAGGCCCTCCACTCCACGTACGCCGAGGAATCCGGCTGGCAGAACCCCTTTCAGTACTCGAATCCAACCTTCTTCGACCCCCTCCTCGAGGAGCAGCGCCGAGCCGACGGCGACGAACGGCGCGAACGAATCAAACCAGTCCTGAGAGCACTCGCTGAGGAGAAACCGTTCGATCCGATCTGTCGTCCTGACGAGTACCGCGTCGCCAACACCCGGTTCGACGGGTGGGGCGATGGCCACCTCGCGACCCGTCGTGGCTATCTCGGCCTCGAATCAGAGGCGGACGCCGAGCGACTACACGCGCTCGTGACCGACGCACGACCGTCCCAAAACGTCAATCCGCTCTCGGCGACGGTCGACGAACAGGGAACGATCACCGACTTGCTGTACGACTCCCTTGGAACTCTCGTCGTCACCGAGGACGACGAGGGAGTGGCCTACGACGTCGAGCCGTGGCTCGCCGCCGAACCCTGGGAGTGGGAACCGACCGACGAGATAGATGCGTCCGAATCAGTTGCCGAGACGGACGAGACGAAAACGGACGCCGATGGGATGCTGACTGCAACGGTGACGCTCCGAGAGGACTGTACGTTCCACGATGGTGAGCCAGTGACCGCCGAGGACGTCGCGTTCACGTACCAGTTTCTCAAGGACACCGCACGCGGCCAATCCGCAAGCCCATCGCCGGCACCACGGTATCGCGGTCAGGTGAGCGCAGTCGAAAACATCGAGGTCGAAGACGACTATCGGCTTCGGATCACCGTCGATGCTGGCACCGAGGTCGGTGAGCGTGCACTGACGGTTCCGATCCTCCCCCGACATATCTGGTGGAACGAAATTCAGGACCGAATCGGTGATCTCGAGAACTTCCGGGCACCACAGGGGCGATGGGGACTCGTCGAAACGAACTCGGTATCGCCGATCGGAAGTGGCCCCTTCCAGTTCGAGAGCCAGTCCGAGCGGACCTATCTGCATCTCGAGCGCTTCGACGACCACTTCTCCCGTCGCGATGACGTCGACCTTCCCGAACCGACCGTCGACGAGCTCCGATTCACCGTCGATCCCGGCAGCACCTCCTCTATTTCACGGGTCGAAAGCGGTGACGCCGACGTCACATCGTCGCTGCTCGAGGCACACTCGATCAGCGACATTCCGGACAGCTCAGACGTCGAACGTCTCGAATCACCCTCGTGGACGTTCTATCACCTCGGGTTCAACACCGATTCCGGGCCGTGTAGCAAAACCTCCTTCCGGCAAGCAGTGACGCAGCTGATTGATAAGGAACGGATTACCGAGAAGATGTTTTACGGCCATGCGACGCCGCTTTCGAGCCCGGTCACCGACGAGTGGGTCCCCGACGACCTCGCGTGGGACGGCGACGATCCGGTCACTCCCTTCATCGGAACCGACGGATCGCTAAACGTTGCAGCAGCACGCGCTGCATTCGAAGCAGCCGGATTCCGGTACGACGATGATGGCCGGCTCCGTGATCGATACTAATGCTCTCTGAGGTGCTGACCAGGGTCGTGATCGTCGTCTCGATCCTGCTTCCGATTTCGCTTGGGCTGTTCGTCGGGCGAGAGCGACTCGCGACGACGCGAACGGAGTGGCGCTCCCGGATTCGGCTATCCGGACCGGCAATTCTCGTCGTCTCGTCCGTCCTGTTGCTCAACCGAACCGTACGGCAGGACGGTCCGGGAATCGGCGTCCATATGACTGAGGTGATCCGGAAGATCGAAGGCGAGTTCGTTCTGATCTTTCAGGAAGTGGCGACGCCACAACTGACGGCGTACTTCTCGTTTATTTACATCTACGGCTACACGTTCCTGCTGGTCTTCCCGGTCATGGCGTATTTTGCGCTCTCGGACACCAAGATGTTCCGTCGGCTGCTCACTGCGTATGCGTTCAACTACGCGATCGGGCTCGTGTTGTACGCACTCGTGATCGCATACGGCCCGCGAAACGTGCTGCCCGAACTGATCGCAAGTTCGGGTTCGGGGACATCAACGATGCTCTACGACCACAGCCCCGAGTTCAAATATCTGACCCGGGAAGTCAACCGCAACGTCAACGTCTTCCCGTCGTTACACACGTCGCTTTCGGCGACGGTCGGGATATTTGCCTATCTCACTCGCTCGAGCTATCCGAAATGGCTCCCCGTCGCAATCGTTCTCGCGGTCAGCGTCATCATCTCGACGATGTATCTGGGGCTTCACTGGGGGATCGACGTCCTCGCAGGGCTGGCGCTCGCATCGTTCTGTGTCGCCCTCTCGTGTCGAATCGTCGGTCGCTGGTCGCTATCGGGGTTGTACGAGCAACTGACCGAATTCGACCGGTTCTAAGACGGCGTGTACAATGGCCGTAACTGCAGTCTCGGTGTTCAGATCCGCTAACACAATACTGTTATATTACCGCGAGCGAACTGTAACAAAAGATCGAGATGGGGGATGAACGGATCAGCGCTGGTCGAACTCCCGACGGAGACAGCGCTGTCACCGGCAGTACTGATGGCATCAGCCGTCGGGCTGCACTGGCCAGTGCCGTCGGACTAACGGCGTCAACCAGTGGCTGTGTCCGCCAACTGCGTAGCATCGTCAACCGGGACGACATCCAACAGCTGTCACTGACGATTACCACCCGTTCTGCGGACGGTGACCGGGAAAGTATCCGGCTCGCTCGAGAGATCGCTGCGACCCTCGAGACCGTCGGGATCGACGTGTCGATCGAGATGCGATCGAACGAGGAGTTCCTGCGGGCGGTGCTGATCAACCACGACTTCGACCTCTACGTCGGCCAACATCCCGGCGGGATCGACCCGGACTTCCTCTACGAAACGCTCCACTCGCTGTACGCCGACGAATCCGGGTGGCAAAACCCCTTTGGCTTTACAAATCTGCTGATCGACGACCGCCTCGAGGCCCAGCGAGTAGCCGACGGGGACGAGCGCCGTGAAGCCGTTGTGGCGATGCTCGAGGCCATCGCGATCGAACAGCCGTTCGTCCCGATCTGTACCCCGACCGAGTATCGCCTCGTCAGGGACGATCGGTACGACGGCTGGAGTCGCGGCCATCTCGCGACACGGACGGGCTATCTCGACCTCGAGCCACAGACGGACAACAGCGCCGACCGGCTCCGGGTCGTCCACATGGACCCGCGGCCATCAGAGAATCTCAACCCGCTGAACGCGGAGTACCGGGAACAGGGGACGTTCATCGACCTGCTGTACGACTCGCTTGCAGTCGAGGTCGTCGCTGCCGACGGCGATCATGCCCTCGAGCCCTGGCTCGCCGAGGGCTGGGAGTGGACCGACGAGTCGACGCTGCGTCTCGCTCTCCGGTCCGACTGTGCGTTTCACGACGGCGAGCCGGTCACTGCCGATGACGTCGCCTTTACGTATCGCTTTCTCGAGGACACTGTGCTCGGAGCCGACGCGTTCCCCGCACCCACACCGCGCTATCGAGGGCGCGTCGCTGCGGTGGACGACATCGACGTGCGGGATGAGACCACACTCGAAATAACGGTCGGGACGGGCCAGGCAGTCGGTGAGCAGGCGCTGACAGTGCCGATACTCCCCGAGCATCGATGGTCCTCCCGGGCAACGGCTGCAACTGTTCCCGGCGTTCGCATCGCACAAGGAACGACCGAGGCGGTCGTCACTGACAACATCCCACCGATCGGTAGCGGGCCGTTTCAGTACGACAGCCACAGCGACCGGGACTACGTGCTGTTCGAGCGCTTCGACGACCACTTCACGCGGCGCGGGTCGGTCGACTTGCCCGAGCCGACCGTCGAGGAGCTACGGATCGGCATCGATCCCCGGAGCACGTCGGCGATTCAGTTGCTCGAAGACGACAGCGCCGACGTCACGAGTTCACCCCTCGAGAGCTACGTGATCGAGGATATCGAAGAAACGGACGCTGTTCGCCCGCTCGAGTCACCCTCGTGGACGTTTTACCATCTTGGGTTCAACGCCCGGTCGGCACCCTTCGGGAACCCGCGATTTCGGCAAGTCATCGCCCAGTTGATCGACAAAGCGTGGCTGGTTGACGAGGTGTTCCACGGTCACGCAACACCGATCGCGACGCCGGTGACCGACGAGTGGACCCCGGACGACCTCGCGTGGGACGGCGCGGACCCGAAGATGCCGTTTCTGGGTTCGAACGGCGAGGTCGACGTCGATACGGCACGGACGGCGTTCGAGGAGGCTGGGTTCCGGTACGATGCCGATGGAAAGCTGCGGGTGAGACAGTGATGCTGGGCCGGGTATTGGTACAACTGGTCGTGGTCGTCATGCTGTTGGTTTTCGTTTCGACCGCGCTGTTCGTCGGCCGATCCCGACTCCGAACGACACGGAGTGCGTGGCGACGTCGACTGCGGGCGGCCGCACCGATCACGATCGTTCTCGTCGCCGTCTTGCTCTTGAATAGCGTCGCCAGACAGATCGTCCCGGACCTCTCGTGGATTATCGACTGGAATCTCACCGATCCGATCCACGACCTTGAGGGGGAGTTCATCATCTGGTTGCAGGCACAGGCGACGCCGTCGGTGACGGCGTACTTCTCGTTCATGTATATCTACGGTTACGTCTTCTTGCTGGTGTTCCCCACCATCGCCTACTTCGCACTCTCGGAGACGCGTCCGCTCCGGGAGCTGTTGACGGCCTACACGCTGAACTACACCATCGGATTGGTGCTGTACGTCTTCGTCATCGCCTACGGACCGCGAAACGTGATGCCCGAACTCGTCGATGCGCTGTTGTACGACACCTATCCGCAGTATCAACACCTCACGCGACAGGTCAATCGCAATACGAACGTCTTCCCGTCGCTGCACACCTCGCTCGCAGTCACTGTTTCCATGCTCGCATATCGCACGCGGGAGCCGTATCCGATATGGAACGTCGTTGCGGCCATTCTCGGTGTCTCCGTCGCGATTTCGACCATGTATCTCGGCATTCACTGGGCGATCGACGTCGTCGCCGGCGTCGTCCTCGCATACGTCAGCGTCGAACTCGCCAGCATCCTCGTCGGGCGCTGGTCAGTTTCGGCGTGGATGGGCAGCCGCACGCTGTCGCTGCGTACGCTTTGGCGGCGCTAATCGTCCTGTTTCGGGTTGTCCGCCCGCAACTCGGATCCACGGTGTCTGGCAGTGAGCCGGTGCTGCTCGAGGCGTGAGAAACGGCGAAAATCGCGACTGGCTAGTCGTTAGTTATCCTCGAGTGCGTCGGCGATCCGCTTGAGTGCGCGCGTCTGGTCGCGCATCTCGTCGCGAAGCTGTCGGACTTCCTGGACGAGTTCCTCGTTGCCGACCTCTTCGCCGCGGCCGCCGGGTGCGCCACCGGGGCCACCGGGACCGCCCGGGCCGCCGCCCATCATGCCGCCCATCATCTGCGCGAACGGGTTGCCGCCACCGCCCATGCCGCCGGGGCCACCGCCGCCACCGAACGGACTCTCTGGCGGTTCACCCTCGCCTTCGCCCTCTTCGGCGCGTTTTTCGCGAATCTCTTCGACTCGTTCACGGAACGACTTCTCCTCGCCGCCCTCGTCTCCTGCGTCGTTGGATTCGTTTTCCTCAGCCATGCCTGCTGCTTCTGTGCCACCGCGGAAAAGGATTACCATGTGTTGGATACACTGGGGCACACCGACCGCGATCACCGGGACGCGGCCAGCGAATGTGTCGCTCGAGGATGTCCGACTCAGCCGAACGAGCCCAGCGACGACTGAAGATTCCGACTTGGCTCTCCGTTTGCCACTGTATACCCCACGAGATCGCGCATGTCGACGGCGTACGTTGTCCCGCCGTTCTCGAGAACGAGCAGCCGACCTTTCACCCCGATGACGGTGCCTGCAGCGATCGTCTCGGGAACCGGCTGCCGTTCACACTCGAGATCATAATCGAGCCGAAACCTCTCGAGTACGTCGAACTCGGCAAGCGTTGTGTCCCAGGCGGCTTCGTCGACCGTCGCCGCGAGCGAGGCGACTTTGGTCGGCGTGCGGACTCGATCGACGAGTCGCTCGGCGATTTCGGCTTCGATCTCGCGGGCGAGCCGGCCGTTCGAGACGGTGTGGACGCGGGCTGCGCGGTCGGCCCCCTGCTCTCGGAGCCGGGTCTCGAGTCGACGAGATTTGGTGACGCCGACTTTGAACGTGTCGGGGGCAAAGGCGGCGATGTAGACCGCGTGCTCCTGATAACAGTCCATCTCGTCTTTCAGGCAGGTGCCCGTACAGCGGGCACAGACCCACGTGCTCGTATGGAACTCACAGTGGGGCGCTGCTGGGCGCGCACAGGCGATGTGGTCGCCGTCGTGGACCGTGCCCGCACAGTGTCGTGACTCGAGCGAATACGAGAGGTTGTCACCGGTCTCGAGGGACTGGCGCTCGACCGTTCCGCCGTCGCCGAACAGCAGCGCCGATCCTCGCCCGCTCGGCTCGTAGCCCACCAGTTGCACGCGTTCGACTTGGGTGTAACTCGGGATATACTGTTCGCTGTCTCGTCGGCAGCCGACAGTACGGCGCGTTCGGACGAACCGCCTATGCCTATCTGCGTCGACACCGAAGCCGACCGTATGACACTCGACGGGCGACTCGAGGCGGACGTATCGACGGCCGAGGACGGGACGACAGTGGTTCGATTCGAGTTTGCCGTCACAAACAGGGGGCCAACGCCGGTCGGACTGGAGTTTCCAGACGCGTGCAAGGCTGAGTTCGTCGTGCGCGATGATGGCCGCGAACTCTGGCGGTTCACCGAGGGCAAGGCGTTTGCGCAACTGCTCACCTCGGAGACGATTCCGCCAGCGGAGACGGCGACCTACGAAGCCGAATGGGTGGCACCTCAGTCGGGTGGCTACGTCGCCGTCGCCGAGTTACGGGCGCGGGAGGCGACCTGTGAGGCCCAGACCGATTTCGGCGTGTAATACTGCCGGTTGTGCCGGTGGTCCGACGGGACCACACGATTGGACATTCCACCGGAGCTGACGGCCAACTGCCACTCAGTGACTGGTGGGCGGCGATCAGGTCCGTCATCGGACGCGGCGATGAGCGCCGACAGCGAAGTCCCTAAACCACCCCCATCCCAACGGCGAGCCATGCAAGCGCTGGTTGTCGCGGCCCACGGGTCACACCTGAACCCGAACGCCTCGGACCCCACCTACGCCCACGCGGATACTGTCCGCGAGACGGGGGCGTTCGACGAGGTCCGCGAGGCGTTCTGGAAGGAGGAACCACACTTTCGCGATGTGATCCGGACACTCGAGTCCGAGTCGGTGTTCGTCGTTCCGCTGTTTATCAGCGAGGGCTACTTCACCGAGCAGGTGATCCCCCGTGAACTGCGCCTCGAGGAGTGGGACCCCGAGCAGTGGGACTCCGACGGGACGACTGCCTCACAGGTCACACTCGAGGCCGAAGACGTCGACAAGACGATTCACTACTGCGGGCCGGTCGGCACTCACGATGCGATGACCGACGTCATCGTCCAGCGAGCCGAGAACGTGACGGACGATCCGGACGTCGGCGAGGGCGTCGGCCTCGCGGTCGTCGGCCACGGCACCGAGCGCAACGAAAACTCGGCGAAGGCAGTCGAGTATCACGCCGACCGGATCCGCGAGCAGGGTCGGTTCGACGCGGTCGAGGCCCTCTTCATGGACGAAGAGCCGGAAGTCGACGACGTCACGGACTACTTCGAAACGGACGACATCGTCGTCGTCCCGTTGTTCATCGCCGACGGCTACCACACCCAGGAGGACATCCCCGAGGATATGGGATTGACCGAAGACTACCGCCTCGGCTGGGACGTACCGGCCGCGGTCGACGGCCACCGCGTCTGGTACGCCGGGGCCGTCGGTACCGAGGACCTGATGGCCGATGTCGTCCTCGAGCGTGCAGCCGACGCCGGGGCCGATATCGGCGGCGCACTCGAGTCGGACACGGGGCGGAGGGCTGATACGTGACGATACCCGCAGCCGTGTTCGACTCGCTGATCGCGACACTCGAGGCCGAGTCGCCGATCGCGTTCGACGGCCTGCGAATCGACTGCGACGGCGAGACGTACCGCCTCGAGACGCCCGAGCGCGAACGGACCGGCCTCGACGAAGACGACCTTGAGGCTGCTCTCGAGTCGGTCGTCGACTACGTCACGAACTGGCACTACTGGCAGGAGGCAGTCGGCGGGACGGGAACCGCTCGTCGGGCGTTCCTGCGGTGGTGTGAGCGGGCACCGCGTGCGGCCGAGATGGACACCGACGAGACGTCGGCGACTTCGGACGACCCCCTCGAGGTGCCGGCACGATACGACGCGCTTCGGGAGGGAGTCGACCGCGAGTGGGGCCAACTGTGTCTCACGACCCGGCTCGTCGACGACACAGACGCCGCTGACTCCGCTGGCGAGCGCGTCTACGACCTCTGGCACGTCGACGACGCCGATACCGACCTCGCCGACCTCGAGGTCTACGACGACCCACGAGATGCTCGAGAGCTCTCGACCAACGACGACGACGGCCGCTATCGACCGCTGAAGACCGCACCCACGTTGGTCTCGGGATGGGCCTTTACCGGCCTCTCGGGGTCGGAACTCGTCGAAACGATCGGCTTTTTCTATCCCGCGACGATCGCAAACTGGCACCGAGAGCTGCAAGGGACGTTGGACGTCGATCACTGGCTCGAGACTGCCGAACGCCAGACCGGCATCTACGACGTCATCGATGAACTTCCCCGTGAGGCCGTCGAGTGGCTGACCGAGGCCTGCTGTGTCGACTCCCAGTGTCTGCGCCGCCGCGAGTGGCAGTACGAGGACGGCGACGAGATCGCGGTCGACGGCGGCGACGGCCAGTTCCCGTGTCGGGAGCCGTGTTCGCTCGTCGTCGCCGCCGCGCGCAAGTGGACCGTCCTCGAGTCCGAAGACGAACGCACCTACGAACTCGAGTTGACGCCGAGCGAACTGCACCAACTCGAGGAGCTTATCGACGCCGTCGCCGACGGCCGAACCGACGAGATTCGTGAAGCCGACGTCTACGACGGTGCGAACCGCTATCGGGCGCGATATCTCCGGGCAAAACGGTTCGACGACGACGGCACCCTCGAGGCGCGCGAGCGCCACGACGACTGACGACAGGTGCGTCTCTCGCGACCGCGGGATTACCGAATCAGTAACACAAGCGCCACGAGAAATCCGACTGAAACGATGGCAAGCCCGGCCATCGCGACCGGGCCACCGATCGTGGCCGCCGTCAACACCGCGATTCCGACGGCGACGAGCCCGAGCGCGACGACGCCGAGTGTCGCGGGTTCGAGACCAACGGTGGCGATCAGTTCCTCGAGGGCGCTCCGTTCGGGCGCGTTCTGTGCGGGTTTCGACAGCGATTCGTCGACGTCGACGTCTCCCGGCGCTGGTTTGACGGTGACGGGAATCGACAGCGACTCCGAGCCGTACCCGGTCAACACCTCGAGTGTCCCGTCGACGGGACGGTCGATCGCCTCGGCAGTGACGCGGACGAGGACGATCGTTTCGCCGTCGGCTTCGACGTAATAGTTCGACTCGGGGAGCGTCGCGATCCGCTCGAGGTCGCCGCCGAGCCGACAGTGGACGTGTGCGGGTGTGCCGTGACTCTGCAGGCGGAGGTCGAACGAGCCCCGGACCTCGAGGCGACTACTGGCTGTCTCGAGTGAGTCGGCAGACCCGCGATTGACGTGGACGGTGACCTCCTGGGACACGGTTTGTGTGATCGATCAGGCCGGGGTTTCCTCGCGCATATCCGGTGGCAGCAGGTTCGGGATGCCGTCTTCGATGGGGTAGCGCTCGCCACATTCGCGACAGACGAGCGTGCCCGCGACGATTTCCTCGCCGTCATCGTCGTATTCGGCGTCCTCGAGTTCTAAGTCGTGTTTGTCCAGCGGACAGCAGAGGATCTCCAGCAACGACTCCTTCATGATAAACAGGCTTACCGCAGACAGCAAAAGGCTTCGGGAACGAAACGGACACAGCCGCCCGCCGGACGGTCGCGAGACTGCACTCATTCCGACTGGGTTCGTTCCTCACGGACGGTACTACCGACGACGAGCGCGGCCCCGATGATGACGAGGTTTTTGATGATGTACTGTCCCTCGACGGTCAAGCCGTAGGGAATCGTCGTGAACGCCACCTCGGGTAAGAGCACGAGCGGGAGGAAGGTGCCGGGCATCTGGAGGAACAACAGGAGGATGCCGAGCCGGATCAGCGGCCGGTAGAGCAAGCAGATGCCGATCAGCACCTCCCAGACGCCCAGTATCGGGACGAACAGCTCCGGTGGAACGACGTACACCGTCGCGGCGACGAGCTCCGCGGCCGGGCTCACACCGAACACCTTCAGCCCGCCGAACCAGACGAAGACGATCCCGAGCGCGATACGAAGCGTCGGCAGCCCCCAACGTCCCATCCAGTTGGCGATCGATCGGTCGACCGCTTCGACACGACGGACCGTTTCCGCTGGAACGCCGAGGGTTGACTCGAGTCGGCGAACGAGTGCTGTGAATGGATCACTCATAGACAGTCCTCACAGAAAGTAAACGGCCTCTGCGAGCAAAAGGTCGCGGTGTGTCTATTCGGGGAGACGCGGTCGTCGCCAATTATAGTAACAACTGCAACGGTTTGCACACCGATCGCACACCTGTCGTGCGATCGGGTGCGCACTGACTTTCAGTGGCTACTATAGCGAACCGCAAAAAAAACGAGGCCGAAGCGTTACTCGTACGGGTTCTCGACGATGACGGTCTCCTCGCGGCCGGGACCGACACCGACCGCGTAGATCGGGGTGTCGAGTTCGTCGCTGATGTACTCGAGGTAGGTCCGGGCGTTTTCCGGGATCGCCTCGTAGCCATCGGCTGCGACCTCGGCCCAGTCGACCGCTGGCCAACCGTCGAAAGACTTGAACGTCGCTTCACAACGACCCCACTGCTCGGTCGTCGGGGGCACGGTGAAGATCTCCTCGCCGTCGAACTCGTAGCTGTGGCCGACCTTCACTTCCTCGAGTCCGGCCAGCACGTCGATGTGGTTGATTGCAAGCCCTGTAAAGCCGTTTGCACGGGACGCATGGCGCAACATCGGCATGTCGAGCCACCCGACACGGCGCGGGCGACCGGTGACGGTGCCGTACTCGCCGCCCTCGTCGCGGATCTGGGTTGCGAGTACTTCCTCGTCCTCGTCAGCACCCTCGTCCGGGTCGTAGTCAGGCGTCTGATCCTCGACACCGCCGAGTTCGGTCGGGAGCGGCCCCGTGCCGACGCGCGAGAGGTAGGCCTTGACGATCCCGATGATGTCACCCTGTCCGACGACGGTCGGGCCGAGTCCGGTACCGACGGTCGCGCCACCCGAGGTCGGGTTCGAGGAGGTGACGTAGGGGTAGACGCCGTGGTCGATGTCGAGTGACGTCCCCTGTGCGCCTTCGAGCATGACGTTGTCGCCGTCGTCGATGCGGTCTTGCAAGAACGTGCCACAGTCGACGGTCATGTCTTCCTCCTCGAGTCGCTTGCCGTACTCACGATACGTCTCGTAGAGGTGGTCGATGTCGAACGCCTCGCCGGTTTCCTTCTCGAAGACCTCCTCTGCGAGGGCTTTCTTCTGGGGAACGACGTACTCGAGTCGCTCGCGAAGCACGTCGGGATCGAGCAAGTCGCCGATCCGGACGCCGCGTCGGCCGGCCTTGTCCTCGTAGGTCGGGCCGATGCCGCGTTTGGTCGTTCCCGCTGCGAGGTCTTCTTTCTCTGCTTCTTCGATCCCGTCGAGCGCGCGGTGATACGGAAGGATAACGTGTGCGCGTTCGGCCACGCGCACGTCCGGCTCGAGGCCGCGCTCTCGGAGCGTGTCGATCTCGTCGAACAGCGTCTCGGGATTGACGACACAGCCGTTGCCGAGAACGCCGACCTTCCCGCGGACGGCACCGGATGGCACGAGCGATAGTTTGTACTTCTCACCGTCGTCAACGACGGTGTGCCCAGCGTTGTCGCCACCCTGATACCGAGCGACGACGTCGGCGGCGTCGCCATAGAGGTCGACGACTCCACCCTTGCCTTCGTCGCCGAGTTGCGACCCGACGATTGTGACGGTCATAACAGCGGCGGATTCTTGCCCGGCCGATAAACAGATTACGGTATGGCCGGGGTGTATCCCTCGAGATATACATGCATGTGTATAGATCCCGCGATGTACCCTGTCGCTGACCGTCCGCCCTCGAGGACCGAGCCGGTGGTCGCATGGCGAGTAACGGACTGCCAACACCGGCGTGTCTGAACCCGGCAAGAGGCAAGCGGCCATGGCGCACGCGAACACAACTCCGTTTCGTCTGGCGATTCTGCGAGCATGATTGCTCACTGAATCGTTCTGTCACCCTGGGAACGGAACCGTTAACTACTGACAGGCCGAATCGTCTAGTTGCGCGAAAACGGGTCAGTCGCGGAGAGTAACTTTTAAAAGGCCCAAAGACAAGTTAACAAATGCCATGATAGACCGACTTGAGAAGGAAGTCGATATGTTGGAACGGCATCTGCAGGTCCTGAAGATGGTTATCGAGAACGAACCGATCGGGATCGTCAAGATGTCGAACGAGACGGGTTACCCGCACCACAAAGTTCGGTACTCGCTTCGTGTCCTCGAGGAAGAAAACCTCATCGAGCCCTCCAGCCAAGGTGCAATTAAGACCGAGCGCACCGCAGAGTTCGTCGACGAACTCGACGGCAAGCTCGACGACATTGTCGACAAACTCGACGGTATGAAGATCGAAGACGTCGCAGAGATCGAAGGGTAATCTCTCTCCGCACCGCTCCGGCCCACCCCTGTGTGTTGTTCCCGGGCCGGTACTATCGAGGCCCCCGCACCTCGACCAGCGACCGACACCCGACCGCCACAGACTGCCCACGATCGACACTGGCCGGCCGGAGGCAGTAATCTGTGCGGTCGACCGGCGCGGGCTAGCACCTGCCACATTTATGATAGCTGTTTTCTCTTCGTCGACAAGACAGTGAGACTGCACGCCACAGCGGCGATGTGCAGTCCGTCTACCGATTCCGGTACGAACTGTTCGATAAGCGCAGGGAGTCCCTACAGTTCGGGGACGTTCATGTGGAACCCTTCCGAGCGCGATTCGACCAGACAGAGGTGATACCCCTGTTTACGGGAGAGATTGACGTAGCTCAGCTTCGAGCTGCGACTGAGAAAGCCACTGCTGGTCGCCTGTTCGGCGACCTCGAGCGCGCCTGGCTCGAAGTAACTCGAGGTGACGACGGTCGCGGCCGCGAGGTCGGGATAGTTCGCTTTAACCGCCGAGGCGGCTTCTTCCATCTCCTCGAGCATCCCCTGTGTCGCGGGTTCGCGCGAGTCGTTCAGGTTCGCAACAACGAGCGGATTCCCCATCTTGTCGAACGCGACGATATCGAACGCCACACTGTCGGGAACGTCGTCGGTGTCGTCGTCCGCGAGCGAGATCGTCGCGTCGAGTTCGGCGCGGTCGATCTGCGGGATCGCGTCGTAGAGATCGGCCAGTGCGTTGGCGTTGCCGGTGTCACGGATCTCGTAGAGAACCATCGCGGTGAGCCAGTCGACAAAGCGGTACTCCATCGTCGCGGTGAGAAACTCCTCGTAGGGCGTGCCATCGACAGCGACGTCGGTCGCGTCGAACCCGGTGTGGTATTCGAGACGGAGATTCGAGGCGACCTCGCTGCGATCGGCGTCGCCGTCGTGGGCCGTCTCGAGGGTCGGCTGGCTCTTCGAGCCGTACCGGACGAAGAGGTTCGTTTCGCCGAGGGCCTGCTGTGGTGGGAGGTGGGTATTTGTCTCCGGCGTGTCCGTCGTCGACTCGCCGGTATCGGCTGCGGCCTCCTGGGCCTGCTTGAGATCAGATTCGAGCCCCTCGATGCGTGAGCGGAGCCGGTCGACCGTCTCTGTGAGTTCGTCGTTTTCCGCTCGAAGCCGGTCGCGTTCGGCCTCGAGTTCCTCGAGTTTGGCGACGAGTGTCTCGTGTTGTTCCGTTCGTGTTTCCAGTTGCTGGGTGAGTGCGGCGATCTGCTGGTCGTGGTCGGAACGCGATGGCGTCCCAGCGGTCTCCGACGCTGTGTTCGAGCCCGACTCGGTGTCGGAACGGTCCACTCGAGCCGGCTGCTCGCGCTGACGAGCGTTAGTTTCGGCGGACTGGGGTCGCTGTCGGCTCGACTGTGCCCGTGTCGTCTCCGTCTCAGTGGCTGTCGAGTCCGACGACGGCTGTGGGGGGTGCGAACTCGGTTCATGGTGACTGGCAGCCATGCCGTCTCGAGTCGAGTCCGCCGTCTCGGTGTTGTCCGGATCGATCGATGGGATGCGGCGCGTTTCGCGCCACTGTGCCTCCTGTTCGAACCGCGCAGGGTCCTCGGACGGGTCGTCTTCGGACTCTGACTCGATGTCGTCTTCGGTCCAGGAGATATCGTTCTGATCCAGTTGTGCTGCTGCCTTTTCGACCGTCGCGGGATCGAGACTCGAGTGATCGCTGTCTTCGGTGGACTCGCCGTCGCTGTCAGCGTCGGTATCCGGTTCCGAGATGGGGTCCGGCACCGACGCGGACTCCTGTTCGACGGGGGCCGTGTCGTCGCTACTCTCGTCCGTCGATACCGGACCGGCGACAGACTCGCTCGGTTCCGACTCGAGTGCGGTTTGATCCGTGTCGATTGCTCGTTCTGACTCGCTCTCGAGGTCGGCTGTCGCCTCCGCATCGGTAATCCCGCTCGAAGCCGGTTCCGGCTCCGAGTCGCCGGTCGTCGTGATCCCCGACAGGCCATCCGGCTCCTCAAGTGTCGAGGCCGTCGTCGGGTCGTCGAGGCTGCTGTCCGCGATCGGCGTGCTCGTCGCCGTCTCGTCGGCCGTCGTCGGCTCCGTCTCAGCGATGTCGATCGACTCGAGTGCCGACTCCGTTGGGTCGGTGCTCGGTTCGGGGTCCGACTCGGGTTTCGTGGCCGACTCGTCGGCCGTCACCGAAGTCGACGTCGGATCAGGGGCCGCGCTGGTATCGCTCTCGGCGGTCTCACTGTCGTCGCTGTCGGCTGTCCCGGTGTCTGGCACGTCGGTCACGTCGATGTCGACGTCAGTTACTTTGTAAATCCCGACTTCGCCGTCGGCTCGTTCGAACGCCTCGTCGCCGGTTAGCAGCTGCTCAGCGTTGCCGATGTAGGCCGCTGCCATTCGACGCCCGCCGTAGTAGACCGCGTAGTAGTCGCCGCTGAGGACGTTTTCGCTCAGTTCGATATATCCGGTAAACGAGCCGCTCTGGAGCGTCTCGTCGACCTCTCGAAGCGGTGTTTCGTTCGTGTAGTACTTCGCTCTCGTATCGCCGCCCTGTTCTTCCATCGCACAGAGCAGCGGGAGCGAGGGATGGGGTGCCTCGTAGGTCGTTCCCGAGGCGGTTTCGAACGCCTCCAGAGTCCCGTCGACGATCCCGACGACGCGACCGTTGAGCATGAATAGCCACGTTCCAGCAGCGACGACAGCCCCCGAAAAATCAACTGCAGCGAGATCCGCGAGGCCATCGTATCCGCCACTGAACTGGCGAGAATCCCATTGTTCGACGCGCTCTTTCGTGCGCGAGTTCATAGTTCAACAAGAAGGAACTGAAACAAATACGTTTCGTCTAGTGGCACTTCGCTCCCGATTCCGTGCCGGAATCGACCGCTATCGGCCGATTTTGGTCCGTGGTCGACGAGTGTATAAGCCTAAATTTTCGATTCCGCGTCTTCGGCGAGTTCTTTCATCCGTTTCCCGATTCGACCCGCGCTCGAGAACTCGTCTTCGCTCATGCCGTTTGCGAGGGCGTTCCCGAGGATGAAGACGGCGTGTTTGTGTTCGCTTTTCGATTTGTGGACGTGTGATGGATCGACATCGAGCTGGTGGTACGGGTCGAAGAGCGTCTCGTCGACGTCCTCTCGCTGGGAGAAGTGCTCCATGATGACGACGAGTTCTTCGTGGAGCTCGAGGAGTTCGTCTTTATGCATACACCGTTGTATGAACGGTTTCGATTTAAGCGTTGTGTGCGGTCCAGTCGCAAAACCCGTCTCGAGGGCTCAGCGGCTTGGTACGGTGGGTCTGCTGTCGTTTCGTCCGTCTTGTCGCCATCGGTCGGCGGCGACGAGACAGACCCAACTGCCGAAGGCGACGGCGGCGACGAACTCGGGGACGGCAAACCACGCCATCGGGTCGGCGCTCCCGGCTCGAGACAGCAACCAGCCGAGCCAGCCGAGTGGATGCACCAGCCCGAGCCAGATGGAGGCGAGTCCGAGTCGGGGCTTCTCGGCGAGGACGAGCCCGGTGCCGTAGACCCACTGTGCAACCGGTGCGAGCCCGAAAAACAGCAAGGCAGCCGGCCCGTGCAGGCTCGTCGCGAGATAGAACTCGGTGTGGTCGAGAAAGAAGACGCCAACGCCGACCAGGCCGAGCGTCGCTCCCCACAACAGGACGACGCCGAGGCGCTCGAGGTCGGTTCGACTCGCTACCCAGAGTCGCCAGCCAAAGGGGATGCCGAGCAGCCCGCCAAGGATCAGCCCGCCGTTGAAAAGCAGGACGGTTCGGGTTCCGTAGCGGCCCATATCCGACAGTGCGCGGTCGCGCCAGGTAAACGTCTCCGGGGCAGCGAGCAGGGTTGCGAGGACGATCGCGCCCAGTGCGACGGTCGGCGCGGCGAGTCCACAGCCCGTTGCGAGTCGACGCCAGTTCCGCTCAGTCATGGTGCTCGAGTCGCCGCGGAAACGTATCAAACTGCGTGTTTGTTCGTTCCGTGACTCGAGGCCGAGCGGCGCGTCGAGCGTACGACACGCTCGAGGGCAGTGACGGGTGGCAAAACGGGGTCGAGGGTCGAACGGGTAACGATTCAGTCCGAAGCGACGGGCGTCGTCCCGTCGCGCTGGCCGGCCGGGAACCATGCGAGTTCGTGGTCGGCCGTGACGCGGACGGCAACGCGCTCGTCGAGATCGATCTGGTCGGAGTGATTGTGCATACACTCGATAGTTTCGCCCGAGTCGAGTTCGACGCGGTAGAGGACAGTTGGACCGAGATACCGGCGGTAGACGACGCGACCGTTGGCCTCGGCGTCTTCGGCTGGGAAGGCCGTCACGTCGTCGGGGCGAACGAGCAGGTCGAGGGTGGAGCCATCGTACTGGTGGGCGAGGCCGTTGACGTCGTCACGAAGCACGCGGCCGAGCGCAGTGTCGACGCTGTCGCCGTGGACCTCCCCCGAGAGGAAGCTAGCGTGGCCAAGAAAGCCAGCGACGAACCGCGATTCCGGCTGCTGGAAGACCTGCTGGGGCGTATCGATCTGTTCGATTGCGCCGTCGTTCATCACGGCGACGCGGTCGGAAATCGAGAGCGCCTCCTCCTGATCGTGAGTGACCGAGATGGCGGTGACGCCGGCTTCTTTGATAATCCGGCGGACCTCCTCGCGCATCTCGACGCGCAGGTCGACGTCTAAGTTCGAGAACGGCTCGTCGAGCAACAGCATCTCGGGTTCGGGGGCGAGCGAGCGCGCGAGGGCGATCCGCTGTTGTTGCCCGCCGGAGAGTTCGTCCGGGTAGGCGTCGCCCTGTGCCTCGAGGCCGACGAGCTCAAGCAGTTCGTCAACGCGGGCGTCGCGTTCGGCCTCGGACCACTCTTGGAGGCCGAACGCGACGTTCTCGCGGGCGGTCAGATGCGGAAACAGCGCGAACTCCTGAAACACGACGCCGACGCCGCGTTCTTCCGGTGGGACGAAGCGACAGTCGCCCGCGACGTCGCGGTCTCGAAGTCGAATCCGTCCGGCGTTTGGTTTCTCGAGGCCGGCGATCAGCCGCAGCGTCGTCGTTTTGCCACAGCCCGATGGGCCGAGGAGCGTGAGTATCTCGCCGTCGCGAACGGACAGTGAGAGATCCGGGATGACCTCTTCGGTGCCGTACTGTTTCCCGACGTTATCGAGTTCGAGTACGACGTCGTCCGCCGGTACCGTCGGTGCATCCGGGTGTTCATCAGCCGCCGTTGTGAGCAGTTGTCCGTTCGCCATTGATCGACCCTCCGGCATCTGCCGGCATTCATTTGTTTTAGGTGTGCCTAAAATACTTATATCTGCCGGTCGCTCCCGCTGGGCTGAAAAACCGAGCGCCGATCAGAGTTCGACGCCGCTCGGGATCAGACTGTGTTGGCGAAGCAGGTCGCCTTCGTCGTCGTAGACGAGAAACGTTCGCTTGTCGTAGCTGACGAACTGGTCGCCGTCGAGGCTAATTGCGACCTCGTAGCGCCCGTCGGTTTCGGTTGCCTCTTCCCCATAGCCACGGGCGGCTTGAATAAACGTCAGGACGTCGTCGGCAGCCTCGTTGAGTTCAAGGATGAACTCGCCGGTAACCCGGTTCGTGACGCTGACGACACCCGCGGTATCATCGCCCAGTGGACCCTGGAGTCGAAGTGCGACGTCGGTCTCTGCTGCCTCGAGAACGTCACCGTCAGGGCCAGTAAGGCGCTCGCGAAGCATCGTCGCCGGGCCAGTGAAGTCGATCGATACCGAGGGCTTGCTCGGTTCGCCGTTGGTCTCGACCCAGTCGACATTGTTGACATCTAACGTGAAGTGCTCGCGCCTCATTCCGTATCTACCGGTTCGCACTCAGACCGTATCAACGTAACGCCACTGTCGCATCGATGATGACGTTACGAACGCTTTTTGCGCGTGCCCCAACGAGGACGGACAATGGCCGAGGAGCACCCGCGAGCCGACACCTCGCGACGAGTCGCCGTTCGTGACACCTACGATCGGATCGCCACCCATTTCGCCGCCACCAGAGAGTACGCCTGGCCCGAAGTCGAGACGTTCGTCGAGACGCACGCGAATGAACTCGAGCCCGCTGTGGACGACTCGCTCACCGGGCTCGATCTCGGCTGTGGCAACTGCCGACACGCCGAACTGCTCGCCGGCCACTGCAAGCGCGTCGTCGGCCTCGACGTCAGCCGCGGGCTCCTCGAGACTGGTCGCGAGCGCGCCCGCGAGCACGGGTTCGCCGTCGCACTCTGTCAAGGCGACGCCGCACGACTGCCGCTGGCCGCTAACAGCGTCGACATCGCCGTCTACGTCGCGACGCTCCATCACCTGCCGACCCAGCGAGCCCGCCGAGACAGCCTCGATGAACTCGCGCGCGTCCTCGCCCCCGATGGCCGCGCGCTCGTCAGCGCGTGGTCGACCGCCCACGACAAGTTCGACGAAACCGACGGGTTCGACACGACCATCGAGTGGACACTGCCGGGCGGCGAACCCGTCGACCGCTTCTATCACATTTACAGCCCCGAGGAGTTCGATGCCGCCCTCGAGGCGAGCGCACTCGAGGTCCTCGAGTGGGAGGTCTCGAGTGGGAACTGCTATGCGACGGTCGCAGGGGCAGCCGACTCGAGCCCACGAGCGGAGTGATCGGGGGCTGTAGTCGTCCGCGGCGTTCAAAACTGGCCGACTCGAGCGGGTTGATCGAAAACGGAAGCATCTTAAACACGGAACCAGAATCGGGAGATAGGCGCGGATGGTCTAGTGGTAGGACCTGAGCCTTCCAAGCTCATGGCCCGGGTTCAAATCCCGGTCCGCGCATTCCTGCGGCGAACCAACTCGTGAGCCGCAGGAATCGTATGAGGGTGTTGAAGTAGAGCAGTCACAGCGCGTGAGCGAAGCGAACACGATCGTCTTCGTGCAGTTCTACTGTGAGACGACAAGTCCCGCGAGGGGATACGTGTGGCCACTCGACAGCCCCTCGCTCCGACGGATGGCGGTCCACGGCGACGTGTCGAGGCCGGCAAGTGTGGCACCCGCTCCCGCGAGCAGCCAGCGTCTGGAGGGCATACGGCGAATCGAGACAGTCAACTGATATACATTTTGTGTTCGGCTCGTTGTACTCTCGTAGGCACCATATTCTCACACGCGACAGCGGTCGTGTCTCGCGGGTCAGTCCGAAGCCGCCTGCAGTGCCCGCTCGAGTCGGGCGACGAGTTGCGTGTCGTCGGTCCACAGCCCCTCGAACCCATCGGCGTCGCGCTCTCTGGCGATGAGCCCGCTGGTCCGGAGTGGATCGCCGTCGCCGTCGAAGGTGAGCACCCAGAACGAGCCGATCTCGTCGCCGCCGTCGGCGTAGATCGTCACGCCAGGAATCGACGGTCGGTCCCAGTCGTCGGCGATATAAACGTGGATGTCGAGCGCCGACTCCGCGGCGAGGCGGGCGTACACCGCCTCCATCGGCTCGAGCGCGTCCGAATTCTGGAACCCCACCCGGAGCGTCCCGCTGCCGGCCCGCCAGGCCCGGTTCTCGATCTCACGGCTGACCGCGAGCAGTTGCCGGCGCTCGAGGGAGTGCCACACTGTCGACTCGAAGACCTCGACCAGGCGGCGATAGCTGGCGTCGTCGAGGGCGTCGGCCCACGGCTCGTTGATCGGCGGCTCGAGGAACTCTCGGGCGGCCTCGAGGCCGATAGCAGCGACGAACGCATCGTCCTCGTGGATGACGAAGAAACTCTGACTGGCCGCAGTTACATCCGGGAGCGAGCGGTAGTCGACGGCGTCGACTCCGGTCTGGAACCAGTCGACGACGTCGGGCTGTGGCTGTGGCGCATAGATGGTGACGGTTCGTGTCGGCGGGTCGATCTGGGCGAAGTAGGCAGAGAGTGTCATTGATCGTGGGCCTCGAGTGCGACTCGGTAACTGAACACGGCGTGTACGATCACGAACCGGTCTCCATCGCGCAGGCCCGTGTGACGATCTCTCGGGCGGGGTCCGGGCAGGGTGCGAGCGAAAGGGAGTCGGTGTCGTCGTCGTACCACACCATCCCGATTTCGACCAGTTTCGGAACGTGGGTGTGCTGGAGGTTCAGATAGCACTGATCACGACATTGTGACTCGACGATTCTGCCGTCAGCCGTGTAGGTCCACCCGGAAACGACGTCTGCCAGTTCTGACAGCAATGCCGTCTCGTGTTCGAGCAAAAAGTAACACATGAACCGGCGGTTCCGGTTTCGGAGCGCCAGAAACGCATTGTCGATAACGTTCTGACTCGACCGTGGTCCGTCCGACGACAGGTCTTCCGGGTCCATGTCTAGGTGTATCCCTCGAGTCAAGTTAACTATCGCCTTCCATTTGCCATCGGTGCGATCGGCGTCGCCGGTGTGGGGGACAGATCGCGACGACCGACGGCCGAGTTCACTCCTCGAGCGGTCGTCCCGACGGGCGGTCACTGAGATCGACGGTCGTGGCGAAGACGAGTCCGAGGACGGTCCCGAACAGGAGGTAGCCGACGAGACTTTCGATGGCGGCTGTCGGAAATGCGCCGGCCGTGCCACCGACTGTGCCGCCGAGGAGCTGGACTGGCAAGCACAACTACCACGCCAGCGGGCGACGAAAACCCGAGTACTGTGGGTCCTCCGCCAGTCTTACGTGCTGGCCCGCAAAGCTTCCGGCGTGGAGTACGATCTGCTTGGCTGGCCGCCCGACGGCCCGAAACTACGCCTCGATTACAAGCGGTTCAGCTACGCCGGCAAGTTCGTCATGACGAACACCGGGAAAGCCGTGGCTCGAGATGACGACACGATCGTCGCCGCCGTCGCGTTCAACGAGGACCGCACCGACGCGGACACGCTCTGGCTGCGCTACGTCACCGTCGACCGCGAGCGCCGCGGCGAGGGTATCGGCCCGAAACTGCTGGGTCACGTCCGCGACCGCGCCGTAGAGCGCGGCTACGATCGGCTTCGAATCGCCGTCAACAACCCGTTTGCCTACGAAGCACTCTATCGAACTGGCTTCGCCTACACTGGCGAGCAGACGGGCATCGCCGAACTCCTTCTCGAGTACCCGACTGCTGGCATCGAGGACGCTCGAGCACGGTATCAGGCTGGCCTCGAGCAGTTTCGCGAGCGCGATCTCTCCGACGAAGAGGGGCAATTTCTCGAGTCGCGACGTGACAGCGAACCACCCGAACCGGAGTCCTGATAGCGACTCGAGCGAATGCGAATTTAAACACGACCACTGGCGCGAAGCCAATACTTCAAATCCCAGTCGGCCCAAACGTCACCAATGGGAAACGCTGCACTACGTGATATCGCCGTCATCGAGGAGGTTCCCTTCGACGACGTCGAGGGTGTCGTCGCGGTCGACGCACACAACTGGCTCTACCGCTATCTGACGACGACGGTCAAGTGGACGAACAGTTCGAAGTACACGACCGCCGACGGCACTGAAGTCGCGAATCTCGTCGGCATCATCCAGGGCCTCCCCAAGTTCTTCGAACACGACATCACCCCGGTAATGGTCTTTGACGGTGGCCCCTCGGAACTGAAAGCCGACGAGATCGAGTCCCGCCGCGAGCAACGCGAGACCTACGAGGACCAACTCGAGGCCGCCCGCGAGGAGGGTGACGCAGTCGCGATCGCCCAACTCGAGTCCCGAACGCAACGGCTGACGCCGACGATTCAGGAGACGAGCCGTGAGTTGCTCGAGTTGCTCGACGTCCCAATCGTCGAAGCGCCGGCGGAGGGTGAAGCACAGGCCGCCCACATGGCTCGACGCGGCGACGCCGACTACGTCGGCTCGGAGGACTACGACGCGTTGCTCTTCGGCGCGCCGCTGACCCTGCGACAGCTCACAAGCAAGGGCAACCCCGAACTGATGGATCTCGAGGCCACGCTCGCACATCACGACCTCACGCTCGAGCAACTGATCGACGCGGCAATTCTCATCGGTACCGACTTCAACGACGGTGTGCACGGGATCGGTCCCAAGACGGCGATCACGGAGATTACCGAGCATGGCGACCTCTGGAGCGTTCTCGAGGCCCGCGGCGACAGCGTCGAGTACGGTGACCGCGTGCGACAGCTGTTCCGTGATCCGAATGTGACCGACGACTACGAGTTCGAGACGACGCTCGAGCCGGATCTCGAGGCCGCGCGGGCGTACGTCACCGACGAGTGGGGTGTCGACGCCGGCGAGGTCGAACGCGGCTTCGAACGGATCGACGAGAGCGTGACACAGACGGGGCTGGATCGCTGGACCTGACCACATTGCTGACCGAACGGCAAGCTTACGCGGAGTGAAGCGAGTCGACGATCGATTCGATAGTGTCGATCGGGAGGTCGTGTTCGGTCGCAATCTCCTCGATCGTGGCCGGACTCGGCGTCGGTGGCGTCTCGTCGGGCTGTTCGGACTCGAACGGCGCTAACTCGGTGTCTCGAATATTCAGGTTGACTGCGTCCCAGCGGGTGTAGTGGCCGACGGAATCGAAGTACGCCTTCGTCGCGCGGCGTTCGTCACGGTCGAACTCGGCAGTGAGCAGCGTCTCCTCGCCAATTGCTGGGCCGGCTTTGACGATCCCGGCCGGGTTGATGAGCATGCTCCCGCCGGCGGCGATGTTGAAGTCGACGTCGTCCATCACGCGCTCAAGCATGTCGTCGCTCATGTAGGCCGAACTCGAGATGACGAACGACTGGGTTTCGAAGGCGTACTCGCGCATCGCGGGGTACTGATCACAGGTCTCGATCGCCGACCGATCCGTCGCCTTCGACTTGTCGCCGGGGTGGCCGTGCTGTTCCCAGAATCCGGGCCAGACGGCGGGGTGGATCTCCTCGCCCATCGCAGCGAGTGCGCCTTTCGGCAGGGTCATGTGGTTCTCATAGCAGATGAGCCCGCCCATCCGGCCGATGTCGGTGTCGTGCGTGTCGAGCGTCGACGGATCGCCCCGCCCCCAGATCGTTCGCTCGCCGTGGGTCGGCATGAGCTTCCGGTGGCGACGTACCAGCTCGCCCGATCGGTCGAAGTAGAACAGCGAGTTGTACAGCGTCTCGCTTCCCGGCCGCTCGGATCGTTCGTTCGTCCCCAAGACGACGTGGCAGTTCGCCTCGTCGATCACCTCGCCGAGTACCTCGAGAGCGTCGTCCTCGACCGAGAGGCTGTTTTTCTGCAAATCGACCATCAACTCGGTCCAGCGGGCGACCGAACTTCCTCGCCAGTAGGGGTAGCCAGGGAAGAACGTCTCCGGGAAGACGACGACGTCGACGTCCTGATTGCCAGCCTTTTCGATCCATTGGCACGTCTTCTCGAGCGTGGCGTCCTTGCCGTGGTAGACCGGTTCGATCTGTGCGGCCGCCGCGGTGAACTGTTCTGCGACCATACACGATGATTGCTAACGAGTACCAAAAGCGTACTGTCACAGTTGGCACACGCTCGAGGACGGAGAACGGACGACAGATGGGACACGCAGGCGTCCCGAATCGGTTAGAACAGGTGGTCGTCGAGCAGTCGAGCGGGGCCGCCGACGTCCCAGATGGTCGTCGAGACGCCGCAGTCGGCGATTTCCTCTTCGACGCGCTCGGCGTACTCTTCGGTGGTGTTGACGTAGACGGTGGCACCGGTGTCCGTCGAGAAGTAGACGGGGATGTCCTCCTCGTCGCGGAGTTTGCGGACGCGATTGAAGATCGTCAGCGTCTCTGGTTGCCAGTAGACCCAGCCCGACGGGCCGGTCATCGTGGTTGCGGCGAGCGACAGCGAGTCGTGTTCGGCGAGTTCGAACACGCCCTCGAAGTCATTGTTCCGCAACGAGTCCCGCATCTCGGCGATCTGACCGTGGATGTGGGCGTTGCGCGCCTGAAACATGTGGCTGTCGGCGGCCTCGTTGTGGGCGTCCTCGGTCTCTTTGTGGTAGGGAACGAGTCCGACGATGATCTTGAGCTCCTCGTGGAGATCGGTCGGGATGCGACTCGAGCGACAGTCCTCGTCGTTCAGTCCCGTATGCAGTTGCGAGAACGCCCCGGTGACGGCTCGAGCGGCCGAGGCCGAACCGACACGAGCGATCGTCGAGATCTCCGGTTTCGACGCATCGAGCCCCGCGGCTTCGGCGAGTGCCATCGCGGCGGCCGCAAAGCCCGAGGACGACGAGCCAAGCCCGACGTTCGAGGGAAAGCTGTTCTCGCTCTCGAGGCGGACGGGGTAGACGGTGTGGGCGGCGTCGGATTTTGACCGTGCCTTTTCGACGACGGCTTCGACTCGCTCGTAGGCCCGGCCGTCGAGTTCCTCGCCGTCGACGACGAAGGTGTCCTCGTCGTAGTCCATCGAGAATTCGACGGTCGTCCGGGTGTGGCTCGGAGCCGTACAGAGGCTGATGCTGTCGTGATACGGCAGTCGCTTGATGTCGTCTCGCATTCCGTGGTACTTCACCAGCCCCTGGATCGGGTGGGCCATGGCGGTGGCTTTCATACCCGGATAGGCGGATGATGGCCGCTTAAAGCTCACGGCATCCGAGTGAGAACAGAATTCGTAGGGCTTTCGGGAGGAAGAGACGTCTCTGCAACGGGTTTCCGAGTATGGGTGGCGTGCCGGCGTGGCAGGCCACACCGCTCTGTGACCGTTGGTGGATCGCGGGGGCGTTACTCGAGGTTGCCCTGCAGCACTTTCGCGGCGGTCAGGATCGGGTCCCAGACGGGGCTAAACGGCGGCGCGTAGGCGAGGTCGAGGTTCTGTAGCTCCGAGACGGTCAGTCCCGACGAGACGGCCGTCGCGACCGTGTCGATCCGTTTCGTGCCCTCTGGACCGACGAGACTGGCTCCGAGGACGCGGTTGCTCCCCTGATCAGCGACGAGCGTGACGGTCAGCTCGGTCGCGCCGGGGTAGTAGTGTGGGCGCGTCTCGGTGTCAATGGTGACGGAGACGGGGTCGAAGCCGGCCTCGCGTGCGCGCTCGTCGTCGATGATGCCGGTTCGAGCAGCACCAAGCTCGAAGGCTTTGACGATCGCCGTGCCGGCGGTGCCGCCGGTCGCCGTGGGATCTCCCGAAACCGTCGAGCCGATCGCCCGACCGGCTCGGTTGGCCGTCAGCGCAAGCGGGACGTGGTCGGGCTCACCGGTGACGACGTTTTCCGCCTCGGCACAGTCGCCCGCGGCGTAGACGTCTTCGTCGTTCGTGCAGCCGTACTCGTCGGTCGCGATAGCCCCCGTTTCCCCGATCTCGATGCCGGCCGCCTCGGCGAGTTCGACGTTCGGCGCGACGCCGACGCCGACGATGACGAGGTCCGCCGACATCGAGTCGTCCTCAACTTCGACCGACTCGACGTGGTCGCTCCCGGCAAAGCCCTGGACGGCGGTCTCGAGGTGCAGATCGACGCCCTGCTCGCGGAGGTGCTCCTCGACGACCCGTGCCGTCTCCTCACCGAAGGGCTGGAGCGTCTGTGGGAGCATCTCGAAGATCGAGACGTCGACGCCGCGTTCGTCGAGCGCTTCGGCCATCTCGACGCCGACGTAGCCGCCGCCGACGATTGCGGCGGTCGCTGGCTCGTGGGCCGAGACGTAGTCTTCGATGGCGTCAGCCTGGTCCATGCTCCGGAGGGTGAACACGCCCTCGAGGTCCATCCCATCGAAAGGTGGGACGATAGCGCGAGCGCCAGTGCCGATCAGCAGGTCGCCGTAGGACTGTTCGAAGCGCTCGCCGTCGGCCTCGACGGTGACGGTCTTCGCCTCTGGGTCGATCGCGACGACCTCGTGGCCGGTCCGCAAGTCGACGTCACGCTGCTCGCGGAACTCCTCGGCCGTGACCGAGACGAGGTCCTCGAGGTTCTCGACGTCGCCTTTGACGTAGTAGGGCATCCCACAGCCCGCATACGAGACCCACTCGCCTTTTTCGAAGACGAGTACGTCCCGGTCCGGAGCCTCGCGTTTGGCCTTGCTTGCGGCACTCATCCCGGCTGCGTCCCCGCCGACGATGACGAACGGATCTGTCATGGCTGGCGATACGCTCGCATCGTAGTAAAGTATTTCCCAAAGTACACAATACTAAGAAGTCGCCGCCAGCGTCGATCACCAGCGACTGTGAGTGGTGGATACGTGTGACGCCGTCGGATATCACGTGACTGCGTCGTGGTCGAAGCGAGACGTCGAGAACGCTCTGCGGATGCTGTCAGCTACGGACCATGTGTACGCGTCTCAAGAATTGTTCGTCATCGGATTACTCGAATTACTCGAGGTCGACACGCCCACTCGAGTGGACCGTAATGTCGTAGCCACGATACCGAAACGAGACCTGTCCGCGACGGGCAGTCGTGTCGGATGTGGTTGGGTCGAAGAGTCGATCCAGAGCGTTCGTATCGACAACGTCGTACAGCGGCGGTTCGAGGCTGGCAGGGTCGACGTCGTCTGCGTTGGCGACGGTCTCGATGACACGCAGACTCGGACGTGCGTTCGCCTCCGGCGATTCGTGTTCGAGCATATGGGTTAGACCAACAGCTGGACGTCCGATTCGGCCATGTGCTGGATCGCGGTCGCTGCGCCGACGCCCGTCGTCACACCATCGTAGAAGTCGTCTTCGTCGTATTCCATCAGCTCGATGGTCATCTGGCAGGCCTGCAGGTCGACACCCTGATCGAGCGAGAGGTCGATTAGCTCCTCGATGGTTGCGGTGCCGTTCTCGTCGATCTTCTTTTGCATCATCTTCGTCGCCATCGAGTCCATGCCGGGCAACGCGGCGAGTGCGTTCGGCATCGGCATGCTCGGGTTGCCGACGGCGGAGAGCTTGAGCTCCTTCGATTTCTCCTCGTGAAGGATGTCGAGTCCCCAGAACGTGTGGAAGACGACGACGTCCCAGCCGAAGGCAGCTGCCGTGCTCGCGAGGATCAGTGGCGGGTAGGCCATATCGAAACTGCCCTGGGTCGCGACGATCGTCATCTTCTGCTGATCGTCGCCGTCGTCCAGTTCGGCCAGCGACTGCTCGAGTTCGTCGACGCGCTCGCGCAGGGCCTGTACCTCGGCAGCGTCGATGGAGCCGTCGGCCGATGGCGTGGTGTTATCCGTACTCATATTATGCCGTTTTCTTCACGTAGTGGGTGTAGAGGTCATCGCCCTCGACCTGATCGAGGAGTTCGACGCCGTCGGTGCCCTCTGCCCAGCCCTGAATGTCGCTCATGCTGCCCGAATCGGTCGAAACGACCTCGAGGACGTCGTCGGCGTCGAGGTCGTCGATGGCTTGCTTGGTTTTGACGATAGGCATTGGGCAGGACAGTCCTTTCACGTCGAGCGTCTCGGTGGTTTGGTATTCCGAACTCATAGGTTATCTCTGCTCTGTATTGGAGCTATTACACAATATTGGCTACGTCTATAAAAGGATATCGATTATTGTGCATCTAGCGAACAGCTGTGAGTCGCCCAAACGGGTGCTGACCCCTCTGTGGGCGCTTACATACGTACAAACTAGAGTAATTCGGCACCTCGAGCAGAAGCTATATTGTGCAATAAGGGAAATACTATACAAACTCTTAAGTGCGAGCAACCGGTACTGGGAACTGTACAACATGGCCGACATGGACTTTCCAACGCCTGACGAACCGGTCGAATCGGTGACCCCTGACGAACTGAAAGCACGAATCGATGCGGGCGACGAGGTTACGCTCCTCGATGCGCGCATGGAAAGCGACTACGACGAGTGGCGAATCGACGGCGAGAACGTCGAGTCGATCAACGTTCCGTACTTCGAGTTCCTTGAGGACGATATCGACGCCCACAGTCTCCAGAAGATCCCGGAGGACCGTGAGATCACCGTCCTCTGTGCGAAAGGCGGCGCGAGCGAGTTCGTCGCCGGGACGCTGGCCGAACGCGACTACGACGTCAACCATCTCGAGGACGGGATGAACGGCTGGGCACGAATCTACGAGGCCGTCGAGGTCAAGGACTACGACGGTGCCGGCACCCTGCTCCAGTACCAGCGCCCCTCCTCGGGCTGTCTGGGCTACTTCGTCTACGATGACGGCGAGGCAGCCATAATCGATCCGCTGCGTGCGTTCACCGACCGCTATCTGAACGACGCCGACGAGCTCGGTGTCGAGCTGAAGTACGCGATCGACACGCACATCCACGCCGATCACATCTCGGGCGTTCGCGCACTCGACGCCGTCGGTGTCGAGGGCGTCATCCCCGAGGCGTCGGTCGACCGCGGCGTCACCTACGCCGACGAGATGACGCTCGCCGAAGACGGCGACGAGTTCCAGGTCGGCGACGTCACGATCGAGACGGTGTACACGCCCGGCCACACCTCCGGGATGACCTCGTACCTGATCGACGACTCGCTGCTCGCGACTGGCGACGGGCTGTTCATCGAGAGCGTCGCCCGTCCCGACCTGGAGGAAGGCGACGACGGCGCACCCGAAGCCGCCAGCCTGCTCTACGAGTCGCTCCAGGAGCGTGTCCTCTCACAGCCCGACGACACCCTCATCGGTGGTGCTCACTTCAGTGACGCCGCCGAACCCGCCGCGGACGGCACCTACACCGCCCCGGTCGGCCAGCTCAAAGAGGACATGGCCGCGCTGACGATGGACGAAGACGAGTTCGTCGAGCTGATCCTCTCGGATATGCCACCTCGCCCGGCCAACTACGAGGACATCATCCCGACGAACCTCGGCCAGCAGCAGGCCGACGACGACGAAGCCTTCGAACTCGAGCTCGGCCCGAACAACTGTGCTGCCAGCCAGGACTCGCTGGCGGACGACTGAGCCACGTGATCTGATACTGAATGTTCACAGAACTCCTTCCGCTTTCGTTGACCGCCGAGCTGTTCCCCAACGGCATCACTCGGTACGCCGTCGGGGGACTGTTCGTCGGCCTCGGCGCGGTCGTAATCTACATGGGGACCGGAATCGCTGCCGGCGCGAGTACGTTCCTCGAGTCGACGCTGTCGTACGTCTCCGATCAGTCTCGGTTCCAGCAGTACCGCAGTTCGCGGGACTGGCGGATCGTATTCACGCTGGGGATCATCCTCGGGGCGGCGGTGTACGCCGTCTTCTGGCAGGGTGGCGCATGGACGACGGACGTCCAGCCCTGGCGGCTGCTGCTCGGCGGCGTCTTCGTCGGGATCGGCACCCGTATCGGCAAGGGCTGTACGTCCGGCCACGGCGTCTGTGGCGTCGGCTCGGCGTCGAAGACGTCGATCGTCGGCGTGGTGACGTTCCTGCTGGTCGCGATCGTAACGGCACAGCTGGTCCAGCTCATGGGGGTGAGTCCGTAATATGAGTTGCGAGACACGTGCGTCTCGAGATAGCGAACGGGGAGGTGACGACCCGTGAGCGACCGACATCCCCTGTTCATGCCGCTGATCTTCGTCGGCGGCCTGATCTTCGGCTTCGGGCTCGGCTTTAGTCACATGGCCCGCCCGGAAGTCGTGCTGGATTTCCTCCAGTTTACCGACTTCGGGCTGTTGTTCGTCATGTTCGGTGCGGCGATCGTCACCGGGATCGCCTTCGCGATCATGCCTCGAGTGAGCGATCGCGCACCGCTAACCGGCGACGTGTACGGCCGCCGGCTGAAGTCGTTCGACCGCAACGTCTTGATCGGCGGCGCGATCTTCGGCGTCGGCTGGGGCCTGTCGGGGATCTGTCCCGGCGCGGCCTACGCGAGCATCGGGATCGGCAATTTCACGATCCTCTGGGCGCTCGCCGGCATGTTCGCCGGTGCCTACCTCCAGGGCCGCTGGCGCAGCCAGCGTGCGGCGTCCGAAACCACGCCTGCGGGTGCTGACTAACCCCGTGACTTCGACTCCAGTCCCACGAATCGCTGTCTGAACGCGTTTTTGTACACCACTTCGTTTCTGATCGCCCAGACCGCAGTCTTGCTCGGGGTGTCGGTGTCGTTTAACGATACCTACGACGAGCGCGTCATAGAATAGACATAGTGTGGAAACTGCTAGCCGGTCGTACGACGGGGCGTCTGTGCGTCGACTATGGCGGGTTAGCGCATTTCTTCTCGAGAGACGAACGCCGAGCCGGTCGCTTTGATCCACGTCTCCTCGATGGTACCGGCGGTCACGGCCGAATAGATCGTACAGACGTCCGGCCGGTAGTCGTTGCGCTCGAGATACGCCTGATAACACGGCGAAACGTCTCCGGGGAAAGGGTCATCGGCGGCCGCTAACGCGTCGATATCCGCCCGGCGTTCGGCGTCGGTGTTCCGTTCGGTCATCGTCGAACCTTGTCAGTCGGCAATCCCGAGTTCCTCCGTCTGCTCCTGCTGGTCGTCGGCGTCGGGCTCGTCAGCCGCGTCCTCAGCCGCAGGCTCTGGCGGCTCGAACGTCGGGAACCGATCCTCGAACGCCGACCAGTTGGCCTCGAGTTCGTCGGCAGTCAGCAGACAGTCGGCGAGGTCGCTTCGCAGCGACGCGTGGTCCATCTCGGTGCCGATCACGACGAGTCGGACGTTGCGGTCGCCCCATCGGTCGTGCCACAGCTCCTCGAGTTGTGGGTTTGCCTCGAGCTGTTCGCGCCGCTCGTCGGCCGGTAGCGTGTCGATCCACTGTCCACCGGGGCCGACACGAACTGACTGGCCGGCGACGTTGAACGTCAGCGCCTCGTCTTCTCGGGTTGCGAGCCAGAAGTGGCCTTTCGCGCGAACGACCGCATCGGGGAACGCATCGAGCAGGTCGGCAAAGCGCTCGGGGTGGAACGGCCGGCGTGCCTCGAAGACGAACGAACTGACGCCGTGTTCCTCTTCGGCCGACTCGTGGGGCTCTTGCAGTTCCTTGATCCAGCCTGCAGACTGGCTCGCGTCCTCGAAGTCGAACCGATCGGTCTCGAGGATGTCGTCGGGATCGATCCGGCCGTGTTCGGTGCGGATGATCTCGGCACGGGGCTGGAGCACCTCGAGTGTGGATTCGATCTTCTCGAGGGTGGCCTCGTCGACCAGATCACACTTGTTCAACAGGAGGACGTCACAGAACTCGACCTGCTCGACGAGCAGGTCGCCGAGGTGTTTTTTCGTCCCATCGTCGTCGAGGATCTCGTCGGACTCCATCGCGGTGTGGAACTGGTGGGCGTCGACGACCGTGACGGTCGTATCCAGATGGCAGCCCTCGAGCGGCTCGATGCCGGTCTCCTCGTAGAACTCGGTGGGATCGAGATCGGACTGGTCGAAGCCGAGCGTCAGCGTCTGAGCGACGGGCAGCGGCTCGGCGACGCCAGTCGACTCGACGATGATGCCGTCGAACGCGCGGTGCTGGGTGAGTTCCCCGATGGCATCGAGCAGGTCGCCGCGAAGCTCACAGCAGATACAACCGTTCGAGAGTTCGACCAACTCCTCGTCTTCGTCGGCGATATCCGAGGACTCGGCGACGAGTTCGGCGTCGACGTTGACCTCGCCCATGTCGTTGACGAGTACGGCGAGGTCGCGGTCGTCGCTCTCGTGGAGCACGTGGTTGAGAACGGTCGTCTTGCCGGCACCGAGGATACCGGACAGTACCGTGACGGGAATCGAGTTGTCGGACATTCGATTAACAATACTACTTGAGAGATAATAGAAGTTATTATCTAAAGCAGTGTAGTTATTAATACTGCGGCCAAACACCCGGCTGATGTTCGAGTGCGCTATCGTCGGCGGTGGCATCCACGGCACGTACGTCTGCCAGCGGCTGCTCGAGGACACCACCCTCGAGCGTGACGAGGTACTGGTGGTCGACCCACACGAGCGCCTGCTCGAGTCGTTTCGCCGGAAGGCACGCGCCTGCGAGATGGACGAACTGCGCTCGACGTTCGTCCACCACGTCGGCACCGAGCCGTTCGGCCTCGAGAGCTTCGCCGAGGGACGAGGTCGGACGGACGAACTCCTGCCGACGCCGGGGTATCCACAGCGCCCGACGCTGTCGCTGTTTCTCGACTACGCCGACTACGTGATCGAGGGCAACGACCTCGACTCTCTCCACCGGCAGGCGAGCGTCGACGCAATCTGTCGGACCGAACACGGCGATGGGCTCGTTCTCGAGACGACAGCAGCCGACGGCGCTGGCTCGAGCGAGGCGATCCGAACCCGAAACTGCGTACTGGCGATCGGCCACGGCGGCCGCTACCGGAAGCCAGCGTGGGCCGATGGCGTCGACTCGATCACCCACGTCTGGGACGGGTTCGACCCCGAAACGCCCGCCGAGGAGACAATCGTCGTCGGCGGCGGGATCACGGCCGCCCAGCTTGCGACCTGTCTCGCCGAACGCGAGCGCGAAGCGGTGACGCTCTGTTCGCGCCACGAACTCGAGACGGCGACCAGCGAAGCCGACCCGCGCTGGATCAACTGGAACCACATCGAGAACCACCTCCACCGACAGCCGGCGGGCTCACAGGACCGGTACGAGATCGTTCGCACGGCGCGCAACGACGCCACGGTTCCCCAGACGCTGCTCGAGCGCCTCGAGTCGGCAGTCGACGACGGACCTCTGTCGATCCGATACGGAGACGTCCGCTCCGCCCGCGACGTGGACGGCCAGATGCGGCTGTTGCTCGAGACAGGGGGCTGTCTGTCGGCCGATCGTGTCGTGCTGGCGACGGGCTTTGCACCCGTCTTCGAGCACCCGTTCGTCGACCGCGTCGCCGACGAACTGGACCTCGAGCGAGGGTATCGCGGGATGCCAGTGCTCGACGACGAGACGTTGGCGTGGTCGCGAACCGACGGCGGCGAGTCGTCACTGTTCGTCACCGGCGTGCTGGCGGCCGGCACTATCGGTCCCTTCGCAGGGAACATCGCCGGCGCGCGGCGTGCGGCCGATCGGCTGACGGACGCGATCGCTGCCAGCGACAGGCTTCCGCTGGCGGCCGACTGATGCGTGCACTCGAGTCGGAGACAGCGACTCGTTCTGACTGCCACGGCGCATCCGTACCGTTTTGTATCCGTGCAGAGTATTGTGTTCTATGAGCAAGATCAGGCCGCCGGAACTCGAGGAGCGACTGGAAAACGGGGAGTCGCTGTACATCCTCGACATCCGCCCGCGCAATACCCACCAGCGTGACGGCATCGACGGCAGTCAGAACATCCCCGTCTACGGCGACCTCCGACGTGGTGACGAGACCGAGTTTCGGCAGTCGCTGTCGAAGGTTCCGAAGGGGAAGACGGTTGTCACGGTCTGTAAGGCAGGTGTCGTCGCGAAGAAGGCAACAGCGGTGCTCGAGGCGGAAGGCTACGATGCCGTCACACTCGCCGGCGGCATGCGGGGCTGGAACGGCTACCAGAACGGCTCAATCGGCTATCGGCTCTCGTCGCTGCTCAGAGGGTTGCTCCCGTAACGACCGTTATGCCACCCGGAGTCGGATCGTGATGCCGTCCGGGTCCGTGAGTTCGATTCCTGCTGCAGCGTCGTCGACCGCCACGGTAGCGTCTTCGAGACGCTGCCGAACCGTTGTGAGCGTCGAGTCGTCCGGGACGATGAACTCGAACCAAGCCAGTCCACGACCGCCAGCGGGCTGTGACCGACCGTTCCACGTGTTCACGCCGAGATGGTGGTGGTACGTCCCGGCCGCGAGAAACACCGCTGAACGCACTTCCGTCTGGACGGTGAGTCCCAGGGTGTCGACGTAAAACGCCCGTGTCGCCTCGAGCGAGGACGCTTCCAGATGGATGTGGCCAACCGTCGTTCCGGGAGGGGCTTCCGTGCGTCCGTCTGACTGTGCCGCAATGTCGTCGAGATCGAGGGCCACGGTCCCGATCTGTACCGTGCCGTCGTCTGCACGTGGCCACTCCGCCTCCGGTCGGTCCGTATAAATCTCGATGCCGTTGTCTTCGGGGTCGGTGAGGTACAGCGCTTCGCTCACGTAGTGATCAGATGCCCCGTCTAACTGCCAGTGGGTTCTGATTCGCTCGAGTGCACTACCTAACGCAGTGTGCGAGGGGACCGTGAACGCGTTGTGAAAGAGCCCTGCCTGCTCCCGGCGTCGAGGTGGTGCGTCCTCGTCCTGTTCCAAGACGAGCAACGGCGTCCCGTCGACGCCGAGTGTTGCCGTCGTTTCCTGTCGCGTCTGTACCGCGAGGCCGACGACGTCTTGGTAGAATTCGATCATCGCCTCGAGATCCGTGACGACCAGCGCAGTACGGCCGATTCGTGCTGTCTCGGGAATAAGCGGGGACTCGGTCATTGACGGCTCAATGTTGGCGCGTGGCCCATATGGGCCTTTGCGGACAGTGCGTTTACCAGCTAACAGCCATGTTATCGGCTCGAGGGCTCGACGCACCGTCGACCGCCCGGCCCGGAGAGCACGAGCGCAGGACTTGGCTCGCGTGGGTATCCACGAACGTGCATGACAGACGCAAGGCGAAAGCGTTTTTGAGCACGGTTACGGGGTATCAGATAATGACTGGCTACACCGCGACGGTGACCGTCCGACTCAAACACGGCGTGCTCGATCCCGAAGCCGAGACCACACAGCAAGCCTTAGAACGGCTTGGCTTCGAACTCGAGGATCTGCGCGCTGCGGACCGCTTCGAGGTCGACCTCGAGGCCAAGTCGGCTGACGCCGCGAGCGAGCGCGCAAGCGAGATGGCAGAACGACTGCTCGCGAACCCGACCATCCACGACTACGACGTGGAGGTCGCCGAGCGGTAGATGACGGTTTCGATCATCCGCTTTGGCGGCTCGAACTGCGACCGCGACGCCGAACGCGCCCTCGAGCACCTCGACATCGACGCCGAGATCGTCTGGCACGAGGACGGCCTCCCCGAAGATCCCTCGGGGATCATGCTGCCCGGCGGGTTCTCCTACGGTGACTACCTGCGTGCGGGTGCGATGGCCGCGCGCTCGCCGATCATGGCGGAGGTTCGCGAGGCCGCCGCCGACGGCGTCCCCGTGCTCGGCGTCTGTAACGGGGCCCAGATCGGCTGCGAGTCCGGCCTCACCGAAGGCGCGTTTACGACCAACGAGAGCGCGCGCTTCCAGTGTGAGCACGTCTACCTGCGCGTCGAACGCGACGACACGCCCTGGACGGCCGCCTACGAGGAAGGCGACGTTATCGAGATCCCGATCGCCCACGGCGAAGGGCGCTACGAGATCGACGACGACCGACTGGCCGAACTCGAGGACGACGACCGCGTCATCTTCCGCTACTGCGACGAAAACGGCGAGACGGGGCCGGACACGAACCCGAACGGCTCGAAACACAACGTCGCCGGCGTCATCGGCGACCGCGAGACCGTCGCCGTGTTGATGCCCCACCCCGAGCGCGTGACGCTGCCCGACGTCGGCCCGACCGACGGACAGGGCGTGCTGCAGGGCTTCGAGTCGGCCTAGCACGGTCGCATCGCCGCGATATTTTTCGGTGTCTGCTTCGCTCAGCAGTCGTTCTAATCAGCTATCGGGACCGTCCGCGAGCCGTCGCTCCGCTCGAGATCCGGTAGAACCGTTCGAGCGCGAATCAAAAAGTGGTTGCAGACTCCGCGCGTTCGAGCGCTTTACCGCGTCAGTGGCTGGTTGAAGCTGCGTTCGCGTTCCAGCACGACCTCCCAGGTTCCTTCACACTCACAGGAGACCTGTTCGAAGACGGTGGGGTCCTGTCGGAGGTCGAAGTCCTTGATCGCCTTCTGGACGCGGTCGTCACAGTCTTGGCAGTTGTGGGGGCCGCGGTCGGAGCCGTGGCCGACGGGGTCCGAGACGACGATGGCGTCGACGTCGGCGGTCTGTTCGAGGACGTGGGCGACCGACCACAGCCACGGCGGCCGGTAGCCGTCGCGGAAGTAGAGTTCGTCAACCATCGTATACCGCTGGACGTTACACGGGTTCATCGAGACGGTGTGACAGCCATCGACGTCGGCACAGCGCTCGATCGAACTGATCATGTCTTCGACCGCTTCGGACTCTGTGAGAAACGGCGGCTTCATCAGCAGATACGCCTTGATCCCTGCGTCGGCGTCGTCACCAGCTTCTGCGTTGGCCTCGGCGGCTTCCGCGCAGGCATCTTCGAAGTCCGCGAAGTCGAAGTACTTGTTCACGCAGTCGTGTCGGACCCGGTCAGTCGCCGTCTCGAGGCCGATCGCGATGTCTGTGTCGATACTGTGGCGGGTGAAGTCGGCGATCTTCTCACGGTCGACGAAGTCGGGCAGCGACTCGAGGACGATGCGCTCGCGGTCGGCGAACGTCTCGCCGATGGCGCGGCGGGTTTCGGCACCGACCTCGCGCTCGTCGAGGAAGGAGCCGGAGGTGTAGATCTTGATGAGCTCTGCTGGCTCGTCTGCGTTGTCGGCCTCGTGCTCGAGACAGACGTCGATCTGGTTCATCAGGGCCTCGTGGGAGACGGAGCCGCCGTCGACGCTCTCGGCGACGTAGCCACACATCGTACAGCCGCCGGCGCGGGCCCAGCGACAGCCGCCGGTGTTGAGAATAATCGTCAGACTCCGTTTGACGCCACCGGGGGTGTTGTCCTCGTCGAGCCAGACGCGGGTCGGCTCGTGGGGGTCGTAGCTCGCCTCCTTGCGAGAGCGGATCTCTCGCATGACCTTGTTGTGGGCGTCCATGCCCTTGCCCTGCTCGTAGACGTCGGGCGTGGGTTTACTCATTGTGGAGAGAAAGCGGTCCAGCGCCTAAAGCGCCTTCGTCTAGCGACCGGCACCAGCGGTGCCGTCCTCGAGGTTTAGTCGATCACCTGTCGTCATCACTCACGAGACTCGTCACTGCTCGACAAGAGCGACGCCATTAGAGCCGCATCTCACGCGTCTCGATGGCGTCGCAGGTGGGACAGATGAACTGATACTGGACGCGGCTGCCCGCGGCGCTGACGCGCCAGCTTCCGTCGTCGTCGATGTACCCACAGGCCGAGCACTCGAGGTCTGTTTCGTTGAATCTGTCTCGGAGTCGCTCAAACGGTGATCGTGAACTAGACATGTGACAACATATGTCATGATCTAACATAATAGTTCGGGTCACGTAGCCGACAGGTCACTCGTCCGGATGATCCCCGTGGTTCTTAGGATGATGCCGCCCGAAGGACTGGGCATGGAACATGCCGACACGGAGTATGAGGGTGGCGGCGGTCGTCCGACGGCCGCGGCCAGCGCGCTCGAGACAGTCGTCGATCCGGTCGTCGCCGTCGCTGACGGGACGATCACGTACGCAAACGAGGCCGCGAGGGATGCGTTCGGGCTGTCGACCGACGAACGGACCGGTCACTGGGACCCAGCAACCGTCTTCGAGTCGTGGTCACAGCTCGAGGCGGCGATCGGCGAGACGACCGTCGGAACGGTTCGGACGAGCGTCCTCGAGGACGAGCAATACAACGCACGCATCCACCGATCCGCAGACGGTGCGACGATCACGTTCGAACACAGCGACCGCGAGACTGGCGAGACGAGTCGTGTAACCAACGAGTTCACGCCCATCGGCGAGAGCGACCGCGCCGTCAAGGATCGTGCGATCAACGAGGCCCCGGTCGGGATCACGATCTCCGATCCCGACCTCGAGGACAACCCGCTAGTCTACGTCAACGACGCCTATCGGGACATGACCGGTTACAGCTTCGACGAGGTCGTCGGCCGGAACTGCCGATTCCTGCAAGGTGAGGACTCGAGCGAGGACGCGATCGCCGAGATGGCGGCCGCAATCGACGAGGACCGTCCGGTCACCGTCGAACTCAAGAACTACCGCAAAGACGGCACCGCGTTCTGGAACGAGGTCACGATCGCCCCCGTCCGCGACGACGAGGACACCGTCACACACTACGTCGGTTTCCAGAACGAAGTGACGGCTCGCAAGGAGGCCGAACTCGAACTCGAGCGACGAACCGCGGAACTCGAGTATATCTTGGATCGCGTCGAGGGGCTGATTCAGGACGTCACCGACGTCGTCGCGGGGTCGACTACCCGATCCGAACTCGAGGCCGAAGTCTGTGACCGGATCGCGATGGAGTCGGCCTACGACGGCGCGTGGATCGGCGAACGCAACCCTGCAACGGGGAGCATCGACGTCCGAGCGAGTGCGGGCGGCTGTCCCGAAACGGGTGTTCCGGCTGACGCCGACCATCCGACTGCGGCCACACTCGCCGAAGACGCTGCAACGACCGAGACGCGCGAGGGGGTGACACACGCCTCGTTTCCGCTGACGTACAACGACATCGAGTACGGCGTGCTCACCGTCTGTGCCGGCGACGGTCGAGCGATCAACGAGCGTGAGACAGTTATTCTCTCTGCGCTTGCCCGCGCGGTCGCAAGCGGCGTCAACGCCCGCGAAACCAGTCGCGTGCTCGAGACCGACGCCGTCGTCGCTGTCGAACTCACGCTGACCGATTCGGCCGTCGCCTCGGCGGCCCTGTCGGACGCGGCGGACTGTCGACTCGAGTACCGCCGTTCGGTCCACCGCACCGACGACGAGACGGCATCGCTGTTTACTGTCACCGGGCCCGACGCCACCGCTGCCGACCTCACTGCCGCCGCCGACGAAATTCCCGATCTCGACTGTCGTATCCTCGTCGAACGCGATGACGAGTGTCTGGTCGAACTCTCCGGTGGCGACGATCTCGTCGGGTGGCTCTCCGAGCGTGGCGTTCGCACACAGTCGATCGAAAGCGAGGACGGGCACACCGACCTCACACTCGAGATCCCCCGCTCGGCCAACGTCCGCTCGGTCGTCGAAGCGGTCGAGGACCGCTACCCCGGGACCGACATCGTCTCGTTCCAACAACGTGATCGCGACCGCGAGACCCGCCAGGAGTTCGCCGCTCGGCTCGAGCGTGATCTCACCGAGCGGCAGTTCGCTGCGTTGCAGCGAGCGTACCTGAGTGGCTACTTCGAGTGGCCCCGGCCGACGACCGGCGAGGAACTCGCCCAGTCGATGGGCGTCTCGCGGCCGACGTTCCACGAACACCTGCGGACGGCGGAGTCGAAGCTGTGTCAGGCGTTCTTCGGCGACGAGTAGGCCGTGATCTGAAACGATCGGGGCGGCCTACTCTCGGCGTTCGACCGAGTCGTCGACCGACGCCGCTGATACGGTCTGCTGGAAGTCAGTTCCGGCGCGACCACGAGTCCGTCCGTGGTCGCAGGCTGAATGCCGGTCTTAACCCGCTGTAGTCCGACGTTAGGGACTGGACGGTCGCCGATGTTTATTTACCCCTCGGTGATAGTCCGGGCTATGTTCGAACACGTCCCGTCGGTGCCACTTCAGATCGGCGGCAGTGATTTCTTGTACTGGGCGGTGATATTCTTCGTGCTCGCGATCATCGCCGCGGCCGTTGGTGCTCGTGGGGTTGCCGGGATTTCGATGGAGATTGCTCGTATCTTCGTGTTGATCTTCATTATTCTCGCGATCGTTGCCTTGCTGCTGTAGGGCCGGGCTCGGCCAGCGTCTCGGTTCTCGATCACGACCGACATCGGTTACGAGTTGGCAGTATTTGACACGTCGATTCCCATCGGTCGTTCGATACGATTCGCCTTCCGACCGGACTGTCGGTGAGAATTTCCCTTGGCGTGGGTGTAACGGCATTCGGTTACATCAGGGTGGGAACGATTAACAGGATAGACGTCTAATTAAAGAGTGAGGAGTTATCATGACAGAACTCGGCGGTTTCCAAGACAGGGTTGCACGGGTCGATCTCTCGGAGGGGTCGGTCGCGTACGAGTCGATTGACGAGGAGGATGCGAAAAAATACATCGGTGCGCGCGGACTCGGTGTCAAGTACGTCTTCGAACAGGGGCCGGACGTCGACCCGCTCGGTCCCGATAACTTGCTTGCGTTCATGAACGGGCCGCTGTCGGGGACGCAAGTAACGATGAGCGGTCGGATCGCCGTCTGTACGAAATCACCGCTGACCGGTACCGTTACCGACAGCCATCACGGTGGTTGGTCGGGCGCTCGGCTCAAATGGGCTGGCTTCGATGGCCTCCTGTTCGAGGGCGAAGCCGACGAGCCAGTCTACGCCGTCGTCGAGGACGGCGAACTCGAGCTTCGGGACGCCTCCCATCTCTGGGGTAACGGCGTCCACGAAACCCGTGAGACGATCGAGGAGGAAGTCGACGGCTCGTATGGCAAGAACCTCTCGATCATGGCGATCGGTCCCGGTGGAGAAAACGAAGTCAAGTACGCCTGTATCATCAACGAGGACGACCGCGCTTCGGGTCGTGGTGGGACGGGCTGTGTTATGGGATCGAAGAATCTCAAGGCCGTCGTCGTCAAGTCCTCGACGAAGATGCCCCAACCCGCGGATCAGGAGACGTTCAAGGAAGGCCACCAGCAGGCGATGCAGGCCATCCAGGAGTCCGACGTCACCGCACCCAACGAGGGTGGGCTCTCGATGTACGGGACGAACGTTCTGATGAACATCGGCGAGGAGATGGACGGCCTCCCGACGAAAAACGGCCAATACACCTCGACTGAAGCCATGCGCGATGCCGAAGGCGTCGACATCGACGCCGAACGCGTCTCCGGCGAGAACGTTCGCGAGAACATCCTCGTCGACGAACCGACCTGCCACTCCTGTCCGGTCGCCTGCAAGAAGGAAGTCGAAGTGCAGACGATGCACAAAGGCGAGGAGATGAACGTCCGGATGGAGTCCTACGAGTACGAGTCGGCCTACGCACTCGGCCCGAACTCCGGCCACACCGACCGCGACGCCGTTGCGCTCATGATCGATCGCTGTAACGACATGGGCGTCGACACCATCGAGACGGGCAACATGATGGCGATGGCCATGGAGATGTCCGATGAGGACAAACTCGAGGAAGGCGACCTCGAGTGGGGCGATGCCGAGACGATGGTCGACATGATCGAACGGATCGGTCGCCGTGAGGACGACCTCGCGGACCTGCTCGCGGAGGGGCCACGCCGCGTCGCCGATCGCAAGGAGGCCCACGACAACTCGCTGGCGGTCAAAGGCCAGACGATCGCCGCCTACGACCCACGCTGTATGAAAGGCATGGGGATCGGCTATGCCACCTCGAACCGCGGGGCCTGCCATCTGCGCGGGTACACACCCGCCGCCGAAATTCTGGGCATCCCGGAGAAGGTCGATCCCTACGAGTACGAGGGCAAGGGCGAACTCACCGCTGCCTTCCAGGATCTCCACGCGATCAGCGACTCCTTCGACATCTGCAAGTTCAACGCCTTCGCCGAAGGCATCGAGGAGTACGTCCTCCAGTACAACGGCATGACCGGCCTCGACGTCACCGAGGACGAACTCATGGAGGCCGGCGAGCGCGTCTACAACTTAGAGCGCTACTACAACAACTTGAACGGCTTCGACGGCGCGGACGACTCCCTGCCCGCACGCTTCCTCGAGGACGGCATCCGCGGCCAGGGCGCAAGCGAAGGCGAGTACTGCGAACTCGAGGAGATGAAAGACGAGTACTACGACCACCGCGGCTGGGTCGACGGCGTCGTTCCCGACGAGAAACTCGAGGAACTCGGCATCGACATCGGGCCGGGGACGGGCGTCAGCGCCGACAGCGGCGGTGCGGCGGCCCCGAGCGACGACTAATCGACGACCGATCCCCCGCGGTCGGCGCCGGGGGCGACGGGTAGCGGTCGTTTTTTTAGCCCGATCGGCTCGAGCGGTCCTGCCGACTGTCGAGAACCGATCACCGCCGCAACGAGGATATGGACCTGTATCGGTACAATTTCGGCGTCTATCACTGGCGGCGACGATTCGCATCGATCGGCGCCGCCCTCTCGGCGACTGTGATCGCTACTGCGGTCGGTCGCCGGACGGAGCGCCGTCGCCGAAAACTCGCCGCCGCGGCGGTCGGTGCCGGGGCGGCACTGGGAGGTACTCGAGTGGCGACTCGAGCGCTCTCACCGCCGCCCTGGAAGATCGATCGGGAGAAATACGAGGCGCTCGCGAGCCGGCTTCCGCTCGACGACGCGGCGCGGCTCCTTGACGTCGGCTGTGGGACTGGTCGGTCGCTCGTTGGCATCGCACCCGCCGTCCCACAGGGATGCGAGACGATTGGCCTCGACGTCTTCGACGACCGAATCATCCTCGGTAATGGCCCGAGACTCGCGCGGCGAAACGGGCGTCGCGCCGGACTCACCGTGACGCCGATCGCTGGCGACGCGACGCGGCTTCCGCTGAGTGCGGGGTCGTTCGACGTCGTCACCGCCTGCCGGGTCTTACACGACCTCGAGGCGCCGGCCGTCGACCGGACGCTCCGCGAGATCCACCGCGTCTGTACCCCCGACGGGTCGGTCGGGATTCTCGAACTCCCGCTCGTTCCGACCGACGTCTCAGCCGATCCGGAGACGTACTGGCCGGATCGCGTCTCGGCGGCGGGGTTTCGGATCGATGCGTACGAGCGCATCGAACGCGGTGGCGGTGGCGAACCGTATCTGTTGCTCGTGGCGACGCCGCGTTCCGATCGCTGACTGCCACCACGGAGTGTGTCCCTGATGACGGTCATACGAGGGGGACTGCTTAACGATATGTACAAATGTTTTATTTCCGACTCCGTGGATAGCTGCCGAATGTGAGAGGTAATGACTCGCATAGATCATGCGCGCCGGTGTTTCCTAGCGGCCACGGGAGGGACGATCCTCGCCGGCTGTATCGGTGGGTCCGGCGACGACTCGTCCGGTTCGACGGCTGACGGCGAGCCGGACGTCGGCTCCGTTACGCTGTTGCTCAACTGGCGGATGAGCGGGCTCCACGCACCGTACGTCGCAGCCCGAGAGAACGGGTTTTACGAGGACGAAGGGTTTCAGGAGGTGACGATCGAAAGCGGGGACGGCTCCGACTTCGCCGCGAATCAGGCAGGCCTCGAGAACGTCGAGTTCGCGATCACGAGTAGCGATCAGCTCCTCAACGTCAACAGTCGCGGGCTCTCACCCCGCTGTGTCGCGGTCGTCATGCAGCGAAATCCGAACGTCGTCTTCGCCACCCGAGACGGATTCGGTGAACTGACCGAGCCCGCGCAACTCGAGGGCGCGACCGTCGGCAGCGGTCCCGGAATGGTCCGCCAGATGACCCAGGCCTACCTCGAGCACCACGACGTCCTCGAGACCGTCGAGTACGTCGACACCGGGTTCGACACCGTTCAGCAGTTACTCGCGGGCGATATCGACGCTGCCGGCGGCGTCTTCGGTGACGTCGTCGACGCCGAACAACAGGGTGGCACTGTCGACACCCTGTCGATCGACGAGACGATCCCGTCGTACGGGCATCTCGTCGCGACCGGTGCGGAGTTCGCGACGACCAACGAGACGACAGTTCGGTCCTTTCTCCGGGCGACTGCCAGAGGCGCTGTCTGGGCGTCCAATAACCCAGATGCAGCGGTCGACCTGCTGATCGAGGTGCAGCCGGAACTCGAGACGGTACGGGAGAATCAACTCGACAAGTGGAACCGGATGCGCTCGGAGTACATGCAGTCGGACTCGGTGGCCGAACACGGCTGGGGCTGGAACGAGCCATCGCCGTGGGAACGGACCTACGACACCCTCGAGGCGGCCGACGTCTTCGAGAACGACGTCGATCCGGAGACGGTGTGGACGAACGATTATCTCGACGATGCAGACGAATACATCGCCGACTACGCCGAACTGGTCGAGACCTAACCGCCCGCACTCGAGTTTGCGGCTGCCGGTGTCGACGACCGAACCACACGCTGTCGATGCTGGCGGGAACGAAGCCGTGAGGGGGCGATGACCGACGGCCGCGGCGATCGGCACTGGAGACAGCACGTCTGGCCCCGCTCGCGACCGTACTCGCGGGGGCTCCGCGAGCGCCTCGTGGCGGTGAGCGAACGTCTCGTGCCACCAGCCGCCGTCCTCGCGGCGTTGCTCGTTGCGTGGCAGGCCGCCGTCGTCGCCACCGAGCTGCCGACGGTGATTCTCCCATCTCCAATCGATGTCGCGAACGCATTGCTCGAGACGTACCCGACGCTGGCAGACGCCGCGATCGTTACGGGCACCACCGCTGCGATCGGATTAGTTGGTGGCGGCGTCGTGGGGCTCGTGCTGGCGTTCGCAATGACGTACTCGCGAACCGCGACACGGACCCTGCTCCCCTATATCGTCGCGTTGCGAATCGCGCCCCTGATCGCCATCGCGCCGTTGCTGTTTCTGTGGTTCGGCCGCGGGATCCTCGCGCGATCGCTGCTCGTCGCAACCCTCACCGTCTTCCCGATGACGATCGCCACGCTCGACGGACTGCGGAACACGCCGACGGCCTATCTCGAGCTCGTGGAGTCGGTCGGGGCGTCACGAACCACCGCGTTCCTGTTCGTTCGAGTGCCAGCGGCCGCGCCGAGTGTCATCGCGGGGTTCAAAATCGCCACGACGCTGAGCGTCATCGGCGCCGTCGTCGCGGAGTTCGTCACCCTCCAGTCCGGCCTCGGTTATCTGGTGTTCGACACCGCGGCGTACCTCCGAACGGCCGAGACATACGCCGCACTGGTCGTCTTGACGGCGCTCGGCGTCGGCTTCTATCTCGTTCCGGTCGCCCTCGAACGAGTGCTCTGGTCCGATTCGTGAACGCGCTACCGTCGTCCCGTCGAGCCGAATCCGAGCCACTGCTGGACGCCGCGCTGGGCGAGCACGATACCGCCGTACAGGGCGATTCCCTCGAGCAACAGGACGACGAGTGCTGCGAGCATGACATCCGGTCGGACGTTTTCCGAGCCGATCAGGACGAGAAAGCCGAGCCCGTCGTCCGCGATCACCCACTCCGCGACGACGGCGCCGACGACGGCGAGCGTCACTGACTGTTTGAGCCCTGCGAACACGTCCGGAAGCGCGTACGGGAGGTCGACGAACCAGACCCGCTCGAGGAACCCGGCGTCGACCGACCGCAGCAGTTCGTGGTGCGCCGACGACGCCCGGTCGAGACCCGCTGCCGTGTTCAAGACGAGTGGAAAGAACGTAATGAGCGCGATGAACACGACCGCCGTCGTCGTGCCCGTCCCGAGATAGATCAACAGCAGCGGTGCGATGGCGAGTTTCGGCAGGACCCGGACGGCTACGAGGGAGGGATACACCGCGGTTCGGAACCACGGGAGGTACGCGACGAGCACTGCCAGAACGAAGCCGGCGAGAACGCCGACGCTGCCGCCGTAGACCACCTTCTCGAGCGTCCGGATGGCGTTTTCGGCGTACAGCGCCGAGTTCTCGAGCAACTGTGAGCCAACGGCTGTCGGTGACGGTAACACGAACGACGGCACGTTGCCGAGAGCGGCCACCGCCCACCAGCACAGGAGCCCGATAGCGAGGGCGACGGCTGGATACACCACGTCGCCCACGATGGCGAGGTGTCGACTACGCATAATTTTCGTGAAGCGTCTGTCGGACCTGCGCCACCTGTTCTTGGAACGATCGGGTGCCGAACACGTCTTCCTCGCGGGGTTCGGGAAGGTCGACATCGAACGTCGCTTCGATCCGGCCCGGTTGGCCACACATGACGAGACACCGATCGGCAAGAAACACCGCCTCGGGAACGCTATGAGTGACGAACACCACTGTCTTCCGTTCCCGACGCCATAGATCCCGGATCTCGACGCCGAGTTCGTCCCGCGTGATTTCGTCGAGTTCCCCGAACGGTTCGTCCATCAAGAGGACGTCCGCGTCGAGATGCAGGGCTCGAGCGATCGACACCCGCTGTTTCATTCCGCCGGAGAGTTCCTTCGGGCGGGCATCCTCGAATCCCTCGAGCCCCATCGATCGGAGCAACGCCCGTGCGGCGTCTGCCTCCGGCGCGTTTCCGGCCGTCTTTCGAAGGAACGTGACGTTCTCGAGCGCGCTTTTCCAGGGAAAGAGTGTGTGTTGCTGGAACACGAAACCGATGTCCGCGTTCGTCTGAGCGGCCTCCGGCGACCGTCCGTCGATCCGCACACGGCCGCTCGTCGGCTCCTCTAAGCCGCCAATCGTTCGCAAGAGCGTCGTTTTGCCACAGCCTGACGGGCCGACGATCGTGACGAACTCGCCCTGCTCTACTCGGAGATCGACGTTCGAAATCGCAGTAAACCCGTCGAACGCGACAGTGACGTCCTCGAGGGAAATCATGCGGGATCGGGGAGGAGACCGCCGTGCTCGAGTGCCGTTCGAAGCCGATCCCACGCTGCTCGGCGCTGCCATCCCCATCCGTGTTCGCGGACGGCCTCGCTCTCGCCGAACGCCGAGACGGCCCGATCGAACGTCTGCCGGATTCGCTCCGGGCTGTCGTCGCTCGTCGCGGCGAGCCGATCGACTGCCGGGGCTGGATCCCGACGCGCTTGGGCCCACCCGCCGGTCGTCCCCGCCAGAAACCCCTCGAGTGGTGCCCGCTGCGCCTCGAGCGTCGACTCGTGGACGACCAGCGCCGGTCCGGCGACCGGAAAGTGGTCGGCGAGCCGGATGGTGTCGACGGTCCGGTCTCGCCGCTCCAGCGCGTCTGGATCCGAAAACGAGCCCGTCACGACGTCCGCCGTTCCGTGGCTGAGCGCCGCCCGCTCTTCGCCGTTCGTATCGACGATTCCGACGTCGTCGAACCCGGTCTGGGAGAGAAAGAGTCGCCCGAGGAGTCTCATCTCGGAGTCGGGTGGCATCCCGACGCGTCGCCCCTCGAGTTGCCCGACGCTCTCGAGCGGTTCGCCGAAGACGCTCCGGATCGTATAGAGCACCGTCATCGCGCGCTGGTAGAGCAACGCGACCGGGACGATCGGTTCGCCGGCGGCCCGCGCGCGAGCGACCGTCGCAGCCCCGACGACTGCGACATCGGCCACACCGGAGCGGACCCGCTCGAGCGCCCGTCGAGAGCCGTCGTGGTGGTCGAGCCGAACGTCGACGTCGAACGCGGCGTACCACTCCGCCGCGATCGCGGCGTGAATCGGCACGTGGAGGGCGTTCGGCCGCCAGTTGAGCGCGACCTCGAGCGTGTGTGACGGTGTGGCCTCCGCCTCGGATCGCGATCGGCGCGTGTCCTCACGCTCGTGACGGTCGTGACACTCGAGCGCGTGGTCGATCAGCGCGCTCGCGTGCGTCCGATACGTTCGCTCGATCGTCGCTTCGAGGTCGTCGATCGGCCCCCACGCCGTCTGCGGTCGGCCAGGATCGTCCGCTCGAACGGACGATCGGTCGACTAACTCGCGCTCCTCGAGGGTCGTCGTGGCGTCGTTGATCGTCGTTCGATTCGACTGGGTGCCAACCTGCAGGTGCGTACTCGTCGCCGGCTGCTCGACGCGGCGGTCCCGCAAGAGGAGGTACGCGAGGACTCGTGCCGGCGAGCGGCCCAGACCGGCCGCGATCCTATCGACGACCGGCGCGTCGTCGTCGTCGAGTACCCAGTAGGAGCGCGCGTGCATTGGGTCGTGGTAACTACCTGCGTGATACGTATAATGGTTTCCCGGCGGCGCAGTCAGCGGTTCGACCTGCCTACACGGGAGGTTCCCCCTCTCGAGTGCCGGCTGCTGGAGTATGCACTGCCTGTCGTCGATCCAGTGGTTGCGTCGCCGCCGAAATCACAGCGAACGGAACCGTATCCGACTCCTACACAACGGATGTTTCGAGCCCGTCGTTCACGCGCGAGCCACGGCGAGAGTGGTGTGAGTCGTATTATATGAATTTAGATATTGATTGTGGTATTGGAATTCTTTGATAATCATTATCCAATTCTACGGTGTCGTAACAAGTGTGGTGTTAGCATGCACCAAATATCTACCCAACCGAACGCGACGGCTGCGGATAGACGCAGTTTAGCCGCGACACTCGGTGTCGATACCGCTGGCGACGAGGCGGTAACGTGGGACCGGTTGGCGGGAACGGTCGAACCAGTAGCCGACTCGACATTTGCTTCTCGAGGCGAGGCGATACGGGCAGACCTCGCGGGGAAACTGGACGTGGAGTTACTCGAGCGAGAACGACGCGCGCTTTGGACGGAGCTCGAACGGCTCGCGGACGTCCGCGCCGCTGGCGTCCCGGACGAGCCGGGCGAATTGTACGACGAGGTAGCAGCCCCGGGGTGGCGACTGTATGACCACTTCCTCGAGATCGGATTCTTCGAGAGCCTCGACGAGAACCTGCCGCGGTTCACCGCCGACCACATCGAAGCGACGGCGCGCGAGTTGATTCTGGCGGCTCCCCTCTCGTCGGCGCTCGACGACGTCGGATTCGAAGAGCCCGAAAAGCTGGCACTGTTGAGCACCGTGGCGAACAACACCGAGCGACTCGCCCGGTGGGTGCCGTCGAATCAGATTCCGGACGGCGTCGAGTTCGATACCACGAACGTGCCGCCGCTCCATCAGCGCGCGATGGGCGGGGCGCTGCTGTGGATCGACGGCCTCGACAGACACCTCTGGCAGAACGAGGTGCTCGTCACAGACGACATCCTCGACGACGCCGCACGACACGTCAAGGCGATGCTAGGCGGGCTGTTCGTCTCGACGACCGCGATCCACGACCTCGCCACCGACGAGACGTTCACAGACGAGCAGTTGACCGCCGCGCTCACCGCCGGCACGGCCGTCCAGATCGTCAGCCAAGAGGAGTTGCTCCACGATGTCTTCTACATCACGGACGACATGCGCGCGCCGAGCGAACTGAGGTGATCCCGTATGGCACTTCGCAACGATAGGGCCGTTCAGGCCGCACGCGACATCGAACTGGTAGAGATCGAAGACGGCTATACGCTGGTCGGTGGCCCCGAGGACTCGGTCACCGAACAACACGACACGGACCGCATTCCGGAGGTGGACGTCGATCAGGAGATGCTGAGCAACACAGGGGAAGACCCCGAGTCCTGGCTCATGTACGGCGGGAACTACGAACAACACCGCGTCACACCCGCCGACGTCATCACGCCCGACAACGTCTCCGACCTCGAACTCGAGTACGAGCTGTCGGTCGGGACGGGCTCGAGCATGGAGGGGACGCCCGTCGTGATTCCGGGTGACCCGCCGGTCATGTACCAGACGAACGGGCCCAATCACATGAAGGCGATCGACCCCCGCGAGGGGGAGGTCCTCTGGAGTTACACCTACGCGCCGCCGGTCGGCGTCGAACTCTGTTGTGACGACAACAACCGCGGAGCGGCCGTCTACGGCGACAAGGTGTACATGACGACGCTCGACTCGGGCGTCGTCGCGCTGGATCGGTACACCGGCGAGGAGGTCTGGTACACGAGCACGGCAAACCACGAGGAGGGGTACTCCGCGACGTGGGCCCCGGTGATCCACGACGGGACGCTCTACACGGGCAGCGCCGGCGGCGAGTACGGCGTCCTCGGTTTCGTTGCCGCCCTCGACGCCGAGAGCGGCGATATCCTGTGGCAGACCGATACGCTCCCCGAAGACGAGTGGATCGGCGCGAGCCGCGAGCACGGCTGTGGCACGACCTGGATGACGCCGACGATCGACGAGGAACGGGGCGTCCTCTACACGGCGGTCGCGAATCCCGGGCCGGACTTCGACGGGACGGTCCGGCCGGGGCCGAACTTCCCCACCTGCGGGACGATCGCGATGGATATGGAGAGCGGCGAGCACCTCTGGGGCTTCCAGAGCAGCCCGCACGACGTGTGGGACTACGACGCGGTAGCCCCGCGGGTGCTCCTCCGCGACGTGGAGACCGACGACGGGACGATGAACATGGTCGTCGGCTCGGACAAGACCGGCTGGGTGTACATGATGGACGCCGAGTCCGGCCGGCTCCACGAGCGCAGTGAGGAGATCTGCCAGCACATCAATATGTGGGAGATGATCCCCCACATTAGCGAGGACGAGCGGATCCCGTTCGTCCCCGGCGCGCCGGGCGGCAACGACTGGCAGCCACCGTCGTACAATCCGGCGACCGGATACGTGTACGTCATCCACCAGAACTACCCGCAGGACCTCGTCTGGCGCTACGAGGAGTACGATCAGGGCAACCCCTACTGGGGCGGCGATCTGGACGATCCGGCTTCGGAGTTCCCCGACGAGTGGAACGGCTCGATCACCGCCTTCGCCGCGGTCGATCCAGCGACGGGCGAGCGCGTCTGGCGCGATTGGATCGAAAGCGAGGACGATCACTATATGTGGGGCGGCTCGATGTCGACCGTGACGGGACTCGTGTTCAACGGCACCCAGAACGGCACCTTCGTCGCCTACGACGGCGAGAGCGGCGAGCGCCGCTGGGAGCACGAGTTCGACGTGCCGATCAGCGCCTCCCCGATGAGCTGGTACGACCCCGGCGAGGAGAAACAGTACGTCGCCGTGCAGGTCGGTGGCAGCGGCTGGCTCCGACAGGGGCCACGCGGGAGCACGCTTGCCGTGTTCTCGATAGACGCCTGACAATCACTACCGAACGACAGACCAATGAGCAACCAACACACGCGCGAAGACGTTTCGCGACGCGGTGTACTGAAGGGAACGGCAGCGGTCGCCGGGACGGCTGCGACCGCCGGCACCGCCGGCGCCTACCGCGATGCGATTGATTTCCGACTCCCGGCGGCACAGAACGACGGCGATGGCCGAACCTTCTCACTGCTCGGTATCGTCGGCGGCTGGATCGGGGTCTCGCCCGCGGAAATCGACGGGGCCTCGAACCCGACGCTGCGACTGATCGAGGGCGAAGAACACGAAGTCATCTGGACGAACGGGGACGGCTCACGCCACAACTTCGTCCTCGCGGACGAGGAGGGCGACGTGATCGAGTCGACGGACTTCCTCGCCGAACAGGGCGAATCGCTGTCGCTCGAGTTCACCCCCGACGAGGAGATGGCCCAGTACTACTGTATTCCACATCCGGTCCAGATGCGCGGCCCGATCGAAGTGGTCGACGCCGAGGACGTCCACGAACTCCGCGTCCGCGTCGAGGACGAGGCGGGCGATCCACTCGGTGCGGAAGTATTCGTCGGGGACCAACACGCGTTCTCCAGCGTGGCGTCGAAGCCGAGTCCGGACGCCGAGGAGGAAGAAGATCCGCCCGCGGTCGCCCGCTTCGACATGCTCGAGGACGGCGAGTACGAGATCGACGTCTGGACGTTTGGCCACGAACGGGTGACCGACACGGTGACGATCGACGGCGACGACGCGGAACTCACCGTCACGCTGCCAGCCGTCGAACCGGGCGAGCCGACCGAGACTGTCTCGCTTCGACTCGAGGAGGGGCAGTGGGTCGGTGGCGACAGCGACGAGGCGAACCCGACGCTCGAACTCGAGGCCGGCGAGACCTACGCAGTCGAGTGGGAGAATACGATTGGGCGGCACCAACCCGAGCGAGAGAGTCGGAGCTTCGAACCGCTGCCCGGTCACAACTTCGCGATCGCCAGCGACGGCGAGACGAACGAGTGGAACACGTACGTTCGGTCGGCCTTCACAAGCGAGGAAGGGGCCACGCAGACGGTTGAGTTCGTCGCGAACGAAGACATGGGTGTCTACCTCGATCAGGCCCAGTTAGACGCCGTCGGAGAGATCAGCGTTACCGGCGACAGCGGCGGTACGGACAACGGCGGTGCGGTTGAAAACGGGGACGAGGCGGGCGACGACGAGTCCGCGGAGACCGACGACGACTGAGACGAACGGACGCCGGCTCCGCTTCGTTTTTCGAGAGTAGACACCGACTCACCACGTGTAGTTCGCGATCCAGTAGACGACATAGAGGGCGACGAGTGTCGCGCCGCCGAGACGGGTCACGCGACTGCGAGCCAACATGGCCGTCACGACGAGCAGACACGCCGCGAAGAACGGCCAGTGGACCGTCATCACCGCGCCGCTGGTGTCGATCGGGTGGAGAAGCGCGATCAGGCCGACGTTCGCCGTCATGTAAAACATCGTGCTTCCGACGACGTTGCCAACGGCGAGGTGCGGTCGACCCTGTCGTACCGGCTCGACGGTGAGCGCGAGTTCTTCGATGGAGGCGATGAAGCTCAGCACTGTCGCCCCGAACGCGAGCCCTGAGATGCCGAACGCGACGAACATCCGCTCCGCGCTGACCACCGTGATCAGCGACCCGACGGTCATCCCGACGATCGAGAGGATCGCAACCCCGAGCGCGAACAGTCCGCTCCGGTGTTCGAGTTCGGGGACGAACTCGTCCGGATCGAGGTCGAGATCCAACTCGAGCGGTCCGGATCTGCGCTCGTCGCCGTCCCCACCCTCGACGGCGGCCTCAGTCGCGCCATCGCCGTTCGATGCCCGGGGCCGCTCGGACGCTTCCTCCACGAGGTCGGCGTCGACGACCTCCTGAACCGCTTCGGAGAGCAGATAAATCGTCTCCGACCGCCTCTCACGCCAGAAGATGTACGCGAGCAGCGGGACAAACACGGCGACGAGCACTGCCCCGTGCTGCAACTCGATCGTCCCGTCGAGTGACATCGCGAACACCGGGAGCGGAACGAGCAGCAACAGCAACAGGTACGCTCTCGGGACGTCGATCTCGAACGGGACGAACAGGCCCGCGATACCGACGGCGACGGCGAGGACGAACAGCGACTCGCCGAAGACCGTCCCGATAGCGAGATCGGGCAGCGCGACGAAAGCGGCAGTGACCCCCAGTACGGCGTTCTCGAGGTCGACACCGGCCAGGATAACCGCGAGGAAGAACCCGGAGATACCGAGCGAGACGGCACTCTGTGCGACCGCGTCGATGAAGATCTCCACACACCAGATGACCAGGCCGACACCCAGGAGAAACAGGCCGACGAAGAGGCCGATCTCCACCTCCGCTGCGACCATGGGTAGTCACACGACGGTGGATTACTTAATTCGACGACCGGCAAAGCGGCTCGTGTCGGCCGCCGAAATCGGGATCTCAGAGTGGATCCGGGATCGGAACGCCGCCGAAGACGAGGACGGCGAGCACCCAGTAGGCGACGTAGAGGCCGAGAAGCACGTACCCATGTCGCCGACGAATTCGTCCGGTAGAGATGTAGTACGCGGCAACGGCGGTCAAGATAATAACTGCGGGGAGATGGAAGACGAGGACGTCTCGCGGAACGACCACATCGGCGACGAACGCGATGATACCGACGTTCGCCGTCACGGAAAAGATCACGCTGCCGATGACGTGACCGATTCCGATCTCCGGAACGCCGCGGCGAACCGGTTCGATCGTCAACAGCAGATTCTCGAAAGTCAACACGAGCGTCAGGATCGTCGCGCCGAAGACTGTTTCTTCGATCCCCCACGTTTCGGCGATCACCTCCGAACTCGCCTCGAGGAGTGCCGCTCCCGCGACGAGACCGAGCAGCGCGACGAGCGACAGCCCGATCCAGAAGAGCCCTTCGTACGACCGGTCCGCGACGAATCGGTCTTCCGGAATGTCTTCGAGGACCGCTCGGTTGTCGACGTCCGTAACGGTGAGTTCGTCGATTGGGACGCCGCCGTCAGCCTCGATCCGCTCTGCAATCTCCGAATCCCTGAAGACGGGGACGTCGCGCTGAATTTCACGATAGATGATATACCCGAACAGAACGACGAAGATCGCAGTGAGCGCAAGCCCGTGAACGAACGTGAGCGTGCCGACGAAAATGAACGGAATCAAGACCAGCGGCGACAGTACGAGCAGTAGCAGATAGTCCGGCGGGATCTCGACTGGAAACGGCTTGTAGATGGCGGCGACGGCCAGCGTGATCCCCGTGATTGCGAGTGCGGTTCCCAGCGCCGTCCCAAGAGCGACCTGCTCGAGGCCGCCAGCACCGAAGACGAGTGCGACGGCGGTGTCGTCGAATTCGAAGCCGGTGAAGACGATCGCCAGGCCGAAAATCGAGACACCCAGCCCAAAGGCAGCACGTGTCAGGTAGCTAATTAGCTTTTCGACGCTGTAGGTCAGGACGACCGCCCCGACGAGGAGCATGAGATACGCCATCCAGACGCCTTGTGACTCGATGAACCCCTCGATGAGCTCTTCGACCATAGCACCGTATATGAGTCATGATACCATATATCTATCATGTCGTGTATACGATTCCGTTGAACTCGTATACACGGATCGAGAATCGGGGTGCCGACCGACCGCTCGCCGATTCCGTGTGACGGTGTCGCGGGTACGACCGGGCCCGGTCATCGTTGGGGCCGGTCTTCGCCATCGATCGATTCAGCCTGCAGAAGGAACGTCCGTTCCGGCGGCGGCGCGATCTGCAGTTCGATGGTGGCAGCCAGTTCGTAGTACTTGCGGTTCCCGCGCATGTACCACTCGACCAAGCCAGCCTCCTCGAGCGTCGAGAGATGGTGGACGGCAGTCTTCCCGTCCATTCCGGTCGCCTCTGCGAGTTCCGAGACGTACTTCGGTTCTCGGGAGAGTTCACGTAGAATCTCGAGTCGCGTCCCGTTCCCCAACGTCTCGATGAGTGACATGCGCTCGTCTTCGGTCCCGGCAGCAAGAAGGATTTCGCCGGGTCGCACCGCTTGACGCTCGGTCTCTGATGGGTGCTCCGGGTTTATGAGACTATGTGTGGTACTGTACAGCATGTCCGATCGAGTCACCCTTCCGGAAGATCGAAATCACGAACGTCGTACGATCACGGACGGCTTTTTCGAACGGGAGGTGTACCTCTCCCGCGACGAGACGGCCGCGTTCCTCCGTGATCTCGCCGATCAGATCGAGGCCGAGACGACGGTAACAGTCGCGGGATCGGGATGGGAAATCCCCTTCGAGTATCGCGATCCGATCGAGGTCGAGATCGAGTTCACGAAACAGCGCGACCGCGAACTCGAGATCGAACTCGAATTCAGCGAGCCACGTGGCGGATCGGATCTCTCCATCCGGTGATCGACACCGGTACCTGGCCGTCTGTCACTCGAGCGGCGACGATGATTCGCCGCATCGTCAGTCGTCGGCCTCGACTGCGGTTTCAGTCGCCCCAGCCAGTTCGAGCCACGGCTCGGCGTTCGACTCGGCGACGGCGAGGTCGACGAGCGGCTGCTCACATCCGTCGCAGATGGACCGAACGACGACCGCCGACCGTCGACAGCAGTGTTCGAGCCGGTCTACCGTCGTGTGCAGTTCTTCCCCGCAGGCTGGACAGCGGTCGCGGAGCAGTCGCACTCCCATCAGGAGGTCCCGACGCTCGCTCGTCTCGAGCCCGTCCCACCCCTCGAGTCGGGTTCGGAGGACGGCCACTGCAGTGGCGTCTGCCCGTAGCGCTGCAGTCGACTCCCAGCGAACCCGCTTGCGTCCGTCGAGAACGAACGCCGCGTCGTCGAGGCGCTCGATCTCGTCGGCAGCGAACAACGATTCGATCGCGTCTGGAATCGAATCGGCCTCGTCGCGATCGGTGAGTCGCTCGTTCCATCGCTCGCGAACGGACGGTCGCAGTTGGACCTCGCCGTCCCGTTCGGTCGCGACGTCGGCGGCGAGCAGCACGCTCTGTAGATCCGCGGCCGACACCGTCTCGATCGTCGGCCTACTCGGCACCGGTTTTCCAAGGCGTTTGAGGACCCTGGCGGGAAGATATCGACGGGTGATCGTCGGCGTTCTCGGGAGCAGGTAGCCCCGGAGGCGGATGATCGCCAGAAACGCGCCGAACGCGAGCGTACCGACGGGAACGGAAATCGCGATACCGATACCAGTCGCGAGCACGACCGCGATTACGACGTTTACCACCGTACACGGGAGACAGCGGTTTTCCCCGGTGTACTCGGGTTGCTCGAGCCGTGCGATTACGTCTGAGACGGTCACTGGTGTCTAGTGTCATACTAGTGGTGTCGAACGCCGAAAAACCGCCCCCTGTCCATCCCTCGCTCGACGTTCGCTCGAAGACGACCGTCTCCGACGCCAGTCTGTTTTACAAACCAAACGGATCGTCGGTAAATATTGTCCATCGAGCGTTCATACTCACAGTAAGATTTACATCGGTGTTTGTGGTTCCCCGAACGAGGTTTGATACCAAATGTCAATGGACGCAGTCGTCTATCAGGGACCGCACGACGTCGCTATCGAGGAGGTTGGCGAACCCGAAATCGAACACGAGAACGACGTTATCGTCGACATCACGACGACGTGTATCTGTGGTTCGGACCTCCACATGTACGAGGGACGAACCGCAGCCGATCCGGGAATCGTCTTCGGACACGAGAACATGGGAACCGTCACCGAGGTCGGCGACGCCGTAACGACGCTCGAGGAAGGCGACCGGGTCGTCATGCCGTTCAACGTCGCCTGTGGCTTCTGTCGGAACTGTGAGAACGGCTATACCGGCTTCTGTACCAACGTCAATCCCGGTTTCGCCGGCGGCGCGTACGGCTATGTCGCGATGGGGCCGTACAAGGGCGGTCAGGCGGAGAAACTCCGCGTCCCGTTCGCCGACTTCAACGCGTTGAAACTGCCGGAAGGCGACGAACACGAGGATTCCTTCGCGCTGCTTGCGGACATCTTCCCGACGGGGTGGCACGGCACCCGACTCGCCGATCTGCAACCCGGCGAGTCGATCGCGATCTACGGGGCCGGCCCCGTCGGCCTGATGGCCGCCTACAGCGCCAAGATCCAGGGGGCTGCCGAGATCTACGTCGTCGACCGCGTCGAGAGCCGCCTCGAGATGGCCGAAGACCACTGCGACGCCCACGCGATCAACTTCGAGGAGGGCGACCCCGTCGAGCAGATCGTCGACGCCCACGGCGACGAAGTCGACAAAGGGGTCGACGCCGTCGGCTACCAGGCGATCGACCCCGAGACCGATCCGGGTGACGACGCCTATGATCCGGCCCGGGAGAACCCCGCAATCGTGCTCAACCAGCTCATCGAGACCGTTCGACCGACGGGGCAACTGGGTATTCCGGGACTGTACGTCCCGTCCGACCCCGGCGCACCCGACGAGATGGCAGCCCAGGGCCGACTCGGCATCGACTTCGGCAAACTCTTCGAAAAAGGGCTGAAGCTCGGAACTGGCCAGTGTAACGTCAAAGAGTACAACCGGGAGCTGCGAGACATGATCATCGAGGGTCGTGCCGACCCGAGCTGGGTCGTCTCCCACCGCGTCGACTTAGACCGTGCACCCGAGATGTACGAGAAGTTCGACGAGCGCGAAGAAGGTGTCATCAAGGTCTTGCTCGAGCCGTAGCGCCCCTGCTATCGAAATTCGATTCCGTTTTTCAGTCCGATACCTGCACATCGAACCAGTTACGATCGACGGCTGTTTCTCGCTCGGCCGAACGAGCTGTCGTGTTAGCTTCGCACCCAGGCCATCGGGTGGTCGTCGCGAAGATGGTCGTGGTACTTTTTGACAAGCTTCGGGTACGAGCCCGCAACCGCATACCAGTCGCAGTGCTTACAGCCCCGTTCGACCGTGTCGCTCGCCCGTTGTACGTACCCGCCGGTTCGGTTCATGCCCAACGCGGGCCGTCGTGACAGCATAACCTTTCTGTATCGGCCGCCACGCGTCGGTCCTCGAGTTCGAGCCCCTCCCATCGGAGAAACAGGTATGCCACTAAGCGACATACTCCGATATATGTGCCAGTACTGCAGCTACTCCCTGCACGACGGCTGGACGCAACTGCTCGAGTACGACGACGTCTATCAAAACGCCCTTCCCGACCGGTTGACCGACCAGTCGACCCACGGCTTTCACGAATCCTGGGAGGAACTCAGCGACGAACTCGCGCCGTAGGCATCACAACGGGAACGGATCGACCGTCGCGTCCGCGTCCTCGAGGTCGTCGCCATCGATCACACACGCCTCGAGCGCCTCTCGAATGCGCTGTTCGTCCATCTCGCGGCCGATGAACACCAGTTGCGTCCGCCGGTCGTCGGTCGGCCGCCACTCGCCGATCGGGCCGGCTCTGACCGATGGCCCGGCCTGACTGACGCCGATCACCTCGTCGCGATTCGCGACGTAACAGACGCCTTTCGCTCGGATGATCGCACCGTCCCAGTCTTCGGCCTCGAGCCAGGCGGCAAGTCGCGTCGGGTGGAACGGTCGGTCGGCGCGGAAGACGAACGACGAGACGCCGTGACGCTCGGCGGCGCTCGGCTCCGCACCGTGGTCGTGCCCGACGTCTGCCTCTCCATCTCGGCTCTCGTCTTCGTGTCCGTGATCGTGCTCGCCGCGCAGGTGGCGTTTCCACCCTGGCGAGCGCTTTGCCGTCTCGAAGTCGAACTGCCCGGTGTCGAGGACGAGTTCCGGGTCCACCTCGCAGTAGCTCGTTCGGCGCCGCGTCGCCCGCGGCTGGAGTCGGTCGACGACGGTCTCGATCTCCGCTACGACGTCGTCGGGGACCATGTCGGTCTTGTTGAGCAACAGGACGTCACAGAACTCGATACCCTCGATCAGGACCTCGCTCAACGGGCGCTCCGCGTCCGGCTGTAGCCCCTCGGGCAACTGCGCGCCGGCGTCGAACTCCTTCCAGAAGCCGTACGTGTCGAGGACGGTGACCATGGTATCCAGCCGAAACAGGGTCGTCGGGTCCACGTCGCTCGCGTCCGTCCCGTCGGTGAACACCTGTGCGATGGGGATCGGCTCGCTGATCCCCGACGCCTCGACCAGCAGGGCGTCGAACTCCCGGCTTTGTGCCAGCCGCGTCGCTTCCTCGAGCAGATCACCGCGTAGTCGACAGCAGATACAGCCGTTCGAGAGGTCCACGATCCCGTCGTCCTCGGTGGCTCGCTCGAGTCGATCCGCGTCGACGTTGATCTCTCCCATGTCGTTGACGATCACCGCGACTTGCCGCCCGCCGGGGTTCGACAGTACGTGATTGATCAGCGTCGTCTTGCCCGCCCCGAGGTAGCCGCTGACGACGGTGACGGGAATCACACCGGAACCAGTCATATGCTACCGAGGACCACGATACGGACGGTACTAAGTGACCAGGGTTACTCTCACGGTGCGTCTCGAGCGCTCGCTCCCAACTGCCAGAGCGCCCGGTACAGCGTCCACATGTCACAGTCGAAGCGCTCGCCCAGTGAGCGGCAGGTCTCGAGGTAGCGGTCGTAGGCTGCGGGCGACAGCGGGTCCGGGTACGGGTCGGCCAGCTCTCCGGCGTCGTACAGCACCGTCCACTCGCGCTCGCCGACGACGAGACACGACTCGGGACCGACGAACAACAAAAAGGCGGATGCAACCGGGACGTCGACGCCCTCGAGGGCCGTCAACCGGTCGATGTGAGTTACCGGATCGTCCGCCGTGGCCACGTCGATGAGCGCGTCGCGGATGTCCTCGAAGTCGTTGCGGTCGAACTGTGCTTCGCGTTCGCGGCGCGTGGCGTTCGGAATCGCGCCGAGGAATCGTCTGTAGTGCCACCTGACGACCCACTTGGCATCCCGCCAGCCGAACTCACCTGTTCGGAAAGCCGTCGGCAACGTCTCGACTCCCTCCTGTTCGACGGGATACAGCGGGTGCTCGTCGCGGTACTCGTCGGCCGTCGATTCGACGAGCGACTGAGAGAGGTCCATCGTATGAGGGTATTTGACACATAGGCTGGTGAACGTTTCCCCGTCTGCGGCGTCGTGGCGCGCTGTGGAATCGCGTCTCGGCGTCTCACTTCGCTGAATGCTAGAAAGACTCATGCACGTGGACGAAGACCGTACACATGTCAGATCGGACTCCACTCCGAGATCACTACTCAGAACAATGTCCAGTGACAAACAAGACACAGTCAAGACGATCTGCCCGTACTGCGGCGTCGGCTGCGGGATTCAGGTCAGTCAGGGCGACGAGCCCGGTGATGTACAGTTCATGCCGTGGGGAGATGCTCCGGTCAACGAGGGGCGCGTCTGCATCAAAGGCGGCGCGGCGACGGAGGTCGTCGACCACGAGGATCGACTCACCGACCCACTGATCAGAGACGACGACGGTGAGTTCCGCGAGGCAACCTGGGAGGAGGCCTACGAGTACATCGTCAGCGAACTCGAGCGAATCCGCGACGAGTACGGCCCGGACGCGATGGGCTTTTTCGGCTCCTCGAAGACGATGAACGAGGAGAACTACCTGCTGCAGAAACTCGCCCGCCGGTACGGCACCAACAATGTCGACAACTGCACACGGATGTGTCACGCCTCGACGGTCTGGGCGCTGCGGACCAGTCTGGGCGCGGGGGCGATGACCAACAGCATGCGTGACCTCCGCGAGGCGGCCGACGTCTTCTGGATTCAGGGCGCAAATCCCGGCGAGCAACACCCCATCGCCAACAGCCAGTACTTCCGGCAGGCAGTGCTCGAGGGTGCGACCGTCATCCAGGTCGACCCACACGCGAACAAGACGACCCGGTCGTTCCAGATCGACGACACCGATCGCCACCAGCACCTCCAGTTGAATCCCGGAACCGACATTCCGCTGTTGAATATCGTCCTCAAGACGATCCTCGAGCACCACGCGGACCATCCCGAGGACGGCTGGGTGGACGAGGCGTTCGTCGAGGAACGGACGGAGGGGTTCGACCACCTGAAAGCGACGCTCGAGGAGTTCGACAAAGAGGCCGCGGCCGAGGAGTGTGGCGTCGCGCTCGCCGCCATCGAACTCGCCGCCGAGAAGTACGCGACCGCCGACAACGCGGCCATCTTCACCGGGATGGGGATGAGCCAGCACGCCTGCGGCGTCGACAACGTCCAAAACGAGATCAATCTGGCGCTGATCACGGGCAACCTCGGTCGGCCCGGCACGGGCGTCAACCCGCTGCGCGGCCAGAACAACGTCCAGGGAACCTGTGACGTCGGCGCGATGCCGAACGTTTTACCGGGCTACCAGCTCGTCGACGACGACGCGGCCCGCGAATCGGTCGAGGACGTCTGGGGATTCGAGGTTCCCGACGAGCCGGGGCTGACGAACGTCGAAATTTCCTACGAGGCGGGCGACTCGGTCAAAGGCCTCTACGTTATGGGCGAAAACCCCGTGATGAGCGAACCCGACGCCAACAGCGTCGCCGAGCGGCTCGCGGATCTCGAGTTCATGGTCGTCCAGGACATCTTCATGACCGAAACGGCGGAGTACGCCAACGTAATTTTGCCGGCCACCACCTGGGCCGAGCGCGGCGGCACTGTCACGAACACCGACCGCCGGGTCCAGCGCATGCGCGGCGTCGGGAAAGTCCACGAGAACACCAGACATGACCGCGAGATCCTGACCGAAGTCGGGACGCGCCTGTTCGAAGAAGGGTTCGACTTCGAGAATCCCGAGGAGATCTTCGAGGAACTCCGGCAGGTCTGTCCGAGCTACCACGGGATGACCTACGACCTGCTTGGCGAGGAGGGACTGCACTGGCCCTGCTACGAACTCGGCGACGAGGGCGATCCGTTCCTCTACGAGGACGAGTTCGACACCGAAAGCGGCCTGGGCCACATCGAGGGCGTCGAACACACCCCGCCCGCAGAGACGCCCGACGACGAGTACCCGCTGATCCTCACGACCGCGCGACTCGAGGAACACTACAACACCGGGACGATGAGCACCCGCTCGCCGACGCTCAACCGGCAGACGCCGGAGAACTTCGTCGACGTCCACCCCGACGACGCCGCCCGCTACGGGATCGAGGACGGCGAGTACGTGAAGCTGCGCTCGCGGCGTGGCGAGATCACCCTCGAGGCCCACGTCACCGAAGACACCAAAGAGGGCGTGGTGTGGACGACGCCACACTTCGCTGCCGCCTCGGCGAACAAACTCACAAACCACGTCCTCGACGACCGGGCGAAGATCCCCGAGTACAAAGCCGCCGCCGCGGAGATTGAGGTCGATGTCGAACCGCTGGGCGAGACTGCCGATCCCGCGGCCGACGACTGAGGTCCCGTCAGTCGGCCGTGTCGACCGGACGGCCGCCTCGCGTTCCGTCGGGCACGGACGGTTTCCCGTCGTGGAGATCGGTGGCTACTTTTCTCCGCAGTATGTTGGCTCTTCTATATGTCCCCGAGTCGGTCCCTTCGTCTCCAGATGGTCGTCTCGATCGGCCTCCTCGTCGGGCTCACGCTCGGTTTTCTCCTCGGTATCTGGCTCGTCAGTTACGGCCTCCTCGAACTGCTCGAGACCGGCGCACTCGAGGTCGTAACAGTCGGCTCCGCGGCGTTGTTGACCGTGGCTGTCGTCGCCGGCTCCGGGCGACTCGAGGCGCTGCTCGCCTTTCCCGTCGTATGGCTCGCTATCTACGCCCTCGCCGTGTTCACAGCACCCAGTTCGTGGGTGCTCGCGACGGTCGGGAGCGCCAGTCTGCTTGCCGCGATTGCCACCCTCGAGTACAGACAGGTCGGGACGATCGAGCGTCTCGGCGGCGCGGTCCCGATCGAGCCCGACGATGCCCCATACGTCCATCGGACGGCGACCCGGGTTGCGACGCTGTACGATGTCCCCGTTCCGACGATTGCGGTGTCCGAACGTGAGGCTCCCGAGGCGATGGCCGTCGGGCTCCGTCCCGGGAACATCCACCTCGTGCTCTCGCTCGGGACGCTTCGGGCGCTCTCGGACGACGAACTCGAGGCGGTAATCGCTCACGAACTCGCACACGTCGCCAACCGCGACGCGATAGTGATGACGGCCGCCTCGGTGCCGGTCGTCCTCGCCGAGGGTATTCGGACGCATCTCGACGACGATAGTTCGGGAACGGGTGTGGTCGTGACCGTCCCGCTGGTGGTCGTCGCCGGCGCAACGGCGCTGCTCGGTCGGGTCGTCACCGCGGGCCTCTCGCGGACCAGAGAGCGCGCGGCCGATCGGGCCGCAGCCGAGGCGACAGGCTCGCCAGCGGCGCTCGCAAGTGCCCTTCGGACCCTCGACGAGCGAATCGACGAGACCCCATCGCGGGATCTCCGGGCGGTCTCGAGTGTCTCCTCGCTGTCGATCCTGTCGCTCGAGGACGACACCGTCGAGAAACTGATGCTCGGCCCCGATGGCGACGTCGAACCCTCTTACTGGTGGCTCAGGAAGCGACTGCAGCGGCTGTCGAACTGGCTCGTTCGAACGCACCCGCCGACGACGGCCCGCCTCGAGTCGCTACGAGCACTCGAAGACAAGTACCGGTGATCAAACGGAGACAGAAACGCTCGAGAATCGTAGTCCGCTGTGGCCGCGTGGCCCTCCACAACACGTCCCTCGAGCAGTGCCGTGACGACACGTCGTGGACGCGTCGAATCGATCAGTCGTCGGCGACAGCGTAGGTGCCGGCGTCCGCCTCGGCGTCGGGTTTCGTGATTTCGATCGTGACGTCGCCGCCATCGACCGAGACGAGCACGTCGTCGAAACACTTGCGGTACTCAGTCGCGTGTTTGCCGGAGGTGTTGATCCGGACTCGTTCTTCGACGAGGTCGGCATCCGTCAGTTTCTCCACCTTGCGATAGGCTGTCGACATCGGAATCTCACACTGCTCGGAGAGTTCCGTCGCGGTCAGTGACTCCTCGCTCGTCGCCTCGAGGATGGCTCGACAGGCAGTGTCGTCCAGGGCGGCGAGTACCGCCTCCGTGTCGACGGCGTGGTCATCTGCCAGCCAGCCTCGCTTCGGAGTAGAGTTTGTCGCGGACATTGTGTTCACTCCAAGAGAGTGACCCTGCCCCCTCCAAATGAATCCCAATAAATATAGGGTGTTTTATAAGCAGTGTCGAGTCTCGGCCTCAAGGCGATGGTGAGACCGGTCGCGTGCGCGGCGAGGGTGGACTTTTATTGGAACGACTAAGCCGGGTGACACCCCATTGCAGAGCCGTCGGGCGATGGGCTGTGTCGCGATCGTGAGTGGCACGATAGCTCGTATCCGTCACAGGGTTTAGGAGGTCCCACTCCCAACAGTCGTTGATGACCTCGGGGATTCGCGCGGAAATAACGATCGACGATCCGGCTAGCTGTGTCGTCACAGCGGCTGCTGAGGCGGCACAGGGTCGTGTCCAATCGGTCTCGAAGAGTACGAATCCGAACGCGCCGACGCGTGTCTCCGAGGAGTTCATGCTCGAGGCCGAGGCGTATCCGGACACCTTCGACACCGACGTCGATCTGTCGCCGATCTTTTCGTATGGCTCGAGTCGCGTGTATCGATTCAGTCGCGAACTCGGCCGTGGCTGTCCCTGTGAGTGTATCGAACGCCACGACTCGCCGGTGGTCGACGTTCGAACGCGGGGCTCGTCGCTCTTTCTGACGTTCCATGCGTCGGATATGGAGACGTTACAGGCGATTATCGGTGACCTGCAGGACCAGTACTCGAATCTCGACGTGCAGCGACTGCTGCAGTCAGAGCAAGCCCATACAGAACAACAGCTCGTCTTCGTCGACCGGAACGAACTGACCGCTCGGCAACTGGAGGTGCTCGAGACGGCCCATCGGATGGGCTACTTCGACCATCCAAAGCGAGCCAACGCCGGCGAGGTCGCCGACGAACTCGAGATCGCCAGCACCACGTTCGCCGAACATCTCGCGGCCGCACAGCGGAAACTGCTCGATTCGATCCTCGAGTACGACGAGGGCTGACTGACGGGGTAACCGCTCGGCCATCCACTGAGATCGTGGGACAGTCCAGTGTCCGTGATCTTTCTAATGGGGTGTACAGTGACGAGCTGTGGCTACTGTAGCCTTCGTCCAGAGTGAAACAGGGATGGGTGGCAACGAGTCGCTCCCACTCCTGGGTCAAGAAACCTTCGACAACTACTGAATTTCGGATCCGAACCGTAACCCTATATATATTCCACACACAGCTATGCACGTAGACACACAACGTTTCACACGAATGTCGTCCCCCTCATGAGCAGATACGAATTTACCTGTCCCGACTGCGGACAAACAATCGAAGTCAACGAGTCAATGCGTGAGGCCACGTTGACACACGGGTGTCCGGTCTGTGGTGCCGATGTCTCCGCCGAGGATTTTGCCGCCGAACAACCAACGAACTGATCGCCGGACAGATAGGTACCCGTTCGAGACACAATCGCTAGTGTCGTTACTCCTCGCGATCGACGTCCGTTCGCCGACCGTTGAGCGAATCCGGTGTGAGTCGATAGAGTTCGATATCGAGTGCGTCTTTTTGCTGTGCCCAGATTTCGAACAGCGGTCGTCTTGCGTCGCCGTACTGGGCGATCTGCTCCGCCGTTAGCTCCGCCGGTGGGATGTTCTCGAGCGTTCCCGCCGCGATCACGCTTCGGTAGCTCGAGTCCTGTTCGTCGTAGACAACGAGCCGTGCCGACGGCGCGGCATCGAGAAACTGGCGTTTCTCGCTTTCCGGTGTCGATACGAGCCGCATATAGAACACCCGATTCTCGTCATCATATCCATACGAGATCGGAATCGCATAGGGATCGTCGGTGCGTGCAAGCGACAGTACCCCCGTCTCGTGACGAGCGAGGAACTGATCTATCGCCGCATCAGTCATTTCGGTCTCCTGATCGATGGCCATCGTCTCAGTGCATCGAGAAAGGGTGAACACGCTCTTTATAGTTGTCATCGACTCTGGGATCCCTATTCATCCGGTATCGGTACAGGAGTCCGTCTCACACGTCGCCGCCGTCGTCTCCATCGATCCCGATACAGATCGGCTCCCGAATCTCGAGTGCCGTCTCGAACGTCTCCTCACGGTCGGTTCGTCGGCCGATCCGTAACAGCTGTTCCTCGTGGGCACGGCGGATCGCCGACAGCTCACGGTCGGTAACGCCGAGTTCCTCACTGATCGACGACCAGTGGCCCCACTCCACGGCGAATACCTCGCGGTCGTCGTCCACAGCGAGGCGTTCGTACTCGCGACGGTAGCGCTCGAGTTCCGGCTCGAGCGTTTCCTGTGCTCGTTCGACGAGCGCTGGCAGCCGGGACGGCGGGACGCTGGCTTTCGCGGCCGTGAGGATGAGTACCTGCCCGTCGATCGGCTCGCCCGCCATCTAGCCACCCGCTCGCATCGCCTTCTGTGCGAACTCGTCGACGAGTGGCTCGAGGGTCTCCGTTTCGCCCTCGAACACGATCGTGATCTCGGTCAACGTCAGCGAGGGACCGATAGCGACCGTCTCCGAAGCGAACGTCGCCGTCCAGTTGTCGCCCTCGACGGTGTCGTCGGCGACCTGCTCGCCACCCAGATTCGTCAGATACCGAGCCGTAAGCCGCTCGGAGATGCCGCGAAAAGATCGTTCAATGTGTGTTGTCATACGTCGAATTCGACCGCCACACCAATAAAGTCGAGGATGACGGTATCCGGGCTGCTGGCGGTCACACGACGGTTCTTAGTATCACGACGGAGACGACACCGGCACACAGCGCCAGCAGGATGTTCTCAACTCGCCACATCACGGCCAGCACGACCGCCGCACCACCCCACTCCGCGGGACCGCCGGCCGCAAGCTCAGGCCCGATGACGGCGATTACGATCGCGCCGGGCAAGACGTCGAGACCGGCCTCGAGTCGATCGCTCACCTCGACTCGGCGGACGAGCCAGGTCCCGCCGACTTTCGCGAGGAGCGTGACGGCGGCCATCGCGAGGATAACGGCGATCACGAGCGGGTCGAGCGAGAGCGCCCCGCCGAACGGTGTCCCGAAAGCGAGCGGGTCAGTCCTCATGACGGACCACCTCAACGAGGGCCGCGGTGAGTCCGCCAAGCAGGATATACCACTGGCCCGGGAGGACACCTGCAGTGACGACGCTCGTCCCGAGCGCGACGACCCACGGCACCAGCGTCGACCGGCCGTCCCAGAGTTCGGCCACGAGCGCGACGAAGACCGCGACGAGGATGAAGTCGACGCCGTATCGGGTCGGATCGCCGATCGAGCCACCGGCGACGGTCCCGAGGATCGTCGAGGCGACCCAGAACAGCCAGAGCGCGATGCCGCTGCCGAGCAAGAACGCACCGCGTCCGTTGCCGGCTCTGAGATCACGCATCGTCAGCGCCCAGTTCTCGTCGGCCATCAGAAAGAGGCTACTGTAGATTTTCGCTGGCGAGAGCCGACCGATCCAGGGCTGTAACGCCACTCCCATCAGCGAGTACCGCAAATTGACGACGAACGTCGTCACGACGAGTGCGGCAACCGGAATCGGATCCGCCCAGAGTTCGACCGCGATGATCTGTGCGGCACCAGCGAACACCGCCGCACTCATTAGCGTCGCTTCCGCGACGCTCAGCCCGGCCTGACTGGCCAGGATGCCGAACGCGACCCCATAGCCCGCGACGCCGAACGCGATCGGGATGCAGGTGAGAAAGCCAGCGCGGATACCCGATAGCTCGAACGTCACGGGCTCGTTTTCGGATTGCCGTGTGGGGTCCGTTGGCTTCTCGCTGGTCGTCACGCCCGACTCTCGAGGGGGCTTCCTGCTCGATTCCTGTTCCATCACAACGCTCTATGTCACTCTCGGAGCGTCGTCGCCTAAATCGTTCTCGGAATCGCCGTCCGGCGGTCGGATTCCCGCGTTCCAAAACGGGAGTTCCCCGTCGGCACCATCACCCACCTGCAACCGGTGGAAACACCGACAGCGTATCCCCGTCCTCGAGTACCGTCTCGGGGCCCGCCATGTGGACCACGTCGCGGCCATTTTTCAGCACGCTCAACTGCGGTCTGATTGCCAGTCCATCCGCGCCGTCCTCGAGCAACTGGCCCTCGAGGCCCTCGTACTCGGTCTCGAGAGCGCCGAGCACGTCGCCGACCGTGGCCTCGTCCTCGAACCCACGTGTCCGTGTCTTTTCACCGACGGCCTCACGAAAGGTCGCGAAAAACCGCAACTCGATCTCCATACAGGATGCTCGGGGGCAATAGTGATAAGTTCGGGTGCTCGCTCGCCCGGTCATACGGTCTACTGTCCATCAGTTCCGGCGTGACCGCCATCCCGCGTGCGGTTGCGCCGGGACACAGGGACAACCCGTCTCAGTCCGCGGACGCCGCTGGCGAGGAGGTGTACGTAAGCGGGGTGACGTCGGCACGCTCGAGAACGTCGTCGATCGCGCTGGCACCGATCGACGCCGCTTCATCTGCGTCGTCGGCCTCGACGACCACGGTAATCGAGAACTCGAGCGTGATCGTGTACGGATCGAACGGGGCGGTCGGCTGTTCGTACACCGACGCATCATCGATCTCCCACGCGGAGATCGTGCCTTCAGCCTCGAGCCGCTCGAGGATCGCAGCGAGTTGCTCGGTAGCTTCATCGCGAGCGGTGGTATCACTGCCCCCGTGTAAGGTGATGAGCGTCGTTCCGTCCCGCGACACTGCAAACTCCATACCGTCTTCTATCAACTCGAGGGATTTGAACGCTTGGGATATATTCACAGTTCACGATCCAGTCTTTCGGATCGTCTCTTCCGACGAACGTCGTCGTAACACCGTCATGGTCGGGCCGCTACAGGTCCTGCATCCGAATCCCGTCTTCGACCAGCCGTGCGTTTCGCTCCCGATCGAGGTGCTCACCGAGGTCGTCGTGGGCGTAGAGTTGAGCGATCACGTCGGCATAGAGTGTCCGCCACGCGATGGCGTAGATCGGCGACTGCCCCCACGCGCGCAGTTCCGGCACCAGATCGTCGTACGTTTCGTGGCGCTGTTCGAACCGATCGATCGCCTCGAGCACACGGGCCGCGGCCTCCCGGTCGTCGTCGGCATCGTCGACCGCCTGGTTCAGCCGTTGTTCCCAGCCAGCGACTGCCTCTTGCATGTCCGTACCGGCAACCTCGTCGTCTGCTGGCAAGCGCTCGAGCACCGGTTTCGGCACGCCGAGTGATATTTCGTCCATACCGCGAGTAGGCCGCCGATTGTCAAGAAACTACGGCCATGTCGCGAGCATAATTTCGTCGACGAACGCGTCGTCGATGCGGTACTGGTCCTCGTGTTCACCCTCGCGTTGCCAGCCGTTGGCTTCGAGGAACTCGATCGCGCCCTCGTTGGTCGCGGGGACGTTCTGGTACACCTTCCGATAACCGGCGTTTTTGGCCCACTCGAGGCCGTACTCGAGGAGCTGCGAGCCGATCCCGTCGTGGCGCATGTCGGCCGCGACGCCGACGGTGAGTTCGGCGGTGTGGGATAGCGACGGGAGTTCGTTGGCATCGATGTGGAGCCAGCCGACGACGCGTGCGTCGCCGTCGGCGTCGTCCGCCGTTCCGTCCTCGTCGTCGGCCGCGGCCGACGGCTCGAACACCGCGACGAAAAAGACTCGCGAGCGGTCCTCGTTTGCCCGAACCAGCGCCGACTCGCCCTCGAGTTGGGTCGCGACGTTCTCGGCGACGATGTACGTGCCTTCACGTGCGACCGCACGCATCGTGTCGATGACGCCGCGTCGGTCTTCCTCCTGTGCCGCCCTGATCGTTACTGTGCCGTCCTCGAGGTCGACAGTAATCGGCGTCGTCGAGAGCGCAACCCGGAACTTCCCGTCGGATTCGGCCAGATAGCCCTGTGTCTGCAGCGCCTCGAGACAGGACTCGAGGTCGTCCATCGAGGGACAGATTGACTCGGTATACGACCCCGATCGGGCGGGTTTCGAGTGGGCTGGCTCCGACTCGAGTTGGATCGACCGCGCCAGTTCGTCGGGTTCGACGGCACCGTTTCGTTCGACGTACTCGTAGACCGCTCGCTGGAGTTCGGTGTCGAACGATAACGTTGGGTGAACGCTCATACGAGCCCCACCGCCGACGAACGACATTAGTATGGGCACTGTATCCGCAAGCAACGGTCGACGATGGATCTCCGCGAGGCCCCTCACTGCCGTTTGGACCGCAGCCCGGAACGTCGGATACCGCCACGCACGACACCGTACTGATACGAATCTTTTTACTCAGCGCCAACATTGTGAGATGTGGACACACATCATGTTAGTAGCCACTGGCGTTTTCATCGCCGAGTCGCTTGTTCACGGAGCGGTGTATCGATGACCGAACACGACATTACGCTGTCAGTCAACGGCACCGAACACGAGCTGACCGTCGAGCCGCGCACGCTGCTCGTCACTGCGCTCCGAGAGGACCTCGGCTACACTGGCGCGAACGTCGGCTGTGAAACCGCTCGCTGTGGCGCGTGTACTGTCCGCGTCAACGGCGAGGCGATCAAATCCTGTATGCGCTTTGCCGTCCAATCGGACGGGGCGGAGATCGAAACCGTCGAAGGACTCGCCGAGAACGGCGATCTCGCGCCGCTACAAGAGCAGTTCCAGGAGAATCACGGGCTTCAGTGTGGCTTCTGTACGCCCGGGATGCTCATGACGGCGGATACGTACCTGAAAGACGCCGACGACCCCTCCCGCGAGGAAATCCGCGAGGCGATCGAGGGCAACCTCTGTCGGTGTACCGGCTACCACAACATCGTCGACGCGATCGAGGCAACGCTCGAGCAACGGGAGGCAAGCCATGAGTGAGAGCGATCAGCCAGCGGACAAACGCGGCTTCGGCGATCCGATCGAACGTGACGAGGACGTCCCGCTGCTAACCGGCGAGGCGACCTATACCGACGACATCCAGCTTCGAGGGACGGCACATCTGGCGATTCGTCGCTCCGATCACGCACACGCCCGCCTCCTCGAGGTCGATACGAGTGCGGCCGAGGCGATGGACGACGTCGTCGCGGTCTACACCGGCGCGGATGTCGAGGACAGTGGCGTCCCGAACACCATTCCGACCGCCTGGATGTTGCCCGGACTGGTGACGCCGCAGTATCGCATGCTCGCCGTGGACAAAGTCCGCCATGAGGGCGACGGGATCGCCGCCGTCGTCGCCGAAACACCACAGGCGGCCCAAGATGCACTCGAGGCCATCGACGTCGAGTACGAGGCACTCGAGCACGTCACGGACCCCGTCGAGTCGGTCGATCGCGACGTGCCGCCGGTCCACGAGGAGGCCGAGGACAACGTCGCCTTCGACTTCGAACTCGGCGACGCGGACGCCGTCGACGAGGCGTTCGCCGACGCCGACCGGGTTGCGAGCGTTGACCTCCGCCAGCCGCGGCTGATTCCGAACGCGATGGAGCCGCGGTCGGCGCTGGCTGACTGGGACGTCGCGACCGAGAAACTGCGCCTCTGGATGACGAGCCAGAACCCCCATCTGCACCGAATGCTGTTGTCGGCCGGCACGCTCGGGGTTCCGGAGAACAAGATCCAGGTGATCGCCCCCGAAGTCGGCGGCGGCTTCGGGAGTAAGATCTACCACTACCCCGACGAGGCCGTCACGGCCTGGTGTTCGATGCAACTCGGCCGGCCGGTCAAGTGGAAAGCCAGCCGGATGGAAGGCTACGTCACCGACTGCCACGGTCGCGACCACACGACGAGCGCCGAAATCGCCGTCGACGACGACGGCACCGTCCGCGGGATTCGCGTCGAAACCCACGCTGGACTGGGCGCACAGCTCTCGCAGTTCGCCACCGCGACACCGTCGTATCTGTACGCGACGATCCTCTCCGGCGAGTACGCAATTCCGGCCATCCACTGTCGAGTCATCGGCGCGTTCACCAACACGACGCCGGTCGACGCCTACCGCGGGGCCGGCCGCTCGGAAGGGATCTACGTGATCGAACGGCTCATGGACGTCGCCGCGCGGGAACTCGAGATGGACCCTGCCGAACTCCGGCGGACGAACCTCGTCCCGCCCGACGAGTTCCCCTACGAGACCGCCGCGGCCGTCGTCTACGACAGCGGCGAGTACGAGCGGGCGATGGACACGGCACTCGAGCACGTCGGCTACGACGACCTCCGGGAGCGACAGGCCGAACTCCGCGAGGAAGGCCGCTATCTCGGCATCGGTGTCGCCAACTTCGTCGAATCGGCCGGGCTCTCGCCGTCGGGACTCGCCGGCGACCTCGGCGCGCAGGCCGGCGGCTGGGAGAGTTCGATCGTGCGCTTCGACTCGACGGGAACCGTCACGGTCCTCGTCGGCACGGCCGATCAGGGACAGGGCCACCGGACGACGTTCGCCCAGATCGCCGCCGAGGAACTCGGCGTCGACGTCGACGCTATCGACGTCGTCGAAGGCGACACTGACCAGATCCCACAGGGGTTGGGAACCTACGGCAGCCGAAGCGCCTCCGTCGGCGGCGGGGCCATCGCCCGCGGCGCACGCGAGGTCCGCGAGAAAGCCCGCGAGATCGCCGCCCACCAGCTCGAGGCCAGCGTCGACGACATCGAGTTCGACGACGGCGAGTTCCACGTCGCGGGTGCACCCGACCGCTCCTATCACATCCAAGAGATCGCCGCCGAGGCGTATCTCGGCCACGATCTCCCCGAGGAGATGGATCCCGGGCTCGAGGCGACGAACTTCTACGACCCGGAGAACTTCACGTTCCCCTTCGGCACGCACGTCGCCGTCGTCGAAATTCAACCCGAAACGGGTGAGATCGACCTCGAGCGCTACGTCGCCGTCGACGACTGTGGCGAGATCATCAACCCGATGATCGTCGAGGGGCAGGTCCACGGCGGGATCGCCCAGGGGATCGGCGCGGCGCTGTATGAGGGGGCCGCCTACGACGACGATGGCCACCTCCTGACCCGCCGGATGGACGAGTACGCCGTCCCACACTCGACGTACGTGCCGGACTTCGAGACCGACCACACGGTCACGCCCAGCCCGCACAATCCCATCGGCGTCAAAGGCGTCGGCGAGTCGGCGACCATCGCTGCCGCTCCGACCGTCGTCTCCGCCGTCGTCGACGCCCTCGAGCCATTCGACGTCGACCACCTCGATATGCCGATCACACCAGAAACGGTCTGGCAGGCCATGGGGGGCGAGGAGTGATGTACGCGAACGATTTCGAGTACTACCGCGCCGAAAGCGTCGACGAGGCCGTCGACCTGCTTGGCGACCACGAGGGGGCCGAACTGCTCGCCGGCTCACACGGCTTGCTCCCCCGAATGCGGACCGGTGAGGAGGCCCCGCCAGCGCTCGTCGACATGAACGCAGTCGACGGGCTCTCGAGTATCGAACATATCGACGGCGACCTCTCGGTGGGCGCGCTCGTGACCCACGCGGAACTCGCCGAGTCAGAACTCGTTCGGGAACACGCGCCAGCGCTTGCCGACGCTGCGGGCGAAGTCGGCGACATTCAGGTCCGAAACGGGGGCACCATCGGCGGCAACCTCGCCCACGGCGACGCCCGAACCGACCACCCCGCTGCCGTCCTCGCACTCGGCGGCTCGCTCGACGTGACGGGCCCCGACGGCGACCGCTCGATCGACGCCGCCGACCTCTTTACCGGCCACTTCGAGACCGCCGTCGGGGAGCAGGAAGTCGTGACTGCGCTTCGGGTTCCGCTCGAGGACGACGCCTCGAGTACGTATCACAAACACCGCAACCCCCTCTCAGGCTATCCGCTGATTGGGGTTGGAGCGTGGGCACAGACCGACGGCGAGACGATCGAGCGCGTTCGCGTCGCTGCAACGGGCAACCTCGCCCATCCCAAGCGGTTGGCCGCTGTCGAAGACGCACTCGAGGGCGAATCGCTCGAGGCGGACACGATTACGGCCGCAGCAGAACAGGCGACGTCGCTCGGCGACGACGAGTTCCGACCGGACGTGCAAGCGTCGCCGACGTACTGTCGTCACCTGCTGTCGGTCTACACCGAACGAGCCCTTCGGGACGTCCTCGGTGTCGACGGCGAGTAATCGTCCTGCGCTGAACCGCTGGATGCCGTCACGCGTACAAGCGGTCGGCTCGAGTCGTCCTTGACACCGGTTGCCGGTGTGTTGCGCTCTGTTTCTCACGATCTAAGTTTCGCTGCGGGATACGTTCGAATCGCCCCCGAACGGATTCGATTCAGACGAATCGTTGGGAGTTGCTGCAATCGCATATTTGATATCGCAATATATGATTTATCAGAGCCGCTCGTTGCCGATCGTTATGATGACTCACCCGATCGGTTCTCGAGCGCTCGACTCGAGCCGAATAATCACGGAAGAACGTTACCCGATCGACATGCAGCAACGATTGGTAGCGACACCGGATCTGGAGGCCGATCAGTGTCGGATGGATTCGCAACTGATCATGATGGTGAGTTCCCCGTCGCTCGAGGTCCGTGCACGTTCCGGCTCGGAATTGTGAGAGAAAAGAACACAATGGGTCGCTTGTCGGTCACCGAAACCGTATCGTCTCGGTACTCTCTCGTTGACGATGTGCCACGTTGGGTAATTCATCAGGTGGAATGTGGTTTTCTCAACTGCGAAGGCAGGGGTACAACCCCATCGGAGGACGGCCGGCAGCCGACAGGGTATCGTAACGACTGATATGGTTACACTCGGTCGCACGACAGCTGTTCGATCGGGTATGCACTGACTGTCAGTGGCTACCGCCGTTCGGACTCACCGATGTCGGATCAACCTCCAGGTGGCCCCGTTCGACGACAGATAACGCACGCGCCACGAGTGCAGTATCTCATACTGCCGGACAATAGTCAGTAACCACCTGATCGCGTCTCATGGCTCGTCGCCGAAGGCGATGCTCGTTCGCGTAGGTCGGTGCGTGAATCGTTTTGCCCGGCAGTATCACTGATCCACACCACTTTTGCATCCAGTGACGTCGTCGATATCCGACGCTAGCGTTCTCAAGCGAGACGCAGTCGTCCCAACTGTGTGATAGTGCCAGTCGGGAGGCAACCAAGTCGATAGCTGCGACTCTGGGTCACGGTCACAATGTTTTCGTGGTAAATCGGTGTCACCACTGTCTCAATCGTCTCTTTATCCCGCTTCTGTCCGTTTCGTCTCCTGCCGGATTCGCATCAATAAATTCTATACTGCGATATAGAATTTCGCTCAAACCGACCAGTGCGGACCTATGATCGAACGCGGACGGCGGAAGTGGTCTCTCAGAGTCGTCTCTATCGGTGTCATTGGCCGGCAGTATCCGAATGGAGGAATAGAGCTGTCAACGACGTGCCGTCGCTGCGGGCTCCCAAACAAAATGAGCGGCAACGAACGTTACGAGACAGCGGATTCGGTTGTCACTGGAAGCGCTCGATATTACCCTGAGCCATCACTTGAACGACCAGTGAGAATCGTCAGAGAACCCGAACTCGTCGTCGGCTGTCGTCGGCACCTCATCTGCCGACGTCTGGACGCTCTGATAAAGGTGCTCGAGGTGCTCGAGCGTGCGCTGGATGTCATACTGGTCGACGGCCGTCCGGGTGTCGCGGTCCGTCTCGAGACACGTTTCGATCGCGGCGGTCATCGCCTCGAGGTCGCCGTATGCGAAGCGCTCCCCGTTGTCCGCGTCGATTGTCTGGTCGAACGGGGCCGCGTCGGCTGCGGCGACAGGCGTCCTGCAGGCGTTGGCCTCGAGCGTGGAGAGGCCGAGCGTGTCGGCCGTCGAGGCGGTGACGAAGGTATCGATCGACGAGTAAAAGATCGGCAACTCCTCGCGGGGGAGGAACGGTCGCAACTCGACGTTGTCGGGGGCGTCGCGCTCGAGGGAGTTTCGGTAGGGCCCTTCGCCGACGATGACGAAGTCGTAGTCGGACAACTCTTCGGCGGCGCGCAGGATCTCGCTGACGTTTTTCTCCATACTGAGCCGCCCGCTGTAGCCGATGACCGTTCGATCCGGATACCAGTCCGCTGCGGTCGGCTGGAAGAACTCCATGTCGATCCCCACCGGGAGCTGGACGTGTTCGACGTCGCGTTCGATCCGTCCGGTCGAGGCGGTCACAATGTCGAAGCTTTCGAGGAACGCGTTTTCCAGCGGAACGTACAGTTTCGAAAGGGCGTTTGCGACCGACTCGAGTTTGACGCTCTGGTGGAAGTACTCCTCGATCGGCGTGTGGTGGGTGTAGATCGTCGGCAGGTCGTGTTTCTTGGCGTAGTAACGCCCGAGGATGCCGACCGGTGCAGGACCGTGACAGTGGACGACGTCGAGGTCCGGGAGCGTCGACGGGCGTCTGAAAAGCGGGATCCGATAGCCGGCATAGAACGGGTTCGGCAGCGATTGCACCGGAATCTCGCGGTCGCCGGGCTCGTAGTCACCGTCGGGGTAGACGACGTAGACCTCGTGGCCTTTCCGCTCTAATTCCTCGCGCCAGAGTTTGATCGTATACGTTACACCATCGATCTCGGGGAAGTAACTGTCTGTGAAGAATCCAATTTTCATTCAGATCACCTCCTCGTACAGCGATCGATACTGGTCTGTGACCGCCTCGAGCGAGAAGTCCTCGCTTCGAGCGGCCGCGTTCGATCCGAGTCGACGCCTGAGTTCCGGGTCTGTGAGCCGCTCGAGGGCCGCTTCGAACCCGTCCACACCCGACCCCGACACTTTCAGACAGTCCTCGCCATCCTCGAGCCACGAGAACGTCTCGATGTCGCGGACGAGGAGGGGTTTCCCGGCGGTCATCGCCTCGAGCAGCGCGATGCCCTCGTTTTCCTCGTGGGTGGGGAAACAGAAGATGTCGCCGGCCGCGTACGCACCGCGGATGTCGTCGACGTAGCCGGTGAACGTGCAGTTTTCGGGTGCGTCTTCGATCAGCGCCGTCGTCTCCCGCCCTTTCAGGGAGAGATCCAGCGGGCCGAACCAGGCGAAATCGACGTCGGGCAGCCGACGGGCCAGTTCGACGAACGTTTCGAGTCCCTTGCGCTTGATGACGTGGCCGACGAGGAAGACGGTCGGCGACTCGAGGTCGTATCGTTCGCGGTACTCGTCCTCGAGCGCGTCGAACCCGACGAGTTTCTCGCGATCGACGCCGTTCGAGATCACTGTCGTCGGCGTGTCCGTGTAGGTCTCGATCAGTCCCTGATTATACGCGGAGGGACAGACAAGCGCGTCGGCCAGTCCGTAGGCTCGCTCGAGATACGGCTTGAGCGGCTTCGCGAGGGTGTTCGTGAACCGAAAGCTGTCGCCGAAGTCTTCGGCGGTCACGTGCGTGTTCGCGACGACCGGGATGTCGCGTGCGCGTGCTCGTTTTGCGTACCAGACCGACCGCGGTCCCATGAGATTACAGTGAAAGATGTCGGCGTCGAGGTCCGGTTCGGTCGTGTACTGCAGGTCGAGTCGGTTCAGCATTTTCCGCTGGTGGACGACGGATTCACGAATGCCGCCGGTGACGTGGTCCTCGAATTCGAAGTAGTGGCTGATCTCCATCCGAGTGGGTTAGTCGCGAGTTCCGTTGGTGACACGATACGGCCGGACCGGTAGCGAACGCCGGGTGTGGCAGCGACCCCTTACTCGACTTCGAGCCACGGGACCTCCATGAGCGGCGAAATGTGTGTCTCGATGTGGTGTTCCCAGACGCCCTCCTCGCCGAAGGCTTCCCCGTGGTCGGCCGTCACAATGACTCGGCCGTCCAGTTTCTCGACCAGTTCGGCGACGGACTCGAGGGCGATTCGCAGGTTCTCCTCGTAGAGTGCCATCGCCGCCTCGCGGGTGCCGTTCGTGACGACGTCGGTGGGATCGAGTTCGAGCCAGAGGCCTGCCTTCTGGGCGAGTTCGCTGCCCTCGAGTTTGTCTTCGACTTTCGGGCGGAGCGTATCGCCGAGCGAAGCGAGTGCACCGCCGTTGTCTCCGCTTTCCTCGGCTTCTTCCTGTTTCCGAATCCCTTTCTGGATCTGTTTGAGCTTCTGGCCCTTGCCGCGGGCGAGGTAGGGGGCATGAGGTTGCATGTAGTGGAGGACCGTCCGATCGGCCTCCTTGACGGCGGCTTGATGGTCGTAAAACGCCTCCGTCAGTCCCTCCGGTGGAACCGTACCGAGGTCGTCGTCCCAGCCGCTTTTCCAGACGTCGAAGACGTTGCTGATGTGGTCGGAGGCCGTCCATTCGTAGTCGCAACTGGCCCCCCACTTGAGTTCGTTCAGCGGAATTCCGAGGTCGTTGATGAAGGGGTTCCCCGAAAAGTACGCGATGTCGTGATCGCCGGTAAACGTCCGGTAGGCCCACTCCGGCGTCGACGAGCCGGTGCTCCAGCGCTTTTCCAGCGTCCCGTCGAGGTAGTCGTCGTAGACCTCGCTGAATACGTCGTATCGGCACGCATCCAGCACCAGACAGTAGTCCCACTCCGACTCGAGGAAATGCTGGTCCTGCATTAATTGGCGATACCTTTCGAGTCTCCCTACGTATGCTTATTGGTTTTTGGACTTTCTCTGTGGCTGTCCGACGCGCGTCGAGCCGACGCGGCCGCGTTGGCGGTCACCCGTCGACCCGAGACCTTACTCGAGGTAGCCGAGTTCCCGAAGTCGGTCGCGGGTCTCCTCGTCGGCTTCGGCCAGCGCGTCGGCCTCGTCCGCGTCGGTCTCGGACGGATCGTCCCACGCACCGCCGGCGTGCTCCTCGAAGCGGGCGAGTGCCCGTTCGGTTGCGGCGACGACGTCGTCGTCGGTCGGGTCGACCGGTGACCGCTCTGCGGGGTCGTCGTCGAGTCGGTATCCCTCGTCGGAAATTCGGTCTGCGCGGACGTACTTGGCGTCCGTGCTGCGGGCTGCGCGCAGCCGCGAGTACGCGCGATGGTCATCCGAGAGGTCGATGCCGGCCTCGCTCGCTTTCTGTTCTAGGTGGTGGAGTTCGATGACCGGCTGGGCGTACTCGACGAACGCGTAGTCATCGGCTGTGTCCTCGCCCTCGAGGACGGCCCGTTGTCCAGCGTCGGGATCTGTGGCCCCCCCGAAAGTACGGTACTCGTCGGCGAGCAGCGACCGCGTCGAATCGCGAGAAACGGCACTATCACCGAACTGTCCGACTGTGTCAGGATCGACGTCCAGCGCGTCGAGTGTCGTGTGGTAGAGATCGAGCAACTCGACGAGGTCGTCGCGACGGTCGGCCTCGAGATCGGGATGTTTCACCAGCAGCGGAACGTTGATGAGCTGGTCGTAGAGGGCGAACTCGTGGCCGTAGAGGTCGTGTTCGCCGTGGAGTTCGCCGTGATCGGCCGCAACGACGACGGTCGTCTCTTCCCATTGCCCCGTTTCGCGCAGCCAGTCGAACAGGCGGCCGAGCTCGGCGTCCATGTGGGCGATCTCGGCATCGTAGAGCCCGCGGATGGCATCCCACTCCTCGTCGTCGATGTCTCGTGCGCCGGAGTTGTACTCCTTCGAATTCTGGCAGACGTCGTCCGGATCGACGCCGGGGGCGAACGCCTCGCGGTACTCCTCGGGCGGGTAGTACGGCAGGTGCGCGTCCATCAGGTTGATGAACGCGAACCAACCCTCGTCGCTGTCGCTGTCGTCGATGAAGGACTTCGTGCGGTCGATGACCGAGGGCGTCTTCGAGTCGGCACCCTCACCGCTGGCGAGTTTGGCGTGGGCCATCGCGCCGAGGTGAACGAGTTTCGACGCGAGTTCGCGGAGGTAGTCGTTGTCGTTGACTGCCTGCCACGCGCTCGCAAGCGGGCCCGAGAAGACGTCGCCGGGCAGCACCTCGAAAAACGAGTCCTGAGCATCAAAGCCCTCGGTAAGGCCAGTGTAAGGCGTGATCCACGCGTTCGAGGAGTAACACGCCGTATCGTAGCCGGCCGCCGACAAGACCGACGCGAGGGTCACGTCATCGTCGAGGTACGGACTCCCCTGATCGGCCCCGTGCTGACTCGGGTAGCGCCCGGTAAACAGCGAGGCGTGGACCGGCAGCGTCCACGGTGCGGGCGCGACCGCCGACTCGAAGACGGTCGCCTCCCGCGCAAACCGCGAGAGTTCGGGCGTCGTCTCCCGTTCGTATCCGTACGGACCGAGGTGATCCTTCCGAACCGTATCCAGAACGACGAAGAGGACGTTCGACTGCCGAGTTTCGTCCATTACTGGTGCCAACTAGGTCCATCCAGATAAAATGAGTTAACTGTTCCGTGTTACCATTCTACATTCCTCGTCCACCACGGGCCGAGGGAGTTGCCTCGAGTAACGGGCGAAACAGGCCATCGATACCCACTCTCGCTGGCAGCAACCAGACGTTTCAAGTTCGCTAACGATTCATATTCGCCATGGATACTCGAAACCGGCGCGCCTTTCTCCTCGGCGCCTTCGGGACGATTGCGGTCTTTGCCGTCCTCCTTTTCGTCGTCGGCGCGAGACGCGTCGTCGACTCGCTGCTGTCGGCAGACCCGTCGCTGGTCGCCGTGACGTTCGCGCTCGCGATCTGTTGGCTCGCCGCCTGGAGTTTGATGCTCCGGACCGTCCTCGTCACGCTCGGCGTCACCATCCCGGTTGCGAAGGCGTTTTTCGTTTACTCCGGAGCCGTGTTCGCGAACAACGTCACGCCGTTCGGGCAGGCCGGTGGCGAACCGGTCGCGGCGCTGCTCATCTCGAAAGTTTCCGATTCGCGCTACGAGACCGGGCTCGTCGGCATCGCGAGCGTTGACGTTCTCAACGTTGTCCCATCCATCTCGCTTATTTTCGTCGGTGTCGCGTACTACGCGACGACGGCCGCCATCGGTGAACGCCTCGAGACGGCCGTCAGTTCGGCTGTCGTGCTGATCTCCGCAGTTGTCCTCGTTATCGGCCTCATCTGGCGGTATCACGGGACGATTATCGACCGCCTCCCCGCCATCGTTGCCCCGCGACTCGAGCGACTCGGACTTGAGCGACTCGGACTCGAGCGATTCGACTCACAAACGCTGGAAGCAGATCTTGCGGACCGGTTGCAGCGGTTCTTCGAGAACATCGAACGCGTCGCGGTCGATCGCTGGCGGCTCGTCGCCGTGGTCGGCCTCTCACTGGCCGGTTGGCTCTTCCAGACGGCTGCACTCATGGCAGCGTTCGCCGCCCTCGGCTACAGCGTGCCGCCGTACGTCCTGTTGTTCGTGATTCCACTGGCCAACCTCGCCGGGGCTGCGCCGCTTCCGGGCGGCCTCGGCGGGATCGAAGCCGCGTTCGTGACGCTGCTCGTGCCGACGACCGGCGTCGAGGCGTCGGCTGTTACTGCGGCTGTCCTCATTTTCCGCGGCGCGATCTACTGGATGCCGGTGCTGATCGGCGGCGTGTCGGTGTCGGCCTTCGGCGTCCGCACGCTCCGGTGACTGCTCGAGCGATGTCGACCGAGAAGTTGATTCTCGTCCGTCACGGAGACGTACACTACGCGTCATGTATCGGGGAGGCCACGCCGGATTCAACGCGCTGTTGTACGCCCCGTTCGTCCCGCCCGTGAGCTACTACTGGTCGCTCAAGCTCGCGCTATTGGGTGCAGTGATTGCCGTCGGCGTGGCGAACCTGCCGGATGTCGACGAGCCGCTGCCGTGGCTTCGCCACCGCGGGCCGACGCATACGATCTGGTTTGCGGTCTTCGTTGGACTGCTCTCCGGCGCCGGTGCCACAGTTCTCGTGCCCGCGATGCCGCAGGCGTTTCAGTTTGGCTTCGTCGTCGGCACCGCCGGCATTCTCGCCCACCTCGCGGGCGACATCGTGACACCGATGGGAATCAGCCCCTTCGCGCCCCTCTCGAGCTATCATGTGACGCTCAACTGGTTCAAATCCAAGAACAGCCGCATCAACCGGGCCGTCCTGCTTGTCGGGACGGCCGCACTGGGCGCATCGCTGCTGCTCGCGGTCGGCCTGTCGACCGTGTTCGCCTCCGGCGGCTGATCGGACGGCATTCGACCGTCGATCGCTCGAGGCGTCCGTTATTGGGCCCGAGACAGCACGTCCGTCCGCCACGCGAGCACCCCGAGCGATAGCGTCCACAGCAGGATCGTCGCGCTCAGTCCATGAACGGCGAGTCCGGGACCCCACGTCGTCTCGAGCGGGAACAGCCAGGCGATCCCCGTCGACGAAAGCGAGTCGATCGCGAGGTGTGACCCCATCGCCAGCCCGACGGCGATTGGGACCGCTCGTTCCCGTCGGATCGCGTACGCACCGGCAACGATCCCCAGTGCGAAAAGCGGCGTGTGGGTGAGCCCGCGGTGAACTAGCGGCCAGTTCCACGCTGCGGGGAACAAAAAGTCCGCGTCCGGACACACACCGAGGACGACTCCGAGCCGCGGATCGGCGTCGGTGAACGCCCGAACGAGGGCGTACCCGACGACGGCATGGGTCGCGAACGCCCCCGCGAGATACAGCATCCGTACTCCCTCCATCGCGGTCACGTTCGACCGACGCCTCGACGTAGTTTGTGGCTGCTATCGCCCGGTTTGCGGCCCCGTGGCGCGTTCGTCCTCGGTCCCTCGAGCCGTCGCGTGGCGTTCGTTACCGCGGTTGACACCAACACTTACACTCGAGTCCATTGACTATCCACTAATGGTGCTGCTGCAACTCGAGGAAATGCCCTCCTGGCTCGAGTCGATGCTAACGTCGGAACTCGCCTTGCTCGTCCTGTTCGGGATCTGCATCCTCGAGGGCGCGATGATGTTGCGGTTCATGCCGAGCGAACTCGTCGTGCCGGGCGCGTTAGCGTTGATCGGCTCGTCGATGCCCGAACTGGTCACGATCGTCGCCATCGCGGTCGTCGGCACGACGATCGGGCAGGCCGTGCTGTTCGTTCTCGTTCGTCGTGCTGGCCGGGAGTACGTGCTCCAGAAGCGGTGGTTCCCGGTCACGGAATCGCGACTCGAGCGGTTCGACGGCTGGTTCGATCGTTGGGGGGCGATCGCCGTCGCCGGCAGCAACACGATGCTGTTCGTCCGCGGGCTGTTGACCGTTCCGGCCGGCCTCTCGGAGATGGACGCGCGGTCGTTCGTCGCCCTGTCGGCGATCGGCTCGCTGTCGTTCCAGTCGATCCTCACCGGGCTCTACCTCCTCGGTGGGCATCTGCTCGTCTTCGGATAATCACACCACGGTTTGGGACCGCAGCCGAGTTCAGTCGTCTCGCCGATAGACCGGCAGCCGGAACCGAATGCCGGCATCGCGGAGTTGCCACCTGAGCTCCGCGCCAGCCCATATCAACCCAGTCAGGAGGCCGATAGCGATCGCCGCGAACTCGGCCGATCCCATCCAGATCGGCGTCGCGTACAGCAGGCCGTTATACACGCGATGCGGGAGGAGTTCCTCGAGGAGGTCGCCGAAGAACTCGAGCGGGTTGACGCCGAAGCCGCTGTCGCTGGCTCCGCCGCCACCGCCGCCACTATCGGCTTCCGTGCGAGACTCGAGGCCGAGTTCGGCCGCGCTCTGGCCGCCCTCGCTTTCCTCGCCGGTCTCTAAGCGTTCCGCCTCGTAGGGGAGCGTCGAGCCGACTTCCCACACGATCTCGCCGGATTGGTCGACCTCCATCACGCGGTTGCCGTGGGAGTCGGCGATGAGCGTGTTCCCGTTGGGCAGGCGGTCGGCGTCTCTCGGCCACTGAATCTGGTCGTCTTCCCACTCCCAACTGCGGGTCCACTCGCCGTCCGCACCGCCCTCGCGCTGGAACTCTTGGACGCGTCCGTTCTCCGAGTCGGCGACGACGACGGCCGGGCCGCCCTGCGATTCGGGGATGTAGTCCGGGTTGTGCTGTTCGTACTGGACGTCGTAGTCGTTCTCGCTGCCGAGCGTCCAGTCGTCGACCAGCCCGTCTTCTTGATCGATGAAGACGACCTGATCCTGGTTTCGCAGACTGACCATGATCCGGCCGTCGTTCGGATCGCCCTCGGCTTCGATGTACGAGACGTCGTTGATGTGGGCCCAGTCTTCTGGATACGGGCCGGCCTCCTCGACGGGGAAGTCGCTCTGGGCATCCCAGAGCCACTCGACGACCTCCGTTTCGGTGTTCACGATGAACACTTGATCCGCGACGATGTCGGCGATCGCCACGCGCTCGTCGTCGATCCGCGTCGAGTCGTGCCACTCGCCCGCGGTCTCTTTGTAATCGTACCGTTCGTAGAGCACCTCGACCTCACCGGTCTCGAGGTCGACGCGCTCGAGGACGTTTCTCGCACACGGTGGATCGCTACACGTCGGTCCTTCGGAGTGAACGGTGTCCGTGGCCACGTACTCGATGGTCATCGGATCGTCTTCGACAGGATCGACGTCGAAGTACTTCGTGCGCGTGTTGTTGTAGTAGATCACCTCGCCATCGGGCGCGTAGGCGGTGATCGTCCCGGCACGGCCCGATTCAGTGATGACCGTGTGATTTTCGGTCTCCGGGGCGGTCGGCACGTCCGATTCGGACGCCGTCGAGAGACCGTCGTTCGACGACGCACTGACGACGGCCGCAGCCGATACGAGCAGTATCGCGACGAATACGATTCGGAGTCGGTTCCGCGAGATTGTCGAGCGAAGCCGCGCAAGCGACGGGCGAACGCGGTCGGTCACGGGGCGTTCACCCACGAGCGAGTTGACGCGGAGGAGACTGTTGAGTTCGACATATGGTTCGGCAGTTATGTTTGTATTCTGAGCAAGGCATTAGGATATTTGTTAATATATCTGATACGAATGGTGGCAGAACGGCTACCCGATGCCTGACATCCCTTCCAACGGACTGGTTACAATCCACGACTCGCTCCGCGGACCGGCATACACTGCTCGAGCACGAGACGTCGAGTTGTGGAGGCTGATTTGCTCGAGCGGCGACGTCTAGCTCCGATTGATCCGATCGGGCCAGCCGTCACACGTCTGTGCGTCCAGTCGGTCGTCGGTCATCGAGATCCACCGCACCTCGTTCCAACTCAATCGGTAGTGGCAGGTATCCGGTTGCAGTTGCTCCCAGTAGATGGTCTGCATCGACGGGACGTCCGCGTCGTCGGGCGTGATCGGGACGCTCCCCCCTGGCGTCGCCTCTTGCTCCATCGTCTGGAGCGTCGACTTCGGTGCCGGTGAGCCGATGTTCCAGGCTAACCCCGAGAGGATGAGCACACCGATCACGGCGACGACGATCCACCGATGGCGAGCCGTTCGGGTCACGTCAGGATCGGCGTGATCCATTTCAGTTCTCGTCGATTGCCACGCGATCACGCGCTCGACGGTGATGGCGACGCCGAGCGCGACGAACGAGAGCCACAGGACCGCATCGGTTGAGCCGTCCATGTCGATGTACAACACCTGAAAAGCGAGTATCGCGCCACCGACTGGCACCCACCACCGTACTCGAGGGTCGCAGACGGCTGCGTGTGCCCAGCCGTAGAATGCCACCGGAAGGAGCACCGAGCCGTAGCCGAACACCAGCAGTACCGTGTAGATGTGCTCGGCCCAACTGTGTGGCGAGCCGGCAACCAGCGGCGCAAGTATCGTCTGGACGACCATCGGAACGAGTGCGCCGGCAGCAGCGAACACGAGGACGACGATTCCGGTCACGACGCCACCACCTGCGACCGCCGAGAGGGCCCCGTTTCGGCCCCGTCGCTGATAGGCCATTCCAACGATCAGGAACGCGAAGACGGCCCCCGACTGCCACGAACCAGCGCTCAGCGCCGCGACAGCCCCGGCGAGAAACGGCCGGTCGCGGAGAACGAGTGCGAGCGAAGCGGTGCCGAAAAACAGCGCGTAGAACTGGGCCCGAACCCCTTGCAGCGGGAGGACGTAGAGTTCCGGGACGACGAGCATCGTGAGGCCGGCGGCGACCGCCGCCGCGTTCTCTTCGGTCACGAGATACGCTATCCACGCGACGAACACCACGCTCGCGGCAGCGACGAGCGATGTAAGCGCCGAACTGAGACCGTACAGGACGAGCATATTGCCGCCCGACAGCGCCGACAGAACAGCCGTAATGGCGAACGGAACGGGCGGGTTCACGTCCCAGACGTCGATGTACGGGACGCCGCCCTGGAGGACGTACCAGCCCGTGTGCTGGAAGAACGCTGGGTCGGTCGCAAGCGACGGCCACTCGAATCGGTAATACAGGGCGAATCCAGCGATGAACAGGACGACGACGATCGGACCGAGCGTGGTGAGCCACTCCGAACGCGATCGGAGGGATGTGCGTAGTGCCATGTGTGGGACTTACCGGCGTGCAGATCCGACCGATGGGACGTGACCTGATTCTTGGGGGTGCAGTGAAACGAGCATCATCGGGTTCGACTCCGTTTAGATGCGCTGTGAGACCTTCTTCGCGGCCGCGAGGGCACCCTGATCCCACGCAACGCGGTGGTCGAGACCGGTCTCGTCGGCCTCCTGGTCGGCGTCGTAGTGCTCCAGATACCACTTGTACGTCTCCACGAGCGCCTCCTCGTTCGAGTACTCGGGCTCCCAGTCGAGGCGTTTCAGTTTCTCGACGGAGACGTAGGAGTCCTCGTGGGCCGTCTCGTAAACCCACGGATATAGCGGGGAGAGGTTCAGCCGCTCGAGGACGCGAAGGACCGCGACCGTGAGGAACGCGGGCGTTCCGATGGTGCGCTTGTCCGTCCCCGCATAGTCGAGGGGGGCCTGAAAGTCCTCTTTCATCGTGCCGAACTCGTCGGTGCCGACGTTGAACGTGTCGTTCACGTCGGCTTCGTCGCCGGTGAGCATCAGTTCGATGGCGGTGACGAGGTCGTGGACGTGGAGCAACTGGTACTTGTTGTTCCCCCAGCCGACGAGCGGGACGTTCGCGCCGTCTTCGATCCAGTCGAACAGCACCTGGAAGACGCCGAGTCGCTGCGGACCGATGAACGTTTTCGGGCGGAGGATGGGGACGCACATGCCCATGCGCCGGAAGTCCTGGCAGATCTTCTCGGCCTCGATCTTGGCCTCGCCGTAGGGGCCGACTCCATCCAGCGACGACTCCTCGGTGATGGGGTGGTCGTCGTGTGTGCCGTACACCGCAGTCGAGGAGATGTAACAGACCCGCTCGACGCCGCGTTCGTTCGCCGCCCAGAGCACGTTTCGCGTCCCGTCGATAGTCGTCTCCCGGATGCGGTCGGCGTCCCACAGCGGAAGCGCGGCGGCCGCGTGGACGACGGCGGTCGCCCCGCTTTCCTCGAGCGCGTCGGCGACGGACTCCTCGCGCTGGACGTCGCCGCCGATGAAGTCGATACCGTCCGTATCGTCTTCCGGTTCGAAGGGTTTGAGATCGAATGCGGTGACGTCCCACCCCTGATCGCGGAAGTACTGGCACGTGTGCAGGCCGAGGAATCCGGTGCCTCCCGTGACGAGAACCGACCCGGTCGAGTCGTCGCTGGTGCGCTCACTATCGCTCATCGTGATGTCGGCCGTGACGTCAGTCCGATGCCTCAATAGTATGTCGACGTTTCACTGGGTGTATACCGTCCTTATTCTCACCGCCGAACGCAACGATCGACTGTCGCACTGTGTGATCGCGCGCCGTCGTCCTCACAGACACGGAACGGGTGGTCCCGTCAGCAAAGTCGTCGTTTACCCTGTAACAGTCGGCTCGGTGATCAATCGGCTCACCGACACGTACTACTCGAGTGGCCTCGACCTGTCAGCGCAGCCGAGCGCACATCTATACCAAAAGTTACCAGTCCCTGTATAAATGAATACTGCCGCGTAACGTTCTGATAACCCACTGTACCGAATAACGCAAGCCGGGTCTTTTTGCTATCTTCTCTGGAGGATGACAGATATAGATGGCCAGCGTCCACAGCACCCGGAATCGGGTCGTGGCGACCGCCTCCGGGCTGGTAAAGGAGATGCGTCCCTGGCAGTGGTACAAACAGAGCATTCTCCTTTTGGGGCTCGTCTTCTCCGGCAGCCTGTTCGATCCGGCTGCCGTCACGAACGTCGCCCTCGGCATCGTCGCCTTCTGTGCGATCGCGGGGACGACGTACATCGGCAACGATATCCTCGACGTCGAGGAGGACCGCAACCACCCGCGAAAGAAACACCGCCCCATCGCCAGCGGACAGGTTTCGATCACCGTCGCGGTGGTGTTTGCAGCCGTGTTGTTCGTCGGCGGACTCTCCCTCTCGTGGTATCTCGGCCCACTGCTCCTCCTCGTCGTGCTCACGTACCTCGCCCAGAACGCGCTCTACTCCGTCTTCCTCAAAGAGTTCGTCATCGTCGATGTGATGGTCATCGCGATCGGGTTCGTCCTGCGAGCGATCGCGGGCGTCGTCGTCATCGACGTCTATCTGAGCCCCTGGCTCGTCGTCTGTACGTTCCTCGGGGCGTTGATGCTCGCCCTCGGCAAGCGTCGCCACGAGATGGCCGTCAGCGACGATCCGGCCGCCTCGAGGGCCACCCTCGCCGAGTACACCGAGGAGATCCTCGATCAGCTCCTTATCGCCGTCCTCGCGGCGCTGATCGTCTCCTACTCGCTCTATACGTTCTTCCGCGGCGGGCTGTGGATGATGGCGACGCTCCCGTTCGCCTTCTTCGCGACCTTCCGATACCACTATCTCACGCACACCGAATCGCTGGGCGGCGATCCGAAGTTCCTCTTCGGCGACCGGCCGTTTTTCGTCAACTTCGTCGTCTGGGGCCTCGTCGTCGTCGCCGTCCTGTATCAGGTTCCGCCCCGACTACTCGAGGTGATTGTGTGACGACCCGCTTCCCGAGCCATCCATGACACGTCGATACGACCTGCAGGTCCACACGGACGCCTCGCCCTGCTCGAGTACCCCGCCCGAGCGCGTCGTTGCGGCGGCGGTCGACGCCGGCCTCGACGGCATCGCCGTCACCGACCACGACACGCTCGCCAACGTCGACGCCGTTCGTGCCGCTGCGCCGGCCGCCCTCGAGGTGATCGCCGCGGTCGAGGTGACGACGACCGAGGGCCACCTCCTGGCGCTCGACGTGACGGAGCCACCGCCGCAGGACGACCCGCTGACGGTGGTCGACCACGTCCACGAGCAGGGCGGCGTCGCCGTCCTCTCGCATCCCTTCGACACGTTGCGGCAGGTCTACGAGACGGACCTCGAGGCGCTCGCGACGGCCGTCGACGGCGTCGAGGCGATCAACTCCCGCTGTGTCCGCCGCCGGTTCAACGAGCGCGCGGCGACGTTTGCGGCCACCCACGGGCTGGCGGCAACCGGTGGCAGCGACGCCCACTTCCCGGTGGAGGTCGGCCGCGCGTACACCTGCGTCGAGGGGGACGGCTCGCTCGCCGACGCCATCCGCGACGGACGCGTCCGGCCGGGCGGTCGCGGCCGATATCTCTCGGGCCACGTCGCGACGAAACTCCACCAGTTTCGCACCGCCTCCGCTCGCGCCGTCTCGAACCTGTCGCTGGGGCGATCACCGTGACGATGAACGTCAAAGCCGTCGTCGACCGGAGTCGGGCGATCGTCCGCGACCACGGCATCTGGCTGACGGCGCTGCTGACGGTCGTCGTCTTCCTCGGCCTCGCCGCCTACACGGGCCTCGAGGATGTGACGAGCGCCCTCGTCGCGCTGGAGTGGACGACGTTCGGTGCCGTTGTCGGCCTGACGACCGTCGGCTACGGCTTTCGTTTCGCCAAGTGGCACTACTATCTCCGGCGGCTCGAGATCGACGTGCCGCTCGGTGCGAGCGCTATCACCTTCTTCAGCGGCCTGATGATGGTCGTCACGCCGGGCAAAGCCGGTGAGGTCTGGAAAGCGTGGTTCCTCCGCGACAAGCGCGGCGTGCCCGCGAGCACGATCACGTCCGTCGTCGGTGCCGAACGGATCACTGACCTCATTGCGCTCTGTGCGATGGCCGCGCTCGGACTGGTACTCTACAGTCGCTCGTCGCTGCCTGTCGTCGTCGTCCTCGCCGCTATCGTCGCCGTCGTCGGCCTGCTGCGGTGGCGAGCAGCCTCGCTCGCGGTGCTCGACCGACTCGAGTCGGTTCCGGTCGTCGGCGACTACGCAACCGAACTCGAGCAGTTCTACGAGAGCACGTACCGCCTGTTTCAGGTGCGTCCGCTGACCGTCTCGACTGTGTTCAGTCTCGCAGCGTGGGGGTTAGAGGGTGTCGCGCTCTGGATCGTACTCGAGGGGTTCGGCGTCGAAGCCAGCGTCGTGATCGGACTGTTCGTCTTCGGCCTCGGCTCGGTAATCGGCGCGATCTCGATGCTGCCCGGCGGACTCGCGGCGGCGGAGGCGTCGATGGTCGGCGTGTTGCTCACGTTTGGCTACCCCGAAGCCGTCGCGGCCGCGGCCACGATCGTGATCCGCGTCGGGACGCTGTGGTACGCCGCAGCGCTCGGGATGGTGGTGTTTCTCACGTACAAGACGACGCGCTGAGCGTCCGCATTCAGTGACACAGTGGGTCGTCTCGGGGTGGCCTTAGCCTCGTTGGCTGTGTTGTGCGCTGCATCGACTTCCGTCCCCAGTCCAGTATTCCTATATAAATTCCGTCGCAACCGGTTCGTATGCAGAACACTCGAGTGCTCGTAACCGGCGGTGCGGGATTCATCGGCTCGAACCTCGCAAACACGCTCGCTGCGGAGAACGAGGTTATCGCCGTCGACAACGGCTATCTCGGAACGGCCGCGAATCTCGACGATGACGTGACGTACGTGGAGGCAGACGTCCTCGAGGACGACCTGCCGACCGACGTCGACGTCGTCTATCACCTCGCCGCGCTCTCGAGTCGCCAGATGCTCGAGGAGAACCCGCGTCAGGGTGCTCGTGTCAACGTCGAGGGCTTTGTCAACGTCGTCGAACAGGCGATCGAAGACGGCTGTCGGACGACCGTCTACGCGTCGACGTCGTCGATCTACGGTAGTCAGACGACGCCAACAGCCGAAGACGCAGCGGTCGAGGCGGCGACGGGCTACGACGCCTCGATGCTCACCAGAGAGCGCTACGCCGAGTACTACAACAACGTGGCTTCCGAGATGTCCCTTGCCGGAATGCGATTCTTCTCGGTCTATCAGGGATACGGCGGGTCCGAGAAGCACAAAGGCGAGTACGCGAACACAGTCTCACAGTTCGCTGACAAGATAGCGAACGGCGAGTCGCCCGTGCTGTGGGGCGACGGCACGCAAACGCGGGATTTCACGCACGTCGACGACATCGTTCGCGGCCTCGAGTTGGCCGCAGACCACGACCTCGAGGGCGTCTACAATCTCGGTACGGGCGAGCCGTACTCGTTCAACGAGACCGTGTCGCTGCTCAACGACGTGTTGGGAACGTCGGTCGAACCAACGTACGAACCGATCCCGCTCGAGAATTACGTCCACGATACGTATGCGGACAGTTCGAAGTTCCACAGCGAAACGGGGTGGGAGCCCCAGGTCGACTTCGAGGAGGGTGTCAGGCGCGTCTGTCAGCCGTATCTCCCGGTCACGGAGTAACACTGTCGGGCAGAACGATTCGAAGGTCGGTGACCGGCCCCGCACGTATATCCGTGTTCACGGCGAAACACGACCAACAGTGACCACCCTTCGTTCGGGACGATGGGATCGGTATCGACCCCTGCGGAGTAGCTCGTCTCGTCGACGCGTTCGATCGGCTTTCGAACAGCACAACGGATGCCGGACCGGGACGGAGACAGTAAAACTGGCTCGACAGCACATCAGATCGCAATGAGTGATTCCAAACAGTTCGGACCGAAACCAGCACAGATCCTGTTAGTCGAAGATAATCCGGGAGACGTCCGACTGACCGAAGAAGCGTTCAAGCAGGGCCGTATCGAGAACGACCTTCACGTCGTGTCCGACGGCAACGAAGCGCTCGAGTTTCTCTACCAGCGTGGCGAGTACGCCGACGCGCCGCGGCCGGATCTCATCCTGCTCGATCTCAACTTGCCCCGGAAAGACGGCGAAGACGTCCTCGAGGAACTCAAAGATGATTCGGAACTGCGATCGATCCCGGTAATCGTCCTGACGAGCTCTCGGGCCGAAGAGGACGTCGTCAGATCCTATGAGCTACACGCAAACGCCTATCTCACGAAGCCGGTCGATCCGGACGAGTTTATCGAAACCGTCCGCGCATTCGAGAAGTTCTGGTTTTCCGTCGTTCGACTCCCGCCCGAGGATGAGCGCTCATGAGCGAAACGAACACACAGACTGAATCGAACGCTGATACCGAGACCTTAGCGATCCTCTTGATCGAGGACAACCCCGGTGATGCACGCCTGATCCAGGAGATGCTTCGAGGGACCGAAGAACTCGCCCAGCGTATTAGCTCTGACGAGTCGGCTGGACACGTCCCGGAGATCACCCGTGAAACCCGGCTCGAGGACGGCCTCGAGACGCTCGACTCGATGGCCGTCGACGTCGTCTTGCTCGATCTAAATCTACCCGATAGCGAGGGACTCAGGACGCTCGAGCGGGTTCATTCGGAAAGCGAGGAGACGCCAATCGTCGTCCTGACTGGCGTTCGTGACCAGCAAGTCGGCGTTCAGGCGATCCAGCGTGGTGCACAGGACTTCCTCGTCAAAGACGAGGTGACAAGCGAGTTGCTCGTGCGGACGATTCATCACGCAATCGAACGGGCCCGCCAAGAGCGCGAGCGCCGTCGACAACGCGAGCAACTGGAGGCGCTGAATCGTCTCAATCGGATCGGGCACGCGATCACACACGCCGTGATCACGACCGAGACGCGGCCAGACTTAGAACAGCGCGTCTGTGAGCGTCTTGTCGCGTCCGATGCCTACCGGTTCGCGTGGATCGGCGAGGTCAATCCGGGCAGCGATCGGATCGTGCCGAAGGCTGCGGCCGGCGTCGAAGAGGGCTACCTCGACGACGTCGAGATCAGTATCGATGAAGACGACGAAAGCGGGCAGGGGCCGGCTGGAATGGCGCTTCGAACCGAAAAAGTGCAGGTGATGAACGACGCGCAGATGGATCCCCAGTTCGAGCCGTGGCGTAAAGCGGCGCTCGAACGCGGCTACCACTCCTCGGTTGCGATCCCGATCATCTACGAAAATCTCGTCTACGGCGTGTTGAACGTCTACTCATCGTCACCGCGCGCGTTCGAGGGGGCAGAAACGACGATCCTCGCCCGGATCGGCGACGTCATCGCACACGCGATCACGGCCATCGAGCGGAAAGACGCCCTCGTCAGCGACGCTGTCATCGAACTCGAGTTCCGCGTCGATGAGATGGCCGAGCCATTGGTCGCGCTCTCGGCGGCCGAATCGTGTCTGATCGAACTCGAGCAACTCATCCGCGGCGATGAGGCGTTGCTCGCCTACGGGTCGGCACAGGGCGTCGATCAAGAGCTGTTTCGTGACGCAATCGCCGAGACTGACGGATTCAGCGAGGTTCGATTTCTCACCGTCAGACGCGACGAATTCGAGTTCGAACTCGTCGCCCCAACTGCGGTCTCGCTGTTCGAGACGATCGCGACCCATGGCGGCCGGGTTCAGTCCGCGACGATCGACGACGGCGAGTTCCGCTTCGTCGTCGAACTCCCGCGCGGCCGGGACACTCGCCAGATGATCGAACTCATCAACGAACAACGCGACGACGTCAGCTACCTCGCCCAGCGAACCAGCGAGCGTAGCGAGCACGAGGAGTCTGGGTCGTCATCGGTCCTCAAGGAGGAACTCACCGACAAACAGCGAGCGGCTCTCGAGACGGCCTACTTCGCGGGCTACTTCGACTGGCCCCGCGAGAGTACCGGCGAGGAGATCGCCGACCGACTTGGAATCGCGCCGGCGACGTTCAACCAGCACCTCCGGACGGCCGAACGGAAGTTCTTCGATTCGGTGCTGGGCGAGTAGCGCTCCACTCGGTCTCGAGGACCGAAGTCGGTCGCGCGCCTGGCGTCGAGGAACGAGAATGTGAGATCTCTCCTTCGAAGCCACTTTTCTGGTTTGATCGTCGAATTAATTCGACAACAGTACCAGATATGATTTACAACATCCCTGCGTTGGATGATGTATGGTGAAGCCAACTACGCCAGCGTACAGACGACGAACCCTCCTCAGTTCGATCGGCATCGGTACAGCAGTCGGTCTTGCAGGTTGTCTCGGTGGTGACGAGTCGGAACCCGAGGACACCGACGATGAGACTGCTGACAACGGTAACGGGGACGATACCGACGGTGATGGGGATGGCGACCTAGAACTCGAGGAAGCGGCGAGTTTTCCGGACGACCAGGAGTGTGCGGTGTGTAGTATGACTGCTGCCGACCACCCAGACTGGAACGCACAGGCGGTCCACGCCGACGGCCACCGAGAGTACTTTTGCTCGTCGGGCTGTCTGGCTGCCTACTACGCCGCACCCGAGGAGTTCGGCGGCCCCGACAGCGAGATCGAAGGCGTCTGGGTCACCGACTTCGAGACAGGGGAGTTGATCGACGGGACGGACGCGTCGTTCGTGCGCGTGACCGATCCCGATCACGTCGACGACATCATGATGCGGAATCCGACGCCGTTTGCCGACCGCGCAGACGCCGAGGCGTTCGTCGACGAGTTCGACGCCTACGACGAGGACGACATCATCACCCTCGAGGAGTTCGACATGGAACTGGCAGAACTGTATCGGAGTCAGTTCTTCGGCGACGACGATGGCCACGGTCACAACCACAATCTGAGTGCCGTCTAGCCCACCAGCTACCGAGTGAAAGGATCTCAAATGGTCGATGACAGCGGTATGGTGATTCCGGCTCTCGCTGAGCCGTTCGATGCTCGGTCACTCGAGACGTGGGATTTCCAGTTCTCGCTCTTTTCGTTCGGTGACTGGTTGGCACCCTCTCTGGCTCCGGTCCTCGTCGGTGTGATCGTCCTCGCCGTGTTGGGGACAATGATACTCTTTATCATTGGACTGTTCGGATACCTGCAACGACAGACCATGCAGTATCTCGTGTTGATGGTCGTCCTCGGTACGCTCGTAGCCCGATCGATCGTCGGCATGGGCACCGTGTTGGGTCTCGTACCGATGACCGCACATCATCTCATTGAACACAGTTCCGACGTGTTTATCGCGACGTTGTTGCTCTCGCTGATCTTCTGGTACGGGCCAGTTGGGAGGGGGATCGAGAGATCATCGGAGTAAGGCCACAGTCGGTGGTCAGGCCTTTGGGTGTGGACTGAACTCATCCTCACGATAGACGATTGCACCAGACGCTACTTGGGGACCTGCTCCATACCGTCCACCAATGACCCAACGCAGCGTTTCTGGGGGCGGGGCCACGGCCGAGCCGACCGCTGCTGTGGCTGTTCGACGGAACTGGGTGGGACCGACGCAACCGGAGTCGTGGCGTCAAGTCCACTGGAGGGTACTCGATATCGACGACGCGAACTGGTTGATTTCGGCGACCGGTAGCCCTGCGTTCGACCAATGAGTGATCGCTCCCTGACCTCGGCGCTCGAGCCCGTTTTACTCCAACAGTGTTACGACCCGTCGCTCGATCCGGCGGTGAGCGAGCCGGTGGGTCTGGCCGTCTTCGGGCTGATCGGGCTGCTCGGCGGTGCCCACTGTCTCGGAATGTGTGGGCCACTCGTGACGACGTACTCGGACCGACTGCGAGCACAAAACGACACCTCGACGAGGCGAAACGAGGTGACACTCGGCATGGTTCGCCAACATGCGCTGTTCAATCTCGGCCGAGCGGGGAGCTACGCCGTCCTCGGCGCAATATTCGGGCTCGCCGGCTCGGTCGTCTTCGTCACGCCACAAACGGTGACAGCGGTCGCCACCGACGTCCACGCAATCGCCGGCATCGTCGTCGGGACGATAATCATCGCGATGGGCCTCCACTACCTGTTGGGCCGCGGCTTACTCGGTGGGGCGGTCAGTATCCCATTTCTCGAGCCCGTGCTCAACCGCGTCCACGGATGGCTGATCGCCCACGTCGACTCGTGGGTCGGCAACACCCGGATCGCCGGGCTTGGGGCGGCCCACGGGTTGTTGCCCTGTCCGCTGCTGTACCCGGCGTTTCTGTACGCGTTCGTACAGGGCTCCCCGCGTGGGGGCTTTCTCGCGCTGGCCGCGCTCGGCCTCGGGACCGTGCCGTCGATGTTCATTTATGGCACCCTCTTCCAGTCACTCAGCGTCGAAACCAGAATCAAGCTCCACCGCGTTCTCGGGATCGCGTTCCTCGCGCTTGGCTACATTCCGCTCCAACACGGCCTCGCAACGCTCGGGATCTTTCTGCCCGCGATTCCGCTCCCACATTACCAGCCGCTGTGAGCGCTCGAGTGACTACGGAAGTCGAGCACTTCGGTAGATTCTCGCGGTATCCGTATCGACGTCCGAGAGGGTGATGATATCGTCTTCGTCGAGATCGTCGTACCGTTCGACGTACTCGAGTGCGGTCGACCGATCGTCGTACGGGCGCGGATCGATTCGCATCGGGTCGTCGGCACGCTGTTCGTTGTGTTCTAAGACGTAGACGGCGTCGTAGCCGTCGATGAGCCGCTGCATCTCGAACTCGGTGACCCAGACGCCGACGATCTCGGCTTCGGAACCGCCGAAATGGGTTGGTTCAGCGTAGTACGCAAACATACACCCGGGGCTACAGCACATCATGCCGACGCCGTCTTCGTGGGCGACCTGACAGTTCCGTTCGGGGTAATCGGTCACGGTCATCGAACAGACGCCACACATTTGATCGTCGCTGAACTCCTTTGGCTCGTCGACCGGGTGCTCGACGGTGAAATCGAAGCCCCTGTCCGGGTCAGCGACGTTCGGATCGGTCCCGTCGTCGCCGGAACAGCCTGCGAGTCCGCCCGTAACACCGACACCAAGTGCGGCGAGTAGCTGGCGACGGCTTCGTGGAGAGCCGTTCGACCCCATCATTTTCCGCTCAACTCACGCTCCGAGACTGTCAATCAGTTCCCGCGACACCGACTCGTGATCAAACCGCTCACCGCCGTACTCGTCGGCAAACGAGTCGGCGTCCTCACCCGACGTAAAGCCAATGAGTGACTCACCCATCGCACCGAAGACGTCGCTGTCGACGACGAACTCGAGGTCGGTCGCCGGGGCGTGAGCCTCGGCCTCGAGGTGGGCGCTAATGAACTCGATGCCCTGTTCGTCGGTGATTGTCCAGTCGACCGACGAGTAGTCGGTCAGGTACAACACGGTCGGTTCGTGGCCGGCCTCGAGCTGTTCGAAGTAGTACTCGTAGGCACAGGCGCTGCTGCAGTAGTGGACGACGCCGTCCTCGATACCGCGAAGGGTGTCGTCGTCGTAGAACGCGTGTCCAGACGGGCCGGGATGGTTCTCGATCACCATGTTACAGACGGCACAGTCGTGGTCACTCTCGATCGAAATCGGGTCGGGGACGTCGGTTTCGTCGTTGCCGCTACCGAAACAGCCGGCGACGACGACGGTGCCCGCGACGCCAGCCGATTGGAGGAACCGTCGCCGGGGGATGTCGGTCGTCGCGTTCGCCCAGCGGTCTGGTCGTTCCATGGTCGCGATTCGAACGCCGACACATTAGCGAATCTGGTACGATTGCCGTATCGAACCCTCCAAATGCTTCGATAACCGAACCAGATCCCCTATTGTTGGGTGTCACCCACGAACTGGTATGGCCGAGACCACGCGGTATCTCTTGCTCTCGCTTGCACTCGGCGTGGTGCTGGTCGGCGGTGTCGGGCTCTTCGTCGTCGATACCGGGTCGACGTCTCCTGATCCGGTCCTGTTCGAGGACACAGTCAAAATGGGCGTCACCTTGGAGAACGACCCCGACGCTGACGAGATCGAGATCCCGAAAGCGCAGGTGTTCTACTCCCAGTACGAGTACGTCGTCGGCTATCAGGGCCTCGAGCGGTTCGTCGACGACCGCCAGCAACCGGGCCACCAGGAACGGTTCGGGTATCCGATCACCGTCTACGTCTCCGATTTCAGCGAGACGACTGTCGAACTGACCGAAGACGGCTATCCGACTGCCGACGGACGGCTCGGCTGGACCGACGCCGAATCTGCCGCCTTCGTCGTCGGCAGTGACGCGGCTACACCCGCCGGCGAGACAGTCATGCCGTTTTCCGACCGGGACGACGCCGAGGCGTTCACAGCGGCCCACGGCGGCGAGGTGCTCTCCTGGGAGCAACTCCTCGAGTCGGACTTCGAGATCGATGACGCCGGGACCATCCGGGACCGCGTCGACGACCGCCATGCTCGTGCTGACGACCAGGTCGCGGCCTCGAGAGCCCTAGTCGATCGCCCCGAGGACGTCGTCGTCGGCGAGGACGCAGCCACGATTCAGGACGCAATCGATGCCGCGCCGGCGAACACGACGGTCGTCGTCCCCGAGGGAACCTACGAGGAACACGTTGAGATCGGCAAACCGATCACGCTCGCTGGCGAGGGGAACGCGACGATTCGGGGTGACGGAACTGGGACTGTCGTCGCCGTCAGCGCTGATCGGGCCGCCGTCACGGACCTCGAGATTACTGGTGTCGGAAACGCGACCAGTCCTACGGATCAAGAGACGACCGCAGACGGCAGCGAAGGCGTCCTCGAGATGGCTTACGGACGGGGCGACGCCGGTATCGAGGTCGACAGCGCGAACGAAACGCTGATCGAGAACGTGGTGATCGAGACGCCAGCCAATGGGGTTTTGCTCCGGGACAGTCCGGCGGCCGTCGTCCGAAACGCCTCCGTCTACGGTAGCGACTACTGGAGTGACGGCTACATGGGCGTCATGACGATGCGCTCACCCGACGGCGTCATCGAAGACTCACGGTTCGTCGACGGTCGGGATGGCATCTACACCCACCGATCACATGGCCTCGTCTACCGGAACAACACGCTCGATCGAAACCGAATCGGCGTCCACCTGATGTACACCTCGAACGTGTTGATCGCCGACAACCGGATCAGAAACGCGGGCTCGACCGGGATCGACGTCATGACCAACCCCGAACACAACGCCATCGTCGGCAACGAGATCCAGCACACGTCTCGAGGCCTCCTGATGGCGGGGTCGCGATCGTACGTCGCGGACAATCTCATCACCGATACGGACGTCGGGGTCGCGGCCGGTGCGGGCAACTCGATCTACGAGGACAACGTCATCGCCGGCAACGTCGACGGGATGCAGGCGAACCACCTCCTGCCGACAAATCAGGTCGTCGGCAACGACTTCGTCGGCAACTACCGCCACGCGACCGCGCGAGTGGGTGTCCTCCGAATCTGGACGGAAAACGGCGCGGGCAACTACTGGCACGGCGCGGTTGGACAGCCCGACGGAGCGGTCCTCCACCGGTCGTACTCGCCGACCGACCCCGTCGACGAACGGCTCCACCGCGTCGGCGGGACGCCCACACTCGCACAGGCACCCGCATCCAACGCCCTCGCCGCGCTGGAAGGCTCGGTCTCCGGGATGCGAACGCAGAGTATCATCGACACGGCCCCGCTCTGTGCACCATCGAATCCGGACTTGCTCGAGCGAACCGAGTGGGAGGCGCCCGAGCGCGAGTGTGGTGAATCGGCCGCAGAATAAGCGGGTGTCGCGAGGTCAGGCCCCGCGCGGTTCGGCTGCCGACGGACTTTCCTTCTCGAGCGAGCGGTTCGCGGCAGCGACGACGCCCATCGAGATACCGGTCGTCAGGAGGCTGATGCCGACGAGCAGGCCGATTGCCCACGCCGCACTGGCCGGGAAGCCGACCCAGAGCAACCCCGCGAGGAGCAACGAGAGGACGCCACTGACGGCGACCGCTGCACGGCCGGGGCGGTCGGTCATTCGAGTCGCCATCCACAGCTCTGCGACGCCGTCGACGAGCAGGTAGCCGACGAGCAAGAGCGTCAGACTCGCGAGTGCAACGACGGGATTGACGATCAAGAGGAGGCCGGCAACGATCGATACGATGGCAAGCGAGAGCTGCCAAAGTGAGCCGGACCAGCCACGGACGGTGAACGCGTGAGCCGCGTGGACGATCCCGCCGAGGACGAGGAGCACACCAAGACCGAGCGTGATCGAGATACCCGTCGCGAACGGGAACACGATCGCGAAGAGACCGATCAGTCCGAGGACACCACCGGCGATCGCGAGCGTCTGCCAGCTCTGTTTCTGGGGGTATTCATCGGCTGGGCTGTTTTCTGTTGTAACTGAACTCATTATTTGTCACCATTTACAAGGACGCAGTGTACGTATATAATAATAGTTTATATATTGACAGTAGTTCAGAACAATCGACCAGTCACGGGACGGGACGAAACCGGCAGGATACATCCTCGAGTCCGTCGTCAACGGCCGCGAGGATGGTCGAAACAGTTCGATTACTGGTTACAATAGTCGCCGGACTCGTCCGGAGAGGTTTTTTGCCAGCACCCGTCCCGAAAACGAGAGTGTGCGCCGCTGGTCTCGATAGTGGAACTCACCCAACTGCTCGTCGGGAACGGTTCGTGGCTCGAACGTTGGATCCTGCAAGTTCGTGATCCCCTCGGTCAGCAGCGTAATCTGGAGTGCCATGAGCCGATCGAAGACGTCCCAGAGGGTGTCACATCCCTCGAGTGAGACCTCGTCGTATGCGACAATTTCGCCGCCGTCGATCGATTCGTCCAGTCGCTGTAACGTCGCGCCGGCGCGGTCCCGCCCGTCGTGAAAGATGGCCGGGGGGCCCATGCCACGATACGTCCGGATATCTGCAGGATGGAAACTCAAGACGCCATATTTCGGGGCGGTCAGAACCGCTCCACGAACGAGCCCGAACCCGAAGCGGATCGCGACATCGCAGTCCGCCTCGAGTCGGTCGACGACATTGGCTGGGAACTCGGTCCACCCGTTTTTTGTCCGCGCCGCACACGGTACGTACTCGGCGTCGGCGAGACTGTCGATGGTCTCGACCGTGTGTCGATGCCAGAGTTGCTGGTCGTCGCCAAGCAACCGACCGAGATTGCGTTCAGCGAGGACGAGTGCCCACGCTCGTTCGCGTCGAACGACGTCGACGAACTGCATTGCCTCGTCGAGACCGGGCCGTGTTTTTGTGTTCCAGGACTCGGCCTCGGACTCCGTGTCGGCCGCGTTGTGTACGACCAGCGTCACGGTGACATCGGTCTCGTCCTGTAACCGTTCGATGGCGCGCACCTGCCATCCGTACAGAAACGGTTCAGTCAGAACACCAACCGTCGCTGGCTTGGCCTCGGACATGCCCACACGGATCGGACTGTACACCATAGTTACCGTCCGCATTCAGCGTGGATATCCAGCAAAATCGATACGCTACAGGCTGCCTACAGCAGGTGTTTCGACAATACAAGTCGGTCCGTCAACTATACTGTCTCTCCGGTTGTTCGTTCTTCGACACACCTGTGACCGAGAACACCGGCGAAAACCAAACGCACCGTGAATGCGAATACTGTGGCGAATCTGTCCCGGCAGCGATCTACCACGAACACCTGCTCAAAGCCTGTCCGGGCAAGTGAGACGCCACGTAGCGACGTCGACTCGCGCTGTCGTTACTTCTCTTCGACGTGGCGGATCTCACAGGCGATGCCGCGCGTACTCGATTGCATCTCGCGGCCGAACATCTCCGCGCGGCCAACGCCGAAGGCCTTCGGACCTTCGACGATCACTTCATCACCGACACGAATCTCCTCGTCAGCGTCGACGACGCCCGGTGCGAGCACGCTGCCGTGGGGAACGAAGCCGTCGATTTCGACTCGCTTGGTCGGGGCGTCGCTGTCAACCCACCGTTTCGCCCCCTCGAGCGTGAACGAAAGCGTCCCGTACTGGGGCACCATCGTGGCGAGCTGGGTGTCCTCGCGGTCGCGAACCTGGATCTTCGGGTAGCGACTCGTCGTCTGGATGTCGGTAAAGAGGTCATCACCCGCGCCGTCGCCGAGCAGGTAGTCCGCGATCGCGCGAACGGTGTTGTGTTCGCGTTCGCGCTTGGCGTACTTCAGTTCGCCCGACAACGCCGCCGAGAGGTTCGCAAGCGACTCGTCGTCGGTCGGGTGGCCACCCTCGGGAACAGTGTAGATAATCTCGAGGTCCAGTGCCTCCTCGACGCGCTCGACGATGTCGCGGTAGCCCTCGTCGGGGACGTGGGCGATAATCTTCGGGTACTCGTTGCGTTCTAGATAGCGCTCGAGGACCGAACTCACGAACCCTTTCTCGTCTTCGGACCAGCGGCCCGTGACGACGGTGTCGTACTGTTGGGCCGGATAGGTCGTCTCGAGTTCCTGTGGGACGACGCCGATCGGACTCGTCATCGAGACCAGGTGGCCACGCCACTGGACGGCGTCGTGGAACTGGCGGTGGCTCTGGGACTCGCTGTAGGGTTTCGTCGCCGAGCAGGGGACCAACACGAGCGGGTTCGAAAACCGGTTGCGATAGCGGGTCGTCACACGGTCGGCGAAGCGCTGGATCTCCACTCGACGAATGGTGTCCTCGGTCGCTGCGTTGATCTGGGCATCCCGGAGGATCGGCGTGCGCTCCTCGAGATACCCCCACTGGGAGTCGAGTTCGCGCATGGCGGCGGTGAGCCACTGGTCGTGACGGGCCTGCCCTTCCACGTAATCCCGGAGGCGGCCGTCACGGATGCGCCGACGGACGATGCCGAGTTCCGCTTCGAGGGCGTTGACGTTGTGTTCGGCACAGTCCTTGCGGGTGAACTCTTCTCGGGGCTGCTGGCAGGCCGGACACGAACAGGGGAGGTCCTCGAGGTCCTCGAGGAAGTAGGCCTCGTCGGTCGTCAGATAGCGGCCCTCCATCCCCTTGACGACGGCCGCGGTCTCGTCGAAGCAGTCGACGCCGGCGTAGGCGAGCACGGCGACGTTGCGCGGCGTCGCGACGCCGGAAAACAGCAGTGCAGTGTCGGCGGGAATCGCCTTGCGGGTGTTGACGACGGCCTCGACGAGCGCTGCGCCGTGGCCCGTGATCGACTGCACATCAGAGACGGCGTAGGCGTCCGTGCCGTGGTCTGTGGCGTGTTCGCTCGAGACGACGGCGACGCTCGGGTAGTCGACGTCGGGGTAGTCGACGGCGAACGACTCCTGGACCTCCGGGGCCGTGCCGCCGGGAAACGCTCGGTGAGGGAGGACGGTCAGCGTCGACTCGTCGCCCTCCGGAACGTCCCGGTCGGCGCTCCAGAGCGACCCCGCATCCTCGAGGACGTCGTCGACGAGTGCGGGCGTCGTGCGGGGCGACTCGAGGCGGAGTTCGCCCACGCGCGCGGCCCCGTCGCGAGCGTGTACTTCGAAGTAGTCGGTCATACCCGATATGACCGGGGAGCGCGAAAGAGACTGTCGATAGCGAGCGAGCGCGAGCAAGCGCTGGCGACGGCTTCGAGAGCTAAACCAGACCGCATACCACACCCGAACTCTGAGTGTTCGTATGGTCGCGATTTCACGGACGGGATGGCTGGTCGTCGCCATCGCCATCGTCCTGTTCGGGTCTGGCGCGCTCTTTGCCGCCGATGTCGGGACCTCCTCGCCCGATCCGGTCGAGTTCGATGACACCGTCCAAGTCGGCCTCTCGCTCGAGGAGCAGTTTGCACTCGAGGACGACGTCAAACTCCCACGAGCACAGGTATTTTACTCCAAGTATTCCTACGTCGTCGGCTACCAGGGCGTCGAGCGGTTCGTCGACGAACGCGCACAGTCGACCCACACCGAACGCTTCGGCTATCCGCTCGCGGTGTACGTCTCCGACTACAGCGCCGTCGACGTCTCCCTGACGGATGACGGCTATCCAGTCGCCGACGAAACGCCACCGTGGATCGACGCGGAGTCGGCCTGGTTCGTCGCCGGCAGCGATGCACGCTCGCCGGCCGGGGAGACGGTCGTGGCCTTCTCCGATCGGGACGATGCCGAGGCGTTCGCGGAGACCCACGGCGGTGAGGTCCTCGCCTGGGACGACGTCCTCGAGGCCGAGTTCGACGTCGACGATGCCGAGGTCGTCCGCGATCGACTCGACGATCGACTGGCTGAGGCCGACGAGACGGGCGAACGGGCCGAGACGCTCAGGGACCGTCCCGTCTCGACCGTCGTCGGCGAGGACACAGAAACCATTCAGGCAGCCGTCGACGCCGCGCCGGCGAACACGACCGTCGTCGTCCCGGCGGGACGCTACGACGAACGGGTCGAGATCGACAAACCGCTCACGCTCGCCGGTGAGGGGGACGCGACGATCGCCGGCCCTGGCTGGGGAACCGTTGTGACGGCGACGGCCGATCGGACCGCAGTCACCGGTTTCGATATCACCGGCGTCGGCGACGAAACGGCCGGAACCGATACGGTTCCGGATCACGGCCCCGAAGATCGGGAAGACCGAGGTGAGGGCTGGGACGAGGAACTGACCGACCACTACGCCGGCGGGGATGCTGGCGTCGCCATCGTCGGTGGGGCCGAGGGATTGGTCGCCGACGTCATCATCCGGACGCCCTCGAACGGCGTGTTGCTCCACGAAAGTCCGGATACCGTCGTCCGGAATGTCACCGTCGACGGCGCCGAAATTTCGCGCGAGGGGCGGGCGGGTGTCAACGCGATTCACTCGGCGGCAGTCATTGAAGACTCCACGATCCGCGACGGCCGTGATGGGATCTATACCCACGAATCCCAGGATATCGTTATCCGGAACAACACCATCGTTGGGAACCGCCTTGGTGTCCACCTGATGCACACCTCCGACGCGGTGATCGCCGGCAATGAGTTCCGCGAGCAGGATACCACCGGGATCTACGTCATGACCGGTCCCGAACGGATTGCGATCGTCAACAATACGATCCGAGACACTGAGACGGGCATTATCCCGGATAGCGACGACTCGTATATCGCCTCGAACGTCGTCGAAGGGACTCGTATCGGCATCCAGCAGAACACGGCTGCTTCGGTGATTGAACACAACGTCATCGCCGGCAACGCCGTGGGTATCGATGAACGGTCGGTGTTGCCGACGAATCGGATCGTCCGAAACGATTTCGTGGGCAACCGCGATCACGTCACCTCCTCGAACGGCCCCCTTCGAATCTGGAGTCAGGACGGCGTCGGCAACTACTGGCAGGGCGCGACGACACTTTCCGACACCGGCGAGCGCCCGCCGGCATACTCGCCGACCGATTCGGTCCACGAACGCCTGCACCTGACCGATGGCACCGCGATGCTCGCCCGTGCGCCGGCACTCGAGGCCGTCTCCGGCTTCGAGGGCATGGTCCCCGGCCTGCGAACCGGCGCAGTAACCGATTCAGCGCCGACCTGCGAGCCGAACAATCCGGAGCGACTCGAGCGCACGGCGTGGGCTGACCAGGCCTGGACCTGCGAATAGATGGCGAGATAGCCTATATCGCTTTGTGGGTTTTATACGGTCTGCTGTACCGATTTGCCACCGCTCACCAGAGGAGGGAGTCGGTGATCGGCGGTAAGTGACTACAGCAGTCCGTCTTAGACCCGATCGAGAAAGGTTGCTGTCGCGGACGTGTGGCCGCGGTTAAACGAGAGGACCTTGATTTCGATGACGTCGCCCACGTCGAGGCTGGCGGGAAGCGCTTCGACGAAGACGACGAAGCCTTCGATCTTGCACAGCGCCTGTTGCTCTCCGGAGTGGTGTTCGGTAAACTCCTGGATGGCGACCTGTCTGACGTCGCCGAGCTCGACCGGTGGCTCGCGCTGTTGGGCCTCCTTGTGGCGCTCGTATGAGGCCTGCGCTGCCGGCGATCGTGTCCCGCCTCGGAACCGCTTGAGCAGCCACGAGCCGAACAAGACGATGACGAGTATCCCGAGCAACAGCGACGTTACCCCAAGCATACTCGAATCAGATGTCGCCCAGACCTTTGGTGTTCTGGTGTCGTGACGGGCTCTCGTTGCGATGGCGTGTATGAACTGAGACGGTTGTTAGTAAGGGATACAGCCGATTTCGTCGCTATCCTTTTAGGCATTCGTCTGTTGGGAGACGATGTGAACAACCCTCCTATCGGTTCGGCTGACGGCGTGTCTGTAAGTGTCGCGATCGTGACTGCTGTTGCGTCCTATCGGAACGTCGTTTCGACCGAGCTGCCGCCGCTGTACGAGTGGATCGATCCCGACGCAGTGGATGCGCTCTTCGAGCCGACGCGAACTGGCGGGCCGCGGCACGGCCGACTCGAGTTTTCGTATGCTGGCCACGAAATCGTCCTCGAGTGTGATGACCGTCTCACGATTACGGTCGACGGGACGCCGGTCGTCGAACGGAGCTGCGCCACAGAACTCGAGTCAGTCAGTGTCTGAGACGGGCTGCTGTAATCGTATCACGGCGTATCCGCGACCCACCATGCAGGTGGGCTGGCACTGACTACTAGGTGTCCATCTGAACTCCGCCATCGCGACCGACGGATCGGTGACTGAGATCGTTTTGTAATGTACCGGAGAAAGAAACACCCTCAGCAACCCGTTCGTTCAGTTCGTGGCATCGATGACGGCTTCCAGATCCTCGCTGATCTGGTCGACGTTTGGATTCTCGCCGCGATAGCTTCGTTCGACGTACCCGTCGGGATTGACCAGGAACGTCACCGTAATATGCATGAACTCCGCCATCGGTCCCTCGCCCTCTTTTTCGAAAATGATTCCCAGGTCGTCGTTGACGACTGCCTTGGCTTCGTCGGCGTCTTCCGGCCGGAGATAGTGCCAGTTGCCTGCCTCGAGGTCGATGTTGACCATCTCGGCGTGGTCTCGGAGTTCTTCGGGTGTATCTCGCTCCGGATCGAACGTGATCGCCAGAAATCGGACCGAATCGTCGATCCCGCGCTCGAGGCTCCGGGCTTGGACCGACGAGATGGCGTTCATCAACGGGATACATTCAGCCGGACAGGTGGCATAGAAGGCCGTACAGACGAAACACTCGTCGTCGATCGTCTCGGTGTTGACGGTTGTCTCCGCCAGCGGATCCGGGAGTTCGATGGTCGGAAACGGGTCGCCGTACGTCGGATAGGCGTAGTCGTCGCTGTATGAGAGGTCGTCTTCAGGTGGCTCGAGCACTGCGTGTTCGGCCGCGTCGTCACCGCTGAGTCGCCCGGTCAGACAGCCGGCGACGAGTGCAGTGCTAAGCCCGGCCCCCGTAGCGAGAACGTCTCGTCGATGCATCACGCGGATGTATGGACGTGCCGATGAAGTACCGTCTGGTGCAACCGTCGAATACCGGGGGCTACTCCTGTTGAGACGCTATCACGAGCCCGGGGCGGGCGTTTTTGTTTCGTGAACTAAACCACATCTGGTTTACTCCGAGGCTTCCAAAGGCCAGTATGGACGAATCGACTGCAGGTACCGACCGGATCGCCACCCGCCGCGCCGTCTTGGGCGGCGTCGGGGCGGCCTGTCTCGGCGCGGTCGCAGGCTGTCTCGGTGACGATGGCGCGAGCGGCCCCGACCCGATCAGTATCGACGAGGATCACAGCTGCGATCAGTGTACCATGGTGGTCGGCAACCATCCCGGACCAGCCGGACAAGCTCATTACGAGAATCCAACGGACGTCCTCGACGAGGAGCGTCCAGCACAGTTCTGTAGCTCGCTGTGTGCGTACACATTCTCCTTCGACAACGAGTCCACCGCCGAACCAACGGCCATCCATCTGACGGACTACTCGACGGTCGACTACGAGGTCGACTCAAGCGGTGAAACCAACACGATCAGCCGCCATCTCGAGGCCGAGGCCTTCAAGAACGTCTCGGCGCTGACGCTCGTCGCGGACAGTGAGGTTGAAGGTGCCATGGGCTCGTCGCTTATTCCGTTTACCGACAGCGACGAGGCCGAGACGTTCCAGGAGGAGTACGGTGGGGAGATCTACGAGCATGACGATATCACACAGGAGTTCGTCATGTCCTTGATGTGACCGCTGTGTCGTCTCGCCCGTTTTGACCGTCGATCGTCGACTGCTGTTTTTGTGGGATTTCAAGTACTGGTCGAGAACACGAAAACCGAGTTTTTGCGGCGTCGTGGCTTCTGGCGCAATAGGGATACTCGAGGGAGACGGATCGGTTACCGACCGATCGCCCACGTCGCGATACCGAGCGCGGCGACGAGCCAAACGACGAGCCCGACGATGCTTGCGATCGGTGAGGCGACTGCGGGCCCGGTCCCCGCTGCGACGACGACGACGCTTTCGAAAACCAGGCCACGATAGGCGCTGAGCGGACTGATCGCGAGCGACTGGATGAGCGCCGAGTCGCCGATCAGACCGATCGAGAAGCCATAGACTAACAGCAGGTCAAGCCCGATCACCAGTCCGACGAGGGCCACGACCGAGAGCGCGAGCGCACTCCGGGTGCCGCTGACGACTGCCGAAATCGCGATCGCAACGGCGAGGATCGTCAGCGCGAACAGTAGCGTCAGGATGATAAACCGACCGAACAGGATCGGCGAGTCGGCACCGGAGTGTGTCGCATAGATCGAGAGTCCGTCGTCTTCGAACAGCACCACCATGGCCGCGACGGCCACGAGTGGCACGATAACCGTGGTGAGCAGTCCGATCGCCCTGCCGGCGTAGACTCCCAGGACGATCTCGCGGTTCGAGACGGGATACGTCTCGAGGACGTCAAGTTCGCCACGCTGTTCGTCGCCGAGGATCGCGCGATAGCCAAAGGCGATGGCGACGACCGGGACAAGCAACTCGAGTGGGGTGAGCAGGTCGACGACCGTCGGGACGTAGCCCGCTTTGACGCTGCCGCCGACCCAGGCGATCCCCAGCAAGACGGCGGCGAGCGCGATGCCAAGCACGAAGAACATCCGCGTGCGAACGATCGTCCGAAGTTCGCGACCGACGATCGTTTTGAAAAGCCGTCTCGAGCCGGGTGCGGTTGGACGCGAGTGCTCGGTTCCGGTGTCGCCGTCCTGGACGGCCGTGCCGGCACCCGTCGATTGGACGTCGCCGCTCATGCGCGCTCACCCTGCACGTGGACCGTATCGAGATTGCCGCCGATCGCGTTCCTGTAGACCGATCGCAACGAGTCAGCGCCCAGTTTTGACTGGAGTTCGGTGATCGAGCCGTGCTCGACGATTCGGCCCTCCGACAGGACCAACACGGCGTCTGCGATCCGTTCGACGAGCTCCAGATAGTGTGAACTCAGTAGGACTGCGATCCCGTCGTCGGCGAGATCCGCCGCGATGTCGAAGACGTGCATGCTCATCCCCGGGTCCAGTCCGCTGCCGGGTTCATCGAGGATGACGACCGGTGGATCGCCGACTGTCGCCTGTGCGATGCCGAGCAGTCTCGTCATCCCGCCGGAGAGTGCCTCGACCGGCCGATCGGCCGCGTCCGCGAGGCCGACTCGCTCGAGATACCCCATCGCGTCCGTCTCGTCTGCGCCGACGAGTGACGTGTAAAACTGTAGCGTTTCGATGACGGTAAAGCCGGGCCGGAACGACGGATGCTGGGGCAGATAGCCGATCCGCCGTGCAGTGTCGGGGCCGCGATACGTAATCTCGCCCGCCGTCGGCTCGTGGAGGCCGGCAAGGCCACGAATAAACGTCGTCTTGCCGGAGCCGTTCGGGCCGATAAGTGCCGTAACGGTTCCGCTCTCGATGGTCGCTGAGACGTCTTGGAGAACGGAGACCGTCCCGTAGTCGTGATCGATGCCGGTCGCCTCGAGTATCGCTGTCTGGTCAGTCATGGCTCGTCGTGTGTCGTTTCATAGCAGGTCCAGGCGTGGTCGGCCCACGCCGTGCGATCGAGTCGGTCCGGGTTGGTCGGCTCGCAAGCCGGCGTCTGGTCGACGATACTGCCGGTTCGCATCCCGGGTACCGATCCCTCGAGCCCGGAGAGGGCTCTGAGTGCCGGTGCTCGAGTGAGTGTCTGGACGCCGTCTGTCAGGTGTAACCGCTTGTCGACGTCGTCGGTCGGCGAGTACGAGAGATCGGCATGCCCGCCGTCGGCGATGGTGGCGGCACCTTGCCAGTAGTTGCCAACACCATCCTGGCTCCAGATCCGAAGCGGTCCCGACGTCGCGGCGGCGTGTTCGCCGTTGCCGACGAAGTCGTTGCCGACAACGCGGTTCGTTGGCAACATCGCGGAGACGTCTACACCGACGTCGTTGCCGGCGAAGACGTTCCCCTCGTAGATCGATGCGGTCGTATCGAGACGCATACCGAGTTCGGATTCGTCAACGAGATTTTCAGCAACGTACGTGTTGCTGCCACCCACACTGATGCCGATCGCTGACTCGGTGATCGTGTTGCCAACGATCGCGTTTCGTTCGGGGCCGGTCATAATGTAGATCCCGGCGCTGTGCTGGTTCTGGATGTCGTTGTCCGCGATGAGGGTATCGTCCGTATGCATCAGATGGATTCCCAGCCGGTGGCCATCGAACGAACTCGACCGGATGACCGTGGTCGGAGAGCGGTAGAGATAGATCCCGTTTTGGCCACCCTGATACGTCGAGTCCTCGATGACGCTTGGCGACTGGAACAGCAACATGCCAGCGAGTCCGTCGGTGGGATCGTCAGGGCCGTCGACCGCGACGTTTCGGAAGACTGCATCGGTGCTGTCGTAGGCGATGACGCCACTCGCCGGCGTCTCGATACGGACGTCCTGAACGAGCAGTTCATCGGCAGTGTAGGCTGCAATCCCGGCGTCCGTGCCGGCGTAGTACTGTGTGAACGTCGCATCCCACTCTTCGTCGATCTCGACTGGAAGCTCATCGCCCTCTCTGGTTACGTTGCCGACGCCGGTGAGTTCCAGGTTCTCGAGAGCGACTCGCTCCGAGGTAACCGTGACGACCGTGCCGTTGTCGTCGCCGCGAAGCGTCACGTCGCCCTCGCCGACGAGGGAGATTGGGCGATCGATCTCGACCGTCTCCGCGTACGTTCCCTCGGAAACCACGACCGTCGTGTTCGCCGGTGCGGTGTCGATGGCTTCCTGAACGGTCTCCGTGTCCTCACCGACGACAACCGACGTCGGCCGGTCGTCGTACGCCGCGGTGGCGTCGACGCGGTCGTCCGCCAGCTGTCGATGGTCGTCCACGCGGTCGCGGGCGACCGTCGCATCGTCACGGTCGAACGAGGTCTCGAGGACCGTCTCCCAGCCGTGGACGGTGCCGTTGTACTCTTCGGCGAACGCCGCCGCCTCGTCGCGGTCGGTAAACGGGATGACGGTCTCGCCGGCCGGCGTTCGAGCCTCACTGTCGACGACGAACCACGCCGCCTCGGCGTTAGTCCACGTCGGTCGTCGGTCAGTGGTTGGATAGCCGTCGTCAGTCAGTTCGAGTCCGGTGTCGCTGTAGTCGGAGACGTACACCGCCAGCGGATGACCGAAGCGCTGTTCGTGTTCTGTCTGTCGTTGGCTCTCGACGAACGTCTCGACGCCGTAGTAGCCGACGACGTACTGATACTGGGAGTAAAACACCTGTGCCCGCGGCAGCTCGACCTGATCGTCGAGTCCACGCTCGGCCTCGAGTGTGAGACCAACGGGGACCGTATCGTCGAACGAGACGGGGTCGGGTGTCGTCGATCCCGCATCGACGACGAACAGCCCGACACCGCCGAGTGCACCGATAAGAAGCACTCCCAGAAATATTTTCGTCGGAGACAGATCGAGCACGCTCGAGCGTTAGTTCCTGCAGGGAATATACAGTTTGGTTCACATCTCGAACGGTGAGACAACCGCTCGGACAGTCACACGAACGAGTAGTGGCGTGTTATCAGTTAGCGACGAGTAGATTACGCTCGATCAGCGGTCAGATCGATCAGTTCGACGTGGTCCGGAAGCGTCTCGAGGACATCTGCCGGCCACCCCGTATGGCCCAGCGTGATCTCCGTATCCGGATTCGAGTCGACGAGTCGGGCGACACCGTCGGCTGCAGCCGCGAGCGCGGCGCGGTCCGTCCGGTCGGGCACTTCGGCGGTCAGCGGGTAGCTCTTCGAGAGCGCCCGCGGAAAGGGACCAAACGGCGGTTCGACGCGCCAGGACTCGTCGAACTCGTCACCGCCTGCGGCATCCCCTTCAGTGAGAAACAGCGAGTCGGGGACCGAGAGCCGATCGAGACGCTGGTGGTGGCGCAGGACTTCGGGTCTGCGGGCGCTCTCGTGGGAGGTATAAAAGAACGCCCCCTTCGAAACGGGATCGGCGCGCTCGAGGTGGGCAGCGTGGTCGAGCAGGGTTCGGTAGCCGTCGAGCATCGTCGGGTGGGCGCGGGCGCGCTGTTCGACGAGTTCGAGAAGGTTGCCAGCGCGGATCGCCTGTTTGATCCGGCGGATCTCTTCGAAGGTGACGTGGAGGTTGTGTGCCGCGAGTGCTTCCTCGCGTGCGTCGTCGGGCAGCGCCCGGAGGTCCTCGGGCGAGTGGGTCGTACAGACCGGACACGAACATGGGAGGTACTCCAGGTCCTCGAGGTGGCGTGTCCCCCGAACCGTGAGATAGCGGTCGTCACGGGCGTAGAGTGCGTACGCAGCGGAGTCGAACAGATCACAGCCCATCGCCGCGGCGAGTGCGAACATCATGGGGTGGCCGGCACCGAAGAGGTGGACGGGTGCATCGGCTCCCAGCCCACGCTTGGCGGCGGCGACAGCGTCGATCATGTCGTCGTAGCGGTAGTCGTTCATCAGGGGGACGACCGCGCCGACGGGAAAGACGTCGAGGTCGGTGCCGTCGGCGTGACGTCCCGCCGCTTCGCGGAGATCCGGGTACGTCGAGCCCTGCACGGGCGCACTGACGAGCATCTCGCCCGTGTCGATCTCGTCGGCGATCTCGAGGCGTTCCTGCGTGGTTGCGAGTTCGTCTTCGGCGCGCTCGCGGGAGACGTCCGGTGGCGTCGGGATGTCGACTGGCGTCGCGATATCGGAACCGATCGCGTGTTGAAACTCGAGGATTTCCTCGGTCGTGACATCGATCTCGCCGTACTCGGAGAGCTGAAACGAGCCCGAGTCGGTCATGATCGCGCCGGGGAAATCGAGCAGGTCGTGGAGGCCGTCCTCGAGAGCCTGCTCGCGGACGTCGTCCGTCCCGTGGATGATATACGAGTTCGTGATGAGGATTTCGGCACCGAACTCATCGGCGAGTCGGCGGGGGCTGATCGTATCCAGATTCGGATTGATAACTGGTAGCAGTGCCGGTGTCTCGACGGTGACGTCGGCACGGGGAACAGTGAGTTCGCCGATTCGACCGCCAACGTCGGTATCCCGGACTTCGAAGCACTCGCGCATTGACCGTGTGTTGTGCCGTCCGACGTAAGTCAGTGCAGATTTGCGACCCGCCAACGACCCGACAGCTCGTTGTATCGGCGGCAAGCGATCACCGCTCCCAGCCGAGCAGCCGTTTCGATCGTTTCGGCCGTTCCGATCGCTACCGCTCGTACTCGCCGGCGTCGAACAGCTGGTAGTACGACAGTGCCAGGACGGCCCGCCCATCGCGAATCTCGCCGCTCCGGACGGCCTCGAGTACCTCATCGAATCCGAGCTGTGTCACGCGGATGCTCTCGTTGTGATCGAGCTGTTGGTCGGCCGTCGGTCGACAGTCGTGGGCGACAAAAAAATGCAAAACGGCATCGGCGATCCCGTTTGCTGGCTCGACGGTCATCAGCGGCTCGAGGCGGTCGGCCTCGTGGCCGGTCTCTTCGGCGAGTTCGCGACGGGCGGCGGCCTCGAGGTCGTCGTCGTCGGGTTCGATGCCACCGGCGGGGAGGCCACGGTTGATGCGGGAGACTGCTTGCCGCCACTCTTCGATACAGACGACGTCGTCGTCGGGAGTAAACGGGAGGATGCAGACGCTTTCGGGTTCGGACAGGTAGTCGTACTCGGTTTCGGTGCCATCGGGTAACTGAACGGACTCGTTAACGACATCAAATCCCGGACAGGTGTAGGCTACCTGCCGATCGAGGGTTTTCCAGGCGAGTGGATCAGTGGGAGGCATACCGGCTCCTACGGGGGTAGGCATCAAAAGCGCCGTGTCACACGCACGTCAGTGGCCCAATCAGGAGAGGGCGAGCAGATTGCGGTCCTATGTGGTGCGTTCTGGGCGTGTCGCTGCTCGTACCTGCTCTATAACAAAGCCACAGATCGGTGAAGGTCGTTACTCAGAGGGTGATCCATGGATCAGCTAACAGGGTTCCAACGTGACTTGCTGTACGTAATTGCAGGCAAAGACCGTCCGTCAGGACAAGAGATCCTCGACGATATCAACCACTACATCGACCAACCGGTCACCCATGGCCGGCTGTATCCCAATCTCGACACGCTCGTCGAGAAGGAACTCGTCGAAAAGGGGCAACTCGATCGTCGGACGAACTACTACGCGTTGACGCCGAAAGGCAGACGTGTACTCCAGCGCCGTCAGGAGTGGGTCGATCAGTACGTCGACGTCTGAACACTCCTAGCCGTTCTTATCGATCGCCAGTTGGCCTATAAAAAGTCACTCGAGGGAGGCCGACCGCCTGCGTGGTTTTCCGTGCCTAGTCGTCAGCCGCGACCGGCTCCTCTGCGCTGTCGTCTTCGTAGCCATTAGCATCGTCTGCTGGCTCCGTATCATCCGTCGTGTCGTCAGCGTCGTCTGCTGGCTCCGTATCATCCGTCGTGTCGTCAGCGTCGTCTGCTGGCTCCGTATCATCCGTCATGTCGTCAGCGTCGTCTGCTGGCCCAGCGTCGTCTTCGACCTCCCCGTCGAGTTCGTCATCTTCGTCGGCCATCGTTCCGTCGACAGCGACGCGGACGGTGAACGGTCGCTCGTCCTCATCGGTCTCGGCGACGTCTTCCGTGTCGGATTCGGCGTCAACGTCGTCGGCCTCGTCGTCCATCTCATCAGCAGCACCGTCCTCAGTCACGGACTCGTCTTCCTCGGCAGCGTCTCTCTCCTCGAGGTAGCCGATCGCGTACGCCGTGTACGCCGTGTTCTCCTCGAGTTCGAGATCGACCGAGGCGACTGGTTCAGCCTGGGCGTCCGATTCGTCGTCATCCAGTTCGTCCTCGGCGTGGTCGTCCCTCCCGTTGGACTCCATTTCATCGTTCGTCCCGTCGGTCTCTGCCCCGTTCTCCAGCTCGTCGTCCGCAGCTGGGGCAATATCGACGGTGTACGATCCCGGCTCGAGGGGGAGGTATCCCGATGGCTCGCCGAAGGAGATGTCTTCGAAGAGTGGCGTGTCGTCCGCGGCATTGAGTACGTCGACGGTTGGTGCGTCGGGTGAGGCGTGGACGACTCTGACATGTGACGTGCCTTCAGCGACGTCCTCCGGACTGTCATCGACGAGCAGCAAGACGTCGAACGTCCCCGTATCGAGGTCGTCGTCGGCCTCGCCAGATTCGTCTGTCGGCTCGGATTCACCGGCCATTTCGTCGTCGTGTTCACTTGCGTGCTCGCCGGTACCGTCCGACTCGCTGTCAGTATATTCGTCCGACTCGCTGTCGGTATATCCGTCCGACTCGCTGTCGGTATATCCGTCCGACTCGCTGTCTTCGACCGCATCGTCGTCGGCCTCGAGTTCGCCGATCGCAGCGGCCGTATAATACTCGGCATCGATGGCGACGGGTTGCTCGTAGACGACCGTCTCCGGATCGCCGGCCGCCGTGATCGTTACCGTGTACGTCCCGGGGGCAACCTCGAGATACGGCGAGAGCTCGTCATATGCGACGTCCGCGAGCACCTGCTCGCCGTCGATCAGCACGTCGACGTTCGGCGCGTCCGGTGAGAAGTGGCCAACGCGAAGCGCGCCGACGTCTTCGTCCTCGGGCAGCTCCTCGGGTTCCCGTTCATCGTCCTCGTGCTCACTGACGGCCAACGCCGTCCCGGTGAGTGTCGATCCAGCTCCAATAACACCAATCGCTTTGATTGTCGATCGTCGTGATAGCGTCATGCTACGAATCGAATGGGGTGCCAAACACCGAAAAACCGGTCAGTCAGTAGCCCTGATTGTCCGCCCGTTTACTTTCCCTGTTTTTGTGTAGAACGTCCGTAACGAATCGTAATGTCATCCTACACCAGAGTAGTATCACCCAACAGCGTACTGTTTATATATCTCAGTCGAACGAAACCTGTGCGAGGTCCGCCTCGAGGTCATCGACGTGGTCGTTGAACGCCTCGACGAACGCATCCACGTCGTCGACGAGCCGATGCACGTCAGTAGCTGACGGTGGGCCGTACTGTGAGAGCAGATACGTTCCGTCCGAGCCGCCGACCCGCAGATAGGCCGCCACGTCACCGTCCCACTTGAGTTCCCAGCGGGTTCCCGAGACCGTCGTCGCGTAGGTCCCGTACTCGCCGTCGTACCGATAGAGTTCGCTGGCCATCGCGTTTCCGACCTCGCGGATCCGTTCGCCGATCCGGTCGCGCTCGGCGACCACCTCGGCCGTCGACTCGACGGCAGGGAACTCGTCCGGGACGTCCGCTAAGATGTCCGCGACGGAGCGGGCGTACTCGTTGTACGCCGCGACAAACGCCGCGTAGTCGGCCATCGCCGTCTCGAGGGCCTCGGGATCCGGCGGCTGCTTGCTCGAGACGACGTACACTTCTGCGCCCGAGGTGGGCTCGAAGCGGAGATACTGGACGTCGCCGGCCTCGTACTTGAGCGTCCAGGTGCCACTGTCGGTCTCGAACGTCGCCTGTCCGTAATCACCACCCTCGAAAACGGCGAGTTCGCGCGCGATCTCCCCAGCGTGCGTTCGAACGCGGGCCGCCAGCTCGTTGCGTCGTTCGGCTACATCACCCATCTTGTCGACCGCAGCGTCCACTCCGTCGGTCATTGGTCGCGAGAGGGGCCGGTGACCGGTAACGGTTGCGCTCGAGGCGTCCAATCGAATCCCGCTCGCCTCTCGTAACAACTGAAACGATTGATACGGATCCCGTGACGACAGCCCGTCTCAGAGTTCGATCCGTTCGACCAGCTGCTCGTGGTTTTCGTTCGTGTTGACCGCGACGATCCGGATCTGTTCCTCGAGCCCGGAACCGTTGAGCTTCGCTTTTAACAGGTTGTCGACCTGGTAGACGCCGGCGGCGTTGGTCATGGCGATTTCGACCATCACGGGCGTCGTCTCCCCTTCGTGTAGTGAGACGCGACTGATCGCCTGACTCGAGAGGGTGTTGATGCCACGACCGCCGTGTTCGTAGGGGATCCGCGAGCGGCCACGCTCCATATCGAGCGCGTCGGCGACGCGGATGATCCCGGCCTCGGTCGTCAGCGGGGTCTCGGCAGTGTGATGACAGAGAATCGCATGGAGAATCTCGCCTTTCATTCGGACCGTCTCGGCGAGGTCGTAGAATTCGGGGAGGATTCGATCGAGGATATCAGCAGCGAGCGGAATCGAGTAGTAGACGTGCTCGTCACGGTGGACGACGTGGCCGACGTCGTGCAGCGTCGCCGCGATCGCAATGATGACCGACTCGTCTTCCTCGGCCAGTCCCTGCTGGCGCGCGCCGTTGAAATCGACGTTGCCGGCTTTGAGCAGGTCGTAGAGACACAGCGCCCGGTTGCGGACGATCTCGATGTGTTTCGAGCCGTGGTCGTTGTACTGCATTCGATCGACCGCGTTGACGTTCTGTGCCTCGAGATACGTCTGGATCTCTTCATCTTCGGTGATGAACTCGAGGACGTGGTTCAGCTTTGTATCGGGGAAGTTGTGATCGGCTTCAGGGGAGTAAATACGACGTGCAGTGTCGTCGGCAGAATCGCTCATACGCGAACGTCGACTGCGGGCTAAAAAAGCCCTGCGACGATCGGTGTCAGGTGCTGTGAAATATCCGTTGCAGTCGGTGCGTTACGCTGCGTCTTCGACGGCGGCTTCGACCTCGTCGTAGTCGGGCTCGACGCCGGGGTCGTCGCTGACCCACGCGTAGGTGACCTCCCCGTCGGCGTCGACGACGAACACCGAGCGCTTGGCGACGCCGTAGACGCCGAGATCGGCGAAGTCCATCTCGACGTCGTAGTCGGCGATGATTTCCTTGTTGTAGTCGCTAATGAGACCGAACTCGAGGCCGTTCTGGTCGCGGAACTCGTTGAGTGCGAACGGGGAATCCCGGCTGACGCCGTAGACGGTGGCGTCGAGGTCGTCGAACGCGGCGAGTCGGTCCTGGAACGTACACATCTCGTCGGTACAGACGCCGGTGAACGCGCCCGGGAAGAAGGCGAGCACGATCGGGCCCTCGTCCTCGAGACGCTCCGAGAGGCTAAAGGAGTCGACGTCGCCGTTTGCAAGCGGTGCGGTGAAATCTGGTGCGGTGTCGCCAGTTGTTGGCATCACTGGATGCTTATGGGCAACCCCGAAAGACAGTTTCGTTCGCGGAACTGTTCGCACGCGACCGAGCGGAACGACAGTTGCTGAAATCACTCGAGACAGTTATTAGATTACTCTGTTTGAATGGTTGTAATTAGTCCACTAATCCGGAGTAAACGGACTGTCGCCGAGACGGACGCTACTCAGTGGTCCAAAAAGGTTATAATTGCCAGCGGGTAAGCCACGTATAGAGATGGTAGCCGAAATCGCACCGCTGTTCATCCCCGGCGCACCCGGGGGGCCGGAACTACTGATCATCCTTTTCATCGCCATTTTGCTGTTCGGGGCGAACAAGATCCCGAAGCTGGCACGGTCGACTGGCGAGGCCATGGGCGAATTCCAGAAGGGGCGTGAAAAGGTCGAAACGGAACTCGACGAAATGCGTGAATCGGGCTTCAAAGAAGACGAGAGCGAGTTCGACGAGGACGACGACGACTTCGTCGACACGGAGCCGGTGACCGAGGAAAGCGAGACGGAGACGGAGACGGAAACGGAAACGGAAACCAACTAACGGATTTTTTCTCGAGGGGGCGTGTGGCCTAGCGGAGAGGGCAGAAGGTTCCTAACCTTCTGATCGTGGGTTCGAATCCCGCCACGCCCGTGCAGCGAGCCACGCAGTGGCAAGCGAACCGGATAGCGGGATTCGAACCCATACCCGACTACATAACTGGTCCTCGTCGAGCGATACCGTCTCCCAAAGTGTTTAACCTCGTTTGTCCGAAATACGAAGCAGTGCTCGTCCAATGATAACAGCCCACAATGTCCGTGAGGGGAACCGATGAGCGACGAGACGTATCTCGATCGACTGATCGACGAAGCGCAGTTACGATCGTATCTTTCCGACACACTCGGCTCGGCCGATCGCCTCGAGGTCGAACGCGTCGAGGCTGGTCACTCGAACGAGACGCTGTTCGTGACGTGGGGCGATCAGGAACTGGTCGTCAGACGACCGCCACCGGGGAAGACCGCCGACACGGCACACGACGTCTTACGGGAACACCACGTCGTCGACGCATTACAAGGGACTGCCGTGCCCGTTCCGAGAACCGTCCTCGCGTGCGACGATCACGAGATCATGGGGAGTGATTTCTACGTGATGGAGAAACTCGAGGGAGACGTCATCCGGACCGAGGAGCCGGCATGGCTCGCGCGTCCGGACGCGCGCAAACGGCTCAGCACCGAGCTGGTCGACACGCTCGCTGCGATCCATGGCGTCGACTACGAGGCCGTGGGCCTCGGTGAGTTTGGCTACCCCGAGGGGTTCACACAGCGACAGGTCGACCGATGGCACGAACAGTTCGAGTGGGCACGCGAGACGACCGCCGATCGTCGCGACCTCCCGTCGCTCGAGCGAGTCACGGACTGGCTCCAGGCGAACGTCCCCGAGGAGCACCCGGAGACGCTCGTCCAGGGCGATTACAAACTGGACAACGTGATGTTCGCTCCCGCAGACGAGGGGACGGACGCCAGTGACGACAGGGCCGCCGGGAGCGATCCGGAGATCATCGCTGTCTTCGACTGGGAGATGGCCACGCTCGGCGATCCGTTTACGGATCTGGGCTGGATGCTTTCGTTCTGGCACGACGAGGACGACCCCGAGCCACCGATCTCGGATCTGTATCCGACGCTGACGGCCCGGGACGGCTATCTCACCCGCCAGGAACTGATCAGCCGGTACGAGGCCGAAACCGGCCGGTCGTTCGACGAGCCCCGGTTTTACATCGTCCTCGCGACGTACAAGATGGGCGCGCTCGGGGAGATGTTCTTCCGTCGGTATCTCGAGGGCAACAGCGACGATCCGATGTACCCGACGATGGAAGCCGGCGTCCCGCGACTGGTCGAGCAAGCGGCGGGGATCATCGACGGCGAGTACGAAATCTAGTACTCGCCCACGCGCCGATGGGGCTCGAATCGACAGTCGCTCACGAAAAAGACGCCTCGAATCGCCCGAACTGGACGTGGTCGACGGTCTAATACGGTCCGCTGTACGTCATTTCTGGCGCGATCGCGAGTCGTCCTGCGGTCGCGCCGGTACATCGGTACAGCAGACCGTATGACTACCGCGACGTCCAGCCACCGTCGACGGCGAGTACTGACCCGGTGACGTAGCTCGCGGCATCGCTCGCGAGGAAAACCGCCGGCCCGGCGATCTCCTCCGGCTCTGCGAAGCGCTCGAGCGGTGTCCGGTCGATGATCGACTGGCGGAGTTTTTCGTTTTCCTGCAGTCCAGTCGTGAGTTCCGTCGCGACGTACCCTGGTGCGATCGCGTTGACGCGCACGTCCGGGGCCCAGTCCATCGACATACTCTTCGTGAGGCCGACGAGGCCGTGTTTCGAGGCGACGTAGGGGTGCTGGCGCGGCAGTCCGACCAGCCCACCGACGCTGGCGACGTTGATAACCGAGCCGCCGTCGCTCTCGAGCAGCGAGTCGGCGGCTGCCGTCGTCACCTCGTACGCACCGTTTAAGTTGACATCGAGAACCCGGTCGAAGCTCTCGGTCGAGACGTCCTCCGGTCGACCGAGGGCGTCGTCGGGATTGAAGCCGGCGTTGTTGACGACGACGTCGACGCTGCCGAACTCGCCCTCGACTCGCTCGATCACGTTCGCAACGGCGTCCGGATCGGTCACGTCGGCCCCAACGGCGAGCGCATCACCGCCGTTGGCTTCGATCTCGTCCGCCACGGCCTCGATTTCGTCGGTCGAGCGGGCTGACGGAACCACTGCGGCCCCGGCATTTGCGAGTTCGACGGCAATCGCGCGGCCGATCCCGCGCCCGCCGCCAGTTACCAGTGCAACACGTCCCGAGAGGTCGAAGAGGTCACTCATCGTCTTTCATCATCTCAGTCCGATCGCGTAACTCTTTCTCGTCGATCGTCTCATACGGGCTGCTGTCCGTCAGTTCCGGCGCGACCGGGAGCTGTCCCGTGGTTGTATCGGGACATCGGTACAGCAGACCGTCCCAGTCATGGGTCTCGACTAACCCACGGGTCACAGGTCCATTAATTGATAGACAGACGACTAGTGTGGTATGATCAATAGCCTTCTCACACAGATTCTCAATCGTTCACAGTAGATACGGATATCGACTGTGGCTCTCGAACATCTATCAGGAGTACGAACAGTCGACAGCGAGGTTATCAGATGTGGTAATATGCACGTGACTTTTTTGAAGGGGGAAAGATAGGTTGAATTCAATGGCTATTGACGAGGCCGACCAGTCAGATGCCGGGAAATTTTCTGAGGACGAGGCATCTGAATCAGTGTCGGAGGATGAAAAATCCCACGGGTCAGACTCGGATTCGAGCGTCCGTGTCGGTGAGTACACGTGGGCGGACTTCATGGCGGAATACGGATACGGTGACGAAGTCTCTGCACTCTATCCCGACGATCCAGAACCCGAGACCGACGATCAACTCGGACTCGACACCGACGAAACGGTCGAACCAACAGTCCCGCGCGGGGACGACTGGAATCAGGTCGAGTTCGATCCCGAATCCTACCTCAGTAGACATCCGGACACCCTCGAGTCGATCATCGCGGACCCGGCGAAACCGAACGCCGAAACGCTCCAGGAGATCTTTCTCGAGTACGTCGATCCGGAGACGACACCCGTCACGAAAGACGTCTGGACCTGGGAACACTACAAGTGGGAGTACTACTACGAGGACGACGGCTCCCGGCCGCGTGACAGCAACGGCGAGATCGTTCGCCACGACGAAGAAGACGCACTCGGGTTTGATCCTGACACCATCGAACAACGGCTGTTCGCCGGCGACGAGGCTGCGATGGAACTGGACGAACTCGTTGAGGAACGAACCGTCAACATCCAGGATGAGATCGACGAAGACGAGTTCTTTTCGACAGCCGCGGGCAACACCACCGTCTCCAACCGCTACGATCTCGAGAAGTCCGTCCCCATGGACAAGAAGACTCACTTTCAGGAGGTCGAGCGCTACTGGGTGAACAAACCCTACGCCTACGTCGTCATCTTCCACTCCGAGAAGGAAAACGAAAAGAAGTACTATATGATCGAGCCGTACCGAAACGAGATCGAGCAGGAAATCCAGGAGTTCCTCTCGGGCAAACTCAGAACGGCGATCAAGTACTCCGAGGATGGGATCAAAGAGAAGACGACCGAGGATGGCCGACGGACGGTCATCGAAGACGAAACGCGACGTCTGCTGAAACGATACGATCTTTTCAAAAAGGTTTCCGGAAGCACTCAAAAGAGCCTGCTCGAGACGCTGAAGACGCTGCTCGACGACGAAGACGACGCCGACGAGGACGAGGCATCCGGTCCTGATCCGCTCGAGGGAATCTCGGTCCGACCCGAGCCCGCGATTCTCGCGGACGATCCGGACACGCTGTCGGAGTATCAAGTCGAGAAGCTCCTGTACCAGCTCAAACGGGACTTCATCGGCTACGAGCGGATCGACGGCATCAAACACGACATCAACGTCGAGGACATCTCCGTCGACGGCTACAATTCGCCGGTCTTCGTCTACCACTCGGAGTACGAACAAATCATCTCGAACATCTACCACGGCGAGGACGAACTCGACGACTTCGTCGTCAAACTGGCCCAGCGGTCGGGCAAGGGGATCAGCAAGCGGCTCCCACAGGTCGACGCGACCCTCCCCGACGGGTCGCGTGCCCAGCTTACGCTGGGCAAGGAGGTCTCCGACCACGGGACCAACTACACCATCCGTCAGTTCAAGGACGTTCCGTTCACGCCGATCGACCTCATCAACTGGAATACGTTCAGCCTCGATGAGATGGCGTTTCTCTGGCTCGCCATCGAGAACCACAAGAGCCTGATCTTCGCTGGCGGGACAGCATCCGGGAAGACGACGAGCCTGAACGCCGTCTCGCTGTTTATTCCGAGCAGCGCGAAGATCGTCTCCATCGAGGACACTCGTGAAGTCGAACTCCCACAGCGTAATTGGATCGCAAGCGTGACCCGGCCATCGTTTGCCGACGACGAACAGGGTGACGTCGACGAGTTCGACTTGCTGGAAGCCGCACTGCGACAGCGCCCCGACTACATCGTGATGGGTGAGATCCGTGGTGAGGAAGGCCGGACGCTGTTCCAGGTCATGTCGACGGGCCACACCACGTACACGACGTTCCACGCCGACTCCGTCGACGAGGTCCTGAAGCGATTTACGACGGACCCGATCAACGTCTCGAAGACGATGTTCACGGCGCTGGATCTGGTTTCGATCCAGACCCAGACGCGGGTGCAGGGCCGGAAGGTCCGTCGGAACAAGTCGCTGACCGAGATCAACCACTACGAGGCCGAACACGACGAAATCAACGTCCAAGACGTCTACCAGTGGCAGGCCGAAACCGACGAGTTCCTCAAGATGGGGGACTCGAACACCTTAGAGGAGATCCAGTTCGACCGTGGCTGGAGCAAGGAGAAACTCGAGGAGGAGTTGTTCAAACGCGAGGTCATCATCGCCTACCTCATTAAAAACGGGTTGAACACGTACGCGGAGGTCGCAGCGACGGTTCAGGCCTTTATCAATGATCCGGACACAATTCTGACGCTCATTGCGAACGGCCACCTCGAGGATAGCCTTGATGACTTGCGTGAGATGGAAAGTGTCCTGATCGACGTCGATCAGGAAAAAGAAGAGCTCGTCCCGCGGCCGGAGGCGACCGACGAGACCTACAACCTCTCGATGGACCTCTTAGAGCGGGCCGAAGAGTCGCTGTTCGAGGAGTATCGCGGGAAGGTTCCGAGCGGCCTCGCCAGCGCGCTCGGAGGGGACGCGGAAGCGGAGACAGTCGAGGTCGATCGGGCTAATACCGACGAGTTCGAGTTCGCCGGCGAGGTCGACGCCAGTGTCGACGAAGACGAGTGGGAACTCGGCAACAGTTCGACCGCGTTCGGCACCGACTCGAGCGGGGAAACCGACGAGCCTGCATGGCTCAGTGATGACACTGGGTTCGATATCAGCGACGACGCCGGGGCGGAAGCCGAATCGAGTCCCGACGAAACCACGGCCGAGACGACGACCGACGAGGCGGCCACCGACGAACCGACTGTCGATGGAGCACTGCCCGCGTCGACAACGGCGACCGATTCGGCACCGTCGACACCGGAAGTGGACGACGAGAATCCGGACATCGAGAGTCCGGACGAAGTCGAGACGGACGACGACCGCAACCCCACGGCCATGCCGTCGGACGACTCCACTGACGATGAACTCGGCGGTCTCTTCGATGATATCGATGAGACGGTCGGCGAACTCGAGGACACGGGCGCCACCACCCCAGACGACTCTGCTCTCGAGTCGACCCCCCAAGACGATGGGACCGACTCTATCTTTGATCCCGAGACGGCCGACGATACTGCAGGTGATTTCAGCGATCAACTCGAGCCGGCTGACACGGACGATCGATCACCTGCCGCTGGGGACGAGACCGACTCGATCTTTGCCAGTGACGCCGATTCGATCTTCTCCGACGACGATACGGACGGGACAGACGACGGCTCGCTGTTCGACGACAGTGGTACGCCGGCCACGGCGGACGACTCGATTTTCAGACAGAGTGAGAATACGGATGATGACGGTGACGACAAGGGGCTGTTCGACGATACTGATGGGGACACCGACGCATGAGCTTACAAACCGACACGAGCGGAGGGGGTGACGGAGTCACGGGCGGCTCCGACGTACTGGGGGAGACGTTCTATCCCCTGTACGATCGGCTGTTCAGCGAGGACGGAGAGTTCGTCAGCGACGTCGAGACGAAACTTGCACAGGCCCGAATGACCGATACGGTCGAACTCTATCTTTCCAGAGCACTCGGAATCGGGTTCATCAGTGGGCTGGCTCTCTGGCTCCTCGGGCTCTTGCTCGGCTATGGACTGTTCGCGACCGGTCTCATTCAGGTCGACGAAATCATCGGCTTCCCCGTTAGCAGCCAGGCAGTCCTCGAACTCATCGAAACGCTTCGAGTCCCGGCGCTCGTCTTCGTCACCGGCCTCGTCTTCGGCTCGGTCGGCTTTGGGCTCGGTTTCGGCTCGCTGGTCGCGATCCCCTACTCGCGTGCATCGACCCGCAAACGCGAGATCAACATGCTCCTGACCGACTCGGTCTCGTTTATGTACGCGCTGTCGGTCGGCGGCCTCAATCAACTCGAGATCATCGAAGCGATGGCCCAGGCCGACGACACCTACGGCGAGGTGGCACTGGAGTTCCAGAGCATCGTCAAAGAGACCGAATACTTCGATATCGACTATCGGACGGCGATCCGAAAGCAGGCTCTCGAGACCCCGAGTGACGAACTGTCGCAGTTCCTGACGGACATGCTCTCGATCGTCAACAGCGGCGGCGACATGGAGAGCTTTCTCGAGGACAAGAAAGAAAAGCACATGCGGACCGCAAAACAAGAGCAGGAACTCACCCTCGAGACGCTCGAACTGTTCGGTGAGATGTACATGACGCTGTCGCTGTTTCCGCTCTTGTTGATCATCATTATGGTCGTCATGCAGATGATCCCACAAGCGGAAGTGACGGATCAGATGCTGTATATGACTGTCTACGGCTTGATTCCGCTGATAGGGGTCGGCTTTCTGGTGTTGGTTTCGACGGTCAAACACGACGAGCCGGGTGATGGCTATCTCTCGATGGGGAAGACAGAGCAGCGTATCGAGACCCAACAAGACCAGGGCGTGTTGAATCTCGGCCTCATCGAGCAGTTCACGGGTGAATACAGCGTTTTCGACCGTATCAAAAACCGCGAGGGGACCTACGAGACGAAGGAAGTCCTCCGCAGGCCACACGTGTTCTTCCGGGACAACCCGCTCTTTACGCTCGCGCTGACACTGCCCGCCTCGCTCGTGATCGTCTCCATCGCGATGGTCAACGGCTCGGCCCCTACGTCGTGGGACCAACTCCTCGGTAACGCTGTCTGGGGGACGTTCATCTACGTCTATGTCCCGCTGTACATCATGGCGATTCCGCTCGCGATCTTCCGTGAGTGGAACGTCCGCCACAGAAACGCCGTCGTCAGCCAACTCTCCGAAGACCTGCGAAAACTCTCGAGTTCGAACGACACCGGATTGACGCTGCTTGAGTCACTCAAGTCCGTCTCGGAGACGACCAGCGGGAAACTGGCCAACGAGTTCGAGATGATGCACACGAAAATCAACTACGGAACGAGCCTGAAACAGGCGTTTATCGAGTTCAACAACAAGTACCATATCCCTCGCCTCGCCCGAACGACCCGGCTGATCACCGAAGCCCAGGAGGCGTCGAACCAGATTTCAGACGTCCTTCGGACGGCCGCCCGCACCAGCGAAAACCACGACGACATCGAGCGGGAACGGAAATCACGAACCCTGATGCAGGTCGTGATCATCATCATGACGTTCATGACCGTCCTCGCGGTGATCGCGATCCTCAAAACCCAGTTCATCGACACGATGGCGGGCCTCGAGTCCACCGGCGGCGACACGGGTGGCGGTGGTGGCGAACTCGCACAGGCCGACCTGAGTGACAACATCCAGGTCGATATGCTGTCGGTGTTGTTCTTTCACGCCGTGACGATGCAGGCGATCATCTCCGGCATGATCTGTGGTTATATCCGGGACGCCGACCTTCTCAGCGGCCTCAAATACGCCATCATACTGGCGACAATCGCACTCGTTGGCTGGACTCTGGTGGCCTAAGATGACTCGGAAACGACCCCACAACGAGCAAAAGCGGACTCGAGGTCGACGCCAGCGGACGGTCTCGATCTCACTGCGTGATCGTGGCCAGACGACGCAGGATTTCGCCGTCGGCATCGGCGTGTTCATCCTAGCCGTTGCCTTCGTCTTCACGTTTTTGCCGACGATTCTGACACCGTTCGATTCGTCGGTCAGCGGCGGCCAGACAGCACAGGCGGATCGGATCGCGGATCGGTTGGTTCACAATCTGTCGGATTCGGATACGTCACCAAACACCATCAACGGGACCACATTCAACGAGACTGATGGTGGGTTAGAAGACCGCGTTGGCCTTCGAACGGCAGGTGATCGGGTAAACGTTCGTATCGAATATCTCGACAAGCGCGAGATCGTTGGCGATCTGGCTATCGGTAACGAATATACTGATCAGTCAGCTGCTAGTTCGGCTCGAATCGTGACAATCAACGAACCGCCATCAGGCGTGTCACTCGGCGACGAGGCGGCGTACAGACTCGTAGTGAGGGTTTGGTAACCATGTCCCGAATCGACTCCACGAACGACAGTGATCGAGGACAGGCCTACACTCTCGAGGGATTCATCAGCGCGATGGTCGTCCTGATGGCAATTCTGTTAGCACTGCAGTCGGTCGTCATCACGCCGACAACCGGTGGGTTAGCGGATCGGACGGTCAAATCCCAGGTTCAACAGGAGGCACAGGATGCGCTGGTGGTTGCCGCAACAACGGACCATGATAAAAAGAAGAACCTCTCCGAGATGATTCGCTACTGGGACAAAAATGAAGGAGACGACGGAGAATTCCACAAGGCGAGTGAAAGTAACGACGTACCTGGCTACTACAACGCGTCGAACCAGACGGAGTTGTACGAGCAGTTCGTTCTCGGCGAAATCCTCTCAGATCGATTCACTGAGCGTGGGATGAGCTACAACATCGAACTCGTTTACTGGAACCAATCAGAAGACGAATATCAAAGTGAGTATCTCGTCTACCAGGGCGAGTCCGAAGCGGTGACAGCGAATTATATGGTGACCTTGTTTGAAGATGATGAGTTACTGAAGAGTAACAACGACGTCGGTGACGACACCAACTATCCGATCGCTCGAGGAACCAAGGATGACAACGATGATGACTCCAAAGTCTACAACGTGGTGGAGGTGCGCGTCGCCGTATGGTAACTGATCGCCTTCGAGAACGCCGAGAGCGAGATCGCTCGTGTGAGTCTAGTCGAACCGAGCGAGGACAGGTGATCCTCATCGGCGCGATCGCGCTCGCGTTCATCATCCTCGGTGTCGTCATCGTGTTCAACGGCGTCGTCTACACCGAGACGCTCTCATCGGCTCAGACAGGCCAGAGTGCGACCACTGCTGAAGCGACCGAAACCGAGATTCAACAAGGGATCGGATGTCTGATCGACAAGCAGGACGACGACGAACAGCTCGAAGAGAACATCACGGCGTTCAATGATCTGTACCAGAATTCGACTGCCCACTCGAGTCCAGCAGTGGTGGATATCAGCCCGAAGCCTGGTGAGATCCATGCAGGCGACAATGCGACCGTCACGATCACGTACGACTCGAACGAGCTCCACTACGAACAAGAACGAACGATAGAAGCCGACTGCCCAGAGGACTCATGATCGGACCCAGACACGAGACGGACCGCGGGATGTCGATCGCGCTCACACACGTCCTGACGATCGGGATCACGACGATCCTCATTGCCATGCTGTTGATGTCCGGGAGTACGATGCTCGAGACGGAGACCGAACGGTCGGCACAGACGTCACTCGAGACCGTCGGCGAGCGACTGGCGGGTGAGATCGATAACGTCGATCAGATCGCAAACGATAGTAGCGATAGGGTCACGCTCACAGGGGAGCATCCACGATCTGTCGCGAACTCACAGTACACTGTGGCGTTGAAACAGGACTGTAGTGAGGTGGATGCCTCATTGCTTAATGATTCGACGACCTGTCTACGACTAACTGCCCAGGACATCGATGTAACGGTCTACGTACCCGTCGCAGTCGACGGTAACCAGATTAAGGAACCACCACAGTCTGTTCAAGGCGGGACGATTGAAATCAAATACGAGGGTGACGGTATCGAACTGGAGGCGGTGGACTAATGAGACAACACAAGCCAGACACTGACGGACGACGCTGGAACGACGATCGGGCAGTCTCCGAAGTCATTGCCTTCGTCCTCGTCTTCGCGATTATCCTCGGCTCAGTTGGCATCCTGTATTCGACCGGATTTCAGGCGATGGACGACTATCAGGAGAACGAACAGCTCGTCAACGCCGAGCGGGCGATGGACGCGCTCGCAGACAACTTCAACGACGTCATGCGGTACAACGGCGTCAACCAGCGCTACGGTGAACTCTCGCTACGAGATGGGACGATCACGACCAGTGATAGTGGAACGAAGCTAAACCTCTCGGTGGAAATTGATGGGACCAATGAATCGATTGTTCACAAAGATCGATTTTCCCAGTACGAAGATGATGGGAGACTTGATTTGGGTGAATTTACCTACACCGCAAACGGCGACCGAATCGCCTACGAAGGTGGTGGTCTCGTTCGCGGCGACAACTCCGAAGACTGGAGTCTCGTTCGTAAACAGCCCCACATAACGTGCAGCGATGATCGCGAGGCAGCGGTCATCTCACTCGTTACGATCTCGGCAGACGATCGGTCGGTCCAGAGCAGCAGCGGACTGGGCGTCACGATGTCCGTCGAAAACCGCAATAGTTCGGTTTACACCGACGATGTCGGCAGCGTGACTATTACCATCGACGACGGTGATACCAAATACAACGACGCGTGGAACTCGACTCTCGACACTGATCGTGGCTGGTCGAACAACGACAACGGAGACAATCTCAGACGAACGTGTACTGCCGACCGAGTCGTCGTCACCATCGTCGAAGTCGACCTCGAGTACTGACCGCTATGGCTTATTCTCGCTCCCAGTCGCCAGTCAACATCGCTCGCAAGCCCGCCCGAGCCACGAGCGCCTCGACGCGAGCGGCATGGTCGTCGACGGTGCCGGCGGTCTCGAGGTAGAGCCCGTTCGAGAGCTGCTGTGGAGACGTCATCGGCGAGCCATCGGCGTGTGTTGGTGAGTCGTTCAGAATAGCACGGTCGTCGGCTGTCTCGTCGGGCTGCCAGGGGATGGAGACGCCAGAAAGGCCACGATCGAAGAGATACTCCGCAGTGCCGAGCAACGCCTGGTCCGAACTCGAGTGACCGATCGCGCCGATGGAGGTGTGATCGTTGAAAAACCGGACGACGTACTCGCCATCGTCAGTGGTCGCTGACTCGCCTGAATCCCCGGCATCGCTCTCTCTCGGCGTCGGTGAGTCGGTGTCGGTAGCGTCAGCTTTGGAGTCACCACTGGCAGCACCAGCGGTGTCGTCACGTGACGGTTCGGTTTCGGTCATCGGCTGCTGGTTGGCGGAAGACGCCTCCGAAACATCGGTTTCGGAAAACCGAACCGAGACGTCCGTGCGACTGGGCGACTCGAGGTCGCCAGCAACAGGCCCATGAGTGTCATCTGCAAACGAGGCGACGAGTTGCTCGAGGAATCGTTCGGTGGCAGCTTCGAACTCCGTGGTGTACGCGTCGCCCTGTTCGGTTGCACTCGTGAGGGCTGTGACGATCGACTCGAGGAGTGCCGGCCGCTCGACGGCGAGTTGGCGGGCGACGAACCCACGGGAGTGGCGCTCGAGGCGACGCGAAACCGCCGCCTGCGAGTAGTGTGTGAGTGCGGATTCGTGGTCGGAAAGCGACGACAGCTGGCATGCGAGCTGTTCGACATCGGTCGTGCCGGCGAGGAAGAGAAACGCCTGACCGTTGGTGTAGATTGCGCGGTCGATGCCTGTCCAGGCCATCGTCTCGAGAAGCGCCACGGCGCGGGATTTGTCCAGTGAGTCGCCGAACGGTTCGGTGGCAACGAACAGAGCCGGAACCCCATCGACCGAGCAAACGTACTCGAGGGCTGTGCCGTCGACGGTCGTATCGGTCACACACGAGTCGGCGTGGACGTCCCAGCCGAGCGTCTCGAGGAAGGGGTCGACGAGCCAGATACGCGTTTCCCGACCCGTCGCGGGGGGTGTCGAATCGACGAGCACTCTGGAGCGAGCGACGAAGGCGTGAAGATCGAGTGCACTCATCGTACGGTAGTATTCACAACAGCGGTATGTAAGCTCCCGTGTGTGTTTCAGCCGCCGCGCTCGCTGTGTAGAGAACGTCGAGTCGTGGCCTTACAGGCTCGAGTCCGGTTCCGACTGCTTGCGGGTCAGTCCGTTCGTTTCCATCGGCTCCCGGTGATAGATTCGGAGTCGACTGTCACGAACGGTGAACGCGGATTTGAGAGTTGGCGGGATCGTTTCCGCCTTCCCGATGACGAGTACGCCGTTTCGGCGGATCGATTGAGCGATCGTCCGAATCATCGACTGCTTGTACTCGTTGTCGATGTAGATAAACAGGTTCCGGCAGATCACGAGATCGAACCCCGTTTTGGGCTCGTCGTTGATCAGGTCGTGGCGCTCGAAGGAGACGTTACGTTTGATCTCGCGTTTGATCTGAAACGTGTTGCCGTCTCGGTCGACATACTCTGTATAATCGTCGAGAAAACGGAGTTGATCATCGAGGTCGATGGTTCGAGACGCCTCGTAGACGCCGTTTTTGGCCGTCTCGAGCGCCGGTTCGCTGATATCTGTCCCAAGGATTGTGACGGCAGATTCGTCGATATCAGGGTCGTCGTGGGCGAGCATCGATACCGAGTACGGTTCACGACCGTCAGCACACGCGGCACTCCAGACACGAACGGTGTCGTTGGCGTCGCTGAGAGACTGCAACACCTCACGGATTCCGGACCAGACGTCGGGGTTTCGGAAGAAGCCGGTGACGTTGATGCTCAGTGCCTCGAGCAGCGCCGTCTGTTCGTCGGTATCAGCTCGAAGGGTGTCGAGGTACGCCGCGTACGTCTCACTTTGGGTTCGACGCATTCGCGAGGAGATGCGCCGGTCGAGATAGCTATCGTTGTAGTGACTCGTCGCGAACGCCAGTTCGTCCTCGACGTACGCCAACAGCTCGTCGAACCCGTCGTCGGTCACAGCTCGATCACCTCGTGGTCAGCGTTTTTGTCGGCGGTTTTGACGACGAGTGTTCCCGTTTCGGGCGTGAACTCGACGGTCCGGCCGTGTTCGCCGCCGACGTCTTCGGCGACGAGCGGAACGCCGAGTTTCTCGAGTTCCGCCCTGGCTGCGGCGACGTTTCGCTGGCCGACACCCTCGCCAAAGCTTTCGAACTCGAACATATCGCTTCCGCCAGCAATTTTCGCTTCGACGGCGGTGTAGTTGGCTCCCGCTTCGACCATCCGCCGAAGGAGTGCGCGAATCGCGGTATCAGCGTACTTGCCGGGTTTGCGGTCGCTGTGTTCGGCGGCGTCACCGTCCGGCAGCATGACGTGTGCGAGGCCACCGATATCCCTGTCCGGATCGTACAGCGCGATTGCGAGACACGACCCCAGCCCATAGGATTTGAGCGTATCGTCGCCCTCGCTGACAATCAGTTCGGAGATCCCGACCTGGACCGGCGTCGGTGCGCCCGGTTCGCTTCCGTACGTCTTCATGTGTTATCGAGTTCCTGGAATTCAGCCGTCGTCGGCGTCTCCTCGATCCGGTCGACCTCGAGGTCGTTCAGCGCCCGCTCTAAGTCGCTTTCGTCCGGGATCGCGTACACTTCACAGTCGAACTCCCGGCCGTCGGCCATGACGACGGTGTCGAAGACGAACGTGAACTCCTGGTTCTCGCCGAGTTGGATGATGACCGGATCGACGGCTGCAGCACCCATATCGTGGATGAACTCCGGTGGGGAGTGGTCGATCGTCGTATCCAACACGTTTGCCCAGCCGTCGAGGAAGCCACTCGCCATGATGTTGCCGAGTTCTTTGATGGCACTCGTCCCCATCTCGCCGAAGCCATCCTCGTCGACGTCCATCGGAATCATCGCATCGACGATTTCGTGAGCCGACTCCTCGTCAAACAGGAAGATGAGATAGCCGCTTGGCATCCCATCGAACTCGAAGGCGACACCGACGAGTGTTTCGTCCGGCAGCTGTTGGGGAATCGCCTCGAGCGAGACGAAATTCAGCCGCCGAATCTCGACGCTGGTGTCGATCCCGGTCAGTGTCGTTGCAGTTTCGGCGATCTCTTCGGCACCGCGCTCGGCCATACGGTCGAAGCCGTCGAGTTTGTCGTACTCGATGCCACCGCTGGTTCGCAGCCGATCGAGCAGCGACGCCATCGACGTCCGTTTCGGGAAGAGGTAGTGGCTGAACCCGATCTCGGTGCCGACGGTCTCGATCCGACTCTGGAAGAGCAACGCGAGGTCGTCGTCGTCGGGTGTCTCGTCGATGTCGCCGAAGAAGGGCTCGGCGGACTGGCCCTCGACGAACTCGGGGGTCGAGACGTCGATCACCGCTTCCAAGACGTCGGCCCAGCCATCGACGAACCCGCTGTTCATGATGTGGCCGACTTCGGTCGCGGCGCTTTGGGTCATCTCGTCGAATTCGCGCTCCTCGATGTCGACGGCGTCGTCGGAACTCGATTCGGCGAGTAACGTTTCGATGATACGAAACGCGTTCTCCCGTTCGAAGACGATCATCGAGTAGCCCTCGATCGCGCCAGTCAGTTTGACACGGACGCCGACTTTCTCCGTCGAGTCCTCGAAATCGCGGCGGATCTCCTGGCCGCGCATGAAGTTGAGTTTCGTGACGCCGACCTGTGTCTCGACGTCGGTCATATGTGTCAGCCGGCCAGCGGCGAGTCCGGCACCTTCTCGAGCCATCCGGTAGAACGTTCCGAGTGCGTTGACGTCGAGTTTCATGTCGTCGGCGTTTCCATGTTGTTGACCATTTCGACGAACTCCGCTAACTCGGGGAAGGCGTAGATTTCGGCCTCGATCTGATAGCTTGGGACAGTCAGATCCGAGTCGAAAAACAGCGCGAGGTCGTCGTTACCGAGGTTGGCTGTTCGGGTGACGACCTCGCCCGTCTGTGCGTAGACGAGTTGCGGGGCTGCGATGTCGATCGCACGCCCGAGGACGTCGGCCCAGCCGTCGATGAAGCCACTCGCCATCATGTTTCCCATCTCTTCGACGGCGCTTCTGGCCATCTTGCCCGAGACGTCGGAGATGTCGTCGACGACGTCACGGAGCATGATCGCCGTGATTTTCTTTGCACTCGCCTCGGGGAAGAGGATGAGAATGTGTCCATGTGGCGGATCGAGCAATCGGACGCGAACGCCGACTCGCTTCCCGGAATCGAGCTGTGATTCGATGTCGTCGACGTCGATGAAGTTCGTTTTCGTGACCTCCATCTGGGCGTTCTCGCCCGTCAGTTTGCTCATGTTATCGGCGACGCCGTTCGTCCCGACTTTTGCCATTTCGTTGATGAAGCTCAGCTTTCGAATATCGACCTTTAGCGTCATGAATTCCTCCGTGGGTGTGGGTGTTCGTTTATTGTCATAATGTATTCACGTCAAGAATGTTGACTACCTCTCCCCGTCCCCGTACCGTTGCGCCGCTGAGCCCCGGAATGTCGCCCATGAATCCCTCGAACGGTTTGACGACGACTTCCTGTTGGCCGCGGACATAGTCACAGTGTAACACGACTGGTCGGACGTCGTCTCGAATACGGACGAGCATGCCATCGCCGTTGGCTCTCGGTTTCGGCGTCTCGAGTGCGTCGTCGAGTGGGACAACCGAGTACTCGCCGTCGCTTTCGGAGAGGGCAAGACGGCCGTCGATCTCTTCGAGACCGTCGGCGGGTTCGATGTCCAGAACCGCTTTCGTCGGGATACCGAACTCCTCGCCGCCGCTTTCGAGGAAGAGCACGTCGTCGATCGCCACCGTCACCGGCAGCGTCATCGTTACCCGTGTTCCCGAACCAGGTTCGCTTTCGACCGCGACCGTTCCCTCGAGGTCTTCGACTGTCCGCTTGACGACGTCCATCCCCACGCCCCGGCCGCTGACGTCCGTCACCTCGTCGGTCGTCGAGAGCCCGGGATGGAAGATGAGGTCGTAGGCCTCCTCGTCCGACAGCGCAGTCGCTTCCGCTTCGGTCAGCACGTCGGCGGTGACGGCCTCGGAGCGGAGCCGATCGGGATCGAGTCCACTACCGTCGTCTTCGACCGTAATCGTCACGCTGTCACGCGAGCGATCGGCGTGGACGTCGACGGCTCCAGTGCGAGGTTTGCCCGCACGCTCGCGGTCTTCGGGCGACTCGATCCCGTGGTCGACGGCGTTGCGGACCAGATGGATCAGCGGATCGCCGATCCGATCGAGGATACTCCGGTCGAGTTCGACATCCTCGCCGGACATCTCGAAATCGATCTCCTTGTCCTGCTCGCGTGCGATGTCACGGACCACGCGCGGAAGCCGGTTTACAACCGTTTCCAGCGGGACGAGTCGAATGTCCATCACCGTCTCCTGGAGTTCCGTCGTTACATCCGACAGATCGTCGAGTTCCGTCTCGAGTGCAGCGGTATCCTCCCCTTCGGAAACCGCATCCCGGAGTCGAACGCGTGTCGTGACCAGCCCTTCGACGAGGGTCAGCAACGAATCGATCTGTTCGACGTCGACCCTGACCGACTGGACGTCGTCGGTTTGTTGGTCGGCAGCCGGTCGATCGGTCGTTTCGGGGATTTCGATTTCCGGTGTTTCGAACGTCGGCTCGTCGATCCGACGGACAACGTCGTCCTCCTCCGGTTCTGTTTCGACTGCATCGTCACCGAACGACGCCGTAGAGCTACTCGAGGACGCCGACGACGCCGAGTCAGCGCTGTCGTCGAGATCGAAATCGTCGCCAAACGTATCGTCGAAATCGTCGTCGCCGAACGAATCATCGCCGAACGCGTCAGCGAAGTCGTCATCGAACGTGTCGTCGTCGAACTCAGAGAGCCCGCTTGCGTCCGCATCGAACTCGTCGTCCGACGCCGTAAGCTCGGTGTAGGTCTCGACGGCTGCATCGCCGGCAAACGGATCCTCGGCCGTCTCATCGTCGGTCGAATCGTCGGTCGAGTCCGCAGCAACCGGCTCCGCGGTTGCCGCATCCTCGAGCGAGTCCGTCGAATCGGACTCGTCTTCGAGGCTCGCATCCGTCGCGGTCGGCGACTCGGTGTCGATATTGGGCTCGGTGTCGGCCTCGACAGTGGCGTCCGTCTCGGCTTCGGGTAAAATCCCAGACGCGGGTGTCGCCGTTTCGTCTCCCGGCTCACTGGTCTCGTCCGACTCGAGATCCGTTTCAGCCTCGAGGTCGGCCGCGTCGGACTCGACCAGCATCTCGTCGATGTCATCGTCGGTTGGCTCCGTCTCGTCGAGAAACGAGTCGTCGTGGACATCGACGTCCTCGCCGATGAGTTCGTCCATCCCGACTTCGTCGTCGCTGTCGAACTCGTCGAACTCGAGCTCATCGAGTTCGTCCTGCAGTTCGTCGAAACCGACCATCTCGACTTCGTCTTTGAGTTCGTTGAACACGGCACCGGCGTCGTCGACGTCGTCACTGGACGCGTCGGCTGTCGACTCCGAATCAGCAGTCGACGGCTCAGTGGCCGGCTCGTGGTCGGCTGCAGGCTCGGTCGACGCCTCGGCTGGGGCCAGTTCGTCGTCGTCGATGAGGTCGTCGAACGAGCCGGCGTCACCCATGTCGTCGAACATCTCGAGGTCGTCGTCCTCGATGTCTTCGACCATCTCGTCTAAGTTGTCGAACTCGTTGAATTCGTCGAGCAGTTCGTCGACCTCGAGGTCTTTCGCCTCGTCCGATGAGATCCCGTCACCGGGACCGGCTGCTGGCGGCTCGGTCGGTGACGTTGCATCCGATGGCTCCGTGTCAGCGAGGGCTTCGAACCGATCGGTCACGGTACGGAGTTCGAAATCGGCCACCGCTTCGACTGGCTCGAGACCGGAGATGATCGCGGCTTCACCGACCGCGCTGGCGAAGGCGGCGTCGATCCGTCCCTCGTCGTCACCGGCTTCGATATCGCTTCGGGGTGGCTCGGTCGCGAGCAGGTCGAACGCATCGACCAGCGCATCGACGACGAGCACGCCGTTGTTGACATCGTTGCGCTCCGTGAGTTCGAGTCGGGTAAAGTAGATCTCGTGATCGTCGTCCGCCGGCGGATCGAACCGCTCGAGGACGGCGTCGATGGCCTCGGGTGAGGGGGCCATAACGGACGTTGAGTCGGTCTGGTGTTCGAGGTATTCACGGAGTGCCTCGATCGTCGCCGACGGATCGGTTTCGGTCTCGCCGTCGGCTGCGACCTCGTCGATCAGCGTCTCGAGTTCGTCGACCGCGTCGAAGATCACGTCCATCAGTTCGGGCGTTACCTCGAGATCGTCCGTTCGGACGGCATCGAGGAGGTCCTCGATCGCGTGTGCGAGATCGCTCGCAGCGTCGAGTCCCATCGCACCACAGTTGCTCTTGAGCGTGTGTGCGACGCGGAAGATGCTTTCCATCGCCTCGTCGTTGGTCGGCTCGCGCTCGAGAGTGAGCAACGCGTTGTTCAGCTCCGTAATTCGTTCTTCGCTCTCTTGAACGAAGTCGGTCAAATAATCAGTCATCGGTCTCACCATCCGTGTTGAACGCATCGACGATCGTCTCGACGAGTTTCGTCGAGGGTACGACGGCGTCGACACAGCCCGTTTGAATTGCCTGACAGGGGATTCCAAAGACTGGACTCGTCGCTTCGTCCTGTGCGATGGTGTGCCCGCCGGCGGCCTTGATCGCCTCGATCCCGTCTGCGCCGTCGGCTCCCATGCCGGTCAGAGCGATGCCACAGAGCCGGTCGTCGACCTGTTCGGCTGCCGTCTGCATTGTGACATCGATCGCCGGCCGCACGCCGTGAATCGGCTCACTCTCGTCGAGACGGACCCGAAGTCGTCCGCCGATATTCGTCGCCACCTCGAGATGGGCACTCCCCGGTGCAACCGCGACCTCTCCCGACCGGATTACGTCGCCGTCGGTCGCCTCGCGGATATCGTATGCGCTACGTGAATCGAGGCGGTGGGCAAAGCGGTCGGTAAACTCGGCGGGCATATGCTGGACGACGAGAATCTTCGCGTCGAGGTCGATCGGGAGCCGTTCGAACAGCGCTTCGATGATCTTCGGGCCACCGGTCGACGCACCGATGACGACGGTCGGATTCTCGGCGAGACTGTCGACGTCGGGTTCGGTCGTCGTCTCGAGATCGGGACCGGGTGGTCCAGACCGTGATGGTTCCGTTTGAACTCCCGTTTCGGACTCGGTTTGGCCGCCGGTCCCGGCGACTGCCGGGCTTGTCCCGGCCGACTGTTCCGTCCGCGTCGCGTATGCGGACGCGGCAGCGCGAGCGAGCGCGATCGACGAGGCGTTCGCATCGGCGAGTTCGTCGACTTTCTCGACGACGTCGGCAGTAAGATGGGTCACCGTTCTCGAGTCCGATCCGTCGGGTTTGTGGAGGAAGTCGACGGCACCTCGCTCGAGGGCGTCGAGCGTCGCCTCCGTCCCCCGATCGGTGTGGACGCTGAGCATGAGGATCAGCGTCGGGTTCGTCGCCATGATTCGTTCGACGGCGTCGATCCCGTCCAGTTCGGGCATTTCGACGTCCATCGTGATGACGTCGGGGTCGTATGTCGCGGCGGCCTCGATGGCCGCTGAGCCGTTCGCCGCCGTCTCGACGTCGTAGCCGGCCGTAGTGAGCGCGTTGCCGATGACTGTCCGCATAAACTGTGAATCGTCGACAACGAGTACTCGCGTCATGCCGCAACGACGTCTGAAAGGGCCTTTCTGACGCTGTGTTCTTCGAACGGCTTCGTGACGTACCCGTCTGCGCCAGCCTTCACGGCGAGTTTCATTTTCTCACGTTGCCCGACACTCGTACACATGATGACCTGGGCGTCCGGATCAATCTTCTTGATCGCCGCGGTCGCCTTGATGCCGTTTGCTTTCGGCATCACAATGTCCATCATGACGATATCGGGATCGTGTTCTTTGTACAGTTTGACTGCTTCGGCGCCGTTGGACGCCTCTCCGAGAATGCGGTAATCCTGTTCCAAAATCTGGCGCAGTAAGTTCCGCATAAAATGAGAGTCATCCACGATGAGCACCCCTGTCGACATTCAGTAGTACACCACCCGCTGATAGCAATACGACTACCATAAATGCTGTCTCCCTGTTATCAAGTGTGATAAACAACGAATACGGAACGGAGAGCACACTCAACGCCGAGATCACCCTCTCGGTCCCATCGCGATTTTCCTACGGTCGTTGTTTCCGGTGTCCGGACGCCTGCAGCAGCGTCTCCACATCGATGAGCGGTGTCACCTCGATAACGACCTCTCGAGTCAGTCCTCCGTCGTCGAACGCTTCTGACTCCGTTTCATTCGATTCGAACGTAAATGGATCCCCGGCGTCGTCGCTGGAGCGACCATGGAGCGAACCCCGTGTCGCCGACGCCATCCCGGTATCGCCGGCGTCGACCGCTGTGCCAGTCCCGGACGCGCTATCGGTTCCCGGTCGGTTCGTGGCGACGACCTCGTTATCGGCAGCCTCGTACTCGTGTTCTTGCTCGAGGAGTGCGGTCACGAGTGGATGTGTGAGTGCATCGCCGGAGAATGGCCGGTCTTCGACGGCCGCTTCGTCGAGGATGTCGCTCTCGGCAATCGTTTCGACGCCGATGACGTCATCGACGCGGATCGCTGCGGACTGCTGATCTGTCGGACGATCGAGGACGAGCAGCCGTTCTCGGCCGGAGTCGGTCACACTATCGCTCGGAAAGTGGACGCTAGGATCGATTACTGCAGTGACCTCACCACGGAGATCGACCATCCCCTCGATGGCAGGTGGTGTCCGAGGGACCCGTGTCAACTCGTCGGGGACCTCTGCGAGCGTTCCGACAGCGTCGACCGATACCGCGAGTCGGTGCTCGCCACTCTCGAAGAAGACGAACCGCTCGAACTCTTCCGCGTTTTCGTCCGCGTCGTCCGTCTTCTGCCGCCGTTGGTCGTCGGTGCTGTCGATATCGATTCCCAGTAGCTTTTCGGAGAGATCCGGGGCCATGTTCCTGGTCGTGTATCAAGTTCCATGACTAAAACGTTGACTCCGAACACTGGTCGCCGCGATATCGTCTTACAATTGCCCAAGCGCGTTGTTTACGACGTTATTGCAGCGTTCTCATCTCGAAATCTTTATTTTGCACCTCTGAAAGTATACGCCAGAATGGCCTCGGCTGTCAACAGTGACGATCACGTTACCGTTCTCACGTTCGACCTCGAGAACGACCGCTACTGTGTCAGGGCCGCTGCCGTCGCATCCGTCCTCGGCGTGACGGACGACCAATCCATTGCGACAGCGGACGACCCGTGGAACGCAGGGTCGGTTACGGTCGCCGGCGAACGGGTCCGAGTCGTCGACCTCCCGCGGGCGTTTACCGCCACCTCACGGACGACTGCACGGATCGATGACCCGAAACTGCTCGTCTTTACCGCCACCAACGCCGACGATGCCCACTACGGCTGGCTCGTCGACGAGGTCGACGCCACACGAACGGTCCGTCCGAACAGCCTCGAGCCGACACGAACGAGTTCCCAACTGGCACACGTCAAGGGGCGTCTCGAAATCGACGGCGACGATGTTATTTGGCTCGCTGAGCGGACGATTCACGGCTGAGACGGGCCGACTACCGCATTCCCGGCGGCGGTCCGTCGTCGGAGTCGTCCTCGAGTTCGACGTCTAACCCCATCTCCTCGCGTTGTTTTCGAAGGCGCTTGACCTGCCGGTAGTAGTAGGCAGCGCCAGCACCGCCGATCACGGCGACAGTGGCAACGAGCCCGATAAACAGCGGAATGTCGCGAGTCAGATAGTATCGCAGTGAGATGGTGCTGTCTACCTCATCCCACGTCAGCCGTTCCTGGTCGTCGACAATCTCTCGCTCGTAGCCACTCGGGGTGACGTCGCCGAACAGGAAGTTCGACGTCCGATGGTCTTCGGGAATCGTTATTTCGTACGATCCCTCGACGTACGCCGGCAGACTGAACGTTTTGCGCCCGGCTTCGCCCGAAAACGCGACCGTACCGTTGCCGTCGGGAACCCGAACGTCGGTGCTCGTATCGCCCTGTTCGATATCCAGTTCCGAGCCCGTCACCTCGGTCCCGTTTGGATACCAGTAGCGGACGCTATGGATCTCGAGTGCCTGATCGCTGTAGATGTTCGATCGATACAACGACAGTTCGTCGGTGTCCTCTAAGTCGTAGACGGCACGGAACTCGCCGTTGCTGGTCAGACTGCCCTCTTCGATGTCGATAGCGACGTCTGCGTCGCTGTCGCGCAGATCGTCGTACTCCTGCTCACGATCGAGGTCTTCATCGGGAATGCCGCCGGAGAACGCCGAACAGCCGGCTCCGACGACCAGCAAGCCGACCACGAGCACTGCAAAAACGAGCCGTCGGTTCATTTACGGAACAACACAGCGGAGTTCCGCTGGGAGATACTCGCCGACGCTCGCCAGCAGTCCCGGTGGATCGGTGTCTTCGGTACAGATGACACTCTGCTCCAGCAGGCCGAGACGCTCGACGGTGACGTAGTCCTGGGCGTGTCCAGCACGGTTGAGCGTCGCCCGGACCTCCGCACGGGTGGCGCTGTTGACGTTGAGTCGGCCGTTGCCACGCGTCCACTCGTAGAGTCGGTCCTGAGCTTCCTCGGCGAGCCGTGATGGCTCGTCGTCGCCGCCATAGACGAACTCGAGTGGCACGTGCTGGACTAACCCGTACCGTTCGCGGATCTGTGCCGGGGTGCCCTGTCCGAGTCCGAGTTGGTCGGTCGGAATTCGGACGCCGTCGCCCTGTCCGGCATCGAGCACGAAGCCGTCGTCATCCCAGGACTCGAGGGTGCCGATGTACGTCTCGCTGGCCTCGAGGTCGGGGACGATTTCGCCGAACTCCTCGCCGAGGACGTTTCGTGCGACGGTGGCGTCGTCGCCCTCGATCGTGACCGAGGGGAAATCGTCGTGACGGATGCCGATATCGAACTCGACGTCGAGGTCGCCGATCTCGTTGTCGACCAGCGAGCGCAGCGAGTCGAGCGATCGCTGACGCGCATCGCCGTCGACGTAGAGTTTGGTTGCGAGGACAACCATTAGGCGTCCGCGTCGATGTTGAGTTCGTCCTCGAGCGCGTCGAGACGGTCGTCCATCGAATTGACGAGCCGGTTGTTGTCCATCGATTCCAGCGGCGAGCCACATTCGGGACACTCGAACCCGAAGTCCATCGCTTCACCGAACTCGAAGCGGATGGAACAGATCTCACAGAGATAGAACTCGTGATTGCGCTCGTACTCCCGGCGATCCTCCAAGGCGTCGTGGAGGCGGTACATCTCCTCTTCTAGGTTCTCCGGAATGTTGTCGTACTCGAACGTCCAGAGATAGGTGAGCCACCCCGAATCCTCGTCGCGTAGCCGTCGGTAGGTGGCGAGGTCGTTTTCGTACAGGATAAACAGCGCGCGCCGCACGTCGTTCAACTCGAGATCCAGGTCTTCTGCAAGCTCCTCGTCGGTCACTTCCCCGTCCGGCGGCGCTGCCGCGACGGGCATTCCCGTGGGACCGACCAGCTCGTGTAGGTACTTCTGGATAACCGGGTCCTCGAGCAGGTCCTCAAAAGCCATTACCTACGTGTAACGCCGTGTGTCCATTAAGTCTTGTCAACTACCCCGCGTCGGGGGAACGTACAGGTGGCTGGACAGCGCTTCTCGAAACGATGACCACCGAGACCGGCGGTCCCTTGCAGGGCGATCACGTATTCTCGACGATTCATCGCCTCGAGTTCGACGTCCCCTGGCCGCCAAAACACGTCGCCGCGTACGTGATCGACGGCCCCGAACCGATTCTCATTGACGCCGGTGCACCGGGCGAAGAAGCCGCACAGACCCTCGAAGCTGGCCTCGAGCGGGTCGGCTACACGGTCGCCGATATCGACCACGTGCTCGTGACCCATCCCCACAGCGACCACGTCGGGCAGGTGCCGACGCTCCGTGCTACCGGCGCGACGGTCCATGCCCCAGCAGTCGCACTCGAGCGACTCGAGCGCGATCCGAGGACTGTTCGATCGACTGTCCGCGAGGTGGCCATGTCGGCTGGGTATCGCGGAGAGATCCTCGCGGACGTCGTCGACGACCAGCTCGAGTCGTTCCGGCGGAGCAGCCGACTGCTCGATCCTGAGGCGACAGTCCCGATCGTCCCGGACACGCCGGTTTCGGTCGGTGGCTACGACTTTGAGCCCCTCGAGACGCCGGGTCACGAGACGAGCCATCTGTGTTTCGAGAGCGACCTCGAGGGAGAGACGGCACTGTTTACTGGCGACGCACTCATCGAGCCGTTTCGCGCCGGCGCGTTCGACGTCGGCCTCGAGTGGGGTGCCTACGACGGCCTCGAACGGTACGTAACGGCGATGGATCGCCTCGAGAAGACGACGGCGACGTACGGCTATCCCGGTCACGGGCCCGTCTTCGAGGAGCCACGCCGAGTCGTCGAACGCACGCGCGAGCGGATCGAGACGCTGATTTCGGAGACCCGTGACGCGCTGGCCGCGATCGAACCCGCCACACCCCTTGCGGTGGCCGAACAGCGGGTCGGCAGCGTTCGCTATACCGCACCCGTAATGGATACGATGGCCACACTGGGGGCGCTCGAGCGACGGGGGACGGTCGCCTTCGACCTCGAGGACGGCGTTCGGCGGTATCGGACGGCCTGAGCGAACCGGTTACGTCGCTCACTCGGCGGACTCAGCGTCGGCGCTGTCGCTGGCCTCGCGGTGCGTGTTCCAGACGGTCGCGACGATGACGAGGACGAGTGCCATCGCGAACCCGTAGAAGACGCCCATTGCAACCGCTTCTGGAAGCGTGTGGTTGGTCGCGAGCAACACGACGACATTGAGGACGACGAGGACTGGTCCGAGCATGAACCACTCGATCGGCGTCCGTGGAAGCGACATCGAGGAACCCATACTGGATCTGCGTCTCCCGAGCAGAAAAACTATACTGTCGGCTGTGACTGCTCGGCAGAGCCGTCACCGGTCGTCGCCGTCGGCGCGTGCGCGGTCTCGCGGCTCCAGTCCTGTCGTTCGAACGATCTGGAGACCGTTTTGCGATCCGTTTCACTTGTTTCGGCTGTCCGACTGCGGTGAGTTGTCCGACTACTCCTCGTCGACCGACTCGACGCGCTTACCGGTTTCCATCGGGATCACCTGCCGATCCGCGGCGGTCCACTCACGCTCGAGTTCGCGACCCTCGAACAGTCGATCTAAAAAGACGGCCAGTCCGGCGACCTCGGAGTGGGGCTGGTTGGTAACGCCGACGTTCCAGTCGGCCTGTTCGTAGACGTCGAAGGGGACCTTTTCAGCGCCGACGACGACGAGCAGTGACTCACCGGCGTCCTGATGGGCGGCTCGAATCTCGGCTTCGACGTCCTGGACGCGCTCGCCGTACATCGTGAGGTGGACGACCTTTCCGGCCCAGTTGCGGAGCATCGCCTGGGGAGAGTCCGTTAGTTCGACCTCGAAGGGGCCGCCGAAACGGTCGGTGATGTCCGCGACGGTTGCTTTCGACTGGCCGGCGTTGTCGGGAAAGCAGACCCGGTCGGCACCTAACGCCCGTGCGGTCAACCCGACGTGGGTCGTCATCCGCTCGTCCCGGCCGGGCCGATGACCAAGCCGGAGGACGGCGACTTCGGCTGTTCCGTTCATACCAGAGTATATCCCTGTCGTGCATATGTGGATTCGGATTCAGCGACTCTCGAGAGATCGAGTATCCGCAGATATTTGGTCACACATCACGAATGCCACGTATGAGCAATGAGAAGGCACCGGTGTTTTCGGACGGGTTCGTCGTTCCGATAACCGGGCTTTTGGCGCTCCTGTTCGCGGTAATGGCCGGAATGACGGTGCTTCCAGCGCTATCCGGTTCACCAGGTGATATCGCGTTGCCAATCATTTTCGGAATCGCGAGCCTCCTGTCGTTCCGTCTGCGACAGCGAGCACGCGCTGGGAAAGAGGGGCGCTGAGAACGGCGGTGTGTAGCAGTAAACGCCGACCGCGTACCGCACGGCAGTCGATTGGTGACTCGATTCAGCCGCCGATCTCAGAGCCGAGAGACTCGAACCGGTGTCACTGCTGTTTGGCCAGTTCGATCGAGAAGAAAAAGCCGAAGTAGGCAGGAACACCGGCTGCCATGAACATATAGAACGCCCACGTGGGTGCGCTCGTAAAGACGAAGTCGAAGAGGATACTCACCAACGCGACCCAGGCGACGGCGAACATCAGGTCGTGGACCATTCCGTTCCTGTTTTCTTTGACGTGCTGACGAAAGCGTTCAGCAAGGCTCATCGTGTAGTTCCTCGTGAGTGTGTCGGCGATGATCGTTTCATACTGTAAGAAAAGAACCGGTAATACGTCAGTCTTGTGCGTTGGCGGCTCAGTCGTCGCTTTCTTCGTAGTCGACGACCAGCACGGGGGTATGCGTCGAGCGCAGGACGCGCTCGGTGACGCTACCGAGCAGTGCGCGTCGGACGCCCGAACGCCCGTGGCTCCCCATCACGATGAGGTCGATATCGTTGTCTTCGGCGTAGCTGGCGATCAGCCGGTGTGGCTGGCCGCCGGAGTGATGTTCGACCGCGGACAGCCCGTGTGCCTCCGCTGTCTCCGTTACGTATCCAGTCGCTTCTTCGGCATCTTCACGCAGCTCTGTCATCCCCGCGAAGTCGCCTTGTTGAATACGGTCTACCTGCTCGGCACCCAAACCGTAGGCGACCGCGTCGGTATCGGCAATGTACAGCGCGTGAACGGTTGCGTCGTACTTTTCTGCCAGATCTACCGCAGTGTCGACCGCTATCTGTGCTACCTTGCTCCCGTCTGTCGGAACGAGTATGTTATCGTACATTGTTAGTCGTCTGCAGGTGCGTTTCCGTTCTTTTCGGCGACGACGTCCGCCGCCGTCTTGTCACGCGGCATCGGGTCGGGACTGTGACACTGTCGAACCATCTGTTTTGTCTCGAGTGGCGGCTCGCTGGTGAGCAGCGAGACGACGATGGTGATAGCAAAGACGAGGGGCACGCCGACGAGGCCGGAGCCGATGGCCGGCATCCAGGTCTCGAGGACTTCGATACCGAAGCCAGGGCCGAAGTGGCCTTCGTTGAACATCGGGATGAGCCAGATGATCAGCCCGCTCGTCATCCCGGCGAGTGCACCCGGGCGGTTCGTGTTCTCCCACCAGAGTCCGAGGAAGAACATCGGGAACAGCACGATCGCAGCGAGCGAGAACGCGAACGACACGAGCGCAGCGACCGGTGCCGACGGGTTCAGCGCGAAGATGATCGAGAGCACACCGATCGCGATGATGCTCAGACGACCGACGAGGACCTGCTGGCGCTGGGTCGCGTCCTCGTTGATGATGTTCGCGTAGATGTCGTGGGAGATCGCCGACGAGGCGGCGATGAACAGGCCAGCCGTCGTCGCGACCGCAGCGGCGATACCGCCTGCTGCGACGATGCCGACGAACCACGTTGGTAAGTCTGCAAGCTGTGCTGCCATCACGACAATGACGTCACCGGCAGCCGCAGTCATTCCGGGGTCACCGTAGACGGCACCGATCTCGTCCGCGTACAGGGCCGTCCCGAACGCGGCGAACGCGGGTGCGCTCAGGTACAGCAGTGCGATGAAGAACAGCCCCCAGGTGCACGACCAGCGGGCGATTCGTTCGTTTTGAACCGTGTAGAACCTGACCAGCACGTGCGGGAGTCCACACGTCCCGAAGATCAGGCTGAAACACGTCGCGATCCACAGGTAGTAGCTCCCGCCCGCGAACGGATCGGAGAACTCAGCACTGAGTTCGCCGATTAACTGCCCGTACTCGAGCTGTGGGAGAATCGTCGAGTAGCCGCCCGCCCAGCCGGTGGCGAGCAGGCCAATGAGGAACGCGGCGATGAGGATGACGTACTGCATGACCATGGTCTTGGTCGCACCGAGCATTCCCGAGAGCGTCAGGTAGGCGATAGTGACGACCATGAACAGGATCATCATCACCTGGTAGGCGCTGAGCATGCCGCCAGTCACCGCCGACCAGTCACCGAGAATGTACATGCCGACCAGCCCCATCCCGCGGGCCTGCCCGAGCGTGTAGACGAATCCGATGAGGAACGTCGTGATCGCTGCGATGGCACGCGCGGTGTCGGAGTTAAAGCGGTCTCCAACGAAGTCCGGTGCGGTGTACTTCCCGAACCGGCGCATCTGTGCGGCCATGAAGATCAGCAGGATGAAGTACCCTGTCGTCCAGCCGACGACGAACGCCAGCCCGTAGACGCCTGATAGGGCGATCAGGGCTGCCATTCCGAGGTACGACGCGGCCGACATCCAGTTGGCGCCGATCGCCATCCCGTTCTCCAAGTTACCGATCGAGCGGCCGGCGACCCACATGTCGTCCGTGTCGGCGACCTTGTACAGGAACCCGGCCACGAGGAACGATCCCATCATCGCAAAGACGATGACCGCGGGGAGTGCCTTGAACGAGATGTCGAGGCCTTCCGGAAGCAACTCATCACTTGCCTGTAGCGGAACTGTAAGATCCATCATTCTTGGGTACCTCCATCAGTTGCCGCCGCATCGTCCGGAACGGTATCCGTCGTCTCCGGTGCGGCCGTCGGCTGTTCGATGCCGTACTTCTCGTCGATCTGGTCGCGCTTACGGGCGTACCACACCGAGAGGAGCAGTGCCGCACCCGGTCCGACGATCGCGATCGAGAAGTAGTGGAACGGGAAGCCGAGTATCGGCATCTCAGTCGTCATCGCGCCGGGTGCGATACGAGTCGCCGTAATCGGGCCGAACGTCGTCACTGCCCAGACGGCAAAGCCGAGCCAGATCACTTTCAGGTGATCCCGCATGAACGGGGTTGCCGGCTTCAGCAGGTTGATTTCGACGTCGAGATAGTCGATCTGCTTCTCTCGCTCCACGTCGCTCATTCCACCGTCGGTCGCCACTTCGCGGGTATCGCGTTCTGAATCGTGGTTCGTATCTGCGGTCATTGGTAGTTGCCTCTACTTTCGTGGTTCGTTTTGCTCGACACGCTGCCGTCCACGCTGACGGTGCGTCCCGAATTATGGGTGATATTCTCTGTCATGAGATTTCGCCTGTGTTCGCGTCGTCTGTGGTTGCTATTTGAAAGAAAGTACCCCGGCTCAGTCTTCGCTGACCTGCTCTGCGATCTCGTCGACGACTTCGGGGTTCCGGAGCGTCGACGTGGTGCCGAGCTCGTTGCCGCTTGCGATGTCCTCGAGCAGTCGGCGCATGATCTTCCCGGAGCGGGTCTTTGGCAGCTCGTGGGTGAAGACTACTTCCTCGGGTTTGGCGATCGGACCGATCGAGTCGAGGATCGCCTCGACGGCTCGGTCCTCGAGTTCGTCACCGGTTTCGTAGCCGTCTTCGGGGATCGCATAGATGTAGACGGCTTCGCCTTTGACCTCGTGGTCGCCGCCGACGACGGCGGCTTCGGCGATTCCTTCGACGCCGACGACGGCTGATTCGATCTCCATCGTGCCCAGTCGGTGGCCGGAGACGTTGATCACGTCGTCGACGCGACCGAGGACGGTGATGTAGCCGTCCTCGTCGATCTTCGCACCGTCTTCGGGGAAGTAGACCCACTCGTCGTTCTCCGGATCGGAGTACTCCGTCCAGTACTCGTTGACGAAGCGCTCGTCGTTCCGGTAGAGCGTCCGGAGCATGCCGGGCCACGGTTTCTGGACCGTCAGATACCCGGCCTGGCCGGCGTCGACTTTCTCGCCGGCTTCGTCAACGACCTGTGTGTCAATGCCGGGCAGTCCAGGACCGGCGGAGCCGGGTTTCATCTTCCCGACACCGGGCAGGGTCGTGATCATGTGGCCGCCGGTTTCGGTCTGCCACCAGGTGTCGACGATCGGACACTCGCCGCCACCGATGTGGTCGTAGTACCACTTCCACGCGCGTGGGTTGATCGGCTCCCCAACGGTGCCGAGCAGACGCAGCGAGGAGAGGTCGTGCTGTTCGGGGTACTGTCCGCCCCACTTCATGAACGCGCGAATGGCCGTCGGTGCGGTGTAGAAGACGTCCACCCGGTTGTTCTCGATGATCTCCCAGAAGCGGTCCTTCTCGGGGTAGTCCGGCGTTCCCTCGTACATCACCGTGGTCGTCCCGAGCGCGAGCGGCCCATAGAGGATGTAGGAGTGACCGGTGATCCAGCCGATGTCGGCCGAACACCAGTAGGTATCCTCGGGTTTCAGGTCGAGCACCGAGTGGGACGTCCACGCGGAGTAGGCCAGATAGCCACCCGTCGTGTGTTTGACGCCTTTCGGTTTGCCCGTCGTTCCCGACGTGTACATCAGGAACAGCATATCCTCGGCGTCTCGAGAGACCGGCTCGACGCTTTCGCCGGCATGCTCCTCGATTAGCTCGTCGTAGTCGTGCTGGTTCTCCGAGAGGGAGTGCTCGAGGTCGTCGCCGAGTCGGTCGACGACGATGGTCGTCGTCTCGTGGTCGACGCCCTCGAGCCCCTCGTTTGCCTTCGAGATGTGATCGAGTGCGTCCCCGCGACGGTAGTAGCCGTCACAGGTGACGAGATACTCGCTGTCGGCATCGCTCATCCGAGTCGCCAGCGCGTCGGCCGAGAAGCCGGCGAAAACGACGCTGTGTGGCGCACCGAGACGGGCACACGCGAGCATCGCGATCGGGAGCTCGGGTACCATCGGCATGTACAGCGTGACGACGTCGTCTTCCTCGACGCCGAGGTCACGCAGCGTTGCCGCGAACTCGTTGACCTCGTTCAGGAGGTCTCCGTACGTGTACGTTCGCGTCTCGCCAAGCTCGCCTTCCCACTTGATCGCGGCCCGGTTTTTCGCCCCGTCCTCGACGTGACGGTCGAGACAGTTCTGCGATGCGTTGAGTTTCCCGTTCGTGAACCACTGGTAGCTGGGTGCGTCCGACTCGTCTAAGACGTCGTCGTACTCCTCCTCCCAGTCGAGAAACTCCGCAGCGCGTTCCCAACACTCCGGCCAGTTTTCGTCGAACTCCTCATAGATCCCCGGATCCGAGACGTTCGCCTGTTCGACGAACGACTCGGGCGGTTCAAACGTGTCTTGTTCCTCGAGACGAGCCTCGAGGCTGCCATCCTCCTGTGACATGATACAACAGTTCAATATGCTACTACCATAGTAAAGCCGGCATCTAGTTGTGCAAAATCGGGCCCCAAACAGGGAGGGAATATAGAGAATATTGACTGTATTAGGAGCGGATATCTGGTTATACGCGGCCAAATCCCCGTCAGATCGGACACGCGACACCATCGTTGATACCGGGCGTGGGCAGCCACGGCCGGAATGGACGGCGACGAACCACTGCCCTCTAGAGGCTTAGTATACGGTTGGCCGACTGCCGGAGACAGTGGTCGGCCGATCAGGAGGAAATCTCCGGCCTCGAGTCAGCGACACGCCGTTAGTCGCTTCTGGACGACTCGACGTCGTCGCCGGCCGGATCGTCGAAGAACGTCCGCAGGAGTTCGTGTTGGCCCTTCCGGAGGTGATTGTGCAGCGTCGGCGAGGAGACGCCCATCGCATCGGCGATCTCTTCGGCGGTGCTCTCGCGAGGCCAGTCGTAGTAGCCGCCGAAGTACGCGGCCCGCAGCGACGCCTCCTGTCGGTCGGTCAGTCGGTCCTCGAGTCCCTCCCGGAACTCGCGGGCGGTCTGGACGGTTCGTTCGGCTTCGCGTTTCCCGACCAGTTCCGAGTTGGGGAATCCGGAACGAAGGCCGACGAGGACCGTCCGCAGGTCGGCATCGGCTGCGGATTCGGCAGTGATCGTCGTCACACCGCCTTCGGTAACGGCATCGATGACGGTGACGCCGTACTCGGTGAGTGTCAGCGTCGGCGAGGAGCCCTCGACGACGAACTCGACGCGCCAGCCGTCCTCGTCGGTTTCGACCAGCCGACAGTCGTCGATGCCGGGATCGTCCGCCGCGAGGTCGAAGACGTCGGCCGGCGAGCCATCCTGCAGTCGCACGTAGTACAGTTGCGTCGTCTCCGAGATCGGGACGAGCGAGTCGAGTTCGAACCGACAGCCGAGTCGCTGGGAGGCGTCGACGAAAAACGAATCGTCGTCGCGACAGGCGAACTCAAGTTCGACGACGCGATCGGACAACAGCAGGTTCCGTCGCCGGATCGCGGCGATCGCGTAGCCGACCTGTTTCCCGAGCGTCTCGAGCCACTGGCGTTCGTCCGCATCGAACGCCGCCACCCTGTCGGTTGCGACCGTCAGCGTTCCGTAGACCGTATCCCCGTAACATAACGGAACGCGCGCGAGCGCTCCCTCACCGTCGCTCCCTGCACCGTTTTCGCCTTCGGGCTCGATATCGAGGGGGACGTCGGTGGCGACCGAGAGTGTGCCTTCCCCGTCATCCGTCGCCGGGCCGTCTTCCTGCCAGTGGTCCGGAACGAGCCGATCGACGTCGGCGGGCTCGATCCCGCTCGAGGCGCGCCAGTCCGACCGCCGATCCGTCACGGTCGCCCGGTCGATCCAGGCGTATTCGTAGGCGCGTCCGTCAGTTAGTGCCGCACAGGTCCGCGTCTCGACTTCCTCGTGGTCGGTCGATTCGAGCAGCGATCGCGCGACCGCTCGGTGGGCCTGAGCGACCGCATAGCGTCCCTCGAGTTCGTCGCGGCGTGACCGGACCGCCTCGAACTCCTCGTGTGAAGCCGAGACATCACGAACGAAGACGGCAAAGCCGCGATGGCGACCACGGTCGTCCCGCAGCGGCGAGATGACTTCGGTCGCGCGAAACTGTGAGCCGTCCTTGTGGACACGCCACCCCTCGTATTCGGAGCCGGACTCCTCTAAGGCGGTCGACAACGCTCGTTCCGGGCAGCCGTCGTCCACGGCCGCGTCCGTATAAAACGTCGAGACGTGCGTGCCGACGATTTCGCCGGCCCGATAACCGAACATCGACGCTGCGCTGCGATTCCACCGTTCGACGTAGCCGTCCGCATCGAGACGGAGCAGCGCGTATCGATCGCTTGCAGCCAGTAACAGTCGGATGACGCTGTCGTCGCTCACCATCGGTCCGGACTGAGTCTGCGAGCGGCCGTGATCGGATCCCGACGGCCGTTCGACGGCGTCGAAGGCGTCGACGATCTCCGCGTCCGTCGGTTCGGGGAGGTAGGACTCGAGTGCCTCGAAGCTCCCCCAGCCACCGACGGTTTTGACGACTCTGGGGTTGACCGCGTGATCGATGAGTGCGGTGTAGGTGAAGTACTGTCGCAGATCGCTCGTGGAGAGCTCGGCGAGTACCGGCTGGTCGTACCGCTCGCTGGCTCGCTCGGCGATGTCCGAAACCAGCATCTGCAGCCGTCGCGCCGTGACGGGAAAGATTCGATCGTTGGTGGAGAGCCCATTGCTCTGGGCGTATCGCCGCAGTTCTCGTTCGACGTGGGTCGGTAGATACGCCGTCCGTCTCGATCCGTCGTTGACGGCTGGGACCCGAATCAGGTACCGCGGCGGATCGATCCTGACCTGTTCGATGCTATCGACGGTGAGTTCGGTGAGCTCCGTCGGTCGGAGTCCGACATCACCACAGAGTCGAACGACGAGTGCCTCGCGATACGTTTCGGCGGCGTCGAGGAGCGACTCGTAGTGCTCACGCGACAGCATCGACGAGTCGGTCCTCTCGAGACTCATGGTTCGTTGTTTCTAACGACACGAATATAATTGTGTCGGCAGACACACTGTTTGCGATGTGAAATCGGTTTATGGGCAGCACTTGTTCTGTACTGTGTTTCGCCTCCCTTGAAAATGCGAAACGCTCTCCGTCACGGTCACTCCTCGTCGAGCTCGGCCTGGATTTCGCCGATGATCTCCGGGTTCCGCAGCGCGCTCGTGTCTCCGAGTTCCTCGCCGTTTGCGACGTCCTCGAGTAGTCGGCGCATGATCTTCCCCGAGCGCGTCTTGGGGAGTTCGGGCGTAAACTGGACTTTTGTCGGCCGGGCGATCGGGCCGATCGCCGTTTCGATGTTGTCGATAATCGCCTCGCGAACCGCTGTACCGTCGTCGTAGCCGCCTTCGGTGCTGACATAGGCGTAGACGTCCGTTCCGTTCGTCTCACTCGAGCGGCCGACGACGGCGGCTTCGGCGACGCCGGCGACACCGGTAATTGCGCTCTCGACTTCCGTCGTGCTCAGTCGTCGCCCAGAGACGTTGATGACGTCGTCGACACGGCCGAGAACGGTAATATAGCCGTCCTCGTCGATTCGAGCAGCGTCGCCGCTGAAGTAGTGCCAGTCGTCGCTCTCTGGATCGGAGAACTGATCCCAGTACTCCGCCCGAAAGCGCTCGTCGCCGTCGTACAGCGTCCGAACCATCCCCGGCCACGGGCGGGCGATGGTGAGATAGCCGGAGTCGCCGGGGTCGACCTCGGTGCCGGAGCTGTCGACCACGCGGACGTCCATTCCGGGCAGGCTCGGGCCGGCTGCGCCGGGTTTCATCTCGCTGACGCCCGGAAGCGTCGAAACCGTTACCGCACCCGTCTCGGTCTGCCACCAGGTATCGACGACCGGACACGTTTCGTTGCCGATGTGTTCGTAATACCAGTTCCACGGGCGGGGGCTGATCGGTTCACCGACGGTGCCAAGCAGGCGCAGCGAGGAGAGGTCGTAACCGGCGGGATACTCCGATCCCCATTTCATGAACGCGCGGATGGCCGTCGGCGCGGTATAGAAGATATCGACCGCGTTCCGGTCGACGATCTCCCAGAGACGGTCTCGATCGGGGTAGTCGGGTGTCCCCTCGTACATCACCGTGGTCGTCCCGAGTGCGAGCGGCCCATACACGATGTAGGAGTGGCCTGTAATCCAGCCGATGTCGGCTGCACACCAGTAGGTGTCTTCCGGTTTGACGTCGAGGACGGCATGGCTCGTCCAGGTCGCGTGGGCGAGATAGCCCCCCGTCGTGTGGACGACGCCTTTTGGCTCCCCGGTGGTACCCGACGTATACATCACGAACAGCATATCCTCGGCGTCCCTGGGGACGGGATCGACGAGTTCGCCCGCGAACGTCTCCCGCAGCTCGTGATAATCGCACTCGTCGTCGCCGAGAACGTGTGGGAGGTCGTCGCCGAGCCGATCGACGACGACGGTACTGACGTCTTGCTCGAGTTTGAGCCGGGCGTTGTCCGCCTTGCTCTTCTGGTTGAACGCATCCCCTCGACGGTAGTAGCCATCACAGGTGACCAGATACTCGCTGTCGGCGGCGTCCATCCGCGTGGCCAGCGCGTCAGCCGACAGTCCCGCGAAGACGACGTTGTGTGGCGCACCGATCCGGGCACACGACAGCATCGCGATCGGTAACTCCGGGATCATCGGCAGATAGATCGTCACGACGTCGTCTTCCTCGACGCCGAGCGCTCGCAGGGCCGCGGCGAACTCGTTGATCGCGACGTAGAGGTCCCGATAGGTGTACGTCTGTCGCTCCCCGTGTTTGCCCTCCCACCGGATCGCCGTGTGGGTTTTGCGACCCGACTCGAGGTGACGATCAACGCAGTTTTTGGCGGCGTTCAGTTTCCCGTCGGGAAACCACTGGTAGAACGGCGCGTCCTCCTCACGGAGAACAGTCTCGTACGACTGGTCCCACGAGAGCAGATCCGCTGCTCGCTCCCAGCACTCGGGCCAGTTCTCCTCGAACTCGTCGTAGATCCCCGGATCCGTAACGTTTGCCTGCTCGACGAACGACGGCGGCGGGCGTCGGGGCGATCCAGTGAGGACAGGCCGGTCCCGTTCCCACTCGTTCCGATCGACCATGTTCGTTCGAACCGAAGACAGTCAATGGAATAAACGTTCCTCCGAACGGTGTCCCGTTGAGCGATCGACCGACGCTCGCTCAGCGGAACTCGAGGAACTGGCGATCGTCGTCCCGATCGCTGACGGCCGGATAGAGCACGATGAAGTTCCCGCCCGTCTCTGTGGCAATTTCCGTCGGCAGCGTCCGCAGTGCCGACTGCCACCCCATCGTCCCGCGCCGTGCACTCATTGGGACAACGAGCGCCGTCTTGTCAACGTCCCCGCGGAGTCGGGTCGAGACGGCGTTCCAGTCATCCACCCGTTCGAAGGTCGCAGGGACGTCCGGTTCGACCAGCCCGAAGAGCCGTTCGAACTGCTCGGGATTCCCGTCGACGACGATAGCCCGGATCGACGCGCCGACCTGTTCCGCGAGGTGTTCGATCGTGTGGACGGCCTCGTAGAACCCGTCGTTGTGATCGATCCCCGGCGGGAGGATGACGATGATCTCGCTCGTCGTGTTCAGCGGCTGGCGGATGTGTGAGACCAACACGAGCTGTGTCGACTGCGTGAGGACCCGATCGATCACGTGGCCGAAGATACGCCGGTGGCGCGGCGTGCCGTCCCACCCGATGACCAGCGTCGTGATTCGGTTCTCGAGAGCGGCCCGGACGATTCCCGACGCCACGTTCCGTTCGACGCGCGTCTGGCGCTCGACGGGAACCTCGGCGCCGGCAGTGTACGTCTCGGTCTCTGCGAGCGAGGCTTCGATCGCGGCGATCTCGGCTTCGGTTCGGGAGCCCGGCTGGGCGACGCTCAGGGTGTACAGCGGCTGGTCGGCGTCGCCCTCGCGAACGAGCAGGGCGAGATCAAGGAGTCGCTCGCGAAACTGGGAGTCTCGCGAAAACGGGACCAGTACCCGCTGTGGCGCGGTTCGCGGATCGTACTCGGAGTGTGCCGAAGCGCGGACGATCGCTCCCCCGTAGCGCTCGACGATCGCGGGGCTGATGACGCCGACGACGAGGATCATCAACACGACCGCGTTGAGCATCGCCTCGCCGAGCAGTCCCGCGTCGAACCCGATGAGGACGATGGCAAGCGCCGCCGCGGCCTGTCCGATCGAGAGTCCGAACATGGTCATCGTCTCGTCGGGAGTGTAGTCATACCGCCACGCGGTCAGCCAGGCCGCGGCGTACTTCGTCGTGAGCACGAGCACGACGAACGCGGCGGTGAGCGACAGTGTCTCGAGGCCTTCAGTCAACACGCGGACGTCGACGAGCATGCCGACCGACAGCAGGAAAAAGGGGATGAACAGGGCGTTGCCGACGAACTCGATACGGTTCATGAGCGGGCCGCGTTCGGGGATGAGCCGGTTGAGGACCAGGCCAGCGAGGAACGCCCCGACGATGTGTTCGACGCCGGCGAGTTCGGCCAGCGAGGCACAGACGAACAGCACGGCCATCACGAACAGGAACTCGACGTAACTCTCCTGGTCGACCGTCCGGAAGAACCATCGCCCGATGCGAGGGACGAGCAGCCAGACCCCAGCGAAAAAGAGCGTGAGTCCGCCTGCCAACTCGAGCCAGAAACTGGCCCCGAGGTCGCCTTCTGCGCCGGCAATAACGACGGCAAGGACGAGTAACGCGAGCGTATCGGTGATAATCGTGCCGCCGATCGTCGCGGTGACGCTTTCGGTTTTTGTGATCCCGAGCCGGCTAACCACTGGATACGCAAGCAGCGTATGGGAGGCGAAAATGGCCGCAAACAGGGCTGCAGCCCCAACTGAGAGCCCGAGCCCGTAGTACCCAACGACCATTCCGACTCCCTGTGGGATCACGAACGAGAGCAGCCCGAAGACGAAACTTCGATACTTGTACTCGATGAACTGGGTGAGGTTGATCTCGAGGCCCGCGACGAACATCAGATAGACGATCCCGACTTCGCCGAGCAAGATGATCGTCTCGTCGCGCTCGAGCACCTCGAGCCCGTTGGGACCGATGGCTGCGCCGACGACGAGGACGCCGATGATTCCCGGCAGCCGATACCGGCCGAACACCAGCGGGGCGACCAGAAAGACGATCATCGCCACCCCGAATATGAGAATCGGGTCGGTGACTGGAAGCGCCAGGTACGGCGCCATCAGATGGCGCTCCTGCCAGCGCGAGCTCGATGAGGTGTGAGTCTCTGACCCGCATCCGTCATTGCATGGCGAGTACGACAGTCTCGCTTACTCGATTGTCGAGTCGATATCGGCGACGTCTTGGGGCTCGATCGAGTCTCCGGGTTCGCGAACGACGTACACGTCGTATCGCTGGTCGTTTGCGACCGGGCTTCCGACGCTCGACTGCGGTGCGATCACCGAGCCGGCGTTCTCCGAGCCGATGAAGACGACCGACGCTTCGATCTCGCCGGCGATTCGTCGAATCTCGCGAACGACGTCCGTCGTGGACGTCGACGTCGGTTCGTCGGAGCTGACACGCTCGGTTCGGACCGTCGCCTCCGGGGCAACCTCGCCGGCTCGGACTTTCATTCCCGCTTCGATCGCCTCGAGATCGAACGGCTCCCCTTCCGTGATCCAGCCCCGTTTTCGTGCGTACTCGTCGTCATCGGGAATCACCGTCAGTACGACCACTTCTTCGTCGAGCAGGTCACCGAACGTGGCGGCCTTCTCGAGGGCTTTTCGTGCCAACTTCGAACCGTCGAACGGGACGAGTAGCGTCATACCCGTATCTCATACGACAGTGGAAGTAAATGTTCGGTCTTCGACAATCCAGAACTGCGCGATCTCATACGGACAGCTGTCAGTCAGTGCCGGCACACCCGCGGCCCGCCGTTCGGGTAGGAGACAGTGACAGCAGACCGTCTTAATCGGTTTCGTCGATCAACAGCACTGGCCGGGTCGTGGATCGAACGACGCGGTCGGCAGTGCTTCCGAGAAGCGCTCGCCGGAACGACGAGCGGCCTCGAGCGCCGAGCACGATCGCGCTCGCGTCCTGTTCGTCCGCGTACGCGAGAATCGTTTCGTATGGAACACCCGAGCGAATCGTCGTTTCGACCGTAACCCCGGCGTCGTCGGCCGCTGCCTCGAGCGCCTCGAGCGCCTCGAGCGCCTGTTCGCGCTGTCGGTGCCTGACCTTTTCGGGATCGACGATCGCGTTGTCGTACTCGGTTCGAGTCTCGAGGACGGCGATTCCGTACAGTGTCGCATCGAACCGGCGGGCGAGTTCGACCGCGTGGGAGACGGCCTCGTGTGCCGCCTCGCTCCCATCGGTCGCGACCAGAATCGACTCGTACATACCGCTTGCTACAGCGTACACCCCGTAAGTTCTGTCCCTGTCGTTCCGTCGGTGGACGGTATCGGGACCGCAATCGAAACCTCGTAGCACTATATGTTCGAGTTCGTACGTCCACGTATGACTGAGGAAGTTCCGGTGAATCCAACGGATATACTCGTCCTCATCGCTGTGTCGCTCGGTGGCGGGGTTCTCATCGCATCGCTGATACTCACCCCAACACTCTCCACACGATTTATCAGTACCACCTTTCTCAGCATGACCTTGCTGGCGTTTTTCCTGTTCCTTCCAGTAATGGGTGTGCGACTGTTCATCGACGACTGGAACGACGAGTAGTCGCCGTCACACTCTCACGAGCCAATCAGTGTTTGTCAGGCATCGTCGAGTGGCGCGCGGTCCCTTTCATGTCGGCACGCTCCGACGGCGGTGGTGCCATCGTCGAGTAGCGGGTCCCACTGCCGCCGGACGTCTCGCGATTCTGGTTCGATCCGAGTCCAGCATCGAGCAGTCCGTCGTCGTCTTCCGCGTCAGTTTGGTCCGCTGTCGCTTCGTCCTCGTCGTCTGCTCCATCGTCCTCGCCGACGGTGCTGGCGCTCGCCTCCTCGAGTCGACCCTGGAGTTGCTCGAGGTCGTCACCGATGCCCTCGAACGAGGACTCCATGGCCGACCGAAGCTGGTCGCCGAGATCGCTGGACGTGTCGGTCCCATCGGACTCGTCTGTGCTCTCATCAGCGGTGTCCGCTTCTGTCTCATCCGTCCCGTCGTCTATCGAGCCGGATTCGGCTGTCCGCTCGCCGTCACCGATCGCTGCTTGTAACTCGCCGACGGCCCCCTCGAGTGCCTCGCCGTCGTCCCAGTCGGCGAGTTTCGAGAGGTTCAGCAGTCGCTGTAGCTCCTCGACCTGCGCTGGATCGCCCTGAGCGATCGCCGCCGGAATCGAGTCCGGTTCGGTCCCATCCGGGAGCGTATCCAGGCCGACCGCCTCGAGCAGTTCCTCCGACTCGGCCGACTCGAGGAGGTCGTTCGCCTTCGCTGCGGTCTCGAGTAGGTCTGTCTGGGCCGTCTCGTCGGCACCGTCGTCCGAGTCGCTCGTCGTGACGAGCGAGCCACTGGATGCATCGGCCTCGTGCAGTACCTCGTTCACGTGTTCACGCAGTTCTTGGCTCATCTGTCGTGTCTCGGTTCTGAACCCGCACTCGAGGCGGTGATATCGATCGATTACTCGGCTTGCGCGTCCGCCTTGTCCGCCGATTCGTCGTCCGACTCGTCGTCCGTCACCGTCGCGATGATTTCCTCGGTCATCTCCTCGCGGCCGAGGTTCGCCTTCACGCCGACGTCCTTGGCGACTGATTGCAGATCGTCGTAGGACATCACCCCCAAGAAGTCCGTGAGCGTGTCTTTCCGGAGTCCTTCGAGATCCTCGGCCGACGTTTCCGAGTCGTCTTCGCCATCCTCCTCGGCGTCCGGTTCGTCGTCGCTTTCGTCTGCCGTGTCCTCCTCGGCGTCCGGTTCGTCGTCGCTTTCGTCTGCCGTGTCCTTTTCGGCGTCCGGTTCGTCGTCGCTTTCGTCCGCCGTGTCCTTCTCAGCGTCCGGTTCGTCATCGCCTTCCGTCTCCGCTTCGCCGTCCTCCGTCGTCTCGTCGTCCCCAGATTCGTCTGCATCGTCGTCCGTGAGGACATCGTCGAGTCCGCTGGCCTCGCTTACGTCCTCGGCGGCCGACTTGACCGCCGCTCGAGCACCGGACTCCTCGCTTTCCTCGTCGGCTTCGTCACTCTCTGCGTCGGCTCCGTTCGCCCCGTCCGCAGATTCCTCTCCGCCGGTCTTTCCCTCGGTCTCGAGAAGTCCCTCAAGGCCACTCCCTTCCGTCGCACCCTGTGCCAGAGACTGGACCGATTCCTTGGCACCGTTTTCATCGACCGTCTCGCGGAGGGCGTCACGGATCGCCGTCGTGAGATCCGACTGCAGCTCTTGGCGGTCTTTTTCGGCTTCGATCCCCTCGGCGATCGTCTCGTGGATCGCGCGGCCGATCGATGCACCCAGTTCCCGTCCCGCTCGAGCGCCGAACTCGCGACCGACCGCGGCACCGATCTCGCCACCATCGATACCGTCTTCGATGGAGCCATCGCCGAGCAGATCGGTTACCGCGACCTGATTGCTCACCTCCTGGGCAACCAGCTGTTTCAGCCCGGCATCACTCATCAAACTCACCTCGAGGCGGACCGTCCGAACAGTCGGCGTGCAGTTGATACGATGACATGGTTATTCCTCCTCGTCCGTCGTTTCGTCTGCGGTCTCAGCGTCGTCGGCGTCCGCAGTTGTGGCACTTTCTTTCTCACTTTCTGCGTCGTCGCTGGTGTCTTCGGCTTCCTCGGCCGGTTCGTCCTCGTCTTCGGCTTCCGCTGCCGGTTCGTCCTCGTCTTCGGCTTCCGCTGCCGGTTCGTCCTCGTCTTCGGCTTCCGCTGCCGGTTCGTCCTCGTCTTCGGCTTCCTCGGCCGGTTCGTCCTCGTCTTCGGCTTCCTCGGCCGGTTCGTCCTCGTCTTCGGCTTCCTCGGCCGGTTCGTCCTCGTCTTCGGCTTCCTCGGCCGGTTCGTCCTCGTCTTCGGCTTCCTCGGCCGGTTCGTCCTCGTCTTCGGCTTCCTCGGCCGGTTCGTCCTCGTCTTCGGCTTCCTCGGCCGGTTCGTCCTCGTCGGGACCAAGCAGTTCCTCGACGACCAGCTCACCGATCGTCTGGCCGACAGATTCGCCCACCTTTCGGCCGACGAGTGCGCCGATCTGGCCGCCGAGTGCTTCGCCGAGTGGCTTCTCTTCGTGGATTTCGTCTTCCCACTGGGTTCCCTCGACGAGCTCATCGACGTCAACGTTGTCGGCGATCTTTCCGTAGTCGATCCGCTGGGTCACTGATTCCGATTGCTCACTCATGATTACGCCTCCGCCTGTGGCGCTGCATCGGACTGGGCATCCGACTCGACTTGCTCGCGATCCGGCTCGAGTTGCTCGATCAGTTGCTCGATTGCCTGGCTGACGATCGTCGCCACGAGGTCTTCGAGCGGGAAGCCGGGAACGAGCCCGAGTAGCTTCTCTTTTAGCCAGCTCCAGGCGTCGGCGAGCCGACCACTGGACTCGTCGGCCGTCTCTGCTGTCGCTTCGGTCTCGGCGTCCGATTCCTCGGCAGCGGTTTCCGCTTCGTCACCGCCAAGACCGAAGAGTCTACTGAGCAGTTCCCGTGGCTTGCTCGCCAGTCCGCTGAGGAGCGCTTTCGGTTTCTCCAGCAGGCCGCTAAGTAGTTCCTTCGGCTTGTCCAGGAGTGACGATACTGCGTCCGAGAGGCCGCCAGCGCCATCGAGAAGGCCCGTCACTGCAGACAATAGGTTCCCGAGCAGGTTGTTTTCACCCGGGCGAGCCGAGACGTCGAGCGTCACTGGATTTAGATTCACCTCGAGGCCGAGCAGATCGAGAAACAGCCCATCGAGATCCAGATGGAGGACGCCGGACGTGTCGTCGTCTTGGTAGACGTCCTCGGCGTCTTCGACGTGGTACTCGTCTTCTTCGTCGGTCGCTTCTGCTTCGTCTGCTTCCTCCTCGGCTGCTTCTTCCTCAGCCGCTTCCGCTTCGGCCGCTTCTTCCTCAGTTGTTTCCTCTTCGGCTGCTTCTTCCTCAGCCGCTTCCGCTTCTTCCTCGGTTGTTTCCTCTTCGGCTGCTTCTTCCTCAGCCGCTTCCGCTTCTTCCTCGGCTGTTTCCTCTTCGGCTGCTTCTTCCTCAGCCGCTTCCGCTTCTTCCTCAGCCGCTTCTTCTTCGGCCGTTTCCTCGTGGGCGTCCGGCTCCGCCTCGGCTGTCTCCGCTTCAGACGTCGATTCACCGCCATCGCCCTCCTCGCTCTCGTCTTCTGCTGACATCTCGGCTTGCCCGCCGTCGGTCATCACCTTGTGATCCGGCGGTCTCGCCTGCTTGTCGACGTGGCGGTTCTTCGTGCAGGCACAAACCGCCACGGGATCCGAACAGTCTTCAGATCCAGCTTGTTCTTGGATCGGTGTCATTCTACGAAAACCAAACGAGAGTCGGCGTTGTGGGGATTTGCCTTGCGTGTGCGACGGCAGCACGGACACCGCTCTGTAGCTCGAACATGCTCTCGGCGAGACACCGTGGCGACAAAAATTGTCGAAGCCCTGTAGTAACAACTGAAACTGTTTGCACACCGATCGCATAGCCGTCGTGCGATCGGGTGCGCACTGGCTTTCAGTGGCTATTATATTCGACCATGTGACCGCCTTACTCAAGCGAGCCGACGCAAAGCGCGTACTCGCCGCGCCGGTTGCCCTCATCGTGATACGCGACAGGCTCTTCGATCGCCGCGATGGTCTCACCGTCGACGGCTGCAGCGGTCGCGACGCCCTCGAGAGGTTCGACGCCGGTCGGTCCGGATTCGAGGTCGAACCAGCGAACGGCATGTGTCTCGGGGTCGCGAACGCGGAAGTTCTGGGCACACGGTGTGACGAGCGTGTCACCATCGGTGGCGAGCCCATGAACGAACCCGCGAACCTGCTCGTCCCACAGGAGGCCACCGTCGGCATCGAACGTCGCAATCCGATGCTCGTTCGGATGGCGACCGTTGGTCTCGCGGCTCTCGAGTGCGTAGGTGTTCCCGGTAATGAACGCCACCCGGTCGTTGTTCGCGTAGACGTGATTCGGGTACGCATACAGCGTCTCGCCGTCGAGTTCTGTTTCGACCGCCAGATCGACGGCCCAGCGTTCGGCCCCGCCGGGGCCGAGCAGGTAGCCGCGCTTGTCGCCGTGACTCGAGACCGCGATCGAGTCCTCGTCGAACGAAACGTCGCCGACGCGCCGGACGCCCTCGGTGCCGGGGTCCCAGGTCCACTCGAGATCGCCCGTTGCCGTTCGGAGGACGACGAGCCCGTTGTCGTGGTCGCCCATACAGCGGTTGTAACCCACGGCGAGGCGCTCGCCAGCGTCATCGAGATCGATCGCGATCGGTGAGGCGTCGGTCTCGTAGGTCCAGCGAACCGAGCCGTCGGGATCGAACGCGTAGACGGTGCTGTGCCACTGTCGATGCTCGCCGTCGCGCTCGTAGCGTCGCGCGGCCGCGTACAGTTGGTCTCCGTCCGTCTCGAGCGCGACGACGTAGGGCAAGTAGAAGACGGTGTCTTTGACCGCCTCGCCGACGTCCGCGGCCGTATCGTACCGCCAGCGTTGCTCGCCCGTCTCGGCGTCGTAGACCGCGATCGCTCCCGATTCGCCGCGGCCGGCGACGGCGACTGCACCAGCGCTGCCGGCTGTCTCGTCGTTCTCAAGCGTTGCAATTCCGACTGCGTGATCCGGATGAGTGACGGTCCAGCGGGGCTCGAGGGAGTCGGCCTCGCGGGCGGTGACCGTCCCGTCCCATTCACCCGTCACAACGAGGTCGGCAGTCGTGGCGACCGCAGAGCGGGTCCACATGTGTCGGCTGCGGGCCGGTTCGAGGTCGCCAAGCGGTCGTCGTTGGAGCGATCGCTCGTGCTCTGGTTCGGAGCCAGCGGTTCCAGCCATGCTCACTCCTCGACCGGGAACGTCTCGTGGAGGGTGTCGTGGGCTTCACCCATCCCGTCGACGATACTCTCGCCCTGAACACTCAGCCGCTCGATCGCCCGCTCTGCGTTGCGGACCTCGAGCAGTCGACCCCGGGTGTAATCGTACTCGGGATCCTCGCTGTCCATGGCTGCAACGTCCTCCTCGAGGTCGACCAGCGCCGCATCGAGGTGGCGCTGGATCTCGGCAAGGGTGTCGGCCTCAACGAGGCCCTCGATGGGGCCCTCGAGATGGCCTTCAAGTTCTTTCTCCGCGTGCTCGCGGGCGCTCTGGTCCCCGACGCCGAGGACGTTCATCAGTCCGAGTCGTACCGCTTCGATTTCGTGACAGCTCATAGCTAGTTTCTGTGATTTCGTGATCGGTGGTTGGTCGTGTGTCTATGCGTCTGCTACAGCGTCTGGTCGACGAGGTCGCTCACGATGCGGTCCCGATCCAGGTGGTCCGCGACGAGTCGTTCGGCATCCTCGGCTGCGACGTCGCCGTACCAGATTCCGCCGGGGTAGACGGCGACCATCGGCCCGTCGCCACAGCGACCGAGACAGGACGACCGCGTGATGCGGGCATCGCAGTGGTCCGAATCGCGGACCTCCTGGCGAAGGCGCTCGAGCACTGCGGGCGAGCCCATCTTCGCGCAGGTCTGGTTGGTACAGACCGCAACGTGCTTCTCGGGTGCGTCGTGGGTGTGTGGTTCGTCGTCGACGTCCTCCCGATCCGCGTGAGTCTCCTGGTGAGCCAGTGCCCGAAGCATGGCCCGTGCGCCGCCGACGTCCTCTTCGTACCCCTCGAGGTCGACTTTGTACTTGCACGTGTCACAGGACATCTCGACGCTGTCGGTGCGGGCCTCCTGCCAGCGGTCGGCGAAAACGTCGAGTAGTCGCGAGTCCGTCCCGAGTGGGTCGCCCGCCAGCGCGTCGACGTAGGGGTAGTCCTCGTCGAACTCGGCCGTCCAGTCCCGGACTCGCTGGGTGAGGACGCCGTCGCCGAGCATGTACGGCAGGACGACGACTGCGTCGGGACGGTGTTTCGAGAGGCCGTGTAAGGTGTCCTCGAGCGTCGGCTCCGTGACGCCGATGAACGACGCTTCGACGCGGTCGAACGCGCGGCCTTCATACAGCAGTCGGGCCAGTTTGTGGACGTCGCCGTTGGCGTCCGGATCGCTCGAGCCACGCCCACAGACGACGACGGCGACGTCGTCCTCGGTGCGGTCGACGCCCAGCGCCGATTCGACCGCGTCGGCGCGGTCGTCGAGCAGATCCAGAATCGCCGGATGGATACCCAGATGCGCGCCGTTGTTGAGCTCGACGTCGTGGGTCGCCCGAGCCTGCTCGATCGCCAGCGGCACGTCGTTTTTGACGTGACTCGCAGCGAACAGCGAGCAGTGGACGACAGTTACCTGTGACGTGACGGCTGCGAGTTCCGCGATTGCGTCGTCGATCGCCGGCTCTGCCAGCTCGAGAAACGCTGCGTCGACCGGAATCCCCAGTCGCGACTCGAGGTCGGCGGCAAGCTCTCGCACCTGTTCGTTCGATTTCGCTCGACGGGAGCCGTGTCCCACCAAGAGGACGGCCTCGTCGTCGAACGCGGACGTGGATATGGAATCGTCGGATTTACTCATCGGTTGTCAGTATGGTCGGGTGCTGAACGCTGTTCGAACGCGGCGCTAGCGCTGGTTACTCGTCGTCGCTGTCTGCCTGCTCAAGGCTTCGCTCGAGTTTTCGACGCCGGCTCGGCGCGAACAGGCCAGTTGCCTCGCAGTCCTCGTAGAGCCACATGCCAAACTCGGGGACGGCATCGTCGTCGATACCGAACCAGTAGCCGCCCGAGGAGGTCTCCGAAAGCTCCCCGACAGGTGCGGTCACCGGGCAGTCGGCGAGCAGTTCCTGTGTCGCCTCGAGCAGCGCGCGGTCGTCGTGGACGAACGAAATGCCGACGGTACCACTCGATGATTTGAAACAGATCGTCCCACAGCCCTCGAGCAGGCCACGAAGGAGTTCGCGATCGTGACTCGAGAACGCGCCGAAGCGGTAGTTGCCGCGGCCGTCGACGGGCAGCGAGAGCACGCTGGTGCGACCCAACAGCTCCTCGCTGTCCTCGTCCTCGCCGATCGAAAGCGTGTACTCGTCTTCCGTGCGCGTGATCGACGTGTCGTGGGCGTACTCGCGGCTGCTCGTCTCGTGGTCGATGTCGCCGCCTGCGATCGCGGCGAGCACCTGCGCGGATTGCTCGTCGTTGGTCACGACCTCGAGATGCTCACGGCGTCGCCGTTCGCCGTCCGTGGTTCTCGCTTCGCTCCGAACCACGCGCCCACTGCCGGCGACGTGCCCCCAGAGGTACGCGGTTGCAGGATGGCCAACAAGCGGGTCAGCTGGAACCTCGATTTCACGTCGAGCGTCGCTCATTCGCCCACCTCCTCGACGATGATCGCGTCCGTCGGACAGGCCGCGGCGGCCTGTTTGGCTTCGTCGACGCGGTCGTCGTCGAACGTCGCAACGACGCGTTCGGCGTCGTCCGTGACCTCGCCCTCGCAGTCGTAGACGGGATCCGCAGTTGGATCAACCGTCGCGAGGCCGTCTGCGCCTTCGATAAATCGCGGATCGCGGGTCAGGCAGGCGAAGATGCCGTCACAGGCGTCCTTTTCGATGGTGACTTCGTAGCGTGGCATAGTCAGTAGTCGTATTTGGTCTCGTAGCCACGCGGCGTGACCATCCGGTCGTCCCAGACGTAGGTGTCTTCGGTCCCGACGACGATCGTCGTCGTCATGTCGATGATTTCGCTTTCGCCCAAGTCCTCGAGTTCGCCGAGGTCGGTGATCATCACCTGCTCGTCTTCGCGTCCTGCGCCGTGGACGATGCCGACTGGCGTGTCTTCGTCGCGGTGGGTCAGCAGGATCTCACAGCACTTCTCGAAGTTCTCCCGGCGCTTGCGGCTCCACGGGTTGTAGATCGTGATCGTGAAGTTCTCGCTTGCGACCGAGTGGAGTCGGGACTCGATCTCGGGCATCGGCACGAGGTGGTCCGACAGTGAGACCGAGACGGTGTCGTTGACCAGCGGCGCGCCCAACCGGGCCCCACAGGACTGGGCCGCCGGCACGCCGGGCACGACCTCGAAGTCGACCATCGAGGCCGTTGCGCCCTTCGACTCTAAGATCTCGAGGGCCAGTCCCGCGAGCGCGTAGACGTTGGGGTCGCCGCTGCCGACGATCGCGACGTCATTGCCCGCGAGCGTGCGGTCGATCGACTCCTCGGTCCGCGAGACCTCGCCGCACATCGGCGTGTCGTAGATGTCGTCGGCCTGCTCGGTGATTTCGTCCGGGATGAGGTCGATGTAGGTCGTGTAGCCGACGATGTGCTCGGCCTCGAGCAGCGCCGTCTTCGCGCGCTCGGTCATCCCCTCCGGATGGCCAGGGCCGAGGCCGACGGCGATCAGCTGGCCGGGCTCGGCGTCGAAGTCCTCAATCGTCGCGCCGACTTCTTGCTCGTTCGACTCGTCGTCCGAATCGGAACTCGAGGCCCCGCATTTGCTCGAGGACGAGGAACTGGAACTCGAGGAGCCGCCGCACTTCGAACTCGAGTCGTCGGTGCTGCTCGAACCACCGCACTTCGAACTCGAGGAGTCGGTGCTCGAGTTGCTGCTACTCGAGGCGCCACATTTGGAAGTCGATTCGTCAGCGTCTGCATCAGTGTCCGTGCTCATGGTATGATTGTCTCAGAAGTCGTCGACGTCACGCCCGCCGCGCGGGGTGACGAGATATGTTCGGTCGTCGTTGCGCCAGGTGTCGGTCTCGTGGTTGCCGATGATCAGCGAGGTGCCCATCCCGGAGACCTTGTCGTCGTGGTCGGCGGCCTCGCCGAGCGTCGTAATGAACTGGCTCTCGCCGTTTCGGCCGGCATCTTCCCGGCCGGCGTCGTTGACGATGGCCACGTAGGCGTCGTCGGTCCGCTCTTCGCGGACGATTTCGACGGCCTTCTCGTAGTTTCGCCAGCAGTTGTAGAGGACGATCACGAAATCCGAAATCGCCGCAGCACGCAGTTTCTCCTCGATCTCGTCCCAGCCGCGCCACTTGTCCGACAGCGAGATCGTACAGAAGTCGTTACACAACGGCGCGCCGACGTTCGCTGCGCCGCCGAGTGCCGCCGTGAGTCCGGGGACGATCTCGATCGGCACGTCCGTCGCGTCCTCCTCCTCGGCCATCTTGAAGATGAGATCGGATTTCCCGTAAACGGAGGGATCACCGCCCGAGACGTGGGCGACGTCTTTGCCCTCGCGAACGTAGTCGAACGCTGCGCGAGCGAGTTCGATCTGTCGACCCATCGTCGAGCGGACGATCTCCTGTTCGAATCCATCGTCGCGTGTCGCGACGCCGTCGTCGTCGACGGCCTCTTTCGAGGGCAGTGTGCCGTCGTCGCGCAGGAACTCCTGATAGAGACTCGAGGCGATGACTACGTCCGCCGATTCGATGACCTCTTTGGCCCGCTTGGTCATGTGCTCGGGTAGCCCGGGCCCGATGCCGACGACGTAGAGGGTGCCGTGGTCGTCGGGGGTGCCGCCGGCAGCGGTTGCGGCGTCAGCGTCGGAACTCATCGGCCGATCGCCACCGTGACCTCGTTTTCGTAGCCGATCTTCTCGAGGACCAGTTCCCGTTCGGCCCCGCCGGCGATCGCGGAGGCCTCGGAGACGCCGGGCCAGCCGATCAGCTCCTTCGATTTCGACGGTGTCGGGCCCTCGTGGTCGAGCAGGGTTTCCTTGTCGAACGCAACGACGCCGAGATCGAGTTTCTGGGCCGCCTCGAGCAGCCCCTCCTCGTCTTCCTTTCGGGTCGCCGTGGCGACGAACTCGACGTCCTCGAGGTCGTAGTTGGTCTGCTCGAGGGCGTCTTCCCAGGCTGCGATGAACGACTCCGTGCTCGCGCCGGAGACGCTCCCGGTGCCGATGACGACACCCTCGTCTTTGTTGCGCTTGAGAACGGTGACGTCGTCGCCGACGAGGACGGCCTTGGGGCCCTCGAGTCGGGCCACGGGGCCGAGGTTGTCGTCTAACACGGCGAGGTTCGTCTTCACGGTCGAGTCGCCGTTGACGACGTGGGTGTCCATCGCCTTCGCCTTCGATTCGACTCCCTGCTTGCCGGCGGCCTCGCTCGCGGTGGTCATCGCCGGGATCGCCCCCATCGTCGCCAGATCCTGTGCGACCTGGTTCGCGCCGTGGTGGCCGCCCGTGATCGGGATGGCCCACGTCAGTTCCTCGTCGACGACACAGATCGCGGGGTCGTCCCACTTGTCGTCTAATAGGTGGGCCGTCTTGCGCATCGCGATTCCCGATGCCATCAGGCCGATAAAGCAGTCGTACTCGCCCCAGTGTTCCTCGAAGACGTCGCCGTGGTACTCGAGGATCTCGATCGTCTCGTAGCGATCCTCGAGTTCGGCTTTGATCTCCTCGGCAGTATCCATCTTGCGCTCGAAGGAGATGATCGCGATCTCCTCGGCGACTTCGCCGTCCGAATCCGGCGTCGAACAGTGGCCGCCCGAATCCGTCTCCGTACTCGAGTTGTCGTCGTCAGTGCTCATGATTAGTCACTCTCGGCTTCGTCAGCGTCGTTTGCACCGCGGTTCGCCCAGTCACCGTAGAGGAACGAGCGTTCATAGCCCGCACCAGTCACGGCGTCGCCGATGACGACCATCGCCGAGGCGCGATAGCCCGCCTCCTCGACCTTGTCGGCGATGTCGCCGATCGAGCCAACGATGACGTCCTCGTCGGGCCAGGAGGCGTGATAGATCACCGCAACTGGCGTCTCGGGGTCGTGGTCGTCTGCGAGCAGCCGATCCATCGTATCGCGAACGGCGTGTGTGCCGAGATAGATACAGGTCGTTACGTCGCCCATCTCCACGAACTCGGAGATGTGGTCTTCCTCCTCGGTCAGGGTCTTGCCCTGTGGCCGAGTGAACGCGACGTGGTTCGAGACCTCGTTGAGCGTCAGTTGGGTCCGTAGCGTCGCGCTGGCCGCGAAGGCCGACGTGACACCGGGCACGAAGTAGGTCGGAACACCCTCGTGTTCCAGGGCGTCCATCTGCTCGAGTGCGGCCCCGTAGATCGCGGGGTCGCCACTGTGCAGTCGAACCACATTGTCGCCGTCCTCGTAGGCGTCCCGCATGAGCGGGATCAGTTCCTCGAGGTCTTTGCCAACCGAATTGACCAACTCGGCGTGGGCGCAGTACTCGTCTAACAGTTCACTGTTGACTAGCGACCCCGCGTGGACGACGAGGTCGGCTGCCTCGAGCAGTTCCTTCCCGGCGACGGTCAGCAGCCGCGGGTTGCCGGGACCAGCGCCGACGAAGGGGATTCCCTCCTGTTCGTCGCCGGCGTTGTGGTCGAAAATCCGGTCGTCGAGTTCCTCACGGCGGCGCTCCCCCTGTGTGTCGATCGCCTCCTGGGGATCGCCACCGTCGGATCGCAGTTTCGGTTCCGTCTCGATTACTGTCTCCGTCGTCTCGTCGGGTGGTGTCGTCTCTCCCATCAGTACCAGTGTTGTTCACAGTCGCCATGTTCGAACCCTTCCGAGCGCTCGAGTTCGTGCAGTTCGCTCCCGAGTCCGACCGGTTCACCGGCCGTGGTCGTCTCCGCTCGAGTGCTCTCGTTGCTTCTGGTGCCGCTCTCGCGCTCGCTCGAGGGCATACTCGAGCCGTCCGAGCTGTCGGCTTCTCGCTGGAACGCCGCCGTCGCCTGCTCGACCTCGAGAGTTTCTTTTTCGGCGTAGGCGAGCGTGTAGTAGTCGCGCTCGTCGATCTCCTCGGGGTCGTCGGTGATTATCGTCTCGCCCTGTTCCATGAACAGTCGGCGGCCGTAGGTCACCTCGTAGCCGGCGTCGACGAGGCCGTCGTGAGTCGCCGGTGCGTCGGTGACCTTGAAGAGGATCATCCGGTCGGGACCCGTCGGACTCGTTCCGTTTGCGGCCTCGCGAAGCGAGAGTCCCGCGCCGGCTTCGATCTCGACGCCCATCGCGGTCGCAAACGCCGTTACGGCGCTCACGCCGGGGACGATCTCCAGTTCGACGTTCGGATGAAAGGCATCGATCGTCCGCCGCAAGTGGCCGAACGTCGAGTAGACGTTCGGATCGCCGAGCGTGACGAAGGCGACGTCACCGTCGCGTGCGTTCGGGGCGATCTCTGCGGCAGCCTCCTTCCATGCCGACCGCAGCTTTTCTTCGTCTTTCGTCATCGGGAACTCGAGATCCCCGATCTTCGACTCGTCGACGTGGTTCAGTGCGACCGTCCGCGAGAGTCGACCCGGCGAGTAGACCACGTCGACGGACTCGAGCACCTGCTTCCCGCGAACGGTCACGAGGTTGGCTTCGCCGGGGCCGAGGCCAACGCCGTAGAGCGTCATCGCTGACTCCCCTCGCTCTTCGAGTCCCCTGGCGTTGCACTCCCGACCAGCATATAGACCGGGTTGTCCGAGTTGAAACTCGTCGCGCCGGCGAGTTCGTAGCCGTGGCTCACCTGGAACTGGACGACCTCCTCGAGAATCCCGCGCTCGCGGAACGCCTCGGTCGCCTTCCCCGCGACCTCGAGTCGCGAGACGTTCATCACGACACGGTCGACCTCGGTGTCGACGGCGTGATCGAGGACGGCCTCGAAGTTGCGACTGCCGCCCAGAAAGAGCGCGTCGGCATCGTCGGGCAGTTCCGCCGGCGCTTCCGCGTTCCGGAGTTCGACGGCCGCTCGAATCGCGTCCTCGTTGGCAGCCAGATTCCGCTCGGTCGTCTCGAGTCGTTCGGGTTTCCGCTCGAGGGCGGTCACTCGGCCGGCTCGCTGTGCGGCTTCGATCGTCACGGCTCCCGTACAGGAGCCGACCTCCGCGAAGTGGTCGTCGGCCTCGAGTGCGAGCTTCGAGTGGACGACAGCCCGGACCTCCGGTTTCGTGGGTCCGGCCTTCGCGTCGTGTGGCAGCGCGATAGGTGGCATCATCCGGTGGAACAGCGGCCGCCCCTAAAACAATTTTGTTTGTTGTAGATCAAGCTGGATTGCCAAATTGGGGTTTCGGTAGCACAATATTACTTGTGAGTATGACATTGAACGTCTCGTTGTCTGATCTATTCTCAGTCGGAACAGGTCACAGCGTCCGCCATAGTCGTGACTGACTCGAGCGATGGGTGCTGCAAGGACGGCAAGGACGTCTACGCTTGGTGTCGGCTCACTCGGGCTCGACCGTCACGTCGAATTTGTCGTGCCACCGATAGCGTCGGCCACCCCAGACGAACGATCGACGGGCCAACCCATACACCAGCAGTGGGATCGCCGCGATCGCCACTGGATACGCGGCGAAAAACGTCCAGCGTCGAATGCCAAAGGTGGCGTACACGCCGGCCACCAAAAGCGTCACGAGCGCCAGCGCGGGGAGCGGAAACAGCAGACAGCCGGCGGCCAATCCAGCCCCGAAAGCTGCTTGAGTGGCAGTTCCCGTCGGATCGTGCCGGTAAACGATCTGTGTAAACCGGACCTGTGTCTCGAGTGTCTCGCGGATCGACCCGCCGGTCTCGACGTGTCGAGTTCGCTTGACAGTGGTGAAATCGACGTGTTCCATAAGAAGCCCGTCGTCGCTTATCGTTTGTCGAAGGGCCTCGAGAAACGCCGCCTCGTCGTCGAGATCGGCGCGTTCGAAGACGAGCGAGCCGGCCCACGGAATGTCCGCGAGGAAAACGGCAACTGTCCCGCTGAGTGCGTACAGTGGCTCGAGGGCCGCAGCGAGTGGGTCCTGCCCGACAAAGACGGGCAGCTCCGACGTCGGCCCGTGGCGGTCGTAGTCCGCACGCAACCGTGCCAGCCAGTCCGGCGGATGATGAAAGTCGTCGTCGGTCCAGACGAGTCGATCGTGTTCGGCCGCCTCCATCCCGGCGGCGATCGCGTTGGCCTTGCCCGAACAGCCCTCGGGGTCGTCCGCGATCACCAGCCGAACGCTGTCGTCGTAGTCGTCGATGCGGTCGACGACCGCGGGCGCTGTGTCGTCACAGACGACGAGCAGTTCGTCCGCCGGCTCGAGTTGGGCGGCGATCTCCTCGCTGGCGTCGCTCCAGCCCTGCGTCGGTAAGATGACGCTCGTCGGCGTCGCAGTTGCCATACTCCTACTTGTTAGTGAACTGTAATAGATTCCGGGCCAGCAGAGTTGGGCGTCGTGGCTACCGAGATCCGTCGAGCGTCTCGAGGAACCGATCGAACGCCCCGCTTTCGGGATGGACGTGGACGTACGTACCGAGCGACTTGTACTCGGTCAGGCCATCGTGGTTGCCGTCGATGCCGTCTCCCCGAACAGTTTCGAAGGCGAAGCGAGCATCACCGTCGACGTCGGCACTCGAGTAGTGGAACTCGTGGCCCCGAATCGTCTCACCGGTGTTCGCGGTGAGCGCCCCCTCGAGAGCCTCGAGTTCGACGTGATCGAGCGCCTGATAGCGGTCGTGCATGGTCACGTCCGCCGGGAGGATGCCGGCCATCTCGCTTGTTTTGCCCTCCGCAGTCGTCAGCGACTGGCTCATAGCCATCAAGCCACCGCATTCGCCGAGTACCGGGAGTCCCTCGCTGGCCAACGTCCCGAGTTCGGCGAGCGTGCCGGCCGACTCGAGGTCGGCAGCGTGGAGTTCGGGGTAGCCACCCGGCAGATAGACGCCGTCACAGTCGGGGACGGGATCACCTGCGAGAGGCGAGAACGACACCAGTTCGGCCCGTTCGCGAAACCGCTCGAGGGTGGCCGGATAGCGAAAGCAGAAGGCGGCGTCGTCGGCGACAGCCACGGTGGCGTCGACCGGTTCGGGTTCGTCCTCGACTGCCGTTTCGGGGGCGACCGCCTCGCTCGCCACCGCAGCCAGCCGCTCGGCCGAAAGCGAGTCGGCGGCCTCCCGCAACGCCTCGCGTGGCAACGCAGCCTCCGCACCCATTTCGAGGCCGAGGTGTCGATCCGGGATCTCGAGGTCGTCGTTCGGCGGGATTCGACCGAAGTACTCGAGGTCCTCGGGCAGCGCGTCACGGATCCCCTGCTCGTGGCGGCCGCCGTGGGCGCGCTGGGCGACGATGCCGGCGACCTCGATCTCGCGGCCGATCGTCTCGGCGTAGCGCTGGAAGCCGAGCGCCGTCGCCGCGACGCTTTCCATCCCGGCTTTCGCGTCGACGACCAGCACGACCGGGAGGTCGAGGGCCTCGGCGACCATCGCCGTGCTCGAGCCGTCGCCGTCGTAGAGGCCCATCACACCCTCGACGACGCAGATATCGGGGGACGACGTCCCCCGGGCAGACGGGTGTGACCCGTCGACGTCGCCCTCGCCGCGGGCGTAGTTTCGCTGGAGACCGTCCTCGCCACAGAGCCACAGATCGAGCGTGCGGGAGGGGCGGCCGGCGATCGCCTCGTGGTGGCTCGGATCGATGAAATCCGGCCCCGCCTTCGCCGGCTGGACCTCGTGGCCGGCGTCCTCGAGGGCCTGAATAATTGCGAGCGTCGCGACCGTCTTCCCGACGCCGGAGCTGACGCCGCCGAGGACGAATCCGTTCATCATTGTACTTTCATTTGGACAACTCAACTTGAATCCGTCGGTGAGGAGGGGGCCGGGCAACCGAAACGAACGTGAAGATCGTACGCGTTCGACCGATCGTATGAGTGAAACGGAAGCGGGGCCGTCCACGATCGCTGCGCTGAAAGAACGCGCTGGCGTGGTCAACGCCCTGCTCGATGGCACGCAGACGGTCCTCGTTCGCCACCCCACGCTCGACCCGGGCACGATCGACGACCAATTCGTCCTCTATCCGGCCTACAGCCATCAGGACCCTGATCGATACCAGTCTCGACACGAGCACTACTACCACCACGCGAGCGCCAAACCCGACGCCGGCGTGCCGATTCGCGCCGTCGCCGACGTTCGCGAGGAGTACACCGTCTCGAGCGACGACCTCGCGTCTCTCGCGCGCCACTACGTCTACACGCCCGATGGCCTGCGCGACAAGTACGACCCGGCCGACGACCTGCGCGTACTGTTGCTTCGAGTCCACGAACTCGGGTCACCGACACTCATCGAGGAACGGGGCAACTATCGCGGCTGTCGCGCCTGGATCGAACTGGACGCGGACGTCAATGTCGACCCCGAGTCGGCGACGCCCGTCCTCGATGAAGCGGCGTTCGCCGAACGTCGGGCGGCGGTTCGGGACGCGCTCGAGTGACAGCTATCCGATAGATAACCGACGAGTTTAACCGATCGAATCGGGTACGACCGGTTCCCGATTTCCATGACTGACGAAACCGAGTCCCAGATCGAACACCACCTTCGAGAAGCGCTTCGACACCTCAACGAGGCCCAGGACGGCGACCTCCGGAAGACGAACGCGATCGCGCTCGAGCAGGTCTCGAATACGGTCTCGATGGTGCTTCGCGAGCACAGCGAAGACGGCGAGTGATAGTTAGACCGGCTGTCGTACCGCGAGGACGATCAGGTCGGAAAACGGCGTCTCTTCTTTCCCGCTGCCGCCAGCGTGCTCGGAGAGCTCCGCGAGCGTAAAGCGGTGGATCTGCTCGTCCTCGTGGGTTAGCTTCTCGCACACCAGCGCCTCGAGATCCGGTTCGGCTCCCTGCTCGAGTAGGAAGTCGGCGATATCGCCGGGCATCCGGTCGTACGGCCGGGGGAGTACGAGCAGGTGTCGTTCGTCGTCTGTAACGGCAGCAGCGAGCCGGTCCATGTCCGCCTCGAGGTCGCCGCTTTTGTGCAGCGTGACGAACTCGGTGTCCTCCATCGGTGTCCGGGCGCGGCTCGCAGCCATTTGAATCGAGGAGATGCCGGGAATCACGCGAGTCGGAACGTCGGAGGCTACGCGTTCCACCGCATCCTGAACCTTCCCGACGAACTGATACCCCGAGTGGTTGGGGTCGCCCATCGCGACGGCCGTTCCCGACTCGCCGTCGGCGACCCGGTCGGCGAATTCCTCGAGGGCCTCGGCTTCGTCCTTGTAGCCACAGGTCAACAGGTCGGCGTCGGTCAGATCCTCAACGAACTCGACGACCGTGGTGAAGCCGACGACGACGTCGGCCTCGTGGATCGCGCGTTCGCCTCGCGGCGTGAGATACTCCTGATTGCCCGGCCCGACGCCGACGGCGTAGACTGGGTCGTCAGTCGCCTCATTGACATCTGGCTCCGCCGCTGCCGCGGCGAACGTCGCCGGATCCGGCCCCGACTCGAGGTCGTACTCGTCGCTCATTGCTCGCCCTCGTCGTCGGTCGCCGCTGCTCGAGTCTCGGCGTCGAACTCCAACTCGAGATCGCCAGTCCGGACGTCTTTCGCGACGTGGATCAGTTCGTTCGTCAGCGCGGCCGCGAGGCCACTGCCACCGCGACGGCCGACGTTGGTGATCGCTGGCACGTCGTAGGTCTCGCTGACCTCGCGGATGCGCTGGCGGCTCTCCTCGGCTTTGACGAAGCCGACGGGGGTCGCGACGATCGCGGCGGGGCGTGTGCCGTTTTCGATACAGTCTGCAAGCGCGAACGCGGCCGTCGGGGCGTTACCGATCACGGCGATCGAACCGTCGTAGACACCCTGCTTGTCGAGTTCGAGCACCGAGGCTGCGGTTCGGGTCATACCCGTCTCCTTGGCCAGTTCGGCCCCGTTGCCGATCGCCTTGCGCTTCTCGCAGTTGTGGCCGCGGCCGGTGATCCCGGCTTTCGACATCGTGATATCGGTGACGATGGTCGCCTCCTCGAGGACGGCCCGCGCGCCGGCCCGGACGGGGGCGTCCTCGTCGTCGCCCACGTCGTCGCCACCGGTAAACTCGATCAGGTGCTGGAACTCGATGTCGCCCATCGAGTGGACCGACTTCTGCCGGATACGATCCGCAAGCGTCTCGTCCGGCACGAACTGCCGGACGATATCCATACTCGTCTCCGCGATATCCATCGCGTTCTGGGTCGTCGCACCCAGATCGGCGTACTCGTCTTCAAACTCCGATTGCTCAGTCATCGTTGGTCACCTCCATCGCCGAGTTGGTCGTTCGTGCCTCGAGGTCACCCTCGACCTCGAGGTTCAGATCGCGCAGTCGGTCGACCGTCTCGTCGTCGGCGTCCCAGAGATCTCGTTCGATGGCCTCGAGTAAGGTGTCCGTGATCGACTCGAGTGCCCATGGGTTCACCTCGCGCATCCAGTCCTGTCGATCCTCGTCGAAGGCGAATTTTCCGGCGACCGCCTCCCAGAGCGTGTCGCTGACGACGCCGGTCGTGGCGTCCCAGCCCAGCGTCACGTCGACGGTCGTCGAGAGATCGCCTGCGCCCTTGTAGCCGTGTTCTTCCATCGACTCGAGCCAGTCGGGGTTGAGCACGCGGGCACGCATCGCCTTGCGAACTTTCTCCTCGTTCGTGTAGACCGAGACGTTGTCTGGATCAGAGGAGTCTCCCACGTAGGAGGCGGGTTCCTCACCCGAAATCTCCGACACTGCAGAGATGAACCCGCCGTGGAAGGCGTACCAGTCCGAGGAGTCGAACTCGTCCTGTTCCATCGTGTCCTCGAGTTTGACCGTCGCGTCGACACTCGAGAGTCGCCGTTCGAACGCGTCGTGGGCGTCCGACACGCGGCCGCGCGACCCCATCGCGTAGCCGCCCCACTGGACGTAGACGCTCGCAAGATCCGAACGGTCGTCCCAGTTGCCCTCGTCGACGGCCTTGTTCGTGCCGGCCCCGTAGCCGCCGGGTTTCGTCGTGAAGACGCGGTGTTTCGCCGCTTTTCGGGCCGCTTTCTCGTCCAGCCCGTCGTCCTCGAGGTCGGCTTGCTCTTCCTCGACGTGTTTCTTCACGTAGTTCATCTCGTGCGATTCGTCGAGATCGACGACTGCGTCGACGGCGTCGTGGATAACACCCGCCGCGGCAGGGAACGCATCCCGGAACAGCCCGGAGACGCGCGTGGTAACGTCGATCCTAGGTCGGTCGAGCTCCTCGAGTGAGATCGGCTCAACGTCGTCGATGCGACCGGCGTCAGTCCACTGGGGTTCAACACCCATCATCGCGAGCACCTGCGCGATCGTCTCACCGCGGGTGCGTACCGTGGGGGTCCCCCATGCCACGACGCCGATCTCCTCGGGGTACTCGTCGTTTTCGCTGTAGTGGCGCTCGAGGACGCCTTCGGCGACCTCGCTTCCGACCTGCCAGGCGGCCTTCGCCGGCACCTTGCGCGGATCAAGCGTGTAGAAGTTCCGCGCAGTCGGCAGCAAGTCGACGCCGCCACGAGTCGGCGCGCCGGAACCGCCCGGCGGGACGTACTCACCCGAGAGTGCGTCCGCAGTTCTCGGGATCTCGTCTTCGGCCCCCTGTACGCGGGGCTGGGCCTCCTCACAGATGTACGCGAGCGCCTTCCGGAGGTCGTCGTGTGCTCCTGGCTTTGCCCGCGCATCGCCGATCGTCTCGAGGTCGACGATCAGGAGATTGATGTTGACCTCATCGTCGGGGCCGCCCTCTAACTCCGAGACGGGGACGTCGAACTCGTTCGCCGCGAGCGTCTCGATCAGGTCGACGCTGGTCTCGTAGACGATGTCGGCGGCCTCGGCGTACGTCATGCCGAGCGCGTCGTCGTACGTTCCCGGCGACTCGAGCATCGTCTCGTAGTCGACACCCAGCGCACCCGCCACGCTCTCGCGCAGACTCGGCGCACCGGGGTTCTCGAGGCGGGTCAGCGCGACGAGATACTCGGTCAGCCGCTCACCTTCTGGCGGCTCGGACATCGTGTGCAGCCCCAGCCGGATCTGGGTCGTTTTGACGTCGGTGAGATACTCGTGAATCCGTTCGACGAGGTCGTCAATTTCGAGATCCTCGCCCTCGATAGCTCCCTCCGCCAACGTCGAACCTGCTTCCTCAGGGCCGCGAACATCGGCCTTCTCATCAATTGTGCCCGCAACGCCGAGTTCGACCGCGAGATCCAGCTCCTCGACTTTCTCGCGCATGAGCTCCTCGAGGTGCTCGCCGTCGTCGGCGCGGGCGTCTTCCATCCCAGCCTCTCGGTACTGGTTCGCGAGTTCCTCGAGTTCGGAGAGTTCGTCGTACGTGCCGGCGTTTCGCATGACTGGCGTCAGATAGTCGACAATGGCGGCGTACGAGCGCCGCTTGGCCTGGGTCCCCTCGCCGGGGTTGTTGACGATGTAGGGGTAGACGTTCGGAATGTCGTCGATCAGCTGATCCGGTGCGCTCGCGCCGTTGAGCCCGACCGTTTTGCCGGGGAGCCACTCGAGGCTGCCGTGGGTGCCCAGATGGACGACCCCGTCGGCCTCGAACTCGTTTCGGAGCCAGCCGTAGAAGGCGTAGTAATCGTGGGGTGGCTGCAAGTCCGAGTCGTGGTAGACTTTCGAAGGGTCCATCCCGAACCCACGCGGGGGCTGGACGGTGACGAGCACGTTGCCGAACTCGACGCCCGGAATCGCAAAGGGCCGGTCCGGAACGTCACCCCACTCCTCGAGAATGTTCTCCTGAAATCGCTCGTCGGCGTCTGCGAACCACTGCGCGTAGGTGTCCGAGGGAACGACGTCGACCGACAGGTCCCGGACGTCCTCCGGGGCGACCCAGCGGTCCTCGAGAGTGAGCTGGGCGGTCAGTTTTTCGACGAGCGTCTGGCCGTCCTCGGGCATATCGCCGCCTAACTCGTACCCTCGAGCCTCGAGTTCTGCGAGCAGGTTGACGGTCGACTCCGGCGAATCGAGCCCGAACGCGGTCCCGATCCCGTCGTCACTCGGCGGATAGTTGTGGAGGACGACAGCGATCTGTTTGTCCTCGTTCGGCGTGTGTCGGAGTTGCGCCCAGTTGACTGCCAGCCGGGTCGCGTGGTCGACACGATCATCGATCGGGTAGTGGTGTTTCGGCGCGCTACCGATGCCGGCCTCGTCGTCGGTGCGCTCTTTGCCCGAGATGGGGTGCGTAATGACGTTCCCGTCGAACTCCGGCAGCGCCACGGAGAGGGCGAGTTCGAAGCCCATCACACCCGTGTCGCTGGATTCGTACCGCGAGCGCGAGCGCATCGTGGTGACCGTCTGGAGGACGGGAACGCCCAGCCGGTCGAGGAAGACGTCCTCAGCACTCGAGCCCTCATCGCTGGCGCTGCGGCCGCGCTCGTCCATCGAGAGCGAGAACATAAACGAAGAGAGCACGGCGTCGACGATCGGCTCGCCCGCGTCGTCTAGCAGCCACGTGTCGGTCACCCACTCGGCGTCTTCCTGTTCATCAGTGTCCGTCGCCGGGTTACAAAAAATCGGCAACGCGTTTGCACCCTGTTCCTCGAGCGCCCGGACCTGCGCGTCGACGTAGCGGGTGTTCTCGTGGGTCCAGTGGGATTCGTAGAACCAGACCGCGACCGTCGGCTTGTCGGGGTCGTGGGTCTCGAGCAGGCCCTCGTACTCGATCCCCGGATGGTCGGGGTGGTAGACGCCCTCAGTGGGGAGGGCCGTCGGCTCGTCGTAGTCGACGTCGCGGCCTTCGTACTCGGCGACGAGGAAGCGACACAGATTCGCCGTGTTGATCGTTCCCCCCTTCTCGAGATACTCGTAGGCGCGGTCGCGATGGGCCGCACTGACCGTCGTGTCCTCGACGGCGTAGGCGTCGCCGGTCGCCTTGACGATCAGGGGGACCCCCGCCTCCTCGAGTGCGCCCGTCGCGTAGTCGTAGCCCGGCATGCTGTCTTCGGCCCCGTGCAGCCAGAAAATCGCTGCTGTGGCGTCGCGCAATTCCTCGACGAACTCCTCGATGTCGGCCTCGCTTTCGAGGTCGCTTTCCGAGCGAACGACCAGCTCGACGTCCTCGAGACGCTCGGCGGCCCGTCCGATCGAGCCGAGTTCGTTCTCCGTCGCGGTGTAGATCCCGATCCGTGTCATCGCGTTTTTAAACCTCTATTGTATTAGCGCAAGTATGGTTGCAGACGCTGGGGACAAAAAGTTGTCGTCACTTCCCTTTCCGGCGATCGTCGGGCAAGCGGAGCTCAAACGCGTGTTGCTCGCCGTCGCGGCCAACGACGGGCTCGACGGCGCACTTATCAGTGGCGAGAAGGGGACCGCGAAGTCGACCGCCGTCCGGGGACTGGTCGATCTGCTTCCCAAACAGCGAGCCGTTGCCGACTGCTCCTACGGTTGTTCGCCCGACGACCCAAGCCAGCAGTGTGCGGACTGTCGCGAGCGCGACCCCGCGGACCTGCCGGTCGAGACGCGACCGGTCCCGCTCGTGACCCTCCCGCTCGGAGCGACCCGCGACCGTGTCGTCGGCACGCTCTCGGTCGAGGACGCACTGGCCGGCGAGGCCGACTTCGACCCCGGCCTGCTGGCCCGTGCGAATCGCGGCATTCTCTACGTCGACGAAGTGAACTTACTCGACGACCACCTCGTGGACGTCATCCTCGATGCGGCGGCGAGCGGCGTCAACACCGTCGAACGCGACGGAATCAGCCGCTCCCATCCCGCCGAGTTCACCCTCATCGGGACGATGAACCCCGAAGAAGGCGACCTTCGACCCCAGCTCCGGGATCGCTTCGCCCTCCAGGCGACCGTCGAGGGCTGTCGGGACCTCGAGGACCGCGTCGAGATCATCGACCGAGCACTCGGAGACGGCGGCGACGACGATCCGATGGCGTACGCCGACGCGGTCGATGCGCGTCGCGAGGAGCTTGCCACGGCCCGCGATCGGCTCTCGAGCGTGACGCTTCCGGCCGAGTTCAAAACGGAGATCGCCGGGCTCTGTCTCGAGGCCGGCGTCGACGGCCACCGTGGCGACGTCGCAACGGCCCGAGCTGCAAAGACGATCGCCGCACTCGAGGGGCGAACGGCGGTCATCGAGTCGGACGTCTCCGAAGCCGCCCGCTACGCGCTGCCCCACCGCCTGCGGAGCACGCCGTTCGAAGACGAACCGGAACTCGAGGATGTCCTCGAGGATCGGTTCGAGGAGGGGGAGCCGGATGAGGGTGATGGCGAGGCTGACGACGCCGGCGACGAGAGCGATTCGGAGGCCGACGGGGACGGTGAGACGGGAAACGAGTCCGGCGGCAAGGATCGTAACGACGGCCGCGACGACACTGATTCAGGACCAGAGAAGGGACGCGATGGCGGTGATGACTCGAGCGACGGCCCCGACGGCGCTGGTGACGATGGCCGCTCCGACGACAATGGCGGCGCAGCCGGAGGTGATCCGTCACCCGCTGACTCCGGTCCTGACGAAGGTGGCGACGGCGACGAGACTGACGACTCGAGTGAGCAGGAGGGGGAGGACGGCGACAGCGAGGACGAGGCCCAGCCGCTGGTTCCCGGCCAGCAGCGCGCCGAGATAGCCGATGTCGGCGAGGCTCGAGCACCCGACCTCGAGTCGCCGGACGTCAAGCGCCGGGCCGCGACGGACGCGGGTGGCTCACGCGCGAGCACGACGCCGAGCGTCGGTAATCGCGGGGCTCGCGTCCGAACCGAACCCGCCTCAGGCGAGGGATCTATCGACGCGGCGGCGTCGGTCCGGTCGGCCGCTGCTCGCGGGAGCGCGCGCGTCGAGAAGGATGACCTCCGGCAGTCGGTTCGAGCCGGCGAGACGTCGGTGACGATCGTCTTCGCCGTCGACGCCAGCGCCTCGATGCGACCCGCGATGGAGACCGCCAAAGGCGTCGTTCTCGAACTGCTGCGGGACAGCTACCAGCAGCGCGATCAGGTCGCATTCGTCGCCTTCGCGGGCGACGACGCCGAAGTTCTCCTGCCCCCAACCGACAGCGTCTCGCTCGCCGCGCGCCATCTGAAAGAACTCCCGTCAGGGGATCGCACGCCGCTTCCCGCCGGGCTCGAGACCTCGAGACGGGTACTCGAGCGCGCGGAGACGGACGCCTCTGTCGTCGTGCTCGTGACGGACGGGCGGGCAAACGTCGCCGACGGGAGTCCGACGGCGGCGACACGACGGGCTGCACGCGGGCTCGCGGCCGACGAAGCGACGGTGATCGTCGTCGACGCCGGCGACGACAACCGGGCTGGCCTCTCGGAACTGGTCGCAGCGGAAACGGACGGCGAACTGGTCGATCTCGAGTCGCTGTCGCTCGAGACGGTTCGGACGGCGGCAAACCGGGCCGCTGCGGACGAGTCGTAGCGCCACTGCGTAGTGGGTCGTGATATCGAGACACGGCGTATCCGCGCCGGTGTGGATCAATACGTCTTTGACCCCCGTCGATCGTTATCCGACGAGTCTATGACTGACGAGGGGGACAAACACGCAGACGGAGACGCTGGCGGCGGTGTCGACCGCGACGTCAGTGACCATATCGAGTACGGGATCGATGACCGACCGCCGCTGGGTGAGTCGACGGTGCTTGGCATCCAGCACTACCTGACGATGGTCGGTGCGAACATCGCAGTGCCGCTGATTCTGGCGAGTGCAATGGGAATGCCAGGGGACGTGACTGCACGGTTTATCGGCACCTTCTTTGTCGTTTCGGGGATCGCGACGCTGGCCCAGACGACGTTCGGGAACCGATATCCAATCGTGCAGGGTGCGCCGTTTTCGATGCTCGCGCCCGCACTGGCGATCATCGCCGTCGTCACCGCCGGCGGTGTCGGGGGCGGAAGTGACTGGCAGGCCGCGCTTCTCCAACTTCAGGGGGCGATCATCGTCGCCGCAGCCGTCCAGGTCGCGATGGGGTACTTCGGGCTGGTCGGCAAACTCCGTCGCTTTCTCTCGCCCGTCGTCATCGCCCCGACGATCGCGCTGATCGGGCTGGCGCTGTTCGACGCGCCCCAGATCACGACGGCAGACCAGAGCTGGTGGTTGCTCGGACTGACGCTCGTGCTCATCGTCCTGTTCTCGCAGTATCTCGATCTCAAACACAAGGCGTTCCGGCTGTATCCGGTTATTCTGGCGATTGCGATCGCCTGGATCGCCGCCGCGTCCCTGTCGATCACGGACGTCCTCGGGAGCGAGCATCCAGGTCACGTGCCACTCGGTGAGGTCACCGACACGTCGCTTCTCTTGCCAATCTACCCGTTCCAGTGGGGGACACCGGAGATCACGACCGCGTTCATCATCGGGATGTTCGCTGGCGTGCTCGCCTCGATCGTCGAGAGTATCGGCGATTACTACGCCGTCGCGAATCTGACCGGCTCCGGCGCGCCCAGCGAGAAACGGATCAACCACGGGATTGGGATGGAAGGGCTGATGAACGTTTTCTCCGGGATCATGGGGACCGGCGGCTCGACGTCGTACTCCGAAAACATCGGGGCGATCGGACTCACCGGCGTCGCCTCCCGCTACGTCGTCCAGATCGGTGCGGCCGTCATGCTCGTCGTCGGCTTTATCGGCTACTTCGGGCAACTGATCGCGACGATTCCAGATCCGATCGTCGGCGGCCTCTTCATCGCGATGTTCGCCCAGATCGTCGCCGTCGGGATCTCCAATCTCAAACACGTCGATCTCGAGTCATCGAGAAACGTCTTCGTCATCGGTTTTGCGCTGTTCGTCGGGCTGGCTATCCCCGAGTACATGGCCAACTTCGCCTCGACGCTCGAGTTCCGTGACGCCGTCGCACTCGAGGCCACGCTCGCGCCGCTGCTCGAGGCGGACGTGATCGCCGGCACCGTCGTCGCGGCATCGCTCGAAGCCGCGGTGCAGGCGTTCGTCGACACCGTATTCATCATTGGCTCGACGGGAATGGCCGTCGGCGGACTCGCAGCGCTCGTCCTCGATAATACGATTCCGGGCAGTCGTGAGGAACGCGGGCTGGCCGAGTGGGACCGACTCACCGAAGACGACACCGACTTCGAGACGTTCTGGGAGCGATGGGGCGGCGCTGACGCCGACACTGACAGCCACACCTGAGGTCATCGACGCTCGTTTCGACCGTTTTCTCGCAGTGTATGCAACCCGTCGACCTATATGGACAGCGTCCCACTACTAATAGCAATGGCAACACTTCCGCTCGAGGACGGCTCACTCTGGTATGAGACACACGGCGACGGCCAGCCGCTGGTCTTTATTCACGGTGGCTGGATGAACGGGCAGGCTTGGGAACCTCAGGTCGAACGCTTTGCCGACGAGTACCAGGTGATCACGCTCGACGTCCGTGGCCACGGCAAAACTGGGGCGACCGAGCCGAACCAGTACTCGATCGAACTGTTTACCGACGACCTCGAGGCACTCCTGTCGCGGCTCGAGGTCGACAACCCGATTCTCTGTGGGCTCTCGCTGGGGTCGATGGTCGCCCAGGAGTATATGAACCGCCATCCCGATCACGCAGCGGGCGCGGTCCTCGGCGGTGCGGTTCGCTCGATGCCGCCGATGGACCTGCCAGCAGGGATGAAACCGTTCATGTCGCCGCTGCCGGCGCTGACGACGACGCTGTCGATGACGAGACCGGAGACGATATTTCGGTCGTTGTTGGTGTCGATTCAGGCGACGACCGGCGAGCAGTGGCTGTCGGTGGACCCGGCAGTGCGATCGTCGGCGCTGGATGCCGTCGGCGAGATCTCTCGACGCGAGTTCCGGAAGGTGTTCGGCGCGCTCTATCGGTACGAACCGGCCGATCTCTCCCACGTCGAAACGCCGACGCTCGTGATCCACGGCGAACAAGAGGCACCGCTGGTCAAACAGCAGGGTCGACAACTCGTCTCAGAAGTCGCCGAGGGTGAGCGCCTCGAACTCTCGAACTCGGGCCATCTCGTCAATCAGGACCGGCCTGACGCGTTCAATACCGCGACCGCGGCGTTTCTCGACCCGGCAGCGCAGTAGTCTCGCCCGGTCACCGAACTGAACAATCCCGTTCGAGTACCCTATACGATTTGGCAAGGAGTGGAAGACGGTCGCGTGCAAACAGCTATCATGAACCAGCCCAATGGAGTAAGCGGTACACTAGTCACTGACCCCACAAATCTATGAGCAGCAATTATCCGGAGTCCGACGCCGCCAATAGTACGACCTCATCAAACGAGCACTGGTCGAGTGTGTCGAAACACGTCGTCAACAGCTATCTCGAGGCCAACAACGCCCTTCTCGCGGCGATGGGTCTGCCCCCCTCGAGCGAGACCGAGTTCGGCACGCTCACGGCGCGAAACAGACCGGAAACCGCCGAGGAACCGATCACGGAACTCGCCTTCGGTGATGAGGCGTGGCTGATGGAGCGATCGGTTGACAGCTACGAGGACCTCGCTGTCGGCGAGTACGTTCGGTTTACCAAAACGATTGATGAGACCGACGTCTCCGCATTCGCCCACATCTCCGGTGACACCAATCGACTCCATCTGGCGGAATCGTTCGCCGAACAGACCCAGTTCGGCGGGCGAATCGCCCACGGCACGCTCGTCGCCGGAACGATCAGTGCTGCGCTGGCCCGCTTTCCCGGGCTCACGATCTATCTCTCACAGGACCTGGAGTTCCGTGCCCCGGTCGAAATCGGTACGACCGTCACCGCCGCCTGTGAAATCGTCGAGCAACTGGGCGACACACGCTACCGGCTGCACACGACCGTCGAAACCGACGACGAAGTAACGGTGATCGACGGCGAGGCGGTCGTCGTAATCAAGGAGTCGCCATCGGACTGATCGCGTTTCGGCGGCCGCCCCGAAGCTCCCAAAGTACTGTGGCAGAATGGTGATCCCTGTCGATATCCTTCGTATGGCCATGACCCAAGCAGAGTCCCACTCGAGAATCGTCGCGGTCTGTCGTGCCTGTGACTCGGTATACGTCTCCGAACAGCAACCCGACGGCACGATCAGGCCGATCGGTGTCTCGGATGAGTGCTCCTGTGGTGACGGCGATTTCCGTCGGATCTCCGTGCCGGACGATGCTGGCCCGACGGTGGCACACTCCGCAAACGAATCCACCGTCGAATGACTGTCAATAGAAACCGACCGTAATCCGATAACAGAGCGCTGAAAACGGGAATCATAAGTACACGGAGTCGTACGATCCATACGAGAATAGCTGTGGCAACCGAATCTTCGCCGTTCCCCCGTCCGGTCGGCACTCGACAACGATTCTCTGCACTCCTCGCAGCGACTGCACTCGGTGTGTATCTCCTGTTGATCATCGGTGCAACGACGTCGCTGACGGACGCCGCGTCGGCGTGTTCGACGTGGCCAGCCTGTCACACACCGGTCGATCCGCTGAGTCAGACGGAGCTCGCGATCGCCTGGGGGCATCGTCTCGCAGCCGTCCTCGTCGGCGTGCTCGTCGGCGTGACGGCCATTACCGCCGTCCTCGGTGACGTCTCGAGACGCGTCCGCGGAACGATCCTCGCCGGCACCGTTCTCTACGTCGTCCAGGTCGGCGTCGGCGGCGTCACGGCGATCGCTGGTCCCGCCGCGATCGCTCCGGGGCTCCACCTCGGGCTTGGACTCGTGATCTTTACGCTGATCGTCCTCGCACTCGCGTGGGATCTCGAACTCGCAACCGGCAGCAAGAACGAGACGTTCGACGCACCCGAGCCCTTCGAGCCCGACACGACGGCCGAAGACGGGATTGCAGCCGCTGGCCGATCCCTCCCCGCTGGCGGCCTCGCTCGAGCCCGGCTCACCGCGTTTGCGTACTTCAAGATGATGAAACCGCGGCTGATGTGGCTCCTCTGTCTCGTCGCTGCCGCAGGGATGGCACTGGCTGCCGGCCCGGAGCTGACGGCCCGAACGATCGTCGCCACGCTCGCCGGCGGCGTCCTCGCAATCGGCGCGTCGGGGACCTTCAACCACGTCCTCGAGCGCGACGTCGACCAGCGGATGTCCCGGACGGCCGATCGGCCGCTGGCGACCGATCTGATTCCGGTCCGGAACGCGATGGCCTTCGGCGGACTGTTGACGGTCGCCTCGCTCGGCGTCTTCCTGACGATTAACCGACTCGCGGCCGCGTTAGGACTCGCTGCGATCGTCTTCTACAGCGTCGTCTACACGCTCTTGCTCAAACCGAACACGGTCCAGAACACGGTTCTCGGCGGCCTCGCGGGCGCACTACCAGCACTCATCGGCTGGGCGGCCGTGACGAACGAGATCGGGATGCCCGCACTCGCGCTCGCGGGCGTGATCTTCCTCTGGACGCCGGCTCATTTCTACAACCTCGCGCTGGCGTACAAGGACGACTACGCCCGTGGCGGCTTCCCGATGATGCCCGTCGTCCGGGGCGAGACGACCACCCGGAAACACATCCTCTACTACATCGCGGCGACGCTCGTCGGCACGGTTGCACTCGCCTGGATCGCCGATCTCGGCGTGCTCTATGCCGCGACGGTCGCGATATTCGGCGGGATCTTCCTCTGGACGGCCATCGTGCTCCACTTCGAGCAGACCGAGGACGCGGCGTTCCGGTCGTTCCACGCCTCCAATGCGTTCCTCGGTGCCGTGCTGGTCGCGATCCTCGTCGATGCGCTCGTGTTGACAGTGTCGCTGTTCTGAGCGCCATCGAACGGCCGGGTTACCGTTCGTGGTCTGTCTCGTCCCCACGGAACCACACCCCTAACAGTGTTGCAGCCGTAGCGTCGACCGAATGCACCGCCGTTCGTTTCTCACACTGGCTGGCACGGGAGCCACCCTCTCGATCGCTGGCTGTACATCCGTCTTCGAGGCATCGCTCCCCGACGACCTCGAGGGCACGGAGCCTGATTCCGACCAGCTTCCCGCGCCGTCGATCGGCAGCGGCCCTGTCGCGATCGACGTCTACGAGGACTTCGGCTGTCCGTCCTGTCACGACTTTCAGGCCGACGTGTTCCCTGACCTCGAAAAACGACTGCTCGAGACCGACGAGGCGACGTACCGACATCGGGACTTTCCGCTGCCGGCCGATGACCAGTCGGTTGCGATGGCGAGTGTCGCTCGAGCGGTTCAGGCCGAGACGATGACGGACGACGACCCGGCCGGCGAATTCTTCACGTACAAGCGGGCGGTGATCGCAGCCGACGACTGGAGCGAGGACGCACTCGTGGATCTCGCCGCGAGCGAGGCCGACATCGACCGGAACGTCGTTGCTGATGCGCTCGAGGAGGGCACGTACTCCCCGACGCTCGTGGCCGACTGGAACCGCGGCGACGAGGCCGGCGTCGAGGGAACACCGACCGTCGTCGTCGATGGCGAGCAGGTCGAGGACCCGTTCGATCTCGAGGCGATCGTCTCGAGTGTCGAAGACGCTACGTGACGACGACGACGCAGACGGGCTGTGTCGTCACTGGGTAGCAGCGAGAAACCGGTTGACGGTGTCGTCGCTGCCGACAACGATGAGCGCGTCGTCCGCTTCGACGGTGAACTCGGGACCGGGGTTCGGCAACAACTCGCCGTTCCGTTCGACCGCGACGACCGTACATCCAAGCCGTGTGCGGACGCCGGCTTCGTCTAGACTCTGCCCGACGAGTTTGGGGGCCGTCGTGCGGATAATCTCGAACTGTGTCTCCGGTGTGAGGACCTCCTCGTCCTCGAGCAGCACCGACGAGAGCATCCGACCGGTCACGGTCGACAGCGCGAGGACGTATTCGGCACCGGCCCGGTAGAGTTTTCGAACGGTCTCCGTCTCGTTGGCTCGCACGATTACCTCGGTCTCCGGGGCGATTTTCTCGAGGACGAGCGTCGCGTAGATCGCCGTCGTGTCGTCATCGAGCGCGAGGACGACCGACCGGGCGGTCTCGATATCGACGGCAGCGAGCGTGTCCTCGTCAGTGATATCACCGACGACATCGACACCGTCGATTTCGACCCTATCGACGACGGTCTGTGAGATGCCAGCCGTGCTAAGCGTCTCGCTGACAGTCCGGCCGACCTCGCCGTAGCCGCCGACGATCACGCGCTGTGACTGCGCTTGTGAGGGCGAGACCGTCCGTGAGGTCAGTTCCGTAAGCGCGTCGTACTGGCCGGCAACGAGCAAGATCGTGTTCTCGTCGATGACGGTCTCTGGATCCGGTACGGGTACGAATTGGCCCTCGTGCCACATCCCGATCACGTTGATACCCAGTCGGTCACGAATCCTCGACGCTGCGATCGTCTGGCCAGCGAGTTCGCTGTCACCTCTGACGAGGAGTTCGGTGATCTCGAGGCGTTCGCCGAGCTCGATCGTCTCCCGAAGCTCTGCGGTGACTGACAGCGCTGCTTTCCGTGCGAGACTGTGACCGAGGACCTGTCGCGGCCGAACGACGGTATCCGCGCCGGCATACCGGTGGTAGGTCACGACCTCGCTGTCTTCGGCGACGCTGATGATCCTGAGATCGTCCCGGAGTTCCCGCGCCGTGAGGATCACTTCGGGATTTGCCTCGTCGGCGACGTCGATCACGATGGCACGGGCGTCGTCGATGTTTGCTGCCCGGAGCGTCTGTTCTTGCTCCGGATCACCAACGATCGCGTCAATGCCGTCGCCGGTGAGTTCCGTCACCGTCTCCGGGTTGGATTCGATGAAGACGTACGGGATCCCTGCGGCCTCGAGTTCGTTTCTGAGGACGTCTTCGCGTTCCGTATGCGAGCAGATGATGACGTGGTCGGTGAGGTCGGTCGACTCCGCTGGCTGCGTCGCAAGCGCTCGCTGAAAGAGCGGTACGACGAACAGCGGCAAGGCGAGAAAGACGAGCAAGACGCCACTGAGATTGATCCAGATCACGAGGAGGTTCATCCCATCCGTGGTCCAGTCGTCCGCATCGCCACCGAACCCGGCGGTGGTCAGGATTTCGATGACGGTCTGTGCCGACTGGAACACCGTCCGCTGTTCGCCCTCGAACGTTGCCATCCCCCACTGGTAGACGAGACTGTAGACCACCAGAAGTCCGAAAACGGCGACCAGCGAGAAGCCGATTCGTCGCCACCACGTGTTCATCGGTCCACGCTCACGTCTCGTCGGTTCGGGCCGACTCGATCCGTTCGAACTGCTCGTCGTCCAGTTCGAGCTCGATTGCACCGACGTTTTCGGCGAGTTGGTCGGGCGTTCGTGCGCCCACGATCGGAACGCACGTAAATCGATCCTGGTCGATCAGCCACCGCAGGGAGACCTGTGCCGGCGTGGCCTCGAGTTCGTCGGCGACCGACTCGACAGCCTCGAGGACGTCCCAGGCCTGTTCGGTCGCGTAGTACTCTTCGAACATGTCGTCGAGACTCCCTCGCGAGCCGTCGGGGGCTTCGACCGCCCCATCCTCTGTGCGGTCGTACTTGCCCGTCAATAGGCCGCCGCCCAACGGCGAGTACGGACAGACCGCGAGGTCCTGGTCTGCACAGACGTCGAGGTAGTCGCCAACCGCGTCGTAGTGGGCGGCGTTGACCATCGGCTGGGTGACGTCGAAGCGCTCAAGGCCCTCGACGTCTGCGGTCCACAGCGCCTTCGTCAGCTGCCAGGCGGCCATCGTCGAGGCCCCCAGATAGTGGACTGTCCCCTCGCGAACGAGTTCGGTGAGCGTCCGGAGCGTCTCCTCGATCGGCGTGTCATCATCCCAGCGGTGGATGTAGTAGAGATCGAGGTAGTCGGTACCGAGTCGCTCGAGAGTGCCCTCGATCTGGGCGCGGATGTGTTTCCGTCCGAGCCCGGAATCGTTGGGGCCGGGTTCGCCCCGGCCGTCGAAGGGGAAGTAGACTTTCGAGGCGATGACGAGGTCCTCGCGGTCATGGTCGCGGTCGGCGAGCCAGTCGCCGATCCACTGTTCGCTCGTGCCGTTTGGATCGCCGTAGACGTTGGCCGTATCGATGAAGTTGATGCCGTGATCCCAGGCCGCATCGAGCAGTTCGAAGGCTTCCTCGCGATCCGTTTCGATGACGCCGCCGGTCTCGCGGCCGAATCGCCAGGTGCCAAAACAGAGGTTCGAAACAGTCATTCCCGTGTTACCGAGCGTCGTGTACTCCATGCGGGCCGATTCACGTGCAAGGGGCAAAACGGATGTGGAAGCGGCGACCTCGTCGAGTCACTGCCAGCAACGATACCGACTGCTGGCAGTCAGGTCCGGCGCGACCGCGAACCGTCTGCGGGTGCGACGGAACTCGGGACAGCACCCCGTCTGAAACGTTTTACCGGTTCGCGTTCATCTCTAGGGTATGGACCGCGTACTCGTCGCTATTGATGACTCCCGAGAGGCACGTGACGCACTGAAATACGCACTCGAGCAGTTCTCGGACGCCACAATCCACGTCATCCACGTTCCAGAGGTGCCAAGCGTCTCCTTCGATATGGCACCCGATTCGTCGATGACCGACCAGGCGGAGGACCAGGCAGCGGATATCCTCGAGAGTGCACGAGAGATCGCGTCGGAGCGCGGACGGACGGTCGAGACGGACGTCGTGTTCGGTCATCCGGCCAAGGCGACCATTTCCTATGCCGAGGACAACGATATCGAGCAGATCATCGTCGGGAGCCGTGGCAAAGGCGGGATGAAACGGGTGCTCCTCGGCAGTGTTGCAGAGACGATCATCCGCCGGGCGGACTGTCCGGTCACCGTCGTACGCTAATCACCGAAACGCCGGCAGTACCTCCTCCTCGTAGAACTCGAGTGCCAGTTCCTGGTCGGGACCGATCTGGTGGACGTAGACGTGATCGTAGCCGGCGTCGATGGCCTGTTCGATGCTGTCGATGTGAGTCTGCGGGTCCGGATCGGTCGTGGTGCCGGCCTCGGCGACATCCTCGCGATCGACCATTTGGGCCGCCTGCTCGAAGTGGGCTGGCGTCGGCAGTTCCTGTCCGAGTTCGCCCGGGATCGAGCCGTTGGGCCAGTACTCGAGGACGGTCCCGATCGCCTCTGCCTCGGTTTCGGCGTAACAGCCGTGAAGCTGGGTGTATGTCGGCCCGTTGCCACCGGCGTCCTCGTAGGCCTCGACCGGCTGCTTCTTCGGACCGGAACACCACAGCCCGTCGGCGTTTTCGGCCGCCCATTCAGCCGTCTGGGGACCGAACGCGCTCGCGATCGTCGTCGGCTGCTCGTCGGGCACGGTGTACAGTCGCGCGTTCTCGACCGTGTAGTGCTCGCCACGGTGGCTGATCGTCTCGCCGGACCACAGCTTTCGCATGACGGTCATCGCCTCATCCAGCATCTCGAGGCGGACGTCGTGTTCGGGCCAGCGCTCGCCCGTGACGTGTTCGTTCAGGTTCTCGCCCGTGCCGACGCCGAACGTAAATCGGTCGCCGAACAACTCGTCAACGGTCGCGACGGCGTGGGCGACGTTTACGGGATGGATGCGAATCGTCGGGCAGGTGACGCCGACGCCGACGTCGATATCGTCGGTCGCCGTCGCAATCGCGCCGAGCGTCGACCAGACGAACGGCGATTCTCCCTGCTGGGACACCCACGGGTGGAAGTGATCCGAAATCGAGAGGAAGTCGAAGCCCGCGTCCTCGGCGCGTCGGGCGATGTCGACGAGGTCGTTCGGGCCGTGTTCTTCGCTCGAGAGCGTGTAGCCGAGCTGTGTCATGCCGACTCGGTACGGCCAAAGCCTGGGTAACGGTTGAGCCTGCGACGGCAACACCGACGCCGACACCGCGAGCACTCGCGGTGACCAACGAAATCGAACGCCTTACCCGCGCCGCGTTGATACCGGCCCGTATGGAAGCCGAAGCCGTGGTCGAAGCGCAGGGCCTCGAGAAATCCTACGGCGAGACAGTGGCGCTGTCGGGGGCGTCACTCGCCGTCGAGGGTGGCGAGGTCTTCGCGCTAATCGGCCCGAACGGGGCGGGAAAGACGACGCTCGTTCGCGCGCTGACGGGGACGACCGAACCCGATTCCGGGCAGGCACGGATCATGGGCGACTCGCCGACGTCGGTCGATCGCAGCCGGCTCGGCGTGCTCCCGCAGGATTTCTCGCCGCCGGACCGACTCAGCGCCCACGAACTGCTCGCCTACTACGCGGGGTTGTACGACGACGCTCGAGATCCAGACGACGTGCTCGCGGATGTCGGACTGGCTGATACGGGCGAAACGCGGTACGAGGACCTCTCGGGTGGCCAGCAGCGTCGAGTCTGTGTCGGCGCCACGCTGGTCAACGATCCGGACGTCCTCTTTCTGGACGAACCGACAACGGGGATCGACCCCGCCGGCCGACGGACGGTGTGGCGACTGATCGAAGAGCTCGCCGCAAGCGGGACGACGGTCGTCCTCACCACCCACGATATGGCCGAGGCTGAACGACTCGCCGACCGGGTCGGCTTGCTCGCCGCTGGCTCGGTCATCGCCCGCGGGACGCCCGACACGCTCGTCCGCGAGCACGGCGGTGCAAGTCGGCTGACCATCGAGACGACCGCCGATCTCGAGGCGTTCGCCGACCTCGAGTACCCGGTCAGTCAGCCGGAGCGTGGCCGGGGCCGAAACCCCGATAACGCAGTCGTCGTTCGGGATATCGACCCTGCCGCCATCGCCACTGTCGTCGACTATCTCGAGGCCCGGACCATCGTGTACACCGGCCTGACGTGGTCGGAACCCGATCTCGAAGACGTCTACCTCGAACTGGCTGATGAGACGGAACTCGAGGGGACCGATCGTGCTAGCGACGGGGCCGAGGGAACGAATCTCGCACAAGCGGGTGAGACGGCATGAGTCGGCTCGGTCGCGTCCGCGCCCAAACCAGCGCCGGCTGGCGCTCGTTCGTCCGGCGACGGACGGCAGTCTTCTTTACGTTCTTTTTCCCGGTGATCCTGATCGTCATCTTCGGCGCGCTCGTACGAACGGACCCTGCGGGTGGTGGACTATTCGCGGAGCCACCGGCCTACTACGTGCCGGGCTATCTCGCCGTCGTCGTCCTCTTTACGCCGCTCTCGCGGATGGGCAGCGAGGTCGCACGCCACCGTGAGGGTAACCGCTTCGAGAAACTTGCGACGACGCCACTGACACGTGGCGAGTGGCTACTCGCCCAGACCGTCGTCAACGCCGTGATCATCGGTCTCGCCAGCCTGCTTATTCTCGGGCTGGTGGTCGCCCTGACAGGCGCCGAGATCGCCTTCTCGCCGTTTTTGCTCCTCTACATCCTCGTCGGCGTCGTCGCCTTCTGTGGTGTCGGGGCGATACTCGGCAGCTACACCGACTCACAGGACGGCGCTATCGCCGCCAGCAACGCCATCGCGCTCCCCCTGCTGTTCCTCTCGGAGACGTTCATCTCCCTCGAGCAACTCCCCGGCTGGTTCGAGCCGTTCGTCGACCTCTCGCCGCTGACGTACTTCGCTCGCGGCGTTCGGGCGGCGACCTATTCCGATGCGGAGTCGGCCGCAGTCGCCGGGATTGATCCCGTGATTGCGAACCTCGGGATTCTCGCCGTCGTGGCAGTGATCGTGTTTGCGATCGGTGCGTGGTCGATTCCACGGACCGATTGAGCGCTCGGTGCGGGCGAGTTCGCCTCGAGTTTCGGCGATGATGGCGGCTCAAGTCGTCAGTCGTGCTCCGTCTCGTCTCCGTCATCGACTGCTGGCAGCGTAAACGAAAACGTCGATCCGTCGCCCGGCTCGGAGTCGACCCAGATCTCCCCGCCGTGGCGCTCGACGATACGCTTACAGAGTGCCAGTCCAATGCCGTTTCCGGATCCCTCGTCGACGGCATGAAGCCGCTGGAAAATCTCGAAAATACGGTCCGTCGCTTCGGGATCGATTCCGATACCGTCGTCGCTGACCGAAAGCACCCACTCGCTGCCAGCACGGTGGGCCGACACGTCGATTCGTGGCGGCTCGTCACCCGCGTACTCGATCGCGTTCGAAAGCAGATTCTGAAAGACCTGTCGCAACTGGTTCCCGTCACCCTCGACACGGGGCAGCGAGTCGGCGGTGAGGTCGGCGTCGTACTCATCGATCTGGACGCCCAAATCCCGGCGAACGTCCGCAAGCACGTCGTCGAGATCGATCGGTTCGAACGGCTCACCCCGCGTTTCGATCCGGGAGAACTCGAGCAGGCCATCGATCATCTCTCGCATCCGCTCGGCGCCGTCGACGGCGAACTCGAGGAACTCCTGACCGTCCGCATCGAGCTCGTCGCCGTACCGATCGTCAATGAATTGGAGGTAACTCGAGACCATCCGTAACGGCTCCTGGAGGTCGTGGGAGGCGGCGTAGGCGAACTGCTCTAAGCGTTCGTTCGATTCCTCGAGGCGGCGGCGGTACTCCTTTCGCGGAGTAATATCCTGTGCCATGAGCATCCCGGCGAACACGTCGCCCTCACCGTTGCGAACAGGCAGTGTATACACGAGAAGATCTCGGCCGTCGTACGCGAACTCAAACGTGTGTTCCTCGCCCGCCAGTGCGGCTCGGAACTTCGGCTCGACGTCGTCGACGATGTCGTCGGGGTACCGATCGTAGATGTGGGTGCCGATCAGCTCCGACCGGGAGACGTCGCGCTCGTCAAGCATCTCGCCGCCGACAAGCGTGTACCGGAGGTCGTCGTCGAAGAGGGCGACGGCCCCGTTGGGGAAGTGATCGACGAGGGTTCGGTAGCGCTGTCTGCTCTCCTCGAGTTTGCGCTGGTGGGCTTGCCGTTCGGTGATGTCCCGGACCACGCCAATTCGTCTTCGGTTTCCGGATTCGTCGTCGACGTGGGTCGTGATCGTGGCTTCAGTCGGTACCCAACTGCCGTCTGCCGTCTCAAGTTCGGCCTCGAGTTTTGTCTCGCCCGGTTTGGGGGCCAGCGTTTGTGCGCGTTCGATCACGTTCTCGTCGACGACGAGCGAGGCGTGTGCCCCGAGTAACTCCGCACGCGAATAGCCGGTCAACTCGGCGTACGCCCGATTGACCATTGTGAACCGATTGTCGTCGTCGACCGTGTAGATGCCGTCGTCGACCGCCTCGACGATCGTTTCGTACTTCGCCAGCCGCCGCTCGCGTTCCTTGCGCTCGGTAACATCGACGTCGATGCCGACGATGCCGACGACCGTCCCTTCGTCGTAGACAGGCACTGCTCGAGCGTGGATCCAGCGCAGCTCGCCGTCATCGGTGACGATCCGGAACTCCTCGTCATAGTCGGTTTCGGGGAGGCCCGTGTACGCGTCCCGAACCCGCTCGCGATCGTCCGGGTGGACAACCTCGAGAAACGAGAGCGCGTCCTCGTACAGCGAGTCGCGACTGCGGCCGTAGACGTCCTCGTACGATGGATTGATGTAGAACAGGGCTTCCGGATCGGCACCGGCCAACCAGATGGTCTCGTCGAGGTGTTCGGCGAGCGTTCGGAACTGCTGTTCGCGCTCCCGAAGATCGGCCTCCATCCGCTTGCGCTCCGTCACGTCTCGAGTGACGCCGACACGCCCCGTTTCATCGTCCATCTCGAACAGGACAAACTTGTTTTGCACGCTGTGAGTTTTGCCGTCCGGTCCAGTGATGGTCGTCTCGAACGCCACCGAGTCGACCGTCCCGTCGACGAGCTCCTGCCATTCTGTCTCGTCCGTGTCGACGAAGCGCTCGCCGAAGAAGACGGAGCCGTGAGATCCAAGCAACTCTGTCCGTGTCAGTTCCGTCATCGACACGAACGCGTCGTTGACGAAGACGAAGCGACCCTCGCCATCGGTGACGTAGACACCGTCATGCACCGTTTCGACGATACTTTCGAACCGTTTTAACTGTCGTTGTCGTGCCTTTCGCTCGCTGACGTCCCTGAAATACACCGACAGTCCCGTCCCTGAGGGATAGACGTTTACCTCGAGCCAGGCGTCGGCGACGTCGGAGTACTCCTCGAACGAGACCGGCTCCTGGGTCGCCATCGCGCGCCGATACTCGGTCTCGAACTGCGTGCCGATGGCGCTCGGAAGCGCCTCCCAGACGTTCTTGCCGACCAGGTCCCGATCCTCGACGTCGAGCAGCGTCGCGGCATGTTCGTTGACGTACGTGTAGTTCCAGTTTGGATCGATCGCAGTGAACGCGTCGGTGACTCGATCAAGCATCGCCTCGAGTTCGCTCTCGAGGTGTTTTCGCTCGGTAATGTCTCGGACGACGCCGACTCGTTTCTCACTGCCGTCGTCTGCAGCGATGATATCGAACCGGCTTTCGACCGTCCGTGTCCCGTCCGACCCGGCGATGATCGTCTCCTCGAACACCGGACTTTTCGAGCCGCGGGCTGCCGCCCATTTTTCGGCCTCGATGGTGTCGAATTCCTCGCCAAACACGTCTACCGATGGCTTGCCGCGTAGCTCGGATCGGGTAAACCGGGTCAACTCGGCGAACGACTCGTTTACCAGCTCGAACCGCTGTTGCTCGTCGACCACGTAGATACCGTCGTGGGCCATCTCGGCGATCGTCTTCGTTCGCCTCACCGCTTCGTCCCGGCGTCTGTTCGCCTGCTCGCGTTCAATCGCCGACGCGAGAACGGTTGCGACAGATTCGACGAACGCGACCTCGCCTGCATTGAACGCACGTCGACTCGTCGTCTGCACGCTGAGGATTCCCCACGGCTCGTCGCCCGATCCGACAACGACGCCGACTCCGCTGACGACGTCGCGATCGAATTGGGAGTCCGAATCTCCAAACCGGTCGTCGGTCCGGTGATCGGTAACGACGGTCGACTCGCCCGTTGCGAGCGTGTAACCCGCCAGCGAGTCGAGGTCCGCGGCGACCGTCGTCGGTTCAACGGAGTCGTCGCCGGCTTCCCGTCCACAGCCCCCTCGACACCGGAACCGGTCTTCGCCGGGCACCGTCTCGAGAACGGTACACGAGTTCACCGCCAGCGTCGTGGCCACCGTTTGCGCCACATCCCGGAACAGCCCCTCGAGGTCGGCACACTCGAGCGCCCGATTCCCGAGGTCAGCGACGACCCGCTGTTGGCGAACGCAACGCTGGAGTTCCGCTTCAGTACCGGTGGACGACGAATCCATTTCGTTTGAGCTACTCGCCAGTCGACCCTAAAGGCTCCCCTCGGAACACGGGGCAGTGTGCCCGCTACGCTCGCGTCCCAGTATCACCCATCCGATCCGCGTAGTCCCAGCCGTACACCACCGCGGGCTCGATCGTGACCGTCACCTCGTCGCGTTCCTCACGGAGCAGATTCCGTGCCAGCGCCGACTCCGTCCCGACGTGGTAGCGCTCGAGGAGCGCCCGCAGCGTCTCCTTTTCGGGATCCGGCTCGATCGTCGCGGTTCCTCGCCCCCTGACGCCCATGTACGGCGGGTCGTTCGTCGACACCTCGAAGGCGACCTCGGATTCGGCCTCGAGAAACGAGACGATGTCTGCCCCAGCCGACGTGGCACACTGTAGCCGCCAGTCATCACCGTCGGATGCGTCCTCGAGTCGATACCACAGCGAACACATCCAGAGGTGATCCTGTGGGGTCCGACAGGCGACTCTGATCGGGGCTGTCGTCTCCTCGAGGACGTCGGTGATCGCCGACCGTGAGAGGCTTCCGCGAACGTGCATGGCTATGACAACGGACTCGAGGGCTAAAATAGCAACCCGGCGCAGTCAGACCAGCGGGAGAATCATGAACTCGTAGCTGAAGATGTGGTTGAGCATCAGATAGGTGACGACGCCTAACACGAGACTCAGGATCCACGACCCGGCAGCGATACGGCCGACCTTCGCGTGGGCCGTGTTTCGCAGCTCTGCTGGGGTGTGGGTCAGCCCGAGGATCAGCGCGTAGAGGACGACCGGCACGGCGAGGATCGAGAGGATGATGTGGATCGCGAGCATCGCGAGGTATGCGTAGTAGTAGAGATCCGGACCGACGAAGTACTTCTCGCCGCCGCCGCCGACTCGCAGGAGGTAGACGACCAGAAACAGCAAGATCAAGGTGAACGCGCCGACCATTGCGAATCGGTGCTTTTCGACCTCGCCAGTCCGAATCCAGTACCAACCGGCGACCAGAAACACCGTCGCGGTCGCGTTAATCACCGCAATCGCGTGCGTGAGCGCATTAATTTGCGCAATCGTGAGATCCGGATAGATCGGCAGATCGAGGACGAACGTACCGATCACTAACGCGTAACCGACGATCGTCAGAAAGATCGTCGCCCCGATCGGCCGCTCTCGAAGCTGTCGTCTCGCGTCGGCGGTTGCCATTATCGGGGGTTAGGACAGGTCCCGTATTTGTCTTGCTGTTCTCGATTATGAACGTCGGGTACGGTTACAGGTATCGAACGGCAGAGAACACCACTCTGAGACCCCTCGTCGATAAACTGTCAGTCGGTCGCCTTCTCGAGTGAGACCGTGCCGTTCCGTTCGACGGTGACGTCGTAGCCACAGAACGGAAACGAGACCCGTCCACCCGGTCGCGGTGTGCCGTCGGCTCGAGGCGCAAAGAGGAGATCGAGCGCCTCGGGATCGATAGCGGCGTGTAGCGATTCATAAGCCGGTGGACGCACCTGTCTGGCCGGAATGTCCTCTGCGTCGGCGATGGCTTCGACGACTGCCTGGCTTGGCTCGTTCCGATGCGATCTATCGGCGTGATCGCCGCCCCCCTCAGTCATATTACCACTGTACCAAATCCGTTGAAATAAAACTGTCTTTCTTGGCTGGATGTTTGACAGGACCGTCCCCGTCGGGTTTTGATATCAGGGTGTACAAATCGGTATATTCGCTGTGTCTGGGGAGAGCGAGTCGAGATCTGCGCTGTCGCCGTCTCCTCGAACACGGGTCATCTCGAGGGCGTGACTGGCAGCTAGCTGATGTAAATCGCTGGCTTGCCCGGTCGGCTGTTGCCGGCCACGTCGTCGCCATCGGTCGCCCGACGGACGACGACATCGGCGTCGAACTCGTCGGTGAGCAGCCACGCGCTCCGCTCTGCGATCGCCAATTCGTCCTCGGCTCCGAGGAGTTGTTCGAGCTCTGTCCGTCCGACTTGATCGGCCAGGTCGACGACGAACGGTGCGACGGTCTCGCGATCGACCTCGAGGTCGGCCGTCAGCACGCGGTCGACGAGCGAGCCGGTATCGACGTCGTCGGCCATCTCGTCGGCGGCGTCGGCGACAAGCCGCGCCACGTCGTACTTCCAGTCCTGGGCGACGACGAGTTCGATCCGCTCCGGTTCGTCGATCGCGGCGACGTCGACAATGTCACGGACGTCCGCGAGCGTCGACTCGACGAGTTGGCGCTCGAGTCGGTACTGGCTCACGTCGCGTTCGGCCGTCGGCCAGTCGGCTTCGACGACCAGCCCCTCGCCACGCAGTTTGTTCCACAGTTCCTCGCCGAGGTGGGGTGCCATCGGCGAGATCAGGGCTGCGAGTGTCAGCAGGCCACGTCGGTAGATCTCCTCGTGTGGCTGGTCATAGGCCCGGTAGCGCCGGAGCAGTCGTGCCAACTCCTGGATTTCCGTGGCGGCTCGGTGGAACCGGAACCGCTCGTACTCGTCGGTTACTGCAGTGATCGTTCGATCGATCTCGCGGGCGACGTACTCGTCGTGTGCTCGCGTCTCGACGCGGGTATCGCTTTCCTCGACGAACGTGGCGGCCATGTCGTAGAGCGTCTGCTGGAGGTCGTAGGCTCCGCGGACGTTGTTCGCGGTCCACTCGAAGTCCTGTTCGGGGTGGGCCGCCGAGAGGACGAACAGCCGCGTCGTCTCCGCGCCGTACTCCTGGGGCGCGACGACGTTGCCCTTCGAACTGGACATCTTTTCGCCGTCGTACAACACCGTCCCCTGGCTTTTGAGCTCCGTGATGGGTTCGCGCCGATCGAGCAGGTCCAGATCCGCGAGCGCGCGCGTGAAGAATCGCGTGTAGAGCAGATGGAGGATCGCGTGCTCCTCGCCGCCGACGTAGACGTCGACTGGCAGCCACTCGTCGGCCAGTTGGGTGTCGAAGGGCGCGTCTTCGAGGTCGGGCGAGAGGAATCGCAGGTAGTACCACGAGGAGTCGACGAACGTGTCCATCGTGTCCGTCTCCCGGCGGGCCGGGCCGCCACACTCCGGACACTCGGTCTCGCGGAACGATTCGTGTTCCTCGAGCGGGTTCCCCGTCGTGCGGACGAACTCGGGGAGTTCGACCGGCAGCTCCTCGTCGGGCACGAGCACGTGACCGCAGTCCTCACAGTGGACGACCGGGATCGGCGTCCCCCAGTAGCGCTGGCGGGAGATCAGCCAGTCGCGCAGCCGGTAGGTGACGTCGTCTTCGAGGGCGTCGTGGTCGGCAACGATCCGCTCTCGAGCCGTCTCGCTCGCCACGCCGTCGTACTCGCCGCTTGCCTCGAGGACGCCCTCGCCGGTGTAGGCCTCGTGTTCGAGGTCGAGGCTGGCGTCGCCATCTGAGTCATCGGGGACGATGACGCTCTCTATTGGTAACTCGTGTTCGCTGGCGAACGCGTGGTCGCGCTCGTTGTGGGCGGGCACGCCCATCACTGCGCCAGTACCGACGTCCTCTAAGACGTAGCCGGCGACGTAGACGGGGAGTCGCTCGCCCGTCAACGGGTGGTGTGCCATTCTATCGGTTTCGATCCCCGACGTCCCGACCTCACTCGGATCGCGCTCGCGGACGTCCTCGATGTAGTCGGCTACGTCGTCGTCCGTGTCGGCGAGTGCTCGAGCGAGGTCGTGGCCGGGCGAGACCGCGAGATAGGTCGCCCCGTGGATCGTCTCCGGTCGGGTGCTGAAGACGTCGACGTCGCCGTGGTCGTCGACCTCGAACGTGATCCGTGCGCCCTCCTGTCGGCCGATCCAGTTGCGCTGGATCTCGCGGACGCCCTCGGGCCACCCCTCGAGGTCCTCGAGGCCGTCGTGGAGTTCCTCGGCGTAGTCCGTGATCGTGAAAAACCACTGGTCGAGTTCGCGCCGGCTGACGGGGGTCTCACACCGCCAGCAGACGCGTTCGACTTCGCCGCTCGCTGCCTCCGAGGTCTCACTGCGTTCGACCTCGCGCTCCTCGACTTGTGCCGCGGCGAGGACCGTCTCGCAGTCGGGACACCAGTTAACTGCTGCCGAGTCGTACTCGACGAGCCCCGCCTCGTAGAGGCGTTTGAACAGCCACTGATTCCACTGATAGTACTCCGGCTCGCAGGTCGTAATCTCGCGAGACCAGTCGTAGCCAAAGCCCATGGTCTCGAGTTCCTCGCGCATCCGGCGGATACACGCCTCCGTCCAGGATCGTGGGTCGGTCTTGCGCTCGAACGCGGCGTTTTCGGCGGGAAGGCCAAACGCGTCCCAGCCCATCGGATGGAGGACGTCGTCGCCTTGCATCCGGCGATATCTCGAGTAAGCGTCGGTGATCGCGTAGTTACGAACGTGGCCCATATGCAGCGTTCCAGACGTGTACGGAAACATTCCGAGGACGTAGGTCGGGTCGTCGGCATCCTCGGGCAGCGCGTAGACGTCGTCGCGCTCCCAGACGTACTGCCAGAACTCCTGGACTTGCGCGTGATCATAATGGTTCGTCATAGTAGCGAGCAGTCTTGGGGAGTACTGGGTGTGCCGGCTATTTTATTGTTCGGCTCATCGTCGGCTGTTCGAAGCGGTCTCCTCGAGCAATCGACTCGAGTCGTCACGGACAATGTCGACTCGATGCCATGGCTGTTGGCTGCGCCTAACAAAGCTGGGAGCACCGGAATCCGGAACGTGTCACATGGCTCGTTCACGCGATGATCCGGAGCCGACGGCGTCGACCGTGCTCGTGACTATCGTGGTCGTCTTGTTCACCTTCGCAATCCTTGGGCTAGTCTTTCTCCCTGCCATCGGACTGGATCGGCCGAACTCGGCCGACGAGTCCGGAGCTGAAACTGAGCTCCCGGCCGACGACTCGAGCAACGAGCCGTCGACGGCGGCTGAGAACACCAGCGACGACGCTGACGACAGTCCAAGCGGTGCGGAGGCAGTCGATGCCGATACCGACTCGGATGGAGCTGCCGAGGGAGCGCAACCGGTTTCGGACGACGATGACCGTGTTGACCCGTTCGACGGCGACGAACCAGCAGCGGATCCGTTCGACGGTGAGCCACCGAGTGGACCGGATGATGGTCCGTTCGATGACGATGACGGCCCGCTCGAGAACGGGAGTCCGTTCGATGACGACGACGGCCCACTAGATGATCGTGGCCCGCCCGACGATGCTGGCCCGCCGAGTGAGACAGGAGTGCCTGCTGGCGCTGGTCCACCGGACGATGCTGGCCCGCCGTAACCCGTCGCGGACGGTCCGCGACAGTCTCTCGAGCGGAGACTTCTCACGCCGACGACATCAGTGATCGGCAAAAGCCGCCGTCGGAACCGTCCGGGATGGCTGGGGATGTCACCGCGTTCCGGCTGCCGTCCCGGTTCGGACAGCCGTCCCCGCTGCGTACGCAATGTACGCGGCGAGCACTGCCATGATGAGTCCCGAAACCACGTTGCTCCAGACGAGTCCCTGTGCAGCGACGTCGAGCCCTTCCATCGCGACCTGTCCCTCGAAGGCGAAGGGGGCAGCGATGGTCCACAGGGCGAGCAGTGCGACGAGTGACATCACGCTGGTGCTGGTCGGATAGGCGTTGACAATGCGATAGTAGTTGTACCCCGCAAGCAGGAAGATGGCTGCCCCGACCAGCACGTTGTTCCACGTCATGGACGCGGCGGCTTCGTAGATCGTCGGCGAGACGGCGATCCACAGGCCGATCAGGGAAACGATACCGCTGAGCCATTTTTTGCCCGCCGGTTCACCCTGTTCTCGAGTGCGTGGCTCTCCAGTCGGGTCGGTGGTCGTGGACTCGCTCATGGTGATCGCCAGCCGAACAGTGGTTGAGACCGGGCAAAAGGCGTCGTGACTGTTTCAGTCAGCCGGTAGACATCGCTCCAAAACCACACCCCAGTGCCATCAATGTGTTCGGTCGGCGCGCTCGAGCAAGATCCTGTTTCGACACGCCAATCAGACACTGGTCGCTCTCCCGGGGCTCGGTTAGTACTTGCTTACTTCGTTTCGGCCGTTTGGCTCTATTGAACCCCTCACGACACTACGCCGTCGGTACGTGTCGACATCTCCCCGGATATCCTCGCCCAGATCGCTCTCAACCCGAACCCGGGCCACATGATTCGTGCTGAGCGTTTCGAAACGGTCGGCACGTACGATGCCGACTCGAGCGAAGCGACGGGTCGCTCGAGTCCACACGATCGGTCCATCTCTCGCGGTTACTGTACAAGCCGCTCGTCGGATATCGATCCCGTTGCGGTCCCGTCGTGACCCGCGTTCTGTCCCTCAGTGGCCGATTCGACTCCTGCATCGCTGATCTGATCTGGGTTGTCGATTACTTGTCTGGGCTTTTCCACGACGTAGTCGCCAAGCACGAGCAGATCCAGCCCCATCCCGTAGAAGTCCTTGACCGCTTCCGTCGGCGTGTTGACGATCGGTTCACCGTGGTCGTTGAACGACGTGTTCAACAGGACCGGCACGCCGGTGCGATCCTCGAACGCCGACAGCAAGCGGTAGTAGCTCGGGTGCTGGCCTTCGCGAACGGTCTGCGGGCGCGTCGAGCCATCCGCCGGATGGATAACGGCCTCGAGGTCGTCCATCTTCTCGGGGCGGACGTCGAACGCGTCGATCATGAACGGCGCGGGTCGGCCATCGACGAGATACTCGTCGGCGGCGTCCTCGAGCATCGATGGCGCGAACGGTCGCCACTCCTCGCGGTGTTTGACGAACCGGTTGACTCGATCGCGCGAGGCCGCAGTTCGCGGATCGGCGAGGATGCTTCGCGATCCGAGCGCCCGCGGTCCCATCTCTGCCCGTCCTCGGAACCAGCCGACTAGCGCGCCGTTTGCGAGTCGCTCGGCGACGTACTCCTCGAGATCAGCGGGCTCGGCGTACGCGATTTTGTTCGTCTCCAGCCGCGATTCGATCTCCGCGCGGCCGTACTCGGGACCGAAATAGACCGTCGACATCGTCTCGACCGACGCGGGGTCCTGTCCAATCCAGCCGGCACCGAGTGCGAGGCCGGCGTCGTGGGCGACGGGCTGGACGAAGCAATCGTCGACGACGGTTGCCTCACGAACCCGTTTGTTGAGTTTGCAGTTGAGCGCGACGCCACCGGCGAGGGCAACGTTCCCGGTCTCGACTGTCCCCGAATACGCCTGCACGATGTCGAGGACGATCTCCTCGAGGAGTTTCTGTGCCGTATACGCCAGATCCTTCTCCCACTGGTCGAAGGTTTCCGGCGACGACTTTCGTGGCCGATCGAAGACGTCCTCGAGCAGGCTGACGCCGTAGCCGGTGCCCCAGCGTTTCGTCACCTCGGTCACGTCGTACTCCGGGCCGACGTCGATGAGTTCACGCAGCGTCCGCTCGATCGCCGGGTTCTCCTCGCCGTAGGGGGCGAGTCCCATCACCTTCCCTTCGCCGTTGAACATCCGATAGCCGAGATATTCCGTAATAACCGCAAAGAGGAGGCCGAGACTGTTCGGATGTTCGTACGTGTGCACGCGCGTCAGCCCGGTTTCGTCGCCGCGCCAGACGACCGTCGAGTCGTACTCGCCTTTCGCGTCGATCGTGACGACGAGCGCCTCGTCGAATCCCGAGGGATGGAACGCGCTGGCAGCGTGACAGCGGTGGTGGGAGCGCAACTCGATCGGTGGCACCGGCGTGTCAATCTCGGCGAGGCGACGCTCGATCTGTTTCGTCGGGGCCAGTCGACTCTGTGCTTCAGTGACGATCGTACCCTCGAGTGCGGACAGCTTTCTCGCGAGGCCAGGAGCCCGAAGCGCATCGGTGAGATAGTGTGAGCGAATCCGAGACCGGAGGCTCGGGTCGTATGGAAGGAGAATCGTCTCGAGATCGGCAAACTCGAGGTCGCGGTACTCGAGGCAGGCTTCGATCGCGTTCGTCGGGAACGTCTCCGAGGCGTGTTTCTCGCGTGTCAGTCGCTCTTCCTCGATGCCAAAGACTGGCGTTCCGTCTTCGAACAGGACAGCACTGGGATCGTGCTGTCCGTACAGTCCGATCGCTGGTTTGAACGCGAGTCGGTAGTCACTCATCTTCTCTCCACGTTGTCTCCCACCGCCTGATACTATGGTCCCGTTAAACGCACTCTCGAGCGGCCGGAAACCCATAGCGGTGGTTCGGTTGTGGGCCGAACTGGTCGCTTCGGTCCGACCAACGGCGGCCGGTCGAGACACGAACGTGACGAGCGACTGATGGAGTGTGGCCGTGCTGTCGACAGTAACACGGACGTACGCGGCCGCTATCGGTTCGTGTCGGCAGCCGATTCAAACTGTTCACGTCACGAAAACGGTTTTAACAGCCGTATAGTGAACCACGCCAATGAGAAACTGTCTGCCAATGCAGCGAATAGTGTGTGTCAACCGCCCGTCGTGGAGTACATAGCGCAGACAACCACCAGCGTTTAGTTTCAGTTTCAGATACCGATTATGCGTCGTAACGCCCGACAACAGCGTTCGGAGACACGATCAATTCAGACGAATATTCAGATAGTGCTTACTCTCAGCGGAGTAGTACTGTTAGCTGCAGGGTTGCTACTCGCCGCGAGTGGCGGGTCCGTCGGCGGCACGTTCAGTTCAGTCACAGACAGCTGGGATGGAACACAGTCGACTGATGACGAGAGCGACGGCGTGGACTCGAATCCCGACCAGTCTACTGCCGACGACGGTGACGGAGACACCGAGACGTCCGACAGTAACAGTGGCGATGAGAGTGATGGAACCGGAAGCGATAGCGGGGACACCGGCAAGACGGACGAAAGCGATAGCACTGACAGCGACGGGAGCGATGGCGATGACAGTGGCGCAGACAATAATGACGGCGATGACGGTGATGCGGACGGAAGTGACGACGGGAGCAACGACAGCGAGACAGACGGTGGTGACGGCAGCGACGGGACGAACGACGACGAGACGCACACGCTGACCGCAGTCGTCGAAGACGGCGACGGCGACCCAGTCGACGACGCCACCGTCGAAGTGGATGCCTTCGGATTCGCCGAGGACTCGACGGTCGACAACGACGGCGAAGCCGAGTTCGACCTCGAGGACGGCAACTACACGGTGACCGCGTCCGCAGACGGCACCGAGACCGAGGAAGATGTCGAAATCGACGGCGACGACGACACGGTCACGCTGACTATCGAACAAGACGATACCGACGACGGGATGCACACGCTGACCGCAGTCGTCGAAGACGAGGATGGCGACCCGATCGAGAACGCCACTGTCGAAGTCGAAAAGCCCTGGTTCGACTCTTCGACGAAGTCCACCGACGACGGCGGCGAAGCCGAGTTCGATCTTGAGGACGACACCTACAACGTGATCGCGTCCGCAGACGGCACCGAGACCGAGGAAGATGTCGAGATCGACGGTGACGACAACACGGTCACCCTAACCCTCGTGGAGGACTGATCGACGCTGGCGGTTCCAGTTTTCGCGGTGACGACCCTCGAGACTCGAGTGACGCGTTTCTCCTCGAGTACAGTACCCTCTCTCGAGTCCGGATCGAGTCCCTACGAAACGGCTCGACGGCCCTGCTGTACGACGCTTCGGACGAACAGTAGACTGGCAAGGGCGACACCGCTGAGTAGCGTAAAAAACCCGCCCCAGAAGACGCCGCCTGCGGACGACGCATACAGCGCATAGAGACTCATCGCTGCGAGCCACAGCGTCACCGAGCCGACGACGCCGACGACGATTGAACTGACGGCAAGCCCTTCATGGAGTGGCTCGAGGAGCGCGACGAGACCGAGTACTCCGGGGACGACCAGTTCCGGGTTAACTGGGACCGGTCCGACAGTCAGCCACGTCGGATACGGCCGTGGTAACTCAAGGACGGTCACGACGGCGATCAGAATGACGAGCGCAGCGAGGAGCTGTTGACTAACACGAAATCGAGTGGACATCCAGTTCGAACTGAACATTCGCCCGTACTGTCATAACTGTTCGTTCGATAGCAACAGCCCGTGGAGTCGGTTCTCCGTCACAGAGCCAGAACGGGACGTGATCGGCAGTCGACGGCAACGGTCCGAGGCCCGTGATAGTCGCTCTGTGTGCGCGGCGGCCGGTGTTGGACGATGGACGCTGCGACGGCTCGAGGCCCGTAGAGCGCACGACGGGGCACTGGGCTCGCTGGTGGAACCGGAACCGAAACCTACAGCGGAATGGTTGCGATTTCGTCCGACCCACAGAGCGGGCAGGTGGTATCGTCGGCCGTGAGCGTCTTCCCACAGCGTCGACACTCGTAGTGAACGGGTGCGTGGCGAACTCCTTCGGTGTGCTGTTTGATCCAGTCTACGATCATATGGATTCTATGACTGTCGTCGGTCAGTGAATCACGTTCACCCTTGTGGCAAATACTTTGTGTATATTTGTAGTATTATACATTCTAGAACTAGACATATATCCAAAATAAAGACATTTACAGTGATGTATATGTGTAAATGAATGTCTGCCGCCGAAACACAGTTCCGATTCGACCTCACTCGAGACGCCGAACGATCCGTCAAAAAGTCGCTACGAACGGGTCGAGCCGATCATTCGACCGTCACGCTTTTCGCAAGGTTGCGGGGCTTGTCGATCGGTCGACCGAGCAGGTTCGCGGCGTGGTAAGAGAGCAACTGGAGTTGGACGTTCGCGAGCAGTCCCGCCCAGACGGGGTGGGTCTCGGGAACTGATAGCTGCGCATCGGCGACGTCAGCGAGGGGATTGTCGTCCGGGCCGACGGCAACGATCGGTGCGCCACGGGAGTTGGCCTCGATCGCGTTCGTCTTCGTCTTCTCGTCGCCGCTGCCGGTCAACACTGCAATCACCGGTGTCTCATCGGTCACGAGCGCGAGTGGCCCGTGTTTGAGTTCGCCCGAGGCGAACCCTTCAGCGTGCTCGTAGGTGATCTCCTTGAATTTCAATGCCCCCTCGAGTGCGACCGAGTGGCCGAGTCTGCTGCCGATGAAGAAGTACGACGTGCTGTCTAAGGTCTCCTGGGCGAGCATTTCGGCCTGTGAGTTCTCCAGAACGGTCTCGACGTGTGCCGGAAGGTCCGCGAGGGACTCGAGCATCGCCTCGCGGTCGTCGGCAGGTGTCGCATCCGGTACGTCTGCTGCAATATGCTGGGTGAGCAACGCGAGCGTGACCGCTTGCGAGGAGTAGGTCTTCGTCGCCGCGACGCCGACTTCCGGGCCGGCACGGATGTAGATCGCATCGTCGGCTTCGCGTGCGGCCGTCGAGCCGACGACGTTCGTGACGGCAAGCGATCGCGCACCGCGACCGGTCGCCGTTCGGACCGCATCGAGCGTGTCGGCCGTCTCCCCGCTCTGGGTGACAGCGACGACGAGTGTGTGCTCGTCGACCGGTCCCGACGTCGATTCGTACTCGCTGGCACGGAGGACTTCCGTGGGGATTCCTGCGGCTCGCAACAGCTGGCCGCCGTACATCGCGGCGTGATAGGAGGTTCCACAGGCGACGAACTGGACAGTGTCGACGTCAGTAAACGAGTCAGCCGGGAGATCCTCGAAGGCGACGTCACCGTCTTCGATCCGGCCCTCGATCGTGTTCGAGAGCGCGGTCGGCTGGGAGTGGATCTCCTTTTTCATGTAGTGGTCGTACTCGCCTTTCCCCGCGTCTTCGGGGTCCCAGTCGACGGTATCGACCGCGCGGTCGATCGGGGTTCCCTCGAGGTCGGTAATCCGGTAGGAGTCGGGCTCGAGCACGACGAGGTCGCCATCCTCGAGGTAAATGACCTCGTCGGTGTGATCCAGAAACGCCGGGACGTCGCTGGCGAGGAACCACTCCTCGTCGTCCAGCCCGAGCACGAGCGGCGACCCTTTCCGGGCGGCGTACACCGCCTCCTCGCCGTCGACGATCGCGGCGATCGCGTAACTGCCCTCGAGCGTGTCGACGGCCTGTCGGACCGCCAGTTCGGTGTCGCCGGTTTCGTCTCGATACTTGTCGATGAGATGCGGGATGACCTCCGTGTCGGTATCGCTTTCGAACTCGTGGCCCTTCGCTTTGAGCTCCGTTCTGAGTTCGTCGTAGTTGTCGATGACGCCGTTGTGGACGACGGCGACGTCACCGACGGTGTCCGTGTGCGGGTGGGCGTTTGCGTCGGTCGGCGGCCCGTGGGTGCTCCAGCGGGTGTGGCCAATACCCATGTTCCCGTTCGGACGGCCGCTCAGCGTCGATTTGAGCTCCGATACCTCGCCCGAACACTTGTGGACCTTGACACCGGAGCCGTTCTGGACGGCGATCCCTGCCGAGTCGTAGCCGCGGTACTCGAGATTCTCGAGGCCAGACAGCAGCGTCTCTGCTGCGTCGCCGTGGCCGATCCGCGCGATAATACCACACATTAGCCGATCACCGCCGTTCGAGGGGCAGTTTTCGACCACGTCAGACGACCGGGCAGACGCGCTGCAACGGGACGACCCGCGTTCGCGACGGTCGTATCCAGTCGATTCGGGACGGCTGCCTGAGATGCAGTACGTGTGTATGTCATTGTTGTCACCGACCCGTGGTCGCCGAGTATCGGACGCCGGGTCTCTACTCGCCCCAACTCACAGACGAGCCATTACTATACCACGAATAAGACAGTCGCCATCGATTGTGGAACGCTGAATTCGGTTGCAGATCTGCAATCGGCATGAACAACGGAAACGGTTTCAGGCCGATCAGACAGCAGTCGTGTGAATTGCCCTCTCTCACCACGAACAACTGTCGGCCACGAAACACGGCTGTCAGAAATGGAGTTGTCAGTGGTGTGAATGGTGTGAACCGACTCCCGGGTTCTCAACCTCGTCCGACTGTGTCGCCTCGGTTGAGCGCTCGGAAAGGCGAATGACGTTCTCTCGGCCGGCCGAAATCTTCTCGATCATCTCGTCGTCGTGCATCTGCGAGCAGATCCGGCTGACTTTCGACTTCGACCAGCCGGTCTCTTCAGCGATCCGATGCTGGCGAATGCGGCCCTGATTCGCAACGAGCAGCCGAACAACCAGTCCCTCGTCGCTCAAGAGTTCCGGCGGTGTTTCCGGGGAGAAATACTGTGCATACGAGTCCGTCTTGGTGGGTGAGCTGTCGGTCGGTTTCGACTCAATCGTGCCATCATCGACGTCTGCCGGCTCGTCTGCCGCTGGTGATTCGGCCGTTCGTGTCGACACCGGGAGGAGTGTGGCAACCTCGAGGGTGCGTTTCGACATCGTTTCGGCGAGACGGACGCCGACAAGCCCGCCGATCAGTAGGAAGAGAACGACGATCAGGGCCGCTTCCCAGACCGAGACGTTACGAAGGACCGACAGCCAAGACACCAGTCCAGCTGGCCAATTGCCAGTCCTGAGAAGCGCCGATGCGACCGTCTGTCCGTTGAGTTGGTGAACCAAAGCCGGCCCTCCGTCGGTCGAGATCGACCGCAGCGCGGTTCCGGCTCCGATCTGGAAAGTAGACACCATGGATGTCGCGGTTCTAACACGGTCGGCCTGTGGGGGACCCACGATACTCGTGATCCCGCCGACCGCACTCGAGATGTGCACTGTGGGGTTTTCATTATGGATCCGTATAACCCGGTTTAATAACGATTTAAACGCTCACGCTCTCGATTCGGGCAATCCATCGCTGAGACGTCCGGAGCCCTCACAGCACGCTGGTTTGCTGGCAGATGCTCCTGCTACAACCGTTTATTCGAGGTATAGTAAACCACCGATGGCGAGTGGGCTGTCCTGAGGAATGCCGTCGGTTGCAAAACGCGTACTGACCCGGAATCACCGTCGCACTCGGCTGTGTGACGGCCCAGCGACACCGCATCATCCATGACCACAACAATCAGCGACACGGAGACGCGAGGGGGCGAACGAGAGTACGATCGGTACCCACTGCAGACGGGTGAGGAGGGGACGACTCTCCAGCATATCGACGAACAGTCCATCCGCGAGGCGACGATCTGTGTCGTCGGACTCGGCTACGTCGGGCTCCCGCTTGCAGTCGGGTTCGCACAGTCGAACTACCGCGTCGTCGGATACGATATCGACGAATCGACGGTCGAAACGCTGCAATCAGGCGTCGACACGACCGGCGATCTCACCGACGAAGCCGTTCAGGACGGGGATATATCCTACACGACCGACGCGAGTCAGATCAGCGAGGCGGATTACATCATCATCACCGTCCCGACGCCGATCGATGACGACAACCGTCCCGACCTGAGCTACGTCGAAAGTGCGGCGACGACCGTCGGCTCGAAGATGAACCCCGGAAGCACGGTCATTCTCGAGTCGACTGTCTACCCTGGCTCGACGCGCGACGTGCTCGTTCCGGCACTCGAGGCCGCTTCCGACCTCTCTGCGGGGGAGGACTTCTTCGTCGGCTACTCGCCCGAACGCGCGACGCCCGGTGACGAGAAACACGGCCTCGCAGACGTCGTCAAGGTCGTCAGCGCACAGAACGAGAAAGTGCTCGACGACGTGGCGACCCTCTACGAGTCGATCATCGACGCGGGCGTCCACCGTGCCCCGTCGATCGAGGTCGCCGAGGCCAGCAAGGTCGTCGAAAACACCCAGCGCGACCTCAACATCGCGTTCGTCAACGAACTCTCGATGGCCCTCGAGCGCTTAGACGTCGACGGGCAGGCGGTCCTCGAGGCCGCGGGCACGAAGTGGAACTTCCACGACTACCGACCGGGACTGGTCGGCGGCCACTGCATCCCCGTCGATCCGTACTTCTTTACCTACCGGTCGTCCCAGGAAGGGTTCGAACCCGAACTCATGCAGACCAGTCGAAAGGTAAACGAGTCGGTGCCCGGCCACGTCGCCGAACTGACGATCAAGGCGCTCAACGAGTGTCACAAGACGCTCCGGGAGAGTCGAGTGCTGGTACTCGGGCTCTCGTACAAACCGGGGGTCGGGGACATTCGAAGCTCGAAGGTCGAAGCGGTCATCGACACCCTCCAGGAGTACGCGATCGATATCGAGGGGTTCGATCCGTTCGTGGACGACGAGACGATCGAGGATCAGTTCGGGATCGAAGCCCAGGACCGACTCTCGTTCGAGGGGTTCGATGCCGTCATGCTCGCGACGCCACACAAGGAGTTCGAAGAGCTGGACCTCGAGGCCGTGTCGACCGAACTCGCGGACGATCCCGCCCTGATCGACGTGACGGGGACACTCGAGGAAGCCGAAGCCACCGAGGCAGGGTTCGTCTACCGACGGTTATGAGCCACTCCAGTCACGCGCTCGACGGCGGGGCCGTCCCGACGGGGCTGGAGACGCCAGCTATGGCGGTCGTCGTTCGAGACTGCGCCGGCAGCATGGGGGCCGAGTGACGATGCGAGTCGTCGTAACGATTCAACACCCCGGACACGTCCACTTCTTTCGCCACCCCATCGCGGAGTTGCAGGCTCGCGGCCACGAGGTCCACGTCTTCGCCCGCGAAAGCGACGTGGCGATTGCCCTCCTCGAGGCGTACGACATCGACCACGAGGTGCTGGCCGGCGAGTCGGACTCGCTGCTCTCGCTGGCGACCGTCCAGGCGACCTACGAACTGCGACTGCTGGCCCGGGCGCGCCGGATCGATCCGGACGTGATCACGGCGATCGGTGGCGTCGCCGCCGCCCACGTGTCGTCGGTGCTTGGCACGAAGAGTGTCATCTTCTACGACACCGAACACGCGACGCTCATCACGAGACTCGCCTACCCGTTCGCGGACGTGATCTGTACGCCGTCGTGTTATCGGGCCGAGATCGGCCCGGCCCAGCGGACGTATCCGGGATATCACGAACTCGCCTATCTCCACCCCGACCGCTTCGAACCCGATCCGACGGTTCGCGAAGCAGTCGGCCTCGAGCCCGATGATCGGGTCGCCCTCGTCCGACTCAGCAGCTGGGAGGCCTCACACGACGTCGGCCACGGCGGCTTCGACGACCCGCGCGAGGTCATCGACCGGCTCGAGGCCGCCGGCTGTTCGGTCTTGCTGACGGTGGAAGGCGAGCCCCCGGCCGACCTCGCGTCCTACCAGTTCACGACGTCGCCGGACCGAATGCACGATCTGCTCGCCGTCGCCGATATCGTCGTCAGCGAAGGCGCGACGACGGCCGCCGAAGCGGCCGTACTCGGCACGCCCGCCATCTACGTGAACCCGGCGTCGCTCGGCTATACGGCTGAACTCGAGGCCGAGTACGGGCTGTTGTTCGGGTTCGACGGCCCGGATCGCCACACGCGCGCGCTCGATCGGATCGACTCGGTCCTCGAGGAGCCTGCCGACACGTGGACACAGCGACGCGAGCGCCTGCTCGCGGACCGGATCGACGTGACGGAATTCATCGTTCGACAACTCGAGACGGTTGCGAGCCCACAGGTGTCGAACCGATCGCCATCCGCAACGAATCCACGCAAATCATGAAGGTACTCCAGGTGGTCACCTCACCGCGGCCGTTTTTCGACCAGCAGGTGGCAGCGCTCGAGACGCGTGGCATCGACTGTACCGTCTGCAGTGTGCCCGGCGCACACCGCGGTGATTCGACCCGCTCGCTGACGGACTACGCGCGGTTCTATCCAGAACTGCTCTCGGAGCTTCGCTCTGAGGAGTACGATCTGGTCCACGCAAACTACGGGCTCGTCGCGCCGTTTGCCCTTGCACAGCCAACTCGGCCAGTGGTACTGACGCTGTGGGGAACGGATCTGATGAGCGATCAGTCGTGGCTGCGATCGCTCAGCCAGTACAGCGCCCGCCACGCGAGCGCGACGGTCGTCCCGAGCCATACGATGTCGCGTGCGCTCGAGGCCGACCACGAACTGATCCCGTTTGGGGTCGATACGGACTTGTTCAGGCCGATTCCACAGCAGGAGGCACGTGACCGAATCGGCTGGAACACCGATCGACCGATCGCGCTCTTTCCGTACGACCGCAGCCGCGACGTGAAAGACTACGACCGCGCTCGCCGGCTCGTCGAGCACGCCGACGCCGATCTCGAGCTTCGCGCGGTCACCGGCGTCGACCACGATAAAATACCCTACTATATGAACGCGAGCGATGTTCTGCTCGTCACTTCAAAACGGGAGAGTGGACCGATGGTCGTCAAAGAAGCCGCTGCATGTACTCTGCCGATCGTCTCGACCGACGTCGGATTCGTTAGCGAGACAATTGGTGACGTGCGAAACTGCGTCGTCAGCGACGACGACCGCGAGTTGATCGACGGCCTCGAGACCGTCGTCGACGCGGACAGCCGATCCAACGGACGCGACGTGATCGATGGGCTCGGCATCGAGACACTGGGTGAGAACCTCCACGGGCTGTATCGTCGCGTCCTCGGCCGAGACGACCCGACGGAGCGTCGAACGGAGGTCGGCCATGGGATATAAATCGATTTCAGAACTGCGCCCGTTTCGGCTCGACACCGTCGCAGCGATTGTTGGCCTTCTGATCGCGCTGGCGCTGTTGCCGCTGCGATTGTTCGCATCACAGATCTACCTCAACACCGTCCCGATCGTCCTCGGGATCGCGTGCGTACTGTATCTCATCGGCCTGTACCAAGGCGAGAATTCGACAACGATTCCGGCGCTTCCGTCGACGGTCTCGATGACGCTCCCGACTGTCGTTCTAGGCGGACTTTCAACAATGGTCGTACTACCGGCGCTACAGGGAGCACGGACGCCGGTCTTTTTCGGCCTGGCGAGTCTCGTCGGGACGCTCGTCATCGGGCAGATCGTGTTCGCGAACGACCGCGATTTCAAACCGGGGCTCCTCTTGCTCCAGATCGTTCTGTTCGCGTTCGTCTTCCGGTTTACCGCACTGTACGCGACAGCGGGATACATCGGCATCGACGTCTGGACCCACGCAGAGCTCACACACGCGATTCTTGAGGAGGGGTCGGTCGGTGGAATTTCCGACGACAAACACTACGCATCGCCGTTTTATCACCTGTTGGTCGCCGCCTCATCGCTGCTCTACGACGTTCCGTTTCGACTCGCGTTGTTCCTCTCCGTCGGCATCGTGATGCCCGTCTCGGTGTTGCTCATCTACGCGACCACGAACCTGCTCGTCTCACAGCGATGGGCGACGTTGGCGACGGCACTCTTTGCGTTCGCGAGTCACGTCTCGATGTGGGGGATCCATCTCATCCCCACGAGTCTGGGACTGGTCTTCTTCCTCGGGATGGTGTACGCGTTGATTCGGGTGATGCGGATCGAGTACACCATGCGTGATTTCTCGTTGCTGTTGTTGATGAGCGTCGCCGTCATCCTTACTCACCAGGTATCGACGTTCATCATGCTCGTGTTGTTACTCGCGGCGTTTATCGCACAGCTCGTCTTCGAGGTCGGTCCCCTCGGGCTGACACGACTTGACACGAGCGTCTTCCGGACAAAAAAACCGGTCAACCTCATCGGACTCGTCGTTTTCAACCTCGGGCTGACGATCTTCGTCTGGTCGCTGACGCCGTATCGCCAGCAGTCGTTTCTGGCAACCGTCCTGAGTTTCTTCAGCCAGACCCTCGAGGAAAGTGCCGGCTTTCTCAACATCGCGAGTGACACCTCGTCGGAGACGGCCGAGGCAGGGGCCGAAGCGACGCCGACACTGCTCGAGCAGGTCGTCCCCTACGTCGACGCGCTCGGGTTCCTGTTCCTGCTCGGCGCGACGTTCGTCGGCTGTCTGTACGTCGTCCACAGGCGACGGGCAGAACAGTCCGTGTTCACGCTCTTGCTGGCGGCGGCATTCATGCTAGTGTTCGTGCTCGGGCTGCCGATGTTCGGGATCAGGAACTTCATTCCGACCCGCTGGTTCGCCTTCTTGTTTGCACCGATGGCGATCCTCGGCGCGATCGGCCTGCGAACGCTCAGCCAGGGGCTCAATCCCAAAATCGTGGTCTCCGTGCTCTTGATGGTCGTGCTCATCTACCCGGGTGCGATGATATTTGCGGTTGAGAGCAACGTCGATAATCCGGTCTTCGACGAGCAACACGAACGGCTCGCCTACGACGAATCCGAACTCGCCGCCGTCGAGTCGATCGGCCGCCTGACTGGCTCACCGAGCGGCCAGGAGATCCGCCCGGACCAGCAACTCCACACGGACCACCCGTATCAGACGCTGTTCAGCCGAACCGGCGCGTACCCATCGACGACGACGGCGACGGTGCCGGATAACGGCGTCGCCGACCACGACTACGTCGTCTACCGGTCGACGCAGTCGACCAGTGCGACGTACTTCAACGACGCCGATGGAAACGGCCGGATCGAACAGCTCACACAGTCGCGACTCTGCAGCCCGGCACAGGCCACCGTCTACACCAACGGTGACGTAACGATGTGTACGGCCTCGCCGGCGTCCAGCTGAGAGCGGTCTCGCTGGCGAGATCATCTGCTTTTCCGCGCCGTCAGTTCTCTCCTGAGCCACCTCTGTAGCGGCTAGCGTAACATTGCACCGATCACGGGCGTCGTGCGATGTATTTCTCGCCCGTTGTGAGCTCTCTATTACGGCTTCTCACCCTCCAGAGAACGCCTCGAGGAGCGGGCTGTTCGATACGACTCACGCTCGACTCGAGTGGTGACGCCGGTCGTACGTCATTTTCGACGCAACCGGAACCGTCTGTTCGGGTGCAGCTGATAGGGATTCTCGTCGCCAACACGAGGGGGCGCGAAGCCCGCCCTTCGACGACGCCTCTGCCCTTCGTTGAAAAACGACGACCGCCTCCGAGAATTCCTCTGAATATACGAGCCTATCGACACCAAATCGCCAAAAAAGAGCCTCGTCTGCGACCGTCGGTGAGCGCTACTCGACTTCGATCGGGAGGTGAACCGTCCGGTATGCGTTCTCGGGTGTGGGTTCTGACGACGGCTCGCCGTCGTAGAGCAACAGCGTGAGCCGGAACTCCTCGCCGGCCATCGACGGCGTGACCTCGAGCGTCTGCTGGTGTGTGTCGCCGTCAGCGACGGTCGCTGACGCTCTGTCTACCTCTTCGGCCTCGCGGACGGTCACCTCGTCAGCATCGTAGCTCACCCGCTCGAGCAGTACGACGGTCGTGTAGGTGCGTTCCTCGTGTTCCTGATTGGTGATCGTGGCCTGCAACTCCTGGGGCTCCCCGGCGGTGTACGTCGACTCGTACATGGTCTCAGTCTCGCCGGTAACGGTCTCCGTTGCCACCGAAAACTCGGTGAACCCGTCATGTTGTGGTGGGTTGGCGATCGCAAAGCCACCGCTTGCGACCAACAGAACCAGTCCGATCACGATCGCGACGTTATACGGTCGGGTGGTCGTTCGCTCGTACGCAGTGGGCCGTCGCTGGGTAAAAAACAGTGTGTCCGCGGAGAGCGACGGAACGAACCGTTGGTCCGGCGGACACCGATAGCGAGCGCCGATCGCAGACAGTCCGAGGCCGACAGTGAGTACGGCGACTCCGGAGAGTGCTGTTTCGAGGGTCAAACCCCCAGGGGTTACGGACGTAAGAAGGGTGATCGTCGAGACGAGTGCAACACTAACGACGACTGAGAGGACTAGCCGTTCGATCGCCTCGAGTCCGCCGGAGACCAGCAGTGGGTTTCCGAGTCCGGTTTTCTCTTCGTCGAACGGCTGGGTGTCGTCGTTTGGCTTATCCGGAAACATGGCCGAGACGAGCGCATACCCGGGAAGAAAGACAACGAGCGGAATCGTCAGCAGGATCCGTGCAGTGCCACCAACACCGGAGAAAACGCCGAATGTAAGGGCCCCAGTGATCACGATGACGGCTGTGAGATCGGAAAACCACCAGTGAGTGTCGCTCATTGCGTCGACAATCGGGGTGGTGATGGTTTATTATCACCCAGGTAAGCCCCAATCGAACGGGTCGGTATGACGACTGTCTGACGGAGATGTATAACAATCTCGACACTGCGTCTACGTAATACCTTGTTGGTGGTTCTGAACGCTTCCATAAACTGAAACAATCACATAAACGAAGTGGTCTCCAAAATATATATTCAAGAATTCCTGACGTAATAAAGGTCTGATGAGTTTCAGAGATTCTGTTTAGAGCGGCTGAGACGCGATATTTTGGCTGTTTTAAAAACACCTGAAGAGTAATATCGTCTTATGAAAACAACGAAACGGTATCTTTCACGAAGATATGGATCCAATCCTTTATTACCCACTTCTGATTATGGAAGACTGGTGCGATGAAATCGACACATATCAGTTCGGAACAACAGGGTGAGGTAGATATGGGCGATGAAACTGACAGTCCTGCCGATGAGCCTGCGTTCTCGAAAGACGAAATCTTCCATCTCCTACAGAACGAACGTCGCCGGATGGTCCTCAGATACCTTCGCGGCACGGAAGGCCCCGTTCGCATGCGCGATATCGCAGAACAGGTGGCCGCTTGGGAACACGATACCACCGTCCAAGAACTCACCTCGACACAGCGCCAGCGGGTCTACATCCCTCTCTACCAGTCCCATCTCTCGAAGCTCGATACGGCAGGGATCATCGATTATCAGCAAAATCGCGGGATCGTCGTTCGAAAACCGCTTGCCGATCAGATCGATCAGTATCTCCAGATCGACCCATCGGCTGAACCGACGACCGAGCCCTCCGATTCGAACTGGGATGACTACTACATCAGTGCGACAGTCCTCTGTTATATCCTCCTGATCGGTGCAGTGATCGAACTGCCGTTCCTCTCGCTTCTCTCCGGAATCGCACTGAGCGCATCGATCCTGCTGCTCTTTACGGTGTTGACAATCAGTCGCCTGATTAACTGACAGTGACTGCGACGTGTTACAGATATCCCGGAACGGACAACACTGGAACAGTGGTCGTGATGGAACCAACTGCCACCGCAAGCACCGCTGAAACGGCAATCAGTGCGACAAGCGCAAACAGAATTTTGAGGAGTGATGTCTGCGCAGGTGACGAAGAATGTCGAGACTCCGTGGTTGCAGCGGCAGTCTGATACTCGACCGTTCCTTGCTTCGTATCGAACTCGATATATCCCGCCGTCTCGAGTTCCGGGAGTCGGTCCTGATGGAGTGTCTCGTGGACGGTTGCCCAGGTTTCGATCGGTGGCCGTGCAGGCCGTATCAACTGGTCAGCGACCTCGTCGACAGTCGTCGGTGTCTTCATGTCGTCGAGGACGTCTAACAGTGCCATATCCGATTCGGGAACGAACGCCGCGGCACGCTCCGTCTTTTCGTTGGCCGCCGAAAGATCACCCGGTGGAGAGTGATAGATCGTGACCGCCGAGGAAGCCACCGAATCCTCGGATCGCTCTTCAGAAGAATCGTCCGATGAAGAGCGAAACCAAGACGGTGTCAGACGCATATTCCACGGTAAAACCCATTGGTATATAAGTATTCTCACGATTCCGCAATCACGAACAATATACCGCCTTGTTAGCGTGTTTGCACCAGTCGATTGCACGATAAGGATCCAATAATCGAGGGGAAAACGCCCATCATTTGACAGCTATACTGATGGTCTTCGACTGTGTTATTTGCCGAGATCGACACTGGATCCGCTCGTGGAAGTGCTCGTATGGTGACCGCCGAACCGATGAGTGCCGATCGCGCCGCCGTTCGATCGGGTGTGCGGTGAATTTCAGTGGCTACTATCGAGTTGTGGACCTGACCAGCACTCGAGCCAGCCCCGAAGATCGGTGAATCGCAGCTTATGTCTGGCCGGCAACGGGTGGACCTGCTCGACGTCGGACAGGAGCCGTCGATCGAGGTCGTGTCGATCGAACAGGACCTCACGGTTCGGCCACGGGGATTGAAACGACTGGAGAAACGGCGTCTTCCGACGAACAAAACCCTCGATCTCGTTGCGGAGCGTGCTACTGTGGGGGCGATCGGGCGGTCGATGTCGTAAAATGTCCCCGTCGAGCTGTTGGCACGCCTCGAGAAAGGTGTCGGTCGTTCGGTGGGCTGGCGGCGTCTGGAGGTGCCAGTCGATCAGTTCGCGATCCGTCGCGAGAAACGACGTCAGGAAGTGATCCGACAGGTGATTGTGGAACGGAATCGACGGCTGGTTGGCGATCCCAACGCAGGTGAGGGTGTTCTGTACCGTGTCCGCACGCGAGCGTTTCGAGCGGAACTCGTCGGCGATCGCCTTCCGGACGAACCGCTCCGGATCGGTGTCGAACGACGTTCGCTCGGCGAGTTCGAGACTGGCCTCACGATCGTAGCCGAACTTCTCGAGTAACACGTCGACGGGGTTCGGATCGGGATCGAGCCGGCCGAGTGGGATCCGTTTGTCGAGGACGTCGATCGTGTCCTGTGCGGTAAAGTGGCCGCGGAAGAACGTATCACAGAGCAGGCCGTGATACATCGTGTCGACCTCCAGTGCGTCGGTGTAGCCGGCGTGGTGGATGTGGAGCGATTCTTTGATTCCCTGTGAGTAGCGGATCTTCGACTCGTCGGGGCGGAGATACCGCTCGTCCGGCGTAAACGCCGTGTGACTCGAGCCGTACTGGGCAGCGAGCCGTTTTGCGCCGTGTACCTCCTGTGCGTCCGGCGACCCTACGGTGTAGCTGTGGTCGATGTCGGACACCTGTGAGAGGATGATCCGCGAGTCGTACCCGGCCGAGAGGAGCACGCCTTTGGGTCCGGGCAGCGCGGATCGCCGTTGGAACGCACGGTCGAGTCGATCGGCGAGTTCACTTGCGTAATCGAACTCTTGGGGCTGGTAGACGAACCGATCGAGGCACTCGATCGATGTCGCTTCCAGCCGGCTGTCGACCGGAAGGCGATGGAGGTCCGAGATGGCGGTTTTGTCGCCGAGTATGACGCCCAGATGCAGGAACTCGAGGACACCGTCTCGGTCGATCGTCGGCTCCGTGATCGGTCGCCCGACTTCGGCGGCATCCGTTCCGAAGACACGAACCCCGGGTTCGTCGGTGTAGAAACACTCTCGAGACCGGACCGGGTCCGTGGCAACGAACGCGCCATCACTCGCCGCAGTGTCGAGGACGGCGAGATACGATCCGTTGAGTGCCGACAGCGCGTCGCGTCCGTTCGTCTCGTACTGCTCGAGGAGCCAGCGTGCGGCGTTTGGCTCGTCGTCGGGGACGTACACTTCGCCCCAGATAACGCAGTATCCGTCGTCACTGGTGTATCGGGCGCTCCAGCCCGGCGTTCCGAGATCAGAATCCCGGATCCCGACCGTGACGGTCGGCCCGTCGAGGATTTCGTCGAACTCGTCACTGGATCTAAACCGGTCAAACGTCTCGATACCGCCGAATACCCCGAAGAGTTCCCTGTTCATCGTCGAAGATCACCGTCCACGATCGAGAAGCGGGCTGTCGGTTTCGACTCGCCAGCTCATTCGCGTACGCACAACTGGTTCACCCTCCGGTGGAGTCGCCATTAACTATGCCATTGTTAAGCACCGGAGCAGCCGTTACACACCGGTCTGAGCGATCGGTGGCACTGACTATCGAATCCATAATAATGGTCGTGCTGTCGAGAGTATCGACCGACCAATGTCACAGAACCGAACGACGCGCCGGCGGGTTCTCGCACTCGCGGGTGCGGCCGGGCTCTCCGGACTGGCAGGCTGTGCTGATCGTCTCGAGTCGGTAACCGACCGTGTGAGTAGCGATTCCTCGGACGAGTCAGCGGCCGATTCGGATGGCTCATCTGCTGCGGCGCTCGCTGACGGTGTTCCCCCGCTCGAGACGGAATACAACAGCAGAGAGCGGTACCGACAGCCTGGTGACTCCTTCGACGACTTCAGCGATCTCGAGGGCTGGGAGGTCGTCCGGGGTTCGGGCGAGGCGGACACGGACGTCGTCTTCGATGGCGACCAGAGCTTCAAACTGGAGTCAAACGGCAGCGAGAACATCATCGCAGAGCGGAGTCTCGAAGGAGAAGACCTGACCGAGATGGACCTCTCGTTTGCCATTCGGACAACGACGCCCCAGAGTATCGCGATCAACCTGCGTCTCATCGACCGGTTCGGGAGCGACAAAATATACTCGCTCCGTGAGATCACGTACCGGAGCCCAGATATCGGCTGGTTCCGCTCGAGTCCGGGGGTCTTCCAGCAAACCCAGATCGAGCCCACAATGAATCAACTTGAGACGCTCCAGATACAGGTCCTCCATTCCATGCCGGAAGCGGAGGTCTGGATCGACGACCTGCGGACACACGAGACGCCCGATCAGGGGTACGTCATGCTGTCCTGGGACGACGGCGAGAGCGACTACTACGAGGTTGCCTCACCGCTGCACGATGAGTACGGCTTTCGAACGGTTCAGGCACCAGTTCCTCGATGGACACAACAGGGCCGTGACGGCCATATGACGATCTCAGAACTGCAGGAACGGCAGGACGAAGGCGATCAGATCGTCGTCCACGGGACCCACACGCGGATTCACGAGGAGGACGAGGATCAGATCGAGACGCGACTCAGATCGGACAAACAGTGGTATCTCGACAACGAGTTCGAAGGTGCCGATTACATCGTCTACCCACACAACAGCTACGACAAGACGAGTCTCGAACACAAGACAGACTACCACTACTGCGGTGGGTTCAACCAGGCCGGGAACGTCAACACGACGAACGTCTACGGGTTTGACCCGCTTGCGCTGCCACGGACGATCGGCTGGGACCTCGATATCTCGAAGCGATGTGTCGATCTCGCTGCCGAACACAACCAGTGTACGATCTTGAACTTCCATACGTTCGAGGCCGATAATACGATGCCCGAGGACGACTACGAGGCGCTTCTCGAGCACATCGACAACGCCGACGTCGAAGTCATTACGTTCGACGACCTCTGGGAACTGCGGACTGCCCAGCACTACTAGTCGTTTTGCCGCCCGTTGTCGACTGCGATCCTCACTCACCGACCGACTGCTCTTTTCCGGCTAGCAGACGCCCGTCCGTTCGTAGAATCGTCGAACGCGGTCGTCAGCCAACAGCGGTCCGTGGACCTGAATCGATTTGAGACCGGGATAGCTGTTCGCTTCGATGACGCGAAACGCCCCATCGCTGCCGGTCACGATGACGTCCCAGCCGATGTACGGGACGAACGAGCAGGTATCCGCTATCTCGAGGATCTGCTCTCGTATCTGGTCCCAGCCGGGGACAGACACCCCTTCGACCGGCGTACCGGTGTCGGGATGGGTCGTGTGCCACTCGACGCCGTCGCCGTCGGGTGGCTGGGCACCGGCGCCGAGCTCACCTGTCTCGAGGTCGATTTCCGCCGAGAGCCCGCCCTGTGTGAAGTTATCCAGCGGGGCGGAGTCCGCCGTCCCGATCCGTTGGATCGCCGTAGCAATGAACGCCTCGTTGGCGACCTCGTCGTACATCGTGATGATGCGAAGGGTGTTCGGTGTCTCCGGATAGAGATCGGCCGCGAACGAGCCCTGGTCGACGAACTCACAGACGAGATACTCGTCGAGGCCCGCAACCAGCGACCGAAACGCGGCCTCGGTGTAGTGGTCATCGTTGACCTGATAGCCGTCATCGATCCGGTGACAGAGATAGACGTTGTTCCCGCCGCCGCCGTGGACCCACTTGAGCACCAGACGGTCCTCATCCTCGAGCCGTTCGACGACTCGCTGGGCGGCGTTATATGCGTCCGTGGCCGTTTCGCGGTCTCCGTCGGCCGACGCTGAAACAGCCGGTCCACCGTCAGGTAGTTCACGACACACCGCACTCGAGTCGACGGCGTGAAACGTCCCGTCGCGGATCATGCCGTAGACACCCATCCGTCGGTCGGCAAACGGCTGTAGCACCCGGTGAAAGAGGAGTTTGTTCGACAGGGCAACCGACCACGTGCCGTTGATCCGTTTCGTCCGCACGTATCGCTGGTAATCGCTCAGATATTCCTCGGAAGTCGCTTCCTCAAGCTCGTAGACGGCGTCGGACTGGCTGACAAAGCCGCGACGCCAGAGCCAGAGTCGGCGACGGAGCGATGGCGTCGATGGTGATTCGTATTCGGCTGTGGCAAGTCCCTGCAGTCCTCTGGCCGTGTGATAGAGCGATCGAATACTCACGGCTATCGATGCCAGCGTGAGTGTCTTAGTTACCGATCAGTCAAGACTGTTTCAAACTATGTAGCGAGGCGGATTCCCCGCGCCACCGTGCGCGGGGCAGTTGACACAGGAACAACACGAGAGCCGCTCCCGACTACGAACTCGTCGTGAGCACGCGCTGTGAAAGCACGGTCCAGGCCAGAACGGTTGCGACGAGCACAACCACGACTGTTGTGGCGATCGGAAGCGGCCGCCGTCGAACGCCGGACGCGACGGCCCAGCAGACGCCGGGGACGTGGCGCGCCGAGATCGACGCCGCGCGGGCGTGCCAGAGACCACGCAGCAGTCGACCGTCGGCGAAGTAGCGTTTCGCGAGGATGAGGTCGTGTGTCGATCTGATTTCGTAGCCCGCGGCTTCGAAGTCGTCGACTTCGTCTTCGTACGCGGACAAATACTGCTCGCTTGCGTTTTTGATTACGTCTGCCGGCGGATGGCCGGTCTCCTCCCGGCGAACGAGTTCCTCGTCGACGTAGGCGAGCTTTCCATGCTCGAGCACGCGGAGACAGAACTCGGGATCCTGAAACCGATCGAGCGTCTCGTCGAAGCCGCCAGCCGCTCTGGCGACGCCCGTTTCCACGAGCAGCGTCGAGCCGGCCCCCGGCTGGACGTTATCCGCCAGAATTTCGCCGACCAGTTCCTCGCCGCCTTCTCTCGTGGGCGGTTCGTCACCGCGAGCGAGGACGGCGGCAACAGCCGTCCGAAGCCTGCTGCCCGTCCCCGACAGCTCGAACGCCGAATCACAGTACGCCCCGACCCACTCGCTCGAGCGCTGCTCGAGGCGGGCGAGCTGTCGCTCGAGTTTCTCGGGATGCCACGTATCGTCCGAGTCGAGAAAGGCGACGTACTCCCCGCTTGCGTGTTCGATTCCCGTGTTCCGGGCGACGTTTGCCCCCTGATTGGTCGCGTGGACGACGGGACGAACCCGGGGATCCTCGTAGCTGGCCAGTACGGACCCAGTCTCGTCGGTCGAGCCGTCGTCGACGACGACGACCTCGAGGTCGTCGACCGTCTGCTCGAGTGCGCTGTCGATTGCACGGGGAAGCGTCCGCGCTCTGTTGTACGTCGGAATAACGACGCTGACGCGAGTCATGGTCGAGGGCTATCCAGCCACACCGCATTATTATCGAGTCGATAACCTCGACACAGCGGTCGTGTGACCGGTATTTTCTGCTCGGCGAACGGGCTGGAAACGCTGATAGCGGACGCCGTTGCCCGGCGGCAAACGCCTAATGACTGTATAAGAAAGCGTGACCGAGCCGTCGACGCCGGCAATGACGAGTCGAAACCGACGAGCGGTCGTGATCACCGTCGCCATCGCTGGCACAGTCGCCATGACCGGCTGGCTGTCGCGTGTCCACGAACGGCTGGGGTCGGACGGTGGCCTGACGCCGTCTTACCGGCTGTTCGCCCGGGGAGGCGACGAGCAGACCGTGGACAGCGACATCGAAACGGAAGCGCTGGAGGGTGCCTGATGTACCGGGATGCGACCGTCGGCGTCGTGATACCCGCCTACAACGAGGTGGGGTTCGTCGGCGACGTGATTCGTGAGATGCCGACGACCGTCGACCGACTCTACGTGATCGACGATCGATCGACCGACGAGACCTGGACCGAAATCCTCGAGGCAGCCCGGGCGGACGCAAAAGCGCGATCGGCCCACGACACTGCAGGCGATCCGCTCGTTGCGGACGGCGGGACGTCGACACTCGCGGCTCGAGCGACGATTCACGACCCGATCGGACGGGTCGTCCCGATCCGACACCGCGAGAACCTCGGTGCCGGTGGGGCGATCAAGACCGGCTATCTCGCCGCACTCGCAGACGGCGTAGACGCGACGGTCACTGTCGACGCGGACGGGCAGATGGACCTCTCCCAAATGCCACGGCTGCTCGATCCGATCGTCGAGGGCGAGGCCGACTACGCGAAAGGAAATCGGCTGCTCTCGAGCGAATACCGCGCCGCGATGCCCCGGTTTCGGTTCGTCGGGAACTCGATCCTGACGTTTCTGACGAAGATCGCCTCGGGGTACTGGAAGACGATGGATCCCCAGAACGGTTACACGGCAATCTCTCACGACGCGCTGGCGGCGATCGACCTCGAGGAACTCTACGAGTACTACGGCTACTGCAACGACCTGCTCGTCAAGCTCAATGTGCAGGGCATGCGTGTCGCCGACGTCGCAATGCCGGCCGTCTACGGCGACGAGGAGTCGAGTATCACGTACGCCGATTACATCCCGAAGGTCTCCTCGATGCTGCTCCGGAACTTCCTGTGGCGACTCCGGACGAAGTATCTCGTGCTCGATTTCCACCCGCTTGCGCTGTTTTATTTTGTCGGGGCCGGAGCGGCTGGGGCCGGCGTGCTCGGTGCGGGGTTGACCCTGCTCTCCACGTTGCTCGGTGCCGGCGTGTCGATCGGCCAGACGAGCGTGCTGGTTGCCACTGCCGGAATCACGCTGTTGTTGTTCGCCATGGTGTTCGACATGGCCGAGAGCGAACACCTCGAGTCCCAGGTTCAGTGACGAAGCCGTCCACAGCACGCGGTTGATGAACGAACGGCGCGTTGCTGTGCTCCACAGCGAGCGCGTCACCAGTGCGGATCAGTAAATACTGCCGTCGAGGACGCCAAGCACGAGTCCCGAGACGAGCAAGGAGAGGCCAGCGACGAACAGGACGCGCTGTCCCCAGTTTCGTGTCGCTTTGCCGCCAAACCGTTTCTCGAGCCACCCGTGGATCGACTCCGCCCTTGAGCCAATCGGATCGGGAAACGCCGCGAGGACCTCGAACGGCTCCGTCGGGTCCAGCGCACCGACAAGCAGCGCGAAGGTGAGGAAGATCACGAAACCGATCGGTGGGACGATGGTGAGTGCGAGCCACGGACCCGAAAGTGCCGTCGAGAGGGCGACGATAGGGACGGCTGCGAGAACGGTCGTCAGTATCACGCGCCCGAACCGGGCGTCAGCAAGCGGATCGAAGCCGACGAGTCGCGCGCTCCAGCAGTGGAAGGCGAACATCGTGGCGTAGCCGATGCTCGTCGCGATGGCCGCCCCATGCATCCCGTAGCGTGGGATCAAGACGGCGTTGAGCACGACATTGATCGCGGCCGCAGCGCCGGTCGCCGCGATCGGATAGCGGAGCGTTCCGTTCCCCTGTGACACGGCGAGAATCGGCCGGGCGAGTGCGAACCCAAGTGCGCCGGGGAGCAACAACAGTAGGGGCGTAATCGCCGGTTCGGCCTCGGCACCGAAGTAGATCGGGACGACGACGTCTGCGAGCGAAGCGAGACCGACCGCCATGACGGCCGTCAGCAGAAACGTGTACCGTGTCGTTCGGGATGCGAGTGCCGTGATCTTTCGATGCCGGTTGTTCGACCACAGCTCCGACGTCGAGTGAACGTACACGGTCTGGAGGGCAAGCGGGACAAACCAGAGGAATTCGGCGAGTGTGAGTGCCGCCCGGTAGTTACCCACGTCCGAACTTGCGGCGAACCGCTGGAGCATCACGATGTCGATGTGATAGAGCGACATCAGCAGGAATACGAGAACGATGCTCATCGAGTTGAACGTCAGCAGCTCCGTTCGCGGAAATCGCATCGTCGGCTGACTGAACACACACGACAGCGAGATTCGACGGTGGACGAAAACGAGCCCGACAACGGCGACGATTGCGCTCGCGAACAGGTGGCCGGCAAGGGCACCCATCACCCCGTAGCCGGCGTAGACGAGCGGAATCGCGACCACGACGAACCCGACCTTGTCGAGGACCTTCAGCGGCTCCGAGTATCGCTCGAGGCCAAATCCCATGAGCGTCTTCCGAGCATAATCACGAAACTGCGCCGTGACGACGAGCACGGCCAGCGCGTAGAAGTAGATGGTCAACTCCTCGCCGAACGCGAGGGCAACGAGCCCGAACTGGGCGGCGACGACCAGCAACAACGCCCCAGTGACGGCGAGAATGACTGCCAGCCGGAAATAAAAGCCGACGACGTGTTCGCTCCAGTTCGCCGCGGTGCGGTCCTCGGCGAGGAACTTTCGGACGCCATCGGTGATACCGGAGCTAACGAAGATCATGTAGATGGCAAAGACGGAGAGCAAGAACGCGTACTCGCCGAACGCCGACGCACCGAGAAACCGGTACAACAGCGGCGTCGAAAGGGTCGTAATCGCCAGGACGATGATCTTCGAGCTGACGACCGAGAAGACGCCGCTTGCGATGCTTCTGTTCACAGGTTACCTCCAGACATAGTGGGTCGACAGATCACAACCCCCATCGTCGACGGTCCGATAGGTCGCTGATCGTGTCGATAGACAGCGTTCCAGTCGATCGAGCGACCGAAACCACCCCATGGCTGTACCACGACAGTATCAATATCCGACACACTCACGATAGGCCAACGATGGCCTCGCCGAGGCCTTATTATACGGAGGGTAAACGGCCGACGCCGCGGTCGAGATGGCATCGACCGCCGAGTTCCTGTCGGACGGTGTGCCGCTCAGTAAGTATTCTCCCAGGTCGTCACGTCGTTCGCACCGAGGTTTCGAATGCCGTCAACAAGTTCGTTCTTCTTGAACGTTGGACTCTCGGCGGAGTCGTAGAGACAGACGGCTTCGGTGTTCGTCGTCGACTCGAGGACGGAATCTCTCACGAGCGAATCGGTGCCGAGATCGATGTAGGGATACTGGCTGGCGCGCAGTTCGCTGTTGTAGACGGTTACATCGTCGGCCGTGTTGACGATCGCGTTTCGGTCGACGCCATCGCGGCCGGGCTGGGAGACGTCGATGTGGCTAAAGCGACAGTTGTCTCGTTCACAGCGAATGCCGTCACGGAAGCCGCTGGCAGACCCTGCCTCGCCGGTGATGGTGAGCTCTTCGGTGAGTATCTGCTCGCTTCGGTCACCGCCCCGAATCCATAGCGGGTAGCCACCGGCCGTCTCGTGGGTGATCGCCGTATCGACGATCGTGGTCCCACCACACTCGGGCGAGCAGACGATCCCGTGGTTGACGGCCGAACCGCGGAGTCGGATCCGGGTGTTGTCGATTCGGGCCCCCTCACACGTGTTCATCACCGAAATCGCGTGACTGGTCGGTTTCGGTGCGGTGTTTTCGATGGCAGCCCCGTAGATCTCGATGTTGCGGCCGCTTTCGATCCGAATCCCGCGCTGGGACCGGTCTTCCGGCCGTGTATCGTCAATTTCGACGGTCGGCCAGCGGATCTCGCTTCCCTGTCCACCAACCCGGATGTTTGCCCCGTTGCTGTTCTTGTAGTACCCCCCATGAACGATGATCGTTCCGTCACCACCGGCCGCATAGAGGCCGTTGTTCGGGAACGCACCGAGGGCACACCGTCTGAACTCGAGTGTCCCCTTGTTCTGGTTGGCCTCGATGCCGATGGGGCCGCGCCAGCGGTTGCCGGCGTTCGGGGTGTTGTTGACCCACGCGCCGCCATCCGGCGCTCGGAACCGTTCGACGATCCCCCAGCCGTCAGCGCTCGTGATATTGAACAGTCCGGGACCCCACGTACCACTGTCGTGTTGGCCGCGGATGATGATATCACGAACCTCGAGTCGGTCGGAGACGTACGCTTCGATCGTTCGAATTCCCGTCTCTGGGGCCGTCTGATCGACATCGAAGCCTTCGAACCGAAGCCGTCGACCGGGACGGTACGAGACACCGAGCCGGAACAGTCGATACTGCGGGCCGTCGAACTCGTGATAGGTCGCTGGGACCAGCGTCGCGTTCTCGCCGACCATGCCGAAGTTGTCGAACCCGGTGAATCTGAACTGCTCGTCCATATAATACCGCCCTTCCGGAAACACGAGCAGCGTATTATCGGCTCGGAGGTCGTCGAGGATAGGTGTGATCGATTCGGACCCAGTGTTGTCCGCACCAGCCTCAACGACGTCGACGACGGTTTCGTAGTCGTCGTAGTACTGGCTGAACTGGCCCGAAACACCACTGGCAGTCGACGTCAATCCGAGCGTCGCAGCACCGACAGCCGTCACCCCCTGTAAAAACGTTCGCCGTGAGCTATGTCTACTGGTCTGGTCCTCGAGCGTCGATCGATCAGCAGTGTCTCGAGGTGACCGACAACGAGGCGCCTCCCGTCGCTCCGCATGCTCCATCCCACTTCGTTCCGACATTGATAGTCATGTTATTATGAGTAATGAGGGGGTCTAGTAACTAGGGATTCGGATAGCAATCTTTTAAGTTAGATCGAAATATTCACGATGGGAATTATTGTTACCTTTCGAATACATGTCTGGGGACACAGTGTGTAATTGGCTCGTTCGGGTCGGGGGTGACGGCGGTTTTGCACGCCGACTGGCGAGCCAACGACATTTCATATCGATTTCATATAGACACGGCCGAATCCCACTGTCGACTCCTCTCATCCGTATTCGGTCGGCGTACGGTCGTTTTCGACCGTCCCGGCGATTAGATCCGAAATAGCGCGACGAAGGCGCTGTGAGACCGCCGAATCCGATATCTCGAGGCGAGCTGCGAGGTCGTCCTGTGTACAGCCCCGCGGAACGTCGAAATAGCCGGCGTAGTACGCCATCATGAGGATTTCGTACTGCTGTTCGGACAGGACGTACGTCCCATCGTCTGACACCGACGAGTCGTACAGTTGGGTTACGTGAAACGAAATCCCACGACTTCGACAACACTTCCGGAACATGGCTAGGGCATCTCGATCCGGGAGATGAACGCGTGTCACCCATCCTCGGTCGTTGCTCGTGATCGTGAACACGAACAGGCCGGATTCGGCGCAGTGCTCGGGGATGATCTCGAGGTCGGTCTCGACCGTGACCCGGTAGATCGCCCGGTTCTCGAACGTCGCGATGCGTGTCGGGTTCGAAATCGTGTGGTCAGTTTCCATCGCCGCCTCGAGTGCTGTATATGTCTCACCGAACGCGGAGAAAAACTGGAGACGCTGACCGTTGGCTGGAGCCGCGTACTCAGATCGGAGCGTGACGGCTGGCTGTTGCTCGATCGTCGGCACCAGCGCCAGATCGTCGTGAGAGAGGTGGACTTCGGCAATAAATCCCATAGAGATGTTCGTCTCGTATCGTCGGCGTCGACTGCCTTATTTATCGGACGCGTATTACACTTGCAGCAGCTGAAACGATCCGTGGACGGGTCGACGGCTCAGTTCAGATAGCCGAGATCCGCCAGCCGGTCCGTAATCTCCTCGTCCGGCACCGCTTGCTCGCGCTCGTCCGTGTCGTCGTATGCCGTATACGACACCGAGTCGATGGAGTCGACGATGGGAACGACGGAGCCGTCCATTCGGTCGCTGGCCGGGACTCCCATCGCGGCCATGATCGTCGGTGCCACGTCGAAGAGATGGACGTGCTCGAGCGACTGGCTCTCGTCGATTCCCGCACCCATCGCCACGAACACGCCATCGAGCTTGTGGTTCCACGGTTCGACCGGTCCGAAGTACTCACCGTCGCCCACCTGCTCGGAGAGGGCGTGTTCGAACCCGGCGGGAATCGTCACGATATCGACAGTGTCGTCGACGTTCTCGCCGTGGAAATACTGCTCACGCGGTGCGACCGTCTCGAAGATCGGCTCTCCGTCGGGCGTTTCAACGGTCTGGAGCGTCCGAATGAGTTCCTCACGCACTTCGTCGTACTCCTCGGGCGGGACGACGCCCTCGGGATCGCGTCCCTCGAGGTTGATCCGGACGCCGAGTTCGGTTCGTGCACGGACGTACGCCGTCGACGCGGCGAAGTCGACCTGCTCGTTCGCCGTTCGAGAGACCCCGCCCGGGGCGTACTTTTTGGCGAGTTCTGCGAGTCCGACCTGCTCGAGGGCAATCCGAAGTCGACGCGCGGTGATTCCGAATCGAGCCGCGACCGCCGCGGCGCGTGCGGCCGTTCCGGGCTCCCAGGTGTCGTACTCCTCGCCTTCGCGGAGCCGTCGCCGCATCGGCGTCCACGACGGCATCCCCTTTCCGCCCGTCGTCGTCTCGAGATAGTCCTCGTCACGGAGGAACTCGTTGAGCCGGAACTCGTAACCGTCGTACGGCCCCATGCCGTGGTCGCTGACGAGGAAGACACGGTCAGGATCGTGTGCCTCGAGGATCGACGCGAGCTGCTCGTCGGTCGCCTCGTAGACACGTTCGACCATCGTTTCGTCGCCGTCGAACTCGTGGAAGACGGTGTCCGTTTTCTGGAACTGGACGAAGCCGAGATCCGGCTCGAACTCGTCGACGAGATACCGAAACGCCGCACCGCGCATCCCGACGAGCCGCTGATACTCCTCGATCTTTTCGGCATCGGAAACTGAGTCGTCGTCGCGTGTGTACCCCGGATAGATGCGGTAGTCACCGATCGCGTCACGGACGTCGTCTAAGATTCCCTCTGGGTGGCAGGTGGGATCTTCGGGACCGAGAAATCCCGGAATGACCGCCCCATCGAACTCGTCGGGCGGATGCGTCACCGGGGCGTTGACGACGACGCTCGAGCGGTCGTGGCGGTCCAACAGCGTCCAGAGCGGGTGTTCGTGGACGTCGTCGTTGCTCGTCACGTGCCAGTCGTAGCCATCGTAGCCGACGAACCCGATCGCGCCGTGCTTTCCAGGATTGGTTCCGGTGTAGAGCGACGGCCAGGCGCTCGGCGTCCACGGTGGGATCTGAGACTCGAGCGGAGCGGTGACGCCCGCCGAACAGAGGCGCTCGATGGTCGGAATCCGATCGTCCTCGAAGAGCCGCTCGAAGACCGGGAGACAGCCCGCGTCGATGCCGATCACTAGCGTCTCCAGGCCGCTCGAGTCGTTCCCGGTAGTCGTCGTCGATGCGTCGTCGTCTCGGTCAGAAGTGCCACTCATCGTTTCATTGGTCTCGTGTTGGTTCTGTCTTCAGTCGACCACACCGGGCCACCCCGGTAGCGACGTCGGCCGATACCGCACAGTGATCTATCCGAAGCCGGGTCGACGACATACTTCATTATCGGTTCGCTAAAACGGCTGTGCGCCCGGAACATCGCGCTCGTGACGGCCATATGATGATATTGGGCCACCGCATCCCGAATTCTCGAGTGGCGGAGTCCGTCCACCGTGGCGTCACGAGTCGGCATCGATCGCGCCCTCGAGAATCGCCACGGCGTCGGCGACGAGTTCCTCGGCGCGTGGCTCGGTTCGGGCCTCGGCTGTGACCCGAACGATCGGCTGGGTCCCACTGGCTCGCACGAGCAGCCACCCGTCGTCGACCGCGATGGAGACGCCGTCGAGCGTCTCGACGTTGTCGTAGCGCTCGCGGATGCGTGGGCACACCCGGTCCATCACAGCGGCTTTCGCCTCGGTCTCGAGTGCCGTTCGCCGGATCGGATACGTCTCGACGTCGGCGACGAGTTCCGAGAGCGGCCCACGGTCGGCGACGAGTTCGACGAGTTTGCACGCCGCGAGCGGACCGTCCGGACACAGCGTCTCGGTCGGCCAGATCCACGCCCCGCTTGGCTCACCGCCGAAGACGACGTCCGGCCGGCTCGCTTCCTCGGCCACGAAGACGTCGCCGACCGGCGTTCGCGTGACCGACGCCCCGCCTTCCGCGAGCGTGTCGTCGACGGTCATGCTCGTCCCGACCGGTGCAGCGACGACGTCACCGTCGCCCGCAGTCTCGCGGGCAAACAGCGCGAACAGCACGTCTTTCGGAACGAACGCGCCAGTCTCGTCGACGGCCATCATCCGATCGGCGTCCCCGTCGTGGGCGATCCCGAGGTCGGCGGCCGTCGATTCGACCATCGACGAGAGGCCAGTGAGCGTCTCTCGCGTCGGCTCGCTCGGCCTGCCCGGAAAGCTGCCGTCCTGTTGGCCGTTCAGCGTGACGACATCACACCCCAACTCAGCCAGTACGCGAGCAGTGATTCCGCCAGTGCCGTTGCCGACGTCGACGACGACGCTCAGTGGGTCGTCGATCGAGACTGCTTCAGCGAGTTCATTTGCGTGTCCTTCGAGTGCGCCATCGAGTGACTCGCGCGATCCCTGTTCGTTCCAGGGCCTGAGATCGTACGCCTCGCGATCGACGCGCGTCACGATGGCCGCCCGCTGATCGGGGCCGAAGGCCTTGCCCGACGCCGACCAGAGTTTGATCCCGTTGTCCGGCGCGGGATTGTGCGAGGCCGTGACGACGACCCCCGCGTCCGCATCCGCCCAGACCACGGCTCTCGCGATCGTCGGTGTCGGCGCGACGCCGACCTCGAGGACGTCCGCCCCACACTCGCGCAAGCCGGCGATCAGTGCCTCGGCGAGGATCGTCCCGCTCTCTCGAGCATCTCGACCGACCACGACGCGCTCGTAGCCCTCGGAGGCGACGGCTCGCCCCACGGCGAGTGCGAGGTCGGCTGTGACGTCGTCTCCAACTGGGCCTCGAATACCGCTCGTTCCGAACATATCTGTGTGCTCGCGGAAACGGGGATTACTATACGGCTGCTAACGGCGTACCTGCGACCTATGCTGTCGCTAAGCCTCTCGGGAGACGGGTTCGTCCATCGTCGACCGTGGCGTTCGTCGTTGTGAGCGTGCGTTCGGACCGACAGGGAAGCACGCACCCGTCTCCGTTCACCGGCCGACGAACCGTCGCCAACCGAAAACGACGCCCTCCGCGGCGAGCCACACCACGCCGAGGACGATACCGACGACGTGCAGTATCTGCGGGAGGTGCATCCACGTCGGGAAGACGTACTGGGCCATCGCCTCCCACTCGCTGAGTATCGATTCGATCGGGCCGCGCTCGGTGTCGACCACTGTCAACTCGTCGCCCGGTGGTGCGTCCGACCGTTCGCTGACGCCGATACGGTCAGCCTCGTACGGCAGCGGGATCACAGTGCCGTCGAGGTCGTCGTACTGCCAGACGATTTCGCCGTCGGGATCGACCTCGAGCACGCGGTTGTTTCGAGAGTCGGTAATGAGCGTGTTCCCGTTCGGCAGTCGGTCGGCGTCCCTGGGCCACTGGAGATTCTCACTCGAGGGGCCGGTGTACTGCCAGATGCGTTCGCCGGACTCGAGATCGTGCTCGACGATGCGATTGTTTCCGCTATCGGCGACGACCATCGTTCGCTGGGATTCGAGTCGGTGGGGATTGTGCTGGCGTTCCAGGATACTGTGGGCGCCCGGCTCGCCGACGACGTCGACGATCTCGTCTGTTTCCGGATCGACCTCGATGACCACGTCGAAGTTCCGGATACTCATCTGGAAGTTCCCGTTCTCGAGGGCGTCGATGTCGTTCATATGCGTCCAGTCGTCGTGTTCGCCGTCTTTCTCGGGCCCGCCGTAGGCCTCGTAAAACGGCGTTCCGGGGGTCAGATGCTCCTCGGCCTGCCACTCCCAAGTTATCTCGCCCTCGCGGTCGACAGTGAACGATCGATCGTTCCCCATGTCGATGATCGCCGTCTCGCCGTCCTCGAGTCGCTCGACGTCGTGGACTTCGTGGTGGCCAATGAACTCGTCGTACCAGTCGTACTCCCAGCCGACCTCGCCCGACTCCTTGTCGAGTTCGACGACGCGGTTGTGGACGCAGTGGTCATCTCGCTCCTCGTACTCGAGGTACTCTTCGGGACAGTCTGCGGCGGGCGTCTTGACGGCCACGGCCGCGAGCACCGTCTCCGGATCGAGCTGTTCGACGGCGAACACACGCGAGTCCGGCACGGACCACTCCCAGGCAACCTCGCCCTCGGGCGTCAACTCGACTACCCGCCCGTCGTCGGTGTACGAGTGGACACCGACGAGCGTATTCCCGGGGTATCGCCCGTCTTCGTTGACGATATCGGCGTCACGATCGACGACAACCGCCTGGATGCCGAGTGACACGATCAGGAGGACAATAACGACGGAGACGACGGTAATGCGTGTTCGCTGAGTCATTCGTTGGGGTGCGTTGCGTTCAGACTGGCGTACTCCGACTCGAGCGGGCCGATCTGTATCCGTCCGTGATAGGCAATCTCATTCGAGGTCTCCACCCCCTACGCGGCGAAATTTCATGAAGCTTGGGAGCGGTCTCGTCTCCGACGCGATTTCACGCGACCGAACGTTCACAGCGGCTGATCCGCGCGTATTGACCGGGTTCACTGTGTCTCTCGAGCTATCGACCGGTCGTGGAGCCGAGAGGGTCATTGGTGAACAATTGCAGGACAATCGCTATCACATCTCTCGAGCAGGATGCGAGTACTCATGGCCACCGTTGAAACAATCCTGGCGTCGGTTTTCGATACGGTTCCCGAACTTCATTCCGGGCAACTCGGACTCCTCGCCGGGGTGCTCGTCGGCGTTCTGTACTGGCACGGTTACCGTCGGTCGTCGCTTGCCCTTCTTACCGCACTCTACTTGCTGGCGCTTGGCGTCGCCCCAGCCTCCGCTCGAGGGCTGCTCGTCGTACAGTCCCAGCCGTGGTACTTCTGTTCGCTTCTGGTCATCACCTCACTCGGCGCGATCGGCAGCGCTGTGATTTGGACTCGAGTGTCGCGCTCGAGCCAGCCGTGGCTGTCGACGGTTGGTGAACGCGACGTCTAACATCGCTGCCGGACACGACCGTTATCACTGCGTGGATTCCGACTGACTCGAGTTGCGAGGTCGTTCGAAAAGTGAATTCGACCCACGAGAACTCGAATTCTTTCGTTTCTGAAGCTCGACTCTCCGGAGAATAATTTTCTCGGTTTTATTGGTGAAAAGTAGTCCCGGGCGGATTCGAACCGCCGTCATAGGCTGTCTTCCGTGACGGACTCAACCGAACACGTCCAAAGGCCCATATGATTGGCCACTACACCACGGGACTTCACTCGCTGGATAGACTGCCGTCGTACAATAGTGTTACCTTTCGTCGCGAGCCGACACAGCTATTGTCCCTTCTTCAACACGTCGATGACAACTCCGACAGAGCGTGATCACGTTGTCCATCGTATGTGCAGCTTCGGGTTGATCGAACGATCGGACAGGCTGTCGATGATGGACATCCGGGTTCTGCCCGAGTTCATCGGCGTCTACCCCACAGTGTTGACACTCGTAGCCGTCGCGCTCGAGTGCCTGCCGGCGAATCCGCCACCAGCGCTGGCCGTACGTGATCGGCCCGCCCTCCCACTGGTGGTGGTCAGAGCCAACGACGTTCTCAGAGAGCCACGCACCGTAACACTCGAGGGTGCAAAAGAAGCCGCGCGTTTGCTCCTCGAGTCGCGCCGGCCGAACTTCGAGCGTGGCGTCACATGCGCGGCAGTGAACCGTCACTCGGTCGCCGTTCGTCGCTGGATTCTCGGGAAGGAGCCCGTCGGCGGCGTCGATACACGACGAACAGTACTTTCCGTCTTTGTTCGACGGATAGTAGTCAAACTCCTCACCACACCGTTCACAGGACGTCGTCTCCATCGCATCGCTCCAGTTGCCGTTGTGCTTGCCGGCGTTCGGATTACAGTCCGCACAGAACGTCCGTCGGGCCTTCGGGTCGTAGAACTCGAGGCCACACCCACGACACGTTCGATTGGGCAGCGGTTCGCCGTGGACTTTCGTATGGTGCTGGCGCATGCCGTGCTCTGTCAAGAGCGTCTTTCCGCACGTCGGACACTCCATGACGGGGATGGCCTCCTCATCGCATATAAACTCGAGGACGGACACTCGAGTGACAGCCGTCGCTGACGGAGGACACGCGTCGAAAAGCAAGCAGTTCGAAACGCCAGTCAGCGGCGTTACAGATAGCCTTCGTCGGCCAGTCGCTCGATCCCTTCCTCGAGTCGCTCTGCACTCGCGGCGTAGGAGATCCGCGCGTAGCCGGGCGTCCCGAACGCACTGCCGGGAACCGTCGCGACGTGGGCGTCTTCGATCGCGCCCTCACACCAGGCCTGATCGTCGTCGTCGACGGGGAGCATCATGTAGAACGCACCCTCGGGGACGGCGACGTCGACATCGTGTTCGTCGAGTAAGTCGACGACCAGATCGCGTCGTTCCTCGAACGCCTCGGTCATCTCTTCGACGGCCTCGTCGGTGTTCTTGAGGGCTTCGATACCCGCGTGCTGGACGAAGTTCACCGCGGAGGAGACCGAGTGACTGTGGAGTTTGCCGGCCTGATCGATCAGTTCCTCGGGGCCGGCGAAGTAGCCCAGCCGCCAGCCGGTCATCGAGTAGGCCTTCGAGAAGCCGTTAACCGTCACGGTGCGGTCGGCCATGCCCTCGAGCGTGCCGAGGCTGGTCGGCTCGACACCGTAGGTGATCTCCTTGTAAATTTCGTCGGAGATGACGGTGATGTCGTGTTCGACGGCCAGATCGCGGACGCCCTCGAGGGCGGCGTCGGAGTAGACCGCGCCGGTTGGGTTCGACGGCGAGTTGACGACCAGCAGTTCGGTCTCATCGGAGACGGCCTCGGCGAGGTCGTCGAGCGCTGGCTCGAGCTGGAAGTCGGTCTCGGAGAGGTCGACGCGGGTGAGGTCGCCGCCGGCCATCTTGACCATCGCCTCGTAGGAAACCCACGCAGGGTCGAGCAGGACGACCTCGTCGCCGTCCTGGATGAGCGCCTGCACGATTTCGTAGAGCGCCTGTTTCGCACCGGGGGTGACGATGATCTCGTCGGCCGTGTGATCGAGGCCGTCGTCGGCCAGTTTGTCGGCGATCGCCTCGCGAAGCTCGAGAATGCCAGCCGAGGTCGTGTAGCCGGTGTGGCCGGCGTCCATTGCGTCCTGTCCGGCGTCGGTGATGTTCCGCGGCGTCGGGAAATCAGGTTCGCCGACGGAGAGGTCGACGACGTCTGCGCCGTCGGCCTCGAGTTCAGTCGCGAGGGCGGAGATCGCAAGCGTTGCTGACGGTTCGACTCGGGTTACGCGGTCGGTGAATTCCATGGTCATTGGTCTGGGTCGGGAAGTTGTACGACGAGATCGAGTGCGCCGTCGACGGCTTTCGCCGCGTTTTCGACGCGTTCGCGCGATTCAGCGGCGGACATGCCGGGCCCCGTTACGCCGAGGGTTACGGGGGTGTCACGCTCGAGACTCACGTCGGAGAGTCGCTGTGCGGTCGCGTCGGTGATCACCTGATCGTGATCGGTGTCGCCGGTGATAACCGTCCCGATGACGGCGACAGCATCGACTGCCTCGAGGCGAGCGAGTCGGTCCGCCGCCAACGGGGCGTCGTAGACGCCCGGGACGGTGACCGTTTCGTGTACCTCGGCACCGGCGGCCTGGGCCGCCTCGAGGGCCTCTTGTTCCATCTGCTCGGTGATCGGGCGGTTGAACTCCGCGACCACCAGTCCGAGCGTGGTCATACGCGAGCGGTAGAGTGGGCGGGTAAAAGAGGTACCGTTATCGAGTAACAAACTCGGATAATCGATCACGATAAATCACCTGCAGCCGACGGAACGGGCAGCGATCGGGATTCGAACCGAACCGTTCTATTGGGAACCCTTAACCCCGGGCAACGTAAACCGTTCGCGCAATGACAACGCTACAGATGCCGGGACCGACGCTTGGCGTCGTCGGTGGCGGACAGCTCGGACGGATGCTCGCCGAAGCCGCGTCGCCGCTTGGCGTCGAGGTCGTCGTGCTCGATCCGACACCGGACTGCCCGGCCGCGCCGGTCGCCCGCGATCAGATCGTCGCCGACTTCGACGACGAGGCGGGAATTCGCGAACTCGCCGCCCGCGCGGACGTGCTCACGTTCGAGATCGAACTCGCCGACCAGGACGTCTTAGAGCGCATCAGCGAGGATACGGGGACGCCAGTCCATCCGAAGCCGAAGACGTTGCGGACGATCCACGACAAACTCGTCCAGAAACGGGAACTCGAGGACGCCGGCGTTCCGGTGCCGCCGTTCCGTGCGGTCGACGACGCCGACGACATCCGCGCGGCCATCGACGACTACGGCGCGCCCGTGATGTTGAAAGCGCGGACTGGCGGCTACGACGGCCGCGGGAACGTTCCCGTCGAATCGAAAGAAGACGCCGAGGACGCCCTTGAGTCCGTTGCCGGCCCCGCCATGGTCGAAGCGTTCGTCGAGTTCGAACGCGAGGTGTCCGTCATCGCGGTGAAGGGTGACGACGAGGTCGCGACCTTCCCGCTGGGCGAAAACATCCACGTCGACGAAATTCTCCGTGAGACGATCGTGCCCGCGCGCTCGAGCGACGTCGTCTCGGAGCGGGCATACGATGTCGCGCGGGACGTCCTCGACGTGATGGACGGGCGGGGCGTCTACGGGATCGAGCTCTTTGAAACGAGCGAGGCGCCACGCGCCTCGGAACACTCGAGCGGGCAGGGCCCGCGAGAGGGCGACGGCGAGATTCTGCTCAACGAGATCGCCCCGCGCCCGCACAACTCGGGCCACTGGACGATCGAGGGTGCACAGAGCTCGCAGTTCGAACAGCACGCTCGAGCCGTCCTCGGCTGGCCGCTCGGCTCGACCGACCTGCGCTCGCCGACAGCACTCGCGAACCTGCTGGCCGACGTCGCAGAGAACCAGGACGCACGGCTGCGAGACATCGACGAGGTTCTCGAGACACCCGGCGCACACCTCCACTGGTACGGCAAGCGCACGTCCCGTCCGGGCCGCAAGATGGGCCACGTAACGGTTTCGGGTAGCGATCCGGACGCCGACGTCGAGGCTCTCCTCGAGACTGCACGCGAACTCGAGGACGCCCTCACGTTCACGGCAGAGTGATTTCGGGCGGATTGAAGTCACCTGCCCGACCATCTTCTTCTATGAGCGACAGCGTCAGCGAGCTGATCGACCGTCTACACCGCGAAGCCGAACAGGACCGTCCAGACGAGGAAACACCAGACGTCGGGATCGTCATGGGCAGCGATTCTGACCTCGAGGTCATGATGACTGGCGGGAAGCGCCGCGGGGCCTACGACGCTTTCGTCGACGAACTCGACTTTGCCGAACAGACCGACTACGAGAGCTCGCCCGCAGAGCGTTTTACGTTCGAAACGTACGTCACCTCGGCCCACCGCACCCCGGATCTGATGATGGCATACGCCGAGACGGCCGAAGATCGCGGCCTCGAGGTCATCATCGCCGGCGCGGGCGGGAAGTCAGCCGACCTGCCGAACATGACGGCCTCGATCGCCTACCCGCTGCCGGTAATCGGCGTCCCCGTCCAGGAGAAATCCGTCGACAGTGTCATCGGGATGCCAACCGGCGCACCACTGGTCGCAGTCGACGCCGGCAAATCGTTCAACGCCGCACTCTCGGCGGCCCAGATTCTTGCCCGCCAACACGAGACCGTTCGTGACCGACTCGTTGCCTACCACGATGGGCTTCGTGAGGGCGTCGGGACTGTCTCTCGAGCGCTTCACGATCAGGGGACGGAGACGTTCTCGAGCGAGTAACGACGTCGCCGAGCACGGATCGATACGGTCTGCTATCACGGTGTCCCGGCGTACCCGAAGAGCAGATCGCGGGTGCGCCGGAACCGGCTGATCGGAGTCCGTATCAGGCCCTCGAGTGCGCGTCAGGGGAGCGATTTCGACGATAATACCTTGACATATAGTTATGTTGACACCACCTAAATAACACTGTCTTTCGTGAGAGACTATCTTAGCCGGCCGTACCGACGCAGTCAGTGGAGAATCACGAATCAATCACTGAGGAGACTAGTTTAACTCTCGATAGCTACAAATGAAACACGAGTAAAACCCAACTGCGTGATTTATCACGAAAGACGGCGTTGGAGTCCGTCTTCTGCCGAAAAACGAACAATCAACCCTTATATGCGTGCGGTTTGAACCTCCGAACGTTACGGAGATGAATGATTGGATCGCGATCGGGGCACTGGCGCTCGTTGGACTACTGATACCGCTCGGAATGATGGCGGTATCGTACCTCTTGCGGCCGTCAGTCCCCGAAACGAGCAAACGTGCCACCTACGAGAGTGGCGAGGTTCCGACTGGCGGGACGCGCATTCGGTTCAATATCCAGTACTACATGGTTGCGCTTCTGTTCGTCGTTTTCGATATCGAGACCGTCCTTCTGTTCCCCTGGGCGGTTGTCTACCTGGATGCCGTCGAATCGGACGCCGTCTCGCTGCTCGAGATCCTCGGGCCGATGCTGCTGTTCGTCGCCATTCTAATGGTCGGACTCGCATGGGCGTGGCGCACCGGTGCAGTACAGTGGGCACAGACACCCAGTCAGGCAACGTCTGGCAGTGATCGACAATGAGTAGCAACAATCCACGGCAATCGATCCACGATAGCACCGCACCGTCGACGGATACCCGCGACTCGCGGATCGGCGAAGGACCGGACGACCGGTTCAACTCCAAGCTTCGGGAGGCCTTCGGCGCGTCGCCGTTTATCCTCACGAAGTTCGATCAGTTCATGAACTGGGTCCGGGGCAACTCGATGTTCATGCTACAGTTTGGGATCGCCTGCTGTAGTATCGAAATGATCCACACCTACGCGATCAAACACGACCTCGATCGCTTCGGTGCCGGCGTTCCGCGCGCGTCGCCGCGACAGGCCGACGTGATGATCGTTCCCGGGACGATCGTCTCGAAGTTCGGCCCCCGAATGAAACGCGTCTACGACCAGATGCCGGAGCCGAAGTTCGTCGTCGGCATGGGATCGTGTACGATCTCCGGCGGCCCGTTCCAGGAAGGCTACAACGTGGTCAAGGGTGCCGAGGAGATCATCCCGGTCGACATTCACGTGCCGGGCTGTCCGCCCCGGCCGGAGGCGCTTATTTATGGCGTCGCCAAACTGCAAGAGCGGATTCGAAACGGCGAGTCGTCACCGGTCGTCGTCAAGCCGTACGAACTCGAGCAGTTCGGCGACCTGCCCAAAGACGAACTCGTCCAGAAACTCGCGAGCGAAATCGACGAGGAGGACCTCGTTATGCGGTACAACTGGGCTGATTCACCATGAGCACGGGACTCGAGAAACGAACGACACAGGTCGAAGTCACCGAAGACGACCTCGAGGCGCTACTGGGCGATCGCGTACTCGGACGCGACGATCACCTAAACGCACCGGGATTCGTTATCCGACCGGACGACGTTCAGGATGTCCTCGCGGATCTCCGGGACGAAGCCGGCTTCGATCACCTCTCCTGTCTCACCGCCCAGCAGTATCCGGATCGGTACGAATCGATCTATCACCTCAAAAAGTACGCCGATCCGACTCAGGAGGTCTCGGTGGTCGTGCCGACGTCGACCGACGACCCCGTCAGTCAGTCTGCCGAACCCGTCTTCCGGACCGCAGACTGGCACGAGCGCGAAGCGTTCGACCTCGTCGGAATCGACTACGAGGGTCATCCCGACCCGCGACGGATTCTCCTGCCAGAAACCTGGCAAGGCCACCCGCTTTCGGATGGCTACGATCAGGAGAAACCACAGATCGTCACGCTCTCGGAACACGCCAACCCGATCCAGCCCGACCACCACGACGAGGAGTCGGACACGATGTTCCTCAACATCGGGCCACACCACCCCGCAACCCACGGCGTGCTCCACGTCAAGACGGTGTTAGACGGCGAGACAGTCGTCGACATCGACCCTGACATCGGGTATCTGCACCGCTGTGAGGAGCAGATGTGCCAGCAGGGGACCTATCGCCACCAGATCATGCCCTACCCCGACCGGTGGGACTACGTCTCGGCTGGGCTCTTAAACGAGTGGGCGTACGCCCGCGCGGCCGAGGATCTGGCGGATATCGAGGTGCCCGAGTACGCCCAGATCATCCGAACGATGGGTGCCGAACTCTGCCGGATTGCCTCGCACATGCTCGCACTCGGCACGTTCGCGCTGGACGTCTACGGCGACTTCACCGCCGTCTTCCAGTACGCGTTCCGCGACCGGGAGGTCGTCCAGGACATCCTCGAGGATCTCACCGGCCAGCGACTGATGTTCAACTACTTCCGGCTCGGTGGGGTCGCCTGGGATCTGCCTGAGCCACGCGATGAGTTCATCGCGAAAACGCGGGACTTCCTCGACGAACTGCCGGCGAAAGTCGACGAATACAACGACATGATCACCTCGAACGAGATCTTCCAGATCCGGTGTCACAACACCGGCGTTCTGGAACCCGAGGAGGTCAAAGACTACGGCTGTACCGGCCCTGTCGCCCGTGGCTCCGGGGTCGACTACGACCTGCGGCGTGACGATCCCTACGGCTACTACGAGAACTTGGAGTGGGACGTCGTCACCGAAGACGGCTGTGACAACTACGCCCGCGTCCTCGTCCGTATGCAGGAAGTCGAGGAGTCGGCCAAGATCATCGAGCAGTGTCTTGACTTGCTCGAGGACTGGCCCGAAGACGACCGCGAGGTACAGGCAAACGTTCCCCGGACGCTCAAACCGGACGCCGACACGGAAGTCTACCGTGCGGTCGAAGGCGCAAAGGGTGAACTCGGGATCTACATTCGATCGGACGGGACGGACAAACCCGGCCGATTCAAGATCCGAAGTCCGTGTTTCCACAACCTCTCGGCGCTCGAGGTCATGTCCGAAGGGGAGTACATCCCTGACCTGGTCGCCTCGCTTGGCAGCCTCGATATCGTTCTCGGGGAGGTGGATCGGTAGGTATGGTCAGCGGTGTTACACTGCCGTTACAAGGCGATACCGTGTTGCTTCCCGAGCGAATCGGCGAGCTGACCGGCTTAGACCAGTTCGGTGTCGGCGGCGAACTGCTCGCGACGTTCCTCGCGGCGTTTATTGTCGGCAACATCATGCTGGCGATGACCGGCGTTGCCGGCCCGTGGGCGAAACGAAAGATCACGGCTGCGTTCACTGACCGAATCGCAGTCAACCGCCTCGGTCCGGCCGGCTTGCTGATCATCGTCGCCGACTCCGTGCGACTGCTCTCAAAAGAGCTCATTATCCCGGAGGATGCCGATCGACCGGCGTACGATCTCGCGCCGCTCGTCATCGCATCGTCGGCGCTGCTCGGCTTTGCCGTGATCCCGATGGGCAGCGGGATCCACCTCGCAGACCCCGAGGTCGGCCTCGCGTTCGTCTTCGCGGTCGCCGGCATCGCCAGCATTGGGCTGGTGATGGCTGGCTATGCGTCGGCGAACAAGTACTCGATGCTCGGCGGCCTGCGGGCGGTCGCACAGAACGTCGCCTACGAGATTCCGCTGGTCGTCACCGGAATGTCGGTCGTCATTTTCGCCGGCTCCCTCCAGATGAGTACGATCGTCGATGCACAGGCACAGACGCTCGTCTCGCTCGGCGGCCTCGACATTCCAGCGTGGTATGCGCTGGTCAACCCGTTTGCGTTCGTGCTCTTTCTGGTGGCGAACTTCGCCGAAGTCGGCCGCAACCCTTTCGACACGCCCGAAGCGCCGACCGAGATCGTCGCTGGCTACCAGACCGAGTACTCCTCGGTCTATTTCGTGTTGATTTACCTCGGGGAGTTCATCCACATCTTCCTCGGTGGGGCGATCATCGCGACGATTTTCCTCGGCGGCCCGGCAGGGCCAGGACCGGCCGAACTCGGTATCGTCTGGTTTATCATCAAGATCTGGGGCGTGTTTTTCCTGACCCAGTGGCTTCGGTCGGCGGTGCCACGTGTCAGGATCGACCAACTCATCGAGATCGGCTGGAAGGGACTGCTTGTCCTTTCGTTCGCTAATCTCGTCATTACCGCAGTAATTGTGGGGCTGATTGCATGATCGGACTACTCAAATCGATGGCCACGACGATGAGACACGCACTGGATGGCTCGACGTTTACCGTCGAGTATCCGGAGACTGCCCCGGACGTCTCCCCGCGATTTCGGGGCGTCCACAAGTTCAGCCAGGAGCGCTGTATCTGGTGTCGCCAGTGTGAGAACGTCTGTCCGAACGACACGATCCAGATCGTGATGGACGACAAACGCAACGGTGAACAGTACAACCTCCACATCGGACAGTGTATTTACTGTCGGCTCTGTGAGGAAGTCTGTCCTGTCGATGCGATCTTGCTCACCCAGAACTTCGAGTTCACCGGCGACACCAAACACGACCTGGTCTACAACAAAGATCAGTTGCGAGCCGTACCGTGGTACAAAGATATCGACCCGCTCGAGTCACGCGAGCCCGACCGGGGTGCGTGGATCGGCGAGGGTGACGGAGACGTTGATTACCAGTAACAATGATGGAAACGATCGCGTTCGCACTGTTTGCGTTCGTGACGCTTGCCAGCGCGCTGGGTGTGGTTCTCTTTCGGGATCCGTGGCATTCGGCGCTTATGCTCGGTGTGGCGCTTTTGAGCATCGCCGTACATTATGTGATGCTCGCTGCCGAGTTCGTCGCGATGATGCAGATTCTCGTCTACGTCGGCGGGGTGCTCATCCTCATCACCTTCGCGGTGATGTTGACCCAGCGTGACGAGCAGGCGTCCACAGAGGTGGTACAGACATGACGACCGGCCCACAGCTCAGACTCGGCAAGACGCTGCTACCTGGACTGCTTGCCGTCGCCCTCTTTGGGCTGATGGCACTGATCGTCCTGAACACGTCGTTTGCGTCGATGGCAACTGCCGGCTATCCAGACGGGATCGCGATCACGTCCGAAATCGGCTACGCGATGTTCGACCTCGAGGTGTTGCAGTCGACAGACGGCTCGATCAGCGCAACTGAGCCGTTCCTCGCGGCGTTCTTGCTGATCGCAATCACCCTCGACGCCGCCCTCGACGCCTCGCTCGTCCTCGCGAAACGCGAGGAGGAAGGCGAACCAGTCTCGCCGCTCGCGAGTTCGACCCCGGACACCGCCGAAACGGCCGACTCGAGTGGCTTTGGCCGCTCGGAGTCAACGGCGACCGACGGCGGATCGGCCGGAACGGACTCGAGTGGAGGTGACGACCAATGACCGTCGCCGTCGAGTACTACGTCTTGTTGTCGATGGGCCTGTTCTGTATCGGGCTTTTCGGCGTGTTGACGCGTCGTAACGCACTGATGTTCCTGATGTCCGCCGAGCTCATGTTGAACGCGGCGAACATCAACCTGATCGCCTTCGCGTTCTATCACGGCAACCTCACGGGGCAGGTGTTCGCGCTATTTACCATGGCGCTTGCCGCCGCAGAGGTCGCCGTCGGGCTCGGGATCATTCTGGTGCTGTACCGTAACTTCCGTGACGTCGACGTCACGGTTCCGACGACGATGAGGTGGTAAGATGGCAGGAACAGGAACTTTCAGTTACGCTCCGGCGATCGCACTGTTCCCGCTCGTGGCGTTTGTCGTCGCTCTGGTGTTCGGCAAGTATATGCCGAAGAAAGGGGCGATTGCGGGCATCTTCGCGACGGCAGGTTCGTTGTTGCTGTCGCTCGTGATGTTTGCAGCCGTCGCGGGTGGCGAAGTGTATCACGAAACGCTGTACGAGTGGACGTCCGGCGACATCACGAGCCAGGTCGGTGCCGAGGAGATCGAATTCACGTTCGGGATCCTGCTCGACCCGCTGTCGACGCTGATGCTGGTCATCGTCTCGCTCGTCGCGTTGCTCGTTCACGTATTCAGCCTCGGATATATGAACGCGGAAGGCGAGACGGGACTGCCCCGATACTACGCCGAACTCGGCCTCTTTACGTTCAGCATGCTCGCCTTCGTCTTCGCGGACAACCTGCTGATGGCGTTCATGTTCTTCGAACTCGTCGGCCTGTGTTCGTACCTGTTGATCGGCTTCTGGTTCCGAACGCGGTCGGCCCCATCGGCGGCAAAGAAGGCGTTCCTCGTCACCCGATTCGGTGACTACTTCTTCCTGATCGGGGTCGTCGCCATCGCGGCGACGTTCGGCACGGTCGCGTTCGCTGGCGACGACTCGTTCGTGACAGCGGCCGAGACCGCGATCAACGATGGCACGCAGCTGTTCGGCTTCGACGCCCGGACGTGGGTGACGATCACCGGACTACTGGTGCTGGGTGGCGTCATCGGGAAATCCGCCCAGTTCCCACTCCACACCTGGCTCCCCGACGCCATGGAGGGTCCGACCACCGTCTCCGCGCTGATTCACGCGGCGACGATGGTCGCGGCCGGTGTCTATCTGGTCGCCCGGATGTTCGGCTACTACGCCCTGTCGCCGACGGCGCTGGCGATCATCGCCTTCGTCGGCGGCTTTACCGCACTGTTTGCGGCCACGATGGGCGTCGTCAAAGACGACGTCAAACAGGTCCTCGCGTACTCGACGATCAGCCAGTACGGCTATATGATGCTGGGACTCGGCGTCGGCGGCTACGTCGCCGGGGTCTTCCACCTCATGAATCACGCCTTCTTCAAGGCGCTCCTGTTCCTCGGTGCCGGGGCCGTCATCATCCTCATGCACCACGAACAGGACATGTGGAAAATGGGTGGTCTCAAGGACAAAGCGCCGGTCACCTACTACACCTTCCTCGCGGGCGCGCTCGCGCTTGCGGGAATCATCCCGTTCTCGGGCTTCTGGTCGAAAGACGAGATCCTCTACGATGCGCTGATCGTCGGCTTAGAGGAGCCGGTTATCCTCGCGGCCTACGCGATGGGACTGGTGGCTGTCTTCTTCACTGGCTTCTACACCTTCCGGATGGTCTTCCTGACCTTCCACGGTGAACCCCGGTCCGAGGCAGCCGAGGACCCACACCCGGTCGGCTGGGCGGTCAAAGTCCCGTTGATCACGCTCGGTATCCTCGCAACCGTCGTCGGCCTCGCGAACCTCGCCCCCATCGCGAAACTCCTCAGTATCGATATCACGTTCCTCGAGTTCTGGCTCGACGGCGAGTACGGAGCGATCGAGGGGCTGACCTACCACGAGTACCACGAGACGGTCCCCTTCGAGGAGGGCTACATCTCCTCAGAGACGGTGACCATGCTGATCGGTGCCGGCGTCTCGCTCGGACTCGCGTTAGCTGGGGCGTTCACCGCACACACGCTGTACAACGTGCCTGAACCGTCCCGCCACATGACGAAACTTGGCGGCGCGTACACCGTCTTGCGAAGCAACTACTATCAGGACGAGTTCCAGGTCTGGCTCGCAGAAGGGGTCACACAGCCGATTGCACGAGCGGCAGACCGCTTTGATCGGACCGTTATCGACGGAACCGTCAACGGGGTTTCGTCCATAAGCTTGTTCGGCAGTAGCCGTGTGAAACGAATCCAGACGGGAATCGTGACAAACTACGCAGCACTGCTGGTGGCCGGATTCATCGGCTTACTGCTCGTGCTCGGACTGTATGGAGGGTGGTTCTGATGATGATCGAGATACTAATCGCGGTCGCACTGGTCGGCGCGCTAGTGACGTTCGTTGCGCCGAATCGCATCGCAGGCAAACTGGCGTTCGCGATCAGTCTCGTGCCCGCCGTGCTTAGCCTCTGGATGTTCACGGCCTTCGACGGCAGCGGGAACGCCTTACTCGACGGGACACTCGCCTTCGAGTCCCAGTACGAGTGGCTCCAACTCGGCGAGTACTCGATCTCGTGGTTCGTCGGGCTCGACGGCATTAGCATCCCGCTCGTCGTCCTGACGACGATTCTGGTGTCGCTTGCGATTATGAGTTCGTGGACGCCGATCGATGACCGCGAGTCCCAGTTCTACGGGCTCGTCCTGTTCATCGAAGCGAACCTCATCGGCGTCTTCAGCGCGCTCGATTTCTTCCTCTGGTTCATCTTCTGGGAGGCGGTGCTGATCCCGATGTACCTGCTGATCGGTATCTGGGGCGGCCCGCGCCGGAAGTACGCCGCGATCAAGTTCTTCGTCTACACGAACGTGGCGTCGCTCGTGATGTTCGGTGCGTTCATCGCACTCGTCTTCGGGCTCGGCGACTCGGTGACGTCGTTCGCCCTGCCCGAAATCGCGACGGCGATGCTCAACGGAGGTCCCGACGGCTTCCTCGGCCTCGAGGGAACGACGCTCACCTCGGTGGTGTTCGTCGCGATGTTCCTCGGATTTGCAGTGAAGGTTCCGGTCGTTCCGTTCCACACGTGGCTCCCGGACGCCCACGTTGAGGCCCCGACGCCGGCGTCGGTGTTGCTGGCTGGTGTCTTGCTGAAGATGGGGACCTACGCGCTGTTGCGGTTCAACTTCACGATGTTCCCCGGACAGGTCGAGACGTACGCCGTGCCGATCGCGGCGATCGCCGTCATCAGCGTCATCTACGGGGCGATGCTCGCACTCGCCCAGACCGACCTGAAACGGATCGTCGCCTACTCATCCGTGTCGTCGATGGGCTACGTCATCCTCGGGCTGATCGCGTACACCCAGTTCGGCGTCGGCGGGGCGACGTTCCAGATGGTCTCACACGGCTTCATTTCGGGGCTGATGTTCATGGCCGTCGGCGTCATCTACAACGCGACACACACCCGACTCGTCACCGATATGTCGGGAATGGCGGATCGGATGCCCGTCGCGGTGGGTATTCTCATCGCCGGCGCGTTCGGCTACATGGGACTGCCGCTGATGTCCGGCTTCTTCGGCGAGTTCACAATCTTCTTCGGGGCTTTCGGCGCTGAACAGCTCCCGTACTCGCAAGTGTTCACGTCGCTCGCGATGTTCGGCATCGTCATCGTCGCTGGCTACCTGCTGTTTGCGCTCCAGCGAACCGTCTTCGGGCCGTACGAACTCGAAACCGACTACGAGGTGGGCCGCGCACCGCTACACGACGTCGTGCCGATGTTCGTGTTGCTCGGCATCATCATCCTCCTTGGCGTGGCACCCGATCTGATCTTCGAGATGATAACCGACGCAGTCGATCCGATCCTGAACGGAGGTGAACTGTAATGGCGGTGTTCCAACTCCCCGAGTGGATGGCACTCGCACCGGCATTGATTATGGCCGCAACCGCGCTGGCGCTGTTCGTCTTCGACAGCATCTCGCCGCGGTCGACGAGCCGCTCGCTGCTTGCCGGCACCGCAGCCGGTGGCGCACTCGTCTCGCTCGGCGTCGCCGTCTGGTTTACCGTTGCCGGCGTCGGCACACCCACGATCGACGGTGGTCGCGGCGAAATCGAGCCGATCCACGGCCTCGTCGTCGACCAGCTTGCGCTGTACTTCATGATCATCGTCGCAATCGTCACCGCGTTGATCGCGGTGGCGAGCTACGACTATCTCGCCGGCCACACCTACCAGGCCGAGTACTACTCGCTCGTCATGCTCGCGGCGACCGGGATGTCGATGATGGCCGCCGCAAACAGCCTCGTGACGATCTTCATCGCCCTCGAGCTTGCAAGCCTGCCATCGTACGCGCTCGTGGCGATCTTAAAGGACAATCGCGGAAGCGTCGAGGCCGGGCTGAAGTACTTCCTGATCGGCGCGCTCTCATCGGCGATCTTCGTCTATGGGATCTCGCTGGTCTATGGCGCGACCGGACACCTGTATCTCGAAGACATCGCGGCAGTTATCGAAGCCGGCGAAGCGGACAGCTACGGTGGCCTGCTCGGACTCGGCATCCTCATGCTGATCGGTGGCTTCGCGTACAAGACCGCAAGCGTTCCGTTCCACTTCTGGGCCCCCGAAGCGTACGAGGGAGCGCCCGCACCGATCAGTGCGTTTCTCTCCTCGGCGTCGAAGGCCGCCGGCTTCGTGATCGCGTTCCGCGTGTTCACGACCGCGTTCCCGCTCGAGGCGACACGGGAACTCATCGGCGTCGACTGGACGCTTGCCTTTGTCATCCTCGCGATCGTCACGATGACGCTCGGGAACTTCGCGGCGGCGACCCAGAACAATGTCAAGCGGATGCTCGCCTACTCCTCGATCGGCCACGCAGGGTACGCGCTGATCGGGCTCGCAGGGCTCACTGCCGACGGTGGCGAGCTCGTGATGGGCGCGGCGATGATGCATCTGCTCGTCTACGGCTTCATGAACACGGGTGCGTTCCTGTTCGTCGCGCTCGCCGAACACTGGGGCGTCGGCCGAACTTTCGAGGACTACAATGGCCTTTCGGCACAGGCACCAGTCGCGTGTGCCGCGCTGGTAGTCTTCATGTTCAGCCTCGCCGGCGTGCCGCCGTTTGCCGGCTTCTGGAGCAAGTACTTCCTGTTTACCGGCGCGATCGGTATCGGCAGCACCGCCATGCTCGTCGTCGCTGGTGCGCTGGTGGTAAACAGTGCACTCTCGCTGTACTACTACTCACGGCTGGTCAAAGCGGTCTTGATCGAGGATCCACTCCCGGACCGTGGCGTACTCGACCAACCGGTGGGACTCTACGCGGCGATCATCGTCGCTGCCGTGATGACGGTCGCATTGCTTGCCGGCTTCGGCCCGATCGCCGACGCCGCAACCGACGCGGCTGCCGCAGCACTCGCCTGAGCGCGCAGCCGGTAGCTTTTACCCGTCGCGGTGGCAAGCCGGCATAAATGGTTTTCCGGCTCGTACTCGGGTGTGGGACTGTCGGTCGGAAAGTCGTCGATCGATTCCACGATCGCGACGACACTGCTCGCGACCGACTCCTCGTTGTGACCGATGATACGAGCACCGTAGAGACGCTTCGCGACGAGAGCGTTCCCGCTCGAAACGCCGATCCGACTGATCCATCCGTAATCGCAAACGTCGAGTCGCCCGACGTGATCGTCGTCGCGAGCGATCGGACCGACGTCAATCGAGCCGCACTCGAGCGAGCGCGAGCGCAGTTCCAGACAGCGTTGATCGTCGCATACCTCGGTGGGAACGCAACCAGTGGCGATCGGAGCGCGTTCGACGACCTCGCAGATCGCGTAATCGATGCCGAGTCGGCGATGGTCGATCACATCCTCAATGGCGTGGCCCGTCCGTCGGCCGATGCCGCCATCGGCCTGCGAAAACAGCTATCGTCGATCGACGGCCGACTGGCGGTCGTCATGCACGACAACCCGGACCCGGATGCGATTGCGAGCGCCGTCGGGCTGACCGATATCGCTGCAGAGGTCGATATCGATGCCGACGCCTGCTACTTCGGCGACATCTCCCATCAGGAAAACCGCGCGATGGTCAACCTACTCGACCTCGATCTTCGAAACCTGTCGCCGACGGACTCGCTCGAGGAGTACGACGCGTTCGCACTGGTCGATCACTCCCGTCCCGGCGTCAACGACCAGTTACCCGAAGACCTCCACGTCGACATCGTCATCGATCATCATCCACCTCGCGGACCGGTTCCCGGCGAGTTCGTCGATCTCCGTGAACACGCGGGCGCGACCAGTACCGTCCTGACCGACTACCTCGAGCGGTTCGGGCTCGAGCCCAGTGTGGCGACGGCGACGGCGTTACTGTACGGAATCCGGATCGATACGAACGATTTCACTCGAGAGGTATCACCGGCGGATTTCGACGCCGCATCGATTCTCTACCCATACGTCGACACGTCGGTGCTGGATCAGATCGAACAGCCGACGGTCGAAGGGGAGACCCTGGAGACGGTCGCTCGAGCGATCAAAAACCGCATCCAGCGAGCGTCGGTCGCCGTGGCGAGCGTCGGGCGGATCAGTGACCGCGATGCGTTGCCACAGGCGGCCGATCAACTGCTGGCGATGGACGGCATCGAGACGACGCTGGTTTTTGGCTTCCGGGACGAGATGGCGTTTCTCTCGGCGCGGTCACGGGCTTCCGACGTCGACCTCGGCGAGACGCTTCGGGATGCGTTTGATCGGATCGGCAGCGCCGGTGGTCACGCCGATATGGCCGGCGCACAACTCGAGATCGGCATTCTGGGGAGTACGAACGACGAGAACGAGGTCGAGTCGATCGTCAGCGTCGTCGAAGAAGTAATCACGAACCGATTTCTCGAGGCGATCGAGACCCGACCCGGGACGTCGGTTGGGGCCTACACCCAGACCAGCGAGTGGCTGTTTACGATCGACGAGGGAGACGCCGAAAGCGAGGAGTCCGCGTAGTGTCGGGGCGGCGAAAGCGGGAAGACAGCCTTTTGCACGCGGGAACCGTTGGATCAGCTATGGATGTTGTATCGGACAGGAGCAAGCCGCAGGTCAAAGAGTATATGACGCGAGACGTGGTGACGGTCGCCCCCGATTCGACGGTCAGCGACGTCGCAACGCGAATCGCCGAGAGCGACGAACACAGTGGCTTCCCTGTCTGTGAGCGACGCCGCGTAGAGGGGTTTATCAGTGCCCGCGATCTGTTGCTGGCCGACGACGACGACCCTATTTTCAAGGTGATGGCGACGGACTTACTCGTCGCCCATCCCGATATGAAAGTGACCGACGCGGCCCGCGTGATTCTCCGGTCGGGAATCCAGAAACTCCCCGTCGTCGACGACGCCGGGAATCTCGTCGGGATCATCTCGAACGCCGATGTCATCCGCAGCCAGATCGAGCGTGCAACCCCCGAAAAGGTCGGGAAGCTGATGCGAACGCTCGAGCAGATCCACGAGATCGAGCTCGAGCAAGAACGACGGACGGTGCCACTCGCGGATCTCACACCCACGCAGGGGCGCGTGTACGCCGACGAACTCGAGGGCCGACGGTACGAACTCGAGCACGGGCTGGCCGAGCCGCTGGTCGTTATCGACAACAACGGGACGCTCTTGCTGGCCGACGGGCACCACCGCGTCCTCGCGGCGGACCGGCTCGATATCGACGAAATGGATGCCTACGTCATCGTTATCGATCAGGAAGTCGAGCTCGGGATGGCCAACACGGCAGCGAAAGAGGAGTTAGAGCAGATCGATGACATCGATGTCGTCGATTACGCCCGCCATCCGCTCGTCCAGACGACGAAACGACTGCAGTCGACCAAGTAGGCGGCGGTCGTCCGAGACTGGTCGTTCGGCGAGACTGTGTCCCGTTTTTGACTGTCAACGGAGCTGATACCGGGTGAAGATTATCCGTGCCCGGACAGTACCCCACTCGATGACTGACATCGGAACCGAGACGCCATCCCGTGTTCTTATCGCTGGAGCAAGCGGCGACACCGGGAACGAGCTGTTGTCCGTGTTACGACCGACGGAGCTCACCGTTCGTGCGACGACGCGCTCGTGTGCCCACGCCGACACCCTCGAGCGACTCGGTGCCGACGAGGTGATCGTCGCCGACTTCTTCGAATCGGCCGACGCGGTCGCAGCCGTCGAGGACTGCGATCTCATCTACTGTGCGCTCGGCACGCCACCGAGCTGGCGACACACGGTTGGCGGCAAACTTGTCGATCGAACCGGCGTCATCAATCTCGTGACGGCCGCGCTGGGTGCTGATGTCGACTATTTCGTCCTCGAGAGCGCGATCGGCGTCGGGAACTCGAAAGCCGGCCTCTCGCTGCCTGCTCGCCTCCTGATCCGCGGCTCGCTGCGTGCCAAACGGGACGCCGAGGCTGCGTTGTCCCGTTCCGGGCTGGCGTATACGATTATTCGGCCGGGACGACTCACGAACGCGCCGCCGACCGACGAACCCGTCGTCGGCAGGGGTGGTAACTCCGTGGCGGGATCGATCCCCCGGGCCGACGTCGCTCGACTCATGGCCGTGGCACCGTTTACTCCCGACGCACGGAATCGGACGTTCGAGGTCGTCAGTCGTGATGGGCTCACTGAACGGCCGCGTAACGTCGTTGCCATCGACTGGGCGTTCGACCGTCTGGACGACCTCGAGACGGCCAAGCGAGATGGGCCCTGATCCGTCTGCGCCCGAACCAACGGGACCGGCCGCGTCTCACAGGAAGAGCATCGAGACCAGTCCAACGATACCCGCGAGCGCAAAGCTGACGCCAGGAACTGCGAGCAGCCCGCCAAAGATCAGATAGAGCGAACCCGACCGCTGTCGATCGGCGAGGACGGTCGGCTCGTCACCCGCCGTAATTTCGAACCAGTCATCGCCGGTGACGGTAACCAGCGTGTGCCGGTCGCTCGAGTCGGTGACGGAGCCACCGAAGACGTGGACGTCGCTTCCAGTCTCGAGGCGATGTTCGCGGTACTGACGCCGTGTAACGCCCGCCGGATCGGAATCCACAGCGTCGGGTTCGGTACCAGCCTCCGGGAGGCCGGCCGTCTGGAGTCGATCCAGCACATCACTCGAGAGCGCTGTTCGATCCGTCCACGGCGTCCCCTCGGCTCCCCAGTCAGTCAGCGAGAGGACCGCGTTTGCCGGATCGACGGCGAGGCGATCGACGCCGTCGTCGACCGCGAAGGGGACGCCAGCCGAGATTCCCCTGTCGAATGTCCACGCCGACTCACCGACGTCCCCGTTCTCATCGCGGGTGCGGGACTGCACCGTATAGGCCAGACACGTCGTCCCGGAAATCGGTCCCTCGAGTGTCTCCTCGCCGTGGGGCTGTACCGTTCCCTCGAACTCGACGAGACCGCTCGCCTCGGGGACCGCTCCCAACGGGATCGGCTCGGCCTCGCGGAGTGCTCGAGCGGTCCGGAGACGACCGACACCGACCGCAGCGATCGAGAGACCACCACCCAGGATCGCGAACCCGAACAGTGCCACGATCCCCATCGCGACGGGCCCCAGCGACGACATACCTCGCGATTGCACGCCGGGAAGAATAACTCCCGCGACACTCGAGGCACGTCCGATCGGCGTCAGTGGTGAGCAGTGCGCAACTCGTGGTAGCTGACAGGTCCCAAACTGGTTTGGGGATATCGATATATGGTATGGCATAGTATAACACGACACGGTAGGTCGGCAGCACTGCACCTGTTGCCCTGCCGTCGCACTCCCCAATCGATTCGGTTTTTTGGACGAACTGACTCCAGAGATACCGGCGAAGCCCGCTCACAGACGCTTCTTGAACGACGTGAAACTGCCAGCCGATCCGAAGCCGCGAGCGGTACAGTTACCCGCCCGCACGGCGATGCCCGTACCATGACGCGCTGGATTGGTGAGATCTTTACGAGCGATGTCGGCTGGGCCCATCTCGAGGCGCTCGTCGATATCGAGACCCGGATGGCAGGGAGCGACGGCGAACGCGAGGCCGCGGCACTGACACGTGATGCACTTGCGGATGTCGGCGCGAGAAACGCCCGCCTCGAGTCGTTCGAGATTCAGGGCTGGACCCGCGGTGAGAGTTCGATCACGGCCGGCGAGACGACCCAGGAGTGTATCGCACTCCCGCGGAGTCCGTCCGCGAACGTCTCGGCACCGCTGGTCGACCTCGGCTACGGCCTCCCCGACGATTTCGAGACGGCCGACCTCGAGGGCGCAATTGCCATGGTCCGCAGCGATATTCCGGAGTACGCCGACCGCTACATCCACCGCCGGGAGAAGTACTATCACGCCGTCGCCAACGGGGCCGTCGGCTTCGTCTACCGCAACCACGTCGAGGGCTGTCTCCCGCCAACGGGGAGCGTGGGGACTGACGACGAGCCGGTCGGTGAGATTCCGGCCGTCGGCGTCTCGAGCGAGGTCGGGGCGCGACTGGCCCGTCGATTTGACGGCGACGAAGTTACGCTCGCGGTCGACGCCGAGATTCACGAGGCGACCAGCCAGAACGTCCACGCCGAACTCGGCCCCGACACCGACGAGCGCGTGCTCGTGACCAGCCACGTCGACGCCCACGACATCGCGGAAGGGGCACTCGACAACGGCGCTGGCACGGCGATGCTCGTCGAACTCGCGACCGCGCTGGCGAGTCGTGAGGCCGACCTCGAGACCCGCGTCGAGTTCGTCGCCTACGGGGCCGAGGAGGTGGGATTGGTCGGCTCCACGCATCACGCCGAGACGACCGACCACGAGACGATCAAAGCGATCGTCAACACCGACGGCGTCGTCCGCGATCGAACGCTCTCGATGACGACCCACGGGTTCGACGGCCTCGAGGCCGCTGCAGACACCGTTTCGGAGCGGTACGACCATCCGATCGAGACGGTGCCAAAACTCGGTCCCCACAGCGACCACTGGTCGTTTGTCAAGTGGGGCGTGCCGGGGTATCACGTCACGTCGACGTCCGACGAGGTCGGCCGCGGCTGGGGACACACCTTCGCCGACACCATCGAGAAACTCGAGCGGCGCACCCTCCGAGAGCAAGCGGTCTTACTGACCGACCTCGTCGTCGAACTGGCACGCGAGGCCGTCAGTATCGAGCACCGAACCCCCGACTCGATTGCCGCCGACCTCGAGTCACAGGGACTCGCAGAGGGCATGCGCGTGACCGGTGACTGGCCCTACGAGACGTAGTCACCCGGGAGACAACCGCACGCTTTTTTTCGGGCCGCGTCAACGAGGTGGCATGGACGCCGCGTGGTTCGAAGCCAAGCAGCCGGTCGTCGGAATCGTCGAGCGAACGCGAACGGACGGCAGTGACGATGCCGACACGCGGTCGATTCGCGTCGATGATGCGCTCGAGGCGACGCTGGAGAGCGCCGACGCGACGAGCGTTTGTGGCGACCTCGAGGCCGTCCTCGCGGCGGAGCCGTCACTGCTGGTGGCTGCGGGGGAGTCGACACTTTCGGCAGTCGCTCGAGCCAATCCCGACGTGCCCGTCCTGCCGGTCGGCAACGTCCCCGGAATCGACGCCGTCGGCCACGACACGCTCCCGGCCGCGCTCGAGGCCGCGCTCACCGGCGATGGGACGATTCGACAGCGGTCAGTGCTGGGTGTCGACGTCGACGACACAACTCGAGACAGTGAGCGTTCTCCTGTGCGGGCGCTGTTCGACGTTTCGCTCGTCACCGACGAACCGGCACGGATCTCCGAGTACGCTGTCTCGAGTCGCGGCGACTTGATCGCGACCTTTCGGGCCGATGGCGTCGTCGTCGCGACGCCGGCAGGTAGTCACGGCTACGCCAGCGCTGTCGACGCGCCCCACCTCTCGCCGGCCGTCGACGCCGTCGCTGTGACTCCGATCGCGCCGTTTGTCATGCAGACTCGCCAGTGGGTGCTTCCCGAGGACGGCCTCGCGCTCACCGTCGAGCGCAACGACACTGCCGTCAGGCTCGTGGTTGACGATCGACCGGTCGCGACAGTTCCCGTCGACGCAACAGTCACGATCGCCGTCGACGGGACGCTGTCGATGCTTGCCGTTTCCGAGACCATGCTCGAGTCAGACTAAGTGATCGACCGGGGATCTAGCTGTTGTGGGGCTCCTCGTCGCGGTGATTGTCCGGGTTGAGGTTCTCGAGGGCGTCGTTCTCCCGCTCGTCGGATTTGTGTTCGATATCCTGCCGACGCTGTTCTTCGTCGTGACGCTCGCGGGCCTCTTTCTCCGCGTCGGTGAGTTTCTCGTCTTCCTCGTCGTCGGCCTCGGTGTCCTCGTGTGCCAGTTCGACGTCCCGTCCGTGCTCGTCTGTGTCGGTCTCGTCAGTGGTGTCGGACATGCTGATCCCGACTGGCGATATCGTCGATTCCCGAAGAGACGTTTGGCTTGCGAGGGTCGGCGTGGGGACGTGGGTGTCAGCTGGCGGCGTGACGTCGGCGTTACCAGGGCTCGCCGGAGGCGAGATCGACCTCGCTGTCACCCTTTGCGGAGGGACAGACGTCGGCCAGCACGCAGTCCGCACAGTCGGGATTCCGAGCCGTACAGGTCGCCCGACCGTGATCGATACAGAGGTGGGTGAACTGCTGCCAGTAGCCTTCGGGAACGATCCCCATGAGGTCCTGTTCGATCGGCTCTGGATACTCCTCATCGGTCAGGCCGAGTCGACGCGAAAGTCGCTGGACGTGGGTATCAACCACAATCCCTTCGACGACGTCGTGGGCGTGCTGGAGGACCACGTTCGCTGTCTTTCGGCCGACACCCGACAGCTCCGTGAGTTCGTCCATCGTATCCGGCACCTCGCCGTCGTGGTCCTCGAGGATCGTCGCACAGGCGCTGCGGATGTATTTGGCCTTGTTGTTGTAGTACGTGATCGAGTTCAGGTCCTCGGCGAGTTCCTCCTGTGAGACGTCGGCGTAGTCTGCCGCCCCATCGTACTTCTCGAAGAGATGTTTCGTCTCTTTGTTCACGCGTTCGTCAGTACATTGTGCCGAGAGGATCACCGAAATCAGCAATTCGAGGCGGTTGGCATACCGCAGCGAAATCGTCGAGTCTGGATAGGCTTCCTCGAGACGCGTAATGACTTCCTCGGCCTGTTCCTCGCGGCTCTCGAGCGGGGTTCCCATTGTGCGTTCGTTGCGAGAGTGACCATTTGATCCTGTCGGTCAGCGATTGTGAGACCTCGAGGCCGGTCGTCGACGACTCACTGTTGGCGAGACCACAGATTCTGTGTTCGAGTAATAATCAGAAATAAATATATTTACTATTTTGTGAGAAGTGAGATGGGTCCGTGAGTCGGCGTTGACGGAGACAGATAATCAACAGGTACTCGAGTATACGAACAGTTCAACACGGTTAGACGACAGTAGCGGGCGGTGACGTGTTTGTTCGATCGACGACCCATCGATTACGTCGGTTTCCGAGTGAAAGTACCCAATCTGGCGGTTGTTCATCTGCTAAACCCGAGTGTCTCGCTCGGACGAGCTCTCCCTCGACAGTATATACGTAGACCGATAGTAGTAGATACTTATCAAACTCTCGTTATGTATATTGGTGCGCTCCCAATCAACTGGGCAGGCCGTCACCATCCGTCGGACCGACGGAGAACACGACACGCACTGTCAGAATGCGGCTGGCTGTTCCGATCTACAAGTATCGTTCGGTGGCTTCGTTCGACGGTGCAGTTACGGCTGTGCTGTGGTACCAAGCGTTAGTAGTCCCCGTCTCGTACGCTCGAGCATGCCGCACACAGCGCCGTTCGAGGAACACACCGACCGGTATGAGGGGTGGTTCGAGGCCCATGAAGCCGTGTACCAATCCGAACTCGAGGCTCTGGAACGCTTGGTGCCGTCGCCCGGATACGGCCTCGAAATCGGCGTCGGCAGCGCACGCTTTGCCGAACCGCTCGGGCTGTCGGTCGGGATCGATCCAGCCGAGGCGATGCTCGAGTACGCCCGCGAGCGAGGGATCGACACTGTCAGAGGTGTCGCCGAAGCACTCCCGTTCGCAGACGACGCGTTCGAGACCGCGCTGATCGTGACGACGATCTGTTTCGTCGACGATATCCCGCAGACGCTGGCCGAAGCGGATCGAATTCTCGAGCCGTCTGGACGACTCGTGATCGGATATATCGACAGGGACAGCCCCGTCGGCCAGCGGTATCAGGAGACCAAAGACGAGAATCCGTTCTACAGGGACGCGACGTTCGTTTCGACCGACGAACTCGTCGCGGCGCTCGAGACGGCCGGGTTCACCGAGGTCGAGTTCGTCCAGACCATCTACCACTGGCTCGATGAAATCGATAGCCCCGAACCGATCGAGGAGGGGTACGGCGACGGCTCGTTCGTCGGGATCAAAGCGACTCGGTGATGGTCTGACCAGCCGCGGGCATCGACCGACCCGATATCGACAGATCGGATTGCCCTGTCGGAAACGTATCTCATTACGCGACTCACCAGTACAGCCAAATGAGTTCGTTGAGTAGCCCGTTCTATGACCGCCATCGAACTCGAGGGACTCACGAAAGATTACGGCGAGGTCCTCGCAAACGACGACCTGACGTTCAGCGTCGAAACTGGGGAGGTCTTCGGCTATCTGGGGCCGAACGGGGCGGGGAAGACGACGACAATTCGGATGCTTCTCGGGTTCATTTCCCCGACGGCGGGGACTGGCCAGGTACTGGGACACGATATCCGGGACGAACGAGCGCTCATCGAAGCCAAACGGCAGATCGGGTATCTCTCCGACGAGCCGGGGTTCGACGAGCAGGCGACTGGCAACGAAATCCTCGAGCTCCACGCCGCGGTCAAAGGCGACGAGCGAAGCGACGAACTCCTCGCGTTGTTCGATCCCCCGATGGACCGACAGATTCGCGAGTACTCGCGCGGGAACGTCCAGAAGCTGGGGCTCGTGACAACGTTCATGCACGATCCGGAGCTCGTGATCTTAGACGAGCCAACGAGCGGCCTCGATCCGCTGATGAAACAGCGCTTTGCTGAGTTCCTCCGACGCGAGAAAGAAAACGGGGTGACGGTCTTCTTTTCCTCGCACATTTTGAGCGAGGTTCGACGGCTCTGTGACCGCGTCGGCATTATTCGCGGTGGGGAACTCGTCACGATCGAACCGATCGAGACGCTGTTGACTCGAAGCGGGAAGGCGGTGCGCATCCAGAGCGAGACGCCGATTCCGCTCACGGTGCTCGATATCGATGGCGTCCACGACCTCGAGTCGAGTCTTCCCGGTGGCACGGACGATATCGATCCGTCGTCGGCATTTACCGAATGTGCGTTTACGTTCACTGGCGACATCAATCAACTCCTCGCGGCCCTCTCCGAGTACGACCTGCTGGATCTCTCGATCGAGGAAGCACCACTCGAGGACGTCTTCCTGCGATTTTACGGCGGTGGGACCGATGTTTGAATTCCTTCGATATGACGGACGAAAACGGCTCATGGGGAGTCTATATCTGTCGATCGGCATGGCACTCCTGGCGGCGATGATCATCTGGGTCTACCCCTCGTTCCGTGACGCGTTCGACGAGGACGAACTGCTCGCGGCCTACCCACAGGAGCTCATCCAGCTGTTCGACGTCCAGACGATGACTGCACTCGAGGGCTTTCTCGCGTTCGAACTCTACGTCTTCGGCTGGGTGATCCTGCTCGGCCTCTACTTCGCCTACAGTGCCGCGGGTGTGATCGCCGACGAGGTCGACCGGGGCCGAATGGACTCGCTGCTGGCGATGCCGGTGTCCCGACGGCGGCTCTTGACTGAGAAGTTCGCGTCGCTTGGCGTGCCGATCGTCATCGTGAACCTCCTGTTGCCGCCCGTCGTGCTCGTCGGTGCCTGGCTGATCGACGAATCGCTGTCCGTGGCCGACGTGTTCGCCGTCCATCTCCTGTCGATCCCGTATCTGTTCGCCTGTGCTGGGATCGGTCTCGTCTGCTCTGTCGTGTTCGATCGCTCGTCGATCGCCCAACGGGTTGCCCTCGGGGCGACGTTTGCCCTCTTCCTGATGGAATCGGTGCTCGAGGGAACCGATTACGAAGCGATCGGGGCACTGACGCCGATGCGGTACTTCGATCCGAACGAAATCCTACTCGAGGGGACGTACGACCTCGTTGGCGCTGGCATCCTGATCGCGATGACCCTGTTGTTCGTCGTCGGCAGCCAGTTCTGGTTTGCACGGAAAGATATCTAGCCGTCTGTCAGCAGACAATTATTTTTGTGGCGTCCCCAGCACGTCCACAGCCGGCGTTGAAGGGATAGTATAAGGATGATACACGTATGACGTGTGAGATACCATGTCTGATGTACGATCCGATACCGACGGCACCGTGCTGGTCCCGGTTGCGAACTCGGAGACTGCCGACCGCCAGCTCGATACCGCGATCGATATCGCAACCGATCGGTCGTACCGAATCCTGCTCGTCTACATCGTCGACGTTCCGTCCCAACTGTCGCTAAAAGACGGCCGCCGATACCTGCTCGAGGACGACGATGAGGCGATGCTTGCGGATGCGGCGGCGCGTGTTGAGGCCGCCGGGGTCCCTGTGGACAAGCGGATCCGGATGGCTCGCGGTGTCTCCACGGGAATCGTCGGGGCCGCCGAAAAGTACGATGTCGACACGATTCTGATGGGATGGCGCGGACGACCGCCACGACAGGACGTCATTCTGGGCAACCACATCGACAGAGTTCTGCGAGACGCCGAGTGTGACGTACTCGTCAAACGGATCAAGACGCCGAGACCGGAGCCAGTCGAGCGGGTTCTCGTTCCGGTCGCTGGTGGCCCACACGAGGGCCTCGCTGTCGACACGGCTGCCTCGATCGCCAGCCGAAACGACGCTGCTGTCACGCTGTTGCACGTCCGCGAATCGGACGACCCCGAACGGACGACAAACGAAGCGAAAACGTTACTTGCCGAGGCCGCAGCCGCGTTCGACGACAGTCAGTCGGTCGATCGTCGCATCGTCGAAAGCGACGACGTTGCGGGGACGATCACTGACTCGACCAGCGAACACGACGTCACCGTCCTCGGAACCTCACGGGGCGGACTCGTCCAGCGAGCGCTCCTCGGGACGATCTCCGAAGCGGTGGGGAGACACGCCGCCAACACGGTCATCCTGGCAAAGCGCCACGATCCCGTTCCCTCGCGGCTTCGTCGACTGCTCTCCTGATACTGTCGGACAGAAGTCAGTCGTTACGATACCAGCCCGTGTCAATCGGAGACAGGATTATCCCGACTGCGAGAGTAATACGCACATGGTTGATCGCGTTCTCGTTCCGTACGATGGGTCGACACCGTCGAACGACGCCCTCGAGTACGCCTTCGAGACGTTTCCCGAGGCCGATGTGACGGCCGTACATGTCATCGAGGTACCGGAGTCACACGTCGCGTTTCTCGAGGGCCCGGAGATCCGGCCACCGGTCACCGAAAAGGCCCGCGAACACGCGACGGAGATCCTCGAGGGCGCGATGGAACTCGCCGCTGTGCGTGGCCGCAAGCTCGAGACGGATATCGTGACGGGAAAGCCGGAACGCCGGATCGTCGACTACGCAACGCGGACCGACCACGAGACGATCGTCATCGGGAGTCACGGCCGACGGGGCGTCTCGAGAATCCTGCTTGGGGACGTGGCAGCGGACGTCGTTCGCCGGGCCCCGATGCCCGTCGTCGTCGTTCGCTAGCGACCGATCCGTCGACGCTGATCGGTGAGTCGACAATATATTCCTGGTGGCTGTTCAAACGGATGCTATGGACGGCCTTTCGAGCGACTGTCGGGTTCTCATCGATCAATGACGGGGTACTATCGGCGCTATCTGCAGGTGCTCGTCCAGTTCGTTCCTCTCGCGATCGCGTTGTTGCGAGACCGTCGGCGATTCCTGCTGTTCGGTCCGTCCCGCCGGGTGTCGACGGCAACGCACCGAGATCGGGCCGAACGACTCACCGAGACGATGCTCGAGCTCGGCCCGGCGTTTATCAAGGTCGGACAGGTGCTGTCGACACGACCGGATATCGTCCCGCCGACGTACGTCGAGGCGTTTTCGAGGTTACAGGACGAAGTTCCCGAAGGTGCAGGCGGTGATCCGCTGACCGTCGTCGAATCCGAACTCGGCGACGAACTCGATCTCGAGACGCTCGAGCCGGTCGCTGGCGGCTCGCTCGCGTTCGTCTACACCGCCGAGTACGATGACGAGCGAATCGCCCTGAAAGTCCGACGACCGGGGCTGGTGCCGGTGATCGAGCGTGACCTGCGGGTTATCAGGGGGCTCGTGCCGTTGCTGTCGATGGTTGCCGACGAGCACCAGCAGTACTCGATCGAGAACCTCGCCGACGACTTCGAGAACATCATCCTCGAGGAGTTAGATTTCGAACGCGAGGCGTCGATCATGGCCGAAATCAAGGCCAACATGGGGGACGATAAGCGGGTCGTCGTCCCCGCAACGTACTCCGAACTCTGCTCCGAACGCGTGGTCGCGATGGAGTACGTCGAAGGGACGAAGATTACCGACGACCGCGCCCTCGCCGCGGCTGGTGTCGAACCGACCGAGATGGCGACGCTGATCGCCCGCACGTATCTGCAGATGGGGCTCGTCGATGGCGTCTTTCAGGCCGACCCACACCCCGGCAACCTCGCGGTGACCGACGATGGACGGCTCGTCATCTACGATTACGGCATGAGCCAGCGGCTGACCCCACAGGAACAGGCCGATCTCACGAGTCTGTACCGAACGCTCGTCCGTCGTGACGTCGACGGCCTGTTGAACACGCTCATCGCCCTCGAGATACTCGATCCAACGGTCGATCGGGCCGCAGTCAGACGGGTGCTCGAACTGGTGATCGAGAACCTCGAGGGACGCTCCGAAATCACCTGGCGGGCGATCATCACCGAGTTGCTCTCGATGCTTCATGACTTCCCGTTTCGGATCCCGCCGAACGTGATGTTGCTCATTCGTGCCGGGACGGTCGGCGAAGGTGTCTGTCGAACGCTCGATCCGGAGTTCGACTTCCTCGAGGCGACGCGGTCGTTTCTCGTCGATCACGGGTTCATCGAGAGCGAGTTCGAGGCGTTGCTCGCGGACGTCCGGGCGGACGTTCGCGAGTCCGCACCCGTCCTCGCTCGAGCACCCGCCCGGTTCGATACCGTCTTCGGACAGCTCGAACGCGGCGAACTCGTCGTCAGAACCGAGCCGGTCGAGGCGACACCCGGCGGCGATCCGGCGGTCGGCTACGCGGTCGTCGCTGGCTCCCTGTTCGTCGCGACGGCCGTCCTGACGTTCCACGAGTTGCCACTCGAGGTCGTGAGTCTGGTCGCCGCACTCGTCGTGTTCGGACAGTACGTTCGCCGAAGACGAGCGACCTGATGCGGGGGATTCTTGGCGGTGTCGCCCCAAGAGCGACCAATGGACAAAATCTCCTATGAGTATACGTTCGGGATGGACGACGCAGCCATCGACGAAACACTCCACGACCACGAGGTCGGCGTCCTCGCCCTCGCGGACGATGCGAGCGCCTACGCTGTGCCGGTCGCCTACCACTACGACGGCTCGTCGCTGTACATTCGGCTGACGAACGACGGCTCGAGTACGAAGATGGCGTTTCTCGAGGCGACGGCAGACGCCTGCCTCTGTCTGTACGACATCGAGCGGGCGGATACGTACTGGAGCATCATCGTCAGGGGGCCGATACGGAAGCTCTCTGCCGACGAACAAGCGGCATTCGACGACACGGCTGTCAACGAATCGTTCCGACAGCTGCCCGTCTTCGATCAGGACGTCGAAGCGCTCGAGGTCGAGATCTACGAACTCGAGATGGAGACGGTAACCGGGCGAGAACGGGAGCCATGACCGGCGGCCTGTCAGTTCCAGTAGGCAGGGTACTCCCAGCACATATATATGTCCGTTTCGTGAATAGGTTCACATGAACGTTCTTGTCCCGGTCGATGAATCCGATCCAGCACAAGAGGCCGTCCAACATGCCGTCACGACGTATCCAGACGCCACGATCACGGCGCTTCACGTCATCAACCCGTCGATGGCGATGTATCGTGGGGAGATGGCGTACAACTACGAGCGGCTCATCGAACTCGAGGAGGAAGAAGCCGAGACGCTGTTCGAAACGATCGAAGAGATCGGCGAGGAACACGACGTGTCGATCACGACGGAGCTGATGGTCGGGACGCCTGCCCGCAGTATCGTCTCGTTCGCAGAGGACAACGACGTCGATCAGATCGTCCTCGGCAGCCACGGTCGCTCCGGGATGTCACGCGTTCTGCTGGGAAGCGTCGCCGAACAGGTTGTCCGGCGTGCGACGGTTCCAGTCACCGTCGTTCGGTAAGCCGGCGGCCACATCGCTCGACGTTGGTGATGGGACTGGACGTCGGCAGTGTGACAACGGCTGCTGCCGGTCGAAGCCACTCACTCGGACAGTGCGACACCAGAGAGTTCGTCCGCCCGCAATTCGTACCACTCGAGGTCAATATCGCTGTTGGAGACGTCGATGTCTTTGGCGACGCGGTAGTACCAGGCCTCGATCTCGTCGTCGAGTTCGCTCTCGTCGATCCGCTCGAACGGGCCGCTTGCGATCACGCTTGTCCAGTCGTGGGGGTCGTGCCACGCGTAGACGGTTAGACAGACTTCGTCAGTCGCCTCGATGAACTCGCGTTTTTTGCTGTCCTCGGCGAATCCGAGGTCCATGATCGCTCGTTGCTCGTCCGGATCGTATGCGAACGCGACCGGAATGCCGTACGCGTGACGCCCGTTCGAAAGGGAGAGAACGCCCGTCGCCTGGTTGTTGAGAAATGCAGTGATCTCCTCGTCAGCCATCGTTTGTCCGTACCATGAATCGGTCATTCGGGGCACCGACGTGATAGACAACAAAGCCCCTTATAGAAGGGATGGGAACCAGTAGCTTGCCAAGAGTGACAAGGTGAACCGACTGTCAGCTCAAGAAAGATATCCGGACCGCGAATCGGGATGACGGCCAACAGTCTTCTACCGGGCACTGACTCGAGCAGACGGCGACGAACCCGACGCTGCCATCGAGGAGTTGCGGCGGGCCTCTGCTCGTGGCGAGTTCTCGGAGAACCGTTCGAGAACCGGCGCGAACGACTCGAAGAGGATCGATACCGGAGCCCCCGAGCGCGTATTTTCCTCCACCTAGTTATTATATTTCTTTAAAATGAGATATAATGAATATTTCAATGCCCATGGAACTTTCAGTCCGTGGGAACACCATACGGGATATTTTACCCCGCTCGTTCACGGTTGAATCATCAAAACCATGAACGAGTGTCAGATTATGGACGAAGACGGCGTCACACAGTGTGCGTGTCGGACAGACGATGTCCTCCGTCTACTCGCGGACACCCGTCGCCGGAAGTTCATCGCTGCGTTAGAATCCTGTGAGGACGGCTGGATACAGGTGGAACCGCTTCTTCGTCAGACCATCCCAGCCGGGAAAACCAGTCTCGAGGCCTGGACACGGGAGTTCTGTCACGTCCACTTACCGATGCTCGAGGATCATGGACTCATCGACTACGACAGCGAGGACGGGCTGATACGACGCTATCACTGTGAACTGGTGTCTGACGTTCTTGCAGTGATCGATTCGGATTGACGCCGCTCTCGTTGCGGATCCCGTCCCGTATCGAGCCTAGCCGACGGCGACACCGAGAGTTATCAGTCTGAATGTGGTGTATGTGGCCAAACCGATGTCGCAGACAACGTTTGGCTATCTGACCGAGGAGAACGCACCGCTGTTTACCGACCTCTATGAGTTGCGGATGCTACAGGCGTACCTCAATCAGGATCACAACCCGACGGCGACGTTCAGTCTCTTCGTCCGCGACCTGCCACCGAACCGGGGGTATATGATCGCTGCAGGATTAGAACAGGCGATCCACTACATCGAGACGCTCTCCTTTGGCGAGCGCACGCTCGAGTATCTGGCCGAGGAAGGGTTCGACGAGTCGTTTCTCTCCTCCCTGTCCGAGTTCGAATTCACCGGCGAGGTGCGCGCCTTGCCCGAAGGGACGCCAGTCTTCGCGAACGAACCGCTGCTCGAGGTGACGGCCCCGATCGCAGAGGCACAACTGCTCGAGACCGCGCTGATCAACCAGATCGGCTACCAGTCGCTCATCGCGACGAAGGCGAGCCGAATGCGGGACGTCATCGACCGGAACGGCGAGGGACAGCAACTGATCGATTTCGGCTCGCGGCGAGCCCACGGCACCGACGCCGGGATGAAGGCGGCTCGAGCCGCGTACATCGGCGGCTTCGACGGCACGTCGAACGTCGCTGCCGGCGAGGCGTTCGGGATTCCGATCTCCGGGACGATGGCCCACTCGTGGGTCCAGAGCTTCGAGTACGAGCGTGACAGCTTCGAGACGTTCGTCGACGAGTACGGCGACGAGAGCGTTCTCCTGATCGACACCTACGACACCGTCCGGGGGGCAGAAATCGCAGCGGACGTCGCCGACGAGAAGGGGGCGGCGATCCGTGGTGTCCGCCTCGACTCGGGCGATCTCGCCGCCCTCTCACAGGACGTCGACGAGGTACTCCCCGACGTCGATCAGTTCATCTCCTCAGGCATCGACGAGTACAAGATCGACGACTTCTTCGAGCGAGACGGCGTCGGCGCGGGCTTTGGACCGGGAACCGCGCTGGTGACGAGTACCGACGCGCCGAAAGTCGAAGGCGTCTACAAACTCGTCGCCACCGAACGCGACGGCGAGATGCGGCCGACAATGAAGCTCTCGGCGGGGAAGGTCACCTACCCCGGCGAAAAAAGCGTCCGACGTACCGAGTCGGACGGCCAGTACACCGGCGACGTCGTCGGACTCCGGGACGAGGACCTGCCCGGCGAAGAGCAACTCGTCACCGTCATCGACGACGGCGAACGCGTCATCGATCTTCCCGACCTCGAGGCCATCCAGGAGCGAGGCCGCGAGCAGCGACTGAAACTGCCCGAGAAACACCGCGACATCGAGGATCCCGAGCCGTATGACGTTCGAATCAGCGACGAACTGCAGGCCGAAACCGAGGCGTTACGGCAGGAACTCGAGTCCCGACGTCCGGCGTAGCGGTCCACTATGGCGTCGCTAGTCGACCGTCAACACCGGGACCGACGACCGGCGGACGACGCGAGCCGTCGTACTCCCGAGCAGTCGACCGGAGCCGACGGCACGGCCGCGTGTGCCCATCGCGATCAGGTCGACGTCGACCGACGAGACGTACTCGAGCAGTTCCTCGGCCGGGACACCACGGCGAACGTCGGTCGTCACGTCGAGCTGTCGATCCCGTGCCATCTCGGCGACCGTCTCCGTCGCGTGTTTGCCGCCCTCTTTGAGCAAGCCAATGATGCTCCGAGGAGCGTCCTCAAGGTCGTACGTCGTCGTGTCGATCACGTAGACGGTGTGCACGTCGGCGTCGTATTTGTCGGCGATCTCGAGAGCGTTCTCGGCGGCGCGTTCGGCGGCGTCGCTCCCGTCGGTCGGGATGACGATTCGGTCGTACGTCGGGGCGGGTGCGTCGCCGTCGTCGGTCAGCCGGACCGACAACACCGGGACGTCCGACAGCGCAAGGACGCGTTCGGTGGTACTGCCCAGTCGGGCCCGGTCGGCTCCCGTCCGGCCGTGTGTCCCCATGATGATCATGTCGACGGCCTGTTCGTCGACGTACTCGAGGATCGTTCGATGCGGGACGCCCTCGCGGACTTCTCGAGCGGCCCGGAGGTCGTGAGCCTCGGCTTCGTCCGTGATCCGGATCGTCGCCTCGCGGCCCCGTCGCTCGGATGGGGCGTACAGTTCCTCGCGGTCGTCGGCGGCGAGTCCGGCCGGCGTACCGCCGGTCTCGACGACGTAGAGGCTGTGAATCTCGGCCTCGTACGTTCGGCCGAGATCGAGAGCGTGATCGATCGTCGCTTCGGCACCGGCGCTGCCGTCGGTCGGGACGAGTATCGTCGTGAACATACCAGGCTGTTCGGTCCGGACGCCTATCAAATGCACTCGTATGTTCAGTATCTGACAGCAATCGTGGGCCAGCCACTGCTCGCCGTCGTCACGACTCCTGGTAGGCCCCTTCTTCCAGTTGAATCTCGGGGATCTCCGGCGGGGCGTAGTACCGGACGATGTGCACGTCGTACGTCGCGTTCGCGGCGACGCCGCCGGCGACGCTCGTCACCGGCTGAGCGATCTCGCCGACGTTTTCGGTGCCGAGGAAGACGACCGACGGCCGGATCTCGTCGGCAACGTCTGTGATCCGAGTTGCGATCGCTGCGGCCGAACCGTCGTCGATTTGCTCCTCTCGGAACGTCGCGCCGGGAGCGATGTCGTCGACACCCTCGCGGAGCCGTTTGGCGACGTAAGAGACGCTAAACGGCTCGGACTCGCCGGATTCGTACCAGCCAACGCTCGTTGCGTACGCCTCGTCGTCCGGAATCACCGAGAGGGCAATCACGTCCTCGTCCAGTGCCTTGCCGTACTCGGACGCCCGCATCAGTGCCGCCTCCGCCAGATAGGACCCGTCGAACGGGACGAGAAACGTCATGTGTCTCTAGAGCGTTCGCGCTGGTCAGTCAACAATCTTTGGTACTGTGACACTATACGATTGGGGCGCGTACGACGGCGATATGAGCGAGACCGTACTGGTCCCACACGATGGCAGCGAGCACGCTGACGCCGCACTCCGTTTTGCACTCGAGACGTTTTCGGACGCTTCGGTCGTCGTCCTCCACGTGGTCGAACCCTTTGCAGAACACACTGACGCCGGCGTCGAGGACGGCGGACGGTGGCGACGTCGCGCACGCGAGCACGCCGCGGACGTCTTCGATGGCATCTCCGATATCGTGGCAGCGTTCGAGACGACCGTCGACACCGTGTGGCGGTACGGACGGCCGAAACACGTGATCGTTCGGTATCTCGAGGAAGAGGGAATCGATCAGGTCGTGATGGGCAGTCGCGGACGGAGCGGGATCGATCGGCTGCTTTTGGGGAGCGTCGCCGAGACTGTCGTTCGACGGGCATCCGTCCCGGTGACGATCGTCCACGATACGGATCGTGACGAGACGGCGTAGCCGCCGCTCGAGCCATCGGCTCACGTGTCGAGTCCCGACTTACCGAACGACGGTGACCGGAACTGGCGACCGTCGGGCGACGGTTTCGGCCACACTCCCGTAGAGCGCCCGGTTCGTCTCGAGTCGGCCGTGTGAGCCGAGTACGATGTGGTCGACGGCTTCGTCGGTTGCGTACTCGAGAATGAGTCGCGCCGGCTCGCCGATATCCGACTCGGTCGCGACCGAGCGGTCGTAGTCGGCGGCGACGTCGGCAACGTCTTCGAATAGCTGGTCGGTCGCCGCGTCGACGGCGCGATACCACGCATCCGAGCCGATCATCGGCTCGTAGGCCGAGTCGACGTCGGTGCCGTAATCGGGTTCGAACAGATCGACTGCGTGATAGGCCGTGATTTCGGCGTTTGGAAACGCCCGCAGGGCGTGTCGAAGCGCGTCCATCGAGAGCGGCGAGCCGTCGACTGGAACGAGAACCGAACTGGGCATAGCGTCTGCTTCCGGCCGGAGTCATATATACCATCCTGTTGGATTCCCTGATCGAACCTCGAGCGATCGCCTCGAGCCCGTCCGTTTTTGGCTCTCGTCGGTGGACGATTCCCTATGACTCCGATCGAGCTGCCCGATCCTGAGACGGACGGGAAAACGAGCGTCGAACGAGCGATCGCGACCAGGGCGAGTCGGCGATCGTTCGCCCGCACGCCGCTCGAACTCGCAGACGTCGCACAGCTCCTGTGGGCTGCCCAAGGACTCTCCCACGTCCGCGACGGCGTCGAGATGCGCACCACGCCCAGCGCCGGGGCGACGTATCCGCTCACCGCATTTCTCGAGGTCGCGCCGGACGGCTGTGCGGAACTCGAGGCCGGGCTGTACCGGTACGATCCACCGCAGCATCGACTCGAGGCCGAACTCGAGGGTTCGATCCACGACGAGGTCACGCACGCGGCGCTGGGACAGGACGTAATCGGAGACGCGCCGGCGACGATCGTCCTCGCCGCGGACGCCGACCGAACGCGACGGCAGTATCCCGACCACGGTGACCGATACGTCCACATGGAGGCCGGACACGCGGCACAGAACGTCCACCTCGTCTGCGAGTCACGCGACCTGCATAGCTGTCCCGTCGGTGCGTTTTCCGACGACGACGTCGCAGCCGTGCTCGACCTGCCAGAGCGCCTCGAGGCGCTGTACCTGCTTCCCTGTGGCCAGCCACCGGCCGACCGGTAGCGGTCCCGGTTCCGTGTTTACTGCAAGTGGTCTTCGAACCAGTCGGCTGCCACGTCGGCGACCTCCTCGAGGTGGCCGGGGCCTTCGAAGAGGTGGCCTGCGCCCGCGACGACGTGGAGATCGTGTTCGCAGGTGAGCGCGGCGGCGGCTTCGCGGTTGAGTTCGAGCACCTGCGTGTCGTCGCCGCCGACGATGAACAACGTGGGGGCGGTGACGTCCCCGAGCACCTCGGATGCGAGATCGACGCGGCCGCCTCGAGAGACGACGGCGTCGATGTCGGTAGCAGGACGCGCCGCACCTCGCAGTGCCGACGCTGCGCCGGTACTCGAGCCGAAGTAGCCGTAGCGACGGTCGGCCGTCTCCTCGCGGCCTCGCAGCCACTCGGTCACCGCGACGAGTCGGTCGGTCAACAGCGGAATGTCGAAGCGGTTCTCGCGGTATCGGTCCTCTCCTTCCGTGAGCAAGTCGAACAGCAGGGTACCCAGCCCTCGCTCGCGGATGACGTCTGCAACGTAGTTGTTCCGCGGGCTCTTTCGACTGCTGCCGCTGCCGTGGGCGAAGACAACGAGACCGCTCGCGCCGTCGGGGACGATGAGTTCGCCCTCAAGTTCGACGTCGTCGACCGGGATCGTCGTGTAGTTCGCGTCGGACATGGCGTGGTCTCCACTCCCTGTCGTCTTAGTGTTGTCATCGGTCAGTTCGGGAGAGAGTTCACGATTGCTGTCGGTCGACGGCAGTCAGCCGCCACCGCCGTCGGTGGTCGCGTGTGAGTGGCTACAATCGCGGTTTCGAGTCCGCCGCTACTCGATATCGATCTGCTGTCCCTCGAGCGAATCCGGTTCGCGTTTGGGGAGCATGACCGTGAGGACGCCGTTTCGATACCGTGCCTCGACGGCGTCTTCGTCGACCGGATCGGGAAGTCGAACGGAGCGACTCATCGACTGTCGGGACCGTTCGCTCTTGATGTAGAACTCCTCGTCTTCGTCGGTCGTCTCTTCTTCGCGCGCTGCAGTGATGTGAATCGTGTCCCCGGAGAGGCGAATCTCGATATCGTCCTTTTCGAAGCCCGGCACATCGGCTGTCAGGACGAACGTCTCGCCGTGGTCGGCCAGATCGATGCCCATCGTCGTAATCGCCGCCTGTGACTGTCCGAACTGGTCGATATCCCACATCTCGAGTGACTCCTCTAGCTGTTGTTGTAGGCGCTCGAACTGTTTCTCGAGGGCTCTGAACGGATTGTTGTCTGTACTCATTGGTGAACCGGGGCGAAACCCCGGCTTGGAGTCCGACGCCATTCGTGTTAAACGTTTCATCGGTTCGGCTGCTGTCGAGTGGCTCGAGCCCCGTTTGCCCGCTACCGTTTTGGCCCCACAGCGAGTCTAGCGGGACGAATGCAACTCGAGGCTACCAGGGTTGACATCGGCACGAGCCGGCCACTCGTGTTGTTGAACACCGTCGATGCGGCCGAACTGGGTGCACACCCGCTCGATCGCGTGCGAATCGAACACGACGACGGAACGATGACCGGGATCGTCAAACGGACCGACGAACTGGTCGCAGCGGGTTCCATTGGCGTGACCGAACCGCTTCATCACGTCCGCGGGACCGTCGACGTCACACTCGCCGGACCCCCTCGATCAGTCCGGTACGTTCGCAAGAAGTTAGACGACATCGAACTCGAGGCCGACGAACTCGAGACGATCGTTCGGGATATCCACGAAAACCGCCTCTCGGACGTCGAACTGAGCGCCTACGTCTCGGCGGTGTATACGAACGGACTCTCGCTCGAGGAAACCAAACACCTGACGGAAGCGATGAGCGGCGTCGGCCAGCGGCTGACGTGGGAGACCCCAGTCGTCGCGGACAAACATTCGATCGGCGGCGTGGCGGGCAACTGCGTGACGCCGATCATGGTCGCGATCGTGACGGCGGCGGGGCTGACGATGCCCAAGACCTCCTCGCGGGCCGTGACCTCGCCAGCGGGAACGGCGGACGTCATGGAAGTCCTCTGTGACGTGGAGTTTACGATCGCCGAGATCGAGTCGATCGTCGCGGAGACGAACGGCTGTCTGGTCTGGGGCGGCGGTGTGGATCTCTCGCCGGTCGACGACGAGATCATCCGCGCCGAAAACCCACTGTCGGTCGATCCGCCGGGCCAGCTCATCGCCTCGGTGCTCTCGAAAAAGCGCAGCGCCGGCTCGACACACGTCGTCATCGACATCCCCTATGGTGAAGGGGCGAAAGTCGAGAGCCTCGTCGCAGCACGGGAGCTTGCGGACGATTTCAAACGCGTCGGCGACCATCTAGCAGTCGACGTCAGCTGTGCGATCACCCACGGAACCGATCCGATCGGCCGCGGCATCGGGCCGACGCTCGAGGCCCGGGACGTCCTTGACGTACTCGAGAGCGAGGGTCCGGAGTCGCTGCGACTGAAGTCGTTACGGCTCGCTGAGATGCTCCTCGAGCACTGTGGCGTCGATGCGTCGTCGACCGAGATCCTTGAGTCGGGACAGGCACTCGAACGGTTCCGACGGATCGTCGCTGCACAGGGTGGCGACCCCGAGATCGAAGCCACAGACCTCGAGCCGGGAGCGGAGTCGACGACCGTCCACGCAGCCCGGTCCGGAATCACGACGCGTGTCGACAACCGGCAACTCTGCGATCTCGCACGGCGGGCGGGTGCACCCCTCGATAGCCGTGCTGGGCTCGTGATTCATCGGACCGTCACCGAGCAGGTCGAACCTGGCGATCCGCTGTATACGATCCACGCCGAGACACCGACCAAACTCGCGGAGGCGGAGCGACTGGCCGACGAACTCGAGCCGGTTCGGGTCCGGAGCAAGGCGGACGCACTCGTCGAGCGCCGGTAGCTGTGTGCGGTGTAACTTATTTGGGCTACCCAGTGGTGAGACACATACTGTATGTACGACACGATCCTCGTTGCGACGGACGGGAGCGACTCGGCAAACCGTGCAGTCGACCAGGCGCTCGATCTCGCGTCGACGTTCGACGCCGACTTACACGGGATTTCGGTCGTCGACACCCGACGATACGGCGACTCGATGCTGTCGGATTCGGATAGCGTTATCAGTGATCTGAAAGCCCGTGCTGAAGAGATCCTGACGGATGTCGGCATTCGAGCCGACGTCGACGTGACCACGACTGTCCGTCGCGGTCGCCCACACGAGGAAATCGGCAGCTATGCCGACTCGATCGATGCAGATCTGATCGTGCTTGGAAACCGCGGTCTCGGTGGCAGCGGCGAAATCGGGAGCACGGCGGAGCGCGTCGTCAGATATCTCGACCGCCCGGTACTAACGGCCTAACCACGTCTCGAGCCGACGATCTATCAGTGATTCGGGTATAACCTATTTGGCAGCTTCCGACATGCATACCGCTACGCCAATGTACGAGACGATTCTCGTCCCGACCGACGGGAGCGACCCGGCAAATCGGGCAGTAGAGCACGCACTAGAACTCGCGGACAGATATGGTGCCGACGTGCACACGATGTACTGCGTTGAAACCCACCGATACGGTGAAACCGCGCTGAGCAGTGCCGAGATCGTCCTCGACAGACTCGAGGAACAGGGCGCCGCAATGCTCGAGGAGATCAGCGACCGGGCTGATAACGTCGGCATCGACTGCAGTTGGTCGGTCTGTCACGGCCGTCCGTGGGAAGAGGTCTCCGAGAAGGCAGCCGACATCGATGCGGATCTGATCGTGATCGGTCATCAAGGGCAGAGTCACACGCGAACGAACAAGATCGGCAGCGTCGCCGAGCGAATCGTCCGGACTGCGGATCGGCCGGTGTTGACCGCCTAACCGATCGACGACGCGTACGACCTCGTCGTCTCGGAAGCGCGCTGGAAGCGCACGCCGGTCGTCGGCTCGACCGTCGGTGGTATGCCGCTCCAGATCGGAAACGGTCGGAACGGCTCTCTCGTCGCCCCCGACGATATCGCGGGCGTTACACGGCGCGTCGAACCTCTCCTCGGAGACGACGCCACCCCTCTAAGGGGATCGCCCCCGTTTATCGGATCACATGTCAGCGGATCTTCCGACCGGGACGAACTCATCCAGGGAATGACCGTCGAGATCGAACAGGAAACCGGCGACCGCCTCGTTGGAGAGGTCGGTGCGATCCTCTCCGACGACCGCACCCATCCCGACGGAATCCTCGTCAAGCTCAAATCCGGCGTTCGCGGACGCGTCAAACGCATCGGACCGGACACCTGAGCGGCGCGCAGCCGTCTGTCGTGGCGACAGCCCGATGGTTTACTTCGGTGCGCCGCGAACAGGGATGTATGAAGTGCCTCGTAGCTGTCGACGGATCCGAAGCGTCGAAGAACGCCCTCGCCTACGCCATCGACATCGCAGACGCGATGGACGGTTCGATCACGGTCGTCCACTCGGTTGACCCCACTGCCCACGACGAGGGCGGAAGCGAACCGACCCTGTCGCTTTGGGATGAAGATCAGCGACTGATCCTCGAGAGCATCGAAGACGCCGAACAGCGAGGACTCGATCTCCTCGACGATGCCTCGGCGTTCGCCGACGACCTCAGTCACGACGTCGCGGTCGAACTCTGCTACGGCAATCCGGTCGCGGAGATTACCGATTACGCCGAGGACGAGGGATTCGACGCGATCTTCGTCGGCCACCGGGGCCGATCGGAGCGTGCGGGGCTGATGCTCGGGAGCGTCGCGAAGTCACTCGTCGAACGGGCGACCGTTCCGGTTACCGTCGTTCGCTGACGTCGTCCGTGTGCCTCATCACCAACGATTGAGTGGTGATTACTCCTCGAGCAGCCAGCCGAAGCGCTTCTCCCAGAACTCCTCGGTCGGGGGCTTTTTGCTCCGGCCGTAGGTCTTCTTATCACGGATCTGTCGCTCGAGCACATCGCGCGCCTCGTTGAGCGCGTGACTCGCGCCGTACCCCTCCCCGGAGGCGATGTACAGTCCACTGTCGGTGTGCAACCGGATGCGGGCGAGTAGGAGCGAAACCCCGCGGCGTTTCTCGTCGTGTTTGTGGAGATGAACCTTCGCGTCCAGCACGTTCATTCCGTGGTCTCTGTCGTCGAATTTCTCGATCATCGCGACGATACTGTCGTAGGTCGTGTCATCTATCAGGTCGGTCCCGTAGATCTGGACGGCCCGGTTCCCGCCGGCTTCCCACGTCAGTGACTCGAGGACGTCGGTTTTCGTGACGATCCCGTACGGGTGGCCGTCCGTCGTCACCAGCAGCGACGAGGCGTCGATCTCGAACATCTCCTCGACGGCCATCTCGAGCGTTTCGTCCGGCTGGATCGTCCGTACCGGTGTCGTCATGACGTCTCGAACGGGGAGATCCAACATCCGCGCGGGCTCGCCCTCCCGAGAGCCAAAGCCACCGCGGCGCGAGCGGCCAGTTCTCGAGGAGATTTCGCCGCCGAACGGGTCGGTTCCACCCGCGTCACCGCCCTGGCTCGTTACTTCAGCGCGGACCGTCAGGTCGGTCACGTCGTAGAGACTCACGATCCCCGCTGCCGTCTCGTTCTCGACGACCGGGAGATGCGTGATCCGGTGCTCACGGAAGACGTTAAGCGCGTCGCCAAGCGTCGAGTCCGGCTCGAGCGAGACGAGATCGCTCGAGGCGGCCTCTGAGACGGTCGCCGCGTCGAGAAACGGGTTCACTTTCTCGAGGATCGTATCGGCGGTGACGACGCCGACCAGTTCCCGGCCCTCGAAGACGGGAAGAAGCTGGGAGTCGCTGTCGATCATCAGCTGTGCCACTTTTCGGACGTCTTCGTCCGGCGTGAGTCGAGGGACGTGCCAGACCAGCGAGCCGAGCTTTTCGGTGGGCTGGCGATGTGAGGTGGCGAGTTGTCGGCGCGTCACGACGCCCTCGAACGAGTCGCCCCGCACGACGACGCCGTCGACGTTCGAATCTTCGAACGTGCCGACGAGCTTCGAGACGGGTGTTTCCGGGGTGAATTCGACGTACTCTTCTGAAACGATGTCTTCGATATCCATGCGTGTTCTGTTGTATCAGGTCGGGTGTTAGTGTGCAATACGGTACCACTGTACTGGAGCTGTGCTGGTTGTCGGTCCCCTCATCACGTTCCCACAAGAACTCGAGAGTCGATCTCGAGTCCGTGGATTCGACGGGTCGTCCGGCGGGTTACCGGTCCAGATACGCCATCGCCTCCTCGTCGGAGACCTGCCCGAAGCGTTCGTAGAACTGCCCGACGCCCATGAACCGACTCGGCGTCTCGAGACAGACGACCGCGTCGGCTTCATCCTCGAGGGCAGCGATGGTCTCGGGTGGGCCGACTGGCACTGCCAGCACGATCTGTTCGGCGTCCGTTTCGTTGAGCGTCTGGAGACATGCTCTGGCCGTCGACCCCGTCGCGACGCCGTCGTCGACGACGACGACGGTTTTCCCGGCCAGACCTGGCGGCTCGCGGTCGCCCCGATAACGGTCGGCTTTCTGTCGAGCGTTTTCGGCTTCTTCCTCGCGGCGTCGCTGGAAATACTGTTCGTCGCTGTCCGTCTGGCCGATCGCGTCCTCGTTTCGCCAGGTGCTGCCGTCGCTTGCGACGGCACCGATAGCATACTCCGGGTTACCCGGCGCGCCGATTTTCTTCGCGACGACGATATCCAGTGGGATCTCGAGTTCGTCAGCGACCGCTCGACCGAGCGGAAGCCCGCCGCGCGGGATCGCAAGCGCGATGTCCGCGTCGATGTCCCGCTCGCGGAGTTCCGCTGCGAGGCGCTCACCCGCGTCGGTTCGGTCCCTGAAGCGTTGGGTGCCGACCATCGTCTCTACGTGCCACAGGTGACGGTATATAACAGTCGGGTACCCCTCACAAGACCGAACGGATCTCGTCCGAAGCGGCCGGGCACGGGCAGAGCCTCACAACGGAGGCAGATCGATCTCAAGGGCGTTCGTCGGCGTCGGTTCGGTCGCCACTCGAGTCAATAGAACAAAGACTGTGGCCGCTGTACCGCCAGCCATGTACGACGACGTGCTCATCGCAACCGATGGCAGCGACGTTGCAACGGACGCCGCAACAGTTGGCATCTCGCTTGCACAGGCGTTCGACGCGACGGTTCACGCGCTGGCGGTCGCCGAGGCCAAACGCGGCACCGACGCGAACCGCCGCGAGCAACGCGAGGCGGCTGTGGACGCAATCGCCACCGACGCCGTCGAGGCGGGCTGTACGGCCGAGTCCGTCGTTCGAACGGGACGACCGGCAAGCGAGATTCTGGCCTACGCCGACGAGGCCGACGCCGACGCCATCGTCGTCGGCACCCACGGCCGAACCGGCTTGCGACAGGCCCTACTCGGCAGCGTCGCCCTCGAGGTCGTTCGCGACGCCAGCCAGCCCGTGCTCACGGTTGGGCGCGAAACGGTCGACCGCGACGGCATCCAGATCGACGACGTCTGTCTCGCAACCGACGGCTCAGTGGGTGCAACCGCCGCGACCGAACACGCCCTGTCGTTGGCTGAGGCCTGCGACGCCACCGTCCACGCGCTGTACGCGGTCGACGTCAGCCCCGAGGCCGACGCGATTCGAGAGAACTTCCTCGAGCACGGCGAGCAGACGACGACGGGCGTCGAAGAGCGGGCCACCGAGCGCGGCCTTGAGACGACGCGGACGGTCACAGAAGGAACTGCCCACGAGGTAATTCTCGACTACGTCGACGCTGAAGCCGTCGACGTGCTCGTCATGGGAACGGAGAGCAAATCGAACCTCGAGCGACTCGTGCTGGGCAGCGTCTCCCAGCGCGTGGTGCCGGCGGCGAGCGTTCCGGTGATGACCGTGCGAACGCCCACGCCCGAGCAGTAACGATTCTTCGAAGGCGATGAAAACGCTCCGGTGCCGGTCACACCGTATGAACCGTCGGGTTCGACCTACGTCGCGTCGTCTTCATAAAACTCGGCGTGGGGAGTGACTCCCTCGAGTCCGGGCGGTGATCGCTGGCGCACGACGAAGACGTCGTAGGCCTCCTCGTTGGCGATGTGGACGCCGACACTCGTCAGCGGTGTCACGATGCGGCCGACGTTGTCGCTGCCGAGGAAGACGACGCTTGGCTCGTGTTCCAGTGCCAGTCGCTCGATGTGGCCGGCAATTCGTGCCTCCGGCGGGAACTCACGGATCCGTTCGTATTCGAACGACGCCTCTGGTGTGAGCGACGCCACCTGTTCGCGCAGGTGCTCGACGACGGCGTCGACGTCGTACGCCTCGTCCTCGTCGATCCAGCCCTTCTCTCGAGCGTATCGCTTTCGTTCCGGGACGACGGTCACGGCCGTCACGTCCTCCTCGAGTGCAGTGCCGTACTCGGCTGCTCTGACGAGGGCGGCTTCCGCGAGGTCCGAGCCATCGAATGGGACAACGAACGTCATACATCCCGTCTCTATGCCCTGCCCAATAACTTCGAGGGGCATTCATACGGGACCCTCGAGCGGCTGCGACCCGGCAATCGATAGCCAAACGGTCGCTCGAGCGTGGGACAGAGACGACACCGGCCGACAGTCACGGCCGACTGACGACCCCACCAGCCGCGAATCCGAGCGACAGATCACAGACGGCACCTCAATCGTCGCTGGACTCCCCCTATCGGGGCGCCGTGCAGTGGCGACGGGACCGATCACCGCGACCCCTCTCTGTAACATCATATTCCGTCTCCCACGCTCCCGGTAAGCAGTGCTTTCTGACCGAATGATTTACAGGCATATGCTTGTAATAGACTGTAATAACACACCGTCGTATGGCGGGTAAAATAGGGATATAGCCGGTAGCCCGTCCAAAAGACGATGGTAATAAGTAACTATTTCTAGCTGAAGTGAAAGTACACTGAAGTGTATCGGACCGAATTCGATCGAGCGGACGGTCGCGAGAGGACTCGGACAGCGGTCGTCTGGAGCCGACAGGGAGTGATCGAAACGGATCGTTATCGAGTCCGCGTACCCTGTATCGTTATTGGGTATGGGACTGGAGCTACGTCCATGTCAGCTCCGATCGATGGAATCGATTCGGTCCTACTGCCGACTGACGGCAGCGACAGAGCGCTCACTGGAGCGAAACGAGGCACCGAACTGGCCGCCGCCACGGGAGCTGACATCCACGTCCTCTCAGTCGTCGACACGTCGGAAACCGAGACCATCTCATCGCTTCTCGGAAGCGATGGCGACGAGAACCTGGCGGCGAGCGAGGCCGAAGCCGAGACGGCCGTCGAGGCCGTCGCGACGATGGTCCGGGAGACAGCACCGGAACTCGAGGTCACGACGACGACAGACCGTGGAACGCCGTTTCGAGTCATCGAACGATACGTCGACACAGCCGGTATCGACGTGATCGCGATGGGAACGAAAGGTCGAACGGGACTCAAACGGGTGACGCTCGGCAGCGTGACCGAAAACGTGCTTCGGACGGGATGTGCCCCCGTGCTTGCGGTCCCACCGGAAGCGACCGACACCTCACTCTCCCCGACACGGACCGACCGTATCCTCCTACCAACGGACGGGAGCGAAGGTGCGGCTGTCGCTGTCGAGTGGGGAATCGACCTTGCCACCGTGTTCGACGCGATGGTTCACACGCTCTACTCGGCCGACACGAGCCGATTTCTGGCGAGTACGGAGCCGGACGAAATCCTGCCGAAACTCGAGGAGGCAGGGAAACACGCACTCGAGACGGTTCGTGAACGAGCCAGAGCGGAGGGTGTCAGCGTCACTGGAGCCGTCGCAAGCGGACCGCCAGCGAGGGTGATTCTGGACTACGCCGACAACAACGAGATTGACCTCCTCGTCATCGGGACGCACGGCCGATCCGGGGTGGCACGCCATCTGATTGGAAGCGTTGCGGAAAACGTCGTCCGGAACACTACCGTGCCGGTCGTCTGTGTCCCGATGAGTGCCGACCAGCACAGGTAACTCGTTTCAGTTGCTACTATCGCTGTACACGACCGTCACAGTCGGCATATCAGAGTGTTACTCGCTTTCAATGGTGATATCCCCGACCTGGGTCGCCTCGTGGTACTGACATATATAGGTCGTCATCTCTTGGGTCGCAACGACACCCTCAAGCGATGTTTCCTCTCCTTCTTCACCGACGTCATCGCTTTGATAGTCGTCGATGACCTCGTCGTTCTCGTCACGGATCTCGAGATTGTGCGTCTGACCGTCGTTGTTCACCCACCTGAACGTATACTCCTGCCCTTCGATGAGCGTAAGTGTGGGGTTCTCTTCGCCCTCGAGGAACGCCGGTTCGATGCCACCCCAGTGTGAGACTTGGCCGTCGAAGTAGAACTCCTCGACCGCTCCCCAGTCTTCGTCAGCGGCACCGTTTCCGTCTTCGGCCGCTCCATTGCCGTTCTCTCCATCCCCACCACAGCCGGCAAGCACCGCCATCCCTGTCACACCTGCGATTTTCAGCGCTGTCCGTCGAGAAAACCCCGTATTCTCTGTCATCGCATACAAGAAGGACATGCTGTTGCTTAATACCCATTTATTATCGAACGGAAACTCGCGAATTCGAGCATAACAGCCTCGAGCTATCCGACGACGTTCAGTTGTGCCAACCAATCGAGCCCCAACGGTCGTCGAACAGTCTCAGTACCGCTCGAAGTACCGATCCTGAAGCTTCACGAAGCCCGCCATCAGCAGTGCGAACACCGTCGTCGCGAGCGCGAGCTGGACCCAGTGGACGAGCGCAAGCGGTTCGACGTCGAACAGCAACTGGCCGGTCGACGTGTAGAGGACGAGCAACTGCAACGTCACCGCGATGGCGACCGCGGCGACGAGCCACCGATTCGAGAAGAGCCCGAGCCCGTATCGGAACCGGACCGCCTGGATGCGGACGATCTCGAAGACGACGAACCCGGTGAACACCATCGTCTGGGCGAGGTCTCGGCCGACCTCGTAGCCAGGACTCCAGCCAAACACCGCCCCTGTCACGTCGTAGCCCGGGATCAACTCGCCGTAGAAGTTGAGCGTAAATAGCGGGAGCAGACAGACCGTCATGAAGATCGCGATGCCGACGATCGAGGTAACGATCCGGTCGGTGATGACGCCCTCGTCGGGCGGCCGGGGCTCGCGCTCCATCACGTCGTCGGCCGCGGGATCGACGCCCATCGTGAGCGCGGGAATCCCGTCGGTGACGACGTTGATCCAGAGGACCTGAATCGGCGTGATTACGAGTCCGAGCCCGGCGAGCGTCCCGGTAAAGATCATCGTCACCTCGCCGCCGTTGCCCGATAAGAGGTAGTTGACGAACTTGCGGACGTTGTCGAAGATGCGGCGGCCGCCTTTGACGGCGTCCCGAATCGTCGCGAAGTTGTCATCGAGCAAGACGATATCGGAGGCCTGTTCCGTGACGTCGGTGCCACGAATCCCCATCGCGATCCCGACGTCGGCATTCTTGACGGCGGGTGCGTCGTTGACCCCGTCACCGGTCATGCCGACCGTGTGGCCTTTCGCCTGGAGCGTCTGGAGGATCCGCGTCTTGTGGTCGGGCGAGGTACGGGCGAAGATGTCGACGTCATCGACGATCTCACGCAGTTCCTCGTCGGTCATCCCCTCGAGTTCGGGCCCCGTCACGACGCGCGTCGAGCGCAGGCCGACCTCCTCGCCGACGGCCCGCGCCGTGACGGCGTTGTCGCCGGTGATCATCACGACGTTGATGCCCGCGTCGAGACAGCCCTCGATCGCACCGGGAACCTCTGGCCGGGGCGGGTCGAGCATTCCCTGCAGACCGAGAAAGACCAGCTCCTGCTCGAGGTCCTCGTCTGGATCCTGGGCCTGAGATTCGGGCACGTCGGGCCGGTAGGCAAACCCCATCACGCGCAATGCGTCCTCGCCGAACGACTCGTTTTGTGCCTCGAGTTCCGCCCGACGCTCGTCGGTCAACGCGACGTGTTCGCCGTCGACGAGTTCGCGATCACAGCGCTCGAGGACGGTCTCGGGTGCGCCTTTCATGTAGGCGACAGTCCTGCCGTCGGGCGTCTCGTGGACGGTCGTCATCCGCTTTCGCGCGGAGGTGAAATCAACCTCGCCGAGTCGGGGGTAGGCCGCGTCGAGTTCGTCGTGGTCGAAGCCGGCCTTTTGAGCGGCGACAAACAGCGCGATCTCGGTGGGGTCGCCGAGATACGTGCGGGTGCCGTCACTATGTGTCGCCACGTCGCCGTCTCGTTCGCGGGTGCCGACGTCGACGTTGTTACAGAGCATTCCACAGCGCAGTACCTCCGCGACGCGGTCGCTGTCGACGGGCGTATCGTCCTGTAAAAACTCGCCCTCGGTGTCGTAGCCGGTGCCGGTCACGTCGTAGGTCTCGCGGTTGGCGACGATCCGCTGGACAGTCATCTCCTCTTCGGTGAGCGTCCCGGTCTTGTCCGTACAAATGACGTCGACCGAGCCAAGCGCCTCGACGATCGGCAGGCGGCGCACGAGTGCGTTCTGCTCAGCCATCCGACGCGCCCCGAGGGCAAGCGAGAGGGTGACGACCGCGGGCAGCCCTTCGGGCACCGCCGAGACGGCGATCCCGACTGCCGTCAGGAAAACCTGCAGCGGCGGCGTATCGCCGATCACGAGTTCCGTGATCGCGATGATCGAGACGATGCCGAGGACACCGAGCGCGATGAGTTTGCCCAGCCGATCCATCTCCGTCTGGAACGGCGTGTCTCGTTCCTCGGCTTCCTCGAGGGCGGTCGCGATCTGGCCAATCTCGGATTCGGGACCGGTTTCGACGACGACCGCCGTGCCGGAGCCACGCTCGACGACGGTGTCCTTGTAGAGCATGTTCTCCCGCTCGGCGAGCGAGGTCTCCGTGTCGACCTCGCCGATCTCTTTCGAGACGCCGACGCTCTCACCCGTCAGCGCCGCCTCGTCGACGCTGAGGTTGGATTCCTCGATGAGCCGAGCGTCAGCCGGAACGATATCGCCCGACTCGACGAAGACGATGTCGCCGGGGACGAGCTTCGTGGCGTCGAGTTCGGTCTTCTCGCCGTCCCGTCTGGCCATCGCATACGTCGTCGACAGTTCCTTGAGCGCCTGGATGCTCTGTTCGGCGCGGTAATCCTGTAGAAAGCCGAAGATGGTGATGAAGACGACGACGCCGGCGATCACCCCTGCGTCGATCGTGTGCCCGACGAAAGCCATCACCGCCGCCGCGACGATGAGCACCCAGATCAGCGCCGGCTTGTACTGGTCGATAAAGATCTGCAGCGGCGAGATTCCGTCCCCGGCTTCGATCTCGTTCGGCCCTTCGCGCTCGAGACGAGCGCTCGCCTCGTCCGACGCCAACCCCTGCTCCGAGGTCTCGAGTCCCGAATAAACGTCCGCAAGCGCCCTCGAGTGCCAGTCATGGTCCGTCGTAGGCTCGGCTCGCTCGTCTTGTGCTGACCGTGACACGTGTGTATGAGTACACTCAGTGAAGTAGTATTTAGTTGCCGTGCCCAGAGAGTGAGAATCTCCGTTCGGGGTCGACAAACTCTAGTGTGCGTTCGAACGCTGTGATGTTCGCGAGTACGAGCGGTCGAGGATGTGGTCGCTGCTCATGGTCGACGGTGTTCTGGTGCCGTCGCGGCTCCAACATGTCACAGTCGATGAAAGCGAGACATAAGATTAACATGATAGACGGTGTAGCGCTATCCGTATGTCTGAATCAATCCAGCGATTAGAGCCCCTCGATCGTCGGCCACTCGCCGATAAAACCTGTCTCGTCACCGGTTCCTCGCGCGGGATCGGTCGCGATATCGCCTTCGAGTTCGCCCGCTGTGGGGCAGACGTCGTCGTGAACTACCGCAGCTCCGACGAAAAAGCACAGGAAGTGACCGAACGAATTCGAGCGAACGACGAAACGGCGATCGCCGTCGGTGCTGACGTCTCGGACCCCGACGAAGTCGTCCAGATGGCCGATGAGGTCCACGACGAACTCGGCTCGATCGACGTCCTCGTCAACAACGCAGGGATCACCATCGATCGGAAGTTCGAAGAGATGACCTACGAGGACTGGAACCGAGTTATCGAGGTCAACCTCAACGGGACGTTCAACTGTACCAAGGCGTTCTACGACGACATCAAAACGGCCGATCAGGGACGACTGATCAACATCTCGAGCGTCGTCGGCCAGCAGGGCAACTACGGGCAGGCCAACTACGCCACGTCGAAAGGCGGCCTCATCGCCTTCACTCGGACGATCGCGCTCGAACTCGCCAGACACGACTCGACGGCCAACTGCGTCGCCCCCGGCTTCACCGAGACCGACATGCTCGAGAAAGTCCCGGATCGCGTCCGTGAGCAGATCCGCGAGGACATTCCACTGAATCGGTTCGCCGATACCCAAGATATCGTCGGCATGGTTCGCTTCCTCGCTGGCAACTATGCGAATTACATGACCGGACAGGTCATCGGCATCAACGGCGGGATGGAGTGGTGATGGGCAGCCGACAGGAGAGATGGTATTATACCATCTGCCGGTGTAAAGTACCGTATGAGTGAGCGTATTCTCGTCCCGTACGACGGCTCGCCGCCCGCAACGAAGGCACTCGAGTACGCCTTCGAAACGTTCCCCGACGCGTCGGTCACCGCCCTCACCGTCGTTCCGCTTCCCGAAGGCTACTGGGCCGCCTTCGAGGATGACGAACACAGAGCCGCCGACATCGAGCGGGCTCGCGAACGCGGGCAGGAGATCCTCGAGGACGCAACGACGACTGCAGCGGCACACGACCGTGAACTCGACACCGACGTCGCGACGGGGAAACCGGATCGGGAGATCATCGAACAGGCCGAAACGGAGGGGTACGATACGATCGTCATCGGCAGCCACGGCCGAGAAGGGGTGTCACGAGTCCTTCTCGGCAGCGTCGCAGAGGCCGTCGTTCGCCGCTCGCCGATCCCCGTCGTCGTCGTCAGGTAACTGTCTCGCCCGCTGGAGCTATCGTCGCCGGCACTATAAATGATTAAGAGGAGCCAGACAGTACGTGTCTCATAACCTATCATGTCTTCAACGAATCACGCTGCCGAGTCCATTCACTCGATTCTCGTGGCGATCGACGGAAGCGACGCCGCTGAGAACGCCCTCGAGCGCGCGTTAGCGATCGCCGACCGGGAAGCGGCAGTCGTACACGTGCTGACGGTCATGGACACCGCCAGCGGGCCGCTGGCGTTCGGTGTCGAAGACGTCCACGAACTCGTCGAGGCCAAAGAGCGCCTCGTCGACGAACTCGTCTCGAGCGCCGACGAGTACGACGTCGACATCACAGGAGCCGTTCGGCGCGGTCGCCCCGCCGAGGAGATCATCAGCTACGCCGACGAACACGGTATCGACCAGTTCGTCCTCGGGCGAACCGGGCGTGGAGCGGTCACGGAAGCGCTGCTCGGGAGTACGGCCGATCAGGTCGTCCGCACGGCGACGATTCCCGTCCTCGTCGTTCCCGACGCCGTTGACGACGAATGAGATGTCGGTTGGCACTCGCGTCCAACTGCGTTCGGAGGCGGGACCGTCGACTAGGTTTACTATCGACTCTCTCTAACAGTCTGCTACGATCATGTCGCGATCGATTCTCGTCGCACACGACGGTTCGCCACACGCACAGGCTGCATTGAGTTACGCTCTCGAGACGTTTCCGGGTGCGCGACTCGTGGTTTTTCATGCGATCGATCCGTTCGAGGTGACCCCAGACGAGGCGGGGCTATCACCGTTGACCGAAGAGTGGCTCGAGGACCAACACGCAGAAGCGGCCGCGCTCTTCGAAACTGCGCTCGAGGATGTCGACACAACGGCCGTCACAGTCGAAACCGAGACCGCAGTCGGCTCGCCAGCACAGACGATCGTCGCCGCCGTCGAGGAGACGGACGCCGATGGGATTGTCGTCGGGAGCCGTGGCCGTGGGAACGTCGCCGAGGCGCGGATGGGGAGCACCGCCGAACTCGTCGTCAAGCGTGCGAGCGTTCCGGTAACGGTCGTCCGATAGCAGCGACGGCGTCGACTACTCGTCGGCTGCTTCGCGAACGACGGTGACGGTCACTGGCGAGCGGGCGACGACCAACTCCGCGACGCTGCCGAGTAACAGCCGGCCCGGTCCCGTCCGTCCGTGCCCGCCCAGAACAATCCCATCGATATCGTGCTCCTCAGCGTAGTCGACGATTTCGCGAGCGGGATCGCCGGTCTTGCTTTCGGTGGTGAGAGCAGCGTCGTGCTCGGCCGCCAGATCGCGAACTTCGTCGAAAATCAGTGCTTCTTCCTCGGCTGCTCGGTCGTACCATGCTTCGGAGCCGTGAGGTGGCTCGTTTCTGACGTCGATGGGTGTCATGGAGCTGTAGCCGGGCTCCGACGGATCGATGACGTGGAGCGCGACAACGGACGCGTCAGGGTGGATTTCGAACGCGTATTCGAGTGCCTGCTTCGACAGCGGCGAGCCGTCGACAGGGACGAGTAGTTGGCGAGACATCACCTCTTCGTACTTCGCGGAGTCTCAAAAGACTATGCAAGGACTGCTCGAGCCGTCGACCTGTCTTGAGTCACGACTCCGTTCCGACTGACAGCATGCCTTTATGCGTGCCGTTGGTGTACGCCTGATCGCTCGCTATGAACTACAAGGAATTCATCGGCCAGGTTCAGCACCGACTCGAGTATGCACAGTTCGGACAGGCAGTTCGGGCGACCAGAGCTGTCCTGACGACGCTCGGCGAACGCCTGCAAGAAGGGGAGGCGACCGATCTCGCCAGCCCACTCCCGATGGAAATCGATCGCTACCTGATCGACGCCGAGCACGGACAGCGCTTCGACTATCAGGCGTTTCTCGATCGGATCGCCGAACGCGAGGGTGTCGACCGACCCGACGCCAACTACCACGCCCAGCAGCTACTGGCCGTCGTCGGCGAGATCGTTCCGGCGGGGAACCTCGAGAAAGTCAACAATCAACTGCCCGAGGATTTCGATCCGCTGTTCGAACTGATCGAGGCACCTGAGGAGTGACCGCTGACGAGCAGCCACCGGTCGCCGGCGACGAGTCGCCCTCGAGTACCGATGTCGACGGCGCTCCAAGCGAGACACCGCCGGGGCCGATCAGCCGCGTCTCTCGGCCAAAAGGGGCCGCTCGGGAGTGGTACGACCGGATCAGCGAACGGTACGACACGTTCGCCGACCCGTTTGAGGCACCGGCACGCACGGCAGGGATCGACCTCCTCGATGCACAGCCGGGCGAGTGCGTCCTCGACGTGGGCTGTGGAACCGGAACCGCACTCGTCGCGCTGTCCCGAGCTGTCGGGGCCGACGGGACTGCCGTCGGAATCGACCTCGCCGACGGGATGACTCGTGTCTCGAGAGGGGCGCTCGCTGATGCCGGCCTCGATTACGGCGTTGTGGTACTGGGCGACGCCGCGACGCTGCCGTTCGAAGACGATGCCTTCGATGCACTGTTCGTGAGTTTCGTCCTCGAACTGTTCGATACACCCGAGATGCTGGCCGTGCTCACGGAGTGGCAGCGCGTGCTCGCTCCTGGTGGCCGACTCTGTGTCGTCTCACTGTCCCGCCGTGGCGATGGGCCAGCGACGTGGCTGTACGAGTCAGTTCACACGCTGATCCCAACGCACGTCGACTGTCGCCCGATCTACGCTCGTGACACGCTTCGTGAGGCCGGGTTTCGGATCGACGACACACGCGAGGCAACCGTCTGGGTGTTCCCGGTCGAAATCGTTCGCTGTCGACTCGAGTCCTGACCGTGGCCACGAGCGAACAGAACAGGTCGCTCGAGGAGTCATACGGACGCCTGTCGGTCAGTGCCGTTGCACCCGCGACCCACCCTGTAGGTGTGCTGGGACACCGTGACAGCGACTGGGTCAGTCGTCTTCGGACCGGTCGCCGTCGTAGGTGTCTCGGCCCAGCACGCGATTTGCCGGACACGTTTGTGCACCCGCAGACGCCAACAGCACTGCCGCAACCAGTAACATCGCTGCTGCAATGAGGCCTTGTCTGCCGGCTCCAAGCGATTCACCGAAGGCGATGGTCGCCATCGATGCACCGACGAATGCGAGCCCGCCGAGAAGTCGAACCGTCTTCTCCGTCTTGCCGACGTTTTTCTTCACGACGACCACTCCATCCAGCTGCCGTCTCGATACTGCACCAACCGAAGCGTTCGAACAGAACACGTTCCGAATGTCATGATCGATTTTCCGTGCCCTCGTCCGAAATACGTGTCGCAATCGGGTCTTGGACCGTCCCATCCACTCGTGTTCACGCGAGGAGAGCCGTGAGTGATCGAGCGCTGTGTCTCGAGTCAGTCCGTCCGGGCCGCTATCGAACGATCGTCACTGGCACCGCTGCCCGCCGGGTAACCGTTTCGGCAACGCTACCGAGCAGGATCCGTGAGATGCCCGAGCGACCGTGGCTCCCCATGACGATGTGGTCGACGTTCCGGTCGTCGGCGGCCCGCAGAATCGTGTGGGACGGCCGGCCAGTTTCGACAGCCGTCTCGAGCACCGTCGACGAGGAGTAGTTCCCCTCCTCGAATCGGTCTGTGGCCTCGTCACAGAGTTGTTCGCCGCGCTCGCGCGCTCGGTCGAACGTCGTGCTGTCGTAGTAGCCGCTGTCAGAACCCGCGTAGACGCCGTCGGCTGGATCGATGACGTGCAAGATCGTGATCCGCTCGCCGTCGTACTGGTCGAACGCATAGTCTACCGCGTCCCACGACGATTCGGAGCCATCGAGCGGCACCAAGACGTGTTTCGTCATACCGGAACGACGGGATCCGACACCAAAATCTTGTTCATGAGTTCCGAACGGAGACACTCCACAGCACGGTATTCAGACGGTCTGCTGTCCCGGTGTCTCGGCGCACCCCGAACGGTTGCGGGTGCACCGAAACTGACGGACAGGCGTCCGTATCAGATAACGTTCTGTAGGATGCCACCGTCGACAGTAACTGCCTGACCGGTAATGTTTCGGTTCTCAGCCAAGAAGACTGCAAGTCGACCCATATCGTCCGGTGTCTGGTCACGTCCCATCGGAATAACTCGTTCGATGGTTTCCTCGTAGGATTCCTCGAGTTCAGGTGTCAGCACGTCTTCCCACATCGGTGTCTGGACAATTCCTGGGCAGATGGCATTGACCGTTACGTCCGGTGCGAGCTCGAGGGAAAGCGACTTTGTCAGTCCGAGCACAGCGTGTTTCGATGCACAGTAGTGTCCGAGACCGGCCGCGCCGATGTCGCCGGCAATCGAGGCGGTGTTGATGATGCTCCCCTCCGACTCTCGAAGATGTGGAATTGCGGCCTTCGAGACCAGGAATACCCCTTTCGCGTTCACGTCCATGATCGAGTCCCATTCGTCCGCTGCCATCTCCTCGACAGGCGTGACGGTAATAATGCCGGCATTGTTTACGAGCAGATCGAGTCCGCCGAACTCCGAGACGGTCTCGTCGATCAGCGCGTCGACCTGCTCCGGTTTGGTCACGTTGCACTCGACGACATGGGCCCGCTGTCCTTGGTCTTCGATCTGCTCAACGACCGCCTGTGCCCGCGTCGCACCGCTGACTTCCTGTGAGGACTGCTGATTGTACGCCGTCTCGAGGACGTCCACATCAGCAATGACGATGTCGCTTCCCGCGGACGCCAGTTCTGTTGCGATACCGCTGCCGATATCTCCACCTGCGCCGGTAACGATCGAGACTGCCCCATCGAGCGATGTTCGTTCTACCATGATCGACATGCTAGTTCGTCACATGTTATCATAAACGTATGCGACGCTCGCACACTCGAGAACCGCGACAGTGTACCGTCTGCGAAGACACTCCGGATCGTTGTAACTGAACCTTTTCTCACTTCGACCTGTACGCGTAGTGTATGACAGGCCTTCGCTGGGTGCAACTGTCCGAACAGGAGCGAAACGAGTTCCTGGGAACCGGCGGCATTGGCGTGCTCTCGTTTGCAACGAGTGGGGACGAGCCGCCGGCGTCGTTCCCGGTTTCGTACGGCTATTACGACGATGCCGAAGACTTCTACTTTCGGCTCTCCTTTCCGCCAGGGAGTACCAAAGAGACGGTCATCGACAACCCAGTGTCGTTCGTCACCTACGCCGAAGGCGATGACGGCTGGCGCAGCGTCGTCGCCGCCGGAACGCTCGAGGAGCTCACCGAGCTTCCACACGAGTCGGTCGCCGTACAGGGGATGTGGGCGGTCGAAATTCCGACGGTCGACGTCTTCGATCGACCGCGGTCGGAGATCACGTTTCACGATTTTCGGCTCGATCCCGAGACAGTGAGTGGTCGGAAAGAAACCAGCTGATCACCGACCCCGGGAGAGCGAAATCGCGCGATCAGGTTCCTGGGATCGGTGCCAGCGTGAGACCGTACATCGCCGTCACCGTCATCCCGATGATCGCGACGAGCAGCGGCGGCCAGATCCGTGTACTGGAGACCGGCGGAGCGATACGACCGCCGCCGAGATACTTCACGACGAGTTCGATCGTGAACAGGCTCGTCGTCGCCGCCGCGGACATCATACAGAACGGGCAGATCGCCCCGATCACGCCCAGTTGCAGGTAGACGAAGTACGCCGACGCGCCCAGCCCACCGAGCGTGATCAGGAAGATCCCTCGCTCGAGCAGGTCGTGTTTCGTCTCGAGCCAGAGCCCGCCCAGGACGAGCATCGTGGCGTAGTAGCCCGCGCCGAGTAAGGCAAGCGGGATCGGGCCAACGTACGCCCACGCGCTCGTGATCACGGCCATACTTCCCTCGGGTTCGATGCCGGACGGGAGCGGGAGCGCCCAGAAGTGCACCGCGGTGAGGAAGATACTGGCGCCCCACCCGATGACCGCGATACCCAGAAAGGCACCGAGGAGTTTGTTCACGTAGCGTTGTGCGCCGTAGGACTGCGTCGTACTCGTGTTCGAGATGGATTCGCCCATTGTATGCTGCTGTATAGACTATTCGAACTTAAGACTTTGTGTGATTACCACAATACTACACACAAGTGGACGGGCTGAGTCGATCGATATCGCACGAGCGTTCCGTCACTCGAGTCAGTAGTAACCAAACTGCTAGCAAGTTTGCACTGCTAAAAGCCACGTTTCCACGATGGGGGACCAGGAATGATAACAGCACGGAACGTAGAAGTTAGAATTGTCCATAAAACGCAATACTAGTGCGAAGCGGCGATCGAGTCGAACGCGCTAGTCGTCCGCCTCGACGGCGACAGCGGTCTCGGATTGAGATGCGACAGCCTGCTCCTCGAGCCAGGATTCAGCGTCGAGCGCGGCCATACTCCCGGTTCCGGCAGCCGTGATCGCCTGTCGATAGTCGGGATCCATCACGTCACCCGCGCCGAAGACGCCCTCGACTGCGGTTTCGGTCGTCATCCCCTCGAGGGTCTGCAGATAGCCCTCTTCGTCGAGGTCGACGGCCGTCTCCTCGAGAAACGTCGTGTTCGGGACGTGGCCGACGCCGTAGAAGATCCCGCCGACGTCGACGTCCTCCGACTCGACGTCCTCGTCGGAGCCGAGTTTCTCCTTCGGGCGGCCGTCGGGGTGGCTCACCAGCGTCGCACCGGTGACACCGTCGTCCTGGGAGCCGTGGATCTCGAGTAGTTCGGTGTTCCAGCGGAACTCGATCTGGTCGTGTTCGCGGGCACGACGAGCCATGATGTCGGAGGCGCGCAGTTCGTCGCGACGGTGAACGACCGTGACGGTGTCGGCGAACTTCGCGAGGAAGAGCGCTTCTTCCATCGCGCTGTCGCCGCCACCAATCACGAGCACGTCGTCGCCGCGGTGGAACGCGCCGTCACAGGTCGCACACGTCGAGAGGCCATAGCCCATCAGCTCGTCTTCGTTTTCGGCCCCAACCCAGCGCGCGCTCGCGCCGGTTGCGACGATCAACGACTGCGTTCGCAGCGTCTCGTCGTTCGACAGTTCGAGAGCGAACGGTCGCTCCTCGAGCGCCGCGTCCTCGACGGTGCCGTGGACGAACTCGGCACCGAACCGTTTGGCCTGTTCTTTCCCGTTCTGGATCAGTTCCATGCCGCCGATCCCCTCGGGGAAGCCGAGGAAGTTCTCGACCTCGGTCGTCAGCGTCAGCTGGCCGCCTGGCTCCGGCCCCTCGAGTACGATCGGCTCGAGGTCGGCGCGTGCGGCGTACACTGCCGCCGAGAGCCCGGCGACGCCGGAGCCGACGATCACGACGTCGTGGACGGTCGCGTCAGGTGTGTCCTCGTTCATTCAGTGTATCCCTCGATCATGTCGCGCAGTCGGTCTGCCGGCAGCGCGCCGGTGTGCTGTTCGACCTGCTCGCCGTCCGCGAAGAGCACGAGCGTTGGGACGCCGCGGACGCCATAGGCTCCGGCGAGTTGCTGGAGGTCGTCAACGTCGACTTTCGCGACGACGGCGTCGGTTTCGCTCGCCAGCCCCTCCATAACGGGCTCGAGCATCTGACATGGCCCACACCACGTCGCAAAGAAGTCTACGAGGACGACGTCGTGGTCCGCGACGACCTCATCGAGGTGACCTTTGCTCTCGATGTGGACGGGTTCGTCGGGAGACTGTCCGGGTGAGCCGCTGTGTGCATCAGTTGCCATCACGCTCTTCTATGGGCTGGTAGTGTTTAAAGGTTTTGTGTGAATTGCACAATACAGGAATGGGTCGAGCTCGCGTCGAAGCAAGCAGGGATACATTGGCGATGATCGAACAGCCTTCATTCCCCGAATAACTCCCGTTTCGCGCAGTGGAACGTTCTCTCGAGTAGACTGTGTGATGAGCAAACACGAATCAGTGTTTCGAAATCTGTGCAACGCGGACGATCACGCAGGAACGTGAAAGCGACCGAAATACCCGACTCGAGTGCCCGCGAACGCGTCGAACTCGAAGCCCTCCCGACTGGCTCGCCGGCGAAGCGTCGGTCGGGTAACGAAGTGAGGATCCGGGAGCAGTTCTCCGACGACGAGGCGGCCACCGGGTTTCACCACGCGGTAGAGTTCGGCGAGTGCTCGCTGTTGATCGGGGATTTCACCGAGGGTGAGGACCAGATATGCGGCGTCGAACGTGTCGTCGGGATACGGCAGCGTCTGTCCGTCGGCGTGGACTGGGACGACGTTTGTACAGTCTCGAGCAGTCGCCTGCGTCCGGAGTTGCTCGAGCATCCCTCGCTGGACGTCGACCGCGTGGACCGTGCCACCCGGCTCGAGCTGCCGTGCGATGGGGAGCGTGTAGTGCCCCGTTCCAGACCCGACCTCGAGGATGCGCTCGCCCGACTGTGGTGCGAGCAGTGCTCGCAAACGGGTCCGCGTGATGACGGGCCGCGGGAGGTCGATCCAGCGTCGGCGGGCGTACGGACACGGGGACGGGTGCTGCCGCCAGCGAAGCGCGTACGCGACGCCGGCGACGGCGACGAACCCAAGCAACCCGAGGAGTGCTCGGGTGACGCGTCGAGTGACCATCGGACGTGGGTTGTCGACGGATCGACTAAGGCTTTGATTCTGGCGCCATCGTGAGCGAAGTCGTCCAGTAACGGCTCGTCGTCGCTCTCTCGAGACTGCCACTGCCACCACAACAGCCATGCCTATCCATGTGGTCTTGTACAATGTGTCCTATACAACAAACAAGCGAGTTGACGGGGCGTTCGACGACGTCGTCGGGATGACGATCGATGCACTCGAAGACGCGGGGTTCGGCGTCCTCTGCGATATCGACGTTCAGGCGACGTTCGCAACGAAACTCGAGGAGGAGTTCCGTCAGTACAGAATTCTGGGCGCGTGCAATCCCGGGTTGGCACATCAGGGCCTCGAGGAGGATCTCGATCTCGGAACGCTCCTGCCGTGCAACGTCGTCGTCTACGAGGACGATGCCGGCGACGTGATCGTCAGCGCCGTCGATCCCGGCCAGTTGCTCGCCGTCGCCGACAACCCGGCACTCGAGTCGATCAGCGATGATGCCAACGACCGGTTCGAACAGGCTTTTGAGAGTCTCTAATCAGGTTCCTGCGTTCTCAGCGACAGTTCTCGCTGTGGTCGCCACGGCCCGGACGAACTGAGCGCCACACCAGCGCCGGCGTTGTGTCATCTGTCCCGCTTCGGTCGACGATCCGTGGCCGAGACAGGAGTCTCGTCCCGAGTCACAGCGGTCGACGAATCGGTCGGCGACTCGAGCGAGCGCAGGAACTGGGCCAGTAGCGCGAGACTCGAGGCCGAAAGTAATCCGAACACGACGAGGACGGGCATCGGAACGCCGTCGCCGTCACGGATCATGAATACGGCCATCGCCAGGACGGCCAGACTGAGCGTCGCCGCCTTCACGAGAAGGACGGCGGTGAACGCGTACCCCCACGCTCGGCGCTTCCGGAGCCAGTGTGCCGAGAGCAGGAACGCCGGCAGGATGATCCCCAGATCGAGCGAGTAAATGACGGATGTCGGGAGCGCCGCCTCGGCGACGCTCGGGGGGACTGTCCCGGCGACAATCGCCGGCAGAATCTCCGCCAGCCACAGGACCGCGACCAGCACCGCCAGCACCACCTGAAAGGCGACGTACGGCCGAACGGACAGGTCGCCGGCGGCTGCTTTTAGTTCCGCGGCCTCGAGTCGGGCCAGTCCGCCGACGAACGTGACCAGCGTGAGCCACAGCAGCGTCGTGTAGACCAGATACAGCTCGTTAAATGCCGTCATGAACGCGTACGACGCGTAGGTGTACAGCAGGTAGCCGTCCACGCCGAGCCAGACGATGTAGCCTCGCAACGAGCCTCGAGCGGCGTGGTAGAGCGCGATCGCGAAGATGGGAAGCGCAACGACCAGCGTCAGCAGATCCTGTCCGTAGACCTGCGGTAAGAGGACCGGTGCGTCGCGGTAGAACCCGGGGACGAACAGCCCGACGGTCGTCGCGATGCCCGCGAGGACGAGCGTCGCCACCGAGGCGAGGACGTACGGCCGCGGCAGTGCTCTCTCAGCGCTGGTCATGACACCCCTCGTGAACCGGCTCGTCGTGCATCGTCGTGTCGGAGTCGTCGAATCTGGGTCACGCCTTCATCACCGTTGACACTCTCTCGGATAGAATACGACATAAAGGGCGCGACCGAGAAGCGGTCGCCGGGAGCACCGCCCGTCGGCGAGCCGCGAGCGCGGACATGCGGACGCCTTTCGACGCACTGTTTGGGCGCCCATACGGACTGCTGTCAGTCAGTTCCATCGCAACCGCTGGCGGTTTGTGGTTGCGCCGGGACATCGGTACAGCAACCTGTCTCACTCGTCGTCGGCCGCCGCCAGTGCCACCGGATCGGGGTACGACTCGAGGTCGCGAACCTCCTGTGTGGCCCGTCCGTCGTCCGACTCGTAGTACCGGTGTCGTTGGATCCACTCCGTCGCTCTATCGTACCGGATCGCCACGCGCTCCATGACCTCCTCGCCGCGGTCGGGATCGGTGTGGATCGAGACCGTCTCGTAGGCCTCGATCTGGTAATCCCCGTCGGCGTAGCCCGTTACCTCGAGCGTCGTGCGCTCGGGTTCGAGTTCCTCGACAGCGTACTCGAGGAGGCGGTCAGCCAACTCGTCGAGGATCGCAAGCGAGGGAATCCCGGTGTCGTCGCTCGTGGTCATCGGTCAGGAATCGAAACGTAGTTGGCTCCTTGCATCAAGTGATCGAGACGTCGGCCAAGCGGGTGCGCGGTCCGTTCGAGCACGCAGCCAGCTACCATCTCACTCGAGTTAATCGTTCGCCCTTGAGCGAGCCGATCACGGCCGGAGCGTGGATCGAACGACCCTTCGCCGGAGATGAGCCCGTAGCCGAACGCAGCGCAAGCCCGACGACGACGCCCCAGAGCGGCCAGATCGGGAGCCGGACCCACCGCGCTGTACGGGAGAGCGCAATCGAGGGGAGTCCGCACCGATCGGTCCTTTCGTGTCATCAACCACGAACGTTCGCGTCATTCTCGGTTCGCAGGAACGACTGACGTGACCCGGATCGCAGCAGGCCCGCTTGAAGCGACCACGAGCAGAACGACAACGAGTGCTCGAGCGGCGTCAGGCCGCGCAGTTGTTCGGTCCGAGCTCGAGTTCCGTCGCTTCCGCCGGGTCGTCGAGGGCATCCCGGCCCGTGTTCAGTTCGATCACGCGCTCGTAGTTCGGCGGCTTCTCGGGGGCGTTCTCGGTCAACCGGCTGACGAATTCCGCCTCCTCGAGGCCGAGCAAGTCGAGGTCGTCGCGGAGGTCGCCGAGTCGAGCCGCGATCGGGTCGCCCGGCGAACCGACCTCGTATCGGCCGTCTGTCGTGACCGAGACGTGGCCCGGCAGGATTCGCGTGTCGTCTGGCAACTCGAGGATCGTCTCGTGGAGCGACTCGTACAGCAGTTCGGCACCGGTGGCGGCGTCCTCGTCACCGAACTGGAGTTCCGTGCGGCCGACAGACTCGACGAACAGCGTATCGCCAGTCAACAGCGCCTCGCCGTCGACGAGGTAGTTCACCATCTCGGAAGTGTGTCCCGGCGTGTGCAGGATCTCGATCTCGACGTCGCCGATCTCGATCGTCTCACCGTCGGTGAGCGGTTCGTACTCGTAGTCAACGTCGCGATCAGTGGCCGCCTCACCGAGGTGGTAGGGCACGTCGAGCGTCTCCGCGAGCGTCCGACCGCCGGAGATGTGGTCGGCGTGGACGTGCGTGTCGAGGACCCGATCGATAGTGACCCCGGCTTCGCCAGCGACGAGCGTAAACTGGTCGATCTGGCGCGTCGGGTCGACGACGACGGCGCTCTCGGCGGCTCTCGAGCCGACGACGTAGCCCAGACAGCCTTTCGCGCGCCGCTGGAGTTGCGCGAGAAACAGGTCGTCGTTTTGCGTCTCGATCGGGACGACCTCGTACACCGTGCTCCAGTCTTCCATCCCGCCTTTGACCACAGAGACGTCGTTGTAGCCGTGTTGCTCGAGTTCGAAGCTAAACGGTGTTGACGTGAGTCCCTTGCCACAGATGGCGACGATCGACTGGCCGTCGGCCAGTTCGTCCACGCGGTCCAGTTGTTCCTCGGAGAAGTCGTCGTCGGGTCCGAACGGGACGTTCTCGGCGCCGGGGATGTGCCACTGCTCATAGCTCTCTTTAGGTCGCGTATCGACGAGTGCAAACGGCTCGCCGGCATCGAGCTTGTCCGCGAGTCGCTCGGCAGTAATTTGGTCCATAAGTGGGATGCACCGACAACACTAGTCCCGTATCGATACGCATAGCTACCCGCCTTGCAACAGCGACCCCGCCAGCACCGGGTTTGAGCCGACCGAGTCAGTTCGCCGCGCAGTTGTTCGGCCCGAGTTCAAGTTCCGCGGCGTCATCGGTCAGCGGTTCTTTGCCCCAGTTGATGGCTTTGATCTGATTGTAGTTCGCCGGTTCGTCGGAGAGGCCGTCGACGATGGTCTGGACGAACGCGTCGCGGTCGTCCATGCCGAACAGGTCGTTGGTCGCCTCGAGTTCGCCGAGCGTCGTCGCGAGGGGTCGGATCTCCTCGTCGCTGAAGTGGCCGGGGAGGACGACCAGCTCGTCGGGCAGGTCGGCGAGCCGGTCGAGGCTCTCGAAGAGTGCGCGCGCCCCCTCGCGGACGTCGGCCTCGTCAGTTCCCTCAAGATCGGGCCGCCCGACGCTTCTGATGAACAGCGTATCGCCGGACAGCAGCCCGTCGCCGATGCGAAGGGAGACGCTGCCGGGGGTATGGCCGGGCGTGTGGAGGACCTCGAGGTCGCGGTCACCGACGGCGATGCTGTCGCCGTCTGCGATCGACGCGTAGCCCTCGAGGTCGCCGCCGTCGGCGTCGTGCAGGTAGTACGGAACATCGAACTCGTCGGCCATCGGCCGGCCACCGCTGACGTGGTCCGCGTGGGCGTGCGTGTCGACGACGCCGACGATCTCGACGCCCTGGTCGTCGGCGACGCGTCGGTACTGGTCGACGTACATACTCGGATCGACCACGACGGCCTCGTCACCGTCGGCGACGAGATACGAAATACAGCCGGTTCCAGGGCGGACGACCTGCGTGACGCCGTCGACGCTGTCGACGTCGTACGTGACGTGAACCCGTCCCCAGCCGTTCATGCCGTCGGCCATCGACCGGGCGTCGTGGCCGTGGTCGCGGAGGACGTCCGCAGCGGTTGCGGACGTGATACCGGCGACACAGACGATGGCGATTTCCTCGTCGTCCGGGAACTCCTCGAGCGAGGCCTCGAGTTCGGAGACGTCTCCCTCGAGCAACTGATCGTAGATCGGGAGGTTGTAACTGCCCTCGACGTGCCACTCGTCGTAGTCGTCCTCGTTTCGAACGTCGAGGATGAACAGGTCGTCGTCGTCGCGTCGGGCGGCGACTTCGTCCGGAGCGATCGTCGGGTCTACGCCTTCTGTCTTGCTCATATCACTCAATACTACGCACAGGACGATAATAAAGCTGCCCGCCATATGACGGTATGGGTCGTCGTCTTCTGAGAGGCACACCCACAAAAATCGAAACGTGGACTCGAGACTGTCGCTACGCCGCCATGTTGCGACACGACTCGGCACACTCCGGCAGAACGTCGGCACACACCTGACAGTGCTCGTGGTCGAACTGCGCGCATTCGTCGGCACACGCCTCGCACGCGTCCGCGCAGACGCTCGCCAGTTCGCCATGGTAGTCCGAATCGCGGGCCATCAGTCGGGCGTGCAGCGTCGTCAGATCAGCGACGTCGCGACAGAGTCGGATACACTCGGCCATCTCCTCGCCGTGGTCTGCACAGGCATCTGCACACCACTCACAGGCCTGAGCAGCCTCGAGGCAGTTGTCGATACACGCTTCCATCTGGTCGTCCGAATGTGCGAGTTGTTGTAACGACATTGCAAGAATCAGATCACCGTGATTTTCAATCAGCCTCGCGCATGCCGGTGCAAGCCAGCGTCGAAGTCAACTCCTGCACCTGTCGATCGAGAAACGCGCTCTGGAGTCGACGATGTGTGCCATCACCGGTGGCTCGTCGACGGCAGTCGTCGTTAGGCGTCTTCGATCCGCTCGATTGCCTCGTCGAATCGGTCGTTCGGCTGTGCGCCGACGAGTCGCCCAGCCGTTTCGGCGGCCGGGTTGAAGACGATGAACGTCGGTGTCCCCGACACGCGGAGCGACTGTGCCCGTTCCCCGTCGGTTTCGACCTCGGCTTCGAGTTCCGATCGACGGTCCTCGAGACACGACTCGAGAGCCTCGGCGTCGACACCGGAGACCGAACGGGTGTACTCGATGAGGTTGTCAGTGGCGGCCCAGCCCGCGTTCTTCTCGCCCTGTTCGTCGAACACCGCCGTATGCCAGTTCCAGTACGCCGTTGGCTCGTCCTCGCGGACCTGGTCCCAGACGCACTTGCTAGCGACTGCGGCGGTCATCGAGTCCGCGCCGAAGTACGCCAGCGGAACGAACACGATTCGAACCTGCCCCGGTTCGACGTACTCCGAGACGAGGTTGGGGAGCGTCTCCCGTTCGAACTGCTCGCAGAACGGACACTGAAAGTCGGTCCAGTAGTAGAGCTCGAGCGGTGCGTCGGGCGAGCCCATAATCGCCTTTCCGGCGAGGTCGACGCCCAGCGGGGACGTCTCGTCGCTCGAGTGGAACGTCGCCGACTGGGCGTGGGCAGTGTCCTCGTCGGAGTCGGAGCGTGTGAAATAATACGCGCCGCCAGCGCCGAGTGTCACGACTGACCCGGCGAGGAAGGCGCGACGGGATGGCTGATCGAGCGACATCTGGTAGTGTGCGGTCGTTCACGGGACGTGACTGTAACGGAGTCGTCGATTTGCTGAGTCAGCAAAACAGAGCCGCTCATTTCAGTTCCCCCTGCATCGGTTCACGTAAATGCTCTCGCGGAACTCGATTCGGGGATACCTGACGAACCTCTCCGCAGCGGTCTGGTACCCGTTCGAGACGTGGCGAGGAACGATCGGACTCCTCGTCGTCGCGTTCGTGACGTACGTCCTCTTGATCTTGAGTACGATGCCGGAGTTCTCGCTCCAGATGCTCGGCGACGGCGTCCACTGGTTCGAGTACGTCCTCGTCTCGTTAACGGAGACGGTGTACCGCACCGACGGCTGGACCGGATTGGGAACGATCGTCCTCTACGCGCTGCTCTCGGGTGTCGCCATCGTCAACGCCGCCGCACAGCTTCGCGTCGTCGGCCTCTCGAGTCTCACCGACCTGTCCGGGGTGCTCCCCGGCCTCCTCGCGTCGGGCTGTGCGAGCTGTGGCGCTGGACTGCTCGGTTTTCTCGGCTTCGCGGGCGGACTGGCACTGCTGCCCTACGACGGCGCGTTGCTTCGCGTCGGTGGCCTCGCGCTCTTGCTCTTCTTCCTCGGGCGTGCGGGCCATCCTGAGCAGTGTGCGGTTCCGACGGAGGTGTCGCGATGACGGCCCCACGCACGCTCGGAGCGATCCGCTCGAATCCGCGAGCGATCCTGTGGGGAACGGCCGCCGCCGTCGGCGTCTTCTCGCTGTTCGGTCTCGTCACCGGACTCATCCCGAACCCGCTGTACGTTCGGATGGTTCCCCGGACACCGACGGATTACCTGTTTCTGACCCTGACCGCGCTGCTGGCGGGTGTCTATATCGCACAGCGGCTATCGACCGACGTCGATACCGACCTCGAGAGGACGGGCGAGGGAGACGGCTCGGGCACGGGATCGGAGGACCGCTGGGCGATGGGCGGACTGATCGGTGGCTTTCTCGCGGTCGGCTGTCCGATCTGTAATGCCTTCCTGCTCGCGCTGTTCAGTTCGTCGGCGCTGATGACGTACTTCGATCCGCTTCGGCCGCTGCTCGGTGCCATCTCCGTGGCGCTGCTGGCAGGGCTAATCTATACGCGCCACAAACGCACGTGTTCGACCTGTGCCACGTGATCGTGGGTGCTCAGGTGGTCTGCTGTCCCGGTTTACTGGTGCATCCGCAGGTGTGCCGGAACTGTCTTACAGTCGTCCGTCTCACTCGGACTCCTTCCAGTCGCCGGCCTCTGTCTCGCGAAACTCCTCTTTCGCCTCGCGCTCGCGCGGCCAGAACGCGAGCACGAGAACGCCAACGTAGAACGTTCCGACGATCCCTGCGACGACCGCGCCGGGGGCAGACGCGATGGCCGCGGTATCGGGAAAGTTCTCGCCCGGCGCGAAGGCGGTGACGCGAAAGAGCCACGCGAGACAGAGCACGGTCAGCAGTGCAAAGTAGATGCGTCGCAGCCGGTTCGAGATCGCCTCGAGCAGCGTGATCTTCAGCGTCGGTCGCCGGTAGTCGTCGCTGAGTTCGGCTCGCCAGTCGCTGTGTTCGTCGCGTTGGGATGGGTCCAGCGTCGTTGCGAGGAAGTTCTGCTGGAGGAGTCGTACACGAGCACGATAGACGTCGTAGTCGCGATATCGCCGCGCCTCGATCAGGAGGAACATGTCGACGGCCAGCACGCCAACGAGGACGATGTAGTGGGGGTTGTCGGGGCTCGAGAACGCCCACGTGAGGATCGCGGCCATCACCGTGACGCTCCACGTCGTCGTTTGGTCGAGCGCGAACGCCAGGTCGTCTCGCGGGCGAGTTCCCCGCGATAGGCGTGACCCAGAACGGCATTTAGCTCCGAGAGATCGTAACCGAACTCCCGTCCCGGTTCGGCCTGTGTGGACTCGTCGTCGGTGGTGTCGGTCATCGGTTGCCCACTCTTTCGACGGCCGGCGAGAAATTAGTAGCCACTGAACGGCAGTGTACACTTGATCGCGTATCGGCTGTACGATCGGTGAAACCCGTTCCAGCCGCTGCTACAGCGCCGGTCGAGTACGCGGCCAAACAACGAGAATTGAGCATTCCAGCACGAGCAACCCGAGCGATGAGTGCGAGTCGACCAGTCCAATATTGTGGAAACTGTACAAAACACTCAAGTACTGGCGACTCGTTGTTTCGGTAATGACTGAAACAGCACCTTCGGAGACGGTCGGCGATGGAAGCGGTCCCCAGAAACCCGTCCAACTGGACAGCGTCGCCGACTACGACGAGTTGCTCGAGGCCCACGACCTCGTGTTGCTCGAGTTCATCACGTCGGGTTGTGGAATCTGTGCGTCGATGGAGCCGGTGCTCAGCGCGGTCGCTCGCAGCGCACCGGGTGCCGTCGCAACGGTAAACGCCGGCCTCGTTCCGGACGTTGCCGACGAGTACCAGATCCGCAGTGTCCCAACGCTCGTCGTCTTGAAAGACGGCGCGGAGGTCGCGCGCCTCGACGACGGCTTCCAGAGCGCAGAAACAGTCGTCGAACTGCTCGAGACGCACGCGGCGCAGTGAACAGGTTTATTTCGACCTCGTAATGCTATTTTAGCGCAATACTGGCTCGAATCGAACGGCCCACAAAACACCTCCGCCGTTTTGCTGGACCGGCAAATCGTCGCCTACTTGTTCGACGGCGGTAATCGACTCGCCGTGCAACACGAGGGACAGACAGATTCGGCGGAGATCTTTCAGGTTCTAGCCGACGACTACGCGCGGCGGATCCTCGTCGCCGCGGATCAGGGGCCGATGACGGCGAAGATGCTCAGCGAGGCCTGTGACGCCTCGCTCGCGACGGTGTACCGCCGCGTCTCGATGCTGCAGGAACACGACCTGCTCGAGGAACGAACGTCAGTCGGGCCCGACGGCACGCATCGACGCGAGTTCGAGACGGTACTCGAGGAACTTCACGTCGACCTCTCGGGCGGCGAACTCTCGCTGACGATGGAAACGCGCGATGAACTCGCGGACAATTTCACGGCGCTGTGGGACGGATTACGAGGCGACAAATGATCGAAGCGCCGTTCGTGATCGCCAAACTGATCACGCTCACATTGAGCCTCGCGGTCGCATATCTGGCCTATCACGGCTACCGTCGAAACGACCGCGAGCCGATGCTGTACGTCGCCGCCGGATTCGTGTTTATCGGTGCCGGCGCAGTCTGTGAGGGCCTGATTTACATGGTGTTTGGCACCTCGATCCTGTCTGCCGGACTCATTCAGGCTGCAATCGTCTCGAGCGGCATGGTGCTCGTGCTCGTTTCGCTGACCAAGTGACGGCTCGACCCGTCGCCGTCGCAGCGGCGATCGATTCGCTGACCCGGCAACTAACCGGTCGCCATTTATATGCTCGACAACAACCTCGAGATATGCATCGCCGTCGATATCTGTATACGGCCGCCACCGCTGGGATCGTTGGCACTGCCGGCTGTCTCGAGACGCTCTCTGGAACGGGCGATAGTCGAACCGTCCTCGAGCCACCGGAACAGGACTTGAGTGAGGCATCTCACCCGAGTTACGACGAACCGTTGCCCGAGACCACGCTTCCCGATCCGCTGCTCGGCGACGAGATCTCGACGGCACAGTTCGAGGGCGAGCGGGCCGTCTTGATGACGTTCTTTTATACGAACTGTCCCGACGGTATGTGTCCGGCACTGACCTTGCGCTTGCGTCGCACACAGGAAGTCGCAGCGGAAGAGGGGTTCGCTGACAAGTCGGCGTTTCTCGCACTGACGTTCGATCCCGAGCGGGACACGCCGGACGTACTCGAGACCTACGCCGGCGAGCAAGGTGTCGACCTCGATGCCGAGAATTGGCATTTCCTCCGGCCGGAAACGTACGAGGAGGCGAAACAGGTCGTCTCCGAGCAGTACGGGTTGCCACTCGAGAAACGCGACGCCGACCAGTACGAGAACCTCGAGTACGCGTTCCCCCATTACAATCTGATCTTGCTCGTCAACGAACAGGGGATCGTCGAGCGAGCGTACCCGAACGGTGCGACCGTGGACGTCTCGCGTGTCGTCGAGGACTTCGAGACCGTCGTGACTGCGTGATACCCACCTCGATCATTTCGTCAGTGCTCATTCGACGGTCGTTGTCCCGTTACTGGCGTGTTCGTACTGCTCCTCGAACACCTGAATGAGTCGGTCCATCTTCGCATACCAGTCGTTGACGGTTCGCTGCATATCGCGTGCGATCTGTGCGGCTGGCGTCGAGAAGTAGACGTGGTAGTACCCGCCCTGCTCGTAGTTGACCTGCTCCTTTTGGACGAATCCGCTCTGGAGCAGTCGCTGAATCGATCGGTAGGCGGTCGAGCGCTCGCGGTCGACTCGGTCTGCGACCTCGTCGATCGTCAACGGCTCGTCGCTCTCGACTAGCACCCGGTAGCATGCGGTGTCGAGTTGTGTGTGACCGTGGAGACACTCCAGCAGTCCTTCACACACCATCTCCTGCTGGAGTTGCTCAGTCATCGAGTTTACCATCGTCTTATGCTGATATTCGCGTCTCGTCGTGATAAGAATTTTGTAAGATTCGTACAATACCAGTCGGCCGTGATAGCGTCCACGTCCGCGACCGAATTCTCTGTGCGGTCGCACTGCCGCTGGCGGGTGTAGTGCGGTCAGTACGGCGGTCGTTGTGCCTGCACGACGTCTGCGAGCTGTTGGTGCTCGTCGGCGAGCAGTTCGTTCAGATCGTCGATTGTAATAATCCCGGTCAGTTCGCCGTTACTGTCGGTTACGGGAAGTCGACGAATACCGTGTTCGCTCATGAGCTCAGTGGCTTTGTAGAAGCCGCTATCGTGTGCGACCGTACACAGATCCGTCGACATCACGTCCGCTGCAGTCAGTTCATCCGGGTGGTCGCCTGCCGCAACCACCTGCAACGTCAGGTCGCGATCAGTTACGATCCCGACGGGATCGCTCTCATCAACGATGACGACGCTGCCGACGTCTTCATTGTCCATCGTCGTTGCGAGTTCTTTGGCCGATTCATCCGTGGCTGCCGTAATAACGTCACTCCGTGCGAGGTTGTCTACTGGCATCGTTCGCTCACCAGACTATCCTCCCCACGCCCGAGAATATAATCCCGTGTGCCGTTTATTCGATATCCGTACTGTCTTGCTCGAGAACTATTGCAAAACCGAGTCTCGAAACTACGGGACCACGATATCGACCTGGCGTTAGCTTTCGACTGCAGTCACGCCGTCATCGACGTGTTCGTACTTGTCTTCGAACTCCTGGATGAGCTGGCCCATCTTCGCGTACCAGTCGTTCAACATCCGTTGCATGTCGTTGGCGATCTGGGAGGGGTCCGTCGGGAAGTAGACGTGGTAGTAGCCACCCTGATCGTAGTTGATCTGTTCTTTCTGGATGAAGCCACTCTGGAGAAGTCGCTGGATCGACCGGTAGGCAGTCGACCGTTCCCGGTCGACTCGGTCGGCGACTTCATCGATCGTCAGCGGCTCGTCGCTTTCGACCATCGCTTGAAAACACTCCTTGTCCAGTTGTTTGAGACCGTGGATACACTCCAGGAGCCCCTCGCAGGCCATGTCTTGCTGGAGTTGTTCCGTCATCGAATTTGCCATGTTACTGGTTCTAGATAGGGATCCTGCTGGTATAAGGGTTGTGTGAGTATTGTACAATGACGAGCCGCGGTAGTCAGGGACTACAAAAAACCGTCGTTCGACGTTAGTCCGCGACCGTCGCAGCCGTTTTCGACTCCGCGCGCATCGTTTTGATCGTGCTGTAGATCACGGCCCCACTGACCAGGAACGCCGAGAGCAGGATCAGCGCGAAGCTGACCGTGCTCAGGACCTCCATGCCGAGGTAGTCGCCGGCCTGGCGAAAGGCGACGGCGACCGAGCCACCCAGGAGCATCAGCCCGAAGTAGATCTTGATGTCGCCTTCGTTGACGATCCCCGTCGCCGCCGAGCCGATGCGGGCACCGAGTGCACTGCCGGCGAGCAGCGGTGCGACGATCGAGAGATCGACGCCACCTTCCATTCCGTAGAGGAACGACCCGATCCCGCCCGAGAAGACGATCTCGAACAGGTCGGTCCCGACCGCCACGGGAACCGGCACCCCGATGAGGTAGAACATCGCGGGCATGCGGATGAAGCCGCCGCCGACGCCGAGGAAGCCCGACAGCAGGCCCGTCGCAAAGGCAACAGCGAGGACCATCCACAGCGAGACCTGGATGCCGCCGGCGATCGTCATCATCGGTGGAACGCGATACGACTGGATCTTCTTTGCAATGTCCGGAATGGCGTCCGGATCGATCTCGTCGTTCGCGGCGTCGTGATGGCCACCACTGTCATCATCACCATCGCTTTTGAGTGCATTGCGCGTAACGAACACGCCGATTGCACCCAGCAGGACGACGTACGTGACGCCAATAACCCCGCTGGCGAGGCCGAGTTCCTCGAGGTAGAACACCCCGATTCGCCCGACCTCGATGCCGACCGACGTCCCGACGATCATCAACCCGCCGAGTTTGTAATCGACCTGTCCCAGGTCGTGGTGTTTTAACGTCGCTATCACGGCCGTCCCGAAGACGAACGCCATTCCACTCCCGACCGCGACCCGCGCTGGATACCCCATCACGAGTAACGCGGGCGTGACGAGGAACGAGCCACCCATCCCGAAGAAGCCAAACAGCACGCCGACCATGAAGCCGAAGCTGACGAACAGCACGATCAGCGTGAGTCCGATGCCAAACAGTTCCATCTATGTCTCCTTGATCGTCTTGATGATTGGTGGTGCTGCGACCTGCTCGAGTGCGCCGTATCCGACGTAGAGGACGATTGCCTCGACGAGGACGGCACCGACGAGCACGCCTGCCTGTGCTGCTGGGGAGAGGGCTGCGAAGTCGATCATGCGTCTCGACCTCCGTCCGTTACCAGTTGTGTGCGGATCATGGATTTCTACTCAGTAGAGTCTACTGGCAGAGTGCGTATAACGCTTTTGGGAATAGCGCACAATATTACTGCAACCTATCTCATTGCTAACCCACGAGAATATTTACATACGTTATCTAAATATAGCGGCCGGGTCGACGACGCCGTAAATCCCTCGGGCGCGCTCGAGCAATACACGTCAACAAATACCATACCAACTCCACTCGAGTCGACGTGAGAGTACTCGTACGCGAGAAACCGTGTGAGCCCGTGTCGGACTATGCCGATAACCGTTAGTCGTGTGGATGGAAACGCTTGACGGCGCGGTCGACGGCGTCAGTCTGCCCGAGGAACGTGACCCGGTCACCGTCCCGCAGTTCGTGATCACCGGTTGGCACCTCCGTCGACCCGTCGTCGTGGGTAAGCAAGCCAACGATACAGCCGTCCGGAATCTCGGCATTGACCTCGGCGATCGACTTCCCGACGAGGTCCCCGGCCGTTACTTCGATCTCCTGGACGTCACCGGTTCGGCCGAGTTCGTTCATCCACGCCGACAGCGACGGCCGTTCTAAGACGTTCTCGAGCGACCACGCGGTCGCCATCGAGAGGTCGATCGCCCGGACGCCGAGCGATTCGAAGGCATCGACGTTGTCGGGTTGGTTGACCCGTGAGGCGATCTTCTCGACGCCGAAGGTCGTCTTCGAGAGTTGACAGACCAGCAGGTTGACGTCGTCGTCCGGCGAGGTCGCGATAACCGTCTTCGCGTCCGCGACACCGGCCCGCTCGAGGACGTCGGCGTCGGTGCCGTCGCCTTCGATCGCTCGCAGACCCCGTTTGCGGGCTTTTTCGACCGCATCGGGGTCGTTGTCGACGAGCAGTACGTTTTCGCCGTCCTGTTCGAGCCGTTCTGCGAGGGAGAGGCCGACCCGCCCCCCGCCGATGATGAGTGTGCGCATTGGTGAAACCTCGAGGTAGTTCGCGATCTGTGGTGCGAGCCCAGCCTGTAAGACGACCGTCGCGAAGATGATCAAAAAGACGGTGCCGGCCAACAGCTGGGCTTCCTGTGGCCGGCCGAGTATCTGCAGTTCGACGGCAAACAGCGTCGCAACGCTGGCGGGGATGATCCCGCGTGGGCCGACGGCGCTGAGAAAGAGCCGTTCGTTGTGGGTAAAGCGCTCGGCCGTCGTCGAGAGATAGATCACTGCCGGCCGAAGCACCAGCGTGATCGCGACGACGATAACGAGGCCGGCAACTCCGAGCCGGAAGATGTCCGCGAAGTCGATCAACGCCGCCAGCGCGACGAACACGAACGAGAGGACGACGACCGAAAGATCGTCCAGGAAGTCGATAACGTCCTCGTGGTGTGGGAGATCGATGTTGCCGAGTGCAAACCCGGCCATCGCAGCGGCGGCAATCCCGGTCTCGCTGGCGATCGTTTCGGCACCGGCGTAGGCGACGACGATCCCGGCGAGGACGATCAGCCGAGCGTGCAGCGGGCCATTGCTGGGGGCGAGGTTTCCACGGGTGAGCAACAGCCAGACGCCCGCGGCGACGATCGCACCGAACCCGAGCCCGATGCCGAGTCGCTGGAGAAAGTAGCCGACGAGAGATGGCCAGCTCCCGTCGCCAGCGATAAGTACCTCGAAGACGACGACGACCAGGATTGCAGCCGTGACGTCGTTGATTACGCCCTCGCCCTCGAGGACGGCGATAACGTGATCGCGGACGGTTACGACCTGGAGGATCGGGCCGATCACCGTCGGGCCGGTTGCGATCAACAGCGCCCCGACGAGCAGCCCGACGTCGACGCTTGTCTCGAGGAAAACGACCACGGCGGCGGCCGTCCCGAGCCAGGTGATCGCTGCACCGACGGTGGTGAGCCGGAGCAGCGCCGTTGGGCTCTCTCGGAGCTTCCCGAGATGGAGGTGATAGCCGCCTTCGAAGAGGATGATCGCGACGCTGACGCCGACGATCGCGGAGAGGCCGCCGCCGAAGGTTTCCTGGGAGACGATCCCGATCCCTTCCGGACCGATCAGGATCCCAGCCAGGATCAGAAACAGGACGCTCGGAATTCGCAGTCGATCCGCGAGCACGCGGGAGGCGACGCCGAGCGCCAAGATCACGGCGACGATACCGACGAGCGTCACCGCGGATCGCCCGCGCTGGGCTCTCGAACACGCGTTGGCCACAGCGGTTGCGGTTCCGGTGTCGCTGGTACCATAATCTCGAGGTGGTCGCTGTACATGGTCAATCGTTGCCTTTGGCTGCTGTCCCGGGATGGCTGTCGGTCGTCCGGACTGCCTGGACGCCGTAGTAGAAGATCACGACCGTCACGAAAAGCGACGAGCCGACGAGCAAGACGAAGCTGACAGTATCGAGAATCGGCATCTCGAGCCACGTGGCGAGTTCACCGAAGGCAACCGCTGTGCTGGCCAGCAAGAGCATGATGCCGAAGTAGATGGTAACGTCGTCCTCGTCGACGTACGCCGTCGCTGCCGAGCCGATGCGGGCACCGAGTGCACTCCCCATCAACAACGCAGTCACGACGCCGATGTCGATGACACCGGACAATCCGTAGGTGAACGCGCCGACCGCACCCGACATGAGCGCACCGAAGAGGCTCGTTCCGACGGCGGCAGTGAGTGAGACCCCGATGAGATAGTAGATTGCGGGCATGCGAATAAAGCCACCGCCAACACCGAGAAAGCCCGAAACCAGTCCGACGCCTCCACCGACACCGGAGATCGTCCACATCGATGCCTTGCTCCCGTCGGTGAGCGTGACCATCGGTGGGATGTTGTACGACTTGATCGTTTGTGCGATCTCGGGGATCTCATCGCCAGTGTCGTCGTCGTCGTCAGTTGACTGATTGAGTGCACTCCGAACGAACAGGACGCCGATCGCTGCAAGCAACAGGATGTACGCGACGCCGACGACGAGCTCAGCCCGGCCGAGTGCCTCGAGGAAGAAGACGACGGCCTTGCCACCCTCGATACCGAGAACGATGCCGACGAACATGAGCGCGCCGAGTTTGTAATCGACTTCGCCGACGTCGTGGTGTTTCAGCGTCGCGATGACGGCCGTTCCGAAGACGAACGCCATCGAACTACCGATCGCGACCGGGGCGGGATAGTCGAGGATCAGCAGCGCTGGTGTAACGAGAAAGGAGCCGCCCATGCCGAAGAAGCCGAAGAACACGCCGACCATGAAGCCGAAACCGATGAACAACGCCAGGAGTTCGATACTCAGTCCAAGGAGCGCCATCGGTTATCCGTTCCCCAACCGTTCGATGACCGGCGGGGCAACCGCTCGTTCGACGACGCCGTAGCCGGCGTAGAGGACGATCGCCTCGACGAGGACGACGGCGACGAGGAGTGTTGCCTGGACCGTCGGTGAGAGTGTATCGAGCCCTAGCATTCGTTTCGACTCCAGATGACCGTCGTTTGTATCCGGCACAGCGGTTCTCGCATACGCCCCTCTATCTGCAGAAGCTGTATAACACTTTTGGGATTGGTGTACAATATTATTAACGAGAATCTCACGGCTATCCAACGGAAATATCTTCGTACGTTTTACAAATATATCGATTGAGCGGATACCGAGCCCGTTCTCGAGCGCGCCACACCGTGGCACGACGAGGGTTCTCGCGATTAGTGAGTCGAACCACTGCAGTTACAGCGACCACAGCCGAACGGTGCAACTGGCGACCGGTCAGCGACCGACCCACTCAGTTGCGAACAACGCCGTATTGGGGAGGGAAAACAATATTATACCGTCGACACCTATAGCCAGTATGAAAGCCGTCTGTGCCACCGACCTTTCGGCAGCGAGCGAAGCGACTATCCAAAGCGAGACGTGCCTCGAGTGTCTCGGGCGGATCGGCGTCGAGGAGATTCACCTCGTCACCGTGATCCCGTCGAACGTTCACGCGGGGATGCCCGGTATCGACTTCGAAAAGCGCCGCCGGCAGGCGCTCGATCGCTACCGTAGGGTCATCGAGAAGGCCGGCTTCGACGTCGAAACGCACGTCGTTCGCGGCACGCCCCACCGACGGATCACCGGGATCGCCGAAACGATCGGCGCGAGCCTGACGATCGTTGGCTCGCGCGGGAAAAGCCCGCTCGAGAACCGCGTCATCGGATCGACGGCGCGAAACCTCGCTCGGACGACGGTGACGCCGCTGCTCGTCAACCGGGTCGAACGCGAGACGGAAGACCCCGACGTCGTCAGAGCACACCTGTTCCAGCGCATGCTGTACGCCACGGACTTTTCCGAGAACGCAGAACGGGCGTTCGAGACGTTCTCGTACCTGCGCCACGCCACCGAGGAGGCGACGCTGGTCCACGTTCAGACGCCGAAAGATCCCGGCCTTCCGGAGGATGACGATCCCGAAGAAACCCTCGGAGAACTCGCTGCCCAACTCGAGGAGTGGGGGATCGAGACGCAGATCAACGTTCGACAGGGCGATCCCGCCGACGAAATCCTCGCCGCGGAGGCCGAGTACGATCCGACGACGATCCTCGTCGGCTCGCGTGGTCACAGCCGACTCCGCCGACTGCTGCTCGGCAGCGTCTCCGAGGACATCGTCGCGCAGGCGAACGGGAACGTGATGCTCGTGCCGCCGGAGCGACTGGCCTGAGACGGACCGCTGTCCGCCAACTCCATCGCGACTGCGACCAGCCCGCAAGGAATCACGCAGTGCTCGCAGTCGCGGTCAGGTTCTGTTGCCCGGACCAGTCGCGGCCGACACCGTTTCACGGCCCAAGAGCGTGTCGCATGGTACGGTATGATTCGATCACAGACAACACAATAATATTGTTAGATTAGTACACTACTACAAACCCTATCCGACCACATGGAATTTGGTCGATCTGGACGGGTACAACAGCCCATCGCTTGCCCCGAACCCGCTGGCTTTCGTATCCATTCGCAACTCACGCATCCCGGTCGACCCACTCGTCACCCGATAGCTCCCAGTCCAGCCGCGGAATACCCGCACCCCGACCAGACAATATTGTTCGTGCTACACACAATTATTATGGTTACCGAGTCCGTACAGTCGGGTGATGAGTGACGCTGCAGACGACGAACGACAGCGAATCCGTGAGCAAAAGAAACAGGAACTGCGCGACCGCCTCGAGAACGGGGGCAGCCTCGACGACGCTCAGCAGACGGCCAGCCCGTCCGAACCGATCAGCGTTCGGGGTGGCGACCACCTCGAGTCCGTCGTCAACGACCACGACGTCGTCCTCGTGGACTGCTATGCCGACTGGTGTGGGCCCTGTCAGATGCTCGAGCCGACGGTGAAGGCACTGGCTGCAGAAACCGACGCCGCGGTCGCGAAAGTCGACATCGACGCCAACCAGGGGCTCGCCCAGCAACTGGGCGCGCGCAGCGTCCCGACGCTGCTCATTTATGCGGACGGCCAGCCCGTCGAGCGCATGGTCGGCGTGCAGGACAAAGCGACGCTGAAGGGCCTTATCGAGCAGCACAGCTAAGATCACATACCGGTTGGGAGACGAACGGCACCCGAACTGACGACGCCTCATACCACTTTACCCATGACCGACGACTGGAAACGGACGCTCGAGATGCAACGCGACGAGAAAGACCAGTACTTCGCCAACGACCCCCACTCGCCGATTCCGCCGGCCGAACGCGAGTCGGTCGACGGTCTCGAGTACTACCCGATCGACGGTGACTACCGGTTCGAGCTCCCACTCGAAACGTACGACGAGCCCGAGCCCGTCGTCGTCGCCACGAGCACGGACGGCGAGCGCGAGTACCTGCGCTGGGGCGAGTTTCGGTTCACCGTCAGCGGCGAGGAGGTCACCATCCAAGCGTACAAATCCGAGGCGGACGACGACCGGCTCTGGGTGCCGTTTCGCGACGCGACCAGCGGTGAGGAAACCTACGGCGCGGGTCGATACCTCGATTTAGAACCCGACACCCACCGGACGGCCGACGGGGAGTGGCTCCTCGATTTCAACGAGGCGTACAACCCCACGTGTGCGTACTCGGACCAGTATGACTGCCCACTTCCGCCGACGGAAAACTGGCTCGAGGTCCCGATCGAAGCCGGCGAGAAGGTGTTTCACTGAGTCCGGAAGCGCGGTTACTCGTTTTTGAGGTACGTCTGTTCGAACGAGCGGACACTCTCGTCGGTTCCCGCGATGATAACCTCGTCGTCCGGGTCGAACTCGAGCGTGTCCGGGTCGAACTCCGCGATCAGCTCCCCGTCACGGACGACGACGAGGACGGTACAGCCGGTCGTTGCCCGGACGTCGGCACCGGTGAGGGTGCGACCCGCCAGCCGGCCGACGGGGAGTCTGACGACGTCGATCTGTTTGTCGAACGTCAGCACCGATTCGTCCTCGAAGATCGTCGACGCCAGCATGCGACCGCTGACGGTCGCAAGCGACTGGACATACGCCGCGCCCGCCCGGTACAGTTTCCCCTCGCTCTTCGACTCGTTCGCCCGCACGATCACGTCGATCTCGGGGTTCAGATCGCTCGCGATCAGCGTCGTGAAAATCGCAGTCGTGTCGTCGTTGACGGCGATGATCACGGCCGATGCGTCCTCGATGTCGGCCTCGAGGAAGGTCTCCGGCTCTCGGGCGTCGCCCACGACGTCGACGCCCTCACTCTCCTGTCTGTCGATCACCGTCACCTCGGCTCCCGTCGACTCGAGGACGTCGGCCGCGACCGCTCCCGCCTCCCCGTAGCCGGCGACGAGGACGCGCTGGGGGGAAAACGACTGTACCGAGGACGTCGCCTCCTCGCGCAGGGCCGCGATCCGGTCCGGTTCCCCCGCGACGAGCAGCCGAACGTCGTCGTCTAACTCGAGGGCCGGATCGATCGGGCTCTCGAACTCGCCATCGACCCAGACGCCGATGATATCGACAGCGAACCGGTCTCGAAGCCGCACGTCGCCCGCAGTCCGGTTACAGAGGTCACTTCCCGATTCGATCGAGAGCTCGACCAGTTCCAGATCGTTCCCGATTTCGATGCCGTCGTCGACCGCCGTCGTGACAGCAGTCGGGACCTGATGGGCCAGACTCTCGCCCAGCAGTTGCCGCGGCGAGAGCACGCTATCGGCCCCCGCGATTCGGTGGTACTCCGCGAGGGACACGTCTTCGACGAGCGTCACCGTCGTAACGTCCGGGTTCACTTCCCGCGCCGACAGAACGATGCTCGCGCTACTCTCGTCCGAACTGTCCGCGACGAGCGCCATCGCTCGTTCAACCCCCGCGTTCTCGAGCACCTCGACTGACTCTGGGTCGCCGTGGACGACCCGGTGACCCGCCTCGTGGAGGCGCGTCGCCAGTTCGTCGTCGGATTCGACGATGACGTAGGCTTGGCCTCGAGATTCGAGTTCCTCGACGAACGTCTCGCCGCGGGAGGTGTACTCGCAGATAACGACGTGGTCCTCGAGATCAGTCACCGCCGTCGGTGGCGTAGGGGAGAGCGTGTTTCGGAGCCACGGGACCGCGAACACGTCCGCGGCAGTGAGGATCAGTCCGATGCCGGCCAGTTGCATCCCGATCATCAACAGGTTCATCTGCGGGGTCTGCCACGGTGCGTCCTCACCGTACCCCGTCGTCGTGTACGTCTGGAAGACGATCTCGAGCGAACGAAACAGCGGCTGTGGCCGCCCTTCCCACGTCGACATCCCGTAGTTGTATAGAAGCGTAAATATCACCGTCGTCGCGGCCACCAGCGCCAGATAGTAGCCGGTCCGCCGGGACTTCCACAATGACATACTGATCGTTTTAGCTGGTCCGGTGTTTACGTTACCGATCGTCAGCCCGGCAGAAACAGATTGAGAACGGCGACGACGATTCCTGCAAGTCCCATCCGGACGCCGGCGACGATCCAGTTCTGTTTCGAGATCGATCCGAGGTACGCGCCGAATAGAAACAGGACGACGACGCCGACGGCGATCCCGACGAGCGTCGCCTCGAGCAGCGTAAAGACGACGTCGTGGGCGAGAAACGGGAGCAATGGCAGAATAATGCCGATCAACGGCCCGATACCGCTCGCCACCGCGTTGATCTTTCGCGCCCCTGTCCGTCGCTCTTGAACCGTCGTCTCGTCTAACTCGGTTAGCATGGCCTGCTCGATCCGCAGCAGTTCGGCCTGTTTCTCGGCGCGTTCGATCTCCCAGACGCTCCAGACGCCCGACGTGCCGAGTCCGACGGCCGCGCCGAGGCCGATCGTGACGACGGTGATCCCTTCGGTCACGCCCGACAGATACGCGCCGACGATAATCCCGATGCTCGTCAGCGTGCCGTCGAACCCGTTCGAGATGAAGTAGCGCCGCGAGATCGATCGGACGTCCTCGTCCGCGAGGAGCGTGCGAAGCGACGGCATTTGCCTAGCGGTCCTGTGGCGTCGCGCTCTGTTCGACCAGTCGCTCGCCGCAGACGACCTGATCGATCGAATGGACCGTCCCGCCCAGGTCGACGAGGGTCTCTTCGACGGTCGCCGCCTCGAGGTCGTCGCCTTCGATCGTGAGTTTGATGTTTTGGACCGCCCGATCGGTTTCGACGAGCACGGCGTTAACGCCCTCGACGCCCGAACAGCCGGCGACGGCGTCGGCGAACTCGAGGATGTCAGGGTCGTGCGGTTTCATGACGTCGAGGACGAGCCGTCGTATCGGGGCGTTCATATCACGTACCGTCTCGGGCGAGCGTCTTAGTGACGAGGGCGATTCGCGGCCGGCGAAATCGACGGGCGACCTGCCAGCCCGGCGAGCGAACGCTCCCGGACTCCCACCCGCCCGTCACCGATGCCGTCGTTTGACGAACACGGCGACCGCGAGATAGCCGGGCAGACAGACGGCGAGGACGACCGCGATGAGTCCCCAGTCAGCCACCTCGAGCGGGATCGTCCCGAAGTACTCGTTGAGCGGCGTATACAACACCGCGAGCTGGAGTGCCATCGACATCGCGACGGCGACCGTCAGCCATGGATTCGACAGTGCCGGCGTCTCACGGAGCCAGCGGATGACGTAGAGGCCGCCGAGTTCGAGGAAGACGAACGACGTGAACACCATCGTCATCGTATACGGCGTGACCGACGCGGCTCCCTCGAGCGTGTAGACCATGAGCGCGAGCAGGACGACCGTGGTCACGGTCCCGATGCCGGCGATCAGCGTGAGTATCTGCCGACCGATGATTCCCTGGTCGCGGTCGCGCGGGGGCCGATCCATCACATCGCCGCTTGCGGGGTCCGCGCCCAGCGCCAGCGCCGGCAACCCGTCGGTGAGCAGGTTGATCCACAGCAACTGGACGGCAGGCAGGATGAGATAGCCGTACAGCGAGGCGATGAAAACGATCGCCACCTCCGCGACGTTCGCGGTGAGCAGGTAGGCGACGAACTTCCAGATGTTGTCGAAGATCGCCCGCCCGCGCTCGATCGCGCGCTCGATCGTCGCGTAGTTGTCGTCGAGCAAGACCATATCCGAGGCCTGTCTGGCGACGTCCGTCCCGCGAACCCCCATCGCGACGCCGATGTCGGCGTTTTTCAGCGCGGGCGCGTCGTTGACGCCGTCGCCGGTCATCGCAACGTCGTGGCCCCGATCCTGTAGCGCCTGCAGGATGCGAACCTTGTGCTCCGGCGACGTCCGCGCGAAAATGTCGACCGAGGCGACCCGCTCGCGCAGCGTCTCTTCGTCCATTTTCTCGACTTCTCGGCCCTCGAGCACCGTGCTCCCGAATCCAATTGATTCGCCGATCGCCCGCGCCGTCCGGACGTTGTCGCCGGTCACCATTTTCACGTCGATGCCCGCGCGTGTCGTCGCCGCAATCGCATCGGCGACCTCCGTTCGCGGCGGGTCGATCATCCCGGACAACCCGACGAACGTCAGCCCGTCGTCGAGAGCGTCGGCATCGGCAGGCTCGTCGCGGTAGGCCATCGCGAGCACGCGCAGTGCGTCGTCGCCGAACGCCTGTACCGTCTCCTCGATCCGAGCGCGGCGGTCGTCGGTCAACTCGACGGGCCCGTCGTCGGTCAGAATCCGATCGCAGTTCTCGACGACGACCTCCGGTGCGCCCTTGACGTAGCCGACGTCGTCGTGGACGGTCCCCATCCACTTGCGCTCGGATGAAAAGGGGATCTCGTCCGTCCGTGGCATCTCGGCTCTGCGTTGCGCTATGTCGATCCCGCGACTATCGGCCGCCTCGAGCAGCGCCTGTTCGGTCGGATCGCCGTCCTCGAGGGTCGAATCGTTACAAAGGACGCCGATCTCGAGGAGCAGCTCCTCGCGGTCGGTGCGCGTCGCCGGCTCGTCGGTGGCAACCTGCTCGAGATCGACGATGGTGTCGTTCAGCCAGAGTTTACTGACGGTCATCTGGCCTTTCGTGAGCGTCCCGGTTTTGTCCGTACAGACGACGTCGACGGCACCGAGCGCCTCGACCGCGGGGAGCCGACGAACCAGTGCGTTCTCGGCCGACATCAGGCGAACGCCGAGTGCGAGCGTGAGCGTCACCACCGCGGGCAGTCCCTCCGGAATCGCCGCGACAGCCAGCGACACCGCAGTCAGCGCGGCCTGAAGCGCCGACGTTCCACGGAAGAGCAACAGCGGTGCGACCAGCGCCGAGAGGACGAGCACGCCGAATCCGAGGGTCCGACCCAGCTGGTCGAGTTCGTCCTGCAGCGGCGTACGGGTCTCCTCAGTCGCGGCGAGTTCGTGAGCGATCGCCCCGACCGCCGTCTCCATGCCCGTGTCAGTGACGACGGCCCGGCCCTTCCCGCGGGTGACGTTCGTGCCCTTGTAGACCATCCCCTCTCGTTCCGCCAGCGGTGCCTCGGACTCGACCGTCGCCGTCGACTTCGAAACCGGAACGCTCTCGCCGGTCAACGCCGCCTCGTCGACCTCGAGGTCGGACGCCTCGAGCAGTCGAGCGTCGGCGGGGACGACGTCGCCGCCGCGGAACACGACGACGTCACCGGGAACGAGTTCAGTCGCGGCGATCTCGCGCGTGTCGCCGTCCCGGCGGACCGTGGCCGTCGGCGCGGCGAGCCCCCGAAGCGCCTCCAGGCTTCGCTCGGCCCGAAAATCCTGGACGAAGCCGAAGATCCCGTTTGCCACGACGATGATCGCGATCAGGATTGCGTCGACGGCGTTCCCGGCCCAGATCGAGAGGGCGGCCGCAGCGATCAGGACCCAGATCAGCACGCTGTCGAACTGCGCGATGAAGATGTCGGCCGCCGATCGGCCACCACCCCGGACGATGTCGTTCTCGCCGTAGGTCTCGAGTCGACGCCGTGCCTCCTCGCTCGTCAGCCCGTCGGGGTCCGCGTCGAGGTCCTCGAGGACACGCTCGGGCGACCGCTCGTGTGGCGAGGCTGCCATTGTCCCGACTGTCACTGTGGAAACCTATAGGCGTACACCCCGGAATTGTGGTCCGATGGCGAGCAGGACACATCGGTGGCCGACAGAATCTATCTCGAGCGATGGGCGCAGTTCGGTCGCGATCGACACGACTGCAGCCGAGTTGAAGACAAAGTGATTACTCGCTCCACTCCGAAGTGGCAACCGAGTGAACGGGATCGAAATCGGAGTTCGGTTGGTCGCTGGTGTCGGCCTCATCCTCGCGAACGCCTTTTTCGTCGCCATCGAGTTCGCGCTCACCCGTGTCAGGCAGTACCCCGAGTCGACGTTCGACGAACCCGGCCTCCGCCGGGCCTGGGAGATGACCGACGACCTCGAGATCTACCTTACGAGCTGTCAGGTCGGCATTAGCGCGACGAGCATTGCCGTCGGCATCGTCGCCGAACCGGCCCTCGCCACAGTCGTCGCGCCCATCTTCGCGAACACGGCGCTTGCCTCCGCGGGTGCGGGTGCGGTCGTCGCCTTCGTCATCATCAACCTCTTGCATCTCACCCACGGCGAACAGACGCCGACCTATCTCGGCGTCGAGCGGACGAAGTTCGTCGCCCGATACGGCGCAACACCGCTGTACTGGTATGCTGCGCTGCTCCGCCCCGTGATCTGGCTCGGCGACGCCGTCGCGAAGTGGACGCTCCGACGCTTCGGGATCGAGATGACCGGTGCGTGGCTCGAGACCGAGACGGAAATCATCGAGACGCGAGCCGACCTCCGGCGGAAACTCGGCTCAGTCCTCGAGCAGGGTGATCTCCCGCGGGAACGTCGAGAAGAGATCCTCAACGCGCTCGTCGTCGGCGAGGAACTGGTCAGCGACGCCATGACTGACGTCGAGGACGTAACCTTCCTTTCGACGGCGGCGTCCGTGGAAGACAATCTGGATCGGATCGGCTCGAGTCCGCACACGCGGTTTCCGCTGATCGATGGCGAGCCCGAGGCGTTCGTCGGCATCGTCTACGTCCCGACGGTCGTCGACCGCATCGACGACCTCCGCGACGGGACGGTGACGTTCGAGGAGTTCGCGACGCCGCCGATGACGCTTTCGGCCGACACGCCAGTCAGCGACGCCATCGACGCGTTACAGGCCGAACAGCAGGAACTCGCGCTCGTCGAGGACGACGGCGACGTCGTCGGCCTGCTGACGGTCACGGACGCCCTCGAGGCGCTGGTCGGAGCGTTCGAGGATCCGCTCGAGACGGACGACTTCCTGTCGGAGCGCGTCGGTCGCCGACGCTCGCGGACGGACTCCTGATCGACGCCGTTCTCTCGTTCATCTCGCCCGTCTCAATGTCGGCTCGCCAACAACACACGTATACCACTCCCGACCGAACGCGGAAGTATGTACGATTTCGTTCTCGTTCCCGTCGACGGCGGCGACTCCTCGATGGCGGCCCTCGAGCACGCTGTCGAACTCGCGGCCGACCACGGGGCGACCGTCCACCTCCTCTACGTCGCCGACACGAACACGCCCAGCCTCGCTCGACAGGGGACGACCGTCGTCGACACACTCGAGCAGGAAGGTGAAGACGTCCTCGCGGCGGCCCGATCCGTGGCCGAGGATCAGGGCGTGCCCACCGTGAGCGACGTTATCCAGGGCGATCCGCGCGAGGTCATCCTCGAGGCCGCCGCGTCCGGCCCTGTTGACCTCATCGTCATGGGAACGCACGGCCGACGCCGGCTCGGGGAGTACGTCCTCGGCACCGTCACGGAGGGCGTCATCAACGAGACTGAGATGCCGGTGGTGACGGTTCGGGCGGACGAGGACGTGACGCGGTCGTACCCGTACGACGGGATTCTCGTCCCGATGGACGGGAGCGACCACGCGGAGGCGGCACTCCGCCTCGGTACCGAAATCGCAGTCCACCACGGCGCGACGATATACCTGTTGACCGTCGTCGATACGCCCGTTCTCGGGATCGCCGACAGGACGACGTCGGTCGCCGACGACCTCGAAGAACGGGCCCGCAAGATCCTCACCGAAGCTTCGGCGATTGCGTCGGACGCGGGAGCCGACGACGTCGTCACGACGGTCGAATCGGGCTCGGTCCCGCGAGAGATTGAGTCGGCCGCGGACGCGGACGGTGTCGACCTCGTCGTCATGGGGACCCACGGGCGGATCGGCCTCGATCAGCGACTGCTCGGCTCGACGACCGAACGGGTGATTCGGACGGCACCGACGCCCGTGGTAACGACGAGCGCGACCGTCACCGACGACGACTGATCGACCCGGGACGAACGCGAACCACACCGCTCGAGGCCACTTTCGCTGGCGATTTATACGACCGGTTCGAGGAGCGACATATAGATGTCCCTGCTCGAGAATCTCGTCTTGGTGTTCGTCGCGGGGTTCATTACGGCGTTGGCGACCGGGATCGGCGCACTGCCGTTTTTCTTCTTCGACTCGATTAGCGACCGTCGAAGCGTCATGCTCTGGGGACTGTCCTCCGGGATCATGGTTTCGGCGTCGGTGTTCGGCCTCATCGAGGAGGGGCTAGCCGAAGGGACGATGGGCCAGATCGCCGTGGGGATGGCCGCCGGCGTCTTGCTCGTCGTCATTGCACACGACGTCCTCATGGACGCCGACATCGACCCACGCGAGTACGAGGAGGCGGACTTCAAGAAACTCGTGCTTATTCTCGGTATTCTGACCGTCCACAGCTTTCCGGAAGGGATCGCCGTCGGCGTCTCGTTTGCAGATCTTGGTCTCGAGGGAGGGGTCGCGTTTCTGGGCTTTACCGTCCCGCTGCTGGCGGTCTTCATGACGATTGCGATCTCGATTCACAACATTCCGGAAGGCACCGCGATCTCGATCCCCCTGAAATCGATGGGCGTGTCCAAGTGGAAGATGGTCTGGTGGGCAGTCTTCTCGAGTCTGCCACAGCCACTCGGAGCCGTTATCGCGTTCGCGTTCGTTAGCGTCGCGCGGGAGTTCCTGCCCTACGGCTTCGGCTTCGCCGCGGGAGCGATGATCTACCTCGTGCTCACCGAGTTCATCCCGGAAGCCCTGGATCTTGGCAAAGGGCTCCCGAACGGCGGGAAACCGGAGCTCGCGGGCGGAATCGTTCTCGGTGTGGCGATTATGGTGCCACTGGCGTTCATCTGATCGCCGTTACCAGTCGTTGCGAATACGGTTTCGTCGTTCAAAGAGAGGCGTAAAACTCGCGCTCAGTACCGATAACTCACCCAGTGCTCGCTTCGCTCGCGCTTCGTTCGCCATACCGCAGAGAGCCGCGCTATCGCGCGTCTCGAACACCGCTCCAGCCGATGCAGAAACTGCGAGCGAAGCGAGCAGTTTGCACTATCTTGCTACTGGTCTGCTCGCAGAATCATCGACAGAAAGCAGGACTTTTGACCACACGTGGACTGAAACTCGTACTGATGGACCAGATTTCGCTCGAGCGGAGGTGGCTGCGATGACGACGAACGTAACCGAAATTACCGTTATTGGAGACGACGATACCGGGCTGGTCGCCGGGGTGACCAGTCTCCTGTTCGAGCGCGGGATCAACATCGAAGACCTCGATCAGGCGGTTCGGGACGGCGTCTTCCGGATGTATCTCGCCGTCGACACCTCCGAGATGGTCTGTACCGAAGCCACGCTGCGCGAGGACCTCCACGATCTCGGCGACGAACTCGGCCTCGACGTGCAGGTTCGGTTCCCCGCCGACCGCGAGACTCAACAGATCGCCGTGCTCGTCACGAAAGAGAGCCACTGCCTCGAGGCACTGTTCGAGGCGTGGGCGAACGACGACCTCGGCGCGGATATCGGCGTCGTCATCGGCAACCACGACGACCTCCAGCCGCTTGCCGAACACTACGACGTGCCGTTTCACGACATCGGCGACGACGGCGGCCAGCAGAACGAAGACGCGCTGCTCGACCTCCTCGGCGAGTACGACGTTGACCTGATCGTGCTGGCGCGATACATGCGCATTCTCAGCCCGAACGTCGTCTTCCGCTACGAGGATCGGATCATCAACGTCCACCCGAGCCTGCTGCCCGCCTTCCCCGGCGCAGAGGCGTACCGACAGGCCGTCGAGGAAGGCGTCCGCGTGGCCGGCGTGACCGCCCACTACGTGACGACCGACCTCGATCAGGGACCGATCATCACCCAGCGCGCGTTCGACGTCCCGGACGACGCCGACTTAGCGGAGATGAAACACCGCGGCCAGCCCCTGGAAGCCGACGCCCTGCTGGAGGCAGTCAAACTCCACCTGAACGGAGACGTCTCGGTTCATCGCGGCCGGACGTCCGTTCGGGAGAACGGCACTGGCTACCAACTCGGCCTCCCCGACGAACTCGAGGAGTTCACGCCGGACCGACCAGTTGATGGGATCGGCAGCGTCGTCGCAAACGACCAGTAACCGCTGGCTGCGGCGTGTTTTTTGGGCGCGGCTCGTGTCGGCTACGACTCCCAGGCCTCGAGGCAGTCGTCGCTACAGAAATAGTGGTGGATCGCCGTGCCGTCCTCGACGGTGCTGACGACGCGTTGTTTGGACGCCGATGCAACGGAGTCGCCACACTGTCGACACTCGGGTGGGTCTTCGTCCGTGAGTTCAACCATTACGCGACTGAATGCAATCGTCATACTTGAACGAATCTATCGGTACTATTGTCAGCAACTCGTTCAGATATTCTGACAGTAGGCTTATCGACGTCGATGGCGTATTTTGGTATGGTATGGCACAACGAGAAATCGAAGAGGAACTCTTCGTCGACCAGTACACGCTCGGCCTCGTCGGCCCCGATCAGGAGTGGGCGGGAACCGTTGCCGACGGCGGAACGATCGAGACGTATACGCCGCCAGGCTGTTGGGGGCCGATGATCACCCCCGAGTTCCACGGCGGCCACGAGGTCACGCGACCGATTCGCGTCGAGGGAGCGAGCGTCGGCGACGCCGTGGCACTACATATCCGGGACGTCGAGGTCACGAGTATGGCGACGAGTACGGGCTCGATGGCCGAACGCGAGGACGCATTCGGCGACGACCCGTTCGTCGACCACCGCTGTCCGGAGTGTGGAACGAAGTGGCCCAAGACGATCGTCGAAGGGACGGGTGAGGAGGCGATCAAGTGCGCCGAGTGCGGCGCGAACGCCTCCTCCTTCGGCTTCGAGTACGGCTACACCGTCGCCTTCGACGACGACGGCACCGTCGGCATTACGCTCGACGAGGACGCGGCCCACGACCTCGCCGAGAACGCCGACGACGTGATGGACATTCCCGAAAACTCGCGCCAGCACCCCATCCTGCTGTACGAACCCGGCGAGATGCCCGGGACACTCGGGCGCTTGCGGCCGTTTATCGGCAACGTCGGGACGACGCCGCCGGTCACGATGCCCGACTCGCACAACGCCGGCGACTTCGGCCAGTTCCTCATCGGAGCCGACCACGACTACGGCATCGAGAGCGAGGCCGACCTCAAGGACCGAACTGACGGCCACATGGACATCCCGCAGGTCCGCGCCGGCGCGACCCTGATCTGTCCCGTCAAAGTCGACGGGGCCGGTATCTACGCCGGCGACCTCCACGCCAATCAGGGCGACGGCGAACTCTCACTGCACACGACCGACGTCAGCGGCACCGTCCGCATGGACGTCGAGGTCATCGACGGCCTCGAGCTCGACGGCCCGGTCCTGTTGCCGCCCGAGGCGGATCTTCCCTTCATCAGCAAACCCTACAGCGACGAGGAACGCGAGGCGGGCCGCGACCTCGCCGCCCAGCACGGTGTCGACCTCGAGGATGACATGGGCCCGATTCAGGTCATCGGCTCCGGCGCGACGGTCAACGACGCGACACAAAATGCGTTCGACCGGGCGACGAAACTGCTCGACATGAGCGAAGGCGAGGTCCGCTCGCGGTGTACGTTCACCGGCGGCGTCCAGATCGGTCGCCTGCCCGGCGTCGTCCAACTCGACTTGCTCGCGCCGATGGCTGTCCTCGAGGACCGCGGAATCGACCACCTGGTCCGCGAGCAGTACGACCTCTGAGCCGGCTCACCCGTCGGTCGAGCCGCCCTGCACGGCCGGCATCAGTGTCAGTTCGGCGTCGTTCGACACCGGAGCCTCGAGAGCTGCGCGCTCGCCGTTGACCGTCACTCGCACGCTCGAGCGCACGTCGTCGCCGTCGTAGAGGTACGGTGTCGCCCGCGGGTACGCGGCGGTGAATTCAGCCAGCGCATCCGCGACGGTCGTCCCCGTGAACTCGAGGCCCACCGTTTTCCCGCCGGTCGCGCTTCGGAGCGGCCCGTACACTGTGACTTGCATGGATGGCACTGTCGTCTGGCGAGCAGATATACTGTCGCCCAATTCTGATCCACGAACGCCACGAATGCGGTGTGTGTGTCCCGTCTTCGTTCGTATTCCGTACGCCTAGTGAAAAATAATAACCATATAAGGTTTTTCGAGGGCATATAGCCACAATAGTTATAATAGTGTTCCAATTGAGTGATGTTTGTATGTGAGATGGACACATGGTGCTAGGATCAGTGCGGTACACCGATCGGACATGACAGCGGTACTGGGATAACTAACGGCTACAGTATGTCAGAACCACCCACCACGCGTCGGTCGTCGAATCGCACAGAAACCACCCCACTGGGGGACCACGAGCCGATACGACGAAGCATCGAAGTAGAGTACTGGGTTATCGACGAGCAGGGACGCCTGACCGAACCAGGCGACCTCGTCGAGGCCTCGCCAGGGGTCGAACGGGAGTTCATCGCCCCACTGCTCGAGATCAAGACGACACCGTGTGAGACGACAGCAGCGCTTCGGAACGAACTGTTCGAGCGGCTCAATCGGGTCTTGCGCCGGGCCGACACACAGGACAAGGGGCTCGTCCCGCTTGCAACGCCAGTAAACGAGGATTCCATCGCGGACCTCCCGAGTGAGCGCACGCGGATTCAGGATCAGATCATCGGTGCGGATTTCGAGTACGTTCGACACTGTGCCGGGACGCATATCCACGTCGAACAGCAGCCGGGACGCGAGATCGACCAGCTCAATACGTTTATTGCACTCGATCCCGCGCTGGCGCTAGTGAACTCCTCGCCGTATTTCAGAGGGACGCGCCTGACGACCGGCGCGAGATCGAAACTGTATCGCCGACTGGCGTACGCCGACCTGCCACACCAGGGGACGCTGTGGCCGTACGCCGACGACACGGCGGAGTGGGAGGGGCGGCTCGAGCGCCGGTACAACGAGTTCGTCACGGAAGCTCTCGATGCCGGGTTCGATCGGGAAACGATCGAATCGTGCTTCGATCCGGAAAGTGCGTCCTGGACACCGGTCAAACTCCGCGACCAGTTCTCGACCGTCGAGTGGCGCTCACCCGATACCGCGCTCCCGAGTCAGGTCGTCCGTCTGGCCGATGATCTCGTGGAGGTCGTCGAACAGTTACTCGACGCCGAGGTCCGTATCGGCGGCGACACCGGTCGCATAACGGACGACGCCGTCGTCCTTCCGGCGTTCGAGACGGTCCAGACGTACGTCGACGCCAGCATTCAGGATGGGTTGTCCTCGGACGCCGTCCGGTCGTATCTCGACCGGATGGGGTTCGATGTCTCAGCGTACGATCCCCTCGCTCACGAGCTAGACACCCGCGAGGAACTGACGGAAGAACACGCACGACAGCTTCGACTCGAGTACGCTGCGCGACTCGAGCAGGACGTACAGCAGGCACGGTCAGTCAGCGCTGACTGAGAGGAGACCGTCTACGACGAGATTCGAACGCCACAACGAGGAGACCACCACATGGGACAGCTTCGACTTGCGTTGCTCAACGCGGCTCACAAGGCCGTAGACACCCGGCAGAACTTTCACCGAGAGCTCGACGCGGAGCTGACGGTGTTTCACTGTCCGTCCGGCGAGTTCCCCGAGAGCTTTCGGTACGACGGGTTCGTCATCACCGGCTCGAGTGCGTCGGTCTACTGGGACCGGGAGTGGATCGGCCGGTTGAAAACGTGGGTCGGCGATGCGATCCAGGCCGGGCTGCCCGCACTCGGTGTCTGTTATGGCCACCAGCTTCTCGCGGATGTCATGGGCGGTCGCGTCGAGGGGATGGGCGACTACGAAATCGGCTACCGCACTGTCGAACACGACGGGGAGAGTCGCCTCCTCGATGGAATCGACGAGACGATGACGGTCTTTACGACACACTCGGACCACGTCACCGAGAAGCCGCCGGGTGCGACAGTCTTCGCGACGAACGAGTACGGAATTCACGGCTTTCGAAAGGATCGCGTCTTCGCCGTGCAGTTCCACCCGGAGTACGATATGGCGACCGCCAGATCGGTCACGAACGGGAAAACGGGGCAACTCCCGGCACAGCGCATCGACTCCGTCCTCGAGGGCATCCATCCAGAGAACTACGAGGCCGCCTGTGAGACGAAACAGCTGTTCGACAACTTCCTCGCGTACGTCGAGGAGGTACGAGACACGCGGCTCAGGACGGACTCGTGACGGCTGAACCGAGAGCCACCACGTCGAGCCGTCGATCGAGGGGATCTACACTGCCATGTCGTGGCGATCCTGTTACAGCCGCTGGACCGCACCGATCGCACTCGAGAGCGGCGGCGCGTCGAACAGCTCCTGATTCATGTAGGCGTTTGCACCTGCACAGTACAGATCGCGAGCCGTCTCGATAACGTCGTCCTCGAGTGGCTCGGGCTGGACGTCACAGAGCGATTTCCAGTCGGCGATGTCTTTTTGCTTGGCTTCGGCTTTCGCTGCCTTGACCGCCTGCACCCACTCGGGCTGGGTGCGCTTGTGGTACTGTCGGAGCACCTCCTTCGAGAGCTGTGTCCCGCCGTGACTAAAGCGGTTCTCGTCGAACGTGCCGACGACGTCCGCGACGCGGATCTCGCCCTGATAGAACAGACACTCGATCTTGCCGTCCTCGTGGACCAGTCCAGCGGAGTCGGCCTGTTCGGTGATGATTCGGTTGACCTCGAGTGCGACTGACTCGAGATCCTCGATCGACGCCGTGCCGGCGATCGCGTCGGCTTCCGCCCGGTCGAGATAGCGGTCGCCCTCCTCGTATTTCGTCGAGAACTCGACGATCGGCTCCTCGAGGTCGACGACCTCCTCGGGCCAGCTCTCGAACGCGAGGCCGTGGTCTTCGGGCTCGGTTCGTCGGCGCAGACTCGAGCCGATGGGGACGCGATTGCGGAAGACGACCTCAAGCGGAATGAGGTAGTTCTCGCCGGCCGCGTCGTGGTAGTGGTCGTAGTCGTACTCGCGACCCTCGTGAGGGAGGTCGGGGACCTGCGTGAGATCGATCGCCATCTCCCGAGGCGGACTCGAGGCGTCCTCGAGAGGCACGATGTCGCCGTTTTCGACAACATCGTCGGACCGCGTCCGACGGTCTGTCGAGCTATGCTCGACAACACCGCGGTAGTGGGTCGGGACGCCTTCGGACTCGAGGCGTTCGAAGTTGAACGCGCCCATCGTACAGAGGCTCGTGCCTTTCTCGGGGATCGAATCGGGCATCTGGCCCCAGTCGAACACCGAGTAGGCGTCGGTGAAGACGAACGCGCCGCGGCCGAGTTCGTCGTCAGTTGCTGCCTCGTCGATGCGGAACTCTTTGACACTCGTCATACGGGACACCTTCGGCTGTCGCCGCCGCCGCAGTTCATACCCGAGTTGCCGTGGCCGGACCCTAAGAAGGTTTCAGTATCGGTTCGATTGCCGGACACCGGAATTTCCGGTATAATCTGCCGATCCATCACGCTTTTCTCGCTGTACTGGTATTGATACGTCGATGGAGCGACCGGTGACCGAGGCAGACCTCACGTTCGACCACGTTCCCGAGACCGACCAGTCGTTCGAGAACGCACTCACGAAAGCACGCGCTGGCGACCGGCTCACGGTCGACGACGCGATCGAGTTACTCACGACGGGGACGGAGATTGGGGGTATCGACAGCACGCGCAAAGAACAGGTGCTCGAGGCTGCCGACCGCCGCCGCGCCGACGTCGTCGGCGAGGAAGTCACGTTCGTCGCCAACCTGAACAACAACGTCACGACGGCCTGTAACGTGGGCTGTCTGTTCTGTAATTTCAAAGACGCCGCTCACACCTTCGAACGCGACACCGAGATTCAGAGCGCTGGTTTTACGAAAACGCCCAGCGAGTCCCGCGAAATCGTCGCCGACGCCGTTTCTCGCGGGGTCTACGAGGTCACCTCCGTCTCCGGACTGCACCCCGCGTTCGCACTCGACGACGAACACCGCGAGATCCTCGAGGCCCACCCGGACCCGAAGGCGGTCAACTACAAGCCGCCCGAAGCCTACGAAATCGATCCCGGCACCTACACGGACCAGATTTCGGCGATGAGCGTCGACGGCGTTCACGTCCACTCGATGACCCCCGAAGAAGGGTATCACGCCCGGCGTGGCACCGACTGGTCCTACGAGGAAGTCTACAGTCGACTCGCAGCTGCTGGCCTCGATACGGTCCCCGGCACGGCCGCCGAAATCCTCGTCGATGAGGTCCGGGACGTTATCTGTCCCGGCAAGATCAGCACGGAGGGGTGGCTCGAGGCGATGGAAGCCGCCGCGAACGTCGGTTTGGGCCTGACGGCGACGATCATGTACGGCCACGTCGAGAACGAGGCCCACCGCGCGATGCACTTGAAACGAGTCCGTGACCTCCAGGAGCGCGTCGACGGCGCGATCACGGAGTTCGTTCCGCTTTCGTTTGTCCACCAGAACACGCCGCTTTACGAACACGATGTCGTCTCTGGCGGCGCGAGCACCGACGAAGACGAACTCATGATCGCCGTCTCGAGACTGTTTCTCGACAATATCGACCACATTCAGTCGTCGTGGGTCAAATACGGCGACGAGCAGGGGCTGAAGATGCTCTCCTGTGGGGCCGACGACTTCATGGGGACGATCCTCTCCGAAGAAATTACCAAGCGCGCCGGCGGCGAGTACGGCGAGTATCGCTCGTTTGCGGACTACGTCGACCTCGTCACTTCGATCGGTCGCGTTCCGGTCGAGCGCTCGACGGACTACGAGACGCGCCGCGTTATCGACCCCGACGAGCCGCCGTTCGGCCCGCGACTGGGGCCGAAATCCGACGGAACGCCCATTCTGACGCCCGAGGAGCGCGCGCCGCCGGCCGACGACTGATCGTCACAGACTACTGCCGGGTCGGTGCGAACGGAGGAGCACTTTTTTCGGATGGCACCCGTTGACACAGATATGAACCACCTCTTTCAGACCGACGACACCAGCTGGCGACTGCCAAACCACGCCCACGTGGTCGTCTACGAACGCGAGGACAGCGATCGCGGCCTGCTCACGATCTACGACTGTGGGGCCGCCCAGAAACCACCGAAAGCGCAGTTGCTCGGCACCCTCGAGTCGGTCGATGCACCAGCCACGGTCGAGTCTCAGCCGACGGGCAAGATCGTGAAACTCCGTGCGGATGCCACACTCGAGGAAGCCGCGCCGGATCAGTTCCGGATCGTCCGGTCCTAACGGGTTAGTTTTCGTCCGTGATGCCGACGGCCCGGACCGGTGCACCATCGCTGTCGAGCGCGAGCGGGTACGCCCGGAGTTCGAACCGATCGTCGACCGCCTCGAGGTGCGTGAGGTTCTCGAAAATTAACTGCTTGTTGCCAAGCAGCGTGTGGTGGGCCACGAAGCCATCGGGTTCAGCCGCACCCGCGGTGGCCGTCGGCGTCGGATCGGGGTTGAGCGTATCCACGGCGACATCGAATCCCCGTTCGACGCACGTCTCGGCCGCGGCCGGCGCGAGATACGGATGCTCGAGATACTGCTCGGTGCCCCAGTGGACATCCCACCCGGTCCAACACACCACGAGATCGGCGTCGACGTCGGGAATCCGACGCGCCGGAATCGGCTCGCGCGCCTCGAGGTCACGACAGTCGATTCGAATGGCGTCGAAGGCGAACCGCTCGAGCGAGTAGGCCGCGAGCGTGTTCCCGTCGGGGTCGATGTGGGCCGGGGCGTCGACATGTGTGCCGGTGTGGCTGCCACACTTGAGGGCAGCGACGCTGGCTCCGTGTTCCTCGTGGGTCGCGTGTGGCCGGACGACGACCGGCGGGTCATCGGGGTAGGTTTGCATCCCGGTTTCGATCGGGTGGCTCAGATCGACGTGCATACGCGACTCTCCGCGGTCGAAGGGGGATAACGCTGTGTGATTGTCGGGCCGGACGCTTCTCGAGGGCGGCACGTCGAACCGGAGCGTCGAAACCCCTCGGTGACGTTCGATGAGCTATGACCACGGACGAAGCCGGCGTTCGACGGGCGATCGACCTCGCACGGACCGCAGTCGACAACGGCAACACCCCCTTCGGCTCGCTGCTCGTCGTCGACGGCGACGTCGTTCGGACGGCCGAGAATACGACACTCACGGACGACGACATTGCCGCCCATCCGGAGTTCAAACTGGCCCGGTGGGCCGCACGCGAACTCGAGGCCGACGAACGCGCCTCGTGTACGATGTACACCAGCACAGAGCCGTGTCCGATGTGTGCAAGCGCGATCGCCTACGCGGGACTCGACCGTGTCGTCTACAGCGTGTCCGTCGACTCGCTCGCAGCGCTGCGAGACGACGGAGTAATCGAGATCCCTTGCGAAGAAGTGGTCGATCGGTCCGACGCGACGACGACCGTCGAGGGACCGGTGCTCGAGGACGAGGGACTCGCTGTCCACCGAGCGTACTTCTAACGCGTCGACAGCGACTCGCCGTTGAGCACCGCACGATAGCGCTTTCCGGCCGCGTCGTCGGCCTCGAGCGCCCCGCGAATCGTCGGCGAGATCCACTCGCGATCCGCGTCCGCGTTCCGACCGCCATCAGCGCCGGCCGTGCCGTCGGCAGCCACGCCGTCGAACGCGTCGGGTCGCAGGTCCGCGGGCAGGAACCGTTCGTAGACCGGCAGCCGCTCACCGAGGGGCAAGTCGGCGGCGTCGGCGATTTCCTCGAGTTCGCGCAGCGCGGGCCACGTGTAGTCGGGATTGATGTGGTCGTCCGTAATCGGCGAGACGCCGCCCAGATCGTCGACGCCGCAGTCGATCAGGTCGCGAGCGGGCGCGAGATTCGGCGGCACCTGCACGGAAATTTCCTCGGGCAAGGCTACACGGGCCATTGCCGTCACTCGGCGCATCGTCTCGAGGGCGGGCGAGCCCTCGTCCCAGCGCTCGTTGTCGACGACGGGCTGGACGATCACCTCCTGAATGTGGTCGTATCGCTCGTGGAGGTCACGGATTGCGAGCAGACTCTCCGCGCGGTCGCGCCAGGACTCACCGATCCCCACGAGGATCCCAGTCGTGAACGCGACGTCGAGTTCGCCCGCGTTTTTGATGGTTTGTAGGCGTTGGCCAGGCTCTTTTTGCCGGGGACCGGCGTGGGCATCGACCTTGGCGGTCGTCTCGAGCATCACGCCCATACTGGCGTTGACGTCGGCCACAGTGGCCAGCTGCTCGCGAGTCTGGTCGCCCGGATTCGCGTGTGGAAGCAGGCCTTCCTCTAAGGCGACCTCGCAGGCCTCGCGCAGGTAGGTATGAATCGAGTCGTGGCCCCACTCGGCGAGCTGGTCGTAGATCTCGGTGTAACGGTCATCGGGGTCGTCGCCGAACGTAAACAGAGCTTCCGTACAGCCCGCGTCGGCCCCCCGTTTGCAGATGTCGCGGACCTCCTCGAGGCTGAGCAGGGAGGCCTGACCGGGGGCGTCGAAGTAGGTGCAGTAGGTACAGGTGTAGCGACACGCCGTCGTCAGCGGGATGAAGACGTTTCGGGCGAACGTCAGCGCCTCGGGCGCGTCGACGTCGTCGGGCGTGACCGCGAGCAGATCAGCGACCGCTGTGTCGTCGATCGCGATGTCGACACCGTACTCACTCGCCCCAGGAATCATTACCTCGGAGTGGTATCGCGTGGCAGATAAGCGCTTCACTTCGGTGAGGCCGTCTGTCACTCGCGTGTCGTCTCCTCGAGTCGGGAAACGCCGACACGGCCGTCCCGCGTCTCGAGGTCGAAGCCGAGACCCCGAAGACAGGCGGGTGCACGGTCGGCTTCGTCGCCGTGGATGAGCACCTCGACGAGATCTGTGGGTTCGTCGATGTCGGTGCTCAGCCGGAAGGAGTCGACCGTCTCGAGGCTCGCGTCGATATCGCGAGCGATCTCACAGTGGTCCAGATACGACGTGCCGTGATAGTCCACTCGGAATTCGGGGTGGGAGACGACCAGTGCGTTCGTCCCGCCGCTTCGTCCCGGCGCGATGGTAACCGCAGCGTCGTGTGCAAAGAGCGCCGCGAGTGTGTCAGGTGTTGCGAGCGCGAGGTCGGACATGACGACGGCAGTGGTCTCGTCGTCACGACTGGCCGGCAGCCGCGCGTTGACGGCCTCGGTCAGCGGCCGGTCGTCGACTGTCACCGAGACGGCATCACGGACGGGTGCCTCGAGTGAGAGCGTTGCGGGGTCGAGCGGTGCCGTCGAGACCACCGTCGGCTCAGCGCCCGCCTCGACGACCGCCGTGAGGACGTCGGCGAGCATGGCTCGAGCAAGCGTCGACCGTTCTGCGGACGACAGCACTGACGCGAGCCGCGTCTTCGGGTCGATGGCAGCAAACGGGACGACGACGTGCATCGATCGAGTGTAGCCATGGAACCATCAAAAACACGTCGGACCCGAACGTCCGCGTTCGCAACCTCGCCATGCCCCAAACCGAACGCAATCGCTGACGTCGTCAGTCGGTAGGAACTGCGAGCCTAAAACAGTGGCTCGAGTTCGTCTTCGTCGTCTTCGACGAGTTCCTCTAAGTTCTCCTCGCTTTCCTGTTGGATGTCGTCGATGTTGTCCTGGGCTTCGATCGCGACCTGCTGGAGGCGTTTGATCCGCGGGACGTTCGTCACGCCCGAGAGCAAGATCGCTGCAGCGACTTCCGGCTCCTGCCGGGGGAAGTCCCCACCACGGACTTCCATGCTCCCGGTTTCTTCCTCGAGCCACTTGCGGCCGCGTTCGATGCCTTTCCGGTTCAGATACTCCGACGGTCCGGAGAGGACGAGCAGGGCACGCTCGGTGCCTTCGATCTCACACGGCAGCGTCAGTCGGCCGAGTGCGGCCTTGCGGACGAGACTTGTAATGCGGTTGGTCGTGTTTGCAGCGTCCAAGTTGTCGTTACCGCCGTCATCGCCGGTAAACCGCGAGAGCAGGCCGCCGCCCGTGTTCAGATCGACCTCTTCGCTCGCAAACCCGACCGTCGAGACGCCGCCACCCGAGAGCGTGTTGATGATCTCGGAGGAGTCGACGACGCTTTCGGCGACTTCCTGGCCGTCGCCGACCTCGCCAGCACCGAAAAGGATCCCGAATCGGCGGACGATCTCCTCGTTGATCTGGTCGTAGCCGCCCTCGACGGACTCGCCGGTCTGTCGCCACGAATCGTTGTCGAAGACCAGCAGATTGTCGACTTCGCGGACGAACGTCTGGAACGACCGCGCCGCGTTGAGCGTGTAGATTCCGCCCTCGTCGGTCCCCGGCAACACACCGAGTCCGTAAACAGGGATCGTGTAGATCCGTTTCAAGTGCTTCGCGAGGACGGGTGCACCGCCCGACCCAGTCCCGCCGCCCATGCCAGCGACGACCAGAAATGCATCGACCTCGTGGGTCGGAATCGCATCGATGGCGTTTTGGACTTCGTCGATGTCTTCCTCGGCGACCTCCGCGCCGAGTTCGTTGTCTGCACCCACGCCGTGGCCCTTTACGCGGGCTTGGCCGATGAGTACGCGATTCTCCTGTGGAATATTATCGAGACCCATGAGGTCCGCTTTCGCGGAGTTGACAGCGATCGCCGCGCGGACGATTCCGCTGTTCGTTCGATCGTCGTAATCGAGGAACCGATCGACGATTTTCCCACCGGCCTGTCCGAATCCGATCATCGCCAGCTTCATTGTTTGTAAGGGGGCTCCGTTGGATTGAAACCAGAGTAATCAAGGACATAAGTCTTTTGTTGCAGTGAATGTCATGCTTTGTTTTGTATTGCTGAAAACCGACAGCAGGAACCCTGTTTTACGTAGTATACCGCCTGCATGTGGAACTGTTATCACTGCCGATACTGGACGGTATATCAAATAATTGGTTATCTATTCAGGCCGAGCGACTCGCCGAACGTCGTCAGGTCGTCCTCCGAGCGACCGAACGCGGTCACGTCGTTGGTGACGACGGTGTTGTGCTGTTCGAGCGACCGGGCCTGGTCTGCCCCGAACGGAACGAACGGAAGCGGGTCGGCCGCCGTCAGTCCGAGTTTCGCGAGCGGCATCGGGATCGAAAAGATGCTGACGGACTTCCCCTCGGCCTCGTAGACGAGTTCCGTCGCATCCGCGAGCGTGACGATCTGTGGGCCGGCGACCTCGTAGGTCTCGCCGACGTGTTTGGCGTCCTCGAGTGCATCCGCAAGCATCGGGACCAGATCGCCGACCCAGATCGGCTGAAATCGGGTCGTCCCGCCGCCCGGCAGCCCCGTCACGTACGGCGTCGTCAGCTGTTTGGTGAACTCGACGAACTCACTCCCCCCACCGAAGACCACGGACGGCCGAAAGATCGTCCACTCGAGGTGGGAGTTTCTGACGAGCGTTTCGGCTTCACCTTTGGTGCGGATGTAGTCGGTGTCGCCGTCGGGGTCAGCCCCGAGCGCGCTCATCTGGACGAACCGGTCGACATCCCCGTCTTCGGCGGCCTGGACGAGGTTTGCCGTGCCGCCAAGATTGACGGTCTCGTGGTCGACACCGCTCGGTGGCTTGTACAGCGGCGAGAGGGCGACGAGATTGACGACAGCATCGTGGCCTGCGACCGTGCCCGCAATAGAGTCGTAAGCACTCACATTCCCCCTCGATCGCTCGATCTCCGCAGGGAGGTCGCTGCCGCGTGGGTCTCGAGACAGGGCCGTCACCTCGTGGCCGCGCTCGTGGAGTTCCGTACAGAGAGCCGTGCCGATAAAGCCGGTGCCGCCGGCGACGAGGACATTCATACGTACGACATACTGCTACAGCGATAAATAGCTGATCGCCTCCGTGGTTTGGCTGCAACGGTTCTCGACAGATTGTAATAGCTTACGTCCGCAGGTGCGAGCATGCTGGTCACGCTCGAGGGAGTCGACGGGAGCGGGAAGACGACGGTCTGGGAGGCCTTACAGGAACGGTATCCCGACGCCACGTTCACACGCGAGCCGACGAACGACTCGTGGTACGGCGAGGCCGTCTACCGCTCGATCGGGGACGACGACGCCGACTCGCTGGCCGAACTGTTTCTCTACACCGCCGACCACGCCGCCCACCTCTCGCGAGTGATCGAACCCGCACTCGAGGCCGACGACCTCGTGATCTCGGATCGCTACTCGGACTCCCGGTTTGCCTATCAGGGGGCGACCCTCGCGAGTTCGGACCGACTCGCCGTCGACGACCCCCTCGAGTACGTCGTCGACCTCCACGAGCCGTTCTCGATCGAGCCCGATCTGACGATCTATTTCGACGTCCCCCCCGAGACGGCCGCGAAACGGGCCGGCGCGACGAACAAGTTCGAACGTGCCGCCTACCTCGAGTCGGTCGCCGAGAACTACGAACGCCTGATCGCGCGTGACCCCGAGCGGTTCGTCCGTGTCGATGCGACCCAGACGCCAAAACGGGTGCTCGAGGCGGTCAAAAGCGCCGTGGCCGACGCGATAGCGACGAAGTAGCGAAGCGATCGGTGGGCGCTGGATCGGCCTGAAAAAACGGACTCACTTCGTCCCGATCAGTTCGGTCACAGTGTCTGCATCTTCCCACAGGACGACATCACCGCTGCGGTGATCGTAGTCGATGAACTGCTCGTCATCGAGTTTCGGGAGGTGGTGGTGATGAAGCTCGACGTCGATGCGTTCCGTCTCAGCTTCCGGAACGGCGTCGTCATCGGCGAGTTCTCGTGCGACCTGTTCTCGCCGCAGGACGTCGTGCTCGACCAGAAGCGACATCACTCGACGCCGGGTAACGTGGGCGAGCGCACCGCCGGATTGGAGCGCAGAGGCGGCTGTCTCGTCGAGCAGCGCAACGACCGCGACAGTCCCCTCAAGAACTAAACAAACGATCGTAAGAGCCACTGTCGATGAGCCAACAAAAATATTCCCACGGCTAAACGAGATATTCGTTCTGTTTGCACTGATCAATCCGGACAAGCGGACAGTTGCTCGCACCGACCGGTGGTGTTAGTCCATCGCGATGTATGTCTGGGTGCTCTCGATGCCGTCGATCCCCTGAATCTGGGTGGCGGCGATCTCCTTGACCGCGGCTGGTGTCTCGACCTGCGCCTTCGCGATGATGTCGACGTCGCCGGCGACAATGTGTGCCGACTGAACGCCCTCGATCGCTTCGATGCTCTCTTGGAGCCGATCCGCCTCGCCCGTGTTCGCCTTGATCATGATGAAAGCCGTGACCATTAGTTGACACCTCCAGTATCTGAACTCGCGTCGGTTCCCGCGTTCGCCGCAGCCTCACGTGGCGTTTCGCCGACCAGCAGCTGGCGGACCTCGTTCAGGACGTCGAAATCCGCGAGGACGACGAGTCGGTCGCCGTCCTCGAGCGACAGATCCGAGTTCGGAATCTCGAGGGGCTGGTCGCGCTTGCCGAAGGCGAGGACGGTCGCGTCGGCGGGCAGTTGCAGTTCGCCCATCGTGTAGCCGTTGACGGGAGCGCCGTTGGTGATCGTCAACTCGACGATCTGCAAGTGCGGGGCGATATCCGCGATTGCGCGGATCGTCCCGCCGAGTAAGGCGTTTTTCGCACCGATCGCGCCCAGCCGTTCGGGGTAGATCACCTCGTCGACCTCGTCGGCGTACTTGCGGTAGATCCCCTCGCGGTAGGCCTCGTCGATCCGCATGATCGTCCGGCAGCCGTGGTGGTTGCCGATCATACACGCGGTGAAATTGACGTTGAGATCGCTCGTCAGCGCGCCCAGCGCGTCGGCGTCAGTGATGCCGGCGTCCTCGAGGACGTCCTCGCGGGAGCCGTCACCCTCGACGACCGTAAACTCCTGCGACCGAGCGCGTCGGATCATCGCCTCGTCCTGTTCGATCAGCGTCACCTCGTGGCCCTCATCGCGCAGGACACGCGCTGTGCGCAGGCCAACTCGTCCAGCACCAATGATCACGAACCGCATGGACAGGGGTACGCCCGCCCCCGTCAATAAGCTTGTCCCCAGCTACCACATCACTCGATCGGGTGCGGTCGCCGCCAGGCAAAGACTTTAGTCATGCCATGGTGTACCACACCCTCGACAGATGGTTCACGCGTTTATTATGATCAAGACGGCCGCCGGAAAATCCGAGGGGCTGCTCGCGGCGATCAGGGATCTCGAGCGAGTCACCGACGCTCATATCGTCGCCGGCAACTACGATATCATCGCAGAGATCGACGCCCCCGAGATCTACGACATCCTCGAGGCCGTCTCCTCGAGAATGCAGGCACTCGAGGGCGTCAGCGAAACGAAAACGTACATCGCGATGGACTAATCAATTCGGGCGTCTCTCGAGTTACATCGGCATGCCGCCGCTCTCTTCCGTGGCCTGCTGGCTGCGATCCTGGGCGTTCTCGAGCAGCGTCGCGGCCTCGCCGCGATACTCGTAGCCGGGAACGATCCCCTGTGCGAACGTTCCTTCGACGTACTCGATGAGGGCTTTGGCGTCCGCGACGCCCTCGGTCGCGTTCCAGGCGACGTACTCGAGCGTGACTGTGACCGCCTCCGTGTCGCGGTCGATCGTCGGCTCATCGTGGGTGCTCGTCTGGGCGACGGTAAAGACGTCCTCGAGTCGGCGCTCGAGCGTTTCGAACCAGCCGTCTTCGACGACGGAGGCGACGGCTTCGCCTGCGACAGCGGTGTCGAGCGTCGGCAGAGTGACCGTCACCCGAAATCGGCCGTCCCGTTTTCCGTCCGCGTCGTCCGCAGTAATAGTCGTCTCGAAGACGGTTGTCGTGAGATCGTAGCCAGCGGTTTCGTCCACTGCGACGAACGCGTCGTGGGCCTCGAGTGCGCGTTCGACGGCGGCGGGGAGCTCGGTCATGCTCGAAAGAAGGGGCGTCACGGAAAAGGGTGTTACGCTGTTCGAGGCAGGGTGCCGGATATGAAACAGTTACAAGCCTGAAACTGACCGGCAGCGTCGGGATCGTTTCACGATCGTAGCCCGTCGTTTCCACACGAAATGACCTGCATTACTACAACGGATCCTGTCTTCTTTCACCGGCATGAGTCTCGATAGACACGCCGCCGAACGTCGCCGGTTCGCCCGCCTCCTCGGAATAGACGGCGAGGCCGGCTGCGGATTACCGATCGGTTCTCGCTCGAGTCACACCGACGGGACGGTCGACTCGGAGACCCGTAACTATCCGAAGTCGGCCACCCGATCGGCGACGACCCGCATTGCCGACCGCTCGCACGACAGCTGAACTCCCATCGCAGTCGCTGATACGCCTTATTCTACCGACTCGATCGCCTGCTCGAGGTCGGCGATCACGTCGTCGACGTCTTCGATGCCGACGGAGAGACGCACGAGGTCGTCGGTGGTGCCGCTCGCGAGTTTCTCCTCTTCGGTGAGCTGTTGGTGGGTCGTACTCGCCGGATGGATGATCAGCGTCTTCGCGTCGCCGACGTTTGCGAGCATACTCGTGAGGTCGACCGCGTTACAGACCGTTTCGGCAGCGTCGTAGCCACCCTCGAGGCCGAACGTAATCATCCCGCCGTAGCCGCCCTCGAGGTACGTGTTTGCGTTCTCGTGGGTCTCGTGGCTCTCGAGGCCGGGGTAGTTGACCCAGGCAACGTCGTCGTGGCCCTCGAGGAACTCGGCGACGGCCATCGCGTTCTCGCTGTGTTTTTCCATCCGCAGCGGCAGGGACTCGAGTTTCTGGAGGGTGACCCAGGCGTCGAAGGGTGCCTGCTGGTTCCCCAGATCGCGCAGGCCACGGGTCCGGGCGACGATCGAGAACGCTTGCTCGCCGAACGTTTCATAGAAGTTGACGCCGTGATAGGCAGGGTTCGGTTCAGTAATCTCGGGGTAATCGCCGTCGGGCCACGGGAACGAGCCACCGTCGACGAGGACCCCGCCGACCGTCGAGCCAGCGCCGTGGATCCACTTCGTCGTCGAGTTCCAGACGAGGTCCGCCCCGTGCTCGAGCGGCCGGCAGAGATACGGCGTCGCGAACGTGTTGTCGACAAAGAGCGGGACGTCGTGGTCGTGGGCGATATCGGCGATGCGTTCGATGTCTGGCGTGACGAGCGCAGGGTTGCCGATCGTCTCTAGGTGGACGAACGCGGTGTCATCGTCGATCGCCTCCGCGTAGGCGTCGTAATCTAAGGTGTCGACGAACTTCGTCTCGATGCCCCGTTTCGCGACGGTGTGGGTAAGATACGTGTACGTCCCGCCGTAGATCGAAGACGAAGAGACGATGTTGTCCCCGACTTCCGCGAGGATGAACGTCGCGAGATCGAACGCGGCCATCCCGGACGAGGTCGCGAGTGCACCAACGCCACCCTCGAGGGTCGCGATGCGTTCCTCGAGCATCGCGTTCGTCGGATTCATGATCCGCGAGTAGATGTTGCCGAACTCCTCTAAGCCGAACAGTGCGGCGGCGTGGTCCGTATCCTCGAACTCGTAGGACGTCGTCTGATAGATCGGCGGTGCGCGGGCCCCGGTTGTCGGGTCCGGCTCCTGACCGGCGTGTACGCTGTTCGTGGCAAATCGATGGGCGTCCGAACTGGAATCGTCGCTCATATCAGCGTCGTTGCAGGCTGAGTAAGTAAAACCACTAGAGACTCCCGTCCGTTCGGAGTTCGACCGAGCTGTAGGCAGATGTTGCCAGCAACGCAGTCCCGGCGCACAACGCTCGAGACCGGTATCGGGGCCGTCGGTGTCTACTGACGGCCGAAGCACACGATCACCGCGAGGGCGATGGGGTTCTCAGCGGAAAATAGCGGCAATTGTCACCGCAATCAGGTCCGCGATGTGGCAGCGCTCGTGGTTACTCGAGCAGTGACTCGCCGGTCATCTCGGGTGGCTGGTCGAGGTCGAGACACTCAAGCATCGTCGGGGCGATGTCGGCCAGCGTGCCGCCCTTGCGAACGGTTCGATCACCAGCAGTGCCGCCCGGAGCGAGGTAGATAAGCGGCACGTCGTTGTAGGTGTGAGCCGTGTGTGGGTCGTCTTCGGTCCCCATGTCGTCGGCGTTGCCGTGGTCTGCAGTGATGAGAACGTGCGATCCCGCAGCCTCGAGCGCGTCGACGAGTCGCCCTAACTGTTCGTCGACGGCCTCGACGGCTTCGATCGCGGCCTCGTAGTCGCCAGTGTGGCCAACCATGTCGGGGTTGGCGTAGTTGAGCACGAGCACGTCGGGATCGTCCGACTCGATCGTGTCCGTTGCGGTTTTGGTCACCTCGGGGGCACTCATCTCGGGTTGGCGGTCGTAGGTCGGCACGTCGGGACTCTCGACGATTTTGCGGATCTCGCCGTCGAACTCGACCTCGCGGCCGCCGTTGAGGAAGTAGGTGACGTGGGCGTACTTCTCGGATTCGGCGATCCGAAGCTGTGTCTTGCCCGCGTCGGCGAGCACCTCACCGAGCACGTTTTCGGGCTGGTTCGGCGGGTACGCAATCGGGAGGTCGAACGTCTCGTCGTACTGGGTCATTACCACGACCTCCGTCTCGGGCGGGTTGGTTTCGAGTGTGTCCGCCCAGTCCTCCGAGCGGATGTCGGCGAGCATTCGGGTGAGTTGGCGAGCGCGATCCGACCGGAAGTTGAACCAGATAACTGAGTCGCCGTCCTCGAGCGCCGGCTGCTCCGAAACGAGCGTCGGTTCAACGAACTCGTCGGTCTCACCCCGATCGTAGGACGCTTCGACGGCGTCGACGGCCGATTCGGCCGTCCACTCGGCCTCGCGGTCGACAATGGCGTCGTAGGCCCGCTTGGTTCGCTCCCAGTTCTGGTCGCGGTCCATCGCGTAGTACCGGCCCGTGACAGTCGCCACGTCGCCCGTGCCGTGGTCGTCGACGACGTCCTCGAGCGTGGCGAGGTACTCCCGTCCGCCAGTCGGCGAGGTGTCTCGCCCGTCGGTAAAGGCGTGGGTGACGGCCTCGACGTCGCGGTCGGCCGCCAGTTCGACTAGCGCGTGAAGGTGTTCGTGGTCCGAGTGGACCCCGCCGTCGCTAACGAGGCCGAGGAAGTGGACCTGTCCATCGTTCTCGCGAGCGTGGTCGAAGGCCGCATTGATCGCGTCGTTCTCCCGAAAAGAGCCGTCGGCGATCGAATCCGAGATCCGCGTGTACTCCTGGTAGACCACGCGCCCGGCTCCGATGTTCAGGTGGCCGACCTCGCTGTTGCCCATCTGGCCCTCGGGGAGACCGACCCGTCGGCCAGCGACCTCGAGTGAGCCGTGTGCCCCCGATTCTGCAAGCGAGTCGAACGTCGGCGTCTCGGCCGCGTCAACGGCGTCTCTGCTCGTTCCATCGCCGAGTCCCCACCCGTCGAGGATAATCAGCGCAGCATCCATGTGCGACGGGTCGCCAGCCTGTCGTAACTAGCTGTCGTTGTCGCGGTCGGCGGCAGTCGACATCGAACGCGAATCAGTCCGACATCGAACGCACGTCATTCCGAACCCAAATCCAGGGTAGCCGACTGCCGCCACCGTACAGACGGAAGGTATTTACAACTCAACTCGAGAGTGTCGCGCAGTTATCGGTTCGCCACGCGGCGTCCCGACCCCGTCAGTTATGACCGATCGTCTCTCCGGAATGGTCCGTCCCGATCGCGCCCGAATCCGCGACGCACTCGAGCGCCGACTCGGGATCGATGCCCGCGCGCTGGCGGCGTTTCGAATCATCCTCGGGCTGACGCTGCTGTTCGACGTCCTTCATCGGTCGCGGCATCTCGTCACGTTCTACACCGACAGCGGAGCCGTTCCGCGGGAGGTGCGTCTCGCCCAAGCCGACGTGAGCGCCCAGTACTCGATTCACATGCTGTCGGGCGAGCCGTGGGCGCAGGCGCTGCTGTTCGGTCTCGCGGCACTGCTCGCGATCGGCGTGCTCGTTGGCTACCGGACGCAACTCGCCGTGTTGCTCTCGTTGGTGTTGCTCGTCTCCGTCCACTTCCGGGCCCCGCTGGTGCTCAACAGCGGTGACAGACTGTTACGCGAGGTGATGGTGCTGGCGGTGTTCTTACCGCTCGGGACGCGATGGGCCGTCGACGCGATCGGTAGCGATCGCGAGCGCAACCGCCGGGTGGCGACGCCCGCGACGGCGGCCATCCTTCTCTACGTCGTGAGCTTCTTTGCGAACAACGGCCAGCACAAGCGACTCGGCGACACGTGGCCCGGCGGCGAGGCGTTACAGTACGCCCTTCGACAGGACCAGCTAACGATCCTGCTTGGCAATTACCTCGTCGACTACCCGTTGCTCCTCGAGGTCGGCACCTACGGCTGGCTCGCTCTTGTCGTCGGTGCCCCGCTGTTGCTGGTGCTCTCCGGCTGGCTTCGGGTCCTTTACGTCGGACTCTTCCTGAGTGCCGTCGCTGGACTGGGTCTGAGCATGGCCGTTGGGCTGTTCCCCGCCGTGTTGACAGCGGTGCTGGTGCTGTTCGTTCCAACTCGTGTCTGGGACCGACTCGAGACCGCCGGCGCGAGTCACTGTCGGCGAGTCGAGGGCCTCGAGCGCCTTCGAGCGCGGACGAGTGCGCTCGGATCGCAAGTCGGACCGCCTCGCCGTCTCCACTCCACGCTGTCCCCACAGACAAGCGAGCGCAAGCGACAGCTCTGGTCGGTCGTTCTCGGTTTCGTGTTGCTCGTTGTCGTCGTCTGGAACATCGGGTTGTTGGGCTACGCCGACACGCCCGAGATGGCCGACCCAATCGATCCCGAGGACAACCAGTGGACGATGTACGCGCCGGATCCGTCGACCACCGCCGGCTGGTACGTGGTCGAAGCGCACCTCGAGTCCGGCGAGCGGATGGACGTCCTGCGAAACGACGACCTCCGGGACGGGCCGCCGCCGGACGCGTCCGATTCGCTCCCAAGCTTTCGCTGGCGCAAGTACATGAGTTCGCTGGACGACGACACCCAGCGGGCCGACCGGTTCGGCGCGTCCATGTGCGACCGCGCCGCCGAACAGTTCGACACGCCCGTCGAGCGCATCGAGGTCGTCTACTACTCCGACGCGATCGATTTCGATGCCGAGGAGTCGTCGCCGACGGCCACCACGCGAGTCGAAACGGCCTGCAGCGCCGCGTGAGCCGCCTCCAGACGCGTCCCTGTGTCCCGGAGCGATCGCACGCGGGGTCGCGGTCGCTCCAGAGCGAACTCCAACAGCCCGTCTCGAGTCGAGGTCGACTGAGCGGAACGCTGAACACTCGCCGACCCCAAGGAACGGTATCCGATGTCCGTAGACGTGCCGGACGACGGCCCGATTGTCCTCTTCGATGGCGTCTGCAACCTCTGTCACGGGTTCGTGCAGTTTATTCTCCCCCGCGACACCGAGAAACAGTTTTACTTCGCGTCGCTGCAGTCCGACGTCGCCCAAGAGCTGCTTGCCGCCCACGGCCTCGAGACCGAGTCTCTCGAGTCGGTCGTTCTGATCGAGGGCGAGGACGCCTATGTGAAATCGGCCGCCGTAATCCGAATCGCACAGCGATTGGGCGGCGTGTATCGCCTCCTTGGCCCGTTTCGATTCCTCCCGCGTCGACTGCGAGACTGGCTATACGACCTCGTTGCCGACCACCGCTATCGGGTGTTCGGCACAAAAGACCAGTGTATGCTCCCGACCGGAGACGTTCGAGATCGGTTCCTCGAGTAGCACCGTCTCGAGCCGACCAGGGTGGACCCGTCGCTTTCGGACGCGATAGTTCAGAAATCGTACATCGTGCTCGAGCAGTGTCGATGACTCGAGCGTGTCGAGATTACCGCATCGAATCGCCGCGTTCGGCCGCCGAATCACAGCAGTGGTCGAACGTCGCCCCACAGTCGCCACAGACAGTGCTTCGGCCGGGGGTCGTTCGCTGGGCGAAGACGGCTCCACACTCGTCACAGATCATATAGAGCCGGTGTTCGGGCGGAATACCCGCTTCGAACGTCATTCGGACCCAGGCGTCGGGATTGGCTTCGTCGTACAGCGTGACACTCGAGCCGTTCTGTCGCCAGTTGATCGCATCGTCATCGGGTTCGGCCGCTTCCAGACCTCGCTTGGACATCAGGACAAGTGACTCGATGCGACCCGGTCAAATAATTTTTCTGATAGTAATTTACCCGCACTCGAGTGAATGGCATCGCCTACTGCTGAGTGGCTCACGAAGAGTCCACCGCTGACTTTTTGCGGGTGGGGTGGGAGCCACAGCACATGACGCTCGATCCGGTTCATTTCGACGGCATCGCGCAACTCGCCAGACGGATCGATCACGGAGCCGATGAGCGCGACCGCCGTGCCTTCGCGGAGACGGTCTGGGACTCGTTTCTGGATCCGCTCGTCGACGACAGCGGCCGGACGATCCTCGAGCCGGTCAATACCCAGCGCCGACGGCTCGTCGACTGCGAGGGCGTCGCCCTCCACAAGCGTCCCTTCGAGACCGAACACGGCCTCGACGCGGGGACAATCAACCCGACGACGTTCAAAAACGGCCTCGTCATCGACATCGCCCAGGCCGCCATGAGCTCGACGCCGAGCGACCTCGACCTCCACCGCTCGCGAACCACCGTGATGACCGTCCACTCGAACGACGAGACGATGACGGTCGACGAGACGTGGGGGACGTTCGACGAGGGCTACAGCCAGAGCCGCGCCGTGAAGATCCCGCCGCTGCCACGCTTTGCCGAAGGCGTCGTCCACGCGCTGGCGCTCTATCTCGCCGAGAGCAAACACGCCTGCGACCACGCTGCCGACGTCGAGGATTTGCTCGTCCTCGATGGCCCGCTGTATCCGCGCGGCCTGCTGCGGTGGGCCGACCAACATCCCGACCTCGCTGATTTCCTGCTCGAGGACCCGCGGCCGACGACGGTCCTCGAGAACTACGTCCGACTGGTCGAGCGCTTCGTCGACCGGGACGTGCCGCTCGTCGGCTTCGTCAAGAATCCGGCGACTCGCGTCATTACGCGGACGCTAAAGAACAAGCGCGACGTCGACGTCGCCAGCCCGTGGAGCGACGACTCGGCGCTGTTTACCCGCCTGCTCGAGCGCGGCGAGTACGTCCCCGACATCGACGGCGACCGCTGGGAGCGAGAGACGTCGGCGCTGACCTACACCAACTGGTTTCGCTCGCGTGGCGGCGTCGACCGGCCGCTCTCCGTCGACGGTGACGCCCTCGGCGTCGAGCGCAACCGCTCACTCGAGGAGTACGAGGTGACCTTCTTCGTCGTCTACGACCCCCGTGACGACCTCGTCTACCGGATCGAGGCCCCCTACGCGTTCACTCGCGAGCCGGAGACTCGCGAGCGGCTGACGAGACAGGTGTTACAGGACGTCGCGATCGCACACGGGCCGCCGACGATCGTCGAGAAGGCCGACGAGCTCGCCCGGATCAGTCGCTCGGAAAAACGCTCGCTTCGAGAAACGCTCGAGACACAGTTCGAGACGTCACAGGATCGGACCTACGACGACCATCGCTGGAGCGAGGAACCGTACTAAGGCTCGACCTCTTTCTCGACCTCGAGATCGACGTCCTCGGGGTCGACACCGATCCGGGCGAACTGCGTCCGGACGTGTTCTTTGGCACTCTCGAGTGCCTGTTGTCGGGTATCGAACCCACGCGGCATCGGCGATTCAAACGCGAGGTGGATCTCCCGGTCGTCGATAAGTTGTACCGAACCGCCGCTGTCGACCTCGTAGAACTCGTCACAGACCCACACGTACGCGGCGTCTTCGTCGGGTGCACCACGGAACGAGGGCGCTCGCTCGCCCCGTTCGTACAGCGTGCCAGTCAGTTCGGTGCCGCCGGCACGACCGCGTACCAGTATCATACGCTTGTCTAGGATTCGTGGCTGCAAAAAGACAGTGCTACACGGCCGTCTGTTGGACTGTTCGAAACGAACTGGCTGATGACGAGATATGTCTACACTAGTACTAGTTTAAAAAACGGACTGAGAACATTCTATTATTAATAGAAGGTTTTGAATTATTCCTGTCACACCGGTTTCTCGGACGCCTGAGCATGTTCTCGAGATTTTACTCGATCTCCTTGTTGTGTCCGACCCAAATCGTTTTGGAAACGTGCTTATTCCAACTGCAACACTGAGTACGAGCAATGAGTTCGGACGCCCATCCAAGCGGTGCCAGCAAACGGGATTCACTCGAGAATATCCCGGCCGAGTGTTATGACGTCTTCCGCCACCCACGGCGGATTCGTCTCCTGAAGATTCTCAGCGCCACTCAAACCCGACTGTCGCTGACAGAGCTGACGACAGCACTCGTCGAAAGCGAAGGAATCGACGGCTCGAACGAGCAGACACGAGACGACGTCCGGATCAGCCTCATGCACACCCATCTCCCTCGACTGGCCGACAACGACATCATCGAGTGGGACACTGAGACTGGCGTCGCGCTCGCCAGCGAGCACCCACTCCCGCCCGCTGATCTCGCCTCACTGCTCGAGTTGTGTGAGCGGAAGAACTGTGACAGACTGCTCGAGGTGCTCGTTCATCCCGTCCGAATCGGTGTGTTTTCGATGGTCAGCGACAGTGATCAGCCGCTGTCTGTCAAAACACTCGCATCGAAACTCGCTGCCCGTAACGTCGGCTCGCTGTCCGACTCCAAACGCGCGATGGTTTTACTACATCACACCCATCTCCCCATGCTGGCAGACGTCGGCGTCCTCGAGTTCGATCACGAGTCTGGCGTGGTCATGGGAGACGAACAGGCGATGTCGATCGTTCAGTAGCCGGGACGCGGTCCAGCGCCGATCGACCGCCAAGCTGTCGACGTGGCGACGAACTCTCTTGTCACTGTTTTTTGGCGAGCGTGATCGCTTCCCCAGTGTCATCTTCGACGGCCGCAGGCTAAATCTGACTCGAGGCGAGCGGAGGGAAACGCGTTTGTGGGCCCGCCCGGATGGAACTGATATGACCGATCTGGGTGATTTTGGCGATTTCGACGCGGGTTCGGACGGCGATTCCGACGCGACAGACGCCGTCGCTGCCGACGTGGGCGATACGGCATCGGCTGCGTCGAGTGCCAACGACTCGACAGGGACGACCGAGGACTCGAGCACGGCGTTCGAATCCACACCTGTCGAACCTCGCGGCGAGGACGTCGGGATCGGCACGCTCTGTGTCTCCCAGGGACTGCGTATCGCCGAGGACGAAGACGACACCTCCCTGCGCGCGTACATCACGCAGGGCAACCGCTCGTCGATCCGTATCGGGAGCTACCTGCTCGCACCATACCCCGACGGCGAGACGCTGTTCTGTCGGATCACCGGTCTCGAGTACGCCCAGCAGTATCACGCGGACGACGCGACGGAGATCCACGCCCGCCGTGCCATGCGAACCGACGAGGTCGACGAAGCCGACTACAAGTTCGTCGCGAGCCTCGAGCCGGTGGCCGTCCTCTACGACGATGACGGTGAGTTGAAACGGCGGATGACCGACCGCGTCCCGAAACCCCAGACGGTGATCCGGACAGCCGACGACATCGAGGCGATCAAAACTGGGCTGAAGATGCCCGAAGACGGCGTCTTCCTCGGCCATCTCTCCGTCGGTGGCGAGAAAGTTCGGACGGCGGCGTCCCCGCCGACGATCGATTACCGGCTGAAAGACAACTACGCGTCCGGCGATCCGCTCGTCTTCCGCCATACGCTAATCGCAGGCGGCACTGGCTCCGGAAAAACCCACGGTGCAAAGAACATCCTTCGGCAGTACCTCGCTGACGAGCGGACGTATCCGATGGCCGATGGCCGTGAGGTCGGCACCGCCGTCGTCCAGTTCGACCCACAGGACGAGTACGCCCAGATGCACGACGACAACCCCGACCTCGATTCGGAGTTCGCCCGGCGACTCGAGCGCGAGGGCATCGCCTACGGTGGCCACGAGGATACGACGGCGTTCGTTCCGAAAGTGGGCTCGGCCACCTATTCGGCGGGCCATCACCGCGCGAAACAGGTCGAGTTCACGATTCCGTTTTCGATGGTCTATGAAAACCCGTGGCTGGTCGCGGGCAGCGGGCTGAACGACAACCAGTACGGCGCGCTCGTGAGCGTCCTGCTGCCGCGATTCCGCAAGCAGTACGGCAACGGCGGAACGTACGAGGAGTTTACGACGTTCCTCGACGACCCCGCGCTACGCGAGGAACTCGACGAGTCGGGCCGGGTCCACGAGGCGACGTTCGACGCCGTCCGCCGGCGGGTGCTCGGCTTCGGCCACGTCTTCGACCAGGACGCCCGGCCGATTACGGAACTGGTCCACGACTTCGTCCGCCCCGGCGGGCTGACCGTCGTCCCAACGTACCACATCAACGACACGCGGGCGACGGAGGCGATCGTCCTCGCGGTCTCCTCGCTGTTGATCGATCAGAAACTCTCGAACGATCCGATCTACGACCGAATCAAGGAGACGCCACTCGTCCTCGGGATGGACGAGGCACACAACTTCCTGACCGACGCCGACAGCGTGCAAGCGGGCAAGGTCATCCGGAAGTTCACCGAGGCAGCCAAACAGGGCCGCAAAGAACGGCTCGGGCTCTTTCTTATCACGCAGGACCCACAGGATATCCACGATGCCGTCTTCAAGCAGATCAACACCACCATCGTCCTCAACTTAGGCGACGAGGACGCCATCAAGAGCGTCAACATCCCCAGCAACTTGGAGTCGAAAGTCCCCTACATGGAGAAAGGCCAGATGGTCGTCTACTCGCCCGACAACTCCGAACCCGTCGAGTTGATCGGCCTCCCGAAGTGTCTGACCCGTCACGGACGAGACTGAGACTGCGTCCCAGGCGCGCTACGCCGACTCGAGCAAGACGTCCTCGAAAACGTCGCTGACTGCATCGGCGATCTGCCCGTGGTGGCCGATAAAGAAGTGGTCGCCCGACAGTTCCGTGACCGTGTCGCCGCGTTCGCGGGCGCGCTCGACGAGTCGTTCCCAGTCGACGGTCGAATCCCGCTCGCCGTACAATATGTGGGTCGGACACGTAAGGGCCTCGAGCGCTGCGAGCGCGTCGAGGTCGTCGGCAAGCTGGGCCGTCGGCGCGAGCGCGGAGACAGCGGCAACCTCGCGGTCGCGTCCGCTGGCCGCGGCGAGCAACGCCTGGGTCGCACCGAAGCTGTAGCCGAAGACACCGATCGGGAGGCCGTCGTACTGCTCGTCGGCCCAGCGGATGGCGTTGCGGACGTCTTCGCGCTCGCCGTAGCCGTTGTCCCACGACCCGTAGTCGATTCGAAGACAGGCGATTCCAACATCCTGGAGCGCCTCGCTCACCGCGACGAGGCGCGGATCGGATCGACTCCCGCCGTGTTGGGGATGGGGCGGACAGGCGACGACGATCGCATCTGGGTCGTCGGCTGGCTCCTCGAGCGTTCCACGAACGTCACGACCGCCGGGAATGAGGACGTCGCTCATGAGTCAGCCGTCGCGACGCTAGATAATTAAATCGGCGAGAAACACCCGCTAACGAGTCGATTTCTTCGAGGACTGTCGCTGATGTGATGTTTTTAAGGGTGACGAGCGATAGGTAGGCATATGGGCATCCTCTCTCGGACCTCCTACGTCATCCGGTCGAAGATCAACTCGGTGCTCAACCGGGCCGAGGATCCGACGCAGACGCTCGATTACTCCTACGAGCAGATGCGCGACCAGCTTCAGCAGGTCAAACGCGGTATCGCCGACCTCACCACACAGAAAAAACGCCTCGAGATGCAGAAACGACGCCTCGAGGAGAACGTCGACAAACACAACGACCAGGCCCGCACTGCCGTCCAGCAGGGCCGTGAAGACCTGGCACGTCGCGCACTCGAAAAGAAAAAAACGAAGATGAACCAGATCGAAGATCTGGAGCGACAGGTCTCACAACTCCAGAGCCAGCAGGATAGTCTGATCGAGCAGAAAGACGAACTGCAGACCCGTATCGAGGAGTTCCGGACAAAAAAGGAGACGATGAAAGCCCGCCACGAAGCAGCCAAGGCGAGTTCGACCGTCTCGGAAGCGATGACGTCCACGGGCGAGGAGTTCGAGGACGTCGGACGCGCCATCGAACGGGCCGAAGAACAGACCGAGGACATGGAGGCACGCGCCGCCGCGCTCGACGAACTCCACGAAACCGGGGCGTTCGACGACGTGCTGTCCGACAAGGACAGTATCGACCGCGAACTCGAGTCGCTCTCGACCGACAGCGGCGTCGACGCGGAACTCGAGACACTCAAATCCGAGATGGGCGAGGAGGAACCACAAGCGACAGCAGACGCCGAGAGCGAACTCGACGAGGACAAACTCGAGGACCTCGACGCCGACGTCGACGATAGCGAGGTCGAGGCGGAGCTTGCGGATTTACAGGACGAAGAGAACACCTGATCGTCCGCCATCGGTGTGAGTTACAGCTGAGCACGGCGAGGACCGCGGAATCTTCGGGACTGCTTGAGCACGAGATCAGCGATTCTCGAACGACGTGTCCTCGAGGCGATTCACTATCGGAGAGCATCGATTATCCGGCCGGTCGATGTATCACTGGCTGGCATCTCCCAGGACAGTCGCGTCGGGCGTCCCCGTCTCGTGCATTATTTCCCATTATCCACAATGAATAGAAAAGCAACGACTACTAGGGTTGACGTGTAAGTACAGCTATGGCCACTGAATCACAGTTTGATGATATCTCTCTGACAGAGCAGGTCATCTTGCTGGCTGTCGCTGCACAACACCGCGATGAGGAGACACCAGTCCAGACACACGACCTCCGACACATCTGCCAGTCCCAACTCGAGGGCGTCGATACGGAAGTCGTCGGCACGATCACGGAAGCGGACGTCATGCGATCGCTGTACAGCCTCGAGGACGCCGGGTTCGTCGAGGAAATCAAGACGAACCAGACATCACCAACCGGAAAGGGGCGGCCGGCCTACACGCTCGCTCTCGCGCTTGATGACGTCTACGAAGGCGTCAACGACGATCTTCTCGAAGACGACCTCAGCTGACCAGCGGGTCGGTATCACAGTCGACGACCGGAGCGACACAGACCGGTCGTTTGAACAGTGGAGCGCCCCCTCATGTCGGTGTCCCGAGAACAGCAATCTCGTAGTCGGCGATCGCCGACGGCGGCTGGAGGATGATGACCTGAAACGACCAGGTCGCGGCCCCGGCCAGATCGCCGGCGCTATCGAGATACAGACCGAGTTGTGCTCCGGTGTCGTCGAAGACGCGAACACGAACTTCGACGAGCGCGATCCGATCGTCGCCGGTGTTCTCGACCGTTCCCTGCACCGTCGAGCCGCGGTATCCGTCCTCGAGGACGAACTCGTGGTCGGTAATCGTCACTGCCTCGAGGGGTGTGACACCGTTGTGTGATTCCTGTTGGGCGAGCGATTCCGCGGCGCTCATTTCCGCGGCCGAGCGGCTCCCGCCGTCAGTCTCGTCGACAGTGCCTGTCTCGTACTGGGGCTCGCTACCCACGCCACCGCCGTTGCAGCCAGCCAGTCCAGCGGTGGCTCCAGCCCCAACCGCAACCAGGACGCGTCGACGAGACAGTGTCGACCGTGTCATTGCTTTCGACCTCGCCAGTGGCGTGTGTCGGGGACCAAATGGCTGTTTCCATGACCAGTCATAGATGAACTGTCACCACGAACCCATTTGAGTGTCGGCCCTGAACCGTCAGTTCTCCGCTTGATACGGTCTGCTGTACCGATGTATCGCCGATCACCAGAGACGGGGTCAGTGATCGAGTGGGTGTCGCCATATGCAGCGCAGGCCCTTATTGCAGATTCTACCGACGTTGGCATATGGGGTCTTCTCAGACCGACGACACGCTCGAGTCCCACGGTACCGATATCGGGAGCCGAACCGATTCACTGGCCCAGTTTCGGGAGTGGGTGCTCGTCGAGGGAGATCGGTTGCTCATCGCGGCGAGCATCTCACTTCTCGTCTTCGTGCTCTTGTTTGGTTTGAACGAGGGCGGTGTGATCTCGGTTGCCAACGAGGCTTCGGTCACCCGGCTCGCTGGTGGAATGATCGCCGGGACCTTCTCGCTTGTCACGCTCGTCGTCTCGATCAACCAGCTCATTCTCTCACAGGAGTTCGCTTCCGCCAACGACGCTCGCGACCAACTCGAGGGGATCATGGATATTCGAGCCGACATCGCAGCGCAGGCGAACGTGCCGGCGAGTCCGGCGTCGCCGACGAAACTGCTCGAACTCCTCATCGAGACGATCGCCGCACACGCCAGTGCCCTCGGTGACGCCACCACAGCACACGACGACGACCGCGGTGAGCTGATTCAGCGGTTCGTCAACAGCATCGAAGAGAGCACTGAGCGAACCCACGACACGCTCGAGCACACGAAGTTCGGAACGTTCACGGCGGTGTCGACGGCGATCGCCTACGACGCCACCTGGCAGCTCTACGTCGCCAGACAGCTCCGTGGACGGTACGATGACTCGCCGTCGTCGGAGACGGCGACGACGCTCGAGGCGTTGATCGAGACGCTGGAGCTGTTTCTCATCGCTCGAGAGCATTTCAAAACAACGTACTTACAGCGGGAACTCACACGCTTCTCGCAGTTGACCATCTACTGTGGCATCCCGGCGATTCTGGCAGCGATGACGCTTGGCTTGCTCTTTGGCGGGTTCAGTGGCGCGACCATCAGTGGCAGCTACCTGCCGTACGTCGTCAGTGGGCTCATTGCGATCGTCATCTCGCCGCTTGCGTTGCTCGCGTCGTACATCCTCCGTACCGCCGCCGTCACCCATCGAACGGCGTCGATCGGGCCGATGTTGCCACAGAAAGAGCCCGAAGCGGGGCCGTTCGATGTCTCCGCCGACGACGAGGCGAAGTGAGACGGGGACGACACATCAGTTCAGTCGCCGTCGACAAGCACTCGGTACGAGGCTTTCGACTCGAGAAGCACTGACTCACTCCCGAGGAGCGGTCGTGTTCGTCACCCATGGCGTGACTGTCGAGTTCGGCCTACCGCGTCAGCACGAACCCGCCAGTCGTGCCTATTCGTTGGTAATCACGTGGGTGACACAGCCGTCATCGACGACGGAGTCACCGACGAACAGCCGTGCACAGTTCTGGACGCCATCGGAGCCGCCGGGGAACCGATCTGCCGGCGCGATGTCGACGGTTAGCGTCAGTGTCGGGAGACAGTCGCCCGGTCCGAGTCCGGCACTGTTCGGATGGACTGCGGTAACGATCCCACCGGACACCGACGCCGTCCAACCGCTTCCCGATTCGGAGACGAACGAGAGTCCGTCCGGAAGGTCGTCAGTCACGCGAATCCGCCCGTCACAGTGGTGTTTACCCGTGTTGCAGACATCGATCTCGTACGTCGCCTGCTGGCCGTAGGTAAACTCGCTAGCGGCGCGTTTCGTGATCTCGAGTCCATCACAGCCGCCGTCGGGAGGCCGAACGGGCACGTCGACGCAGTCGCGGTTGGTGTCGGGGTCGGCATCGTCGTACTCGAGGCTCGCACAGTTGCGGATCCGGTCGCCGGTTTCGTCCAGCGATCCGATCTCGACCTCGAGCGTGATCGGCGGGAGACACGCTCCGGGTGACAGGCCAGTGCTGTTCCCGTGCTCGCAGGTGACGACCCCGCCACTTTCGGTGACGGTCCAGCCGGTTCCGCTTCCGGAGACGAAGCTGACGCCACTCGGGAGCGAATCGATCACCGAAACCGGTCCACGACAGAGCTGGTCACTGTCGTTGCAGACGGTGAGTTCGAACTCGGTCGTGTCGCCCGGCGAGACGTGTGTCCCGTCATGGGTTTTGGTGATCGACAGGTCACATTCGCCGTGGCCACCCGCATCGGTGTGGATTGGCACGTTGGCACAGTCACGCTTGTTGCTCGCGCTCGTGTCGCCCTGTTCGACGGTGGCGCAGTTGACGATTGCATCGCCGACCGCGTCTCCCTCGTCGACCTCGACTTCGAGGGTGAGCGTCGGGAGACAGTCCCCGGGGCCGAGGCCGTTCGAGTGGGGATGTTCACAGGTGACGACACCGCCGCTTTCGGTGCAGGTCCAGTCGGTGCCGCTGCTCGAGACGTACGTCATCCCGGCCGGCAGGTCGTCGACGACCGTGACGGGACCCGGTCGGCACGTGCCGTCGCCGTCGTTACAGACGGTGAGTTCGAACGCCGTCGTCTCGCCGGGTTCGACCGGCTCGCCGTCGCCGGCGTGTTCTTTGGTGATCGAGAGATCACACACCTCGTCGCCCGGTTCATCGTCACAGTCACAGACCACCGCCGCGTCGATCAACAGTCCGGTGATGGTCATATTGTTGTACACCGTGGCCCGGAGCGTGTACTGCCCGGGCCCAACCGGCTGGCTGACCGGCCCTTTCAGCGTCGTGTGCCCGGAATCCTGGGCAAGCGTGGTGGTTCCGGACGGCCCCTCGAGTTCGATCGTCGCGTCGTCATCGACGGACCACTGGTTGATCCGGAGCTCGCACTGCTCGTCGGTCCAACTGTCGGCGATTTCGAAGTCGATCTCGTAGACGTAGTCACCGAGGGGGTCTGAGGGCGCGGGCCAGCCACCGGTGCCGTATGGATCGATCCAGTTTGCAGTGGGCAGCGTGACCCACTGGGAAACCGGTTCGATGCTCACTGCCTGTCCCGTCGTCCCGTCGGGTGAACTGGCGACGCGCCAGTCGGGGTCAGTCGTCCCGAACGCATCGGGCGTCCCGTTCGTCGTGCCGGTACAGAGGTCGATCGTGAGGTCGTCACAGGAGCCACCGTTGCCCCCGTTGCCATTGCCGATGCAGCCAGCCATCGCCACGGCACCCCCAGCACCCAGTGTCCGAAGGATGCGTCTGCGGGAGATCGGTCCCTCGTCGCTCATTGAATCCTCGAGTCCCCGGCGGTCTCGTCTCTCGAACTCGTCGCCGTCGGCTGTGATCGGTCACGGTAGCGGTCGTCAGTGTCGGTTCCCGTCTCACCGATGGACCACCGCTGGCAACCGAACGTTGTTTGCTGTGTGCGTTGCTGGTTCTGAACAGATCCATCCCCCCATGACCACCGCGGACGGTCGTCACAGTGCTGCCGCTGGCCAACGTATCGTGCTATCATATGCAGTGAATGAAGCCCGTTCCAGTCGGTTTCCCGACACGGATGGGGCTCTACCTTGCTACTGATGGGCAAGACGGTGATAAGTACTTTCCGGGAGAACGTCCTTTTATACAATAGTTTCCGCGTGACCGTAATACAGCCGTCTGCGCGGTGGTCACGTTCAGGTTCCGTCGTCACCGGTGTTCGTGTCCGCCGGTGGTGACACGGCACGTGGACCGCCGTCCGCGCGGGCGGGAACAGAGGTACTATCAGTAGGTCGTGTCCAACGCCTCCGCTCAGAGCCTGTCTGCGGCCTCGAGAAACGCTTCCGGCACGCCTGTATGCGGCTTCGCTCAAGTCCCACCGGCGCGTCGTGGCCGTCTTACGCGAGACTCGCCTCCTCGTCCGACGAGTCGGAATCTCCGATTCCCTCGTCGTCGTCCCGTTCCTGTCCGTTTCCGGTCCCCTCTTCGGCGGCAGGTTCGTCGTCTTCGGCTTCGGAGTCCGCTGGTGGATCTTCCTCACCCGGACCGCCGCACCCGGCGAGAAGGGCAGTCGACACTGTGACACCCGTCGCCTGGAGGACTCGGCGTCGCGTCTGTCGCGCTCGTCTCATATCGTCACTCTGCGTTTCCAAACCGATACGCCCAGAGCCGACACTTGCGTGGTCAGAGCTGGCAGACATTCAGTCTACTGTGACAGTCAGTCGCCACGGCCTGTTCGTGGCGATCCACAGGTCGACCGACGATATTTCACACGTTATGAAGGCATTAGAAGTAGTCTCAACTCCTCTAGGACAGTTTCATGTCTCGAGTCGAGGGGGATCCGGTCGGCTGGGATCGCTCACAGTGTTTAACCCTCTCCGGCGATTCACTCTACATAACCGATGAAACGCCCGACCCGCCAGAAAGCGCGTGACGATCAGAAAGAGCACGAAACAACTGAGCAAGAGGGCGTTCGCACCTGTCCGGAGTGTGACTCGACCTCACTCATCCGAAGCTCGGACGAGAGCGAGGTCAGTTGCGAAGACTGCGGGTTGATCCTCGAGGAAGAGGCCATCGACCGCGGGCCGGAGTGGCGGGCGTTCAATCACTCCGAACGCGACAGCAAATCCCGCGTCGGCGCGCCGACGACCCAGACGATGCACGACAAGGGGTTGACGACCACGATCGACTGGAAGAACAAAGACGCCTACGGTCGGTCGCTGTCTTCGGACAAGCGAAACCAGATGAACCGACTGCGCAAATGGCAAGAGCGCATCCGAACCAAAGACGCCGGCGAGCGAAACCTCCAGTTCGCCCTCTCCGAGACCGACCGGATGGCCTCCGCACTCGGCGTCCCGCGCTCGGTGCGAGAGGTCGCCAGCGTCCTCTACCGGCGCGCGCTCAGCGAGGACCTCATCCGCGGCCGCTCGATCGAGGGCGTCGCCACGAGTACGCTGTACGCCGCCTGTCGAATGGAGGGCATCCCGCGCTCACTGGACGAAGTCGCGGCCGTCTCGCGCGTCGAACGCATGGAGATCGGCCGCACGTATCGGTATATCTCCCAGGAACTCAGCCTCGAGATGGAGCCCGTCGATCCGAAGAAGTACGTGCCGCGATTCTGTTCGGAACTCGACCTCTCCGAGGAGGTCCAGGCGAAGGCCAACGAGATCATCGACACCACCGCCGAACAGGGGATGCTCTCGGGCAAGTCGCCAACCGGCTACGCCGCGGCCGCAATCTACGCGAGCGCGCTGCTCTGTAACGAGAAAAAGACCCAGCGCGAGGTCGCCGACGTCGCGCAGGTGACCGAGGTCACCATCCGAAACCGATACCAGGAGCAGATCGACGCGATGGGGATCTATAGTTAGGGACTCGAGCGCCGTCGACGACGTCGTTGCAGGTACTGTGCACGGTTTTTCGGTGTGGTGTCAGTGGCTAGTGAGCGACTGGCTCGAGCGGTTTTCAGCAGTGCTGGTGTCGTTGGCTGGGACTGCGTCGTCCGCTCGGACATCCTACTGGCTCGTGTGCTCGACTCACTGACCGGCCTAGAACACAGTTGGCTGTCGGTTTCTCGGGGAGTAGCTGTGGCTCGAGTGGGTGGTGGCTCGAGAGGTGCACACGATGTTCCTGATCTCGTGTGTAGATTTCGGGGACCGTTCAGCAGCGTACGGTTGGTTTTTGACTACGAAAATGGGAAGAGACCATGTACTGTGTTGGGAAACGGTTTTAACGAATAAACTTAGTGTCACACAATCATGACGGACTACTATCTTGCAATCTGTGCCAGTGGTCATCTTATTGATTCAGATGAGGTTACGGTAACAGAACAAATCAACAAAGATAGTTTTATGCAAAAACAATATCCAAGACAAAATTATAATGTTTCATATGACTTTTGTCCTGACTGTGGGGCCGAAGTTTTGACATCTTGTCCAGAGTGTAATTCTAACTTACAAATAGAGTATCATGGACCACCTTATCCTGAGGAGAATCACATTCCAAGTTTCTGTTACAGTTGTGGCAAATCATTTCCTTGGACTGCGACAGTAGAGGCGGAAAAACAGCGTGAAGGTAACTTCCTTGATATTGATGACTCAGAGATTGACGGTCATTTTTACCCAAATTTCGTATACGAGATCAATCTCTGTTATAAAGTGAAAGCAGATCAAGCAGTCTTAGTTCTCAATTGAAAGCTAATTGAAAGTTTAATAATCGATATTTTACGTTCTGTCTTCACAATGAAGGACGTAGACATATTCTACGATACTGAAAATAATAGGTCACATCGACTTTCACATTTAATTAAGAATATGAAGTCTCGACGGACGGAACTTGAAAAATATGGACCTAACCTCGATCAGCGATTCTTCCGGGCAATCAGTGATCTGAAATACCGTGGTGATGCGTCTGCCCATGCAATCGAAGAAGATCCCTCACAAGATGACTTAGAAGAAAAATCCAAATCGGCTACAAATGTCGCAAAGATTTTATTCCGACTCAAGACAGAAGCGAAAACGGCTCATCGAAATAATTGAATATCAAGCATTACGCCAGTTTCCTTCTTCATTAATATCGTTTCGAAAAATGCTCGACCTCTGTTTATATGCGCGAATTCGAATCACGCGAGACTCGCTGTGCTCGTCTCGCTTGCTCTCGTTTGCTTCGCTCACGAGAACGCGGTTACGGCCACCCAAAGGCCGTCGCTGCGGCAATTGAAAGTGGGGAAAAGTGGGCCGGCGCGAATTCGAATCGCGGTTACGGCCACCCGAAGGCCGAAGGATACCAAGCTACCCCACCGGCCCGCAAGTGTACTGTGAGCGCCCGATTGTTTAACGCTTCCGGAACCGCTCAATTGGGGCGCTTGCTGGCGATTTGTGCCCGCTCAAAACCGCTCGTAGCCGTCCGTATCCAGATAGTGATGGGCCACCGTGATCGCCTGATCGGCGTGTAACAACTCCGGCCCGAGTCGAATCCGCTGGTCGACGGCCTCCTCGAGCACGCGTTCTTCCGCCGGCGTGAAATCGTGGTGGTCCGAGAGGACGAACACGGGATTTTCGAGCCCGCCGGCGTCGACCACGGCGTCGCCGTCCTCGTGGAGTTGGACGACGGTTCCGTCGGCGGCGATCGCCTCGAGGGTGGCCTCGAAGCCGCGTCGATAGAGCTCGATGCCGGGGCTCGGCTCGGCAGGGAGCGCGCCGATAGCGTCCTCGCGATGCTCGAGCGCCTTGCGAACCAGTGCAGCGGTGCTTCGTTCGTCGGGGTTGAGCCGCCGCAGTTCGCTGCCGTCGAACGTGATCGTGAGTTCGTCCTGAATGACGAGGTGGGTGCGGACGTCCTCCCGGATGCCATGCGAGGTGACGAAGGAGGCGGTGATCGACCGACAGAGCGCATCGAGACGGCCGGCCCCACCGGCGAGATCGTCGAGCGAGAAGTCGGGCGTCGTCGGCACGTCGTGGGCGATGAGTACGAACTGGCGCATACCGGAGGGTGGACGACCGACGGGATAGCCGCCACGGTTTCGCGAGCCGTTTCGCAGTCCGTGTGTAGGGCTACCATATCATGAAAACCGACGCCAGCGCGGCCGGATGGACCGATTCGACATTGCATAGGCATGGCCAACCGTTTTCCCCGCTATCCAGTATGGAGTGCTTGCATGGCGAAATTACAGTCGTCTCGGACGGGCGACAACGGCCAGCAAGTACTTATGCTTCTCGAGGGACGCTCGTGTCCGTACTGTACTGCGGGCGAACTCAAGCGGGGGACCTACAAGGACAACCGGGCGGTGATTTGTGACCACTGCGAGACGCCACACGCACAACTGTGGTAGCGACTCGAGTCGTACCCAAAAACAACTGTTTCGACCGTCTCAGCTTCGACCACGACGTCGCTGGCTGCAGGTGTTGATTACCGTGAGCGTGAGCCGGTGTAGTCGTGGCCGATAACGAGGGCTGCTGCATGGACGACAACGAGCCCGAGAAAGATCGAGAGCGTTTCAGTCGAATCGATACCGGTAAAAAAGACGGGGAGGTAGGCGATGGGCAGGAGGATACCGAGCCAGAAGCCAGCGGCGGTGACGGAGTTCTCCAGGTGCATCTGTAATCACTACTGCATCGTCTCGAGCGAGACGAACGCCCCATCGTGGGCGGTGATCCACTGGGTCATCAGTTCCTCCTCGGTTGCCTCGCGCGGAAAGATCGCACACTCGTCGGGGGCGTTCTCGTTCTCGATAGTTGCGTGATCGAGCTCGGGCGTCGGGTCGTCGGCGAGGGGGTAGCTATCTGTGTCCATAGTCATCGTTCTCAGGCGATGGGTGATCGCTCTGGAAAGTGCTACCAGCACCGCTCCTATTGTTATCGACACAATAACCGGTTACACAACGGCGAGAGCCACCGATTTGCTCGGAGACTGCGCGATCAGTCACGATTTTAGGATCGAAATCGATGCTGACGTGTACGGTGAGACTACGGCCGTCGCCCCTGGAGCCGGCCGTGAATTCGCGATCGACTTCGTACCGACGGTATTACTTGCGCGTGGGCCGCGCACCGAGTGTCAACGAGACGGTCATTTCACTGCCGTTTCGCCAGATATCGATCTCGATCGTATCGCCCGGACTGGTTTCGAGTTCGAGATACGTCGAGAGGGCGTGCCGGTCGGGGATCGGCACGCCATCGATTGCCAAAATGACGTCGCCACCGACGGGGACCGACGTTCCAGTCCGGGGCGGCGTCGCTGCCTCGAGAACGCCGTCCGCGGCTTCGCCGTCGGCGACCGCCGTGACGAGAACGCCGGTCGCTTCCGAGAGCTGATTCGCCTCGGCGATGTGGCGATTGACGCTGAGGATCCCGATCCCGATGTACGGATGGTCGTACGTTCCTGTCTCGATGAGTGCGGGGACGACCCGTGCCGTTATCGCTGCCGGAATCGCAAAGCCGATGTTGTTCCCACCGCCGGAGTTGATGACACCGATGACGTTGCCGTCGATATCGACGAGTGGCCCGCCGCTGTTGCCGGGATTGACTGCGGCATCGGTCTGGATCGCGTTCGAAACCGAAAACTCCCGATCCGGTAGATCGAGCGTTCGATTGACGCCGCTGACGATACCCTGGGTCATCGTCCCCTCGAGACCGTAGGGGTTGCCGATGGCGAGGACCTCCTGGCCGACGACGGGCCACTTGTCCGTTAACGACAGCGGAGTCGATGCGGCGGGAACGTGATCGACCTCAAGGACGGCCAGATCGCTATAGAAATCGGTCCCGAGCAATCGAGTCCCCGTCCAGTCGCCGGTGATATACTGGAGATCGATTGCGTCGCCGCCGGCGACGACGTGTTCGTTCGTCACGAGATGAGAGTCGTCGATGAGAAAGCCGGATCCCTGTCCACGCCCTTCCTCGCCGGTGACTGGGTCACTGATGCCCACAACCTGGACCTGCGTGACCGAGTCGATAACGGACTGGTAGATGTCCGTATACACCGATCCGTCGGCGACGTTGTCCCGGTCGATCGAATGGGAGGAGCGCCCCTCCATCGAGTTGTCGACCTGGGGCTCCGAACAGCCAGCGAGGGCACCGACGAGGCCGCTACCGGCCAGCGTAAGAAACCCGCGCCGATCCAGCTGGGAGTCGTTCATGTCCTGTGGATAGGACCCACACCATTTGAACATCCGGGATCCCCTGCTGCCGATCTCGCGACGCGTTCCTCACGGTCAGACCGCTGGGCGGCCAGCGATCGCTGGCCCGTCCGAAGGGAAAACGTGTTACCCGCGGCCGCCCGATTCCCGTCATATGATCACAGAAGACGCCCGCACGCTACTCGAGACGGGTGCGGTCTGTGACTCCTGTCTCGGCCGCCCCTTCGCCGAGCGGAGTTTCGGACTGACCAACGCCGAACGCGGTCGGGCGCTACGGACGACGGTCGCGATGGCCGACGACGACGACTTCGAGCCCGTCGATCCCGAGGAGTGCTGGGTCTGCGAGGGGTACTGTGGCACGTTTGACGCGATCGCCGAAACGATCGTCGACGCGCTTGAAGACGTCGATTTCGCCACCTATCAGGTCGGGACCCGCGTCCCGCCGCTGGTCGAGGAAAATGAACGGCTCCTCCGAGAGGACGCCGACCTCGAGCCGGATGTCGGCGAGTTGCTCAAACAGGAGTGCAACCGCGAGGTCGGCCGCCGCGTCGGTGCGAAGACGGGGACTGATGTCGATTTCGACCGCCCCGACGTGCTCGCGATCGTCGACCTCGAGGCCTTCGACCCGCTCGAGGCCCTCGAGGCGGAGTCGGTCACGAGCCACGCCGTCGACGTGCAGGTCAATCCCGCGTTTGTCTACGGCCGGTATCGCAAACTCGAGCGCGACATTCCCCAGACGGAGTGGCCCTGCCGGGAGTGTGGCGGCAGCGGCATTCAGTTGGGCGACGACGGCGAGGAGCCCTGTGATTACTGTGGCGGCTCGGGCTACATGTACGACACGAGCGTCGAGCAGGTCGTCCGCCCCCACGTCGTCGACGCTATGCAGGGCGAGGAGGGAACCTTCCACGGCGCTGGCCGCGAGGACGTCGACGCCCGAATGCTCGAGGCGGGCCGACCGTTCGTCCTCGAGGTCAAGCGGCCAAACACGCGCGATCCGGACCCCGCCGAACTCGAACGCGAGATTAACGCGGCCGCCGACGGATCGGTCGAGGTCAAGGGTCTGCGCTTGGCGACATACGAGATGGTCGAGCGCGTCAAAGAACACGACGCGAGCAAACAGTACCGCGCCGACGTCGAGTTCGCCGACCCAATCGACGAGGCCGACTTCGAGGCGGCACTCGAGGAACTCACGGGGACGACGGTCGAGCAGGACACGCCACAGCGCGTCGACCACCGCCGCGCTTCGCTCACGCGCGAACGAACCGTCTACGACATCGATGGCGACCTCCTCGAGCCGACGCAGGCCGAGGTCAGCGTCCACGGCGAGGGCGGCCTCTATATCAAGGAACTCATCAGCAGCGACGAGGGCCGAACGGTGCCGAGTCTGGCCGGCCTGCTCGAGACTGACGCCGAGGTGACGGCCCTAGACGTGATCGGCGTCGAAGGCGAGGACGAACCGTTCGAACTCGAGGCGTACTTCCGGGACGAACCGCGAGCCGACGATTCGGACGACACCGCGGAAGCCGCTGACTGAGACGGACCGCTGTCCGTCAGTTCCGGCGCGACTGCGATTCATCCTGCGGCCGCGCCGGTACATCGGTACAGCATTCCGTATGAGACGGCCAGCGAGTCACAACGACTTTTATCGCCGCCGCTGAGCCATGTCGTATGCCATTTGGCGTCGACGAGGCGGGGAAGGGGCCAGCGCTCGGATCGATGTTCGCCGCAGCCGTCTATCTCGAGGATCGAGCAGTGCTCCCTGAGGGCATTGCGGACTCCAAACAACTTGCCCCGACACGGCGCGAGGAACTGGCGACACGGCTCCGTGCGGACGATCGAATTGCCGTCGGGATCGCCGAGATCACGACCGCACAGATCGACGATCCGACGACGGATATGAACTCGCTTGCCGTCACAGCCCATGCCGAGGCGATTGCTGACGCGCTCGCGGCCCTCGAGTCCGACGCACTCGAGGTCGATTCGATTTCGGGACTCTGCGACGCCTGTGACACCGACGCCGACCGGTTCGCTCGTCGCGTGGCCGACGCCTGTGCGACCACGTCCACGTTCGAGGCGGCGATCGACCTCGAGATCGACGCCCGCCACGGGGCCGACGACGACTCGAAACTCGTCGGCGCAGCCAGCATCGTCGCCAAAGTCGAACGCGACGCCCACATGGCCGCCATCGCCGACGAATACGGCGCAGTCGGGAGCGGCTACCCCAGCGATCCGAATACCCGGGCATTCCTCGAGTCCTACGTCGAGCGCCACGGTGGACTCCCATCGTTTGCCCGGGAGTCGTGGTCGACTTGCGAGACCGTGCTCGCCGACGCCCAGCAGACGGGACTCGGACAGTTCTGATTCGAGTACGGTCTCGTCGCCTGCGACTGTTTTATACGCACACTCGACACACGACTGATACATGATCGACGTGATCGGACTGCTCGGACTCGCCGTGGTCGCGACGGCGGTCGTCTGGAAGGGAAGCACGTGGCTCGAGGATTCGGCCAACCGACTTGCTGCGGGCTACGGCGTTCCAGCGGTCGTCCAGGGAGCGATTATCGCCGCGGCGGGCTCGAGTATGCCGGAACTGGTCAGTGTGCTCCTTGCAACGTTGCTGCACGGCGAGTTCGAACTCGGCGTCGGGGCAATCGTCGGCTCCGCTGTGTTCAACCTGCTCGTCATTCCGGCCGCAGCAGTGCTTGCGGGCGGCGGGCAAATGTCGACGGGTCGCGATCTGGTATATAAAGAGGCGCTATTTTATATGCTCGCGGTCGCCGCCTTACTGTTGACGTTCTCGCTGGCGGTGATCTACAACCCGCTCGCGGGGGCTGGCCTGCAAGGAGCCGTCACCCGCCCGCTCGCGCTGTTTCCGCTGTTGCTGTACGGGCTGTACGTTTTTACCCAGTATCTCGATACGACCGAACACGAAGGAAGCGCTGACGATACAGTCGATCTCGTCTCTGCGTGGCTCTGGTTCGGCCTCGGACTCGTAGTTATCATCGTCGGTGTCGAAGGCCTCGTTCGGTCCGCGATCGGGCTCGGTGAGGCGTTCGGCACGCCAGCGTTCCTCTGGGGAATGATCGTCGTCGCTGCCGGCTCGAGCGTCCCGGATGCGTTCGTCAGTATCGCCGCGGCCCGGTCGGACCGCCCGTCGGTCAGTCTCGCGAACGTGTTGGGAAGCAACGTCTTCGACCTGCTCGTTGCCGTACCGGTCGGGGTATTGGTTGCCGGCACGCTGGCGATCACGTTCGAACACATCGTCCCGATGATGGGGTTTCTGATCCTCGCGACGATCGTCTTCTTTACCGTCGTCCGAACGGAGATGTTGCTCTCACGGCAGGAAGCGTGGCTGTTGCTCGTACTGTACAGCCTGTTCGTCCTCTGGCTCGTCGCAGAGAGCATCGGCATGACGAACGTCGTTCCGACCTGAGTGGCACACCGGCCACATTAATCGGGTTGCAGTGGCAGACAGACCGATCTTGCCCGTTGGACCGGTTTTTCCGCCGGTTATCATGCCTGTCTGTACGAACTGCGACAGTCCCGTCTCTCTCGACTTCGCGCGTGTATACGGTAGCGATGGCAGTGTCGAGTGGTGCCCGCGCTGTCGAGACGGGCTCCACCACGACAATAACGAGCAAAACGATGATCACCGCGGCTGAACCGCGTTACTTGTCGGTCAACAGCCGCTGGAGGATGTCCCCGTAGGCCGGTCGGGTGATGAGCACACCGACCAGCACGCCGAGGATGGTGATGATGGCGAACCCGCGCAGATCGCCGAGGCTCAACACGGCCAGCGGCGACATCGCGATGATCGTCGTCGCCGCAGCAGCACCGATAACCCAGAACGCCTTGCGGAAGCGGGACTCGAACACCCGCTGTGAGCTGACGTCGCCGTCGTCCATCACCTCATCGGCGATGATGATGAGGTCGTCCACCCCCGTCCCGACGACCGCGATGAACCCGGCGACGTGGGAGAGATCCAGCGGCATGCGTATCAGCGCGGCAAAGCCGAGCAGGATCACCACCTCCGCCATCGCGGTGACGATCATCGGTGTCGCGACCCGGACGTCGCTGTATCGCAGGAAGACCACACCGCTGACGGTTACCACCGACAGCGCACCGATGAGCAGCGAGTAGAGCTTGAACTGGTCGGCGAGTGCCGGCGACAGCGAGAGCGTCTGCTCTTGCTCGAGGTCGAGCGGTGCAGGGAGCGCCCCAGCCTGCAGGTTCACCGAGAGCGCTGCCCCCTGCTGTTGGGTCTGTGCGCCCATAAAGAAACTCGGGTCGTTCGCCCACGTTCCGTCGGCCATACTGCTGGCCAACGTCGGACCCATACTGTGGGCGTCGACGACCTCGCCGTCGACGACGGTGAGCAGACAGTACTGCTCGTCTGCGTGATCGAAGCTGATCGTCTCGCCGTCACCACGAAGCGAACACTGTCCGACGCCCTCACCAGTAAAGCCGATGTCGTTCATTCGATCCTGGTAGTCGGCTGCAGCGTTGCTGTCGACCTGCACTGGCACCTCATAGCCCGATCCACGCTCGGATGGCCGCGGTGGATCGACCGTTGCGATGTCGGCTCCCGTCAACACCGTCTCGTTGGTCTGCGTGCCGTTCTCGCCCGGATAGTAGGCGACCACTTCGACGATCCCGCGCTCGGAGAGCAACGCACGAAGCTCATCGGGATCCATGTCCGGCACTTCGGTGACGATGTAGTACTCGCCGCCGAATCTGGCCGACTCGTAGGCGGTCCCGCCGGAGAGGCCGGCCGCGTTGATCTTCGACGTGATCGTCTCGACGATTTGCGCCCGCGTCTGTGCGGTCACCCCGTCGCGGATATCTTCTTCGGGGTCGACCTCGACGCCCGCTTCCGCGAGTGCCGCGGCGAACTGCGCTCTGGTCACCTCGTCGGTGAATATCTCCGCGTGGACGTTCCCGTCGTCGTCGACGCTGACGCGTGCGTTGCCCGTCTCGAGGTCGAACTCGTCGTTGTCGTACAGTGTTTGCTCGATCTCGGTGAGCCGTTGTCGATCGACGGATCCGTCTTCCTCGTTGACCGCGCCTGCATCGATGTTCTCGGCGGTCATCCCGACCACGGGAGCGCTAATCCGCGTCCCGCCATCGAGACCGAGTCCGTACTCGAGATTCGTTGGGTTGTCGTCCTGACTCTCGACGTAGCTGTCGTCGGCCATGATACCACCGGGGACGAACAGGGCAACCATCGCGCCGGTGACGAAGGCCACCAGCAAGAGGAGCCGCCAGTGCTCCTTGATGAAACTGATCGGTCCCATTACGATCGCACCCCGTGGAACTTGTACCAGCGGAGTAAACTCAGGTTGAGCATGTAGGTGTTCATCAGGTCGGCCGCGAGGCCGACAAAGAGGATAATCCCGATCGATGCCAGCAACTCGACGCCGAACAGCCACGCAGTGACACCCATCACGAGCATCGCCGACATCGACGTCACCGTCATCGTGACACCGGTCTCCATCGCCCGATTGGTGCTTTCATAGAAGTCACCGCTGCGACGCAGGATGTGGTTGTTTAACAGGATGTCCGAGTCGACCGAGTAGCCGATCAACATCAACAAGGCGGCGACGGTTCCAAGCGAGAGCGAGATCCCGGCGATTGCCATGAACGCGAGCGGAATCACGAGATCCGAAAACGCCGAGATGACGATCGCGATCGACGGGACGAACGTCCGAAAGAACAGGAACGCGAGCACGCTCATGCCGAGGAACGCGGCGGCGATTCCCAACAGTGCGGTCTGTTGGGTCTCGCTACCGAAGCTTTCCGAGACCGTCGACTCGAGTTGGACGATATCGGCATCGCCGTCCTGTGCCAAGTTCTGTTCGGCCTGTTCGCGCAGCGCCGAGCTATCGGTCGAGGTGAACTGGATAACATACTGATTCTGCGTGTCGGGCGCGGCAACCGCCTGAATCGACTCCGGCTCCTCGTCGAAGGCGTTTGCAATCTCCGCCTCAGAGGAGGTGGTCTGGACGGTCAGCTCCGACCCGCCGGCGAAGTCCATCCCCAACTGGACTGGCGTCCCCGTCACGAGAAACGAGCCAGTGAGGACGAGCAATGCAACCGCAAGAACGGCAAGCGGCACCGCCGCGAGTTGGCGGTTACTGTACCGGGTATAATTGATCTCCGGTACGTCGAAATACCCCATATATCGGACCACTGGCTGTCAGCCCGTGTAAGCCTTCTCAATTTCTACAGTATCTTCTAAAACGAATTATATCGGAATACCTGACGGTCTGAAGCCTGTCGAGCACGAAATCGGTGAGATGTCGTTCGAATCGGATCGAAACGACGATCGGGTCGAGCCCGACGTCTCATACGGTCTGCTGTACCGAGTTACCGCCAATCACCAGCGACGGGGTCGGTGATCGGCGGTCAGTGACGACAGCAGTCCGTCTCAGTCCGGCAGATACCGAACGCTCAAGACACCCTCATCGGCTGCCCGACGAACCTCGACGCGGACGGCCTCGAGGCGGGCCGCTCGAGCGATCGTTTCGTCGTCCTCAAGGACGTCCGCGGCGGCCGCATCGACGTCGTCGGATGGCACACAAAAGATGTGAATCTCGCCGGTCCCGGCTCGCTCTTCCTGAATCAGATCGCCGACCTCGGCGTCTGCTGCCAGCTCCTTTGCGTGCTGGGTCGGCTCGAGGTCGCTGTCGACCAGCTCGATCGCGCGTCTGTCCTCGATGTCGACAAGTTGCCACGTGACCTCCAGTGGCGGGTCCGGCGCGACGGTCGCCTCGAGAACGTCGTGGACCTCGAGGCCGGGGTTCGACGCAAGCGTGTGTACCTGTGCGGTCTCGACGTCACGGACGACGGCCGAGTCGGATTCGGCATGGGTGACGACGAACGTCCCCGTTGTTTCGCTCATAGGAGGCCGTAGGCCGCTCGTCGGTTTCCGGGTTTCGGCTTTCGGTCGGGCCGTCTCCATGACGGTTCCCGCCGGGTGAGGACCGAAAACACCCTTTATGAGTCCAGTATGAATACTGCCTGTATGGTCTGTTCGAAACTCCTGAAACTCTGTTACGCCTCGAGTGCACTGTACGGCCTCCTTACGGCACTTGCACCCAAGCGGAGCCTGTCCCTGTCACTGAACTGCTGGAAGCGCAGTTTCGAGAACGTCTCGGAACTCGAGCCGAAACCGTGGTACGTCCGCAGCACCCGCGCAATTGGGATCGGTATGATCGCCGCCGGACTTGCCGGGTTCGTCCTCGAAGAGCGTGCACGCGAGTCCGCAGACGCAGACGACGAGTCGGATGTCGACATCGTCGAAGTCGACGTCGATAGCGACGACTCGGCCAACTAACCGCTTTTTCGGGTCGACCACGACGCTGACCGAGTGCGTGACGGAACGCCTTTAGCGTCGGCGGTCGCCGTCTCTCATATGAATGTCGATATCGGTAACGCGCTGGCATCGGTCGCCGCCCCGGGCGTCTCTCGAGCATCTCTCGAGCGACTGGACACACAGGTCGCGGACGCCCACGAGCGCATCGAGCGCGGGATGGCGAACGGAGAACACGGCTACGAGGCACTGAATCTGCCCCAGCGAACCGATCCCGACGAGATCCGGGCTGCCGTCGAGCCGGTCGCCGACGCCGACGCCCTCATTACGGTCGGCATCGGCGGCAGCGCACTCGGCGCGGCGACGATCACGAACGCACTCGCCGACGAGAGCGACACCGAAGCCGTCTACCTCGACAACGTCGATCCCGAGTGGGTCTCGAGCCACCTCGATCGACTCGACCTCGAGAACACGGCGATTAACGTGGTCTCGCGCTCGGGGACGACGGCGGAGACGCTGGCGAACTTCCTCGTCGTCCGTGACGCCTTCGAGTCAGCGGGCGTCGACTGGACCGAGCGAACAATCGTCACGACCGGCGACGCCGGCCCGCTGCGTGATCTCTCGGATCGCCACGACCTGCCCTCGCTGAAGGTCCCCGACGGCGTTCCCGGCCGGTTCTCGGCGCTGTCGGCGGTCGGCATGGTCGCCGCGGAAGTCTGTGGCCACGACCTCGAGGCTCTCCTCGAGGGCGCGGCCGCCGAAGCCGAGACGCTGTCAGGGTCGCTGTTCGAGTGTCCGGCCTACGCCTACGGCGCGACGACGTACGCACTCGACCAGCGCGGGGCCGGCATCAACGCGATGATGCCCTATGCGGAATCGCTCGAGACCGCAGCCGAGTGGTTCGCGCAGCTCTGGGCCGAGAGCTTAGGCAAGGACGACCTCGGCCAGACGCCGGTGCGCGCCCTCGGCGTGACCGACCAACACTCCCAACTCCAGCTCTACCGGGCGGGCCCGCGCGACAAACTCGTCACGTTCGTCACGCCCCAGGAGAGCGTGGATCGACCGATTCCGGACACCGACGTCGAGAACCTCGCCTACCTCGGCGACGCGACGCTCGGCGAACTGCTCGAGGCCGAGTTCGAGGCGACGGAAGCCAGCCTCGCGGCGGCCGGCCGACCGAACGTCCGGCTCGAACTCGAGCGCGTCGACGAGTACGAACTGGGCGGGCTGCTGTACGGCATGGAAGCCGCGTGCGTGCTCGCGGGCGAGCTCTACGGCGTCAACACGTTCGAACAGCCCGCCGTCGAGTGGGCCAAGAAGGCGACCCGCGGCCTGCTCGGTGGCGGCGAGTTCGAGGAAGCCGAAGCTGTCGCGGAGAAGACGTCGCTTCGCGTCGAGCGGTAATCGAGCCTCGAGCGGTGACGAGCAGAGACGCATCCGTGGCGGCCGACGGACACTCGGTCGCTCGGTTGCGGTGGGCCTATGAGCACGCACGCGAACAGCAACGTATGAGCGACACTGCGCGGGCCGTCGACGGTGATGGCGACCCGCTTTCGTCCGCCGTCGTCCCGACCGTCGGCACTGTCCTCTCGGTCATAACCGTCGCTGCACTGTTGGTTCCCGCTCGCCACGGCGTCGAGGAGCCGGCGCTCTGGATCGCGGCGGCCGGAGCACTTTTGACTACCGGTGCGTTTCTCACACGCCGACACGGCATCCTCGAGCGACGCGTCGCCGGCCCGATCGCTGCCGGCTCGAGTCTGCTCGTCGTGCTCCTGTCGGGGTACGCGATCACCCAGGGGGTGCTCGGATCGATCGTCGTCCCGGGTCTCGAGTGGTCGGTCTCGTTGCTGTTTTGTGCCTTTTTCGTGGCAGCCGGAAGCGTCGGTATCGGGGTCGCCGACCACGCGGGCGTCTCGGGCAGCGGGTTGAAGCGCAGACTGGGACTGACGGGAGAAATGCTGGTGCTTGCGTTTATTGGCCTGTTCGCCATTTCGATCGCGGCCATCCTCCTTTCGGTTCCCGTGCAACTGCTCGCGGGCGAGCCGACGGAGTTCCAGTGGACGGTGATTGAGTATCTCGCCTTTGCCGTCGGACTCGGTGCCGTCGCGGCCGGCTATCTCGCGTTCCGCGAGCGGGACCTGTCGTTTCTCGACCTCGAGCGCCCGACGCTTCGGACGGTCGGGTGGGTAGTCGGCGGACTGCTCTTGATCCTTGGGGCGAACTTGGGGATCTCGGCGCTGATGACCGCTGCTGGCATCGAGGCCTCCGAACACACCACGACCCAACAGGCCGCCGAAAACCCCGATCTGTTGCTCGTGATCATCCCTGCGATGGTGTTGTTCGTCGGGCCGTTCGAGGAACTGCTCTACCGCAACATCATCCAGAAATCGCTCTACGAGAGGTTCTCACGGCCCGGTGCGGTCGTCGTCGCAAGCGCCGTGTTCACGCTCGTCCACATTTCGGCGTACGCTACTGCAGGGGCGGGCCGAATTCTCGCGAGTCTGTCGCTGCTGTTCGTGCTCTCGTTGATCCTCGGGACGATCTACGAGCGGACGGAGAACTTACTCGTTCCGGCACTCGTCCACGGCTGTTACAATGCGGCAATCTTTCTGCCGATGTACTTCTAGAAGTCGTCTCCGACGCTTACGAGGGGTTCTTGCGTGCAAGCCCCGAGCCACAGATCGGACAGCGATCCTTCTGCTCGTCGAACTCCCGGCCACAGCCCTGACACTGATATCGCCAGTGGCGCTGTTCCTCGATTCCCTCTCGAGCGATCACGTCGACGGCGACGTTGAGTTTTTCAGCGACGTTTTGCATCGCGTAGTCGTCGGTGACGAGCGTTGCATCGAGTTCGAAACTCGCCGCGATGAGTCGAACGTCGGTGTCCGAAAGGACGTCGAGATCACCCGACTCTTTGGCCGCGCGTTCGACCTTCTCAGTAGTGTCCCCGTTTGGAATATGAATGTGCATCCCCGAGCCTTCCATCGCGTCGTAGCGATAGGCGCTCTCGTCCTCGAGTTCCTCGCGGACGAGTGGGATCGTTGCAGTCTGTTCTGTCGTGTGAAAGTCGTGAATAAACGCCGAGGAGTCAAGAACGTACATTCCGTTAGCGCTGGACGACGATGTAATCTTTGACGGCCTGAACACGGTTGACGGGCACGAGGAACCGGCCGGCTTCGTCGACGTCGAAGTCGACCGACCGGGTCGGGAGTTCCTCGTCAGGATCGATTACGAGATCGTGTAGTTTGCCCGATTTGAGGTCCATCGTGATGTTGTAGAGCAGTCCCAGTTCGACGCCGTCGGAACCCATGACCGACTTCCCCGAGAGGTTTTCAGCGAGTATATCGCTCATGTATACCCGTACTTACTAATCGGTATTAAAAACCACGGGGTCCACGCGAAACACCGTGATGGCTTTTCTCGTCGCTCGTCGAATCCGTCTCTGATCAGTTCGCGTGGAAATCGGCGAACGCGGATGACGATGGGTTTAACTACCGTCCTGCGGACGCTTTAGACAAGACCTTCTCGGGTGGTTCACCATGTCGAATACGGATACGCGCGACCCCACATCTCTCAGAACACCGATCGTCGCTGTCCTCGGACACGTCGATCACGGTAAGACCAGTCTCCTCGATAAAATACGCGGCTCTGCAGTTATCGAGGGTGAAGCAGGGGCGATTACCCAGCACATCGGCGCGACAGCCGTGCCGCTGGATATCATCTCCACCATCGCGGGCGACCTCGTCGACCCGGACGACTTCGACCTCCCCGGCCTGCTGTTTATCGATACGCCGGGTCACCACTCCTTTACGACGCTTCGCTCCCGCGGTGGCGCACTCGCCGACATCGCGATCCTCGTCGTCGACGTCAACGACGGGTTCCAGCCCCAAACGCTCGAGGCCTTAGAGATCCTCAAACGTTCCGAAACGCCGTTTATCGTCGCTGCGAACAAGATCGACACCGTCCCCGGCTGGAACGTCAACGAGGACTCGCCGATCAACGACACCTACGAATCTCAGTCGGATCGGGTGCGCAAGCGACTGGACGAGAACCTCTATGAGATCATCGGTAACCTCTCGGACGAGGGCTTCTCCGCGGACCTGTACTGGCGCGTCCAGAACTTCCAGCGCAACGTCGGCGTCGTCCCCGTCTCGGCGATGACCGGCGAGGGCGTCCCCGACCTGCTGACCGTGATGATGGGACTCTCCCAGCGCTACATGAAAGAGGAGATGGAGATCGACGTCGCCGGCCCCGGCGTCGGTACCGTCCTCGAGGTCAAAGAGGAGAAAGGCTTCGGGACAACCATCGACACCGTCCTCTACGACGGGACGATCAGAGCCGACGACACGATCGTCGTCGGGGGGATGAACAAGCCCATCGTCACCGAGGTTCGGGCGCTGCTCCAGCCTCGACCGCTCGCCGAAATTCGAACTGAGAGCCGGTTCGAGAAAGTCGACGAGGTGTCGGCTGCATCCGGGATCAAAGTCGCCGCGCCGGACCTTGCAGACGCGATGGCCGGCGCGCCGGTCCGGGTCGTCCGCGATCGGCCCCTCGAGGACGTCGTCGCCGAGGTCGAGGCCGAACTCGCGGATATCGCCGTCGACACCGAAGAGCAAGGTGTCGTCGTCAAAGCCGACACGCTCGGCAGCCTCGAGGCGATGGCCGACGCCCTCGACGAAGCCGAAGTGCCGATCGTCCGTGCTGAGGTCGGCGACATCGCCCCGCGTGACATTTCCGTGGCCTCGACGGCCGAAGATTCGAAACAGCAGGCGATCCTCGGCTTCAACGTCGACGTGCTCAGCGACGCCGAACAGCGCGCCGAGATCGACGACGTGAAACTGTTCACCGACGAGGTCATCTATCAGCTTATCGAGGAGTACGAACAGCACATCGAGGAACTCGAGCGCGCCCAGCAGGATACGATTCTCGACAACATCGTACGGCCCGCCCGGTTCCGGATTCTGCCCGACCATACCTTCCGCCAGAACGACCCCGCAGTCGTCGGCGTCGAAGTGAACTCGGGCACGATCCAGAATAACGCCAATGTCGTCAAGTTCGAGAACAACGAACCCGAACGCGTCGGCCAGGTCAAAGGGATTCAAGAACAGGGCGAAGACGTCGACGAGGCCCGCGCCGGCAACCGCGTGAGCGTCGCGATCGACGGCCCGACCGTTGGCCGCCAGATCGAGGAGGACGACGAACTCTGGACTGCGGTCCCCGAGAAACACGCGAAGATCTTAGAGCAGGAGCTGGCAAGCGAGATTCCGGGTGACGAACTCGAGGCGCTGAATATGTATCTGGACAAACAGCGCAGTCGTGATCCGTTCTGGGGCAAATAACAGTCAAAACTCCGAAGTTATTTTGTGACATCGGGCAGAGACGGTTGGTATGGTCTCCCGTGAAAACAAAGTCGTCGGCGGGTTTGTCGCGGTCGCAATGGCCCTCACTTTCGGCGGATTTTGGCTGACCGATTTACCAGATGAAATTTTGATGGTGCTGCTGTTTTTTGTCGGTGTCGTCGCACCGATGGTCGTGAACAACTATCTCGATACCCGAGAATCCGTGTGATAGAGTGAGCCGGTATGCACACTTTGTTCGTACGCCAGCGTTCACTTCTGGGGCAAGTAGCGATCCCCGCCGGCTGATGGAGACGGAATCGGTCGCTACCCTTAACCTTCGTGCAAGCCTATAACTCGTATGACTCAGTTCGTCTGGATACTTGTCGTGTCGTACGTCGTCCTCGGAGCCGCACTCGTCTCTGGGCTGGCGATCGGTTCGACGACACTGTTTCTCGCTGCCGGTGGACTGTTTGCGGCACTCGCCGTTTCCCAGCGGATCGTCTACTCCAGCGCCGACGGTCGAACGCCCGATCCGGGACCAACCCCGCGCAAGCGAATCTGAATTCGGCGTTACTCCGCTCGCTCGAGTCGCACTCGCGTCCCGCCATCTAGCTCCGCAAGCGCCGAGACGTCCTCGAGTCTGGCAACGACAGTAACGGGCGCAGCAGCGCGCGGCTCGCCGTCGGTACTGGCTGGCGTCTCGCCCCAGAACAGACACAGTTTGTCCCCGTCAGGCCAGTAGGCGATCGCCCCCTCCGGAACGACCTCGCTGGCGTGTTCGGCTGGCACGTCGAGGGCGAGATCGAAGTAGAGTTCGTCGCCCCAGCGAATCCCATCGCCCGCGACGGGCAACGCAGCCTCGAGTGCGGCCCTCGTTTCCGGGGCGTCGTCGGTCCAGGTCGCTGTCAACTCCCGCTCACCAACGGTGACACGAAGATCCGTCATATCTCCACCGTCACACGGACACTACTTCGTGTTGTCTGTCAGTGTGACTCGAGCGTCGGGCGACGGCTCTCGTCGCCCGCGTGCGCGTTCGAGTTCCTCGAGGACGTGTTCGGGGTCATCGATCGCCGAGCGGTCACAGCGGATATCGAGCCACCGGTGCTCGAGAACGAGTTCGTCATCGGTGAGTTCGATGCCGGTGATCGAATCCCACGGCACGAGCGTTCGCTTGTAGGTGCGCTCGAGGACGACGCCGGCCGCGTGGGCGTGGATCTCCGGAACGCTCCAGCGCTCGCTCGCATCGAAATCGACCCAGTCGCCACCCCAGTCGAATCGATTTGCGAGGAGCACGACGGTCCCGTACCCCGCCCAGAGGAGGCCGATCCAGTTGCCGGCGGCAATGCTCCCGAGGCCGGCGATAACGAGGCCGACCGCCATGACGATGGACGCCCACCCGTTCGCTCCGTAGCGGGGGTCGTGCCACGCCCAGGAGACGACCGGCTCGTCGGGCGTCACCGCGGCGACGGACCGATTTCTGGTCATCCGTGCAATGCCGACGGCGACGGCCCCACTGAGCAGACTGCTCGCGATCGCGAGCACGCTGAGTCGGGTCGTGGACTCGAGTGAGGTGATTGCGGGGACGAACAAGACGGCCACGAACGCGGCCGCCGGGAGATAGCACGCGAGCCGTCGACGGCGAGACTGGCCGATTCGTTCGGGGAGGCCACGCAGCCGATGGCCGAAAATGAAAACGAGTAGCAGGACGGCTGTCAACGTACTCGGTGCCGTCGCGAGAATCGTCGCCGTCGTCGCATCCGTGGCGACGCCAGCGATTGCGGTCGCTCCGGCAATGATCACCCCGAGATAGAACCCGAAGCCGGCTTTGAATCCGAGATCTGGCTCGGAAACGCTGGGCGCTGGGCCTGACTGTCTGTCGTGCGTGGCCACAGGTGATTCGTTGCTGTCACTCCACAAAACAGTTCGGGCACCCGACCGGCCGTGGCGAACCTGTCACACTCGAGAATGACAGGGCATGCCGGAGACGGACCGGTCCCGAAATCGTTTTCAACCGTTCACACGGACACTCGGTATGCCGACGGAATCGGACACTCATTATGACCCCGATCTGGGGAGCAAGTTCATCTTCGTCACCGGCGGTGTGATGTCGGGACTCGGCAAAGGGATTACGGCCGCGAGCACCGGCCGACTCCTGAAAAACGCCGGGTTCGATGTCACCGCTGTGAAGATCGATCCGTATCTCAACGTCGACGCAGGGACGATGAATCCCTACCAACACGGTGAGGTCTACGTCTTAGAAGACGGCGGGGAGGTCGACCTCGATCTGGGGAACTACGAACGGTTCCTCGATATCGACATGACCTCGGATCATAACATCACCACCGGGAAAACGTACCAGCACGTCATCGAGAAAGAACGTGCAGGCGACTACCTCGGGAAGACGGTCCAGATCATCCCGCACATCACCAACGACATCAAACGCCGCATTCGAGAGGCCGCCGAAGGCACCGACGTCTGTATCATCGAAGTCGGTGGCACGGTCGGCGACATCGAGGGGATGCCCTACCTCGAGGCCCTCCGCCAGTTCGCCCACGAGGAACCCGAGGAGAACGTGCTCTTTACGCACGTGACCCTCGTCCCGTACTCGAAAAACGGCGAACAGAAGACCAAACCGACCCAACACAGCGTCAAAGAGGTCCGGTCGATCGGCCTCCAGCCCGACATCATCGTCGGGCGCTGTGAGGATCGGCTCGACCCCGAGACCAAAGAGAAGATCGCGCTGTTCTGTGATATCCCGACCGAGGCGGTGTTCTCGAACCCAGACGTCGACGACGTCTATCACGTCCCGCTGATGGTCGAGGAGGAAGGCTTAGACCAGTACGTGCTCGAGCACTTCGACCTCGACGACGAGGCGCTCCCGCCGGGCGAGCGAGCCAACGAGTGGCGTAATATCGTCACGTCGGAGAAAAACGATGAAGTCGACGTCGCGCTGGTCGGCAAGTACGACTTAGAAGACGCGTACATGTCGATCCACGAGTCGCTCAAACACGCCGGCTTCGAACTCGGCGCTGACGTCAACGTCCACTGGGTGTCGGCCGACGAGATGGCCGAGGGCCACGATGGCCAACTCGAGGACGTCGACGGCGTCATCGTCCCCGGTGGCTTCGGAATGCGCGGCTCCGAGGGCAAGATCGAAGCCGTCCGATACGCCCGCGAAAACGACGTGCCGTTCCTCGGTCTCTGTCTTGGCTTCCAGATGGCCGTCGTCGAGTACGCCCGCCACGTGCTGGGACTCGAGGACGCCCACTCGGCGGAGATGGTCGAAGACACCCCACACCCGGTCATCGACATCCTCCCAGAACAGTACGAGGTCGAAGACATGGGCGGCACGATGCGGCTGGGCGAGCACACGACCGTGATCGAACCCGAAACACTCGCCTACGACCTCTACGACGACACGTCCTGTACCGAGCGCCACCGCCACCGCTACGAGGTCAACCCCGAGTACTTCGACCAGTTCGACGACGAGCCGCTGACGTTCTCGGGCACGGCGGGCAACCGGATGGAGATCCTCGAACTCGAGGACCATCCCTACTTCCTCGGGACGCAGTTCCACCCCGAGTACACGTCCCGTCCCGGCCAGCCGAGCCCGCCGTTCGTCGGACTCGTCGAGGCCGTCCTCGAGCGCACAAACGCCACCGCCGACACCGAGCAGGAATCCGCAGAGACCAACACCGAAACTGAGGTAACCCACTGATGGTAGACACTGAGACGTTCGTTCCGGAGGCAGTTGCAGAGATCGAAGACGAAATCGGCGATGCAAACGCGGTCATTGCCCTCTCGGGCGGTGTCGACTCATCGGTCGCCGCCGCGCTGGCCTACGAGTCCATCGGCGACCAGCTCACCCCGGTCTACGTCGACACCGGCCTGATGCGGAAAGGCGAAACCGCCCAGATCCGCGAGACGTTCGACTACATGGAGTCGCTGCGAATCGTCGACGCCAAAGACCGCTTCCTCGAGGCGCTTGCCGGCGTCACGGACCCCGAGGAGAAACGCGCGGTTATCGGCGAGCAGTTCATCCGCGAGTTCGAGCGCGAAGCGAAAGACGCCGACGCAGACTACCTCGTGCAGGGGACGATCTACCCCGACCGCATCGAGAGCGAAGGCGGCATCAAATCCCACCACAACGTCGGCGGCCTGCCCGATATCGTCGACTTCGAGGGTATCGTCGAACCCGTTCGTGACCTCTATAAGGACGAAGTCCGCGAGGTCGCTCGCCACCTCGGACTCGAGGAAATCGTCGCCGAGCGGATGCCGTTCCCCGGCCCCGGCCTCGCCGTGCGCGTCATCGGCGAAGTCACCGACGAGAAACTCGAGGTCGCCCGTCATGCCTGCCACGTCGTCGAGGAGGAACTCGAGGAGTACGAGCCATGGCAGGCGCTTGCAGCCGTCATCGGCAAGGCAACGGGTGTCAAAGGCGACAACCGCGTCCACGGCTGGGTCGTCTCCGTTCGCTCCGTCGAGTCGCGAGATGGCATGACCGCCCGCGCCCAGGAGATCGACTGGGAGACGCTCCAGCGTATCCAGTCCCGAATCACCGGTGGCCACGAAAACGTCGCCCGCGTCGTCTACGACGTGACCCACAAACCACCTGCAACGATCGAGTACGAATGAGCATGGACGTCATCGTTGCCGGACCGGACGAGGACAACATCACCGAGGCTCTCGAGGCAACGGGCGCACACGTCGCGCGTGTTACGGGCGTTATCTCACGGCCCGTCCTCGAGGAAGCCGGCGTTCTCGAGGCGGAGCTGTACGTCCTGACGGACGTCAGCGAGGCGACGACGATCCCGATCGTCTGTGATCTCAACGACGACGTTCGGACGGTCGTCTACGCCCGAGACACGATTCCGGATTTCATCAAGGGACAACTCGACCTCGCCGTCGATCCGCAGCTGATGGACGCTGCGGTCGTCGCCGACGAACTGACCAGCTGATCGGTCGTTCGCCCGTCGAAATCGGTCCTTATGAGAAAGATACCGTCAGTGAACGCTCTCGAGCCAGCATTGATCCGAGTAAATGCGGATTGAATTCGGCAAAATCCGGGACAAGACTCACGTACTGTCGCCCCCGTTAAAGTAGATCCCGCCGGTAGCGACGGATGGAGGTCAACGGGCAGACCCCACCAAGGCATCCACTGCCTGTTCCCGTGACTTCCAGCAACCCCACCACAGCACCCTTCCCCACCATTGCCACACCGTCCCGTTTCGGCGGTACTGACACGGGCCCCTGCACCGGCCCGTATCACCCCTGCGGGTGGCACCCGGGGCGCGAGCATTTTTCGCGCCTCGGGGTGATTCGTTCGCCAGTCGCCGATCAGAGCCGCTGAAAACCACTGCACACTCAATCACACGGCAGCGGCGGTAATCGGTGTGTACACACTTCCCGTTCGTTTCAGCTGTCGCTTTCCTGCGATCGAAGCCGCTGTAACACGGGAATCTCCTCCAGTCGCTCGTCCGTCAGGAGCGCCCAGTTGATTCCGGTCGGCTGCTCGTGGCCGTCGGGACGGACCGTCCGCTCGGGCGTGACGATCAGGTCCATCGTGACGTCGTGATCGCCGGTCGACACCGGCTCGTCGAGGAGCTGTCGCTCGTGGACCGTCGTCGCGACCGTCGTTTCCCCGTCGACGAGGGCAAGTTCCCGTAACATCGCATACTCGAGGTCGCTGTAGCCCTCGCCTTTCCCGACCCGTTTCCCGGCGTCGGTGACACCCACGCTTCCGGAGACGATCAGATCGATTGTCTCGACTGCGTCCGGACCGACCGGCTCGCCGTGGGTCGACGAGCCCGACACCGTCGTCGCGGCGTCGTAGTCCTCGAGGTCGTTGGGATCGAGTTGCAGGAAACACTGCTCGTCTGCAAGTCGGGGCACAGCCATGTAGACCGTCTTGCCCTCGCGCAGCGCTCGCCGCCGAACCGGCAGCTGTGGCGCGTCGGGGTTGGCCTTGATGGTCGCGGCGGCCTGCCACTCGGGTTGCTCGGCGAGCCGGTCGGCCGCCGCGTCCGCCCCGGCGAAGTTCGGAATCCGGCCATGCGGTGGGAACGGAAACCGGGCTTCGCCGCTGTCCTCGAGGGCATCCCAGACGCGTTCGCGAACGGCTGCTTTGTCGATAGGATCGTCAGGAGTATCCATCTCATTCCCCTCCGTTTTCGGCTTCGGTCTCGTTATCATCTCGATCCGTGTTCCGTTCGTCGTCCGTCGAATCGGACTCGCCAGCGTCCGTCTCGGCTTCCTCGGCTTCGGGCTCGTCTCCCTCGGGTTCTGCGCTGGGTTCGTCTTCGTCGTCGGGTCCACGGGCAAGCCCGATGAGATGGTGTGCCTCGGGCAGGATGATCTCCTCGAGGCCGAGTCGGACTGCGGCTTCGTTGCCGGGGAGACAGAACACCGGGATGCCGTCAGCGACGCCTGCAAGCGTTCGCGCTGCGATAATTCGAGTGCCGACCTCTTCGTAGGCCAGCGCGGTAAACAGCTCGCTGAACGCCGAGAGCTCCTTCTCGAGCAGTGGCTCGACGGCCTCGATGGTGATGTCGTCAGGTTCGACACTGGTTGCGCCGCCGGTAACGATCAGGTCGATGTCGTCGCGGTCGAGCAGCCGCGAGACGGTCGACTGGACCTGATCGTGCTCGGTCTCGAGGTGCTCTCGGACCACGATCTCGTGGGATTCCTTTTTGAGGGCCGTAATGATCGTCTCCCCGGCAATATCGTTTCCGATCGCTCGGTCTGTTGCGATCGTGACGACGCCAACCCCGAGAGAGGTGGTGTCGGATGCAGCCGCCTCGTCAGACTGGTCCCCGTTCTCGCCGTCTTCGGTCTCAGCCGTCGGCTCGTCGCCTTCCGCAGCCGCCGTCTGCTCGTCGCCTTCCGCAGCCGCCGTCTGCTCGTCGCCTTCCGCAGCCGCCGTCTGCTCGTCGTCGACGTCAGTTGTGGCCGTCGCTTCGTCTGTCTCCGCGTCCCGTTCGTTCATACCGTACGGTTTACCGGCTGACAGGTAAAACACACCATCGATGAATCGTGATGCGCGACAGCATAGCCCAACTGTTATGAGGCGGGTTTGCGTTGACCTCCGTGTATGCAAGCAGTCAAAGTCACGGAACACGGTGACACGGACGTCATCGAGTACGGCGAGTACCCAGATCCCGAAATCGATCGCGACGAGGTACTGGTCGACGTAAAGGCGGCAGCGCTCAACCATCTGGATATCTGGACTCGCCGAGGCATGCCGGGGATCGACCTCGAGATGCCACACATTCCTGGCAGTGACGGGGCCGGCGTCGTCGCCGAAGTTGGTGAGGACGTCACCCGGTTCGAGGAGGGCGACCACGTCGCGCTCTCGGCTGGTGTCGGTGACCTCCGGATGGACGACCCGACACTGGATCCGCGCTTTCACATCATCGGCGAGCACGTTACCGGCATTCACTCCGAGTACGCCGCGATCTCCGAGGACAACCTCATCCCCGTCCCCGACCACGTCGACTGGGAGGTCGCCGGCTCGAGCTGTCTGGTCTTCCAGACCGCTTGGCGAATGCTGATCGAGCGCGCCGACCTCGAGGCCGGCGAATCGGTACTCGTCCTCGGAGCCAGCGGCGGAGTCGGCCACGCCGCGCTTCAGATCGCAAACTACGCGGGCGCAGAGGTGTACGCGACAGGCAGTACCGAAGAGAAGCTGCAGTACGCCGAGGAACACGGCGCAGACCACGTCTGTAACTACGAAGAGGAGAACTTCGCGGACTGGGTCCGCTCGGAGACGGACGGCCGCGGCGTCGACGTCGTCGTCGAACACGTCGGCGCACCCACGTGGCAGGACTCCCTGAAGAGTCTCACCAAGGGCGGGCGACTCGTCACCTGTGGCGGCACCGGCGGCGGTAACCCCGAGACGGACATCCCACGAATCTTCTGGAACCAACTCGAGATCATCGGCTCGACGATGGCCACACCCGGTCAGGTCGACGACGTGATGGAACTCGTCTGGGACGGCACGTTCCAGCCGGCGATCCGTGAGGAGCTGCCGATGAGCGAGAGCGCACGCGCCCACGAGATTATCGAGAACCGAGAAGGGTTCGGCAAGGTCGTCGTCCGTCCCGACAGCGAACTCGAGTAAGCCATCGAAGCCGGAGCGTTCCGGAACCGTGAGGACTTTCACCACAGGCTCGAAACGTAGCCTGTGACCTCGAGCGACGACAGCGGCTACGTCCACGATCCGTCCGCGTTCGACGACGATGGAACGCGAGCGGAGTCAACAGACGACGATTGGGACGGCGGGTCAGTCCATCCCGATCAGGTCGACCGGGAGTTCGATTGGCGTGGCTGGGTCGTCGTCGGCATGATCGTCGTCGCGTTTCTCATCGCCCCGATCGCGATCACCCTGTGGCCGCCGGGCGTTGGCTACCGCGTTGCGCTATTGATCTTGCCGCTGGTTCCGGCCTTTTTCCTCGCCGTAACGGCAGTCTGGGCGACGACACGTCCCTAACTTCGAAAAACGGGAGACTGCTACTGGGTTGTCGATTCGACTGACTCGAGACGCGTCTCGAGGCGGTCGACGACCGACGATCCGTGAGTGACGTCTCGCTCGGGGGCGTCCCCAGCGTCGACATACGAAGTCATCGCATCGAAGAGGTTGCGAGCCTGGGCGCTGGTAAGTACGGCTGTTCGATCACCAGCCTCGATCGCGTCGATCGACTCGAGGACCCATTCGAGGGCGCGCTCGTCGTTGTCGATCGCTTCGTCGAGATAGCTCACGAGGAGGTGGTGGGTAACCCATTGCTCGTCTCTAGAGAGCGTGACTTCGTGCGTCTCGGTCTTTTCCGGTTGTGGGGAACTCATTTCGTCACACGGACCGATTCTGTCGGTCCTCGACCAACGCTACGAAGGGCGGCATAATAAGCCTTGTTACTTGTTATCATGGGACGGTACACGGCGATGGCATCGATCGTCCGGGCGAACTGTCAAATCGTCCGGACAGTGCTGGCTCGAGACGCTACTCCTCGTCGCGGACGTCACGACGCATCGCGATCTCGAACCACGGACAGAGTCGAAGCTGGCGGTACGATTCCGGATTCTCGTGGAGTCGCTCGTATGGTGCCCACAGCAGTCCCGCCACCTCCTCGTCGTTTGGGTCGAGGCTGCGATCCGACAGCGTCAGTTTCAGGACGGCACAGACCTCGTGTTCGACGCCCGCGTTCTCGAAGTAGCGTTTGTACTCGAAGCGGTCGGTCAGCCGCAGGTCGTCGTACTGATCGGGCGTGATCCCTAACTCTTCTTCGAGACGCTGGCGAGTCGCCTCCGCCTGACTCTGACCCTCGACGGGGTGGGAGGCGACGGTGCCGTCCCAGTAGGTTCCCCAGAGGCGTTTCTCGGGCGCTCGTTGGGCGAGCAAGACGTTCCCCTCGCCGTCGAAGACGAGCGACGTAAACGCCCGGTGGCGAATGCCGTCACCGGTATGGGCGTCGAGTCGATTGACTAACTCGAGTTCGGTGTCGTTTTCGTCGACGGCTATCACGTCCTGACCGGCGTTCTCGTGTTCCAGATCCTCCTGAGGCGTGCTCATACTCGTTTATCACGTCGATTCCTGAAACCAGTATCGGCTCCTCTCGACTGTCTCGAATCGGGACAGGAGCGGCTATGATTGTCGTGCAGCGCTTGTAGAGCCGCCGCATCCGCACGAACATCAACGGTGAGGCGGCGCTCCGACCGCGTCGAGAGTTCGGCGATCCGATGAACCGACACGTCGAACCGACGGCGTAACGCCCTCGAGCCAGGTCACAGTGCGCGCTGTCGGCGTTCGATGGGGCTACAGTATTCCGTCGTCCGGATCTGGTTCGTAGCCGTCGCCGACGGCGACCCTGAGCGTCCGCGGGTTCGTCTCAAGGTGGAGCGTCTCAGTTTCGAGCATCTCGCCGTCGAGACTGTACGTGATGGCGTCCCGAGTGCTCTCGATCGCGAGCGACGGGGTTCGCCGACGAACGATATACGAGCTATCGCCGCCGAACAGTCGTTTGAGCGCCGCCTCGCCGAGCAAGTTCATGGTCGGGACGTCTTCGACGACCGTCACCTCGAGCAGACCGTCCTCAACGTCGGCCTGGGCCGTTCGTGCGCCCGTAAACCGCCGGCAGTTGCCGATGAGGACGAACATGGCGTTCCCTTCCCAGGCCTGTGTTCGTTTCCCGTTCGGTCCCGCAGCCGTCTCCACTCGCAGCGGAAGCGAGTCGAACGAGTTCATCATCTCGAGCGTGGTTTTCACGTACGCGAGCACGCCCAGGTTCGCCTTGCTCTCGGAGGTCGTCTTGTGGCTCGCTTTGGCGGTGATGCCGCCAACACAGGAGTTGACGAAGCGTCGATCGTTCGCCGTTCCGACGTCGATCGACCGGCGTCGTCCCTCTTCGAGTACCGTAAACGCGTGCTCGATCCCCTGGATGCCGACGTTCGTCGCGAAGTTGTTGCCCGTTCCGGCGGGAACGACGGCGAGGGTCGTCGTCTCGAGTTCGTCGGCGGCGGCGATGCCGTTGACCACGCCGTTGACCGTCCCGTCGCCGCCGACCGCGGCGATGAGGTCGGCGGTGGGGGCGGCGTCGCGGGCCAGTTGCTTCGCGTCGCCGCTCTCCTCGGTCTTTCGAATGTCGAATCCGTGTTCGCCGCCGAGTTCGACCACGTCGTCGACGTGATTCTGGCTCCCACTTTCGGGATTCAGGATGAGCACGCGATCGGCCGCTCGACCGCCGGTCGGTCCCGCTAATTGCATACTGCGGGAAACGCCGGCCGAGGACAAAAGGATCTGGCCAGCGTCTGCGTTCTCGTGTACACCGTCGACTTACACGCGCACACGCGATTCTTCCACGGACACCGGGCCCTCGGAGACCGGTTCGACCCACTCGGCGTTCGTCTGCTCACCGCGATGGCCGATCGACGGGACCTCGACGGAATCGCGACGACCAACCACGATTACTATACGGCGTTCGATCCGTCACCGAACGTCGAAACGCTGCCCGGGATCGAGATTACGACCGATCGCGGCCACGTCCTCGTCGTCGGGCCGGATCCGCCTGCAGCGACGAAACCAGGTGCACTCTCCCCCAAAGAGGCGGTTGCACTGGCACACGACCGGGACTGCGCCGCGATCGTCGCACACCCGTTTCGAAACAGTACCGTGCGAGAACTCACCGACGTTCCTTTCGATGCAATCGAGGTCAACGGCAAACACCCCCGTTCCCAACCGCTCGCCGAGGAGTTGGCGGCCGAACGCGACCTCCCGCTGGTCGGCGGCAGTGACGCCCACTACCCGTTCGAAGTGGGCCGGGCGTACACGGTCATCGAGGCCGACCGACTCACACCCGAGGCGGTAGTCGACGCGATCCGCGACGGACGGGTGAGCGCCCGCATCTCCCGTTCGCGGGCCGACCGTATGCTGCGCCGAGGGTATCGGGCGATCCACCGCCGCAAGCGCGTGATCGATGCCATCGAGCGACCGACGCCGGGAGTGGGGACGCCACCGGGTGAGGAGAAAGCCGAAATCGAGACCGAACCGAACGCCGATACGGTCTGCTGTACCGATTTACCACCGATCACCAGCATCGGGGTCGGAGATCGGTGGTAACTGACTACAGCAGTCCGTAGAATCCGACTAACCCAGTTCCTCGTCGAGAATCAGTCGCGTCTTAGTGTTTACGACCTCCGTTTGGTCACGAGCCTTCGTGATGAGATCGTTCACGCCGCGCGTGTCCGCGGCGTCGACGACGAGGACGATGTCCTGCTCGCCCGAGACCATCCAGACGAAATCGACCTCTTCCCACTCGGCCATCCGTTCGGAGACGGCCTTGGTGTCGACGTCGACCGCGACGCTGATCTCGAGCATCGCTTTGACGTTTCCCGTCCGTGTCGAGATCGTAAAGCGCTCGATGACGTCGTCGTCCATCATCCGCTCGACGCGGTTGCGGACGGTTCCTTCGCTCGTTTCGACCTCGTCTGCAATCTCGGTGTACGGCGTCCGGGCATCTCGCCGGAGAATATCGAGGATCTGTCGGTCCAGGTCGTCCATGGAGATGCGTGACTATGCCGGACACCCACTTACCGATTACGAATTTCGTAACTCAGCTTCGAAGACAACACTTATGATGGTTGCTCCAATACGTAGATCGTAATGACAGCAGCCTACGTTGCACTGGAAGGGGGCCACGTACTCGAGGGGCGTGGTCGTGCTTCCGGAACGGCTCGTGGCGAACTCGTTTTCACGACGGCATACACCGGCTACGAAGAAAGCCTGACCGATCCATCGTACGAGGAGCAGATCCTTACCTTCGCGTACCCGCTGATCGGCAACTACGGCGTCCGCGAGGAGCGATTCGAGTCCGACCGCGTTCACCCGCGCGCCGTACTCGCAAAGGAACTCACCGACGACGTCACCGAGTGGCTCGAAAGCGAGGGCGTCCCCGCCGTCGACCACCTCGACACCCGCGACGTCGTCATCGACATCCGTGACGGCGGCGCGATGAAGTGTGGAATCGCCGTCGGCGACGACGTCACCGAAGACGACGCACTCGAGCAGCTCGAACAGTGTAAAGCCATGAGCGACCACACGGAGATCGGCGCACAGGTCAGCGTCGCCGAGCCGGTCGTCCACGGCGAGGACAACGACGGCGACACGGTCGCCCTGGTCGACTGCGGCGCGAAGGGCTCGATCATCGACTCGCTGCTCGAGCGCAACGCGACGGTGCACGTCCTGCCACACGACGCGACCGAAGCGGACGTCGAGGCAATCGACCCCGACGTCCTGTTCATCTCGAACGGCCCCGGTGACCCCGCAAACTACCAGCAAGCGATCGATCTCGTCGACACGTTCGTCGAGGATACCCCCGTCGCCGGCATCTGTCTCGGCCAGCAGATCGTCGCCGAGGCACTCGGTGGCACGACCGAGAAGATGACCTTCGGTCACCGCGGCATCAACCAGCCCGTGCTGGACCTCGACTCCGGCCGCGTCGTCATGACCACCCAGAACCACGGCTACACGGTCGCCGAGCCCGGCGACCGCCTCGAAATCACGCAGATCAACGTCAACGACGACACGCCGGAAGGCCTCGACGGCGTCGAACACGACATTATTACCCGCCAGTATCACCCCGAAGCCAACCCCGGCCCACAGGACACTCTCGACTTCTTCGACGACGTGCTCGCAATGACTGACTCGCAAAACCAGCGAGCCGTTCCCGCTGACGACTGATTGAGGTCGGTTCGGATTTCGTAACTCGTCGCTCGGTTTTTTTGAATCAGTATTGGTGGTGAATTGACTTACATCTGAGACAGTTTGCTGTCAGTCAGTTCCGGAGCGACCGCGAACCAGTAGGCAGCCGCGTCGAGCCACAGTGACAGCAAACCATTGTGCATGCGATTTAGCTGAAAGAGAGGGCGCTAAGCCCCCTTCCTCAAGGAGCGAGCGTAGCGAGCGAGTAGGGAGGGGATACAGCGCCCGCACGAGTCACAAGCACCCGAATCAGCACGATTAAGACAGCCCAATTCATACGAGTTGACACGTCGTATGAAGTACAGCCCTCGCTATCGCTTACTCCCCGCCACAGAGCAACGCGAAGCGATGGACTGGACACGAAACACCGTACGACAAACATACAACCACGCACTCCTCGAATTCAACCAGATACCCGAAGACGCAGGAACGCTCCGCCAACGCGTCTGGAGCGTCAGAGACACCCTCCCCACAATGAAAAACTGGTGGCCAGACCTCAAACAGGTCTACTCGACAGTCTTGCAGAAAGCCATCGAGCGCATCCGAGACAATATCGATAGCCTCGGTAAACTCAAAGCCAAAGGCTACAACGTTGGGTCGCTGAACTGGAAGAAACCGCGTGAGTTCAGGAGTTTCACGTACCGGCAATCGGACTTCGAACTCGACAAGAAGAGTGGTCCGAACAACCGAGGACTCCTCGTACTCAAGAAACTCAAAGGCGAAACCCGCGAAATCCCGATTCGTCTCCACCGCAACCTCCCAGACCACGAAACCATCAAAGAGGTCACGCTGAAGAAAGAGCCGACGGGCGCGTGGTACGTCTCATTCTGCATCAAAACCGACGAACCCGAAAAACCCGCGCCCGAAGACATCGA
>NZ_FTNR01000006.1 GCF_900156475.1 Natronorubrum thiooxidans
GTTCTCTCACGAGGACTGAAGAAACTAGGAGTGGTTCACTCCGAAGGTACGCCTGTGGAGACTGCGACCGCTGTGTCCACCGATGGTGGCGATTCTTCGTCCATCGTCGTGGATGCAAGTTGCGTCACAGAAGCAGGAAGCTCCGCCCTCAATGAAGCGACGCCAGTCGCTGAGTAGGGCGGGGTAGTTCACGCCAGCAAAGAATCCGACCCGAGGAATCACCGATACGGATGCGTCTCAGTGATCGGGAGGTTCAGATTCTCGTTCGAATCGACACGACCGATCATGCCGTCGGTTCGAGTTGCTCGAGTTCGTCGAAGGCGTAATCAGGGTGATTCGTAACCAGCACGTCGGGACCGGCCTCGAGGGCGTCGCGGATGGTCCCTTTCGTATCGACGAGTTTCCAGATACCAGCCGTCTGTCCTGCAGCTTTGACCTCCTCGATGAACTCGGAGGTGAGATGCGGCGCGTAATGACAGAACGCGCCATCGGTACCGTAATCGGCGGCATCGGTTGCCAGTTGAGATGTCGGTGCCGAGCCGATCAATCCAGTCGTAACGCCACGGTTGTGCGCCGGCTCGAGTGCCTCCGTCTCGAAGGCGATGACTGTGAGCCGATCGCGCAGTCCGTATTCGGCGACCGTCTCGAGGACGGCGTCGGTGTACCCCGTCTCTTTCAACTCGAGATACAGCGACACGTCGGTTTCACTGAGCACCTCGAGCGCATCCGAGAGCGTGACGAGCGGCTCACCGTCGATTCGAGCCCCCCGTATCTCGCTCCACGGCGTGTTCTGAATCCAGCCCCGACCGGTCGAGTTCCAGTCGAGGACCGGGTCGTGAAACAAGAGGAATTCGCCGTCGCTGGTCCGTCGAACATCGAGTTCGACGCCGTCAACGCCGACCTCGAGTGCGCGCTTGATCGACGCGATCGTGTTGGGCGGTGCAAGCCCCTCCGCACCACGATGGCCGATAATCGTCGGCCGGGTGTCCGGAAGCGACTTGCTCTCTACGAGCGGTGAGAGCCCCCACACGGCAAGTGTCGACAGGCCTGCACCGGCTCCGGCCAGTAACCGCCGCCGAGAGAACGCCGGATAAACAGACTGTGACATACAGACTAGTAATCGGTCCAGCTATATGAACGTTCGACTCCCAGTGATGACGGACGGCTGGGGTGGCCATTGGTAGCAACTCCCGGTTCAATTCGGTCACCGAGCGAAATTATTTTATTGTCAACGAAGTAAACAACGAGCGTGAGTCGACTCGAGTCCGCACGGACGTGGTTGCGAGATCATCCTGTCGGTGTCGTCTTTCTGTTGCTCGTCGCCGTTCCAGCGACGCTCGCCGTCTTCTCGTTTCGACAGCCGTTTCCGATCCCTGGTGCGGTCCTCTCGGCACTCGAGGTGTTGTTCCGGCTATTCGTCTACGCACCCGTCGCCGCAGTCAGAGCAGTCCTGTTCGATCCGCTTGGTCTTGACGTGCTGTTCTCGATCGCAGGGCTCAATCAGACTGTGGTCTTGCTTATACTCCTGGGCTTTTATTACGGGCTCAGCGTCGTGATCGTCCGCGGATCTCGGTTCGTTCGTCATCGGCTCGACCTGGAGCGACAACGGCGAAACTGAGACTGTGGCTGAACCGTGTTTCGAAGCAGCGTTTCGTTCAGTCGTGTCTGAAGCTCCGTTGCCCCGTAAACGCCATCGCAATGTCGTGTTCGTCTGCGGCCTCGATCACGTCGTCGTCGTTGACCGAGCCACCGGGCTGGACGACCGCCTCGATGCCCGCCTTCGCGGCCTCCTCGATGCCGTCCGGGAAGGGGAAGAACGCGTCCGAGGCCATCACTGCGCCCTCGGCGTCTTTGCCCTCCGCGTGTTCGTCGGCTTTCATCGCCGCGAGTCGCACCGCGTCGACGCGGGAGACCTGTCCCATCCCGACGCCGACCGTCTCGGTGCCTTTCGTGAAGAGAATGCCGTTCGACTTGACGTGTTTGAGCGTCTGCCACGCGAAGACCATCGACTCGAGTTCCTCCTCGGTTGGCTCGCGTTCGGTGACGACCTCGAGGTCGTCGACCGAAACCGACTGCAGGTCGCGTTCCTGCACGAGTCGGCCGCCGACAAGCGGTTTCTCGGTGAAGCGGTCGGTTCGCTCGCCCAGCGCTCGCGGCTGTTCGCCGCTCGCATCCGAGGCGCTACGCGCCTCGCGGCCCACGTCCAGCACGCGCAGGTTGTCCTTCTCGAAGAGGACCTCGAGGGCGTCGTCGGTGTAGCCGGGCGCGACGACGACTTCCTTGAACGAGTCGATGATCTGTTCGGCAGTGTCGGCGTCACATTCGCGATTCACTGCGACGATGCCGCCGAAGGCGCTCATCGGGTCCGTCGAGAGGGCCTTCTCGTAGGCCTCGGCGATCGAGTCGGCGGTCGCACAGCCGGCGGGGTTGGTGTGTTTGATCACCGCGGCGGCGGGCTCGTCGAACTCCTTGATCAGGTTGAGCGCGCCGTCGGCGTCGTTGTAGTTGTTGTACGACAGCGCCTTCGCGCCCTCGTTGAGCTGGTCGGCGTGGACGACGCTGGCCTCGTCGCAGGTGTAGTCGGCGTAGACTGCGGCGTCCTGGTGTGGGTTCTCCCCGTAGCGGAGCGTGTCGGCGCGGTCGTCGGAGACGAATCGTCGTGCGGCCAGGCCGTTGTGGTCATCGCTCTCTGTACTCGCCACGTCGGCGTCGACGGTGACCTCGCCGGCCTCGAGGTCCACATCGACAGCGTCCTCTGCAAACCACTTCACTGCACGCGGGTACGCGCGGAACTCGCACTCGTAAAGGACGCGCTCTTTCAGGCGCTCGGCGTCGTCGCCTTCGTAGACCGGAATCGGCTCCTGCGTGACGATCGGGCCGCCGTCGACATCACTGTCGACGACGTTGCCGTCGTCGTCGGTCGCATCCGTAACCACGTGGACCGTACAGCCCGTCACGGAGACGTCCGCCTCGAGCGCGTCGCCCCAGGCGTCCATGCCGGGGAACGACGGGAGCAGCGATGGGTGGACGTTCAGCGTCGTCGGCGTCTCGGCAAGGAAGGTGTCCGAGAGGATCCGCATGTAGCCATCGAGACAGACGAGGTCGAACTCGTAGTCGGAAAGTGCCTCGAGGACTGCCTTCTCGTGCTCGCTGCGGTCCATATCCTCGGCGAGCGGGACGACTTCGGTCGGAATCCCGCGCTCGGCCGCGGCCTCGAGTACCGGTGCGTCCTCGCTGTTCGTGAGGATTACGGCGAGTTCGGCTCCGCCCGGCTGTCTGTCGGCGATGTTCAACAGGTTGCGCCCTCGGTTGCCGGCCATCCCGGCGATTCGCGTCATGGTCTGACTCCCGCCTGCAAGCATCAAAGTGGTTGCGGTCTCGATCATCGATGTATCCACGTTCGTGTATCACAACGCCACCATTTCCACACTGCCGTCTCGAGATATGCATGCTCGTGGTTCTCTCGGGCTCGTCGTTTCGATACGCTTTTGGACCGTGCTGGAAAGACTCGCACAATGACTGAGACTGACGCCCTGTACGCCGTCTCACCGCTCGACGGCCGTTACGGCAGTCGGACCGCACCACTCTCGCCGTACGCGAGCGAGGCCGCGCTCATGCGAGCCCGCGTTCGCGTCGAAGTCGAGTACCTGATCGCACTCGCCGACCTCGAGGCGACGCCGCTTGAACTCGGCCTCGAGGAACGCGAACACCTCCGCGGGCTCTACAAACACTTCGCCGAGGAGGACGCCCGACTGATCAAGAAACTCGAGACCGAGGGCCACGCCGGCTTCGACGCGACGAACCACGACGTCAAAGCCGTCGAGTACTTCGTTCGCCACCGCCTGCCCGAGGACAGCGACGCCTCGGCGTGGATTCACTTCGGACTCACGAGTGAGGACGTCAACAACCTCGCCCACCGGCTGCTCGTCCGGGATGCCGTCGACGAGGTGCTCCTGCCAGCGCTGTACGACGTCCGCGAGACGCTCGCCGAGATGGCTCGTGAGTACCGCGACCTCCCGATGCTCGCCCGCACTCACGGCCAGCCCGCGACGCCGACGACGTTCGGCAAGGAGATGGCCGTCTACGCGGCCCGCCTCGGGCGCGCGACGGGCCGGATTCGACGCGCGACCGACGAACTCAGCGGCAAACTCGGTGGGGCCTCCGGGACCTATGCGGCCCACGTCGCCGCCTATCCCGACGTCGACTGGTCGGCGTTCGCCGAGGAATTCGTCACAGGACTCGGTCTCGAGTTCGAATCACTCACGACGCAGGTCAACCCGTGTGACGACCTCGCCGCCGTCTTCGACGCGTTCCGTGGCGCAAACGACGTGCTCCTCGATCTGGATCTGGACGTGTGGCTCTACGTCTCCGATCGCTATCTCGGCCAGGAGGCCGTCGAGGGCGAAACGGGGTCGTCGACGATGCCGCACAAGGTCAACCCCATCGACTTCGAGAACAGCGAGGGAAACCTCTCGAAGGCCAACTCCGATCTGACCTTCCTCGCCGACTACATCACCACGTCACGCCTCCAGCGTGACCTCTCGGACTCGACAGTCAAACGAAACATCGGTGCCGCGTTCGCTCACTGTCTGATCGGCTACGGCAAAACGGCGTCAGGGCTCGAGAAGGTCGTCCCCAGCGAGCCAGTCATGCGCGACGCACTCGAGTCGACCCCCGAGATCATCGGCGAGGCCGTCCAGACGATCCTCCGGCGCGAGGGGCAGGCAGACGCCTACGAGCGCGTCAAGGCCGTCACCCGCGGGAAAGACGTCTCGCTCGACGACTTCCGTGAGATGTTCGACGACCTCGAGGTCGACGGGGCCGTCCGCGAGGAACTCCACGCCCTGACGCCGACGGGCTACACCGGCGTCGCGAGCGACCTCGTCGACGACCTCGAGTAAAAACGAAACCCGTTGCGGCTCGCGTCGTTAGTCGTGGTCCGGCGCAGCGTCTTCCGGAACCTGTCCCTCGACGAGCGACTGGTCGGCGTACTCCTCGCGGATGTCCTTCTTCGAGAACTTGCCCGTCGCCGTCTTCGGCACTTCCTTGATGAACTCGACCTCGTCCGGCAGCCACCACTTCGGATACTCGTCGGCGAGCAGCTCGGAGACCTCGTCGACGAGCGCCTCTCGATCAGCGTCCGCCGTCGGCACGACGAACGCGACCGGTCGCTCCTGCCAGCGCTCGTGTGGCACGCCGACGACGGCCGCCTCGGAGACGTCGTCGTGGGCCATGATCGCGTTCTCGAGTTCGACCGACGAGATCCACTCGCCGCCGGATTTGATTACGTCTTTCTCTCGGTCGACGATCTTGATGTAGCCGTGTTCGTCGACGGTGACCACGTCACCGGTCTTGAGCCAGCCGTCCTCGAAGTCCGACTCGTTCGCGTCGGGCCGTTTGAAGTACTCCTTCGTGACCCACGGGCCGCGGATCCACAGCTCACCGAACTCCTCGCCGTCCCAGGCGATCTCCTCGTCGTTTTCGTCGATGACCTTGAACTCGAGGCCGGGCACCATCAGCCCCTGTTTGCTGCGCTTGTCGACCTGCGTGTCGTAATCTGCGTCCTTCAGATCGGCTTTGAGATGCGACACCGAGCCGATCGGTGCCAGTTCGGTCATCCCCCAGGCATGGAGGACCTCGACGCCCTGATCGTCGAACCACTCGATCATCGACTTCGGGGCCGCCGAGCCGCCGACGATCACGGTCTCGAGCGTCGAGAGGTCGACCTGGTTCTCCGAACAGTACTCCATCAGGCCCAGCCAGACGGTCGGGACGCCGGCACTGATCGTCACGCCCTCGTTTTCGATGAGTCCAGCGAGGTCTTCGGGGTCCGGCGAGGGGCCGGGGAAGACCTGTTTGGCACCGCCTGCGGTCGCCGTAAACGGCATCCCCCAGGCGTTGACGTGAAACATCGGCACGACGGGCATGACGACGTCGTCGTCGGCCATCGGAATCCCCTGTGGCGTCTGGGAAGCCATCGTGTGGCTCCAGAGCATCTGCTGGGTGTACTCGACGCCTTTCGGGTTGCCGGTCGTCCCGGAGGTGTAACACATCCCTGCGGGCTGTTCCTCGGAGACGTCGGGCCAGTCGTAGTCGGTCGAGTGCTCGTCGATGAACGACTCGTAGGCGGTCGACTCGAGATCGTCGGATTCCTCGCTGCCCATGACGACGAAGTCGACATCATCGAACTCGTCGTCGGCGTCGGCGACCGCACCCGCGAGTTTCGGCGCGAGCGACTGGTCGACAAAGATCAGCTGATCGTCGGCATTGTCGACGATGTACTGAATGTGTGCGTCGGGGAGCAGCGGATTGATCGTGTGGAGCTGGGCTCCCATCGAGGGGACGGCAAAGTACGTCTCGAAGTGTCGCGAATGGTTCCAACAGAACGTGCCGACGCGGTCGCCTTCCTCGATCCCGTACTCGTCGAGTGCGTTCGCGAGTTGGGCTGTCCGGTCGTCGTACTCACTGTAGGTGTATCGCTGCAGTCCGTCGTGATTTCGGGAGACGACCTCCGTGTCGGAATACAGTTTGGCTGCACGCCACAAAAACGGTCGAAGTGTTTGGTCAGTTCCAGCAGGCATCTTCATCTCATTCAGAGGCACAAACAGTGCATTATTCTTTTTATACGTTGAGTGATATTTGCACGCACAGTAACTTTCTAGTCGGCCGGTTTGACAGGCCAGACGGGCGAACTGTTCGCTCGAGCACACTCTCTCAAGTCGGGTCGTATTGAGCGCGAGTAAACTTGAGAGCTGTTTAGATACGTTGTCCAGATCGTTTGAACATCTTTTTTGGTGGAGCCAACGACCGAGACGTATGTTCTCGACCCAGTGGCTGCTGAGTGCAGTTCCGCCACGCGTTCGTGCGCTCGGGCTCTGTCTCGGCCTCGGAATCGCCGGCTGGCTGACTGGGTTTGCGGCGACGCTCGGCGTCGAGGGTCATCTGCTCGTCGTTGGCTACCGTGCCCAAACCGTTACTCAGATCGCGTCATCGGTCGCGTTCAACCTCGTCGGTGCTGGCGGCCTCGCGCTGACGTACCTCCTCTTGCGTCGTAACGGATTCGATCGGACGTTCATCCTCGAGTTCCTTCGGCTTCGAATCCCTGATCGCTGGGATCTGGTATGGATCGTTGCCGGCCTGTTCGGCGCGTTCGTCGTCGCGATCAGCTACCAGCTGGCGATCGACCTGTTCGACCCGTTCGGCGCGGGGGGTGAGGGAACGACACACTCAGGCATCGAGCAGGGACGTGAGTACCCCCTCTTGTTGTTGCTCGGCATCCCGATCGCCATTCTACTCACCGGACCCGGCGAGGAGTTACTCTACCGTGGAGTCATCCAGTCACGCCTCGGTGAGACGTTTCCGACCGCGCTGGCAGTCGCGCTCACCGCAGTCGTGTTCGCCGTCGTCCATCTTCCCGTGTATCTGGGCAGCGATATCGGTGCTGTGTTCGTCAGTCTCGGGACGGTCACGGCACTTGGCCTGTATCTTGGCGTTCTCTACGAACTGTCCAACAATCTGGTCGTTCCGGCCCTGGTTCACGGCGGATTCAACGCTGTCGTCTATCTACAGAACTTCCTCCAGTATATGTGACGACGCGTGGAGACGTCCGTTCTCACTCGTTCGAGTCACACTCCCGATCAGTGTCGATCTCCCACTCCCAGTCGTCGACGTCCCACTCATCGGTGGTCGCTTCATCTCGCCACCGCGCCTCGCCACCGGCTTGGCCGTTCCACTCCATACTCGAGTCGCGAGCCGTCTCGAGTCCACGATCGCTCGGTGTGGCCGTCGTGGACTCCAGTTCGTTCGCAGTCGCGTCGTGCTCGTTCGAACGCCAAATCTCGGAGTCGACTGCGTTATCAGTTTCCCACTCGACGCTCGATCCATCGGCCGTCGCTGAATCCGCTGTCGACCCGTCTTTGAAGCCGTTGCCAGCACGGTCGTGGTGCTCATCATCACTGCCGATATCGAATCGCCGTCTCACAACGGCTCCGATCCCGACAGTTGCCACTCCCAGCACTACGACCGTGCCCAGAACCGGCACGAGTTGGCTTGAGGCGATGACGACCGTTCCAATTACGAGAGCCAGCCAGAGCGACGGCGACTCGCGGCCGAATCGACTAACAAGCCAGTTTCCGACGGCGATACCGCCGAAACAGCCGCCGACGACCAGCAATATGGCCCAGAGAACCAGTCCCGGGAGGGAAACAACGGCTCCGACCGCGAGGAGTGCCGGGTGCTCGAGAATCGTCATGGCAAACAGCGGCACCGAGACGACGACGAGAAGCCCGAAGAAAACGACGAAGCCGACCGGGAACACCCGATCTAGCTGTGCTGTGATATCGTCTCGAATCGCTCGCGTACTCGAGGGAAATCGCGCGATCACGAGTCCACCGACCACGAGGGTAAGGAGCGTCCAGCCGGCCGCCACACCGAGTGCTCGAGCGACGTCTGAGACGGCAACGGCGAGCACGCCGTCGCTCGAGGTTGTGGCAACGACTGTCGGTCCCATGTGCGTCACGTCAGCGCCGACGACAGCAGGAAACACGAATTGATGTATACGTAATCCAGTACCGACAAAAACCGTGCGGTCGTGGCGATTGACGACGACGCCTGTGAGCCCGACAGCGATGCGTGAACGCGGGCTCGGCGAGTGGTGAAAGCAAAACCGATTTGTTCAGTTACACCCAACGATCGGTAACGGGTGATGCGATGATCGACTATCTCTATCCGGAAATCGCCACGGCCGCACTGTTCGCGCTGACGATCCTCGGGATGATCGCACTACTGTATATATCCACCAAATTATAAGCTGGTAGACACCTGTCACGGTCGCCACGGACCTCGAGGCGAGGTACAACGGGAACGGCCGGCAGTAACAGGGACACGACGTGTGTTATCGCAGACGGGTCGATCCGACCGGATATACATCGCGACGGAATCACTGAAAGGCATGGACTATCTCCTGTGGGTCGCCATTGCGCTCGTCGCCTACGGGTTGGTTCCGCCGCTGACGAGCGTCGTCACGACGGCCGTGCCACCAGCAGTCGCATTGTTTCTCTCCACGGCGGTGTTTCTGACCCTCACGCTCGGCGTCCTCCTCGTGACGGGAACCGCCGACCCGACGGACGTGACGACGCCAGCCGCGGGGTACGTCTACGTGGCCGGCCTCTTTCTCGCCGTCGGCATTCTCGCGTACTACTCCGCACTCGAGGCCGGCCCAGTGAGCGTCGTCGTCCCGGTCTACGGGCTGTTTATTGTCGGCAGCTCCGTCGTTGGCATCGTCTTTCTCGGCGAGGAGTTGACCGGCACCCGCGCTGCCGGCATCGCGATGGCCGTACTCGCGATCTATCTGGCCGCGAGTGGTGATCGCTGATGCGACGGTATCTCGCCCTCTCGGTGGTTGCCTGTCTCACCTACAGTCTCGTGGCCCCGCTGCTATCGATCGCCATGACTGACATCCCGAGTACGACCGCCGTTTTCCTCTCGAACGCGGTGATGCTCGTCACCGTCGGGCTCGTGATCGTCGTCCGAAATCTGCCGGTACAGCCCTATCTCACCCACCGATATAGCCCCCACATCCTCGCGATGGGGTGTCTGTTGGCCGTCGGCCTCTTGAGTTACTATCGCGCGCTCGCACTCGGTCCCGTCAGCATCGTCGTCCCGATCTTCGGGCTGTTCATCGTGATCAGTTCGGTCGTCGGCATCCTCGCGTTCGAAGAGGCCGTCACGCCCCGCAAAGTGGCTGCTATCGCGGCCAGCGTGCTCGCAATCGTGTTGATGGCGATCTGAGGAACAGTCTCGGCGTCGAAAACTCGTCTTCGTTACTCGAGCAACGCCGCGAGCGTCGCCTCGAGGGCGTCTGCAGCGGCTTCTACCTCGGCGACTTGAACGTACTCTCGTGGCGCGTGGGCGACGGCTCCGTCGTCGTCGGCGAGCACACCGGGGCCGAAGACGACCGTCGGCGCATCCGCCGCGAAATACGACGCTTCCGTCGCCGCAGTAAACGGCCGCACGTCGCCGCCGGCGGCGTCCGCGAGCAGGTCGACGACCCGCGCGTCGGGGTCGGTATCCCAGGCCTCGAGAAACGGCGTCGGTCGGTCGGTAAACCGGAACTCGACGCCGATATCGTCGGGCACCGCCGTCTGCAACTGGTCGGTCAGTGCAGCATGGAACGCCTCGGCCGTTTCCGGGGGCACGCTCCGGCGGTCGACCGTCAGCGCGCAGTCGGCCGGCACCTGATTGGTCGCGTCGCCGCCCTCGACGACCGTCGGCGTCAGCGTTGCCGCGCCGAGTTGGGAATGCGTCGGTGGCGCGTCCTCGCGGTCGCCGAACGTCCGGATCGCCTCGAGGACGCCCTCGAGGGCGGCGACGGCGTTGACACCGGTATGGGGTTCGGCCGCGTGGGCGTTGGCCCCTGTCAGGTGGATCGTGCCCTGAAAGCGACCTTTCGCCGCCGTACAGACGTCGAGGTTCGTGGGTTCGCCGACGATCACGGCGTCGGCGTCACGCGTGGGGCAGTCGTCGCCCGTTACGAGTTCGTACGCGCCCGTCGAGAGCACTTCCTCGTCGGGCGTGATCGCGAGCGTGACGCGGCCGTCGATGGGATCGACCGCAAAAAAGGCAGCTAGCAACGCGGCGAGCGGTCCTTTCGCGTCACACGACCCGCGACCGCGGATCACGTCGCTCCCGCCGGCTTCCACCCCATCTCGGTCGCGTTCGAACGAGACGTGCGGCGAGACGGTGTCGATGTGTGTGTTCAACACGACGTGCGTGTCGGCGTCGGCCGAGCCACGAGTCGCGAGCACGTTCCCACCGTCGTCGACGCGGGGCTCGATGCCGTGGACCTCGAGCGTCTCACAAAGGAACTCCCGCATCGGGCTGACGTCCTCGTGGGAGGCCGTCTGGACGGCCGTCTCGAGGAAATCGATCGGGTCGAACGGCTGGTCGCCGACGTCGCTGGCGCTGTCAGTGACCGCCGCGTCGGATCGGTCCCCAGTCACTGTTTGGCCGGCGATTCGAGGGCGAGTTCGCCGTCGAACTCGTGTTCGACGGGACCGGTAAGCGTCGCGCGACCGCGATCGTTGAAGCTGACCTGCAGGTCGCCACCCGGCGGAGCGACGTGGACCGGATCGGCGTCGGTAAGCCCGAGCCGGCGTGCGGCGACGGCGATGGCGACCGCGCCGGTGCCACAGGAGTCGGTTTCGCCTTCGACACCGCGCTCGAAGGTTCGCTGGCGGAAGCCGCCATCACCGTCGGAGCTGGCGATCGTCACGTTCGTTCCTTTCGGGAAGACATCGGCGTGACGAACCGGCGGGGCGATCGCCTCGAGGTCGACATCGTCGACGTCGTCGACGAACGCGACGGCGTGGGGGACGCCGGTGTTGACGACGGAAACCTCGAGGCCTTCGATCGGCTCCTCGAAGACGGGTTCGTCGGCGTCGACAGGGACGTCGTTGGGGGCAAACGTCGGCGTCCCCATCTCGACGGTAATCCCGTCGTCCGTGCGATCCGCACGCAGGGTGCCCGCCTGCGTGTCGATCATGACACTGTCCGTGTCGGTGCGTTGCATGGCCCACTCGGCGGCACAGCGTGCGCCGTTGCCACACATCGGGGCCGTCGAGCCGTCGGGCTGGACCAGCGTCATCACGACGCGTGGCGGGTTGAAGTCCTCCTCTAAGGCGAGATAGAGGATCCCATCGGCACCGACGCCGGTGTCGCGGTCACACTCGCGTTTGGCGAGTGCGGCCCGATCGGGGACGTATTCGGCCGCATGGATGATCAGAAAGTCGTTGCCGGTGCCGTGGTACTTTTGGAATGGAACGGTCATCGTTCGGTAGGCTGTCTTGCTGTCGGGAGTCGGGGGTGGTTCAGGGCCGGGTAGTCGTCTGGCGCGTCCTCGCTTCGTCGAGGCGGGTACGTCGATCGCTTTCGCGCCCGCGGCGATCGAGATGAATCAACTCTCGCGTTCGACGCTGGTAACGTCATCGATCGTTTCGCGTCGACGGGCGAGTCGAACCGTGCCGTCTTCGATGACGACCGACGCGGGCCGGGGTCGAGAGTTGTACTGGTTGGCCATCTCGTAGCCGTACGCGCCGGCGTTGCCGATCGCGAGGAGATCCCCGCGTTCGCTTTCGGGGAGTTCGCGGTCCGTACAAAAAACGTCCCCGCTCTCGCAGATCGGGCCGGTGATCGTCTGTGCAGTCGTCCCACGGCTGCGGTCGCCGTCGCTCGAGTCGGCCTCCGTGTCGGCAGTGAGATTTCGAATCGGATGGTACGCGTCGTACATCGCGGGCCGGAGCAGCGTCGTCATGCCGGCGTCGACACCGACGAGCGTCGTCTCGCGTGCGTCCTTGACCGTATTGACCTCGGTCAACAGGACGCCGGCGTCGGCGACGAAGTAGCGGCCGGGTTCGATCGTCAATTGCGCGTCTACGTCGCCGACTGCCTCGCGGGTCGCCTCGGCGACCGCCTCGAGATCCAGTGGCGCGTCGGCCTCGCGGTAGGGGACACCGAAGCCACCACCGATGTCGACGAACTCGAGGTCGCCGACCGCCGCCGTGACTGACCGGGCTAGCTCACCCATCCGCGAGACGAACTCCCGGTGGGCGTCGAGTTGGTCGCTCGAGACACCAGAGCCGACGTGGGCGTGGATACCGACGACGTCGAAGCCGCGGTCGGCAGCATCTGCGAGCACATCGACGGCGCGTTCGGCTGGGACGCCGAACTTCGCGTTCGCACCGGTCTGGACCTTCTCGTGGTGTCCGGCCCCGATCCCGGGGTTGACCCGGAGGCAGAGTCGCCCGTCGTAGCCGCGCTCTTCGAGGCGGTCGATCGTGTCCTCGGCCCCAGCAGTGATCGTCAACTCGGGGTACGCTTCCCAGGCCTCGACAGCGATGTCGAGATCGCCCGCGGGCGGGTTGACGGCCGTATAATGGACGTCGGCCCCGCTGTCGGTCACGACGAGTGCACGCGATAGTTCGCCGGCCGACGCACACTCGAGGCCGATCCCCGCCTCGTGGAGCGTCTCGAGGGCGTCGCTAAGTGCGTTCGCCTTCACCGCGTAGAGAATCTCGGCGTCGGGAAACGCGGACTCGAGTCGGCGCGCGTTTTCCCTGACTCGATCGAGATCGAGGACGTACAACGGCGTTTCGTACTCTCCCGCAAGGGACTCGAGTCTCGTCGGCTCCCACGCTGTCAGCCGGCGAACCGCCGGCAACCCCTCGAGTGTCGTCATTACCGCTTGTACGTAACCGCGCGAAGTCAAGACTTTGGATTCGAAAGCGCACAGAGCCGACGCGACATTTACCAGAAATGAGGCGAGAATGCCCCTTCCTCAAGGAGCGAACGGAGCATCGCGGAGTGAGCGAGTAGGGTGGGGTGGTTCACTCGGCCGGCTGTGGTTCTGCGACCACCGCCTCGTCTTCGATCACCGTCCCGTCGGGCAACTCGAGTTCTGGCTCTCGGCCGACGGTGAACAGCCGTTCGGTGAGCGTGAGTTCCTCGGCTTTCGGGCTCGGTTTCTCGACCGCCTCGTAGTCGACGACGATGCCGCCAGCCTCGGGTTCGGCAGCGATACGGACCGTACACAGCTGGTAGGACGGGTAAAACACCGGCGGGAGGATGCCGGTGATCCCGTCGCGTCGATGGAGGCGTTTGAGCCACGTCCCAGTGTTGACGGCCACGCCACCCTCGAGTTCCTGGAGTCGCGGGCGGTGGGTGTGGCCGTAACAGAAGATGGCTGTCTCCGGGCGCTCGTCGAAGATTTCGCGGGCTGCTTCGGCATAGGGTGTCTCAGCATCCACGGTGAGTTCGGTCTCGAAGACCCCAAATCGGCTGATCGTCTGCCTGACGTCCCGGCGGATGAAATACAGCGGGATGCCGACGAGCAACACCAGCCCGGTAACCGTGACGTTGACCGCAAGCAGGTACCAGATCGCCGTGCCGGCCGTGCCGAACTGGCTGAGAAACGCCGTCGCCCGGTCGATCGGCATCGACCAGATGTTCGCAGCGTCGAGTCCCGCCAGGATGACGAGGAGGATGCTGATGTTGAACAACAACAGAAACGGGACCAGCGCGTACCGAAGCAGCGGATTCATCTCGCGATAAAAGTACTTCGAGAGGAGCCACACCGGCATCCGTTCGGTGGGTGTCACCGCTTGTACGTCTTTCAGCCAGTTGTACCGCCCCCGATCGGAGAGCTGTCCTGCGCGGCTGGTGACGAGCGTATTATAAAAGTACCCGAGCGGCGTCGCGTACGGGTTTCCCCAGTCTTCGATCCGGTTGTTCGGGTCCTGTTGATGGCCGTGCTCGAAGTGAATCGTCCGGCTGCCGACCGGCCGCGTGATCGATTGTGCCTGGACGAGGTCGACGTTGTACTCGGCAAAGCGCTCGACGTACTCGTCGTAGGCGGCCAACTCGTGGTCGTGATTGCCCGGGACCATCGTGATCTGGATGTTCTCCCCGGTCGCCCGGAACTGCTCGAACAGCTCCGGATACGTCTCCTCGAGCGCGTCGAACTTCTCGATTCCCGAAATCCGGGTAAACTCCCACAGCCCGAACGCGTCGCCGTTGATCACCAACTCGGCCGGCTCGTCGGTCTGCTCGAGTCGCTCGAGAAAGTCCAGCAACTCGTTGAGAAACTCGACCTCCTCGAGTTGCTCGTCGCCGCCGATGTGGAGATCACTGATGATGTAGTAGACCCGATCACCGTCGGTCGTTCCCATTAGGCCAGCCTCTCGCTCGAGTATAAAAACGATTTCGTGTTCGTGACCGCGCCCTCGCGCGGCTTGGATACTCCTACTCTCGGAGCGCGTCTTCGCGTTCGGTCGCCTCGAGGGTTTCCGTCTGGAGGTCGGTCGCGACGACGGCGGGTTTGTACGCGCCGCCCTCGAAGAGGTCGTGGTCGCTGATCGAGGATTCGACGAAGCGAGTAAAGGCGCGTCTGTCGGCGGGCAGTTCACCGTAGAGCACTTCCTCTTCGACGAGGTCGTAGACCGGAATGCGCGGTGTCAGCAGCGTGTTCTCGCCGACGACGCTGTTCTCGCCGACGACAAAGCCACTGGTGACCCGACAGCCAGCGCCCAGCGAGACGTTGTCCTCGATGATGACCGGTGCGTTCTCGACTGGCTCGAGCACGCCACCGATGAGGGTGTTCGCACCGAGTTTGACGTTGGCCCCGATCTGAGCACAGGAGCCAACCGTATCACAGGAGTCGACCAGCGTGCCGTCGCCGACGTGGGCACCGATGTTGACGAACGCCGGACTCATCAGGATACAGTCCGAGCCGATGTGGGCACCGCGGCGGACAACGGTGCCGTCGGGCGTGTTGCGGCTCCCCCGGTCGCCGTAGTCGCTCGAGTCAGCCAGCGGGAGGACGTCGTTGTACGTGACGCCGCCGTACTCGCGGGGCTCGGTCGCGCGCAGGCCGAAGTTGAGCAGAATGCCCTGTTTGACCCACTCGTTTGCCGCCCACGCGTCGCCGTGTTTCTCGGCAGCGCGGATCTCGCCGGCCTCGAGGGAATCGAGGAAGGCGTCGAGGGTCGCGTGTTCGTCCTCGCCGGCAGTGTCGGCGCTGATCTCGTCGTTCTGGTACTCTCCCCACAGCTCCGTGATTTCGCTCTCGAGTGCGCTCATTCGGCAATCACGTCCGCAAAGTCGTACCAGCCTGCCTTCTGTCCAGCGATCCACGCTGCTGCATCGACGGCTCCCGCCGCGAAGACGCCGCGATCCTCGGCGCGGTGGGTGAGCCGAACCTCCTCGTGGTTGCCCGCGAGGAGCACTTCGTGTTCGCCCGTGATATCGCCGGCACGGAGCGCGTGGACGCCGATCTCGCCAGCCTCGCGCGGCTGTTCGCCCTCGCGGCCATGCGTGCGCTCGGTGAACTCACCGTTGGCCTCGATCTCGGTGAGCAAGCGGTTTGCGGTGCCACTCGGTGCGTCCCGTTTCGAGTTGTGGTGGGTCTCGACGAGTTCGACGTCGTACCCCGGCAGGTTTCGGACGGCCTCGCCGACGACGTTCAGCAGGGCCTGGACCCCGCGGGCGAAGTTCGGCGCGTGGAGGACGGCAACCTCTTCGCTTGCCTCCTCGAGGGCCTCGAGGTGGGCGTCGTCGAAGCCGGTCGTGCCAGTGACGAACGCGACGTCGGTCTCGGCGCAGGCTGTGGCGTACTCGACGGCAGACTCGGGCCCAGTGAAATCGATCACGGCCGTCGGTTCGCGCTCGGCGAGCAGTGAGTCGAACACGTCTGCGGATTCGATCTCGACGCCGTCGACCGTCTCACCGTTTGGCTCCCGGTTGACGGCGAAGACAACCTCGCAGTCGGCGTGGTCGTCCACGGCGGCGATCACTTCTCGGCCCATCCGGCCCGTCGCGCCGGTGACGCCGACTCGGACCGTCATCGATCACCCTCTCCGCTGCCGTCTGCGACCGCGGTCGGTTCGGCCTCGAGGTCGGCGAGGACGGCCTCAAGCTCATCGCGGTACTCCTCGGCAAGTCGGGTCAGCGGCGAGCGCATCCGTGCTGGGCCGTAGCCCCGAATCTCCATCGCTTCCTTGACCGGGATCGGGTTGGTCTCGACGAACAGCGCCCGGAACAGCGGCCCGAGTTCGTGGTGAATCGCTCGAGCGCGGTCGTAGTCGCCGTCGAGGGCTGCATTGACCAGCGCACACGTGCGCTCGGGTTCGATGTTCGCGGAGACGCTAATGGTTCCCGTGCCGCCGACGGAGACGACCGGCAGGGTGAGCGCGTCGTCGCCCGAGAGGACGGCGAACTCCTCGTCGGCCGTCCGCTCTGCGATCTCACCGATCTGGCCGAGGTCGCCGCTTGCAGCCTTGAACCCAGCGATGTTCTCGTGGCTCGCGAGTTCGACGACGGTGTCGGGCTCGATGTTCTGGCCCGTCCGCGAGGGGACGTTGTAGACGATCTGTGGGAGATCAACTGCGTCCGCGATCGTCCGATAATGTTCGACGAAGCCGCGCTGTTCGGGCTTGTTGTAATACGGCGAGATCAGGAGCAGGCCGTCAGCGCCGGCCTCGGCGGAGCGCTCGGAGAGTTCGAGCGCCTCGCGGGTGTTGTTCGACCCGGAGCCTGCAATAACGGGGATGTCGTCGACGGCCTCGATGACCGCTTCGACGACCTCGACGTGTTCGTCGTGAGTCAGCGTCGCGGATTCGCCCGTCGAGCCGACGGGAACGAGTCCGTCGACGCCGGCTGCCTCGAGTCGCTGGGCGTCGGCCTGCAGGGTTTCGAAGTCGATACTTTCGTCGTCGTTGAACGGCGTACACATCGCGGGGAAGACGCCGGTGAGGTCGATAGTGGATGTCATGGGTTGTCTATTGCTGTGTGGGTCGGTCGTTGGCTACTTGATTATGGTGATTCACGCGCACTGAGTCGAACTCGAGGCGCTGCTCGAGTCCAGTGGGTTCCAACTCGCACCCGGGACGGGGTCGCTACGCCCGCCTCGAGCACACTCAGACGCGTTTACGTTTCGAAAAGTGAGAAACGGCGTCGCTCACGACGGACGTCTCGGTTCGGTGAGCGACGTGACGCATATCCGACCGATTGGGCTCGAGTAACTTAGCCGTTGTGTCTTCGATCAGTACGTCTACTGTGTCAGTGTCACACACTACCAATCCCTTTCGCGTAATTTATCCCGAAGCAGTACGTATCTTTGACTATGACAGATTTCGGACTGAAAATCAGGATGGTCGTCGTTGGCGCCATCCTGTTTGCCTTCTACGTCGGTGCAGCAACGGTTATCGCACTGATGTTTGGCGTAAGCCCGCTCCTGGTACTCCCCGCTGGGATCATTATCTTGCCTGCGATCCAATATAAACTCGGCAAATGGATGGCACTCAGAGGTGCAGAAGAGCTGCCCGAGGACGGGCCATACCGTGACGTCCACCAGATGACCGAATCGCTCTCCCGCGATATGGGCGTCAAAACGCCCAAACTGATGGTCATGGATATGGGCGTCCCCAACGCCTTCGCCGTCGGTCGGAAAGGCGCTGGTGTCGTCTGCGTCTCGACGGAACTCATGCAACTCCTCGAACGCGACGAACTCGAGGGCGTCATCGCCCACGAGATCGCCCATATCAAAAACCGCGACGTCATCACCATGGTCGTCGGCCAATCGATCGGGATGATCGTCGGCTACGTCGCCTACTTCGCGGTCCTGATGGGTGGCGAGCGAAACATCGGCACCTGGATCCTCGCGATGGTCGCCTCCTCGCTGGCGAACATGCTCGTGATGATCTTCGTGCTGGCCATCTCCCGGTACCGCGAGTACGTCGCCGACGACGACGCTCGCCAGTACATCGGCAGCGGCGACCCGCTCGCTCGCGCCCTCGAGAAGATTTCCAGTGGCGCACAGGGCAAAGAGTCGACGATGGACGACAGCATGAGCGCGCTCTGTATCTTCAACGCCGACAAGAGTCTGATGGCACAGCTGTTTGCGACCCACCCGCCGACCGAAAAGCGCATTGAGAAACTCCGCAGCTAACGACTGCTCGACACGTCGACCCTCGAGTCACCGGACGACCGACGTGATTTTTTACGCCCACCCACGACAGTGTAGTACGTGACGGAAATTCATCCCGGCCAGCGCGTCGCCGTCCTCGTCGACGCCCAGAACCTCTATCATACTGCACAGAGCATCTACAGCCGCAACATCGACTACTCCGCGCTCCTCGAGAAAGCCGTTCAGGACCGCCAGCTCACCCGCGCGATCGCGTACGTGATCCGTGCGGAAGCGCCCGACGAGGAGAGTTTCTTCGAGGCACTGGTCGATATCGGCTTCGAGCCCAAAATCAAGGATATCAAGACGTTCGCCGACGGCACCAAGAAGGCAGATTGGGACGTCGGAATGAGCCTCGACGCAGTAACACTCGCCAATCACGTCGACACGATCGTCCTCTGTACCGGCGATGGCGACTTCTCGCGGCTGTGTTCACACCTGCGCCACGAGGGCGTCCGCGTCGAAGTGATGGCGTTCGAGTCATCGACCGCCGACGAACTCATCGAGGCGACGGATTCGTTCCTCGATCTCGGGGACCGCCCCGAGACGTTCCTGCTCTAACTGCCGGCGCTCGAGTCTCAGGAGCGATTCGAGTACCGGCGCTGTGAGATGCCGATCAACAGCGCATAGCCCGTAATAAAAAGCGTCACACCCGTCAAGAGGTACATCACCGTCCCCGAGACGAAGGTGGCCGGACCGGCCAGCGTCAGGGTGCCGAACACGAGCAGCACCACCCCGAGCACGATTTGCGTGGCGTCCATGCGATACTATTACTACTCGATCGAGTATTATAATGTTCGCTATCTCGTTTTTGTTCGTCGAACTGGACGGTCACCTGTCCTGTACCGTCGACCGCACAGTCGCGACACGAGGTCGAAGGGCTTTCGACGGCCCGCATGCAACCTCGCCCAATGAGTGAGTCAGCCGACGAGAACGGGCAGGCGGGACTGGCGAACCTGCGAACGATCGCGGACTACCAGTTCGGTGCCGGCGCGGGCGCTGCGTTGTTCCCACCCACCGAATCGCTGACGATCAAACGCACCACGTCGGGACGCCCCCAGCAGGTCCACGCCGAAACCGGCCGCCTCGTCTCCTTTGGCACCGACGGCCGATTCACCCTCGGCCTCGAGGGCGGGCAGCGACTCCACGACGCCCTCGAGCACCCGGCTTACCGCGTCGTCGTCGACGACGAGAGCGAACCGTTCGTCCGCGACGAAAAGAACGTCTTCGCGAAGTTCGTCCTCGAGGTCGGCGACGAGATCCGACCGGGCGACGAGGTGTTGGTGGTCCACGAACGCGGCGAGTTGATCGCGGTCGGTACAGCACAGCTCGGGGCTGGCGCGATCGCAGACTTCGATACCGGAATGGCCGTGACCGTCCGCGAAGGCGCGCCTGCATCCCAGTAGCTGGCGAATCAGCGCTTGCAGTCGCGCTCGAGCGCCGTTTTCTCCGCGCCCGAGACGCCGGGATCGTCTGCTGCTGTGAGCGACATATCCCCCGTGTACGCTGCCACGAGATCGGACGCACCATCGAGGTGGCCCCGATCGTGGGCGACTCCGGTGACTCGATCTCCCGGCAGTCCCATCCGGCGTTCGTCTTTCGACTCGAGCAGTTCGAGGAGTCCATCGATTCGTCGGCCGACGGGTCAAGCGGCGGCTCGCAGCCGGTCGAACACGGCGGTTCTCGAGTGCCGCTTGCGTGTCGGATTCCGTACGCCGAACGACAAAGTAAAAGGTCGCGGGTGGCGACGTGTCGGATATGTTTGGAGGAGGCGGCGGACTGAACCCGCGCAAGATGGAACAGATGATGAAACAGATGGGGATCGATGTCGAGGATATCGAGGCCGAAGAGGTCATCATCCGCACCGACGAGTACGATCTCGTCTTCGACGACGCCGAGGTCACGAAGATGGACGCCCGCGGCCAGGAGACCTACCAGGTCATCGGCTCGCCGGCACAGGTCGAGTCCGGCACAGCGGGTGCAATCGACGAGAGCGGCGACGATGACGACACCTCGAGTGCGATCCCCGACGACGACATCGAACTCGTCGCGACCCGCGCCGGCGTCAGCGAGGACGAGGCCCGCGAGGCACTCGAGCAAAACGACGGCGATCTGGCCGCCGCAATCGGTGCCCTCGAGTGACGATCGCGTGAGTAGCGATCCAGATACCGACGAGGCGAGCGACACGGAACCGGACACCGAGGACGCAGGCGGCCGCGTTCCCGTCTTGCTCGTCCGGGGCGACCGCGAGTATCTCGTCGCCCCCGGCGGCGAGCAAGGCACCGACCTCGGCGTGCTCGAGGTCCCCGAGGACGTCCAGCCGGGCGAGACCATCGAGACCCATCTGGGCGATGCGTTCCAGGTGCGTCGACTGCGTGGCCCGGACCTATTTCATCACTTCGAGCGCACGGGCGCACCGATGGTGCCCCGTGACGTCGGTCTGGTGATCGGCGAGACGGGGATTTCGCGGGGCGACCGCGTACTCGACACTGGAACCGGCACGGGCGTCCTGTCGGCGTCGATGGCACGCGCTGGGGCCTCGGTCGTGACCTACGAGCGTAATCCGGAGTTTGCCGCGGTCGCTCGCGAGAACATGGAACTTGGCGGCGTTTCGGATGCCGTCGACGTCCGCACGGGCGATCTGACCGAGGAACTCGAGGAACTCGAGGACAAGTCGTTCGACGTCCTCACTCTCGATACCGGCGATGCACCGTCGATCGTCGCCCACGCCCCCGACCTGCTGGTCGAGGGAGGGTTCGTCGCGGTCTACAGTCCCTTCATCGAGTCGACTCGTGAGGTCGTCGAGACGGCCCACGAGGCCGGCTTATCGAACGTCCGCACGCGCGAGACGATTCAGCGCGAGATGCAGTTCGACGACCGCGGTTCCCGGCCGTCGACCGCGCCGGTCGGCCATACGGGCTATTTGACGATCGCTCGGAACGTGTAGTGGCGACTCGGCCGGGCCCCGTCGGTGAGGGCTCGTTTTCGGTGATCGTGTCCCACTGAGCCACAGTGTATGCCACAGACTGGGCTGAGCACTGTACCCCACTCATCGTCACAACTCTCATTCAGGTTCGAGTTTCGAATTGTGGCGACTGTTCGCAACCTTCTTTATTCGCTCGCCTGTCTGCGAACATAGAGATGGCTGTACTCTGGCTGGACGAGATCAGTGCCGGCGACATAGAGAAAGTCGGCGGCAAAGGTGCTTCCCTGGGAGAACTCACGGGTGCTGGGCTACCCGTACCCCCGGGATTCGTAGTAACTGCCGGCACGTACCGTTCGTTCATCGAAGAAGCCGAAATCGACGACGAACTGTTCGAAGCCGTCGATGTCGACGTCGACGACTCGAGTGCGCTTGCGGATGCGGCCGACCGCGCACAGGAACTCATTCTCGAGACGCCGTTTCCCGACGCACTGCGCGAAGAAATCCTCGCGTCCTACGCCGAGGTCGGTGACGGCGAGGCGTTCGTCGCCGTTCGATCCTCGGCGACGGCCGAGGACCTGCCCGACGCGTCGTTTGCGGGCCAACAGGACACGTACCTCAACGTTACCGAGGAGGCGCTGCTCGACCGCGTACGTGAGTGCTGGGCCTCGCTGTTCACCCAGCGGGCGATCTACTACCGGCAGGAACAGGGCTTCGATCACTCCGTGGTCAACATCGCCGTCGTCGTTCAGCAGATGGTCGATGCCGAGAAGTCGGGCGTGATGTTCACGAGCCATCCATCGACGGGCGATCCGACGATGATCATCGAGGCCGCGTGGGGGCTCGGCGAAGCCGTCGTCTCCGGGGCCGTCTCGCCGGACAACTACGTTGTCTCTCGAGACGATCGAACGGTCGACGTCACCGTCGCCGAAAAGAAGGTGATGCACGAAAAAGACGACGAGACGGGTGAGACCGTCGAACGTGACGTCCCCGAAGACAAGCGAAACGAGCGCGTGCTCGACGACGAGGAGATCAACCACCTGGTCGAACTGGGCGAACGCGTCGAGGACCACTACGAGACCCCACAGGACGTCGAGTGGGCGATCGTCGATGGCGAAGTCTTCATGCTGCAGTCTCGTCCCATCACGACGATCAGCGAGCACGCTGACGACTCAACAGGTGTCGCAGCCGGTGGCGTCGACGTCTCGGAAGGCGTGACCGACGGCAGCGGAAGCACACAGGCTGCAACCGGTGGCAAGTCAGCGAGTGGGAGTGGGACCGGCGACGTACTCGTCGACGGACTCGGCTCGAGTCCGGGAACGGTCAGCGGCGCGGCACGGATCGTCGAAAAGCTCGACGACCTGGCCAAGGTCGACGAGGGTGACGTTATCGTGACCGAGATGACGATGCCGGACATGGTACCGGCGATGAAACGGGCCGTCGGGATCGTCACCGACGAGGGCGGCATGACCAGCCACGCCGCGATCGTTTCCCGCGAACTGGGCGTTCCGGCCATCGTCGGGACGACCAACGCGACGACGGTCTTAGAAGACGGTCAGGTCGTCACGCTCGACGGCGACAAGGGTGCCGTCCTCGAGGGGAAGACGGTCGATCCCGACGAGGAAACCGAACCGGTCGAGGAGGTTCGCCCGCAGTCGCCGGTCAAGCCGATGACCGCGACCGAAGTCAAGGTCAACGTCTCGATTCCCGAAGCCGCAGAACGTGCGGCCGCGACGGGAGCCGACGGCGTTGGACTCTTGCGGACCGAACACATGATCCTCTCGCTGAACCAGACGCCGGAGAAGTTCATCGAGGAACACAGCGTGGACGCCTATATCAAGGAACTCATCCAGGGGATCCGAACCGTCGCCGACGAGTTCTATCCACGACCCGTCCGCGTGCGGACGCTCGATGCGCCGACCGACGAGTTCCGCCAACTCGAGGGTGGCGCGAACGAGCCCGAAGAGCACAACCCGATGCTCGGCTACCGCGGCATCCGGCGCTCGCTCGACCGCCCCAACGTCTTCGCCCACGAACTCGAGGCGTTCCGCCGGCTCTACGAGATGGGCTACGACAACGTCGAGATCATGCTCCCGCTGGTCAACGACGCCGAGGACGTCTACCGCGCAAAGGAGCTGATGAAAGACGCCGGCATCGACCCCGACAAACGCAAGTGGGGTGCCATGATCGAGACGCCGGCCGCCGCCCTGTCCGTTGAGGGAATGGCCGAGGCAGGCATCGACTTCGCCTCCTTCGGGACGAACGATCTCACCCAGTATACGCTCGCGGTCGATCGGAACAACGAGAACGTCGCCGACCGGTTCGACGAACTCCACCCCGCAATCCTGCGGCTGATCGGTACCGTCATCGAGACCTGCCGCGAACACGACGTCGACACGAGTATCTGTGGACAGGCCGGCTCCAAACCGGAGATGGTCCAGTTCCTCGTCGACGAGGGTGTAAGCTCGATTTCGGCGAACATCGACGCCGTCCGCGACGTCCAACACGAGGTCAAACGGACCGAACAGAAACTGTTGCTCGATTCGGTTCGCTGATCGTCACCGTCTAAACGCGTTTTTTGCGGCGGCTGGTCCCGAGCTACGGCGATACTCGAGTCGCAGCTTTGCCTCCTCACAGCGGGTGTGAATTCGACAAACAGAACGCATAAATCAGCCCGAATCGACGTACGTGATATGCAAATCGAGCCGCAGGCGTTCGATCGGGTGCTCTCCTCGATGTGTACGGAGCCCCACCCGGTAGCGCGCGAGGCGGCCAAGCGGTTTCTCGCGACGAACCCCGGTGATCCCGGAACCTATCCGGCCGTCACGGCACTCGAGGACGAAGCCATCGCGATGCTCGGCGAGCTTACCGGCCTCGAGGATCCATCCGGCTATATCGCCAGCGGTGGGACGGAGGCGAACATTCAGGCCGTCCGGATCGCCCGTGATCGGGCTGAGACGCGGACGCCGAACGTCGTTATGCCCGAGTCGGGCCACTTCAGTTTTCAGAAGGCCGCCGACGTCCTCGGCGTCGACCTTCGAATCGTCCCCACGGACGAGACGTATCGGGCCGATCTCGAGGCCGTCCGCTCGTGTGTCGACAGGGAGACGGCGCTGATCGTTGGCGTCGCGGGCACGACCGAGTACGGCCGCGTCGACCCGATTCCGGCACTCGGCGAGCTCGCGGCGTCGGTCGACGCCATGCTCCACGTCGACGCCGCCTGGGGTGGGTTCGTCCTGCCGTTCACCGACTACGAGTGGCACTTCGGCCACGCCGCGGTCGATACGATGACGATCGATCCCCACAAGATGGGGCAAGCCGCCGTCCCCGCTGGGGGACTGCTCGCTCGCTCGGCCGACCTGCTCGACGAACTCGCCGTCGACACGCCGTATCTCGAGTCGACGTCCCAGGCGACGCTGACCGGGACCCGCTCGGGAGCCGGCGTCGCGAGCGCGGTCGCAGCGATGGAGACGCTGTGGCCGGATGGCTACCGCGACCAGTACGTCCGCGCACAGCACAACGCCGAGTGGCTCGCCGACGCCCTCGAGAAACGCGGCTACGACGTCGTCGAACCGACGCTGCCGCTCGTGGCAGCCGACGTCCCGCAGTCGACGTTCGACGCGTTGCGCGCAAAGAGGTGGCGCATCTCCCGGACTGCAACCGGCGAACTTCGGGTCGTCTGTATGCCCCACGTTACCCGTGAGATGCTCGCCTCGTTTATCGCCGATCTGGATCGGCTCGAGATGCGCGCAAGTGTGCCAATGACGAGCGACGACTGACGGATGGCCATGGATCGATTCGATATCGTCGCGTTCACCGGGTTCGTTGGACTGGTCGCGGCGTCGACGGTGCTCGAGGGAATCGTGGTGGCGGCCGCGCTCGGCGGCTTTGCGCTCTCACTCTCGAGTTGGCGACTGCACGCCGGCCGCCCCTGGGAGGCGGTGGCCTGGCTGGCATGGGTCGGCGCGGCTGTCGTGCTCGTGATCAGTCCCGGCGAAACGGCGTTCTTGCTCGCCTTCTTCGGCTGTTTGCTCGTCGGGCTCGGACTCTTCTTTGGCAGCCGACTGGCGGTGCTACCGGCCGTCTGGCGGGGAGAAGGGGACGATACCGACTGAGGCCGATTAGTGGCTACTGATCGGCAAGCCAGTCGGCAAAGTCGACGGTGAGAAACTCGTAGTACTGGATAACGCCGAGTGCGAGGGCAACGAACAGGACCACCACGACCGGGACTCGGACGGCCCAGATCCAGGCCGCGCCGAGCGAGCCGAGATCCCCGATCCCGAGTTCGAGTTCGTCGACTGCGAGATTAGCGAGTGACCAGCCGACCAGAATCATCAACAGGAGTCCCCCGAGCACGAGCAGGATCTGATCTGCGAACAGATCGAAGAGGTCGAGCAAGACGAGATCGGACGCTGAGGGGATGCCGAGCAGAAACAGCACGACGCCGACGCCGAGCGTCGCCCTCGTACGATCGATATCGCGCTCGTCGATCAGGTAGGCGATGACGACTTCCATCAGGCTGATCGCACTCGAGAGGGCGGCGATAGCGACCGTTCCGAAGAAGACCGCACCCATGAGCCATCCGAGCGTGAGATCACCGAACGCCGCCGCCAGCGAAACGAAGATCGCGCCAGCGCCGGGAGCACCGGGATCGACGCCCGCCGTAAAGAGGATCGGAAAGACGATTAAGCCGGTAATAAACGCGATCGCGGTGTCGAAGCCGATGATGATCGCACCGTCCTCGGCGAGGTTGCGATCCTCACCCAGATAGGACGCGTAGGTGATCATTATCCCCATTCCGAGCGAGAGCGTAAAGAACGCCTGTCCGGCTGCTGCGGGGAGGATACTCGTCCACTCGGCAGCGATCGTTCCCCACTCGGGCGAGAGATAGTACGCGTACGCCTCGCTTGCACCCTCGAGCGTGGACGCGTAGACGGCCATTCCGACTGTGATGACGACGATCAGGGGCACCAGCACTTTCACTGCGAGTTCGATCCCGCGCTGGATCCCGTAGGCGACGATGACGACCACGCTCGCCATGAACAGCGCGTGGAAGGCAATGGCCTCGAGCCCCGTTGCAAGGGTAACGAACTGGCCTTCCGCTTCGGCGGCGTCCGCGAGATATCCGTTCTGCAGTCCGAGGATCGTATAGCGAATCGTCCAGCCGGCGACGACGCTGTAGTACGAGAGGATGACGAAGGTGGTCACGATGAAGATCCAGCCGAGGTACTGCCAGAGCCCGCTGCCGATTTCCCGCAATGCACCGACGGGGTTCCGTTCTGTGTAGCGGCCGACGACGAACTCGACGAGTATCGCCGGGAAGCCGACGAACGCGACGAACAGCAGGTAGATCAGTAGGAACGCGGCTCCACCACCTTGCCCGACCTGAAACGGAAACCGCCAGATGTTCCCGAGACCGACTGCGCTCCCGACGGCCGCGAAAATGAACCCGAACCGGGTCGCCCACTGCTCACGTGGGATGTCGACAGAGCTCATGCTAGCTACTCTTGATATACATATCAAAAGACCACGTGATCGTATAGACGAGTAATCACCGCTTTTCGAGCGCTCCGACCGATACAATCGTCGACGGGTGTGACTCGTGACAACAAACATATTTCATATCGGACTCCGCTGTGCTCGACCGTACCCGCCCTCTGTGCTCGACCGTGCTCGCACAGCGGTGACTGGTGACGGCGACCGGCTCGGTGCCGTCGATCGAAAACCGGCGGGTTTTACGCCCGCCGCCGACTCAGCATGGGTATGAGCAACGACGAGTTTCCGACGGACAGGCCTGCGGTCGTGACCTGTGGGTTGCCGTATGCAAACGGCGACCTTCACATCGGTCACCTGCGGGGGTATATCGGTGCCGACGCGTTCAACCGCACACTCGAGACGCTGGGCCAGACGTCCGCCTACGTCTGTGGCTCGGACATGCACGGCACGCCGGTTGCCGTCAACGCCGAGAAAGAAGGCGTCGATCCTGAGGACTTTGCACTGGAGTGGCACCACCAGTACGAGGAGACGTTCCCCAAGTTCAACGTCGACTTCGACAACTACGGCCACACCCACGACGAGACCAACGTCGAGACGACCCAGGAGATCGTCCGCACACTGGACGACGAGGGGTACATTTACGAGAAGGAGATCCAGGTCGCCTACGACCCCGACGCCGACCAGTATCTCCCTGACCGCTACGTCGAAGGAACCTGTCCGTACTGTGGCGAGAAAGCCCGCGGCGACGAGTGTGACGAGGGCTGTCAGCGCCACCTAGAGCCCGGCGAGGTCGAGGACCCGACAAGTACGATTACGGGCAACCCCGCGGAGTACCGCGAGCGCACCCACAAGTTCTTCGAAGTCTCCGAGTTTGCGGACTACCTCACCGAGTTTTTGGACGGCCTCGAGGGCACCTCGAACGCGCGCAACCAGCCCCGCCAGTGGATCGAAGACGGCCTGCAAGACTGGTGTATCACGCGGGATATGGACTGGGGGATCGATTACCCCAACGGAAACGACGAAGGCGGAGACGACCTCGTCCTCTACGTCTGGGTCGACGCCCCGATCGAGTACATCTCCTCGACCAAACAGTACACCGACCGCGTCGGCGCCGACGAGTACGACTGGGAGCACGTCTGGCGCGAGGATGGAGACATCGTCCACTTCATCGGCCGGGACATCATCCAGCACCACGCGATCTTCTGGCCGGCGATGCTCGAGGGTGCAGACTACAACGCCCCACGCGGGATCGCCGCGACCGGCTTCATCACGATCAACGGCAAGGGGCTCTCGACCAGCCGCAACCGGGCGATCTGGGCGAAAGAGTACCTCGAGGAAGGCTTCCACCCCGACCTGCTGCGATACTATCTGATGACGACGGGCGGCCTCCAGCAGGACGTCGACTTCTCCTGGGAGGCGTTCCAGGAGAAAGTCAACGGCGAACTCGTCGGCACGGTCGGTAACTTCTGGTACCGCTCGCTGCTGTTTGCCTACCGGAACTACGAGGGGACCCCCGAGACCGAGGTTTCCGAGGACGTCCACGCCCGCATCGAGGGGGCCATCGACGACCTTCGCGACGCGGCCAACGACTACTCGCTTCGCGGTGTCGGGCAAGCTGCCACGGAACTCGCCCAGTTTGGCAACGAGTACATCCAGCGCAACGAGCCCTGGAAGCTCACTGACGACGACCCCGAACAGGCCGCACAGGTCATCCGCGACTGTGTCCAGATCGCCAAGGCCGTCGGCGTTCTCCTAGAGCCGATCGCACCCGACAAGGCCCAACTGCTGTGGGAGCAACTCGGCGAGGACGGTGCGGTTGCAGACACAAATCTCGAGGCCGCCCTCGAGACCCCACCCCGACACTTCGAGGAACCTGGCGAACTCTTCGACAAGATCGAGGACGAACGCGTCGACGACCTCACGGCAAAACTCGAGGCACGCGTCGACGAAGCGTCGGACGACGGTGACGAGGACGAAACCGAAAGCGACGACACTGGGGCGGACGAAGCCACGGATATGGCAGACACAGACGACCTCGAGCCACTCCTCGAGGACCGCATTGGGTTCGACGAGTTCCAGGATCTCGACATTCGCGTCGGCCAGATCGAGGCGGCCGACGGGATCGAAGGCGCAGACGACCTCGCACGCCTCGAGGTCGACATCGGCTTCGAGACGCGACAGGTCGTCGCGGGCATCAAGCAACTGCACGACCTCGAGGAACTGCCCGGCGAGAAATGTATCCTGCTGGCGAACATGGAGCCGGCAGAGCTGTTCGGCGTCGAATCGAACGGGATGATCCTCGCGGCCGGCGACGACGCCGACCTGCTGACGACTCACGGCGACGCCGAAATCGGCGAAAAAGTCCAGTAGACGTCTCGCCGTTCGGACGCTGCTTGGCCATTGTTGTCGTGTTCGGAACACCGCTTTTCACTCCAGTTTTCGAGCGCTATCGAACACAATTCAGCATATTGCCCCTCCGAACGGCAGAAAGCGCACCATCAAACAGATCTTTGTGTGATGACACAGACCGTCGTGTGTGGCCCTCGATAACGTTTGGCACTACTTCGACCGACAAATTTTGCGTCGAACGCTGGTGCCGATCGGTGTCTTCGTTGTGACCGTCGTTGCGGGCGTCCTTGGGCTTTCGATGCTCGGGAACGTCGGCCTCGTCGAGGCAACGTTCTGGCTGGTGGATCTGACGAGTATCGATCTGCACTTCGAGGAACACACTGGCCCCGAACGGGCAACCAAAGCCTACGCGATCCTGGTGACGGTCGGACTCATCCTCTCGGGACTGTGGATCGGCGAGACGGTCGTTACCGAGGCGTTCGGGGGACGGATTCAATCGGAGGTATCACGAGCAACAATGCACCGACGAATCGAAAACACCGACGATCACGTCATCGTCTGTGGCTACGGGATGTTCGGGCGGACGATCGCCAACCGACTCACCGAGGCGGGTCAGACGGTGGTCGTCATCGAAATCGACGAGACTCACGCAGAACGTGTCCGTGAGGACGGCCATCTGCTGGTGACGGGCGACGCCAGACGCGAGCAAGTCCTGCGGTCGGCTGGCGTCGAACGAGCGACGAAACTCGTCGCTGCGATCGACGACTCGAACGTCAACATTCAGATCGCGATCGTCAGTGGGACAGCCACGTCGTCTCCCGACATCCTCGTTCGCGTCGGCAAGGAGATGTACGAACCAGTCGCGAGGGAAGCCGGTGCCGACGACGTCATCATTCCCGAGGTCGTCAGCGGCGAGCGCGTTACCCGCCTGCTCGAACCCGAGCGGCCGGCAGACTGACTCGAGTGTGTCGTCTGTCTGGATGCACTGTCGTGGCACACTTCGGTCGGCACAAATAGTACTCGAGACCGAGTTAATCACCTATCTTTTTGACGGTGCTTGCGCTACGTCGAGCCATGAGAAACGCAAAAATCGTCTGCACGCTCGGACCAGCCTCGAGCGATCGGGAGACGATCGGGGACCTCGCGGACGCAGGGATGTCAGTCGCGCGGCTCAACGCAAGCCACGGGACGCGTGCGGATCGTGCCGATCTGATCGACCGCGTCCGTACCGTCGACGAGAACCGAGCCGAACCCGTCGCAGTAATGCTCGATATGCAAGGGCCGGAAGTTCGGACCGCGCCGCTTCCCGAGGGGGAGACGGTCACCCTCGAGACGGGGTCGGAGATCCGGTTCGTCGAGGGCGATGAGGCCTCGCCGAAGCAGGTCGGCCTCTCCTTGCCGATCGACGCCGTCGAGGCGGGTGATCGAATTCTGCTCGACGACGGGCTGATCGAGACGACCGTTCTCGAACGCGACGGCGAGACGGTCCGCGCTCGAGTCGATACCGGCGGCGAGTTGGCCGGGCGCAAGGGCGTGAACGTCCCGGGTGTCGACCTCGATCTGGATATCGTCACCGAAGACGACCGCAAGGACCTCGAGTTAGCTGCCGAGAAGGACGTCGACTTCGTCGCGGCGAGTTTCGTCCGCGACGCCGAGGACGTCTACGAGGTCAGCGAGGTTCTGGAGGAACTGGGCGCAGAAATCCCCCTGATCGCGAAGATCGAACGCGCGGGTGCAGTCGACAACCTCGACGAAATCATCGATGCCTCCTACGGGGTCATGGTCGCCCGCGGCGATCTGGGCGTGGAGTGTCCGATGGAGGACGTGCCGATGATCCAGAAACGAATCATCCGCAAGTGTCGCAACACGGGCTCGCCGGTGATCACGGCGACGGAGATGCTCGACTCGATGGTTCACGCCCGTCGGCCGACGCGGGCGGAGGCATCAGACGTCGCAAACGCCGTCCTCGACGGCACCGACGCAGTCATGCTGTCGGCTGAGACGGCGATCGGTGACCATCCGGTCGCGGTCGTCGACGCGATGGACAGCATCGTTCGGCAGGTCGAAAACTCCGAGGAGCACGCCGAAGTGCTCGAGCAACGCGTCCCCGCTGCCGGCGAGGCGCGGACGGACGCACTGGCTCGGTCGGCGCGCTTTCTCGCACGTGATATCGGCGCGGACGCGGTCGTCGCCGCGACGGAATCCGGCTATACGGCGCTGAAGACGGCGAAGTACCGTCCCGGCGTCCCGGTCGTCGCCTCGACACAGAGCCACGGCGTTCGCCGCCAGTTGGCGCTATCGTGGGGTGTCACGCCGCTGTATGCGAACGTTTCAGATCAGGGGGCCGACGCCGTCGTCGAAAAGGCCGTTCAGGCGGCGCTCGATGCCGGCGTTGCCGAGAGCGGAGACACCGTCGTGGTCCTCTGTGGCATGATGACCGACCTCGAGGGGGCGAACACGACGAACATGATGAAAGTCCACGTCGCGGCGGAGGCGCTGACGACTGGCCGCGTCGTCGTCGAGGGCCGAGCAACTGGTCCGCTGGTGCACCTCTCCGATGGCGACCTCTCGGACGTGCCCGAGGGGGCAATCCTGGCGCTGCCGGCCGATTTCGACGAGGAGTTCGCGGGCGATCCAGCGACGATCGGCGGGATCATCGACGCCCAACGGGGACTGACCGGCTACCCGGCGCTGGTCGCCAGAGAGATGTCGATCCCGATGATCAGCGGTGCCGTTCTCACCGACGCCGATGACGGCGATACCGTGACGCTCGATGCCGAACGTGGCGTCGTCTACGGCGGCGATATCAGCGACCGAGCCGATCGCTCCTGAGACTGTCGGCCGGAGTCGATACGAAGTCGATCGGCCTCTCTCGAGTGACTCGAGTCGACCGTTCGGACCGCGGGTTTTTGATGCCGGAACGATTACCACAGGTATGACGGACGATACGTCCAGTGGCGGTGGTGGCGACGACAGTACCCAGGAGTCGTCGCCGGGAGCGCCGGACGGCCACGATTCGGACACGACGCAGAATGAAGTCGCCGCCCACCGGAACGAGCGCGGGTTCGATGACCCAACTGAGCGCGACCGACGGATCGGGATCGGTGAAAGGAGCTTCCCGAACGAACGCAGTGACGATGGCGACGAATACCGAATCCCGCTGGATCTCTCGGAGACGCCCAACGAAGGAGAAACCGACGCGACAGAAGACGACCCGTACGGGCCAGAACCCAGTTCAACACCGATCGAACCCGGCGAGCCCGCCCTCGAGAACGTCCTCTTCGTGTTCCTCGGTGCGGTTGCGATGGTGCTCGTCATCTTCCGGGTCGTATCGATTCCGCTGTGACGTATCGACTGCGTTTCGGTGACCAGCCCGATGAGAGACCTCGGCAACCTTTACTTCCGGTGAGAACTTAGCTCGGCACATGCTCGAACTTCTCTTCGAGAATATGCCCCTCGTGCTCCTGGTCGCTGGTCTCATCCTGATGGGACTCGAGGCGCTCTCACCCGGTGCCCACCTCATCGTCATCGGAGTCGCACTGGTCGGTGCCGGGTTGATCGGCGTGCTCTTTCCGTCCCCGTTGAGTCCGTTCGTCTTGGCGGCGCTCACGCTCGCCATCGGGCTCACCGCGGCGTACGTTTACAACAGGTTCGATTTCTACGGTGGCAAGGGCACCGCCCAGACGACCGACTCGAGTTCTCTCGCCGGGTCGACGGGCTACGTCACGGAGGCCGTCACGACCAGAAGCGGCGAGGTCAAACTCGACCACGGTGGATTCGCACCGTACTACAGCGCCCGATCGACAAGCGGGACGATCGAAGAAGGAGAGGAGATCATCGTCCTCGATCCCGGCGGCGGAAACGTGGTCACGGTCGAATCGATCAGCGCAATTGGCGAAGACGAGATCGATCGTGCGCTCGCGGAGGGAGCTGCCGAAGCCGATTCTCGGGCCGACGAACAAACCGGTGAGCAGTCGTCGTCAGACGCTGAAACCGAAACTGAAACTGAAACTGAAACTGGAACTGAGACCGAGACCGAGACCGAAAAATCGAACTGACCGGGTCGAAATCAGCCCAACATGTTTCTAAAATAAGGGAACGCTTTTCCCCTCACCGCCGTAAGACCGGACTATGGTCCTGGAACTACTTCCGCTGCAAACCGGTACCGGTGGTGCCTTGCTGTTCGTCGGTGCCCTCGTCCTTCTCGTCGTTCTCGCCGCACTGCTCAGTGCAGTCGAGATCGTCGACGCATACGAAAAACGAGCGCTGACCGTCTTCGGTGAGTACCGCAAACTCTTAGAGCCAGGGATCAACTTCGTCCCACCGTTCGTCTCGAACACGTATCGGTTCGACATGCGAACGCAGACGCTTGACGTCCCCCGACAGGAAGCGATCACGCGGGACAACTCGCCGGTGACGGCCGACGCCGTCGTCTACATCAAGGTGATGGACGCGAAAAAGGCGTTCTTGCAGGTCGACGACTACAAACGGGCCGTCTCGAACCTCGCCCAGACCACCCTGCGTGCCGTGCTGGGTGACATGGAACTCGACGACACGTTGAACAAACGCCAGGAAATCAACGCCCGCATCCGCCAGGAACTTGACGAACCCACCGACGAGTGGGGGATTCGCGTCGAGAGCGTCGAAGTTCGTGAAGTCAACCCATCGAAAGACGTCCAGCGCGCGATGGAACAACAGACCTCCGCAGAGCGGAAACGTCGGGCCATGATTCTCGAGGCACAGGGTGAACGTCGCAGTGCCGTCGAGAAGGCCGAAGGTGACAAACAGAGTGAGATCATCCGCGCACAGGGTGAGAAACAGAGCCAGATCCTCGAGGCACAGGGTGACTCGATTTCGACGGTTCTGCGCGCCCGCTCGGCCGAATCGATGGGCGAACGCGCGATCATTGACCAGGGGATGGAGACGCTCGCCGAAATCGGCCAGAGCGAGTCGACGACGTTCGTCATGCCCCAGGAACTCACCTCTATGGTCGGCCGCTACGGCAAACACCTCTCGGGTAGCGACGTCAAAGACGACAGCGACCAACTCGAGAGTCTGGACTTCGATGCCGAGACGCGCGAACTGATCGGCTTGGACGACATCGCCGAAATCATCGGCGAGATCGACGAGGAAGCCGAGATGGATCTCGAGGCGATGGAGAAAGAAGCCCAGGCGATCAAGGAGGGGAAGGACGCCGGCACCATCACCGATCCGGACGAAGTCATCGAGGAGATGGACCAGGAGTTCGCCGGTGACGCCCAGTCCGACCGAAACTCATAATCTCCTGAACGTCAGGTTTCAGTGAGTAAAGCGGAGCGAAACCTGTTTTACCGTTCGTCTCATTTCTGACGGTACGCATAGCATGACGAATCCAGATGGGGTCGACGACAAGAAACGAGCGACCCTGCGTCGCTTTGCGGCACTCGGTGCCGCGACACCGCTTGCAGGCCTCTCGGAACCGGCGGCGGCCGACAGCGGTGAGAGCGACGCACGTGATGCGATCGTCGGCTATCTCTCGACGACACCCGGCGCTCACTTCTCGAAGATCCGGGACGACCTCCAGCTCGGGACTGGCGAAACCCAACACCATCTGCGCCGGCTCGAGGAACTCGAAGCGATCGAACACTACCCCGATGGTGATTACAAGCGCTTCGTTCCAGCAGGCCGATTCGACGAGTTCGAAAAACAGGCGCTCGGCTATCTCCGACGGGAGACACCGCGTGGCATGTTGATTGAACTGCTACTCGACTCGGAGACGACGGCCGGTGATCTCGCCGCTGCACTCGATGTCTCCCCGCCGACGGTGAGCAAGTACGCCGGCGAACTCGAGGAGGCCGGGTTGCTCTCCCGCGACGACGGGTACGCCGTCGAACGACCCGAAACGGTACTGGTTTTGGTCGTCGGTCACGCCGACTCCTTTGGCGAATCGGCCCGCCGACTCGCCCGGAACGCGGATCAGTTCATCGACTACCACGGCTAGCGGTTTGAGGTTTGAGAGCGCCTGTAACAAGCGGACTACCGCGAGTAAGATCGTATTACAGTGCACATTCGAGTCCGTTCTCGCGTTGGCGCTGCTCGAGGCGAAATTCAGAAACCGGGATCCGAAAAATAACGGTGTCGATGAGCGGCGTGCGTCGGCCGGCAAAACGCGTGTCGAACTGGCGTTCCGGTCGTTAAATATCGACCTTCCACGTCGTGCTCGAAGAGTAGCCCCACTTTTCGATTTCGACGTCGAAATTGCCGTTCTGGAGTGCCGTAATGTTCGATCCGACCTCTTTTGCCGTCATGCCGAGTTCTTGACCGATAAGCCGGGATTTGAAGTAGGTCTTCGTCCCAGCGTTGTCTCGGAGATAGGCGAGGATCTGGCGTTGTTTACTCGTGAGGTCGGCGGCCATTGCGGTGCTCATACTTCCACAGACGGGGTGAACACGTTTAGGGGGTTTGGTACGTGCGGTTAACCCGCTGCCTGCTTGCGGTTTTGGTGGTGAGTAAGAGCGGAATAACCGGCCAGAAAGGTTCCGTTGGTACAGCCAGTTAAGATATGGCATTCGATGACTGTTCACGATGAATGACTCTCTCGATACAACGACTAGTCGACGACGACCGGTCGATCGAGACAGCTCGGCTTACTGACTGTCGGCCGAGGATGTGACGAACGGCCCGAACGCACAGGCAACCGCTTCACCGAGTGCCTGGGTCCGACTCGTCAGCCCGGCCGTGAGCACGCCGGCAGCGCCGTCGGCCTCGGCGATCCCGTCGGTTCCGAGTCGGTCGTCCATCACCGGCCCGAGTTCGGCTCCGTCCTCGAGTCGGGCAGCGACGTCATCGGGGAGCGGCAGTGTCGGGCCGCCACCGCGTTCAATCCGCTCGCCGTCGGTCACGGCGGCCCACATGATCAACGACAGTCCCGGGACACCGTCAAGATGGGTGACTCCGCCCTCGAGGCCGACCCCATACTCGGCGTCGGTCGCCGTGCGTGCTCGCCGGGCTCGGTTTTCGGCACCCGTTACCGTTTCGTCGATCGACCACGGCTGTTCGGGAACGCCGGAGTCGACTGCGACCGCGGTCACGGTCGGCTCGAATCGCTCGAGTGTCCGTTCGACGGCGTCGACTTTGACCGGGTTCGTGCTTCCGACTGCGACATCCATACGTGTGGTTCAAACGGCGTGGCTTTGGAGGCACCGATTCGGCGTTACGTCTTGGCGTTATTGTTTTGATTGTTAATACTAGTTCCGCCGAATTACCCGTTCTCGAGTGCTGTCAGGCCGAGATTTCGAAACCCTTAACCCTCGAGTGTTAGAACGAGGTAGGTAACGAATCCGTCCGGGCTTTTGCAGTCAGTTCGGCCGGTCAGCACTTGCCATCGCATGACCAACACCACATCGAACACCAGAGTACGGCGTACCGGCCCCGAAACGAACGAAGAGACGACCGAGAGCGAACAGAGCGACCTCGTCTGCCCCGAATGTGCAGGGAACCTCGTCGTCGACGACGAACACGGCGAAACCGTCTGTGAAGACTGTGGACTCGTCGTCGAAGAGGACTCCGTCGACCGTGGTCCCGAGTGGCGAGCGTTCGACGCCGCCGAAAAAAACGAGAAGTCCCGCGTGGGTGCGCCCACGACGAACACGATGCACGACAAGGGGCTCTCGACGAACATCGACTGGCGAAACAAAGACGCCTACGGCAACTCGCTTGGCTCCCGTCAGCGCGAGAAGATGCAGCGGCTTCGCAAATGGAACGAGCGGTTCCGCACGCGTGACTCCAAAGAGCGCAACCTGAAACAGGCGCTGGGCGAGATCGACCGCATGGCCTCCGCGCTTGGTCTCCCGACGAACGTCCGCGAGACCGCCTCCGTCATCTACCGACGCGCACTCGACGAGGACCTGCTGCCCGGTCGCTCCATCGAAGGCGTCTCGACGGCCTGTGTCTACGCCGCCGCCCGACAGGCCGGCGTTCCCCGTAGTCTCGACGAGATCGCCGACGTCTCCCGCGTCGAGAAAAACGAGATCGCTCGCACCTACCGCTACGTCGTTCGAGAACTCGGCCTCGAGGTCCAGCCGGCCGACCCCGAAAGCTACGTGCCACGCTTTGCCTCCGGACTCGACCTCTCCGACGAGGCTGAACACCGCGCCCGCGGCCTGCTCCAGAACGCCAAAGAGAAGGGCGTCCACAGCGGCAAATCGCCAGTCGGTCTCGCTGCCGCCGCCGTGTACGCCGCCGCACTGCTGACGAATGAAAAGACCACGCAGGCTGCCGTCAGCGACGTCGCCGACATCTCCGAAGTGACGATTCGAAACCGGTATCACGAACTCCTCGAGGCCGAGGAGACGCTGGGACTGGCCTGATCAGCGGCAATCGATCCACGGTCCGTATTCCGGGCAACAGTCACTCTCCGCTTTTTTCTGCGTTCAGAACACGTCAGCGCGACGGTTTTACTCCGAGAGTATGCAAAGGGCTCTAAGTGAACGATGCTCGTGGGAGGTCCTAGCATGCGATCGCAGGAGTACATGCAGCTTCACGCGCTGCTTCAAGAAATCCGTTCGACCGTCGAAGAGGACCAACAGACAACAGACGCGTTTGCTGCGTACGACGCCCAGCCCATCCGGCCAGCACACGTCCACCGTTCGAAAGCGGACCACAAACGGGCGATCTTCTTACTCCTCGCGGGAATCCGCGACACGATCGATGCACGAACCACCGCGGAAGTAGCGGCCTGATACGGTCTACTGTAACGAGTGACCGCTGATCACCGACCCCGTCTCTGGTGATCGGCGGTAAGTGACGACAGCAGTCCGTATGAAAGTGGCACCATCACCGAGCCGTCCAATCCTGTTCGACTGGCCATTGACACGGGAGTGACTATCGCCAGCGCTTCGAGCAGACGCCTTTTTGTCGATCCGACCGACTCTTCGCACATGGACTTCGATTCGTTCGTCCTCGCCGCATCGACTGCTGATCTCACCGACGAACCCACCGCCCGCGAACACGCGGATGCGATCGAGTATCGGATGGATCTCGCCGACGAGCCACTGGCCGCCCTCGAGGCCTACGACGACGGGGACGGCGAACTCCCGATTCTCGCGACGAATCGCGCCGCGTGGGAGGGCGGCGAGTGGAGTGGTAACGACGAGCGCAGACTCGCAGTACTCGCCGAGGCGACTGCCATCGATGCCGTCGAGGCGATCGACATCGAACTCGAGGCGATCCTCGCGGGTGACGCCGACGAGCTCCTCGAGACGGCCCGCGAACGCGACGTTGCGGTGGTTGCGTCGGCCCACGATTTCGAGGGGACACCGACGCGCGGCGAGCTGGTTTCGACGCTGACGGAAGCACACAAGTACGCTGACGTCGCCAAGATGGCCGTCACCGCCGAGTCACACAAGGATACGCTTGCCGTGCTTGCGGCGACCGAACAGCTGACTGCCCACGGCGACCCTGTGGCAACGATGGCAATGGGAGAACTGGGCAGCCATACGCGTGCGGTCGCACCGGTGTACGGCTCGAAGATCGGCTATGCGCCCGTCGATCCCGAAAATGCGACGGCCCCGGGTCAGTACGACCTCGAGACGCTCTCGAAATTAGTCTCGGAACTCAGCTGATCACGCCGTCACTCGAGCGAGGCGGCTGTTGATTCCGGCCCGTCGGCGGCGATCGATACGTCCTCGAATGACTCTGTTTTCGCGACCCGGCAAACAGTGACAACAACCCACAGCCAGGCAGAGTTCGTGCCCGAATAGAAGATAAAATAACTGTACATATGAACCAATTCGTTGTTGGGCGTCGTTCACACAGCAATGACTGTACGGATGAAAAGATTGTCACGCTCGGCAGTAACGATCGCGATACTCATTGCCCTCGTCGTGAGTACGGCCGGGGTTGGGGCCGCAGTCCCCGGACCGGATACGACAGCAACGGACGCCGACACCGCCACCGACGGTTCACCGTTTGACGTGTCGGAATGGCTGACATCGGTCGAGACAGACTCGAGTACGACCGATAGATCGCCGACAACCGACGAGCGGCTATCGTTCGTCCAGCGCACGCTTACGAACGTCTTCTCGGGCCTGTTCGATGTTCCTGATCGGACGGACAGTCCCACAATCTCGGACGACGACTCGCAAACGGATCGCGAGGACGCGAGCGACGATCCCACGGAGCGAGAGGACAGTGACACGGACGAGTCGGACATCGATGCGGGTTCGGAAGCAGATGATACCGACAACGACAGCGCCGACCCCGTAAACGACGGCTCGAACGCCGACGACGATGAATCGTCCGAGCCACTCGACGATGCTGACGAACCGACCGGCATCGAGGACACCGATAGCACGGACGATGACGAGGACGAGCGTCCCACCGACGAGTCAGACGACGACTCCAGCAGTTCGGACGATGCAAACGACGTCGACGGCGACGGATCGACCGACGGCACCGGGTCGGACGTCGACGACACGGACGAGGACTCGAGTGAGCCAGTCGACGACGGAGCTGACGACACTACCGACGACGGGACAGTCGATCGAGCGCTCGTCGAACGACACGTCCACGAGGCGATAAACGAGGAACGCACCGCTCGTGGCCTCGAGGAACTCGCGTTCGACGAGGACCTCCAAGAGATTGCCCGATCCCACAGCGAGGACATGGCCGAGCGCGGGTACTTCAGTCACACGAGTCCAGAGGGTGACTCGTTCTCGGACAGATACGACGAATACGGGTACGAGTGCCGTGCAGACACGGACGGCAGTGCCTACTATACTGGTGGCGAAAACATCGCGTACACGTACGTCGATCAACCGGTCCGAACGGACTCGGGAGACGTCGTCGAGCACACGACCGAACGCGAACTGGCCGACGGCCTCGTCGAGCAGTGGATGAACTCGGACGGACACCGCGAGAATATTCTCGCCGACCACTGGACCAACGAGGGCATTGGGATCGCTGTGACCGACGACGACCGGGTGTACGCCACCCAGAACTTCTGCTAACGGGCAGTAGCGACGCTATCACCACTTTTGAGCCGGCTCGAGCGTGGGACTGGCCGGCCGTGATCGATCGCCGCGAAACTGATCGGCGGACAAGACGAAAAGAGAAATCGGAATGTTAAGGGCGGCGGTCCCCTAGCACCACGTACGATGACATGGCTCCGCGCGATCGCTGCCGCCGGCCTCTCAGTGCTCATGCCCGGTGCAGGCCACGCCCTGATCCGGGACTGGCTCCGTGCGCTCGTGTTTGCTGGCCTCTACTTTTCGGCGATCTTGTTCTTTTTCCCAACTGAGCAAATCGCCGCCGCCGGCTCGATGGACGAAGCAATGAATGTGCTCACCGCAGAAACCGATACGATCTCCCAGTTCGCCCTCTCGTTTATCGTCCTGTTTGCGGCGATCGACGCCACGTTCCGAGCAGCCGGCTTTCCACCGACTGGCAACAATTCCGGTGATGGCCCATCCTGTCCGCAGTGTGGCAAGGAACTCGACGAAGACCTCGAGTTCTGTCACTGGTGTACGACCCGTCTCGAGCCGATCAAGCCGGAGGATGCTGACGAACCCGCCCAGGATCGCGAAGAAACAGCACGACCGTAAGCAGACGGCCCTAGTCTCGCCGTCTCGGTTTGTTGAGGCCGGATCGATGTCCTATTTGTTCGACTCGATGAAAACGGTTCAATAGCGGGTCGTGACGACCGCCGTCGGTCCAGATCCGCAGCCGCGTTATTTTTCGATGATGCTTTCTTCGACGGCCTCACCGAAGTGCCGAGCGGTGTCCTCGTAGTAGAGTCGGAGTTCGTCACCCGCCTTGAGGTCAGTCACGGCTTTGCGACCGTCACGGGTGGCGACTTTGATCGTCTCTGCGTTCTGCAACAGCGTTTCGACGCGGTCGCCGTCGTCAGTCTCGAGGGCGACCCGGAACATCGGCCGTTTCTCGATTTTGACGCGGCCGACGATCGCTTCGCGGGTGTTGCCCTCGAGGTCGACGACCTGGACCTCGTCGCCGCTCTGGAGTTCCGAGAGGTACTTCGTGCCGCCATCAGGTGTGCGAACGTAGGCGTGGACAGCACCGGCGTTGACCCGGAAGGGGCGCGAGGCGACGTACGGTGAGTCGGCCGTCTCGGCGTGGACGAACACGAGGCCGCGCGCCATCGACCCGACAAGCATTCCTTCGTCGTGTTCGAGCAGACTACCCGTATCGACACAGACCCGGTCTGCGCTGCCGATCTGCTCGACGTCGAGCACGTCGGCGTACTGGAGGTCCAGCGACTCGCGTTCGGCCTCGTCACGGACTTCGACGGTCTTGCGGATCTCGTCGGGATCGTCCGAGTCGAGCAGCACGGAGTCGGAACCGATCTCGAGCGTTTCGAAGGCTGTCTTGGCCTCTTCGGCGCTGGTGACGCCAGCGACGAGGTCGGTCTCCTCGCCGATGCGGGCGATCAGGTTCTCGAGGGGAATAATCGTCCAGTCGTCGCCGATGACGATGGTGTAGTCGGCCTCCTCGGCGGCGGTTTCGGCGAAGTGTTCGTACTCCTTGGCGAGGATGCGGACGTACGCGCCACGCTCTAGGTCGCCGTCACGACGGAGCGTCGAGAGGTCCGCCGAGCCGGAGAGATCCTCCGGGAGGTCGATCGTCGCATCACCCTCGCCGTCTTTGCCGACGATGACGGCGTCGGGTCGCTCGGTCGGTTCGGCCTCTTCGACGCCGTCATCATCCGCGTCGATATCGTCGACCAGCGTCACGTCGCCGTCGGTGCGAAACGCTGCGACGTTGATGTCGCCGAGTTCGCGCACGCGGGCAACGTCTGCTTCGTCGACCAGTACCCAGTCTGCACCCGCCTCGAGCGCGGCGGTGATCCGCGCGCGGCGGTCGTCCCAGTCGCCGACGGCGTCGTCGGCTTTTACCCAGACAGATCGCGTCATAAATCGACCGACGAAGGGCACTGGCTTGAACGTGGCGAATGCCACAGCCCTCACCGCCACGCAGTCGTGGCCAGCGCCGAGTGCCGGCGACTCGAGGCGGCTCGACCGTACCGGCTGCATTGACCGCCGACAGCGGCGAAACGTTGAGAACGCGTGCCCTCGTAGTCGGAGCAATGACTGCGTACGAGGCGATCTATTTCGATCTCGATCGGACACTCTGTGAGCCCACGCAGGACGCCGCGACGCTGCTCGAGTCGACGTTCGACCGGGTGGACATCGACCCGTTCTGTACGCCGGCGGATCTGCGGGCGGTCGTGCCGTCGCTGCCGACAGCCCAGACGGATCGGGAGTTCTATCGAAACCTGTTCGCCGAAGCCGCCAGCCGCGCCGACGTCGACCCGACTGTCTCCTCGTCGCTTGCAGAGCAGTATCTCGAGGAACAAGATCCAACCGCCGTCCGATTCCGTCCCGGCGCGAAGGCCGCCCTCGAGCACGCTCGCGAGTTCGGGCCAATCGGACTCATCACGAACGGCGGCCGGCCGACACAGACGAAGAAACTCGAGGCGCTCGACATTGCGGACGCCTTCGACGTCCGGGTCTTCACCGACCCGAGCGCCGGCATCGAACCGAAACCGAGTACGGTGCCGTTCGAGCGGGCGCTTTCGGAACTCGATATCGCCGCCGACGCGGCGATCCACGTCGGCGATTCGCTGCACGCAGACATCGCGGGCGCGAACGCGATGGGGATCGATTCAGCGTGGGTCGACACCCGAAGAGAGGGTCTCGACGGCGCTCCTCACGAGCCGACGTACGAACTCCCGTCGCTCGAGGCGTTCGAAACGATCGTGTGACGGGGCTGCAGGCGCGATCTACTGATCCGGAAGAAGATCCGTGTGGACGACGGCCCGATACTGGTCGTCGGTCGCTGCCTCGAGTCGCTTGAGCAACGCGGTTCCCTCGCCGAACACCTCGGGAAGAACAAAGGGGTCGTCGTCGTGCTCGTCGCGTTGGGTGCAGCGCTTGACGAACGTGGCCAGCGTCGGATACGTTCCCGGTCGCGCGTAGACGACGCCGATATCCTCGGTCACCTGGTCAGTCCAGCGCTCGAGTATCCGCTCGGTCTCGCGTCGCGGTTTTTGCTGCTTTTCTGCGAGCTTCGAGGCGTCGATTTCACTCTCGCCGAGAACCTCGTCGAAGGCGGCTTGCAGTTCGTCGGCGTCGTCTCCGACCGACTGCGCCTCGGCGTCGGCCTCGAGCAACTCGACGAACGCCTCGAGCTCTGCCCGTCGCGCGGCGATCGGATAGACGAAGTCGTGGGTGTCTTTCGGCAGTTTGTACGAGTGGCCGTCGACGCCCTGTTCGCCGGAACTCGATTGGCCAAGCATCAACTCGAGTAGTCCCATACCCGAACCAGGTGCCGGGAGTCGAATAAGTATTCCGTGGCTATCTCACCAGCCACACTCGGCAGTCGGTGACGGCGCGCCGAAATCAGCGCGCTTACCACTCCTCACCGAGTGCCGACTTCGCGCCGCCGAAGCCACTCGCGGTCGTCCACGTTCGGCCGCTCTCGCCGTGTTCGACCTCGTAGCGACCACCACACTCCCCACAGCGGTACTGTGCCGGCGCTTTCACTGGTCTCGAGGCCCGATGCCGCCTCGCGTGCCAGTCACACTCGCCTTCGAGACACCGGAGGACGTACCGCGGCGCCGAAAACCGCTGGCAGTGACGCGGCGCGTCGAGGGTCGCTGCCTGTTCGCGAAATCGCGGTCCATGCCCCGACTCGCCAAAGCACTGGAACGCCCAGGCGTGGACGAGTTCGTGTCTGACGACGCCCGCAAACGCCGGCCAGTCGTAGCGCTCGTAGGCCTGTCGCGTGAGCACGATCGTCGCCACCTCGCGGTCTGCGTCCCACCGACACGCGCCCGCCCGCCGACGAGCGCGCGTCGTGACTGCCCACTCGAGCGCGTCGCGATCGATCTCGAGGGCGTGGTCGGCGAGCACCTCGCGGGCGTGAATACGGGCTCGAGCGAGGAGTTCGTCGTCGATCGTGAAGTCGGTATCGTCGCCGGCGGTCACGGACGGGCGGACGATGCCGGCGATAGAAATGCTTCCGATCGACCCCGTGAAAGCAGGGACTACTTTGCTCAGCCGTTCCCTGGTCCTCGCTATGGACACCGACGAGACGCTCCCGACGCCGCATGCCCCCGATCCGAACGTCCCCGTTCGCCCCACCGGACTGGTCCTCACCGCCGCGTTCGAGCCGCCACTGGACGAACGACAGCCGTGGCTCGAGCGATACGAGTTCGCCGACGCACTCGCGATCCCAGGAACGGAGACGCCACTGTACCTGACCGACTCCGGGATCTCCATCACGACGACCGGCATCGGCAAGAGCGACGCGGCAACGACGGTCACCGCGTTGCTCGCGAATTCGGGCGTCGATCTATCGTCGGCCTATGTCGTCTCGAGTGGCATCGCGGGCTCGTCGCCCGAGACGACCGCGCTCGGCTCGGTAGCGATCGCGGATGCAGTCGTCGACTGGGACCGAAAGCATCGGTGGGACCGCCACTCGGCATCGAACGGCAGCGAAGGGGTCGACTCGAGTGTCGATCCGAACGCCGACGCGGCCGACGACCGCCCTATCGACCTCCTCGCGTACCGACCGCGGGACTACGTCCACCGCCTCGAGCCGGCTCTCGTCGACCGCGCGGTCGCCGCCGCAGAGGACGTCTCCCTTCGCGAGGACGAAACCGTTCGCGGCTACCAGAATCAGTACCTGACGGCGACGGACGCCGGGCCGACGGTCGAGTGCGGGACGACTGTCTGTGGCGACGAATTCTGGCACGGCTCCCAGTACGCCCGAGAAGTGGAGTGGCTCTGTAGCGAGTACGGCGTCGAGCCGTACGTGACGACCCAGATGGAAGACGCCGCGACGGCGACCGCCCTCGAGCGATTTGACTGCCGTGAGCGCTATCTGAGCGTGCGCGCCGTCGCCAACTACGACCGACCGGCCCTCGGCCAGTCCGTCGAGGAGAGTTTCGATGGCAACCCGGCGAGTCTCGCGCTGGCGATCGACAACGCTGCTCGTGTCGGCTCGGCGGTCATCGAGGCACTCGCCGCGAGCGACCCGCTCGAGATCGGTGTGGACGGGAGGAAGTAGAAACAGCCGGTTGAGGTCTCGAAGCGGCTCGAGATGTCAGTTTAGGCCTCGAGCGCGAGGCCGGCTTCCGTAAGCGCCTCCTCAGTCGAGAGGTCGTCGTGGACGACGCCGGCGACGGCGCGGGCGATGGCTTCGGGGTCTTCGTGCTGGAAGATCGAGCGTCCCATCGAGACGCCTGCGCCGCCAGCGTCCATCACGCCGCGAACCATCTCGATCGTCTCGCGGTCGGTGCCTTTCGAGCCGCCGGCGATGACGACCGGAAGCAGGGTCGACTCGACGACGTGCTGGAAGCTCTCGGCGTCGCCGCTGTAGCCCGTTTTGACGACGTCGGCACCGAGCTCTTCGGCGAGACGAACCGCGTGGCCGAGCGCTTCGGGATCTTCGGAGTCGACACCCGGGCCGCGGGCGTAGGCCATCGCGAGGACCGGCATCCCAAGCTGTTTTGCAGTCGTGGTGACCTCCGAGAGCTGGGCGATCTGATCGGGCTCGTGGTCCGAGCCGACGTTGATATGGAAGGAGACGGCATCAGCGCCGACGCGAACGGCCTCCTCGACGGTTCCGGTCATCCGTTTGTCGTTTTCGTCGGGGCCGATCGTCGTCGAGCCGTTGAGGTGAACGATGTACCCTTTATCGTTTTTGTTGTCGTGGACGCGGGGGGCGATCCCTTTCTGCGTGAGCACTGCGTCGGCTCCGCCGCTGGTGACCCCGTCGATGGTCGATTCGATGTCTTTCAGCCCTTGGCAGGCACCGATCGTGATACCGTGATCCATGGGGACGATTACGTACGTGCCGTCTGTGCCGATTCGATCGAGTCGTGCGTCGATTCCTGTCGTAGTCATTGCGGGAGTGTAGCAAGCTTGCAGTTATGGCTGTTCTGGTTCCGGGGCATCAATCTCGTCTTCGCCGGTGCCATCGGTACCGCGGATCGCACCGCGTTTGAGTTCCTCGGCTTTGGCCTCGAGGTCGATCGCCGGCGTGTCGCTCTCCGCGACGATATCAATGAGCGCGCTGCCGACGATAACGCCGTCCGCGCCGGCCTCGATGATCTCGGCCGCGTGGTCGCCTTTGCTGACACCGAAGCCGACCGCTTTCGGGACATCGTACGCCGAGAGTCGCGCGAGACTGTCGTGGGTGGCGTTCGAGACGTCCGCGCGTGCGCCTGTCGTGCCGAGTCGGGCCTGCACGTAGGCAAAGCCCGACACCTGTGACATGATCGTCTCGAGGCGTTCGCCCTCGGTCGTCGGCGCGACGATGAAGACGAGGTCGAGGCCGTGCTCATCACAGGCCGCACGCAGCGGCTCCGACTCCTCGGCGGGCAGGTCGGGGACGATGATCCCCGAGAGGCCGACCTCGGCCGCGCGTTCGACGAAGAGACGAACGTCGGGTTTGCTCTGCGGCGGCGCCGCATCGCTCTCCGAGGCGCGTGGCGCCTCGCTGTCCCCGTACTGGAGGATCATATTATAATACGTCATCACCAGCAGCGGGGCCTCGGTCTCGAGTTCGTCGACGAGCTCGAAAAAGCCGGCCGGCGTCGTCCCGGCGTCGAGCGCGCGGTTGATCGCCGCCTGGATCGTCGGGCCCTCCGCGATCGGTTCCGAAAACGGCAGGCCGAGTTCGATCAGATCCGCGCCGCCGCGGTCGAGGGCTTCGACGTACGCTTTGGTGTCCTCGAGCGACGGATCGCCCGCGGTCAGATAGGTGATGAGCGCGGGGTGGTTGTCGCGGATGGCCGCTTCGATGTCGCTCACTGGCCAAACACCTCCACATCCGGAGCCGCCTCGAGGTCGCGTTTCTCGGTCTCCTCGAGCACGGTCTCTAAGTCCTTGTCGCCACGTCCGGAGACGTTGACGACGACGAGGTCGCCGAGTTCGTCGTGCGACTCCTCCAAATAGCCGAGTGCGTGACTCGACTCGAGGGCAGGGATGATTCCCTCGAGGTTCGAGAGTCGGTGGAAGCCGTTGAGTGCAGCTTCGTCGCCGACGCTTGCAGGGGTGACGCGCCCGGTGTCGACGAGATGGGAGAGTTCGGGGCCGACGCCGGCGTAATCGAGGCCGGCGCTGACGCTGTGGGATTCCATGATCTGGCCGTCCTCGCTCTGGAGGAGTTTGGTCATCGCGCCGTGGAGCACGCCGCCGGTGCCCGTCGAGAGCGTCGCGGAGTTCGGAGCCAGTGCGTTTTCCTCGTCGATCTCAAGACTCGAGCCGCCGGCCTCGACAGCGTACAGGTCGACCGCGTCGTCAGGGACGAACGCGTGGAACGTCCCCATCGTGTTCGAGCCGCCGCCGGCGCAGGCGACGACGCTGTCAGGGAGTCGTCCCGCGCGCTCTCGAATCTGCTCGCGGGCTTCCTGTCCGATAACCGCCTGGAAGTCACGCACGAGTTTGGGGAACGGATGCGGGCCAACGACCGAGCCGATCACGTAGTGGGTCGTCTCGACGGTCGTCGCCCAGTCGCGCATCGTCTCGTTGATCGCTTCCTTGAGGGTGGCGCTGCCGGCCGTAACGGGATTGACCTCCGCGCCGTTCATCCGCATCCGGTAGACGTTCGGTCGCTGGCGGTTGATGTCCGTCCGGCCCATGTAGATCTCACAGGGCATCTCGAGGTGAGCCGCGGCCATCGCGGTCGCGGTGCCGTGTTGGCCCGCGCCGGTTTCGGCGATGATCCGCTCTTTGCCCATGTACTTCGCCAGCAGGACCTGTCCGAGCGCGTTATTCAGTTTGTGTGCGCCGCCGTGAAGGAGGTCCTCGCGTTTGAGGTAGATCTCCCGATCGTACCGCTCGCTGAGCCGGTCCGCACGCTGGAGCGGCGTCGGCCGCCCGCCGAAGTCGGCCATTCGCTCGCGGAACTCGTCCATAAAGCCGTCCTCGTTGTTGAGGACGTAGCGTTCGTAGGCGTCCTCGAGTTCCTGAACGGCCGGCATCAGGGCTTCGGGGACGTACTGGCCGCCGTACTCGCCGAACGTGGCCTCACTATCGCGCTCGCGGTGGTGTTCGTGGTCGCTCTTGCTCATGTGTTGTCTCTGGAGTCGTCTCGGTCGTTGATCATGTCAGGTCAGTTCCGTCGTCTGCCCGGACCAATCGTCGCGTGTTCTCGCGTACGTCGCTGTCGCCGCCAGCGTGGTCCATAATGGCGCTGCCGACTAACAGGGCGTCGGCACCCGCCTCGCGCATTCGCCGGACGTCTGCCGGCGAGGCGATCCCGCTTTCGGCGATCAGCGTTACGTCATCCGGAACGTGGGGTGCAACCGACTCGAAGGTTTCGAGGTCGACCTCGAGTCGTGCCAGATCTCGGTTGTTGACACCGATGATGTCGGCACCGGCCTCGAGGGCGGTCTCGAGTTCCTTGCGATCGTGGACCTCGACCAGCGGCTGGAACCCGCGCTCGCGGGCAGCGGCGATCAGTCCCTCGAGGTCGTCCACGAAGCGGACGATCAACAAGAGCAGATCGGCTTCGACGACGTCCAGTTGGGCTTCCCGAAGGACGAAGTCCTTGCGAAGAACGGGGACATCGACGGCCTCGCGGATTCGTGTCAGCGCCGCCGGCGAGCCGCCGAAGTGGCTTGGCTCGGTGAGTACGGAGATCGCCGTGGCACCACCCGCGACCATCGATTCGGCCAGTTCGACGGGGTCATCCTCGCGCGTTCCGTCTGCGGTTGGGCTCGTCGGCTTTACTTCGGCGATCACCGGAACGCGGCCATCGGCGTCGGCCTGTGCCAGCGCATCGGAGACCGACCGCGCATCCACGGTTACCGCACCACCGTCGTCACCACCCCGCTCTCGAGCAGCCTCGAGAATGGAGGCTACTGCGGGAGCGAGCTCCGTCTCGGAGTTCATTATTGTACATCAACGTACTCATATGTACAAAAGCCTTGCGCCATACGCGTCTGCGTCCGTGGCGGCGTGGTATCACGACAGCCAGAAATGATCGGCGACTATTCAAGTCCCTCTCTCCTACAACCCCATATGGAGGACGTTACGGACGCCGGAATCTACGCTCGCGAATCGTCGTATCTCGACCGATACGTCCAGTTCGGTGCTGCCAGTGGGCGCATTTTGAGTGTGTCGTTTCCCACGACACCCGAAGACAACGCTGACTCTGATCATCCCGTTCTCGATCGACTCTTCGACTATCTCGACGGACTCGAGGAGATCGACTTCGACGACGTACAGGTGGCTTTGACCGTCCCGACCGACCAACGCGCCGTCTTGGAACAGGTTCGAGAGATCCCCTACGGCGAGCAGGTAAGCGTCAACGCGCTCACCCGAATGACGCCGGAACTCGACCCCGACGACGAAGACGATATCATCCTCGTGCGAACGGCTCTCGACGAGAACCCCGCGCCAATTCTTATTCCGGATCACCGCGTCCGTGACGGGCCAAGCGCTGCGCCGCCAGCCGTCGAACAGAAGCTTCGTGCGCTCGAGGGATTGTAGCCTCGAGACGGATACTCGACGCTACGCATCTGGACCTGTGTCCGTCCTGTTCTTACTCGGTGTCCCAGACGGTGTAGATGTACAGCCCGATGCCGACGAAGACGACGACCGACGACGCTTGATCGAGCGCCGGCGCGCGGGTGAACAGAAACCCGAACTGGAGTGTGCCCCCCGCGACGAGACAGACTGCCGCGCCCAGAACCGCCGAGAGTCCGCGGTCCCGACCTGCCAGATACAGGACTGTCCCCACACTGACCGCGATCACGCCGAAGATGAACTCGGCTGCAAACATCGCCAGTGGCTCGGCTGTGAGCTGTGCGTACGCGAGCAACACGAAATAGAAGACGATCCCCAGGAAGATCAGCCGGGAAATCGACTCCGGGGCGTCGTCGAGGGCGTTCATACCCGTACTGAACGGCTCCGCCCGCTTAGCTTTCGAGGGTTTGTGCCCACTCGAGACCCACACCTTCGTGGACGACGAACTCGAGGGCGTTGATCAGGTAATGGGCAACGACGACCACGAGGAAGCTCCCGGTGAGGATGAAGATCCCTGCGAGGACGAACCCGAGCGCACCCGTGACGACGATACCCACCGATCCCTGCATCCCGTGTCCGAGCGCGAAGGCAATCGAAGAGCCGACGGCAAGCAGCCACGGCGAAACCCCAAAGCCGGTCGAGAGCACACCAATCAGCGCCGCCCGAAAGAGCAGTTCCTCGAAGACCGCGATAACGGGAAGCACGACGACCAGCAGGGCCAGCCAGCCCCGTTTCGAGTCGGGTGCCAGCAGTTCCCGAAGCTGTTCGTCGTGATCGAAGCCGAATCGAGTCGCCGCCGCCGCACCGATCTCGTTTGCGACGTAGAGGACGATCCCGAAGGCCGTCCCCAGCACCAGTCCCCGCTCGAGGTAGGCGACGGAGAAGTCGATTCCCAGCGCGTCGGCGGGAACGGCGGTGTAGATCACGGCCCCGAGCAAGACCAGCGCGAACAGCCCCTGCGAGAGCGCGACGTTTGCTAGGAGTTCCCCGGTTGACAGCGATCGAGGATCGGCGTTAGCCGGCTGGCGCTGGGTGTCGCTGACGCCTGGCTCGGGACCTGTCGCCGCACTCGAGACGGTCTCGTCGGCGTTGCTCTCGGGACCGATTTCGTCACTCGAGTCGACGGCGTCGGTCACTGGTTCGGGAGCGGCCGCTGGCGCGTGACTTGACGGCGGTTCCGGTGATGGCTCGGTCGCTGGAATACGGCTGTCACCATCGTCGGACGAATCGGAAAACGCGGACTGTGTCAGCTGCGACAGACCCAGCAACAACACGAGGACGACGCCCGTAATCCCGGCGAACGTCGTCCACTCAGTCATCGATCGTTACTGCGGGCTCGGGTTCGACCCGCTTGCGGAGCCGACGGTGCTCTGTCCCTGCTCGAACGCCGTGCCGGTGATCGACTTGAGCCGGTCGAGCAGCGAGTCCTTTTCGGGCTGGCCGATAAGGGCGACCTCGAGAACTTCGCTGATGTTCGAACACGGGATGATCTCGATCATCTCCTCGTACTCGTCTTCAATCATCACGTCCTGTTCGTTGGCTTTCGGGATGATGACCGTCTCACAGCCGGCCTTGGCGGCAGCTTCGATCTTGTGGGTGACCCCACCGACCGGGAGCACGTCGCCACGCACCGACAGCGAGCCAGTCATGGCGATCGACTGGTCGACCGGGATGTTCTCTAAGGCGGAGATGACGGCGGTCGCCACCGTAATCGAGGCAGAGTCGCCGTCGACGCCACCTTCGCCGGCCTGGACGAACTGGATGTGGATGTCTTTCTCCGAGAGGTTGACGTCGGAGAACTTCTTGATGATCGCCGAGACGTTCTGGACCGACTCCTCGGCCATCTCTTTGAGTTGGCCGGTCGCGATGACCTGGCCGGGCCCCTGTGCAGGAGCGATCTCTGCCATCACGGGCAGCATGATCCCAGAGTCTTCACCCATGACGGCGAGGCCGTTGACGCGGCCTTCGACGCCGTCTTCGGTGACCTGCAGTTCGTAGTCCTTGCGGCGCTCGATGTAGTCGTCGGCGAGCTGTTGCTCGATCGATCGGGAGCGGCGTTTGGCCTGCAACACGTCCTCGCGGGTGGTACGTTCGCGGTCCTCGGAGCGGGCGATGTCTCCCGCGACGCGGACCAGTCCACCGAGGCTACGGAAGTGCAGCGTTAAGTGATTCTTGCGGCCCGAGCGACGCTTGGCCTCGAGGATGAGTTCCTCAACGGCGTCGTCGGTGAAGTGGGGCAGACGACCGTCTCGTTCGACCTCCTGGGCGACGAACCGGGCGTACTTGCGCCGCATCTCGGGGGTGTCCTCGATGGTGTCTTCCATGTACACCTCGTATCCGTACCCTTTGACACGGTTACGGAGTGCAGGGTGCATGTTCTCCATCGCGTCCAAGTTCCCTGCAGCGATCATGATGAAGTCACAGGGGACGGGTTCGGTCTGGACCATCGCACCCGAGGAGCGCTCGGACTGGCCTGTAATGGCGAACTCGCCTTCCTGAATCGCCGTCATCAGCTTCTGCTGGGTACGGACGTCGAGCGTGTTGATCTCGTCGACGAACAGCACGCCTTTATTGGATTTGTGGATCGAACCGGGCTCGACGCGGTCGTGGCTCGGCGTCTCCATCCCACCGGACTGGAACGGGTCGTGACGAACGTCGCCCAGCAGCGCGCCGGCGTGGGCACCGGTTGCGTCCTCGAACGGCGCAGTGCGCTGGTTGCCGTTGTTGACGATCATGTTCGGCACCATCGCGTCGGTGCCACGAGAGGTGTAGCGGAAGATCAGCCAGACGATCCCCGCCGCGAGGATGCCAAGCAGAATGCTGGCGGGACTGAGAATCGCGTAGCCGATGATGATCGCGATGATGACCCACATCAGGATCGAGCGCATCTGGTTGCGCTTGCGGGCCTCCTCTTTGTGGGCATCGATGATCTGTTCGCCCTTGCCCGCGGGGACGGTACGGACCTTCGGCGCGTTGCCGTCGTCCGGGTTGTGATAGACCAGGACGTCCTGCAGATCCTCTTGTGGAAGCAGCTGACTCATCGCCTTCGCCAGCATCGACTTGCCGGTCCCCGGCGAGCCGATCATCATGACGTGGCGACGCTGTTTGGCTGCTTTGATGATAATATCCCGTGCCTCGTCCTGGCCGATGACCTGGTCGACGAGTCGGTCGGGGACTTCGATATCCTCCGTTGAGTCGATCTTGAGACCACCAAGGAGATCGTCGTCAGCGATCTCCTCGTCTATTTCGACGCCTGGATCGACTTCGACCGTACTCCCGAGGTCGTCGACGGTCTCGATATCGTCGTCGGCCTCGGTCGACTCGGGTTCGAACCCGTCGATCGGGTCATCGAACTCGTCATCGTTGCCGACGTCGTCACCTTGGTCACTGCCCTCCTCGAGCGGCGACCGGTCTCCCTGACGCGCTGACTCCTGGTCCTGAGGCTGTGCCTGCTCCTCTGCAGGCCCAGCATCAGTGGCGTCTTCGGGAGGGTCGTCAACGTTCGTATCGTTACTCATAGAACTCTGTTCAGTATCTGGTTCGAAGGGATTGGCACTGATATACTTTCTCCATGCGGAGGATCGTGACAGTGGCTGAAAGCGGGACACACAGCGCTCGAAACGAGTGATTAGGGATCTGGACCGTCGGTTTCATCCGATACGTTCGTCGGCAAAATATGTGACAAAAACGCGGACAGTCACACGCTCGAGTCAACGACGACCGGAGCGGTGGGGGTACGAACTCGCCACCCTTATACACGCTGCACGAACAGTTCACGGCATGACCCGGGGGTTCTACATTGGTCGCTTTCAGCCGTTCCACAACGGCCACCTCAGTATGGTCGAGCAGATCGCCGAGGACGTCGACGAACTTGTCCTCGGAATCGGGAGCGCCGACGACTCACACACCGTCCGAAACCCGTTTACGGCGGGTGAACGGATCATGATGATCACGAAGGCACTCGTAGATTACGATCTCGTGACGTATGCCGTCCCGATCGAGGACCTGGAACGAAACTCCGTCTGGGTGAGCCACGTCCAGAGTATGAGTCCGGACTTCGAGGTCGCGTACTCGAACAATCCACTCGTTATCCAACTGTTTCGGGAAGCCAATATCGAGATCCGCCAGTCGCCGATGTTCAACCGCGAGGTGTTAGAGGGCACCGAGGTCCGCGAACGGATGATCAACGACGGCAACTGGGAGTCGCTGGTTCCCGAAGCCGTCGCCGACGTCGTCGACGAGATCGACGGCATCGAACGCATTCAAATGATCAGCGGCTCGGATTCGGACGGCAACTGACACCTACCCCGTCTCGCTTCCGATCGAAAGCCACATTCACTTTCAGTGACCGCGCTGTAGCCGTGCCCATGATTACGCTCGCATCGGACTTCGGCACGCCGTACCCCGCGGCGATGAAAGGCGTGCTCTGTCAGCGGACGACTGCCAGGCTGATCGACGTCGCCCACGACTTCCCACGGCAGGACGTTCGCGCGGCCGCGTTCTGGCTCCAGGAGGTGTTGCCGTACTTCCCGCCAGCGACCCACCTCGTCGTGATCGATCCCGGCGTCGGCACCGACCGTCACGCACTGGTGGTTCGTGCCGGCGAGCACACCCTCGTCGGTCCCGACAACGGCGTCCTGATCCCCGCCGCACGACGGCTCGCCGGGGACAGCACACTCGAGACGTACACGATCGACGAGACGCGCCTCGAGTCAGTGACTCCCACCGGGGACGGCGCACCCGCCTCGAGTGGGCGGGCCGGCTCACAATCGAACAGTCACGGCGGGCCAGCGAGCAACACGTTTCACGGCCGGGACGTCTTCGCACCCGCCGCGGCGGGCGTCCACGAGACCGAACTCGATGGGCTCGCCGCCCTCGAGTGGCTCTCACCGCTCGAGGCGTCGCCCGTCGACCTCGAACTGCCCGAAGCAGCGCTCGCGGACGACCGTGCCAGCGGTGAGGTGTTGGTCGTCGACGACTTCGGGAACGTCATCACGAACGTCCCCGGTGGCTTCCTCGCGGGCCACAACCGGATCGCCGCGAACGACGACACCGTTCCCGTCGGCGAGACGTTCGCCGCCGTCGCGGCTGGGGAGCGACTCGCGACCGTCGGGAGCCACGGCTACGTCGAACTCGACGTCAATCAGGGCCGTGGTGCGTCGGCGTTCGGCCTCGAGGCAGGGGATCGGGTCGTTCTCGAGGCGGTACACGAGGCGTGACTACGGGGTGGTCCGCCCGTCGCCGCTGCGATCCGGCTCGATCACGATTTCGCCGTCGGCGTACACGGTCACGGTACAGTCAGCAAACGGAAACGTAATCGAGCCGTCGCCGGCCCGCGAGTCGGCCTCATACCAGTTGACGACCAGCGTGTTCAACGCGTCGGGATCGACACACGCCGACAGCGACTCGAGATCGTCGGGTTCGGTGCCGAGCACCGAGGCAACGGCCATGAGTATCGCCGTGCTCACCGGTTCGTAGTCGGTGGTAGCACACCGCGTATGATATGTCCCGTGGCGCTCGTCGTAAGTGAGTGGCCACACAGCAGTGTCGGCGACCGGTGGAAATCGATCTCGAGTTGTTTTGGACATGATACGGGATCGAATACCATGCGTTAACACTTAACAATATTGGCCCGGTGACTGTCTCCGTCGCTAACTAATCAAAAAAAAAACGAACGATATCGGCGTTATTCGGCGGCGATGACGTCGTCGATGCGGACGATCATCGTCGCGGCCTCGGTCGCGCTTTCGATGGCTTCGCGTTTGACGTCGGCAGGGTCGACGACGCCGTGTTCGAAGGGATCAGCGATAGTGACGTCCTCGCCGGTGGTGATCAGGCCGGCTCGACCCTCGGATTCGTGGGCGGCACGAAGGTCCACGAGTGCGTCGATTGGGTCCTGGCCGGTGTTAGCGGCGAGCGTTCGGGGGACGATGTCGATCGCGTCGGCGAAGGCCGTCACAGCGAGCTGTTTGCGGCCTTCGATACCGGCGGCTTCCTCGCGGATCTTGTCCGCGATCGCGATCTCGGTTGCCCCAGCGCCGGGGACGACCTCGCCGGAGGCGAGTGCCGTCGCGACGACGTCGAGTGCGTCACCGATGGCGCGCTCGAGTTCGTCGACGACGTGTTCGGTGCCACCGCGAACGAAGACAGTGACGGTCTCGGCGGCTGCGCCGCCCTCGATGAACGCGAGATCGTCGTCGCCGAAGTTCTCGGCTCGGATGCGGTCGGCCGCACCGAAGTCGGCTTCCTCGAGGTCCTCGAGGGCACCGACGCGACGTGCGCCCGTCGCGGAGACGATATCTCGGGCGTCGCTGTTGCCGATATTCTCGAAGACGAGGATGCCCTCGCCGGCGAGATACGAGGAGACGCGGTCGTCGACGTCTTCGGTGGTGAAGACGACATCGGCACCGCTCTCGGCGACTTCTTCGGCGTAGCCGCGAACTTCGCTCTCCTCGGCGTCGATGGCCGTATTGAGCTGGTCGATCGAGTCGATGGCGTACTCCGCGTCGATATCGCCCGTGCGGACGCCGAGCTCGACGTCGAGCACGGCGATCGAGGCGTCTTCGACCGCCTGAGGCATGCTGTCGTGGGACGGCTCCTCGTCGAGGACGATTCCGGGGACGAGCTCCGTCGCGTTCGAGGACGCGCCAATCTGGGTGTGGACGGTGACGTTGTCGCGTGCGACACCAGCGTCGGTTTCGACGTGGCGGATCGCCTCGACGACCGTCTCGGCCAGCGATTCGGCGGTGAGGCCGCCGGTCCCTTTCCCGGTCATGCTCGACTTGCCGACCTGTTTCAGGATTTCGTCGTCGACGTCGGCCTCGTTGACCTGCTCGGTGATCGCCTCGAGGGCGATCTCGGACGCCTCGTGATAGCCCTCGACGATCGTCGTTGCATGGACGTCCTGTTCGATGAGGTCTTCGGCCTCACCGAGGAGGTTGCCGGCGATGACGGCTGCCGTCGTCGTCCCGTCTCCGACCTCTTCTTCTTGGGAGTCGGCGACTTCGACGATCATCTGGGCTGCGGGGTGTTCGATATCCATCTCGTTGAGAATGGTTGCCCCGTCGTTGGTGATGACGACCTCGCCACCGGAGTCGACGAGCATCTTGTCCATCCCGCGCGGCCCGAGTGTCGTCCGTACCGCTTCGGCAACGGCCTTGCCGGCCATAATGTTCGACGACTGGGCGTCGCGACCCTGCGTTCGCTGACTATCCTCGCTCATAATGAACATAGGCTGTCCGCCCATGCGTCGCTGTTGTGCCATAGTTGAATCCTCACTAACTATGTCGTCAGCACTTCTATATAAATCTTTTGCTCCCACCCTCGCCCCGTCTGGCGATTGCGCCCCCTCGAGGGTGATCCGTCGGTATCGCGTCAGCGCTCCCCCGTCAGACCGCTCAGCGCTGAGTCACAAAGTATATATCAGTATTCTTGTCTCGTTACTGTATGGTTCGGTATCCTGACGGGCGGTGTCCTGACTGTGGGGAACGATTATTCGCTCGAGTTGATGGCTCCGTTCGTTGTTCGAACTGCGTCTCGCGTTCTGTGTCGGACAGTGCTAACGAACTTCTCGACAGTTCCCGTTCGTGAGAACTGTTCGGATATTCGTCACCGGCCCTATTCGGTCACCTGTTTGATCGCATTCGACAGTCGAGAACCGTTCGTCTCGAGCAGCGACTGTACCACAAGCTGGCTGCTGGCTCTTCCGATCACACAGTCGCAACCGTCCGAACCGAAATCGGCGAGAACGGCTTAGCCGATATACCGCAGGTCGTCGTCCGTCGGCACGTCCATCTGCTGTTGTTGTTCCATCTCCTGGATCTTGCCCATGACCTCTTCCATCTCGTCGGCGCGCTCGTCGAGTGACTCGTAGTCGAGTTCGAATCTGAGTATCTCCTCGAGCACCTCGAGCACCGCGCGAGCGCTTTTCGGATCGACCAGATAGCCGCTGGTCTCGCCCATCAGACAGGCAGCCTCGAAGCCGCGGCGTTCGCCCAGACCGAGCATTAGGCCGGAGACGCCAACGATGCCGCCCGCAGGCTCGTCGTCGCGGAACTCGACGCCGACGTCTTCGAGCCCCTCGAGCAGCGAGTCGTCGCTGACAGCGCCGATGACGTCGTACTCGTCGATGAGTTCGCCGGTCGGAACACCACCGAGTGCGTACACCTCGGTTGCACCAAACTCTTCGGCGATATCGAGGAACGCATCGGTGAGCACGTAGTGGCCCTCGTTGGTCTGGGCCTGATGGTCGCCGGTCAACAAGAGGAGATCCCGGCCATCGGGAACGGTGACGGCGTACAACTCCGCACACGTGAGCGACGAGACGCCGTCCTCGATACTTACCTGCGGGGGGAACTCCGTGGAGTAGACTCGTCGCACGAGCGTACTCTCGGCCTCGAGTTCCTCGAGCACGTGCTCGACAGCGAGACTTCCAACATGTCCGACACCTGGCAGCCCCTCGACGAGTACGGGGTCGTCTACGTCGACCTCGGCGACTGCGTCGATCTCGAGTTCGTCCATACCATATCAGCGATTGCGACGTTTAAGAGCGCGTCGGTACTCGCCGTGTGGGTCGGTCGGATTGAACGGGGCCGGCGCGCTGTTTTCCGCCGGCTCGCCACACTCCGGACACGTCTCAGAAAGGGTATACACCGGGCAGTCGTGGACCTCGCGCCACGCCGAACACACCCGGATGTCTGACTTCATACGTTATTCGTCGTCCGTTTGTCGCTCGCGGTGGTACTCGCCCTCGCCGCCGTGGCTCTCGATGGCAGCGACCGCGCGGCGGGCGCTGTCCTCGAGTTGGGATTCGGCGGTTTTGTAGTTGGGCGCTTTCACTTTGATGCGGTACTCGGGGGCTCCGACGTAGCTGACCTCGAGGTTGACCTCGTCTGGCACCTCACCGTTGCCTTCGGCAGCCGACAGCGCCTCTCGAATGCCGTCGACGCCGCTTGGCGATGCGTTCTCTAAGTCGACGTAGCCAGTGACGTTGACGTACGGCACCGAGACGTTCTCGCGGGCGGTCTCAACGAGCGATTCGATTTCGTCGTCCGAGAGATCCGTGCCCTCGAGGGCTTCTTCGCCGTGGATCGCCGCCTGCTTGAACCCCTTATAGAGGCTCCCGTGGGCACCGATCAGTTCGTTGGCGATCGCGGTATAGATCTCGTCATCGACGTCCTCGCCGAGTGCGAGTGCCATCCAGTTGTCGGCCTTCTGCTCGTTTTTCCACTCCTGAATCTTATCGGAGCGCTGGTGGTCGTTGACGTCTTTCAGCGAGAGATCGATCTGCTCGTGGGACTCGTCGACATCGAGGACCTTGCAGACGACGATCTGTCCCTCGCGGACGTGATCGCGGACGTTCTTGATCCAGCCACTCGCGACCTCGGAGATGTGGATCAGACCGCGTTTGTCCTGGTACTCCTCGAGATCGACGAAGACACCGAAGTCCTCGATTTCGTCGATCTTGCCGACGACGAGTTCGCCGGGATCTGGCCAGCCGCTGTATTTCATCGTGACTCGACTGTTTCGAGGACCTCGTGGTCGATCTCGGCTTTGCCGCCGGTCGGTCGCGCAAGCGTCGTGCCACAGACAGCACAGGCGACCTCCGTGGAGGCTTTGCCGAAGACGGTCTGTTCGTTCTCACAATCACTGCATCGAACGCTGTAGAAATTTCCTGCCATTGTAATCACTCCTGGAACTTGAGTCGGCCGGCGCGCCATCCCTCGCGGAGGTGGGCTTTCCCACACTCGCTGCATCGGTACTTGAGGTTGGTCTTCTTGGTCGGCTTCTCGCCACCGGGCACCTTCGAGAAGCGACCGGAGTTACCGATGGACGAACTGTTGCGCCGCGTACGGCGAGCGTCCCATTTCATGCCCGAGGAACGGCCCGAGCGGGCTTTCTCGGCTTCGTGTTCGTGGTGTTCGTTACAGTGCGGGCAGTACGTATTGAATCGGCGTGGCATCTCCATGGTTATCTCACTTGGCGTGGGCTAAGACAGCGCCGTTTAAAACCCGTTTGGTTCGTCGTCGGCCGCGGTTGTGAGTGTCGTGGCTGGCCCGACCCGTTCCTCGGCAGTGCCCGGTTCTTCGAAGCGTTTAATCGTTCCTCGTGTGAACCAGTGCCCATGAAGCAGGTCATCATCTACGGCGATCCCGGGATCAGAAAAGGGGCCATCATCGACTACGACGGCGAGGAACTGGTCTGTTTCGGGATCAACCGAAACGGTGAATGGCACGGCCCCGAGGAGGTCCAGCTGTGGTGTACCGTCGGCACCGAAGACGAGTACGACGATTACGAGCGGCGAAACTACGTCCCCCACTTTCTCGATGTCGATCGCGTCGACGCCGCGGCTGTCGACGTCGTGCGGCCGAAAGGCGATCTAGCGCTCTAAGCCGGCTCTCGAGACGATGCTGTCGGAGTCGTCGTGCTCCCGTTTCCCTGTCAAGGAAACAACTGTCTTTTATATCAATCGAGAACGACACAGCTACTGATGCACAATGATATTCTCGTGCCGACTGATGGTGGGGAACGAATCGACGACGTGATCGACTACGCGGTCGGGATTGCCACGCAGTCGGACGCGACAGTCCACTCTCTCGCAGTCGTCGACGAACGAGTGCTCTCCGATCTCGACGGCGACCTCGAGGAGTCCGTCCACGAGACGCTCGAGACGAAAAGCAATCACTGGGTTGCTGCAGTCGCCGACGCAGCAACCAATGCGGGGCTCGAAACCGTCTCCGAAACCCGATTCGGTGATCCGTCGGAACAGATCCTCGAGTACGCCACCGATGCCGATATCGATCTCATTGTGCTCGGACAGCGGGGAGCCGACCACTACAACAACGAGCAACTCGGAAGCGTCTCGAATCGCATCGTCACCGATACGTCCCATCCGGTACTGGTCTACCCCATTAGCCACTAGCAGTTCTGCGTGTCCTCGAGATCAGGACGGCTGCACTGATTGATTCGACTGCACTCGGCTCTTGGGGGTGATCAAGTTCTTCGTCGACCGTATTTGTGAGTGCCGGGACACGTTACACGTCTATCGAGACGAACGGTAGAAACCCGCATACGGTACCCGAATCACAACCCTTAATTAGCACACCGCGTTACGATATGGTAGCGGGATGGGATAGCCAGGAGATTCCGGCGGGCTCATAACCCGCAGATCGGTAGTTCAAATCTACCTCCCGCTATATTTTGGCGCGAACAAATCCGTGAGCGCCGGATATAGCACGGTGGGAGTTTGAACCAGACGGCACCCGAACGTAGTGAGGGTGACGCCGTGGTTCAAATCTACCTCCCGCTACTTTTCAGGGATTCACTCACGAACGAGGAGCACAGCGGCGAGTGAGTGCTGAATCGCTGAAAAGTGTTTAGAGTAGATTTGAAGTAGACAACGAGGGAGCGACGCGACCGAAGTTGGCGGAGTTCAAATCTGCCTTCCGCTATATTTTGACGCTCACAACGCTGTGAGCACTGGATATCGCACAGTGGGAGTTTAGACCGGACGACACCCACCCGAGTGCGAGACATCGGTACAGCAGCCCGTCTCAGTCGTGGCGGAGACAGGACGCGTCCTGACCCGCATCAGTCGCTTCGAGCGTCGGTGCGTGCTGCTCACACGGCGTGGCGAACTCGGTTGCAAGGAGGTCGGCAGCGCGACCCGGATCGCCAGCGACGAGACAGTCAAGTGCCGACTCGAGGATCGAATCAGCCCGTGCGTCCTCGAGTTGTTCGGGGAGGGCGAACTCCTCGCGAAGTTTCGCCGTCGGTTCTGTCTCCGACCGCTGGTCGGGACCGGTATCGTCATCGTGATCCATCACGGATTGATGACAGATCGTCTCGATGTCGACGGTTCCGTCCGCGAGGTGCTGGCGCAGGTCCATGATCCGTCGCCAGGTGCGTTGGTCGAAATCGTAGCCATCCGGTTGGATGAGCTCGGGACAACGGGTGTGGAATCGACAGCCACTCGGCGGGTTCGACGGACTCGGAACATCGCCCGTGAGCTCGACAGCCGTGCCGCGTTCTCGCGGATCAGTCGTCGGAATCGACGCGACCAATGCTCGAGTGTAGGGATGTTGGGGGTTTGTGAATACGTCCTCGACCGAACCCCGTTCGACGATCTCGCCTATATACATGACGGCAACACGGTCACAGAGCTGCCGGATAACGCCCAGATCGTGACTGATAAGCAGAATGCTCAATCCGACCGTCGCGTGCAAGTCGTCCAGTAGCGCCAGGATCTCGGATTGCACCGAGACGTCGAGTGCAGCGGTCGGTTCGTCGGCGATAAGCAACTCCGGGTTCACCGACAGTGCGCGGGCGAGTGCGACGCGTTGTTGCTGCCCACCGCTGAGTTCGTGCGGATACCGATCGGCATCAGCAGCCGACAGTCCGACGCGGTCGAGGAGATCCGTGACGATCTCACGCCGACGTGTCCGCTCTCGCATTCCCTGGACGGTCAGCGGTTCGGCGATCGCGTCACCGACGTTCATTCGCGGATCGAAACTCGAGTCGGAGTCCTGAAAGAGCAGCTGTGCGCGACGCCTGAACCGTTTGAGCGCCGACGTGTCGAACGCGGTAATGTCTTCCCCATCGAATACCACCGTTCCCGCGGTCGGCTCCTCGAGTCTGAGCAGTGACCGGGCCGCAGTCGACTTTCCACACCCACTCTCGCCGACGATGCCAACCGTCTCGCCGGGATAGACGTCGAGATCGATGCCGTCGACGGCACGGACGCGGCCGACATCCGTGGCCAGGAGTCCGTCCGTGATGGGGTAGTGTTTCGTCAGGTTTCGGACCGACAAAAGCGGTTCGTCGTCCCCGGTATGCGGTTCAGTCATGTGTGTCACCGCCATCTGTCCGCTCGCTCGGCCGTCGTGGTTCGACACCGGACTCGAGCACTGTTGGCTCGGCTGCCGTTCGGTAGTGGAGACACGACACCTCGTGGTCCTCGCCGACGACCGATTCGAACGCCGGTTGGTCGCCGGTCGAACAGTCGGGGACTGCGTCGGGACAGCGGTCGTGAAACCGACAGCCCGCCGGCGGGGCCATTGGATCCGGAAGCGAGCCGGGAATCCCGCCAAGCGAGCCGCGACCGGGGAGACAGTCGAGTAACGCTCGCGTGTATGGATGACACGGCGTCTCGAAAACGTCGTAGACGGTGCCACGCTCCATGACCTTGCCGGCGTACAGCACGACGACGCGATCGGCGATTTCCGCGACGACACCAAGATCGTGTGTCACGAAGAGAATCCCGATACCGTACTCCGCTTGTAGATCTTTTAACAGGCGGAGAATCTGGGCCTGAATCGTGACATCGAGGGCTGTCGTCGGTTCGTCTGCGATCAGCAGATCGGGCTGGCAGGCCAGTGCCATCGCGATCATCACCCGCTGTTTCATGCCACCGCTCAACTCGTGAGGGTACGCCTCGAGTCGATCACTCGCCTCGGAGATGCCGACGCGGTCGAGCAGTTCGACCGCTTCGGCTCGAGCGGCCGCCCGGGAGACGTCCTGGTGGAGTTCAATTGCCTCGAGGAGTTGCCAGCCAATCGTATACACTGGGTTGAGTGCGTTTTGTGGGTTCTGGAAGACGTGGCTGATTCTGGCACCACGGATATCGGTGAGTTCGCGCTCGGAGCAGTTGGTTAACTCGATTCCGTCGAAGACGATGGAGCCAGCGGTGATCTCCCCTGGTGGGCGCTTGAAGAGTTGGGTAATCGACTCACACGCGACTGTCTTGCCGCTGCCACTTTCGCCGACGAGACAGACCGTCTCACCGCGTCGAACCGTGAAGTCGACGCCGTCGACTGCGTTGACGGTTCCATCGTCGGTGTGAAACGACGTGTGCAAGTTCTCGACGGTGAGGAGTGGATCGTCTTGAGTCATGTAGTGCCACCTCCCGATCGTGGGTCGAACGCGTCTCGAAGCGCATCACCAATAAAGTTGAAGGCGAGAATCGTTCCGAAGAGGAACACGCCCGGGATCGTCGAGATCCACCACGCGTACTGGAGGTCGTTGCGTCCGGATGCGATGAGCCCACCCCACGAAGGGACCGTGGGATCACCGAGGCCGAGAAACGCCAGACTCGCCTCGAAGAGTATCAGGCTCGGAATCAACAGTGTGGCCGCCGTGATGACGCTGTTCGAGACGTTCGGAAGGAGGTGACGACGAATCGTCCAGCTGCTACTCGCGCCGGCGTTTTTGGCCGCCAGAACGTACGTTTCTTCGCGTCGCTGAAGCGCTTCGCTGCGAACGATGCGGGCGATACTTCCCCAGCCGAGCAGTCCGAAGATCACGATCATACTGAAGAGGCTGCCACCGTACAGATAGACGACCACGAGATAGAGAAAAAACGTCGGAAACGTGATCTGGAGGTCCACGTACCGCATCAACACCGTATCGACCCAGCCGCCGAAGTAGGCTGCGCTGATGCCAACGACCGTCGCGATGGTCACCGTGATGAACGCGGCGATGAGCCCGACCTGCATACTCACTTCCATGCCGTAAATAACGGAAACAAGGATATCTTTGCCCTCGTGAGTGGTCCCGAGCGGATGCGCCCACGTTCCGTGACAGCGGTCGTTTACCACGGGTCCAACGCAGTCGACCGGCAGCCACGATTCGACCGACGTGAATACGGGTGGCTGGTAGGCGTTGCGTGCGTCGACTCGCGGTTTCTCGAGAACCCGGGGGCCGATCGATCCGATGGCGAAAACGACGAGCAGGTAGCCGAGACTCACGACTGCAGCCGTGTTCTTTTTGAACTGGTTCCAGTAGTGGGCCGTCATCCGCCGATGTTCGGACAGCGGAACGAGACCGAACACGACGAGCGTCAGCAGCGTCAGGATGTAGAGCCAGTCCAGTGCCTGCAAGGAAAGTCCGAGTGACGCAATCGTGTCTCCTTCGGGTGCGAGCAGGACGTCGTAGGCGACGCCACCGACGAAAATCGCGTACGCGCTCGCAATGGCGAGTGCTCTGTGCGAGATCGGTCGAGCAGTGTCGTCGATTTCGTCCCAGTCGACGTCTTCGAACGTGTTCCGACGGCTGTCTGAGTCGCTCGACATCAGCGATCACCGTAGTCGATACGCGGATCGAGGACCGTATATGCGATATCCTGGACCAGATTGCCGATGATCGTCAGAAACGTTGGAACGAGAACTGTTCCAACGACCAATGCCGTATCCTGGTTGACGATCGCCCGATAACTGAGCGTTCCAAGCCCTGGAATGCCGAAGACGACCTCGATCAGGTACGATGCGACGAAGATGATTCCGACCAGATCACCAACGAGAATCGTCGCGAGTGGGACTGACGCCGGGCGGAAGATGTGTCGATACAGGATCCGGCGATCGCTGACACCCTTTGCCTTCGCCGTCTTGACAAACGCCGCTTCGACGTACTCGAGTGCCTCTGCACGCGAGTAGCGCATCAGACTCGCCACGGAGGTAAGCGTCAGGACTGTCACCGGCAGGAGCAACTGTGTGACGTTCGCGTACGAAACCGTCGCGACGCTCGTATCAAAGAGGATCGGTACCCAGCCAAGCATGCCACCGAAGACGACGAGAAGGACGATTGCGAACCAGAAATCAGGGATACTCAGCCCAAAGAAGGCAAACGCCGTCGCCGCGTAGTCGCCTCGAGTGTACTGGTGAGTCGCCGAGTAGAGACCGATACCGATCCCGAGGATCGTCGAGAGGAGGATCGACGGGACGGCGTACATCATCGAGTACGGAATCGCCTCCACGAGCGCCGTTGTCACCGGCTGTGATCGGGTTTCGGACCAGCCCCAGTTCAGCGAGACCATGTTTGTCATGAACTCGAGATACTGCACGTGAATCGGCTGATCGAGTCCGTGATAGCGTTCGTACGCCTCCCCGACTCGTTCGGGGTCGTTCCCGGCCTGCGCGGCCTGAAACTGTAGCTCTGTTAGTTGCGTATCTGGTGTGAAATACAGCAAGAGAAACGTTAGCGACAGGACGATCAGTGACGCGACGATCGCCCACGTTATCCGACGAAGGATATAGACCGCCATGCTCACGGCAACTCACCTGTCAACGCCAGTACGGGCTCCCCGCTCACTAGGTGCGTAGTTGTTACCTGACCGACTTACGCTTTCGTAAATCGCCAGGTGTGGCGATCCCACTCCTGTCCGAACACTGCTTCGGGACCCTCGACGTCGTGCTGGTAGCCGACAATGTTGTCTGTCATGACAACGAAGTTGACCGGCTGATCCTCACTGAGGATGCCGAATATCTCGGCCATCGCGTCGGTACGCGCTTGCTGATCCGTCGACGTTCGAACGGTGCTAAACAGGGCGGCCAGATCGGCTTCGGGAACGTAGCCGAAGTAGTTCGCCGATGCACGCTCGGTCCAGAACGCGTCGATCGCTGCCGGTGTTCGCGGATAGGTGTTAAACGAGTTGCCGTACATCAGATCCCAGTCCGTTTTGCTCCGGGTGGTATCACGAGGGCCGGCGTTGTTCGGGCCGTTAGACCACGGTGGATCGTCATCACCCTGCCACTCGTTGCGGACGTACTGTTGGATCAGCCGATCGAAGGTGACATCGTCGAACTCGACATCGATTCCGATCGCCTCGAGTTCGGTTCCGATGAACTCTACTGTCGTCTTGACTGTCTCGATCCCGCGTGCGTACGCCATCGTCAGCGTCACCTGCTCGCCGTCGGGGCCGAGCAACGTCCCGTCGTCGTACCCATAGCCGGCGCTCAGGTTGTCCGCGAGCAGGGTGCGGGCTGCCGCCTGATCGTAGCTGTCCCCCTCGCCAAACTCGGTGACAGCCGATTTGTCGTACCACTCCGACCACTCCGGCTGAAACGTCTGTGCCGTCCTGGCGTAGCCACGATGGATACTGTCCGCGATTTCGGTCTTGTCGACCGCCATCGAGAGCGCCTGTCGTACCGCCTTCGTGCGAAGTTCCTCCCACCCGTTCATCCGTTGATTGTACGCCAGGGTTCGCAGATACGGGAAGGGAATTTGTTTGACGTCGATATCGGGATCGCCTTCGAATCGTTCGACTCGACTCGAGGGAACGGCAGTTTCGGTGATCTCCCCTTGCTCGAAGGCAGTCAGTCGCGTACTCTGCTCGTCGATTGCCCGCCACGAGAACTCGTCGAAGTTGGGACTCTGTTGCCACGCGTCGATCTGGTCGTCGGTGACGAACGACGGGAAGTCTTCGGCCTCTCGATCCCGCATGTAGTAGTCGTCGTTGCGGGTCACGACGAATTCGGAGCCGCGTTCCCACCGTTCGAACGTGTATGGGCCGAGATTGCCCGTGTAGGCGAGTTCCTGTATCTCCTCGTCCTGATCGAGTCCCACCCCGTCTCGTTCGTCGACGTACGGCTCGAGCAATCCCTTCGGCAGACAGTACGATCCCCAGAGCGTCGGCTCCATCGGCCAGTCGGGGTTGGGTTCCTCGAGTTCGATCTGGAACTCGAGGGAGCCAGTCGCCTCGACCCTGATGTTGTCCCAGTTGCCGGCTGCCGTCGACAGTGCCCAGTTGTCGGCAGCCTGATGGACTTCCTGAATCATGTAGACCCAGTCGTCGGCAGTCATCTGGCCGTAGCCTGCGCCCCATTCGAGCGCATCACGGAGAGTTGCCACGAACACCGTCGCGTCGCCGGTGTCCTCGATATCGAGCCACAGTGGAAACACGTCCAGTTCGGGCGTAATCGCGTATGCCCCATCCATCGTCAGCCCGAGCCGATCGTTCGTGTTACTGTCTGAGACCTGAATGAAATTCATCGACTCGGCGTCGGTACTGTCAGCTACCGTGTACGTAGCGGTCGTATCGTTCTCATCACCCCCCAGACACCCCGCAGCCCCCGCGATCCCCGCCGCAGTCACCCCCTGAAGAAGTCGTCGCCGAGTAACAGTCAGGCTATCCCGACTGTATTCTTGACTCATGGAGACGTATGCGGAATGAAGGTGTAAATATGTATTGTCCTCTTCGAGGCAGCATTCACCCGGTGTACTGACGGTCAGTCGTCGCCGTCTTCGTCGATAATCACGACCTCACCGTCGATGACGTCGACATTGATCAGTGTCTTGATATCATGGCCCGCATCTGCAGCTTTGTTCTCCCCGCCGACCTTCTTGATGACCGCAACCGTGTCGATAACCTCCGCACCGATCTCATCGAGCGCGTCGAGGACCGACGCGAGCGTGCCGCCCGTCGAGAGGACGTCGTCGAGGACCAGCACGCGCTCGCCCTCGCGAACGTCGTTGATATACATCTCGTTCTCGGAGTAGCCCGTTTTCTGGGCGATTTCGACTTCGCCGTCGAGACCGTACTGGCGTTTTCGGATGACGGTCAACGGGATGTCGGTCATCAGCGAGACAGCGGTCGAGATGTGAATCCCCATCGCCGCGGGGGTGACGATCCGATCGACGTTCTCGAGTTCCGCCTTGCGGATGATTCGGATGACGATCTCGCGGAGCAAGCCCGGATCGAGTTTCGGAAGTCCGTCACTGATCGGATGGACGAAGTAGTGATATCCATTTTTTTCGATGATTGGCGCCTCGAGAAGCGACCGCTTTAACTGATCCATGTCGTGGATCGGGTGGTAACGGAGTAAAAGTTGACGATCCGTTCGGGGCGTGACACTGTCGAGCATGAGCCAGTGACGCTGTTCGACCGAATGGTCATGCTAGATAGCTCAGCCAGTGCGAGAACGCGAACAGTTAACAAGGCTCGTTAAGATTGTGATGTATACGCATGCCAGAGCCAGTCATCGCGTCGGTCGGTGCCTCGCCGCTCGGCCGCACGGACCTCCCAGGCCGCGACCTGTTTTCGGTCGCCCTCGCGGAGGCGTTCGACGAACTGCCTGACCCTGCCGACCTCGTCGAGGCGGTGTACGTCGGCAACCAGTCAGAGAGCTACGAACACCAGATCATGTACGGGACGCTGTTGGCCGAGTGGGCCGGCCTCCGTCACGTCCCCGCCGAGCGGGTTGAGGGGTGTGCCGCCGCGGGCGCGCTCGCGTTGCGCCACGCGGTCAAGGACGTCCGCAACGGAGAGCACGAGGCCGTGCTCGCGTGCGGCGTCGAAAAGATGACATCCGCGGGCACCAGCGGCGCGACGGACGCGCTATCGGCGGCGTTCGACCGTGCCATCGAGCAGCGCTCGGGCATCACCGCACCCAGCCAGTACGCACTGCTCGCCAAGCGCTACCTCCACGAGACGGACGCCACGGAACACGACCTTGCCGAGATCGCAGTGAAAAACCACGCCAACGCCGCTCGCAACCCCCGGGCGCAGTTTCCAAAGGAGATCGACGTAGCGACGGTCCTGGAATCTGACCCCATCGCCCCACCGCTGAAACTCTTCGACTGTGCGCCGGTCGGTGACGGTGCCGCGGCCGTCCTCGTGACGACTGCCGAGTTGGCGGCCGACCTCGACCGTCCGCAGGTGCGCGTCGCGGGCAGCGGGGCCTCCGCGAACAACATCGCGGTCGCCGAGCGGGACATGACCGACATCGCGGGCGCTCGCATCGCCGCCGAGACGGCTTACGAGGAAGCAGGCATCGACGCCGCGGCCGTGGATATCGCGGAAGTCCACGACGCCTTCACCGTCTGCGAGGCGCTGCTCGCGGAGGCCGTCGGCTTCGCCCCCGCGGGAACGGGTTATCAGAGCTACCAGACGCCAGCGGAGCGGGCAGACGGTTGGACGGATGTACAGTTGAGTCCGAGCGGCGGACTGAAGGCTCGCGGCCATCCCATCGGCGCAACCGGGCTCTTGCAGGCGCTCGAAGCCTACGAACAGCTCACGGGGGCCGCAGGCGACCGCGCGGTCGAGGGGGCCGAGACGGCCCTGTTGCTCAACGAAGGGGGCGTCGCAGATGCCGTCACCGTTGGCCACGTGCTCACGACGGCGGAGGCACGATGACTGACGGTGACCTCGATGCGACCGACCCGCGGACACTTCCGGGCTTCTTCGACGCCCTTGCCGACGGCGAACTCCTGGGCGGAGTCTGTGCGGACTGTGGACAGGTCCTGTTGCCGCCGCGGCCAGCCTGCTACGCCTGTGGCAGTCGCGCCGTCGACGTCGAACCGCAGTCCCGCAAGGGCGATGTCTTCTCGTACACGGCGGTCCACACACCGCCGCCGGCGTTCGCGGCAGACGCGCCCTACACGGTCGCCGTCGTGGAACTCGCAGACGGTGGCCGCCTCCTTGGGCGCGTGGCCGCCGACTACGCCGACGTCGCCATCGGTGACCCGGTCGAACTCACGGTGCACGAGCCGACGGCCGCAGAGCGGGAGGTCGCGCTCGACTACGAGACCGACTGGCCGGTCCACGTCTTCGAGCCGCGGTGAGAGTCAGGCCCAACTCCACGCCGGATGTCAATGGCTAAGCAAGTAACCCACCGCCTCGCTGTGTTCTCAAGCTGGCGTTATATCCGATATCGTGCTCAACCCTACTGAGAATAAATAGAGCGAAACTATGGGTTGCGTCGCTCACCTCTATGAAACGATTTCCAACTGATCGCACAGCCGTCGTACAATCAGCTGTGTATTGACGGTCAGTGGCTACTCGAGAATCAGTCGTCACGACCGTAACTGAGTTCCGGCGGTTGCTCGCCGTGACCCAGGCGCATATTCCGCTCGTGGTAGATATGTGCCACGGCCGTTATGGTCATCGTTGTGGCAATGATCCCTGCCCAGCCCAGTTCCGGGAGCATGGTCAACGGATAAATTCCCATCCACAGCGCGGCGACCAGCGCACAGCTGATCGCCCCAAGCGAGAGATACAGTTCCCGCCAGGCGAACTCGTGGCCGGGGACGATCTCGAGGTAGATGCTGAGATCGTTCGTTCGATCGGTAGCTTCGATAACGCCGTCGTCGGAGTCGAACACGAGAATCCCGGATTGATCCATCTTCGGGAGATGGGTCTGCTGGAGCGTCGTGTAGACACGTTTTCGCTGTTCGGGCGTCACCTTCTCGAGTGTCGTTTCGTACTCCCAGGCGGCGACCTGCTGGGCGAGGTCACCGAGTTCGACGGGCCGGCTGTCCTGTTTCAGATACTGGAGAACATAGCGCCGTCGCTGGTTGCGCAGGACTTCGAAGATTTCGCCCTTCGAGAGAGTGCCATGATCGTCTGGTTCGGGCTCTGTGGCCCGCCGTTTTTGTTGTTGAGCCACGACGGATCACCTCGAGGTAATGGTCGAAGCCGATCCGGCAGTCGATTCATTGTCGAGACCCGGCGCTGGATCCGTAACGACAGAGACATCCCCCATTAAACCCGATCGCATACCTGTTAATTCGTGCGATGAACGCCACCTATATAACACCCCTGTCGGGATTATCAGTCCAGATATTTTGATTGGGCACCGCCGACGATCGCGGCGATCGAGTCGGCGATCTCGCCACCCAGCCCTGCTTTCGTGCCCTCGTAGCGAGCGGCGTCTTCCTCGTGGACGAACAGCGCTTTCGTCCGATCTGCGCCCATCACGCTCGCGTCGTTGGCGACGACGAAGGCCAGTCCCGCACGCGAGAGCGTCTCCCGTGCCTGCTCGATCATCGCCGCTTCGTCACCCGAGGTTTCGGCTTTGAACCCGACGATCGGCAGCTCGGGGTGGGCGGCGCGGAGTTCGTCGATGAGCTTCGGCGTCGGCTCGAGTTCCAGTGAACGCTCCTGTCCCGATCGAATCTTCTCGTCGCGCTCCTCGACGGTGTAGTCACTGATGGCGGCCACCGAAACCAGTGTGTCGGCGTCAGAGCAGGCCTCACGGGTCGCCTCGAGCATCTCGGCGGCGCTCTCGACGGGTCGGACCGTCGCGTACGGGAGTTCCCCGTCGGGGAGCGCTGCGTCTCGCGTCACCGGCTGTGGGCCGACGAAGCCGTGGACCAGCGTCACGTCGGCCCCGCGAGCGTAGCAGGCTTTCGCGACGGCTCGACCCATCTTCCCCGACGACCGGTTCGTCAGCACGCGGACGGGGTCGAGCGACTCCCCCGTCGCCCCGCTGGTGATAACGATATGGGTGTCCTCGAGCACCCCCTTACCCGCCGCTCGAGCGACGTCACAGACGATCGCCTCCTCGCTTGCGATCTTGGCTTTTCCCTCCTCGATACGCGGGTCGACGAACTCGACGCCCCAGTCGGCGACGGTGTCGATGGCCTCGAGGACGCCGGGGTGGTCGTACATCGGCTCGTGCATCGCGGGCGCGATTACGACTGGCGTATCAGCGCCGAGTGCAGTCGTGGCACACGTCGTGACGGGCGTATCGTCGACGGCACCGGCGATCTTGCCGACCGTGTTTGCCGTCGCGGGCGCGATCAGCAAGACGTCAGCCCAGCCGTCGTACCCACAGAGGTCGACGTGTTCGACGCTACCAGTAATTTCGGTGACGATGTCGTTGTCGGTCGCGAACTCGACGGCCCACGGGTGGATGATCCCCTGTGCGCTGCCGGTCATCACGCCCCGAACGTCGGCCCCCTGTCGTCGCAACTCGTGGGCCAGTTCGACCGTCTTGACGGCGGCGATCGATCCCGTCACCCCGAGCGCAACGTTGATTCCCTCGAGCATTCGGTTGCTCTTCTCACGGAGTGGATGTTATACTGTCGAAGACACTGATCACTCCTGTTCGACGCTTGGATGCATCGTCGGCCGTTCGTCGAGCGGCTCGGCAAACGCCTCGAGCATCCGTGCTCGGGCCCGTTCGTCACGCTTTCGCCGTTCCTCGTCGCTGATCTCCTCACAGCCCGGGGGCACCTCGCGCCCACGGCCGGTGAAGTAGCCCTCGGGGGCGACCCAGTCGTGATAGAAGTTCGCATCGGAGTCGTGGATCACGGCAAGTGCGACTTTCGCGCCGTGGCCGGCGGCGACGATGGCCTGATGGGGTTCGTTCGCGAGTCGGCCCGCGGCGTAGACCCCATTGACGGCTGTCCGACCGGCCTCGTCGACCGAGACAAAGTGCTTGCTCCCGCGCTGAATGCGCCCGACGTCCAGTGGCACGAGGTACTCGCTGTCGGCCCACGAGGCCGCGATCACCCGCCGCGCCTCGAGTGGCTCACCGCCTTCGGTCTCGAGGACGAATCCGGCCTCGAGATCCGTCTCGTCTATCGGTTCGACGCTCGTCACGCGTCCGAGTTCGAACGTCGCACCCGCGTTTTGGGCCTGTTCGCGCGTCAGGTCCAGATACCGGCGGGCATCGACGCCGTCGGGAAAGCCGGGGTAGTTCTCGAGGCTGGCGTTGCGCTCGAGGATCGACCCGCCGCCGTCGCCGGACTGCGTCCGGCTGCGTGGGGGAGTTCGTCCCCCACTATCGATGACCAGCGTGTCCAGTCCCGCACGTGCCGTGTAAATCGATGCGGCGAGGCCAGCGACGCCGCCGCCGACGATACAGACGTCTTGCATATCTCGGCGTTTCGAGTGGGCGGTATAGAAATTGCCGACTCTCGGTTTCGGGTCGGTCGTGTGTGTTGCCTGAACTGTCTGGATAGCAACCCTTACTTTTCGAGCCGTCGTACGGCTACTGTGGATCGAATTCTCCTCAGCACGCTCGCCTACCGCTCGCCCGAGGAGGTGTTCCCCTACGTCCAGTCGTTTACCGACTACCCGCGGTACACGGACCACTTGAAAGAGGTCCGCGTCCACGGCGACGGCGGCGTCGGCTCCGTCTACGACCTCCGGCTGACGTGGTGGAAACTCAGCTACACCGCCCGCTCGAAGGTGCGCAGCATCGACACACCCCATTCGCTCGAGTGGGAACTGATCAACAACCTCCACGCCCACGGCGAGTGGCGCGTCGAACCGGAGCCCGAGTCGGCCCCTGAGGGCGTCGAGACGGCGAGTCGAATCTACTTCGAGGCCTCGTACGACCCGTATTCGGCCGACAAAAGCGTGCTGTCGCTGCCGCGGTTCGTCTCGCTCGACTGGGTCGTTCGGAAGGTCAAACCCAAGCTACTGGCCGAAGCCGAGACCGTCGTCGAACGGCTGGTCGCGGATATCGAAGGCCAGACGCGTGCTGTCGAGTTGACCGTCCACGAGATGCCGTAGCCGGCTCGGCAGCCGGGCATCAGCGCTGGCTGCGCACGACGCCACGGCCGATCTGAGAGTGGCCGTATTTTTCACGGAACGGGACGATACGCCGCATATGGACCAACAACGACGACAGTTTCTCGATGGGTTGCTCGAGACCGCGACGCCCTCGGGGTTCGAAACGGCGGGCCAGCGCCTGTGGATCGAGTACGTCGAAGAATTTGCTGACGAGGTGCGAACTGACGAGTACGGAAACGCCGTCGCCGTCCTCGAGGGCGGCGAGCCGTCGGTCGCACTGACGGGACACAGCGACGAGATCGGCTTCATGGTGCGGGATATCGAGGACAGCGGCGCGATTCGAATGACCGCGATCGGCGGCTCGGACCGGACGGTCTCGAAAGGCCAGCACGTCCGGATCCATACCGCCGACGGCGTGATTCCGGGAGTCGTCGGCCAGGCTGCGATTCACATCCGCGACGCGGACGACGAGTCGATCGACGACATCGACGAGCAACACATCGACATCGGGGCTACGGACGCAGATGAGGCGGCAGAACTCGTTGAGCGCGGCGATCCGATCACGTTCGACCAGACGGTCTCCGAACTGGCAAACGACCGTATCGCAGCCCGCGGGCTGGATAACCGAGTCGGCATCTGGGCCGCCGCAGAGGCGCTTCGTCGGGCAGCCGAGGGCGACCTCGAGGCGACGATCTATGCCGTGTCGACGGTCCAGGAGGAAGTCGGCTTACAGGGGGCGAAGATGGTCGGCTTCGACCTCGATCCCGATGCAGTCGTCACGGTCGACGTGACCCACGCCACGGACGCGCCGGGAACGCCCTCGGCTCGGAAAACGGGCGTCGAGCTCGGCGGCGGACCGGTCGTCGTCCGCGGGAGTGCGAATCATCCGGTCCTCGTCGACGCCATCCGAGCGGTCGCTTCCGAAGCAGGGATCGACGTGCAGCTGCAGGCGTCGGGGAACCGGACCGGCACAGATGCCGACGCCTTTTACACCTCCCGCGGGGGGATTCCGTCGGTGAACATCGGGATCCCGAATCGCTACATGCACACGCCCGTCGAGGTGTTAGATCTCGAGGATCTCGACGCCGTCGCCGATTTGCTCGGCGAATTCGCGGCCGTCGCTCACGAATACGAGTTTTCGGTCGACGTGCGATAATCGCACGCAAGCGAGACGGTGTGGCGTCTCGACCCTCCCTCGAGACGCGTTGCTCTTTCGGTGTGAACACAACCGCCGAGTATTAACCGATTGACCTGTTAGACGTGTCTATGAGTAACGTGCGTGTCGCAGGTGTCGGGCTGACGCCGTTCGGGAACACCCCTGAACGGACGGGCCGAGACCTCTTCGCGGAAGCGAGTATCAAGGCGTTCGAGGATAGTGGCGTCCCCCGTGACGATGTCGACGCCCTCCTCTATGGGAACTTCATGGGCGAACTGTCGGAACATCAGGGCCATCAGGGGCCGCTGATGGCCGAAGCCGCAGGGATTCAGGCACCGGCAACCCGCTATGAGTCCGCGTGTGCCTCGAGCGGGACCGCCGTTCGAGACGCAGTCATGCGCGTCCGCAACGGCGAGGACGACGTCGTCCTCGTCGGCGGCGCCGAGCGGATGACCAACCTCGGCACGGCGGGCGCGACCGAAGCGCTGGCCATCGCCGCAGACGACCTCTGGGAGGTGCGCGCCGGAACGACGTTCCCCGGCGCGTACGCGCTGATGGCCCAGGCCTATTTCGACGAATTCGGCGGCGAACACGAGGATCTGGCCCACATCGCCGTCAAGAACCACGAGAACGCACTGACCAACGACAAAGCCCAGTACCAGCGCGCAATCGAGGTCAGCGACGTCCTCGAGGCTCCGCAGGTCTCGAGTCCGCTCGGCCTGTACGACGCCTGTCCAATCTCTGACGGCGCTGCAGCAGTCGTCCTCACAAGTGAGGAATACGCCGCAGAACACGACCTCGACGCTCCGGTCGCCATCACGGGCACCGGGCAGGGCGGCGACCGCATGGCCTTACACGACCGCGAGCACCTCGCGCGCTCGCCCGCCGCCCGCGAGGCCGGCACGGAAGCCTACGCCGACGCCGGCGTCGACGCGGCCGACGTCGACCTCGCGGAGGTCCACGACTGCTTTACGATCGCCGAAGTGCTGGCGCTCGAGGCACTCGACCTCGAACCGATCGGGGAGGGAATCACGGCGGCCCGTGACGGCCGCACCACGGCCGACGGCGAGACGCCGATCAATCTCTCGGGCGGCCTGAAGGCGAAAGGTCACCCAGTCGGTGCGACCGGCGCGTCCCAGATCGCCGAGGTCGCGAAACTGCTCGCCGGAACACATCCCAACAGTTCGGCCGTCGAGGATGCGACGACCGGCGTCGCCCACAACGCGGGTGGAACGGTCGCCAGTGCGACGGTTCACGTTCTGGAGGTGACAGAATGACGGATTCCGAAACCGGCGTGCAGGATGCCGGCTTCGACGACTGGCTCGACGCCGCCGAGGAGGGCGCGGCGTACTACCTCGAGTGCCCCGAGGGTCACGGGTCGCTCCCGCCGCGGCGAGTCTGTCCGGACTGCGGTTCGACCGACCTCGAGGAAGTTCAACTGCCCGAGACGGGCGTCGTCGAGACGTTTACCGTCACGCACGTGCCGACGCCGGCGTTCGAAGACGACGCGCCGTATGCGACGGCCGTCGCCGATTTTGGACCTGTCTCGCTGACGGGACAGGTCGTCGGGATCGATCTCGAGGGGATCGAGACTGGCCTCGAGGTCGAACTCGAGATCACGGTCTCGGAGACGACGGGCGAGCGCGTGATCGGATTCAGTCCGGTCTAGAGCTCCGTTTTCGACGCCTATTTGTCGCGATCCATATCAGCGCCGACGTGTAACAGCTCTGCGGTCAGATACTCGACGAACTTCTCGGGGTGTTCGGCGTGGGGTAACAGCGTCGCATAATCGATGACGACGAGCTCGAGGTCGGCGGCGTCGGCGAGATTCCGGCCGTCACGCAGCGGCACGAGGTCGGCGTCACGACCCCAGACGAGCGTGGTCGGCGTCTCGAGAGCGGCGAGTTCGGTCTGGAGGTCGAACTCGGGGTCGAGTGTGCCAGACGCGAAGGAGGCGGGCGCGTAGCGGGCACCGGGCTGGTGGGCGCTGTGCCAGGCGTACTCGACCGTTGTGTCGTCGACTCGAGACGCGTCGTAGTAGCCGTCTCGAGTGTAGAAGTACCGAATCGAGGGTTTGCTCGCGAGCAGATTAAACAGCGCCGTCCCGACGATGGGTGTCCGAACGAGGGTTCGCAGCCACGGCCGCTCGGGTGCGGTCTCGTCGGTCGGACAGATCAGCACGAGCTGTTCGAACTCGCTCTCCGTGGCAGCGTCGACGGCGAACGAGCCGGTGAGCGAAGAGGCGACGACGACTGGCGTGTCCGTGACATTGCGTGCAAAATCGCGGATGAACTCGGCGTACAGCGTCGCGGAGTAGACCAGCGGCGGCCGTTCGGACCGCCCGAATCCGGGCAGGTCGACTGCGATCACGTGATAGTGCTCGGCCAGTTGCTCGACGATCGGCGCGAACTCCTGGCTGCTTGCGGCGGCATGAATCCCGTGACACAGGAGCATATCCGGATCGTTCGGATCGCCGGCGACGGTGTAGGCCGTCTCGATCCCGCGCCAGCGATACGTCCGTTCGACGCCGACGATCGGGTTCTCGAGGTCGGCCGCACGATTCGCCAGCAGCCGGTTCCCGAGGACGGCCGTGCCGACGGCACCGACCGCTGTGCCGAGCGCTGTTCGGATGTTCATGCCTGTCAGTAGCTCATCATCGGCCTTCAACCTGCGGTTCGGGCTCAAAAGCTGCCGACGGAACTCGTCTACTGCGTGTTTTTGACACCGGTCTCGAGTTCGTCGAGACAGTCGTCGACGGGCGTCAACAGCTCGTCGGCGATCGTGTAGGGGTCGGTCTCGCCCTTTCGAACGGCTTCGGCGAGGTCGTTGATGCCGCCGGCGGCCGCGAGTTCGTCCTCGAGCATGTCGTGGACGTCCTCACGCAAGAGCGTGCGGATCTCCTCGGCATAACGCTGGCGGACCTTCTTGGCGCGAGTGCCGGAGTCGACCAGATACGTCTGGTGGTTCGCGAGTTCGTCGATGAACGTCTCGACGCCGTCCCCGTTCGTGGCGACGGTTTCGACGATGGGCGTGGTCCAGCTCGCTTCCTCGTCGGGTCCCTCGCCCCAGTTGGCATCGGTGTCGTCCATCGCGTCGGCTCCGTGGTGGCCGGCACCGCCAGCGCCGAGGCCACCGCCGTCGCCGAGATGGATCATCTCCTGGAGCTCCTGGACGGTCCGGTCGGAACCCGGCCGATCGGCCTTGTTGACGACGAAGACGTCGGCAATCTCGAGGATGCCAGCTTTCAGCGTCTGAATGTCGTCACCCGAACCCGGCGGGACGAGCACGGCGACGGTGTCTGCGGTCCGGACGATATCGATCTCGTTCTGGCCAGCGCCGACGGTCTCGATGATGATCTTGTCCTTGCCGAAGGCGTCCATCGCCTTGACGGCGTCTGCGGTCGCCGTCGAGAGTCCGCCGAGGGTGCCGCGGGCGCTCATCGAGCGCACGAAGACGTCCATATCGCCGACGGTCGCAGCCATCCGGATCCGGTCTCCGAGCACCGCACCGCCCGAAAACGGCGACGAGGGATCGATCGCGATGACACCGACTGTCTCGCCACGGTCCCGGTAGGTTTCGGCGAGTTTGTCGACCAGCGTCGACTTGCCTGCACCGGGGCTGCCCGTGATCCCGATGACGTCGGCGTCACCAGTGTGGGCATAGAGCGCCGAGACGAGCTCTCGGTAGCCCGGCGACCGGTTCTCGATTTTCGAGATTACTCTGGCCAGCGCGCGGTGTTCGCCCGCGAGCAGGGCCTCGAGTAGGGCGTCGTCGTCTGCGTTCATCGCTCGGGTGCGTTTTCGCGGACGAACTCGATCGTCTCTTCAATCGACGTCCCGGGACCGAAGACGGCCGACACACCCTGTGCTTTGAGTTCGTCCCGGTCTTCGTCCGGGATGACGCCGCCGGCGAGGACGAGCGTGTCGTCTTTCGCGCCATATTCCTCTAAGCCGTTCATGATCTTCGGGACGAGCGTGTCGTGAGCGCCCGAGAGAATCGAGATCCCGAGAACGTCGACGTCCTCCTGGACGGCCGCCTGGACGATCTCGTCCGGCGCTTTGTGCAATCCGGAGTAGATGACCTCGAAGCCGGCGTCACGGAACGCGCGGGCGATGACGTGTGCCCCACGGTCGTGGCCGTCGAGTCCTACTTTCGCGACGAGACACCGAATCGACTCCTGCTCCTGTTCGCTGCTCATACCACTACTTCCCGAGCCGCCTGTTTGACTTTAACGGAAATTTGTGGGTGATTCATCGACCAGACTGTCGGGAACCAGTATTCACGCACCTGTCGCATGCAACCAGTCATTGTGCAGGCGAGGATACGTGAGACGAGATGGCCGTTTACTGCGTGTTTTCCGACAGTACAGCCACGCTTCGTTGGTTCTCGGCCCCATTCTGTATTGCACGGTCGTCATGTTCGCGCGGGACTATTTTGAACCAAAGGCTAAAGAGCGAAACGGCCGAACATTCTGGTAATGACTATCGTTCGTTTACTGCGGAGGGATCTCTCGTGGGCGTCGAAATAAAAGAAACCAGGGTGACCGACGCCGAGTTCGAGGAGATGAAAGGATTCGTCTTCGAGTATCTCGCGGCCAGCGTCGAGAAAGAGGAGGAAGGCGGCCGCATGCGCTGGTACCCCTGGCATTCAGCCGAATACCGGCACAACCACATCCTCAACGTGGTCGAACTCGCCGAGGAAATCGCTCGCAAGGAAGGCGCAGACGTCGACGTCACTCGCGTTGCAGCCCTCTTTCACGACGTGGCCAAACTCGAGACGGATCAGGAACTCCACGCCGAAGCCGGCGCTCGAGTCGCCCGCGAATACCTCGATTCGCGCGCCGAGTACCCCGAATCGTTCATCGAACAGGTGTGTCGGGCGATCGAATACCACTCCTTCCAGGGTGAGCTAACGGATCTCGCTCTCGAGACCCAGTGTCTGATCGAAGCCGATCTGCTCGATAAGATCGGCGCAAACGGCACTGCGCTAATGCTGTTGCGGATGGGGTATGAAGCCCGGACGCATATGGACACCGACGAAATGGTCGACCGGGTCTTAGAGCGTGGCTACGATGCCGCCTCGCAAGTCCGAAGCGAGACCGCCGAGGGCATCGCCCACCAGCGCCTGAAACGGGTGCGGTGGTTCCGTGAGTGGCTCGAGGACGAGATCGCGGCGATGGGCGACTAAGAGCCAGTGGCGGTTCCGGAGCCGACCTAGTCCCCGGTCTCGCTCGCTCGAGATTGAATGACAAAATAGATGATGCCGACGATGATCACCGGGTAGACCAGTGCGGCGAGATACCATCCGAAGCCCATACACGGAGTAGGATAGCGACGAGTACTGATCGTTTCGGTCGTCCCCAGTGACTTGGAACCTGGTCCTCCCCCAGGTCGACTGCAGGGTCGACTCCGGCGGTGCAAGCCGATTCGACTGCAGGTCAAGTGCGATGCCAGTAGTGTCGCTCGGACAGCGACGGACTGTGGCCGACACTACAGCAGTGCTGCCCCACCGGTCACCAGGAACCAGACGCCGAACCCGGCCAGCACGGCCCCGCTTCCCGCAGCGATCATGGGTGCGAAGGCGTCGACGCGCCGGTCGGCCGCGACCAGCGCTGCCGGATAGACGACGATCCAGATCGCGATTCCCGCGAAGAAGCCGGCCAACAGCGACGGCGACCCCGTCTGGACGACGAACACGCCCTCGAGGGCGTCGCCAGCGCCGGGGACGTACGAGAGGACGTCGAGGGTGCCGGACTCGAGGAGGCCAACGCCGACGGTGAGCCAGAACCCGATCTGGTAGGGGTTCGTCAGCGAGAGGGCGAACGTTTTTCGAAATCCGTTCGACGCGCTCTGGCCGCCGTCGGTAAATGACGTGGCGGCTCGAGCCTCTTCGATGGCCCCGACGGCGAAATACAGCATCAGGAGTCCACCGGCGAGATAGAGCGCCGGTCGCACGGTCGGATAGCGGTCGATAACGGTAATCGCACCGGCCAACGTGAGAACGAAAAAGAGTACGTCCGCGGCCATCGCGCCGAGGCCAGCCCGAAAGCCAGCCGGCCAGCCGCTGACGACGCTCTCTTCGGCAATGATGGCGTTCATCGGTCCCGGTGGCGCAGCCAGTGCGAGTCCGAAGACGACACCCGCAAACGCGGTCGTAATAGCGGTCACGTATCTCGCCTTCGAATTGGCTGGCGTCGATAAAAAGACCAGTGACTTTGCCGTGTGCTATCGTAGACATGGCTATGGACGTCCTTCCAGACGATATCGGTCGCTTCATGCGTGCGATTGGACCGGATCCCGACGAACAGCTACGCGAGATGGACGAGTACGCCGACCGGGAGGGGTTTCCCCACGTCGGCCCCGAAGTCGGTTCGTTCCTCCGATTCGTTGCCCGCCTGAGCGACGCCGAACGGATCTTCGAGTTCGGCTCCGGCTACGGCTACTCGGCGTACTGGATGGCCGAAACGCTGCCCGCTGATGGCGAACTTGTCCTCACCGAGGTCGACGACGACGAACTCAACCTCGCTCGAGAGTACCTGCACGAGGGCGGTTACGACGACCTCGCGCGGTACGAACTGGGCGACGCGATGGCGACGATCGAGCGCTACGATGGCCCGTTCGACGTGGTGTTGATCGACCACCAGAAACACCGGTACGCCGACGCGTTCGAGGCCGTCCGTCCGAAAGTACCGGTCGGTGGCGTCGTCGTCGCGGACAACGCGATCACCGCCGGGCCAATCGAGTTCGAAACCCTCCTCGAGTACGCAGTCGGCGACGACCCAGACGACGCCAACGAACACACACAGGGGATCATCGACTACCTCGAGTGCGTGCGGAGCGATCCGGATTTCGAGACAATCGTCCTGCCGCTTGGAGAAGGAATCGCGGTCAGTTACCGCGTCGAGTAGTCGGACGTCTCGCCCTCGAGAACGCCGTCTTCGGGTCTGTCAGCACTGGACGTCGCACCGTACTCACGGAAGCCGAGAAACGCCGTCGCCGAACTGGCTGACAGCAACGTTGCCCACGTGATCGCGGTCAGCGAGCCAACAAGCAGGTTGGCGCGCCCGGGGACGGCCGCCCCGACCGTTTCTAGGCCGACGGCGTGAACGCCGGCAACCGCGAGGAACGCCACCCAGAGGACGAGTGCGACGTGGACGAGCGTTCGCCGGCTGACTCGCGTCGCGTACTTGGCGACACAGTAGACGCCTGCGATAGCGACTGCCGTCGCCCCGACTGTCGGCGCGAGTGCGTCGGCGGCACCGATGATGCCGGCCACGCCAAAGCAGACGAACGAGACGGCAAGCAGCAGTCGATCCGAACAGTGTGTCATCGGAATCACATCGTATACCGCTTTGCTGGGACGAATCGATAGTCGAATATATAGCTGTTGGCTTCCCCTGTGAGGAATCGACAGGGCTACTCGGCCCGGTCGGCTGCCGGGAGCTTCATCGAGAACGTGGTCCCCTCGCCAGGCTCGGTCTCGACCCAGATCTCGCCGCCGTGGCGTTCGATGATCCGACGACAGAGCGCCAGTCCAATGCCGGTCCCGGGGTGTTCGTCGTGGGTGTGCAACCGCTGGAACACCTTGAAGATCCGATCCGTCTTCTCGGGGTCCATCCCGATCCCCTCGTCGTGAACCGAGACGATCCACTCGTCGCCGTCGCGCTCGGCCGAGACGTGGATCCGCGGCGGCTCGTCGCCGCTGTACTCGAGCGCGTTCGAGAGGAGGTTCTGGAAGACCTGCCGAAGCTGCCCGCCGTCGCCGCAAACACAGGGCAACGGCTCCGTCGTCACGTCCGCGTCCTGTTCGTCGATCAGAAGCCGGAAATCTCCTCGAACGTCTTCGAAGACCTCCTCAAGGTCAATTGATTCGAGTTCGTTTCCGCGCGTTTCGACCCGCGAGTACTCGAGCAGCCCATCGATCATCGCCGACATTCGTTCGGCACCGTCGACGGCGTAGGCGAGAAACTCCATGCCATCGTCGTCTAAGCTGTCGGCGTAGCGGCGTTCGATCAACTGGAGGTAACTCGAGACCATCCGCAAGGGTTCCTGCAGGTCGTGAGAGGCGGCGTAGGCGAACTGCTCTAACCGTTCATTCGACGCCTCGAGTTTGCGCTGGTAGGCTCTGCGTTCGGTGACGTCGCGGACGATGCCGGCCCGTTCGTCCGCGCTCGTCGACACGCGCTCGTCGGTCGAAATCGTCGCCACGGTCGCCTCGATCGGGATCTCCTCGCCGGTTTTCCGCTCGAGTGTGGCGTCGATCGTCGGTGCCTCGTTTTCGTCAGCGGCGATCCGCCGTGCGCGTTCGATGACGGCCTCGTCGGAGACGAGCGACGCATGAGCGCCGAGTAGTTCGTCACGATCGTAGCCGGTCAGTTCCGTGTAGGCGTCGTTGACGGCCGTAAACAGTTCGTCTCCGTCGAGAACGTAGATCCCGTCATCGACGGCCTCGATGATCCGTTCGTATCGCTCGAGTTGCTGTTCTCTCCGTTTTCGGGCCGTGATATCCCGGAAATACACCGAGAGCCCCGTCTCGGATGGATACGCCTGGATCTCCAGCCACAGTTCGAGCGACTCCGAGTACCGCTCCCAGGAGATCGATTCTTGCGTCGCCATCGCTTCCTGATAGCGATCGGCGAGTCCCGACCGTTTCCCGCTGGGGAAGACGTCCCAGATGACCTCGCCGATGAGATCGTCGCTCGAGTAGCCGAGGAGTGCTTCGGCGCGTTCGTTGACGTGGGTAAACCGCCACGACTCGTCGAGTGCGTAGAAGGCATCCGAGACTCGACCGAGGATCTCGCTCAGTTCCGTCTCGAGTTCGCTCTTGCGGCGTTCGAGGCTTCGCTCGTAGGATTTCCGGACCGTAATATCCTCACCGATGGTGATCACGCGAGCGAGCGAGCCGTTGGGATCGGCTACCGGCGCGGCGTTTACCGACAGCCAGGTTCGTTCACCCGACGGGTCCTCGATCACGAGTTCGGCGTCGGTGACTGGGTCGCCAGTCGTTCGAACGCGTGCTGCCGGGGTGTCCTCGGGTTCGAGTGGTGTCCCGCTGGCGTTGGTCACCGACCACTCGTCGGCCGCCGCGATCGTGGCAAGCGTCGCATCGTCGACCGGCCTGTAGCGTTCCCGGGCGCGCTGGTTCAACAGCAGCGGCTCGCCGGTGGCATCCGTGACGCAGATCGCGACCGGGGCCGTGCGGAGCAGTTCCTCCGTCTGGGCGCGCTCGCGCTCGAGGCGGTGCTCGTGACGGAGCCGATCGAACGTCGCCTCGAGGCTCGAGGCAATGATGTTCGCCAGCGAGAGATCGTGGTCGTCGAACGCATCGCGTGTCTCCGAGCCGATGAGGACGACACCGTGGTCGCCGATCGGCAGACAGAGTTCGCTCCGGATCGACGTCTCCGGGTTGTAGACGTCCGGTTCGGTCGTGACATCGCTGTAGATCGCCGGCTCGCCACTGTCGAAAACCTGCCACGCAATCCCGTCGTGTCGACCGAACGACGGCAGCTCATCGAACAGTGCCGCGGCACGATCGGACCAGGCGACTGGTTCGAGGGTTTGTGTCTCCGGCTCGTAGAGATGGATCCCGTTGAGTTCGAGGTTCAGAATCTCACGCAAATCCTGACAGGCACGCTCGGCGACGGCTTCGCGGTTATCCCCCTCGAGCCACTCGCGGACGGCCTCGTGTAGCCGCCGTAACTGGGTAGCTCGCCGATGCTGCTCGGTCACGTCGTAGTAGAGTTCGATGCGACCACCGGCGTAGGGGCCGGATTCGATGGGTCTGCTTCGGTGCTCGAGCCAGCGTTCGTCGCGGTCGTCGCCAGGGGTGATATGACACTCGAAGCGCTCGACGTAGCTGTTGTCCTCGTAGGTGGCAATGACGGTCTCTGCGAACGTTTCCGGATCAGCAAACCGATTCCGAATCCGCTCTGCGATCAGCTGTCGTTTGTCCCGGCCGAGGACGGCCGACCGATCGATGCCGAAATATCGCTCTGTCGCCTCGTTGATCCACGCAACGTCGAACTCGTCGTCGAGGACGAACACACCGACGTCGGCTTCCTCGAGGGCCACCGCGGCCGACTCGGAGACGGTTTCCGTCGGCGGACCGCTCCTCGACTCCGAGTCCGGTCGATCGGCCTCTCGGACGACCCCCACCGAGCCCTGGGGCTGGTCGTCGGTTCGGACGCGATTCAGTCGGAGTTCACAGGGAACTGCCGCTCCGTCGGCGGTTTGTATCGTGCCCTCGAGCGAGGTGACGTCATCTCCGTCGACGTATCGTTGCACTCGAACGGACCGGTCGACCTGCTCCGTATCGAGCTGGGAAAGAATCACCGAGACGTGTTCCTCGAGAAGGTCCTCGCGAGCATACCCCGTCAACTCGAGGAGCGTGTCGTCGACCGCGACAAGCCGGTCGTCGACGTCGAGTCGGAAGACGCCACCCGCGACCGTGTCGACGAGTGTCTGGCAACACTGAAGCGCCGTCCGGTCGTCGCCGGCCGGCCAGAACTCCGTGTTCGACGGTTCTGTCCGTTCGCTCATTACCTGCATCAAGCCACTCAGACGCATAAGTCCAGCGTAGGTACAAGTGCATCTCCCGGTGCTCGAAAACGCGACGATAGCCACCAACCGAACGGGATGGTGCTATTCGTCGTGTCCGTCCCCGTCGGCCAGGATTCGCTCTTCGGGAGACCGGCGGCCGGGATGGATCCCGTAGTGTGCGAACCCGTACAGTACCGTCAGCGCCACCGCACAGCACACCACCGCAGCGGCGACCGACTCGAGGGCGAGCGAGACGGTCGGGCCGGCGAACGCGCTTCCGACGGCTGCCGCCGAGTCGCTCGCGGGTGCCGTCGCCAGCGCGTACGGGAGAAAGCTACCGAGTGCGATCGTCCACCAGCGTTGTGTCGCCAGTCGAAGTCGATCGACGCTGTAGTTTCGAGCGGCGCTGGCGACGCCAGCGATCCCGAGAGCGATCAACACGAGACCCAGGAGCAATCGAGAGGGAGATTCCAAGCCGGTATTAACCGCGACGCCGACGGCGACGACCGCCACGGAACCGACGAGTCGTGGAACGGTGGAGCTAGAGAACGGCCGAGTCATGGCTTGACAGCGGTAGTGGGTAGGTGTACAAAACTCTCGCGGACCGACCGCGGCCGAGCGACAGGGGATCGTCAGTTGCTCGGTCGCGGTCGACAACAAAGGACGTATTACCGGTGCCGACGAGACGAACGTGAGAACGAATGTGGACAAGCGTCGATCCGAGTTCGGAGGACAATTCGTGCGGTATCTGAAGCGACTCTGGAAGCGACACGTGACGGGCCAGCCCGATCGGTATCAGGCGTACATCTCCCTCCCGACGCGTGACGATCGATCGGCGTTCGGCGAGGTTCACGGCTGCATCGAGGACCTCGAACACGTCTTCGAGGGCCGTCTCGACGTGTACGCACGGGTGCGGGGCATCGCAGTCGCCACCGACCCCGTCCCCGCTGACCAGTTCGACCGAGACGCGTTCGAAGCCGCACTCGAGCGACTCGAGGACTGTTACGCCGAAACGCACGCACTGACGCGTCTCGAGAAGTGGCGGCCGTCGGATAATCGCTCCGTCAAATCCTTCGTCGTCGTCCCAGTCAAACCGCTTTTTCCTCGGGATCGAACCGACGACGCGTCGCGGGTCGAATCGGCCGCCGAGTGACGGGAGTCCTCGAGCGAATCAGTCGTCGGTCGGACCGGGTTCCGATCCGGGTTCGCGGTCGGACCGAGAGGATCGGCTGTCGGTGGAACGGTCGCGCTCGGTCGTCCGCCCGCTGTCGGACGATCGGTCATCGGGCGTGACAGTGGCGGTGCGTCCCATCCAGCGATCGATGTTGTCGGCGACGTAGTCCTTGCCACCCCAGCCGAACGCGATGCCGGCACCGATGGCGACCGCTGCGGCGAGTCCCCACGCGAGTGCTCGTGCAAAGACGTAGAGGATGCCGACGTCGATCCCCATCGTGCCGAGGCCGATGACGATCGCGGTAAAGTACAAGAACATCCGAGCGCCGTTGGCGAACCAGTTCGCGTAGGCGGTCTGGGCCGCCGCTTGCGTCCGCTCGATGACGTCACCGATGAAGTCGGCGACGACGAATCCGATGACGATAACGAGCAGTCCGGCGATAAAGGCCGGCAAGTACGCTACCGCCGTCGAAACCCACTCCGACAGCAGCTGAATCGCGAGGGCGTTGGCGGCCGCAAGGATGGCAAGACCGTAGACGAACCACTTCGCAAGGGAGCCGAACGCACTGGAGACCGCTTGCTCCGTGCCACCGAGTATACGGCCGAGGGGCGTCTCGAGAACCATTCTGTCGAGTTCGATCCCGTCGGCGAGCCGCCGGACGGCTCGCGCGGCGATGCGACCGATAAGCCAGCCGATGAAGAGGATCACCAGTGCACCGACCAATCGCGGGAGGAACGTGACGAGTTCTGCGACCGGATCTTGCAACCAGTCGGGAACTTGTTGGGCGGGTTGTTGCTGTACCATGCGTGAACACCGTTGTCGTACCCCATGCTTTGTAATTGAGTGCCTATCAAAATGTCGTGAAAACAACCAGTCGTGGCCGAAGAAGACGCTTCGATTGAAGTGTCCGTTACCCCGAATTGTGCCTCGCGTGGACCGTGACGGAACGACGATAAAAGCGACATCTCGGTCGAGGAGACTGAACAGAACGCAGGGCAATGACTGTTGCGCCTGCTCGCGATAAACGACAATTGCCGTCGATACCACATTCCGAGTGATCGCTCGCGCTATGGCGCTGTCCAGTTCGGAGAACACCACACCGTCGTACCTACCGAGTTACATTCATAACCGAATCCCGGCTGACTCGCTTCTCCCGTCCAGAGCGAGGGGGAGTTCCGTGGGCGACATCCGGGCGCAGCCGGTCTGCCCACGGATGATCTGTGCTGGGAGAGAACCCGGGTGTGAACGGCCCGAGCCTCTGAATTCGTGCTCGACAGTATTCTGACGCACGACGATCGGAGTCAATTAGATCGACAGGAGCGCGCATCGACCGGGAGACCTGCAACCCGGCCGACCGTTTCGGTAATAGATGATTAGCTGGGTTGGGCCTGCAGCGTCCGGGAGAGGGCCTATTCGTCCCTATCAGGTCGCTGGTCGACGCGTGGCTCCGGCAGAAGCGTCGCGATCGGCTGGTCGTCGAGCCACTCGAGCAAGGCCACGAGCTGTTCTGCGGCGGCCTCGAACAGGCGCTCGCCGACTTCGGGCGTGGCGTCCGTCTGGTCGCCGAAGACGCCGTTTCGACTGTTCTCGATCGAGTCATAGAACGTGGTCGCGCCGTGGACGCGTTCTGCGTCGTAATCGAAGACGGTTCCGCCGTCGCGGGCCTCCTCGAGGCGATCTTCACGGACGAGAGTTTCAGCGATATGCATGATCATCGCGGTCTCCTTGGGACCGCCGTGGGGACCGGGCGTCTCGAAGACCTCCTCGATCAGGTCGGGGATCGACTCGTCCCACATCCACTCGATGGCGTAGGCCGCATTATCGTCGTGGAGTCGGCGGCCGACCTCCCTAAGATGGTCGACGTTGCCACCGTGGGCGTTGACGTAGACGATCCGATCAATGCCGTGGTATGTGAGATTCCGTGAAAAACTCTCGACGAAGTCCCGAAACACCGGCGGCTCGACCCACATGGTCCCGTGAAACTGCCGGTGGTGGGAGCTGACGCCGATCGGAATCGGTGGCGTACAGAGATACCCCGTCCGCTCGGTCGCCTCGCGGGCGAGTGCCTCGGCGATCATGTAGTCGGTTCCCTCTGGCAGATGGGGGCCGTGCTGTTCGGTCGACCCGAGTGGAACGACCGCGAGCGACTCGTCGGCCGTGTACTCGCCGACCTCCGGCCACGTCCGATGAGAGAGGTACATACGTACTACTTACGACGGAGTCGGAAAACTGTAGTTACTCCGCCAGACTGTCAACCCAGATTCGATGATAAGCCTTAATAGATTATGGCCTCCGAGTTATTATATGGCAGTCGTAAGCGTCTCGATGCCGGACGAACTCCTCGAGCGACTCGATCAGTTCGCGGACGAACACGGCTACACCGGCCGCAGCGAAGTCGTCCGGGAGGCTTCTCGAAACCTGCTCGGCGAGTTCGAAGACACTCGTCTCGAGGACCGAGAGCTGATGGGCATCGTCACGGTGTTGTTCGACTACGAGACGACCAGCGTCGAAGAACGAATGATGCATCTCCGCCACGAACACGAGGACCTCGTCGCCTCGAACTTCCACAGTCACGTCGGCGACCACTACTGTATGGAACTGTTCGTCCTCGAGGGCCAACTCGAGGATATCTCGACGTTCGTCGGCAAGATCCGAGCGACCAAGGACGCGCTGACGGTCGATTACTCCGTGATTCCGGTCGATAGCTTCGATCCGATCTCTCAGGACAACTGACACCGATTTGGACGGCAAACATGTCATTCTCTTCGACCGAACAGTATTGTTTTAGCGTTCGCCCGCCCAATGGTCGAGCATGAGCTATCGGAAGGTCAATTACGAGGAGGTCGAGCAAGTCTCGAGTGCGATGCACTTTTTGAGTGATCCACTCGAGACCGAGCGGGTCGGCGTGACGGTGGCACGATGTGATCCGGGCTGGAACAGCAAGCCACACGATCACACGGACAACGATCACGAGGAAGTCTACGTGCTCATCGAGGGCGAGGCGACCGTGGTCGTCGACGACGATCCAGTCGCAATGGAGACCGGGGATGCACTCTGGATCCCGCCGGCGTCGACGCGCCAGATCCGAAACGGGGACGAAGAAAGCGCGTTCGTGCTTGTCAGCGCGCCGAGTATCGGGGACGACGAGGACGGTGACGGCGAGTGGCTGCTCTCGGGATTCGCCGGCTAAGCACTCGAGCAGACAGTGGTGACGCCTCGTTCGAGACTCGAGAATCCGATATCGATGCCCGGAATCCGATATCGACGTCTGTTCGAAACGCCCGCTCGAAACGCCCGTTTGAACTAACACCGGAAGCGGTGGGGTTGCTACTATATAACGTATTGGATACATCGGAAACAACGGAACCAAAGGCTAAAGCCGCCTACCGAGACACGTCATGCAATGTCGGATTTTAGCTTCAAGCCGACTGGGAGCATCTTCAAAGAGCGCGAAGCACTCTTAGAGGAGTGGACACCCGACGAACTGGTCGGTCGTGACGAAGAACTCAGACAGTACCACGCGGCACTCCAACCCGTCATCGAAGGCGAAACACCCTCCAATATCTTCTTGTACGGGAAAAGCGGCGTCGGGAAAACTGCTGCGACCCGATTTCTCCTTCAATTACTCGAGCGCGACGCCGGCAAGGTCGACGGGCTCGAACTCCACACGGTCGAAATCAACTGCGACGGACTCAACTCCAGTTACCAGACGGCCGTCGCCCTCGTCAACGAGCTTCGTGATCCGACAAATCAGATCTCGAACACTGGCTATCCACAGGCATCAGTCTACCAGTTTTTGTTCGACGAACTCGATACACTCGGCGGCACCGTTCTGATCGTCCTCGACGAAGTCGATCACATTCGTGACGACAGCCTCCTCTACAAGCTCCCTCGAGCGCGCTCGAACGGTGACGTGACGGCCGCACGGCTCGGCGTCATTGGAATCTCCAATGACCTCGACTTCCGGAATCAACTCAGCTCGAAAGTCCGCTCCAGTCTCTGCGAGAAGGAAGTCTCGTTCAGTGCCTACGACGCGAACGAACTCTGTGAAGTGCTCCGCCAGCGTGAAGCGGTCGCGTTCGAGGACGACGTCCTCGATAGCGGCGTCATCGAGATGTGTGCCGCCTACGGCGCGAAAGACTCCGGTGACGCGCGACAGGCACTCGATCTGCTGCTCGAGAGTGGTGATATCGCCCGCGAGACCAACGCCGATCTGGTGACAGAAGCCCACGTCAGCGAGGCCAGAGAGCGGCTCCAGACCGACCAGGTCGTCGAAGGAATCAGTAACTACTCGATGCACGGCCAACTCGTTTTGTGGGCGCTGACCATTTTGGCAGAACAGGGGAACACGCCGGCGCGAACGCGTGACGTCCGCGAACCCTACGAGATGTTGTGTGAACGCGAGGGCAACGATCCCGTCTCCGACCGCGCGGTTCGTGAGTATCTCGCCGAACTGGAAACGCTCGGTATCATCTCGTCGACGCAGGTCAATCGCGGAAAAGGCGGCGGAAAGTACAAACAACACGAACTCGATCAGTCGGTCTCGAGTGTGAAAGCTGGTCTGTCGGAGCTGTTGGATACCGCTGCGTGACTAGTGTCGACGGCTGTGCAATCGTCATGGAGACTGTATGAGCGCGACGAACAGTCACGGAACGGTTGTGAGTGAGAGAGGGGGTTGTGAGTGAGAGACAGATCCAGAAAGACTGTGAGAAATGGGTCGAGCCGTATCGTTCCACTACTGTTACTCTACTGTCACCCCACTACTTCCGCTGTTACTGGATACCTGTGTGGTCCACACCCACCCCACTGCTTCCGCTGTTAGCCACACTCGGGGGGACACTAGCGGTGCCGTTCCTGCATGTATTGCCCTACACGAATAGTATAGAATTAAGTAGTATTGCTAAAAACCACATCCGTACTCCGTTCATCACAAAGAACAAATCACCCCCTCCCATGGGGGTGGTGCAGTCAGTTCACCGCTAACAGCGGAAGCAGTGGGGTGGGTGGGTCCCCAACTCTCGGTCAACTCGAGGGGGATCACACAACGTCGATCGGATCGCATACGGACTGCTGTAGTCAATTACCGCCGATCACCGACCCTGTCTCTGGTGATCGGCGATAAATCGGTACAGCAGACCGTATCACAGTCCATTCTCCCGCACGTCCGCTCGAGGTGTCGCTTGTGGCTTGCACAGTTGCCCCGCGGCTATATCCATAGTGCGATCGTATGACACGTTATGGAACTACTCGAGGACAGCATCGTCCCGGAGCACGCACGCGAGATCAAAGCCGAGGCGCGCGAGTTCGCGCGCGAACACATCGAACCCAACGCCCAGGAGCATTTTCAGGCGGGAACGTACCCCGAGGAGATCCTCGAGGCAGGCCAGGAAGCGAATCTCGTCGCACAGGATATTCCGGAGAAGTGGGGCGGACGCGGGCTCGATCTCCCGCAGTTACTCGCGCTGACTGAGGAGTTCTATCGGGCGGATGCCGGAATCGCGTTGACTCTGCAACTGGCGAGTTTCGGCTGCGAGATTACCTACAAGTACGGCTCCGACGAGCAGTGTGAGGAGTATATCCGGCCAGTCGCGGAGGGCACACAGCGCTCCGGGCTCGCCGTGTCGGAGCCGGAGACGGGCAGTGACCTCGCCGGAATGCAGACGACGGCCGAAAAAGACGGCGACGAGTACGTCTTAAATGGCGAGAAGTACTGGATCGGCAACGGTGTCGAAGCCGACTGGGTGACGGTCTACGCCCGGACGGACGACGACGAGGACAACCGCTACGGCAACCACTCGATGTTTATCGTCCCCACTGACACCGAGGGTTACGAGGCCGAACACATCCCCGAGAAGATGGCGATGCGCGCCTCGAAGCAGGCCCACGTCGAGTTCAACGACTGTCGGATCCCCGAAGCAAACCTGATCGGGACCGAAGGCGCCGGCTTCTGGATGGTCGCGGAGTTTTTCAACCACGGCCGAGTCATCGTCTCCGGCCACGGACTCGGCCTCGCCGCGGCCGCCATCGAAGAAACCTGGGAGTTCGTCCACGACCGCGAGGAGTTCGGCCGAACGATCAACGAGTTTCAGGCGGTCCAGCACGGCCTCGCGGATATGCTGCTCGACTTCGAACGTGCTCGAGCGCTTACCTGGCGGGCCTGCAAAAAAGTCGAGAACGGTGAAAACGCGGGCTACTGGGCAGCACTGGCAAAGACGAGTGCAACGGAGGCAGCCGTCGACGTCTCCGAGCAAGGAATGCAGTTTCATGGCGGCCGGTCGGTCCTTGACGACCGTCGAATCGCTCGCGTCTTCCGTGATGCCCGAATTCCCGTCATCTATGAGGGCGCAAACGAGATCCAGCGCAACCTGATCTACGGTCAGGCCCCATGAGTGGGCCGTCGCAGTCTACAGCTGGATGACGAAATCGCTCGTTGGGTGGTCAAAGCAGCCACTGTCGGACATCGACAGTCCTGCGGTCGAGAGAGAACGGGGTTCGATTCGGGTACGATCGAGCGACAACACTCAGTTTTCGGGCTGTAAGTCCTGGAACGCGCCGACGAAGTCATCGTGCGTGCGCATCTCCGCGACGCTCTCGTCGACACAGCCCTGGAGTTCAGTGACGCGATCGCAGAGGGTCTGATACTCGTCGTTGGTTCCGAGTTCGCGCTCTGCCTTTTCGGACTCCAGCAGTGCCTTCTTGGAGACGAGCGCGTAGTACTCCTGAATGTCCGATTCGTATTCCGATCGACCGATGACGGTGTCGACGATCTCGACGAGCTCATCCTTCGAGACCGGCTTGACGAGATAATCGTCAAAGCCCATCTCGATGATGTCGAAGTCTGGATCGACTGCGGTTACCATTACGACCCGCGAGTCGTAGCCACGATCCCTGATCTCGGCTAAGACCTCATCACCGGAGAGCCCCGGCATTCGTCGGTCCAGCAGGACGATTTCGACGGCGTCGCCCATCTTTTCGAGGGCCTCCATACCGTCGTAGGCGGTGTCGACGACCCATTCGGTCTTGAGCCATGCGGCAAACAGGTCCGCGAGACGCGCTTCGTCGTCGACGACGAGCACCTCGAGTGCCTCACTCACCCGTTGCCCCCTCCGTTCTCTTCATCGATTGGAGCCACGGCTTACCCATGGTACCTTCGGGTCATAAACCCCGCGACGGTCCGAGATACGAACCGGTGTCGGACAGTATCGAACTCGATATTCCAAACTCGTCTCGTGTGTCGGTGAATGTCCCGTCCCAGCGTCGAACGGGGAAACGGGCAGAACGTGATCGATTTCGCCCGTCAGTTCAGGCCGGAGATCGCACTCGTGTTACTTGCCTTCGAACTCGGGCTCGTCGTCACCAAAGAAGGCATTGATCCCCTCGTGGACGTCTTCGGAGTTGACGACGTGGCCGAAGCCCATCGACTCGACCTCGAGGCCGGCTTCGTGGTTGTCCCAGCCTTTCTGCATCGCACGCTTCGTAAAGCGCATCGCGAGCGGTGGGCCGCCAGCGAGCTTTGCAGCGTAGTCCTGTGCGGCCGTCTCGAACTCGTCTGGTTCGACGACCTCGTTGATGAACCCGAACGCGGCCATCTCCTCGGCGGGGAACCGATCTGCGGTGAAGATGATCTCTTTTGCACGGCCCATGCCGACGATGCGCTGGAGACGCTGCGTGCCACCCCATCCCGGGAGCAGGCCGAGGTTGAATTCGGGCTGGCCGAACTCCGAACGCGAGGTCGCGATCCGGATATCAGCACAGGTCGCAAGTTCCATTCCGCCGCCAAGACAGTAGCCATCGATGGCGGCCACGACCGGCAGCTCGATCTCCTCGAGGCGACCGAACGTTTCCTGGCCGTACTTCGAAAGTTCGACCGCATCGAAGGGGTCAGCGCCGCCACCGGCGATGCTCATGAAGTCCGCGCCCGCGGAGAACGCCTTCGATCCAGCACCCGTCAGCAGGAGTGCGCGAACGTCATCGTCGTCGTCGACGAGGTCGATTGCAGCGTCGAGTTCTTCGATGAGTTCCAGGCTGATGGAGTTCATCTGCTGGGGTCGGTTGAGTTCGATCTGTGCGACCTTGTCGCCGGGGTAGGTCAGCTCGATCGTGTCGAACTCCACTGTGCCGTCGTCCTCGCCTGCGTCATCGTAGAAGCCGCCTTCGTCGGCGACGGTGGCGAGGTGGTCGAACGGCTCGTAGCGTGGGTGGTCGGTCTCCTCGTAGGCGTCCTCGAGCGCGTCAGCGAGGTCGGCGACGCCGTACTCGTCGGCGAACTTCGCGGGGCCTTTCGGCCAGCGGCCGCCGAGTTTGACTGCCGTGTCGATCTCTTCGGGTGAGGCGACGTCGTCCCCGACGAGGTAGGCGACTTCGTTCGCGAGCACGGCGAGCAGGCGTTCTTTGACAGTCTCGCTGAACAGGTCGTCGTCCATCGAGACGTCCGCGCCGTCCCCGTCCTCGTAGTCGTAGAATCCCTTGCCGGACTTCTGGCCGAACTCCTCGTTGTCGACTTTCGTCTCCATCAGCGGGCACGGCTCGTAGCGATCGCCGGCGACCTCGTGCATGTAGTCGAGGACGTGATAGCCGACGTCGATACCGACGTAGTCTGCGAGTTCGAAACTCCCCATCGGCAACCCGATGTCGAACTTTGTCGTCGCGTCGACCTCTTCGATGGTGGCGACGTCGTCTTCGACGAGCCACGCGGCCTCGTTCATCAGCGGGACGAGAATGCGGTTGACGATGAAGCCGGGGACGTCCTTGCGGACGCGAACCGGCGTCTTGCCGACGTCTTCCGCAAATGCTTCGATCACGTCGAGCGTGGCATCTTCGGTATGGGCGCCGGAGATGACCTCGACGAGATCCATCCGGATCGGCGGGTTGAAAAAGTGCATCCCACAGAAGGATTCGGCTCGATCCGTGAACTCGGAGAGGTCCGTGATCGAGAGACTCGAGGTGTTCGTCGCGAAGACGGCTCGGTCGGGAGCAACCGCCTCGAGTTCGGTGTAAACATCTTGTTTGATCTCCATCTGCTCCGGCACGGCCTCGATAACGACGTCCGCATCGCCACAGGCTTCCGCCATGTCGACGAGCGGTGTGATCCGTTCGAGGGCCGCGTCGGCTTGCTCTTGGGTAAGCTGGTCGTTCTCGGCGAGCTTGTCGAGTGACCACTCGATCTGTTCGTACCCGTTCTGGACGAACTCCTCGTTGATGTCTCGCATGTTTACATCGTAGCCCGCCATCGCGACGACCTCCGCGATGCCATGGCCCATATTTCCTGCGCCGAGAACTGCGACGGTGTTGATGTCTTCCAGCTCCATGGTTACAGTTCCAATCGGCACGGGTTTCAACGTTTCCCTATTTCCTAAAGAAAACTATAGTTTCGTTTACTGTCGGTTACAAAGCTCTTTACCGCTGGCCTCGGAACTCGTTGACATGGAATTCGGTCTCACCGAAGAACAGGAGCAGATCCGTGAGGAAGTCAGGCGGTTCGCCGAGAACGAAATCGTCCCCGAAGCGGAGAAGTACGACGAAGAAGAAACGTTCCCCCACGAAATCGTCGACGAGGCCGCCAAGATGGGACTGGTCGGCTCGTCGATCCCCATCGAGTACGGCGGTGCGGGCTACTCGACGCTCGAGACAGTCCTCATCGCCGAGGAACTGTTCTCCTACGACCCTGGCATCGCGCTCTCAATCATGGCGTGTTCGTTCGGGACCGAAGCCATCCAGGAGTTCGGAACCGAAGCCCAAAAAGAGCGGTTCTTGGAGCCCGTTGCGATGGGCGAGAAGATTTCGGGAGCCGCGATCTCCGAACCCGACACCGGCTCGGACGTCTCCTCGGTCTCCACGCGCGCGGAGAAAGACGGCGACGAGTGGGTCATCAACGGCAACAAGATGTGGATCACCAACGGAACCGTTGGTGATTTCTTCGTCATGCTGTGTAAGACCAACCCTGACGCCGAGGGTCGCTACAACGGCTTCAGCCAGATCGTCGTCGAGTCCGACCGCGACGGCTTCTCGGCCGACAAGATCACCGGCAAGATGGGTATCCGCGCTTCCGACACGGCCGAACTCATCCTCGACAACGTCCGCGTTCCCGAGGAGAACCTCATCGGAACTCGCGACGCCGCCTTCATGCAGCAGATGCAGTTTTTCGACGCCACCCGAACCGGCGTCGCCGCCCAGGGTGTTGGTATCGCGAAAGGCGCACTGCGTGAGGCCCTCGATTACGCCGAGGACCGCGAACAGTTCGGCCAGCCGATCAGCGAGTTCCAGGCCGTCCAGCACAAACTCGCTGACATCGCGACCGAGACTGAGGCCGCACGCAACCTGACGTACAAGGCTGCCTGGAACGTCGATCAGGGCAACGACATCACCAAACTCGCCTCGATGGCCAAGGAGTACGCCTCCCGGGTCGCCGTCGACGCTGCAAACGAGGCCGTCCAGATCCACGGCGGCGCGGGCTACGTCAACGACTTCCCCGTCGAACGGTTCTACCGCGACTCGAAGATCACCCAGATCTACGAGGGGACCACCGAGATCCAGAAGAACGTCATCGCACGCGAACTGCTCGGCAAGGGCTTCTAGAGACGAAGTTTTGCCGAGGGCCGCGTACACCCGCCCGCAGCACAAAACGTCAATTAAAACCACTCCTCCTTCCTCTCCGCTCGAGTCGCGCTCCCGGCCAGTTGTCGCCTTCGTGGCCTCCAACGACGAACGCAACGACTGATCAGCCGTCGGTGTCCGAGTCGGTATCACCGTCGTCGCTGTCCGAATCCGTGTCGCCGTCGTCACGATCGAAATCGGTGTCGGTCCCGTCGGCGTCAGCATCGGTGTCAGTTCCGACACCGTCGAAATCCGCGTCTCCACCGTCGCTATCGCTGTCGGTATCTCCGTCACCAGTGGGTCGGTCCATGGTCGGTCCCAAAACGTCCGTGCCACTCGAGCCACCCGTCTCCGATTCCGTCGTCACAGGGTCGACGGTGCGGTCGGCATGGGTTGACGGCGACTCCTCGGGCACGTCCCCCTCGCCCGCGTCGGACGCCGACTCGTCAGAGAGCGTATACAGCACGACGGGTGGCAGGACGTAACAGCCAATCGCGACCGCCACGAACCACGGATCGACGAAGACGAGCAGGCCGAAGATCGCCAGCGCCGCGGTCGAGGCCGTGTGGACGGTCGTGTCCGTGTATCGCCGGTAGTACGCCCAGAACCCGTGGAGCCATTCGCTTCGGGTCACCATCGTCGATCCCATCATCCATCCTACGCCAGCCACCGAGAAACCCCTTTGGCGCGCGAGCCCCTGTCTAGACCCAATGAGAGAATTCGTCTTCGCCCTCGAGTACGAGTCGGGTGCGAACCCGGTCGCCGACGTCCTCGCCGAGTATCCGGCGGCGTCGATCCGGTCGCTGTCGTGTCACGTCACCGAAGACAGCCTCTGGCGGGTCGACCACGCCGAGGGGCCACCGGAGGCACTCGAGGCGCTCGAAGATGCCTACAAAACGGCCGACTTCTTCGCGGACTGTCTCGTCAAAGACGACTGCGGGGCGGAGTGTGAGGTGCAGGTGCTCGACCGCTCGAGTGACACGCTGGTGGTCTACACTTACTGGGATCGCACCGATATCTGTACGTCGGTTCCCCACATCGCCCTTGAGTATCTCGGCGAGGGGCTGTTGTTCGAGACCTATCGCGAGGGACGGCGCTACCGCTGGCGGATCGTGTTGGGCAGCGACGCGCCGATCCACGAGTTTTTCGATGCACTGGGCGAAGAAGTCGGCGAATGTGCGGGTATCGAGATGTTGCGGCTGACGGAACTCGGTCCCGAACACAACAGGATCGACCCCGACAACGATCGACCGCTGCCGAGCGAACAACAGGCTGCACTGCAGTCGGCCGTCGAGTACGGCTACTACGAGACCCCCCGACGGATCGACCTCTCCGAACTCGCCGAGCGACTGGACGTGCCGCGGTCGACGCTCTCCTACCGGCTTCGACGGGCCGAGGCCAGCCTCGCCACAGCGTTCGTCACTGACGAGCGATCGGTCGAGACGCATACGGCGGAGCTGTGATCGGTGTCGACGGGCTGGGGATGGGCCGGCCGAGTCGACGTCCAAGTTGGCGCACGCCAAATAACCCGTATAGTCTACGAGTGATTACTGACTCGTAATGACTGCGTCATCGCCATCGACGCCGCCCGACTCGAGTCACACGCTCGAGATACGGGTGCCAGAGATGGACTGTCCGTCTTGTGCCGGGAAGGTAACCAATAGTGTCGAGCGACTGGACGGAATCGACGGGATCGAGCCGCGGGTAACGAGCGGCCGACTCGTCGTCGAGTACGACCCCACGCAAACGAGCGATGCCGAGATCCGCGAGCGGGTTCGAGCGGCCGGCTACGAAATCGTCGATTCGGCGTCGGAGCTAACGCTGTCGGTCCCCGACATGGACTGTGCCTCGTGTGCCGGGAAAGTCGAGAACGCACTCGAGAGCGCCGACAGCGTCGGCGAGATCGAGACGCGCCCGACGTCGGGTCGCGTCACCGTCTCGGTCGCCGACGGAACCGACGCCGAGTCGGTCGCCGACGTGATCGGTGCTGCGGGCTACGACGCGACGCCCGTCGACGACGGTACCAACGCGGTCGCCGACGAGGATCCGATCTGGCAGAGCCGCCGAGCCATCGGGACCGCGATCGGTGCCGCGATCGTCACAGTCGGGATGGCACTCTCGTTTGTCGTCCCGGCGCTCGATCCGACGCTCGGTGCCGTCGCCGGTCGCACCTACGCGCTATCACACCTCCTGTTCATCGCCGCCGCGGTAGTTGCGGGGACGCCAATCTTGCGAAACGGCTACTACTCCGCTCGAAACCGGAGTCTCGACATCGACTTCCTGATGAGCGTCGGGATCGTCGCCAGCGTGGCGGCCCACCATCCCTTCGAGGGGGCGATGCTCGCGGTGTTGTTTTCGATCGCCGAGTTGCTCGAGCGGTTCTCGATGGATCGGGCCCGCGACTCGCTGCGCGAACTGATGGACCTCTCGCCCGAGACGGCGACCGTCAAACGCGCAGACGGCAGCGAAGAGACGATTCCAGCCGACGACCTCGCGGTCGGCGACACGGTCGTGGTCCGGCCGGGTGAGAAGATTCCGGCCGACGGCGTCGTTCGGGAGGGCTCGAGCGCGATCGACCAGTCGCCCATCACGGGTGAGAGCGTGCCCGCGGACAAGACGATTGGCGACGAGGTGTTCGCCGGGACGATCCCCGAGTCGGGCTATCTCGAGGTCGAGGTCGAAAGCGAAGCCGACGAGTCGACGATCGCACAGATCGTCCGGATGGTCGAGGACGCCGAACGGGAAAAGACCGACCGCGAGCGGTTCGTCGACCGTTTTGCAAGCGTCTACACGCCAATCGTCGTCGTGCTCGCGGTCGCAGTCGCAGTGGCCCCACCGCTGCTCGTCGGGGCGTCGTGGAACACCTGGTTCCTCCGCGGGCTGACGCTGCTGGTCATCGCCTGTCCCTGCGCGTTCGTCATCTCGACGCCGGTGAGCGTCGTCTCGGGAATCACCAGCGCCGCGCGAAACGGCGTCCTGATCAAAGGCGGGCGACATCTCGAGTCGGTCGGCGAAACCGACGTTCTCGCGATCGACAAAACGGGGACGCTGACCGCGGGCGATCTGTCCGTGACCGACGTGATTCCGCTCGAGGGTGTCGACGAGCAGGAGGTCCTCCGGCGTGCAAGCGCCGTGGAACGACGAAGCGAACACCCGATCGGACAGTCGATCGTGGGCTACGCCGACGAGCAGGGGGCCGTGACCGACGACGAGCACGAGATCTCGAACTTCGAAGCGCTGACGGGGAAAGGTGTCCGCGCCGAGATCGACGGCACGACACACTACGTCGGCAAACCCGATCTCTTCGATGGGCTCGCGAACCTCGAGCACGTCCATCGGACGACCGACGGGGGAACGACACTCGAGTCGACGGCGGGCGGTGGCCGACCGCAGTGTGAACGGGAGGGCTGTCTGGACGTTCTGAGCGGGGTCGTCCCTGACTTAGAGGCCGAGGGCAAGACCGTTGTGGTCATCGGCACCGATGACGGCCCGATCGGCGTCATCGGCGTCGCGGATCGCGTGCGTCCCGAAGCCGAATGGGCCGTCTCGCGGCTGCAGGCACAGGGCATCCGCGTGGTAATGCTCACCGGCGACAACGAGGGTACCGCGCGGGCGATCGCCGCCGAGGTCGGCATCAACGAGTACCACGCCGAACTCCTGCCCGACGAGAAACTCGAGTGGATCGACCGGCTCGCGGACGAACACGGCGGCGAAGACGACACGGGCCACGTCGCCATGGTCGGCGACGGGATCAACGACGCACCCGCGCTCGCGACCGCAGACGTCGGCATCGCGATGGGGGCTGCGGGGACGGATACGGCACTCGAGACAGCCGACGTTGCCCTGATGGGCGACGATCTAACGCGCCTGCCGTATCTGTTTGCCCTCTCGGGCAAAGCAAACGGTGTTATTCGCCAGAACATCTGGGCGAGCCTGGCCGTCAAGGCCGTCCTCGCCGCCGGCGCGCCGTTCGGGATCGTCACGGTGATTCACGCGGTCGTCATCGGCGACATGGGGATGAGCCTCGGCGTGACAGGCAACGCGATGCGACTGGCGAACGTCGAACCGGAGCTTCCCGACGACATCGACCGGGAGGCCTTCGAGGCCTAATCAGTCGTCGCCGTCGACGACGCGTCGAACTGCGTCGGTGCCCGGCCGGCCGTCGAGCCACCACAGTGTGACGCCGCCGACGAGGTGAACGACCGGCTGCAGCCTCTTTCACAATAGTTTCTTTGGCGTGCTAAATACCCCGTATAACTGCCCGTATCCTTCGTTTACGGCCACTTGCGTAGTTTGGTGTGTGGCCTATATTCGGCCAGCCCATACTGTACGTTGATGACAAAAACACCGCCTGCTGACCACGGCGTGCCGACGGCCGACGATCACGGTGGCGTCGACGGCCGACTACCACAGGGCGGAGACGAGGCCGATAACGACCGCGAGGCCCAGTACGACGTCGTCACCACGCCGGTGCTCGTTATTGGAGCGGGCGCTGCCGGGGCTCGAGTCGCCATCGAACTGGCCGAGTCGGGCCTCGAGCCGCTCGTCATCGGCAAACGCGACTACGGCGACGCTCACACGACATGGGCGGCCGGCGGGATCAACGCCGCGCTCGGCTCGCTCGATCCCGACGACGACTGGCCGATCCACGCGGCGGACACGCTGAACGAGGGCCACCACCTGAACGACCCCGAGGCCGTCGAGCTAACGGCCAAACACATGCCCGACCGAATCCGCGAACTCGACGAGTGGGGGATGTCGTTCGCCCGAACCGACGACGGAAAGATCAACCAGCGCTACTTCGGCGCGCAGTCCTACCGCCGAACCTGTTTCGTCGGCGATCGAACGGGCGAGGCCATGCTCGAGGCGCTGATCGGCCGGGCACAGGCGCTCGAGATTCCCTACCGCGAGAACGTGATGATCACGCGCCTGCTCTCCGATGGTACCCGTATCGACGGCGCGGTCGGCTTCGATATGGAGACCGGCGAGGGGCTGTTGTTCCGGACGAACCACGTCGTGCTAGCGGCAGGTGGGTTCTCGGCGACTTATCATCGTCACTCCTCGAGAGACGACGAGAACAACGGTGACGCACAAGCGCTTGCACTTGAGGCGGGGGCTCGCCTGCTCGATGCGGAGTTCGTCCAGTTCCACCCGACCGGCATGGTTGGGGAACGCTACGGAGACGAGTGGGATGGCCGACTCGTGACGGAGGCCGTCCGCGGGGAGGGCGGTCGGCTCTACAACGCCGAGGGCGAGCGATTCATGGAGCGGTACTCGCCGGATCAGATGGAACTCGACGCCAGAGACGTGGTCGCCCGCGCGATCGCCCAGGAGGTTCGCGAAGGCCGTGGGACCGAGAACGACGGCGTCTACCTCGATATCTCCCATCGCGACGCCGAGTACATCCGCGAGCGACTGCCGACGATGGTCGAGCGATTCGCCGAGCTCGGCGTCGACATCACGGACGAACCGATGGAGGTCGGGCCGACGGCCCACTACACGATGGGCGGCGTCGATATCGACTTCCAGACGGGCGAGACCGGCGTCGACGGACTGTACGCCGTCGGCGAGGCCGTCGCGGGCGTCCACGGGGCGAATCGCCTTGGCGGCAACTCGCTTGCCGAAACCGTCGCCATCGGCAAACTCGTGGGCGAGCACGTCAGCGAGCAGGTCACCGCGGACGACCACGCGCCCACGATCGCCGACGGCCAGCGTGCGCTGGCCGAACGCGAGTTTGCCGCGCTCGCGGAACTTGCCGCCTCGGACGGCGACGTCACGCCCACGGCCCTCCTCGAGGAACTCGGCGACCTGCTGTGGACCCACGCCGGCATCCTCCGCACCGAGGCGGGGCTTCGCGAGGGACTGGACCGACTCGAGGAGCTTCGCGCGCGAACAGCCGACCTCCGGGTCAACGGCGACCGTACCTCCCGGTCGTTCGAGTACGCCGTCGACCTCTCCGTGAGTCTCACCGTCGCCGAGGTGTTGCTCCGGACAGCCCTCGAGCGAACCGAGTCTCGTGGCGCACACTACCGGACGGATTACCCGGAGACGGACCCGACCTGGCGACAGAATCTCATCGTCTCGGCCGACGAGCACGGGCTCTCGATCCGACGCCGGGGTGTCGCCGAACCGAGCGAGCCAGTCCGTAAGGCCCTCAAGGAAGGGTACGAACTCGACTATCACCACCTCGAGTAACCGACTCGAGACGAGCAGTCCGAGCGGAAGGCGTGGCCGTCCGGGCCGCCGTCAGGCCTCGTATTCGGCCCAGATATACCGTGTCGCGGTGCTCCGATAGGGTCGCCACGGCTCAGCGATCTCGCGCATCTCGGCTCGCGTCAACTCCACACTGTCGTTGTACAACCCTTCGATTCCCCGCCGAACCGCGAGGTCGCCAAGCGGTAAGACGTCCGGCCGCTCGAGGACGAACAGGAGGTACATGTTGGCAGTCCACTCGCCGACGCCTTTGATTTCGGTGAGTTCGGCGATCACGGCCTCGTTAGTGTAATCAGCCAGACCGACACGCGTGAGATCGCGCTCTTGAAACGCGCGGGCAGCGTTTTCGACGTAGTCGACTTTCGTCCGTGAGAGGCCGGCCTCGCGAAGCGCGTCTCGAGACGCGGCGAGCACCGTGTCAGGAGTGACCTCGCCCTCGAGGACGTCGAAGACGCGCTCGCGGACGGCCGCGGCGCTCGCCGTCGAGAGCTGCTGGTTGATGATCGACACACAGAGGCGCTCGTACTCGTTTTCGACCGGCTCGAGCGGGTGTGGCTCGCGGCGATCGATCACGTCGGCCAGCACGGGATCGTCCCGAAGGACGGATTCGGGAGCGGTGCGAGCGGTGGAGTCTGGATCAGCCATCGTCATCGATGAGGAGGCTCGAGCGAACAAAAGCGCGTTGTTCGGACGGAACGAGACGCATCAGCTAGTAAATATTCTTCGACTGGACTGAGCAGTATAATCAGCTCTTGTCCGTCGAAAAAGGGTGGCAGACTGTTTGAGCGACTGGCTAAGACAGTAGCACGAACCCGATTATACAGGCCACAAGAGGGGTCTCGAGAACCGTCGCGGCTCGGTTACTCGAGGTCGAAGCGATCGAGCTTCATGACTCTGCTCCACGTGTCCACGAAGTCCTGCACGAATTGCTCCTCGCCGTCTTCGGACCCATAGACTTCCGCGATGGCGCGGAGTCGGGAGTTCGACCCGAAGATGAGGTCGACGCGCGAGCCTTTCCATTCGACCTCACCCGTCTCGCGGTCGCGCAGCTCGAAGACTTCCTTGTCGTCCGAGACCGGTTCCCACTCGTAGTCCATGCCGAGTACGGTCTCGAAGAAGTCGTTGGTCAGTGCCTCCGGCTCGTCGGTGAAAACGCCGAGGTCCGAGTCCTGGTAGGTCGCACCCAGCGTGCGCATCCCGCCGACCAGGACCGTCATTTCATCGGCCGTCAGGTCCAGCAGGTCAGCCTTGTCGACCAGCAACTCTTCGGCTTTGCGCTCGGCCTCGTCCTCGAGGTAGTTGCGGAACCCATCGGCGTTCGGCTTGAGCGCCTCGAAGGACTCGACATCGGTCTGTTCCTGCGAGGCGTCGGTCCGGCCCGGTTCGAACGGGACCGCCACGTCGTACCCGGCATCCGCTGCTGCCTGCTCGACGGCTGCGTTGCCGCCCAACACGATCAGGTCGGCGAGCGAAACCCGCACGCCGTCGGCTCGAGGGTCGTTGAACTCCGCTTGAATCCCTTCGAGGGTCTCCAGTACCGTCTTGAGCTCGTCGGGTTCGTTGACGTCCCAGCTCCGCTGGGGCTCGAGGCGAATTCGGGCCCCGTTCGCGCCACCGCGCTTGTCGCTGTCGCGGTACGTCGATGCCGACGCCCAGGCAGTTTTGACCAGCTGGGAGACCGACAGGTCCGACTCGAGGATCTCCGCTTTGAGGGCGGCGATCGCTTCGTCCCCGATTAGTTCGTGATCGACGTCGGGAAGGGGATCCTGCCAGAGCATCTCCTCGTCGGGGACCTCCGGCCCGAGGAACCGGGACGGCGGACCCATGTCGCGGTGGATCAGCTTGTACCAGGCCTTTGCGAAGGTCATCCCGAACGCCATCGGGTTCTCCTGGAAGCGCTCGACGATCTCCCGATACTCTGGGTCTCGCTTGAGGGCGACGTCCGTCGTGAGCATCATCGGGGTGACCTTCCCCGACGGGTCGTGGGCGTCCTGTGCGGAGTCGTGGAGTTCCTCGTCGACTGGCGTCCACTGCCACGCACCACCAGGGCCCTTCTCGGGCTCCCACTCGTAGTCGAGCAGGTTGTTGAGGAAGTCCATGTCCCAATCGATGGGCGACTGGGTCCACGGGCCCTCGATGCCACTGGTGATCGTGTCGGGACCGTTGCCTTCGCCGTGCTCGTTCTCCCAGCCGAGGCCCTGCTGCTCGATGGGAGCCGCTTCGGGTTCGGGACCGAGGTTCTCGTCGGAGTCAGCACCGTGGACCTTCCCGAACGTGTGTCCGCCGGCGATGAGTGCAACCGTTTCCTCGTCGTTCATCGCCATTCGATCGAACGACTGTCGAATGTACTTCGCCGACTCTTTCGGGTCCGGCTCACCGCCCGGGCCTTCCGGGTTCACGTAGATCAGGCCCATGTGGTCGGCGGCGAGATCGCCCTCGAGGTTCCCCTCTTCGTCGTGGCGCTTGTCTGCCATCATTTCCGCTTCGGGGCCCCAGTCGACGGCCTTGTCGGGCTTGAACGCGTCCTCGCGCCCGCCAGCGAAGCCGTACGTCTCGAATCCCATCGACTCCATGGCGACGTTCCCGGATAGCACCAGCAGGTCGGCCCACGAGAGTTTGCGGCCGTACTTCTGTTTGACCGGCCAGAGCAGGCGACGCGCCTTGTCGAGGTTTGCGTTGTCGGGCCAGCTGTTGAGCGGTGCAAAGCGCTGTGTGCCGCCGGACGCGCCACCACGGCCGTCGGTGGTGCGGTACGTGCCGGCGCTGTGCCACGCCATCCGAATAATCAACGGTCCGTAGTGGCCGTAGTCCGCCGGCCACCACTCTTGTGACGTCGTCAATACGTCCTCGATATCCGCCTTCAGTTCTTCGAAGTCGATTGACTCGAATGCCTCGGCGTAATCGAAGTCCTCACCTCTCGGATCGACCTGTTCAGCATTCTGATCGAGAATCTCGAGGTTCAACTGATTCGGCCACCACTCTTGGTCGGTCCCATTCATTACTAGGTAGTTGTTGCCTTCGCGTGTTAAGATTTTCTAATTCAGTAATGATGTCTTCGCCGCAGCAAAAGCAATCTTCTGCATTCAAGAGCTTTTATCCGTGATACACTCGCGCTGTGTATTTAACACAGTCACCGTGGTGGTGGCTCTTCGCCGTCACCGAGGTTGTGTTTTGTTATATAAAAGAAAGCCGCAAACCAATTATAACAGGACTACACGCAGTAGCCCAAAGAATTCTCGCTGCTCGAAATCGAGATTCTAAACCGCTATTTGACTCGATAGAGATGGGCAAACAGCCACCGCACGACTGTCGTCATCGTTCGACGACGTAACGACGTGGCGATGGCACCGCTCGTTACTCTTCTTCCTCTGGCGTGTCGTGGGCGTCGCTGTCTGTCCGCCGACTGACATCGACCTGGTAGTTCTCGAGGATGTCGCGGCCGAGGATGACAGGATAGTCCATGTGACTGCGGTCTTCGACGCTTGCGGTGACGGTGTGTTGATTCCCACCGACGCCGACGACGACGTCGACGACAGGGCGGCTCTTGGCCGTCTTGCTGCTGCCGGATCTGATCCGGGTGATAGACTTGATCGGGCCGGCTCCGATGTCGGCTGCGAGACCGGTGTCGATGCTCGTCCGCGTCGCACCGGTGTCGGATTTGGCCATCACGGACTTCGAGCCGCTGGTTCCCGAGAGGACGATCTCTTCGGTGTAGCCGATCACGGTTGGTTCCGTGTCGGATTTGGACGACCGACTCGGCTGGGCCGTCGGTCTGGAGTCGTCGAGGACGTTCGAGAGCTCCTGGACGCGTTCATCGTCGACCTCACCGCCAGCGCTCTCGATCGCGAGCTTTGCGATGTAGGGAGCCGGGCTGACGTGGGTTGCCTCGTACAGTCCCTTGAATCCAGCCGTCGGATTGACCTCGAGGACGAACCAGCCGTCGTCACCTTCGACGAGATCGACGCCGGCGTAGTCGAGCCCGATAGCCTCGGATGCTTGACGGGCCATCTCCCGGGCCTCCTCGGGGAGGTCGTCGGTCGCGTTTTCGACGGAGCCGCCGAGTGCGACATTGGTTCGCCAGTCGTTGTCGGGGGCGTAGCGGTACATCGCGCTGATGATTTCGCCGCCGACGACGTAGACGCGAACGTCTCGGTGCTCGGCACCGTCGCGGTCGATCAGCTTCTGTAAGAACGCGTATCGGTTTCCGACTTTCGCGTTGACCGGTTCCTCGGTACCGACCTTCCACGTACCGCCGCCGTGGGTGCCGATTGCCGTCTTGTAGACGGCCTCCTCACCGTACTTACCGCGTGCGGCGTTGAGTTGTTCGCTGTTGAGAGCGAGCGTGACGTCGGGGGTCTGGACGCCGTTCGCTGCGAGTGTCGTCGCCGTCGAGAGCTTGTGGATCGCCGTCAGAACCGTCGACGGCTCGTTGAGCATCGGCATCAGCTGTGCGAACGTGTTCGCAAGCCCGAGTTCCTCGGCGGGCTGTTCGGTGTTCGACAACAGCATTCGGTTCGCGATGACGTCGACATCCGGCTCGAGGACGACGTCGCCGTCAGTGACGCTGACGGCGGTGTTCTCGTTGCGAAGCCATTCGGTATCGTGACCCAGTGCCTCGACCGCGTTCAAAATCGCTTTCGTCTCTTTGCTCGTATGAAGGCTCAATACCCCAACAGTGACAGGATCTGCAACAGCCATACCGAGTTGCAGGGCGACATAGGCAAAAAGGATACTGTCATCGGAACCGACAGATAACTGAGAGGTCGTGTCGCTTGATCGCCCGACGGCAGCCCGATCGGCGGACATGCTATGTGGATTGGTATCCTATCAAATATCACGTCAGATGTGGATTCGCTGGCCGGCCGTGGTAACTCCACAACCCAGTGAAAGCTCCCGGTGACAGTGAGAGTCACTGACACGGTCCGTTCTAGGTCATCGCCGAGCGGACATCTCGTGGATCGACCAGCCCGCTCGCGACGGCGAGGATCGCCCACGTCAGCGCACCGAGCGCGATCGCCCCAATCAACATCAGGGGACTCGAGACCAGCGGCGTCACGAGCAACACGGCGAGTGCCATCACACCGGTGATTCCACAGATCAGTCCCATCGATCGACCGAGTCGACGAAGCCGCAGAGACAGCTCCGAGTGGACGATATAGAGGTTCACTGCCACGTACACCGAATGCGTCGCGACTGTCGCGATCGCCGCGCCGACGACGCCGACCGTCGGGATCAACACGAGATTCAGGCCGAAGTTCGCTGCGGCCGTCCCGCCTTTCGCGACGGCTCGCGATCGCGCGCGGCCGAGATAATCCAGGCTGTCGCTGGTCAGGTTCGTAATCGCCTGCAAAACGATGAAGACGGCGAGAACCTGCAGGACGGGGACCGCACCCGCATAGTCGGTCCCGAAGACCATCGTCACGAGCGGCTCTGCGATGATGACGAGCCCAGCGGTTGCCGGAATATACAGCAACATCGTGTGTGTCAGCGACGTCTCGTAGATCTGGCGTGCCCGCTCGAGTTGGCCCGTTGCTTTCTGCTCACCGAAGTTCGGCGAGATGGTAAAGCCGAGCGATTCGGCGGGCGCGAGGACGAAATCCGAGATTTGTTTCCCCAGCGTGTAGAACGCGACGGCAGTCGGCGTCAGAAAGACACCGACGAGGACGGTGTCGATCTGTTTGTCGATGACGTTTGCGCTCCGTGTTGCCGTCAGCGGCACGCTGTACTCGAGCAGCCGCCGTGAGAGCCCGTCCTCGTACGTGGTAGCCGGCTCGTACTGAGTGTAGAACTTGTAGTACAACAACGTTACTCCGACGGCAGCCGAGAGGACGTAGCCGACAATATACCCGAAAAAGGCTCCCAGTGCGCCCAGTCCCATGAGTACGAACCCGACGGCGAAGACGAGGCGAGCGACGCCGCTGATAGCCTGGACGACGGCACTGTAGACGAGGCGATTGAACCCCTGAAACGCGACCTGTGTGAAGGTGCTAAACGAGAAGACGGTGATGTAGATGACGCCTGCCGCAAGAAACGGTGCGGCCGTCGGCTCGCCCAAGCCGATCGCGATCCGCTCGTGAAACACCAGAAGCGTATAGCCAACGAGCGTGATGATGACGATCTTGACCGTAATCGTCGTCCGGATTAGGTGCGGGATCTGTCCTGGTGCCTTCTCGCTGTACTCCGAAAAGTAGCGGGCTGCGGACTTGCCGAACCCGAGATCCGCGACTAGCTGGAGGATCGCGAGCACCCCAATCACCCAGTACAGCGTTCCGTACCCATCGGGATCGAGGAGATATCGCGCCAGCAAAAACATCAACAGCGCACTCGAGAGCATATAGACCGCTCGAGCGACGAGCGTTGCTTTGAATCCGTGAACGATGTGGTCCTGTCTACTCATTCGAAATATGTCTCAGTCGGTGGGAGGCTCGACCCGCCCGAACCGCGCGATCGAGATACTGGTCCCGAAGACTGAGCCACCAATTGTAATGCGGTGACAACAGCTGTATGCTTTCGATACCGGGGCCGATACGCTCGGCCAAAACGTCACGATGAATCGCCGTGGCGTGTCGCTACTGGTGTGGCAACGGTTGGTGGGCCGTTCGAGACGGGGTGCTCTCCGGGGTGTCCACCGACTAGGTCGAATCACGGCTTGCCACCAGCTACGACAGCAGTCTCATCGAGAGAGGTAGTCTACAGAGAGACAGCAAGAGCGCCGACACGAGGGACACTCAGACGGGCTGCTGTAACGAGTTATTGCTGATCACCAGAGACGGGATCGGTGAGCGGCGGTAATTGAGTACAGCAGTCCGTATTAGAGGTACGACGAGTCCCACCGCGTCGCTTTCCGCCGGTTTCCACAGGCGTTACACTCGACACGTCCCATCGCGTCCATCGCGTTATCGATCGAGTTGCAGTTGCCACAGAGCAAAGCGTATCGGTCCGTTCGGTCCTCGTTCTTGTAGGCGCTGTAAAACGGTGCCTTTGCCCCACGGGACGCCTCACCGTAGCTCACGTAGATCGTCTCGCCATCGACCTCGAGTTCGTCGACGGCTCCCCAGCCGTCCTCGCCGGCGTCGCTTTCTGCGTAGACGTTCTCGGTAAACGTCTTTTCGCCGATCTCGACCTCGCGCTGGCCGGCCTGTTCGAAGCCGTGGTCCTGGTAGAACTCGTTGCCACCCTCGTTGTCCTCGAGGACGAGTCCCTGAATCTGGTCGGCCCCTTCATCGAGCAGTTTCTCCCGGGTCCGGACGAGCAGGCGGACGCCCGTGCCGCCACCGCGGTGGTCGGGGTCGATATGCAGCCACAGAATGCGACCGGTGTCGTATCGCTGGCCAACTAGATCGCTCTGAGAGAAGCCGACTATGTCACCGTCGCGCTCGAGCACGAGAACGAGCGAGTGGTCGGTGTCGAGTTCGTCGGCAAACGAGTCGCCGTACCACTGCTCGACTGCGTCTTCGATCGTTGCTTCCTCGAGGAAGTCGGTGTACGTCGAACTGAGCGAACGGTGGGCAATCGAGCGGATGGCATCGATGTCGGCAGCAGTTGCTTCACGAATCTCCATGTGTGTTCATAACGCATCATCATACAAAACATATGCCCACGGGGCAAGTTTTTTCTCGATTGCTGTCCGATAGAACGACCCTCATGTTCGTGAAATTAACGTTGGCGGCTCCCTGACGAACCAACAGGAGAAGATTCACATTGCTGCCGCCGGAGACACTGCTATGAGCGACGATTTCGACGAGCCGCCCGACGATGGCACATCTGGTCGCATGGCTGAGGCGTTTACGTACAACGGCGGCCGCGTTGATCCCGGCGAATCGGCGAACATCCGGTACGGTATCAGCGAAACGTATCTCGGTGATCCGGTTCGGATCCCCGTGACGGTCATCAACGGCGAACATCCGGGACCGACCGTCTTCCTCTCGGCGGCAGCCCACGGCGACGAACTCAACGGTATCGAGGTCGTCCGTGAGGTCGCCCACGACTGGGATCACTCTGATCTCCATGGAACACTGATCTGTCTGCCCGTGATGAACGTCCACGGCTTTCTCGCACAGGAGCGGTATCTGCCGATCTACGACCGGGATCTGAACCGTTCGTTCCCCGGCCGTGAAGGGTCGACGAGCGCCCGGCGGATGGCCCACCAGATCTTCACGAACTTTATCGAACCCTGTGACCTCGGGATCGACTTTCACACATCCACGCGCGGGCGAACGAACATGCTCCACGTTCGAGCCAACATGGAGAACCCGAAGACGGCTCGAGTCGCGAAGGCGTTCAGTTCCAACGTCATCATCGCCGGCGAAGGCCCATCGGGCACGCTCCGGCGGGAGGCGACAGTGGCCGATATTCCGACGATCACCGTCGAGATGGGGGAGGCACATCGGTTCCAGCGGAATCTGATCGACCGCGCGCTGACCGGCGTCGCGAGCGTCCTCGCCGAGTTCGGACTCCATCCGGAGTCGTCCGTTCACTGGCCCGGTTGGCGGACCATCATCGACGACGACAACGAGAAAACCTGGATCCGCGCGGACGCGGGCGGCATCGTCGACATGAAACGCGGCCGAAGCGAGCTCGTCAAAGAAGACGAGGTGATCTGTGCGATCACCAACCCGTTCAAAGAAGAAGAGGACATCGTCACTGTGGAAGCCCCGTTTACCGGACTGATCGTCGGCGTCCTCGAGAACCCGGTCGTCTACCCAGGGAATCCCCTATGTCACCTTGTCGGACTCTCGCCGGACACGTTAACCGCATTGGAGCGCGAGCGGACGGCCGACCACTCACAGTCGGGGCTCCAGACCGGTGACCGCCCGCCGCGCTGACCGCGAGTGAGACGGCCAGGACAGCCCGGACGCTCCTGCAGTTTCGTCGATTCCCGAACTGGTTCGGGAGGCATTACTGATCTTCATTCGACCTCGACTCAATATTTCTGAGATAACGGTCAACAGAAGCGATAAAAGTAACTTCTATACCCCCACGGTCTAACGGACCACATGAGCGTATGAGTCAGTCTTACAATCGCGGTCTCATCGAGGACTTCGGTCGCTGGAAGGAGTTCTCGGCCGGCATGTGGGCGTGGATCTTCCACAAGTTCACCGGGTGGATGCTGATCGGCTACCTGTTTACCCACATCGCCGTGCTGAGTAGCGCCCTCACCGGCCCCGAAGCGTATACGAACACCATTCAGGGTCTCGAGAGTCTCTTCATTATCCGAGTGCTCGAGGTCGGACTGCTCGCCGTGGCAGTCTTTCATATCCTGAACGGACTCCGCTTGCTGATGGTCGACCTCGGTATCGGGCTCGACACACAGGACAAGAGTTTCTACGCCTCGCTGGTGTTGACGGCGATCATCACCGTTGCGAGTGTGCCGACCTTCATGGACGGGGTGACGATCTAATGGCAGAACGATACTCCTCGTTCGCCCCGGGCGGCACGACGTGGCTGCTACAGCGGATTACGGCGGCCTTCTTAGTCGTCGTGCTCGCTTTTCATTTCTTCCTCTTGCACTTCGTCAACCACGCTGCGGACGTGACGTTCATGGGAACGCAGGCCCGTATGGAGAACGTCGGGTACTTCCTGACGATGGTGTTGTTCCTGATTGCGGGGACGTTCCACGGTGTCAACGGCGTCTACAACGCCCTCGTTAATCAGGGACTCCAGGGGACTCAGAAGAAAGTCGTGCTTGCGGTGCTCGTCATCGCGAGCGTGGCACTCATTGCCCAGGGAACCTACGTTGCAACCGTTATGGCGGGGTGGACCTAACATGAGTACTCAACAACAGAAACCAAATACGCAGGAAACGCCGGAAGACCCGGAGATGAAAGGAGCAGAGTCGCCCCAACAGGAGCGACTCAAAGAGAAAGAAAGCGACATGGTCGACGAGACGTCCGTCGACGAGTCCGAACTCGAGGGAGACACGGTCCTCATCAAGGTGTTCCGCTATGACCCCGAAGTCGCGGACAAACAGGAACCGCGCTTCGACGACTTCCACGTTCCCTTCAAGAAGGGGATGACCGTCCTCGACGCAGTCATGTACGCGCGGGACACGTACGACTCCTCGTTGACCTTCCGACACTCCTGTCGGCAGGCCGTCTGTGGCTCCGACGCCTTCTTCGTCAACGGCAAGCAGCGACTGGGCTGTAAGACGCAGATCTCCGAGTTAGAACACCCAGTTCGTATCGAACCGCTTCCCCATCAGGAGGTCGTCAAGGATCTGGTCGTCGACATGGACCACTTCTACGACCAGATGCACACCGTCGAGCCGTACTTCCAGAACGAGGATACGCCCGACGCGAGCGACCTCGAGGAACAGCGCCAGACACGAGAAAACCGCGAAAAGGTCAAGATGTCGACGCGCTGTATCTGGTGTGGTGCCTGTATGTCGTCGTGTAACATCGCAGCAGGCGACAACGAGTATCTCGGCCCCGCAGCGATCAACAAGGCCTACCGCTTTGCGATGGACAACCGCGAGGGTGAAGAGATTAAAGAGCATCGACTCCGTATCCTTGAACAGGAACACGGCGTCTGGCGGTGCCAGACCCAGTTCTCCTGTACCGAGGTGTGTCCGAAAGACATTCCGCTTACCGAGCATATTCAGGAGCTCAAGCGGGAAGCAGTCAAGAAAAACCTGAAGTTCTGGTAATATGTACGAACACGACGTTATCGTGGTCGGCGCCGGCGGCGCCGGCCTTCGAGCTGCGGTCGCAGCGGACGAGGCAGGTGCAGACGTTGCACTGGTCTCGAAACTCCATCCGGTTCGCAGCCACACGGGTGCGGCCGAAGGGGGGATCAACGCCGCCCTGCAGGAAGGCGACGACTGGGAACTCCACGCCTACGACACGATGAAAGGGTCCGACTATCTGGGCGACGCCCCGGCAGTCGAAACCCTCGCGAAGGACGCCCCCGAAGACACGATCCGCCTCGAGCACTGGGGGATGCCGTTCTCCCGCGAGGAAGACGGCCGTGTCTCCCAGCGACCGTTCGGTGGGCTCTCGTACCCACGAACGACCTACGCCGGAGCCGAAACCGGCCACCACCTGCTGCACGTAATGTACGAGCAGGTCGTCAAGCGCGGTATTCCGGTCTACGACGAGTGGTACGTCATGGACCTCGCAACCACCGACGAAGACGACCCCAACGACCGCGAGTGCCACGGCGTCGTCGCCTACGACGTGCAGTCCGGCAAGGTTGAGGGATTCAAGGCGAACCAAGGTGTCGTCCTCGCGACCGGTGGTCCCGGGCAGGCGTTCGACCACACCACTAACGCCGTCTCCTGTACCGGCGACGGTCACGCGATGGCCTACCGCGCCGGCGCGCCACTCGAGGACATGGAGTTTATCCAGTTCCACCCGACCTCCCTTCCGTCCACCGGTGTCCTCATCTCCGAGGGTGTCCGTGGCGAAGGCGGGATCCTCTACAACAACAAAGGCGAGCGGTTCATGTTCGAGTACGGCTACGCGAACAACGACGGCGAACTCGCCTCCCGCGACGTCGTCGCGCGTGCCGAACTGACCGAAGTCAACGAGGGCCGCGGCGTCAACGATGAGTACGTCCACCTCGATATGCGCCACCTCGGCGAGGAGCGCATTATGGACCGCCTCGAGAACATTCTCCACCTCGCAGAGGACTTCGAAGGCGTCGACGGCCTCGTCGAGCCGATGCCGGTCAAACCCGGCCAGCACTACGCCATGGGTGGCATCGAGACCGACGAAAACGGCCAGACCTGTATCGACGGCCTCTATGCGGCCGGCGAGTGTGCCTGTGTCTCCGTCCACGGTGGCAACCGACTCGGTGGCAACGCACTGCCAGAACTGATCGTCTTCGGCAAGCGTGCTGGCTACCACGCCGCCGGCAAAGACCTCGGCGAGCCACAGATCAAGACCGGCTACGGCGACGATATCGAAAACGAAACCGACGCTGATCTGCCGGTCGAACCTGGCGCATCTGGTCTCGACCAGTCCGGTGGCGTCGCTGCAGACGGTGGTGTCACGGCCGACACGGACGGGCTCTTAGAGCGCACCGTCGAGCAGACCCGCGAACACATCGATTACCTGATCGAGAAAGACGACGGCGTCCAGCACGCCGAAATCCGTTCCAAACTCCAGAACGCGATGACGGACTACGTCAACGTCTTCCGTACCGAGGAAGGCATCAAGAAAGCGCTGAAGATCATCCGCGAGTGTCGCGAGGAGTACCAGGACGTCTACGTCGACGACCCATCGCGTACGTTCAACACCGACCTCCAGCAGACGATCGAAACGCGCAACCTGATCGACGTCGCCGAAACGATCGCACTCGGCGCGCTCGTGCGCAACGAGTTCCGCGGTGCCCACTGGCGTCAAGAGAACCAGATCCGTGACGACGAGAACTGGCTCAAACACACGCTCATCTCGTGGGACGACGGCAAGCCGTCGATCTTCTACCGGCCGGTCATCCTCGAGGGCGAGGACAAGACCTACGAGCCGAAAGTCCGCAGCTACTAACGGCCGCGATCGCGTTTTTTCGTTGCGTTTGACCGCCGCGGATCACCACGCCTAAGCGCCACGGCAGGGTATCCAGGGTCGGTATGTTACTGTCGGGAACGGTTGTTGCTGATTCTGAAACGGTGATCCACGATGGGGCAGTCGTCGTCGAGGACGACGTGATCGTCGCCGTCGGGGAGCGAGAAAACTGCCTCGAGCAGTATCCGGGCCACGGCCACGAGACCTACGACGTGCTTATGCCGGGAACCGTCGGAGCACACATCCACTCCGTCCAGAGCCTCGGACGGGGCATCGCCGACGACACGGAACTGCTCGACTGGCTGTACGAGTACGTTCTGCCGATGGAAGCGTCGTTGTCGCCAGACGCAATGCGGACGGCCGCCGAACTCGGCTATCTCGAGTTGATCGAGAGCGGGACGACGACCTGTATCGATCACCTCTCGGTCGCCCACGCCGAGAAAGCGTTCGAGGCAGCCCGCGACCTCGGGATTCGCGGTCGACTCGGGAAGGTGATCATGGACAAGGACTCGCCGCCGGGGCTGTTAGAAGAGACCGACGAGGCACTCGCCGAAAGCGAGCGGCTGATCCGTCGCTATCACGGCGTCGACGACGGCCGAATCCAGTACGCCGTAACGCCGCGATTCGCCGTGAGCTGTACCGAGACCGCACTTCGCGGTGCCAGAGAGCTCGCAGATACCTACGACGGGGTGATGATCCACACGCACGCAAGCGAAAACCGCGGCGAGATCGCAGCCGTCGAGGAGGAAACCGGCCAGCGCAACATCCACTGGCTCGACGAGGTCGGGCTGACCGGCGAGGATGTCGTCCTCGCCCACTGCGTCTGGACTGACGAGTCAGAGCGGGCGGTGCTCGCGGAGACCGGCACCAACGTGACTTACTGTCCCTCGTCGAATATGAAACTCGCGAGCGGTGTCGCGCCGATTCTGGACTATCTGGATCGCGGCATCAACGTCGCGCTGGGCAACGACGGCCCACCGTGTAACAACACGCTCGATCCGTTCACCGAGATGCGACAGGCCTCGCTGCTCCAGAAAGTCGATCGGCTCGAGCCACAGGCATTGCCCGCGAAAACGGTATTCGAAATGGCGACAGCAAACGGGGCCCAGGCAGCGGGATTCGACCGCGTCGGGAAACTCCGCGAAGGGTGGAAAGCCGATATTATCGGCCTCGAGACGGACGTCACCCGCGCGACGCCGATCCACGACGTGCTCTCGCATCTGGTCTTTGCCGCCCACGGCGACGACGTCCAGTTTACGATGGTCGACGGCGAGGTGCTCATGCGCGATGGGGAGGTCCTCGTTGCAGACGCCGCCGCGATCAGAGCACGGGCGCGCGAATTCGCCGCCGATCTGGATCTCGACTGAGACGATCTGCGGTCCCGATGTATCGGTGCGACCGCAGGACGGCTCGCGGTCACGCCAGCAATGATGGACAGTAGACCGTATGACAAAACCCGGTTCGACAGCCAACGGCTGCGATTTGGGACCGCTTAGAACCCAAGTGAGTCGAGCACGTCGATACTGAGATCTGTAGCCTGAACCAGTTTGTAGCCCAGATAGATGCCGACGATCCCCATCAGCCCCGGGAGCTCCGGCGGTGCCGGAATGGGGACGTCGAACAGCGCAAAGAACGCACCGGTGAGCGTGCCAGTCAGTAAACCGAGCAGGATCAGCTCGAGATTCATACCGGTGAGCGGGCCGGTGACAACAAAAATACACTGACTTGCGCGCCACGCACTCGAGGATGGTCTCCGTCTCCCGGCAGCCACCGAATCGCCAGCTACCGTCGCTCGAGTTGTGATGTTCGACAAATGTCGTAGCTTAGTTTTAATATCGTCGAACTTCAGACCATGTCGTATGCACCACAGCGGACAGTCACGATCGACGGTCTCGATTCCGGACGACATCGAGTCGGCACAGGCAAAGCTTGTGTATCTTTACCTCTCCGTGTGGCCGGATGCGACAACTGAGGATCTCTGTACTGCCCTCGATCTCACTACCAGAACCGTCTGCTTGGTTACCAGCACGCTTCGGAGACGGGGGCTTCTCGAGCGAACGGATACGGGATTCAAACTTGCCTGAGTTCGACTGGCCAAGAGCGAGTTCCGAGCACTGCGAGGAATCCGTGACTCAACAAAAGTGCGCGCTTCCGAGCATCGCAAAAGCACCCTTCTACTCAACGGCGAAAACGGGCTCGTCTCTCGACTGCTCGAACTCGCTGTCGACAACCACGTCGCAATCGGCGGCGTCGAGCGAGACTTGTTCTGGTCCCGATTCATACAGCCCCGCTCACGTGCAACAGGTACAGGCCCTTCGGACGTGATAGTCAGGTATGGATCTCCCACAGATCGGCCTGGGAACGATGGGGCTCGACGATCCCGAACCGATCGAGACGGCGATCGAGCGTGGCTACCGCCACCTCGACACCGCACAGATCTACGACAACGAGGCCGTCGTCGGCGAGGGGATCGCTCGAGCGGCCGTCGATAGGAACGACCTCGTGGTGGCGACGAAGCTTTGGATCGACCAGCTGGATCGCGTCTGCGAGAGCACAATCGAAAGCCTCGAGCGACTGGATCTCGACCGCGTCGACCTGCTATACGTCCATCGGCCGACCGGCGCGTACGATCCCGAACGGACCCTGACGGCGCTGGCCGACCTCCGTGCAACTGGACTGGTCGATGCCGTCGCGGTGAGCAACTTCGAACTGGACAACCTCGAGCGATTCATCGACGTCCTCGGGGAGCCACCCGCAGCTAATCAGATCGAGTACCACCCGCTGTTCCAGCCCACACCCGCCCTGGACCACGCTCGGAAGCACGACTACCCCCTTGTGGCGTACTCGCCGCTGTCTGGTGGGCGGGCCGGTGATATTGATTCGGTCGTCGAGGTCGCGACTCGCCACGGCATTACGCCCGAGCAGGCCAGTCTGGCGTGGCTTCTGGCGAAGGGTATCCGTCCAATTCCGAAAGCATCGAGTCGCCGGCACCTCGAGTCGAATCTCGCGGCGCTGGATGTGGCTCTTGACCCCGCAGACGTCACGCTAATCGACGAGATTGAACAGACACGTGAACTGTTCCCGGACTGACGTCGCTCACCAGGGTCGTCGTGGGTGTGGACAATTGCTTGGGCCGATCGTCAACATATACCAGACACTCGATCACGACCTGACTGACAATCAACTTCGGTGCGGCGGTCCGCATTGAAACACCTCGAAAAACGTGAGTCGTCACGCAACTATTGTCGACGAGTTCTCGGCTGGTCGTGTTCGTCAGTCGTCCGTGGAGATGTCGTCGACGGTCTCCGTCTCGGCGGTCTCATCAGCAGCGTCCGCGCGCGGGAAGTTGCCGATGGTGTCTGCACGGAACGCCGATTCGTCGAACTCGTAGTCGCCATCGAGGAACTCGAGCACCGTCTGCGTGTCCCGCATGGCGTTTTTGAGACACGTCGAGGCACCGGGTGACGGCGTGATGTTGAAGATGACGTCGTCGCCGACGATCTTGGCCTCGCCCATGTCCAGGGACTTGTTCTTGGTGTCGACGATCTGTGGCCGGACGCCACCGTAGCCCTTCGCGCGTTCGATGTCCTCGAGTTCGACGCTCGGAACGACCTTCTGGACGTTCGGCAGGAACTGTTTCGCGCCGATTTTGGGGACGTCGTAGACGAGGTTCCGGAGCACGTACGGCAGGAGGATCCGATCGGAGAGGATGTTGGCGTAGCTGAGGAACGCCGCCGCGTTCAAGCCGAACACGTCGAAGAAGTCACTCACAGTCGAGATACGGCCGCGCTCGAGCGCCGGGACGAGTTTCGCGGTCGGTCCGAATCGCGTGATACTCGAGTCGTGGACGTCCGCGTCACCGTGGACGGCGGCGAATGGGAGTTTCTTCATCTGGAGCGTGTACACCTTCCCGTTCAGAAGATCGTCCGCGAGGAAGAAGCTCCCGGCGACGGGGAGCAACACCTTGTCCTGCCCGTAGCCGAGTTCCTTCGCGATCTGGAGGCTGTGTGAGCCGGCAGCGACGACGGTGGCGTCACAGTCGAACCGGCCGCTAGTCGTCTCGATCGTATAGCCGTCGAGGGTCGGCGTGATGTCCGTGACTTTCGTCCCGGTGAAGACGTCTACGTTCGTTTCTTCTTCGGCGAGTTCGACGAACGATTTCGACGTCTGCCCGTAGTCGACGACGTAGCCGTCCGGCGTCTGGAGCGCGAGCATGTCCGTTCCGGGGTCGCGGCCCTCCACGACTTTGGGTTCGATCTCGGCGATTTCCTCGCGTTCGATCGGCCGGAGCTTCGGGAAGAGGTCGCCGAATCCTTCGTCATCGTATCGGCGTTCGAGCGTCGCCACCTCCTCGTCACCGACCCCGAGCACCATCTTGCTGCGCTTTGCGTGCATCTCCCGGTCGGGATCGTGGCCCTCCAAGTAGCCCGCGAGGAGTTCTGCTCCCTCTTTTACCTCTTCGGCTTTCTCGAGCGTGTAGTTGGTCTCGATATCTCCGAAGTGGAGCGTCTGGGAGTTGTTCGTACTATCTGAGTTGATCGCTGCGATCTCCGGTTCTTTCTCGATCAGCGCGATCGAGTCGATATCAGTGAACTTCGCGGTCGTATACAGGAGGGATGCACCGCTGATACCGCCACCGACGATTACGAGGTCATACTTGCCAGACATTGTTGGTTTTGGGTCGCTATCTCCACTACTGTACCCCGGACAGATAACTCATATTTTTTCGATCGCAATATCGATAATCGACGTAACGACTATCGACGAGGCGAAATCCGGACTCGAGTGCACGAAGACGAGAGCGAGTTCGACGGATAACGCGGCTGTGCGGTCGGCTTGTCGGCAGTATCGACACCTTGACCACCGTCTGGCTCCCCGTCGTGTCGGCCACTGCGGATCGATTTCACGACGCGAGTCAGAAGACGAGGTGTCCGCCATAGCGCTGTCTTTTATACCCCACGTGACATTCCTGCTGGGGCGCGCCACTCGAAGTCGAGTGCACCCCCGCTGAAATACGGGATGTTCTCCGTGGACTGTCCGTCCCCGGGCCGTCTCGTCGTCACTCGATCGAGATCGTTTTGAGATCCTCGGCGAACCGAACGTCGCCGTCGTAGTGGGCACCGATCGACTCGAGCATCTCCTCGTGACGGCCCTCGGTGTGTGGATACAAATGTGTCAGATAAACTCGTCCGATCTCTCGGCCGGCAAGTGCCGTGCCGAGCGTTTCCGGCGTCGGGTGGTTCGAGACGTCGACGTCGTCGGGGAACGAACAGTCGTGAGCCAGGATTGCCGAGCCTTCGGCGAAGTTTGCCAGTCCTGCAAACGCCTCGGTGTCGCCGCTGAACGTAAACAGATCGCCAAACCGGTAGGCCAGACACGGCAGCGAGTGACGCGTCTCGTAGGCCGAGACGTCGAAGCCAGCGACTGAGAACTCGCCGGCGACGATCTCCCGAACTTGCAACTCGAGTTTGTCCTGCATATACTCGTGGACCTCGAGCAGGCCGTCGATCATGGCTTTCGTGCCCTGTGGACCGACGATCTCGAGGTGGTCTTCACCGGCGAGCCAGCGGGCTTTCATCAACGGCAGTAGATCGGCGACGTGATCCAGGTGGTGGTGCGTCAACAACACCGTCGAGATTCGCTCGTAGCCGACGCCGGATTGCTGGAGTCGGTGTAAGACACCCGAGCCACAGTCGACGAGCAGGGTTTGACCGTTGTCCTGTACGAGCACTCCCGTCTGAAAGCGCTCGCCAGTCGGCATCGCGCTCCCAGTTCCGAGAAAGGTGACACGCATACGGGGTCCTCGGACGGCCTCCCCGATAAGGGTAGCCTCTTTCGAATTGCCGTCCCGACACTGCCACACTCGAACGGGCCGGCGCGTTGCCACCTGTATCGGTTCCCACCGTCCCGGATTCGACGAGGGATTTTCCGTGACGGAGGCCCTACATATCGTATGTCAGTAGTTCCCCTCGAGTACTACGACAAACTCCTGCTCGCTATCGTCGGGAGCCTCGCGCTCGGAGGTGCAATCGGCATCGCCACGTCCGTCGCATTCGAGGCAGGGCTGGCTGGCGGTGCGGCGGTCGCGACGCTGTTCGTCTACGACGCGGTATTTCGGAATCCACCGCTGCCGACAGCGGGTGTCAGAGCTGCGGTACTGGTCTGGCACGTCTTCCTGGTCGTAATACTCTCCATCGCTATCGTCTGACTGCGTACCCGTTCGACACAGCGCACGATTCACTTTCGCTCCGGTGGGCAAACCCTCTTACATACCCGTCCCGCAGACGACGACAATGGACGGGAGTGCGCGCCCAGCGGTGCTGGATTCCGACGCCGAGTTGCCGTTCGATCCGGACGCGGTCACGATCGAGGACGGCGACGTCTTCGAGTTGCTCGAGCCCGCAGTCCAGCAGTGGTGGCTCGAGGCATTCGGCGAGTACGTTCCCGAGAACGAGGGCTTTTTTACGCCACCACAGCGGGATGCGATCCCGAAGATCCACGAGAGAACGAATACCCTGATCTGTGCACCGACCGGCAGCGGCAAGACCCTCGCGAGTTTCACGTCGATCATCGATGCGCTGTTTACGAAAGAACGGGATTCGGAGGACGGCCTCGAGAACTCGGTCTACTGTCTCTATATTTCGCCGCTGAAGTCACTCGCGAACGACATCCATCGGAATCTCGAGGTGCCTCTCGAGGGGATCGAAGACATCGTTGCAAAGCGCGACGACGACCGGGAGATGGGCGAAATCCGCCACGCCATCCGCCACGGCGATACGGACTCCTACGAGCGCCAGCAGATGCTCGAGGAGACGCCCCACATCCTCAACACGACGCCCGAAACGCTCGCGATTTTGCTGAATTCGCCGAAGTTCCGTGAGAAACTGCGCACCGTCGAGTACGTCATCGTCGACGAGATCCACTCGCTCGCCGACGGCAAACGCGGTACCCACCTGTCGGTCAGCCTCGAGCGACTCGAGGCGATGACCGACCACGATATCACACGAATCGGCTGTTCGGCGACGGTCGAGCCGCTCGAGGGGGTGGCCGAGTTTTTAGTCGGGCAGGAAACGCCGGGTGGCGACCCCCGACCGTACGACATCGTCGACGCTCGTTTCGCCCGCGAGTTCGACATCGAACTCGAGTGTCCGACCGACGATCTGATCAACACCTCCCGCGAGGTCGTCCAGGAGCGGTTTTATCGCCAACTCCACGAGCACATTCAGGCCCACACGAACACACTCGTCTTCACCAACACGCGCTCGGGTGCCGAACGCGTCTTGCACACCCTCCGCGAGCGCTTCGACGCCTACGACGAGGGAAACTCCGGCTGTCACCACGGCAGCCTCTCGAAAGACGTTCGCCAGGATATCGAGATGCGGCTGAAAGACGGCGACCTCGACGTCGTCACCACCTCGACCAGCCTCGAGTTGGGGATCGACATGCCCCACGTCGATATGGTGGTCCAGGTCGGCTCGCCCAAAAGCGTTGCCGCGTTGCTCCAGCGGGTCGGCCGCGCGGGCCATCGCGTCGGCCAGACCGTCACCGGCCGGGTGATCGCCCTGGATCGGGACGAACTGCTCGAGTGTGCGGTCATGCTCAAAAAAGCCGACGAGGGGTTCGTCGACTCGGTGTCGATCCCGCAAAACGCCCAGGACGTCGCCGCCCAGCACGTCTACGGCATGGCGATCGCGGAGATCCGCCCGGAAGCCGACCTGAAGGCGATTCTCCGACGGGCGTATCCCTATCGGAACTACACCGACGCCGAGTACGAGTCGCTCATGCGGTATCTCACCGCCGAGTACGCCGGCCTCGAGGATCGAAACGTCTACGCGAAGATCTGGCGCGACGCGAACGATCCGCCCGACGGCGAGCACCACCACGAGGCGTTTCCCGTCGGCGAGCCCCTGATCGGCAAACGCGGCCGGCTAGCGCGGGTCATCTACATGACCAACATCGGGACGATCCCGGACTCGTTTACCTGCGACGTTTACACGCGTGCCAGCGACGAGTGGGTCGGCCAGTTGGACGAGAACTACCTCGATACGCTCGAGAAGGGCGACGTGTTCGTCCTCGGCGGCGACCACTTCGAGTATCGCTACCGGCGGGGTTCGAAGGTGTACGTCGACCGCACGAGCGCCCGCCCGACGGTCCCCTCGTGGTACTCCGAACGGCTGCCGCTGTCGGTCGACCTCGGCCGAGAGATCCTCACGTTCCAGACCGACCTGCTCGACCACTACGAGACTGGCGGACCGCCCCGCGTTCGGGCCTGGCTGCGGGAGTTCCCGCTGGACGACGACAGCGTGCGCGCGATCGCCCGACTGTTCGACCACCAACTCCAGTACGCCGGCCTCGAGAGCGTAAGCACCCACGACCGACTCGCGATCGAGGTCGTCCGCGACCGCGAGGAGTACGAACGCCATTACTACGTCCACTCGGCATACGGCCGCAAAGTCAACGACGGCCTCTCGAGACTGTTTGCCTACCACTGCGCCCAGCAGGCGACCGCCAACGTCCGTGTCGCCGTCGCTGATAACGGCTTCGTCCTCTCGATGCCGTTAAATCGCAAGGTCGACCTCGAGGGACTCATCGACGACCTCGAGGCCGACGACGTCCGCGAGGACCTTCGGCGGGCGATTTCGGGCACAGACCTCCTCCAGCGCTATTTCCGGATCAACTCGACGCGGGCGCTGATGATCCTCAAACGCTACAAGGGCTACGAGAAGTCGGCGAGCGAACAGCAGGTCTCGAGTGAGATGTTACTCGGCTTCGCGGAGGACCTCGAGAACTTCGCTGTGATCGAGGAAACGTATCGGGAGATCCTCGAGGACAAACTCAACGTCGAGGAAATCGAGTCGGTCGTCGGCGCGATCGAGGCCGGCGACCTCGAGGTTTCTCGGCACCTGCTCGATTCGCCGACGCCGCGGGCGTTCGGGCTGGCGACGCTATCGGCCAGCGACGTCGTCCTCGCTGAAGACGAAAGCGCCGCCTTACAGGCGTTTCACGAACACGTCCTCAAGCAGATCGGCGATGAGTCGGTTCGAGGACTGTCGAGCAGTTCGGCCGACGAGTAACGAGACGGCCGGCAGTGTGCAGTCTGCGGTCGGCGGCCCGGATCGGATTAACAACGGTAGCATTCCACCGAAATGGTTTTGTGTTGGAAATTGAAGTGAACATATGTCACCACAGACAATGATCGAGCCAGCCGAACGAGGGTTCTGTCGCGTACACGCGAGCAGGCCTCCCAGTCGACGCCACGGCAACTCGAGACTGACGGCCATCGCAAACGTGACCGGAGGGGCCTGAATGGTCGACCACGACACCTGGAGCGACCAGCAGGCGACGACACAGGTCGCCGTCGACGGCCACGACCTCGAGGTCGCTTACCACGAGGCGGGCCCCGACGAGGGGAGCGACGAGCCGCCCGTCGTTTTCCTCCATGGCATCCCGACGTGGTCGTTCCTCTGGCGCGACATCGTCCCCGCGGTCGCCGACGCGCGTCGAACCATCGCACCCGATCTGGTGGGCTATGGCAACTCCGCGATGGGCGACGGCTTCGACCGCTCGATCCGCGCCCAGGAAGTGATGCTCGAGGGACTGCTCGACGATCTCGACTGTGAGACGGTCACGCTCGTCGCCCACGACATCGGCGGCGGTGTCGCACTGCGATACGCGGCGCACAATCCCGAATCCGTCGACCAACTCGTGCTCTCGAACGCCGTCTGCTACGATTCCTGGCCCGTCGAGTTCGTCTCGAATCTCGGGCTGCCGAAGACGGCCGACCTCGAGCGGTCAGAACTCGAGGCGCGCCTTGAGTCGGCGTTCGTCGACGGAGCCTACGGCGAGGCAGATCCCGAGTTCGTCGCGGGCATGAAAGCGCCGTGGCTCTCCGATTCGGGTCACGTCTCGCTCGTTCGCAACGCGGTCGCGACGAACACGAACCACACGACGGAACTCGATTACAGCGGTATTACCGCGGAGACGTTGCTGCTGTGGGGCGAAGACGACGTGATGCAGCCCTATCAGTACGCCGAGCGCCTGGCCGACGACGTTCCGAACGCGACGCTCGCGCCGCTGTCGGATGCCTATCACTGGGTCCCCGAGGATCGGCCGGACGCCTACAGCGACCGACTGCTAGAAATTCTAGACAGAACAGATGCATACTAATGACCCACCACACTGCACACTAATATGACCGACGACGAACGACCAAACTGGGATTTTAAGGACCGCGATATCGCCATCCTGTGTGAACTCTCGAACGATCCACAACTCTCCTCGCGGGAGTTGACGAGCGTGCTCAAGTCGGAGTACGATATCGAGGTGTCACACGTCACCGTCAGCGAATCGATCCGGCGGATGCGCGACGAGGGCGTCTTCCGCGAGGCGATTATTCCGAACGAGGAGTACTACATCTTCGCACTGTTCGAGTTCAAGTTCAACGCGGAACACTTCGAAGAGAGTTGGCGAGCCGCGATGGACCACATCAAAGGGGACAAGCACACCCTGTTTTTCTTCCTTTCCGACGGGGAGTACCAGTGGAAGACCGTCATGATGTTTCGCAGTCGCGAGCAGATCTCGCGATGGATCCACAACTGTTACAAAGAGTACGGCGACGTCATTGCGAACATCCGCAACTCGTCGGTCCACAACGTATTGAAGTTCCAGACCGACCCACAGATCTACAAGGATCTGCGCGACGAGCAGTGAGCGGGACCCGGCCCTCCCTTGCCGGCTCATACGGTCTGTTGGACCGCTGTCCCGCCGATCTCCAGACGGAGTCGGTGAGAGGCGGGACGTGACGACAGCAGTCCGTATCAGTCGCTGGGTCGGAACAGCCGGTAGGTCGTGCGTCCAACGGCTGCCTCGCCGTCAGCACCGGTGATCGACACCTCGGTGACGCCTGTCGTTCCGCCGGCGCGGATCACCTCCGCGGTCGCCCGAAGATCACCCGTCGCCGGCCGAAGATACGAGACGTTGAGATCGGTCGTCGTCAGCCGGGCCGTCGCCGGATCGTCGAACGTCGTCCGGAGGGCGAACGCACTCGCCGTGTCGATCAGCGTCGCGACGATTCCGCCGTGGACTGGGTCGTAGCCGTCGTTTCCGACCGGGTTCTCGAACTCCTCGTTGTGTTCGACCTCGAGGACAGCCATTCCATCCTCGAGGCGAGCGACGCTGATGTCGAGCCACGAGAGGTAGCCGTGTTGCTCGACGAACGAGCCCCACTCGGGCCAGTCGCTCGAGGCCGTCGGCTCCTGTGGCATTTATTGGCCCTCGAACTCTGGCTCGCGGTCTTCGGCGAAGGCCGTGGTTCCCTCCAGCACGTCTTCAGTGCTGGCCAGCAGCCCGAAACCCTGGCTCTCCATGGCGATGGCGGCGTCGAGGCTTGCGTCTTTTCCTTCGTTCATGACCTTCTTGGCGACCTCGAGGCCGATCGGCGGGCCGCTCCGGAGGTCGTCGACGAACTCGTCGACAGTCTCGCCGAACTCCTCGCGGTCGACGGCACGGTTGATCAGCCCCCAGTCCTCGGCGCGGTCGGCGTCGATGTGGTTCCCCCGGAAGACCAGTTCCTTCGCGCGGGTCTCGCCGAGCAGCCGAAGGAGTCGCTGCGTGCCGCCGCCGCCAGGGATCAGCCCGAGGGTAATTTCCGGCGCGCCGAACGTCGAGCGCTCGGTTGCGAGTCGGAGATCACAGGCGAGGGCAAGCTCTAAGCCGCCGCCGAGACAGAAGCCGTCGATCTTCGCGAGAACGGGCCGCGGGAAGTCGTTAACCGTCTCGAAGGCCGGCGTGACGTCCATCAGGTCGGTCGGCTCCGCGCCGGCGAAGCCGCCGATATCGGCGCCGGCGCTGAACGCGCGGTCGCCCGCGCCCTCGATCGTCACACACCGCACGTCGTCGGTGTCGACCGTCGAGAACAGCTCGTCGATCTCCTCGAGTAAGTCCGACGAAAGCGCGTTCATCCGCGATGGCCGGTCGAGTTCGACCCGGAGGACGCCGTCCTCGAGCGCGACGTTCAGGTGGTGATAGGAATCGAGGTCGCCGTCGGCGTCGTACTCGTAGAAGCCAGCGCCGGCATCCTCGCCGGTGTTCCCCGCGTCAACGAGTTCCTCGAGGTACGGATGGGGCTCGAACCGATCGTCGCCGGTCGCCTCGTGGAGCGTCTCGAGTTTCTCGAGGACCCGCTCGAGCCCGAGTTTGTCCGCGCGTCGGCAGATGCCTTCAGGGAAGCCAAGCCCGAGCTGGACGCCCGTGTCGACAGCCTCGGGGGTGGCGACGTCCTCGCCGACGAGGTAGGCCGCGCGGTTGATCATCCGGGCCTCGACGCGGAGTGTATCGAACCCCTCGCCATCCCCGCGCTCGTAGTCGGCACCGTCGCCGTCCTCGTAGTCGTAGTAGCCCGTGCCGGTCTTCCGCCCGAGTGCTTCGGCCTCGACTTTTTCCTCCATGATCGGCGGGATCTCGTCGCCGGCTTCCGTGCGGACGTGGTAGCCGACGTCGATTCCAGTCAGATCGCCGAGTTCGAACGGACCCATCGGGTAGCCCCGCTGGTGGACCATCGCGGCGTCGGCCTGGCGGATCGTCGCCTCTTCCTCGGAGACCATCCACGCGGGCTCGCCGATGAACGGCCCGACGATGGTGTTGACGACGAACCCGCGAACGTCCTTGCGGACGTAGATCGGCGTCTTGTCGATCGATTCGACCCACTCGGAGCCGGCCTCGGCGGCGTCGTCGCTCGTCTCCTCACCGTAGATGACCTCGACGAGATCCATCTTCACCGGCGGGTTGAAAAAGTGCAGGCCGAGGACGCGCTCGGGCGTGTCGACGACGGCCGCGATCTCAGAGATAGGCAGACTCGAGGTGTTCGTCGCGAGCAGCGTCTCCGCGTCCGTATAGCGCTCGAGGTCGCTGAAGATGTCGTGTTTCAACTCGAGGTTTTCGGGGGCGGCTTCGATGACCAGATCGGCGTCGCTGACGGCCGCCTCGAGATCTGTCGTCGTCTCGATTCGTGCGAGGATCTCGTCGGCGGGATCATCGAGTCGGTCTTTCTCCTCGAGTTTCTCGAGGCTCCAGGCGATCGACTCGTAGCCGTCCTCGACGAACTCGGCTTTGATATCACGCATCGTGACGTCGTAGCCGGCCATCGCGGTTACTTCAGCGATTCCATGACCCATGTTCCCTGCACCCAGGACAGCAACGTGGCCGATGGTTCCGAGTGACATGGTCGTGTGCTCGGCCGGGACTGTCTTAATACCACCGACGATTCGTTACCAATGTTAAACACCGACTTGTCGAACGCACAGCTCGTACGCGGGTTGGGCAGTATCGTAAACTACGGTAATCAGAGGGCAAGTGGTCGAACTACAGCGGCTCGTCACCCTCGAGAATCCGTTTCGCTCGCGCGGCCAGCGCCGGGACGCGGGCCTCCATCTTCGGGTACAGTGGGTTGTCGCTGTTGCCCTCGAGATAGCGCCGGAAGAACATCTCACCGAGGCCGGCCAGTTTGTAGACGGCGAGCGTCCGGTAGAACCGTTCGTGCTCGAACGCGAGGCCGGTGTGGGCCTCCCAGCGGTCGACGAGTTCGACCCGGCTTGGATACCCCACCCGTTCCATAAACCGGCTGGTGAGTTCGGGCATCGACGGCGCGGGGTCCTTTGGATCGCGCCAGTAAGACAGCATCCAGCCCAGATCGGCACGCGGGTCGCCCAGCGTGGCCATCTCCCAGTCAAAGACGGCGACGAGTTCGGGCGATTGCTCGCCGTTGTCGTCGGCTGTGCGGTTGGCTCGAGCCTCGTCGGCTCCTGTCATCCCGAACATGACGTTGTCGAGTTTGTAGTCGCCGTGGACGAGGGTGTGGGGATGGGTGTCGGGGACGTTGGCACGGAGCCAGTCGCCGACCGCGTGGAGGTCCGGCACCGCCCGTTCGTCTTCGGTCACCTCGAACGCCCACGAGAGCTGTTTCCCCCAGCGGTCGACCTGTCGCTGCGTGTAGCCGGCGGGCCGGCCGAACTCGCCGAGGCCAACGGCCTCGTACTCGACGTCGTGGATCGTCGCGAGCGTGTCGACGAGTTCGTAGCCAATTCGCTCGCGGTGTTCGGGCGCGGCGAATCGGTCCGGTTCGTCGTCCCGGAGGACGTCGCCCTCGAGTCGCTCCATCACGTAAAAGTCACTCCCGATGACGTCGTGGTCGTCACAGGCCAACAGCGGCTCGGGGACGGGGACGTCGGTGTCCGACAGCGCCGCCGTGACCCGATACTCCCGAAGGACGTCGTGGGCCGTGTCGGCGGTTTCCCCTGGTGGCGGGCGGCGAATTACCAGTTCCCGGTCACCCCAGGTGACGAACAACGTCTCGTTCGAGTGGCCCTCCTGATGACGGACGATATCGGAGTCGTCAACCGCGCCGAGATGGTCCTCAAGGTAGGCGACCAATGCATCTTCGTCGACCAGCCGCTCGTAGTAGCTGTCGCTCATAGGGTCGCAGGTGTCAATACGACGTGGACTGTCGGACTGTGGTGCGAACTCGACATATATGTACAGTACTATCACACCTCTGCTTTACGAAAATAGTTTCGGCGGATTGTACTCTTACATTGTTCGGGACGAGTCAGCAGCCGTCGCCGTCGATGATCTCGATGACGTCCCCCGGTGACTCGATCCGATACGAGACGGCTGGCCCGTCCTCGGCACCGAAGGCGACGCCGTGCATCCCTATCTCGTCGGCTCCACACACATCGTGGTCGTAGCGATCGCCGATCATCAGCGACCGACTGGGCTCGACGCCGGCTTTCTCGAGGGCGGTTTCGAACATCGCCGGATCGGGTTTCGTTCGGCCGACCTCCTCGGAGGTGGTGATCGAGTCGAACGCCTCGCGGACGCCGAACTGCGATAACATCCACTTGCCCTCCTCGTCGTCGACGTCGCTGATGACGCCGACGTGGAGGTCTCGCTCGGCCAGCGCCGTAATCGTCTCGACGGCTCCCGGAACGGGTTCGATCGACGACTGAACGACGTCTTCGAACGTCGACAGCCACGCCCGTTTCGGAATCGGCTCGGTGGCGAGTTCGTCGATCCCCTTCTCGTAGGCCTCGCGTGCGGCCCGAAACTCCGTCCCCTCGCGCTCGCGGAAGTGGGTCCCGACGGCTGTTCGCCACGTCGCCGTCGCCTCCTCGACCGTCGTCTCGAGGTCGTGTCGCTCGACGAGCGTGGCGATAAACGCCTCGTGGGCCTCCCGGACGGACTCAAGGTCGAGGATGACGCCGCCGATGTCCCAGAAGACGGCCTCCCACTCGATGCAGTCGGGGTCGCTCGCACTCGAGTTGCGCTCGGCCATCAGTCGGCCCTCCGGGCCGTCGGCCGCGTCGCGTCGGCGATCGGCGGCTCGAGTCGGGTTCCGTTTGCGGCGTTCCGGTTTCGGATCGAGCCCTCGAGTCGGATGGATAGGGTATCGCCTGTCATAGTGGTCTGTCGTCGCCTGTCTGTGGCAGTGACTGCCCCACACTTAACGCTGCGGGATTCATACCCATCTTTATTAACAAACTCTCCATACACTCGAGTGGAACTAACAATGGTAACACAGACAGCTCGAAGCGTCGGTGATCGCGCGTGAGCACCGCTCAGTTTAGCGTCGACGGCGAGACCGCCATCGTCACCGGGTCCTCGAGCGGGATCGGGCGGGCAATCGCCGAACGGTTCGCCGAGGACGGCGTCGACGTCGTCGTCTGCTCGCGCGAGCAAGCAAACGTCGACCCCGTCGCCGAGAAGATCAACGAGAGCGACAGCCCCGGCCGAGCGCTGGCGGTCGAGTGTGACGTCACGGACCGCGAGGCCGTCGAAGCGCTCGTCGAGGCCACCGTCGAGGAGTTCGGCGGCCTCGACGTGCTGGTCAACAACGCCGGCGCGTCGTTCATGGCCGCGTTCGACGACGTCTCGCCGAACGGCTGGAAGACCATCGTCGACATCAACCTCCACGGCACGTATCACTGCACACACGCCGCTGCGGCACACCTCAAAGACGGCGGCGGCACCGTAATCAACTTCGCGAGCGTCGCCGGTCAGCGTGGCTCGCCGCTAATGAGCCCCTACGGCGCGGCCAAGGCCGCCGTCGTCAACCTGACGACGACCCTCTCCAACGAGTGGGCTCACGACGACGTCCGCGTCAACTGTATCGCCCCCGGCTTCGTCGCGACGCCCGGCGTCGAGAGCCAGATGGGCGTCTCCGCCGACAATATTGACCGCGAGGAGGTCGCCCGACGGATCGGTACCGTCGAGGAAATCGCCGACATCACGCAGTTCCTCGCGAGTCCGGCGGCGTCGTACATCGTCGGCGAGACGATCACCGCCGGTGGCGTCCCACAGATTTCGGAGGAGTACGAGGTATGACTGCCCGAGACGTCCACTTGCCGGTCGCTGCACAGCCGACCGTCGACTCGATCGTCGACTACACCCAGCGGGCCGAAGCCGGCGGCTACGACTGCGCGTGGCTCCCCGAGACGTGGGGTCGCGACGGCGTGACCGTCCTGACGGCGATGGCCGAACGCACCGACTCGATTGACATCGGCTCGAGCATCCTCAACACCTACTCGCGCTCGCCTGCCTTGCTGGGACAGACGGCAGCGACGCTACAGGAACTCTCCGAGGGTCGCTTCCGACTCGGCCTCGGCCCGAGCGGCCCCGTCGTCATCGAGAACTGGCACGGGATGGCGTACGGCAACCCGCTCAAGCGAACCCGTGAGACCGTCGACATCGTTCGACAGGTGCTCTCGGGCGAGCCCGTCGACTACGACGGCGACGAGTTCGACCTCTCCGGCTTTCGGCTGCGCTGTACGCCACCGGAGCCCACCCCGCCGATCGAGGTCACCGGAATGGGACCGAAAGCCGTCGAACTCGCCGGCCGCTTTGCCGACGGCTGGCACGGCATCATGCTCACCCCCGACGGCGTCCGCGACCGCCTCGAGGATATCGAACGCGGGGCCGAACTGGGCGAGCGCGACCCCGAGGACGTGCAGGTCACGACCGGCGTGACCTGCTGTGTGCTCGATGACACCGACCGCGCCCGCGAACTCGCCCGCCAGCACGTCGCATTTTACGTCGGCGGCATGGGCACGTTCTACCGTGATGCACTCGAGCGACAGGGCTACGACGAGGCCGTAGCGATCCACGACGCCTGGCAGGCAGGCGACCGCGAGCGCGCACTCGAGTGCCTCGGTGACGACCTGCTCGACGATCTCTGTGCCGTGGGCGACGCCGAATCGGCTCGCGAGAGCCTCGAGCGCTACGAGGCCGTCGACGGGATCGACGCCATCGCGGTCAGCTTCCCGCGCGGTGCGACCGAAGCCGAGGTTCGCCAGACGATGGATGCGGTGGCACCGGACAGCGACTGAGCAGCGACGGTCGAACGACGTCGACCGTGGTGTGTGTTTTGCGAAGCCGCTCGAGTCGACCCCGACAGCTACAAACCCCCAATCCCCCCAGTTCGTGGTATGCCCGGCAAGGTGAGCCCGGACGACTTGCTCGACCACGTCTTCGGCCGGACGGGAACGGCTGCCGACGACGAGACAGTGCTACAGGGACCCGCGGACGGCGAGGACGCCGCCGGAATCGCGGTGCCCGGCTGCGACGAGACGCTCGTCGTCAGCTCCGATCCCATCTCGCTTGCAGCCTCACAGGTCGGCACGCTCGCCGTCCGCGTCGCCTGCAACGACGTCGCTGCCTCGGGTGCCGACCCGCGCTGGCTGACGGCCGTCATCATGCTCCCCGACGAGGACGCACCACTCGAGGCGATCACGCGCGACCTCGACGCGGCCGCTCGAGATATCGGCGCGTCGATCGTCGGCGGCCACTCGGAGTACGTCGACCAACTCGAGCGCCCGCTGCTCTCGCTGACGGCGATGGGGATGGCCGAGGCGTTCGTCCCGACACACGGGGCCGAACCCGGCGACAGCGTCGTCCTGACGAAAGCCGCCGGGCTCGAAGGCACCGCGATTCTGGCGTCCGACTTCGGCGACGACCTCGGCGTCGACGACGCCACCTGCAAGCGCGCCGCGGGATTCGTCGACGAGATCAGTATCGTCGCCGACGGCCGCGCGATCCGGGAGTATGCCACGGCGATGCACGATCCCACTGAGGGCGGCGTCGCCGCCGGCGCGCTCGAGATCGCCCGCGCCTCCGACGTTCGCCTCGAGATCGATCGCGACGCGGTGCCGATTCGCGAGGAGACCCAGCAGCTATGCGAGGCGGCCGACGTCGACCCACTGCGGATTTTCGGCTCCGGGGCGTTGCTCGCAACCGTGCCAAGCGAGGCCGTCGACGACTGCCTCGAGTCACTCGCCGAGGCGGGCCTCGAGGGAGCCGAAATCGGCACGGTACAAGCGGGTGCGTTCGAACTGATCCTCGACGGCGAGTCAGTCACCGAGCCGATCGAAGACGACCTCTACCCGCTCTGGGAGGCGGCCGACGCCGGGGACTGACCGTCGGGACTGCTGGCTGCCAGCACCGCGTCGATGATCGTCTCGATGAGGACCGGGTCGGGCGCGACGACGACGACGTCCGCCCCGAGCCGAACGAACGAGTCGCTCGAGTCGGCCACAGCAACGGCCACGATTTTGGCGTCGCTGTGTGACTGGACGGCAGCGATGGCGTCGCGAGCATCGGTTCCAGCAGCCGAAACGAGCACCACGCGACACCGCTCGAGGCCCGCTCGCTCGAGCAGTTCGTTGTCCGTCACTTCGCCGACGAACCTGCTGACGTCGTCGGGCAGCCTCGACACTGCGCCCTCGCTCGTGACGACCGTAACAGACGCGTGTTTCCCAAGCCCCTCAAGTACGGGTGCAAGCGTCGCATCGCTGTCGAGGACGGCGATCTGTGGAGCGTCTCCGTCCTCGGTGCCGCCGGCGGCATCGGTGTCGTTCGTCGCCATCGTGCGCCGGCCGGTTCGCTCGAGGTGGGCCTCGAGTGCAGGCTGGAACAGGCTGCCGGCGGCCGCGGCGATGGTTGCGGGCCCGAGGATGGCCAGCGAGATGGCAAAGAGGCGTCCCGAATCGGTGGCCGCGTGGACGTCGCCGTAGCCGACCGTACTCGCGGTGACGACGGTGAAGTAGATCGCGTCGACGACCCCGTCGACGCCGTCGAACTGCCTGCGGAGCGCGTACGCGCCGGCGGTGCCGTAGCAGAACACACCGACGAGCGCCAGCAGTGCGCCGATCTGAGTCGCAGTGAAGTGACTCGAGCGGCGGAATCGCGTGCTCGTGGTGACGAGAACGACGAGGCCGCCGACAGAGAGGACGACGAGCGGGACCGAGAGCAGCCGGTACTGGACGATGCCGTGAGCCGCCGACAGCCCGATGAGGACGACAGCGGCGGCGAACGCGACTCGGTAGCCCCGTCGCATTCCCCATGCGGTGACGAGGAGAGCAAAGCCGACGATGGTGCCGCTGAACTCCATGACCGTCTGCAGCGTCCCGAGGACGCCAGCCCCCTCGACAGCGGGGTCCGTGAGAATCGCGACGACGCCGGTGACGATGGACGTCAGCGCGATCACCACGACGATCCAGACCACAACCCGAACGCCGGGCCGGCGCGGGTAAGGCGAGTCGAGCATAGCGAGCCCTCACCGCCGACAGCGGTAAACCCCCGGCCGTCTTCCACGCTCCGAGACCGGACCCTGCGCGAATTCGCCTGCACGAGTCTTTTGATCGCGACAGCGTTTGTCACAGTATGGCGACAATCGCGTACGAGACGCCCGACGGCACCGCCGAGGACGCGGTCGACGCCGAGCACATTACGGACTCGGGGAAGGTACAGGGCGTTCGGCTCAGATTCGAGGACGAAGGGTTCGTCCACGTGCCGTACACCCGGCTGTACTGGATTCGAATGAGCGAGGACGAAGGGAGCGTCGACTACTCGTCGGGGTAACGACTCGAGCGCCGATCGACCACCGCCGAGCCGACGAGTCGGTCGCCGACGTGGCCGACGACCACTGGGGCGACGAGGATCCACGCGACGAGGCTGGCGTAGAGTGCACCGAGCGCGAGCGTGGCGCTGACGACCGATTCGACAAGTTGGAGCGCCACGACGCCGCCACCACCGACGGCGGCGAGGGCGACGCCCTCGAGTCGCGATTGCAGGTCCGGGAGACCGTCGATTCGGCCAGCAGTCAACAGGCCACCGAGCGCTCCGCCGACGGCGAGGATGGTGTCCTCGCTGACGCCGGTGATGACGAGGGCGGGAACCGCGAGGACGAGCGCGACCGCGAAGCCGACCGCCGGCACGCCGCGAGTGAGTCGGTTCATCGCGACGACGAAGCCGACGCCCAACAGCATGCCGACGATCACGTCGCCCAGATAGTGAACCCCGATGACGACTCTCGAGAGCGAGATGGCGACGACGAGCGCCCCGACGCCAGCGACGGTCCACGGTTCTCGAGCGCGGTCGGACATCGAGAGCAGGCCACCGTAGACGACCGTCGCCGCGAACGCGTGGCCGCTCGGGAAACCGTAGCCCTCGCGCTCGTCCTCGAGGGCGACCAGCATGGCGTCTTCCGGCGGTCGCGGGAGGGCGAGCACTGTTTTCAGCGCGAGCATCACTGCGAGGCCGGCGATCGCGTAGCTGATCACGAGCGCGCTCTGCCGGCGATCGCCCCACCAGAACAACAGTGCGAGGATCCCCATCAGTGCCGTGACGCCGCCGAGTTCGGTGATCGCGATCACGAACTCCGCATACTCTGCCGACACTGCCTCGCGAACGAGTTTGCTCTCCGCTTCGAATCGCATCACGTCTACTGACTGTCAAGCAAAGCATTATAAACGTATCCCGTCGCCGCGTCGGGCGGTTCTCGAGTCCACAGTTCGCCAACCCGCCAGCACCGCGGAACTCCGAGTGGGCTGGGCGACGCGAACACCCTCACTCGAGGGTCGTCGTGGTCATGACGGCGGCAGTCTCGCCATCGTCGTAGCGCACCGCGAGTTCCGCCCCGACCGGAACGTCCTCGAGCGTGGCCGTGTCGCCTGCGGTCACCGTCTCGACGCCGAACGGGTTCTCGATTCGATCGCCGTCGACGTCGACGACGACGGCATCGCCCTCGAGGTGGTCGCCGCTCGTGTGGGTAATCTCGACGGTCGTCCCGTCGTCCAACCGTTCGATACTGAACGCGACCTGTGGAACGGCCTCTGTTTCGGTATCGGCGTCCAGTCGGTGAATGCCGACGAGCGTCGCCGCATCCGTCTCGAGCGCATTCCGACCGCCGTCGACGACCACGAGGCCGTCGGCGTCGGTACTCGTCTCGAGGTGGACCACGCCGGCCTGCAGGTCGTCGAACGACGCTCGACGCTCGTCAGCGGGGGTGTCGTCCACGATCTCGACGAGAGCCCAGTCGGAGAAATCGACGAACGACTCGTTCGCGAAGACGTGATACGTCACGCTGTCGCCGTCCACGACCGGTGCGATGTAGGCCGTCGGTACGTTACTATCGAGGTCACGGCTGACACGGAGTTCGTCGGCCGCCGCGTCCGCGCCCTCGAACTTCGCAGCCAGGACGAACGCCGGCCCGGAATCCGAGTACTCGATCCCTCGCCCGTCGTCCATGACGCGCACGTCGTCGTCGACGAACGCAGGATAGTCCACAGTTGCGTCGGCGAGCGCACTCGAGTCGTCGCTGTCGTCGCTGTCGTCACCGTCGGCCGTGTCGGCGTCGTCTTCGCTTGGCTCGTCGGATTCGGCGGACGACTCGTCCAGACAGCCGGCACCTGCCGTGGTGACGACACCCGCAGTGATGGCGAGCAGTCGCCGTCTCGATGATTCTGTCATTGTGACGGCTTTCGAAGCAATCTATAAACATGTTGCTAATTCTCCGGAGGAACAAACGCTCCGGTGTCGGGCTACGTCCGCGCCCACTCGAGCATTCGCGCATAAACTGGATCGGACGACAGCGCCGCCGGATCGCCGACGAGCACGAGCGCGCGTTTCGGCCGGGTCAGTGCGACGTTGATCCGCCGATAATCCTCGAAGATGGGACCCTCGAGCGAGCCCGTCGCAGTAAAGGAGATGATGATGACTTCCTGACTCGAGCCCTGAAAGCGGTCGACCGTATCGACGGTGACGTCGTCGGGCACGTGTCTCGAGAGTTCGGAGACCTGCGCCCGGAAGGGTGCGATCACGCCGATTTCGGATCGCTCGAGCCCGGCGGCCTCGTAACGCTCGATCAGGTCGGCGATCCGCGCTGCCTCCTCGCTGTCGGTGTACTGCCCGCCGTCGCCCTCGACATCGACGAACGCGACCGGATCTTGCAGTTTCGGTGGGAGTGTCTCTCGTGAGACGCCCACGAGGTCGTTTAGGTTCCGCCCGGCGACTTCGGGTTCTGCGGGTCGGAGTTCACCGTCGTAGAACTCCCGCGAGGCGAAGGCCTGAATGCGCTGGTTCATCCGGTACTGGCGGTCGAGCATGACGCCAGCCTCGGGATGGCAGTCGATGAGCCGTTCGAACAGCGACTCCGTGAGGTCGTTTTCGGCGCGGACGACCGGCGGCAGCTGCTCGTGGTCCCCGACGAGGACGAACCGCTCGGTGAGATTGATCGCCGCACAGGTGCCCGGCTCCGTGAGCTGGGCGGCCTCGTCGACTAATGCGACGTCGAACGCCTGCTCTTTCATCACTCGCGAGCCACAGGTCGCCGTCGTCGCGGCGACGACCTGGGCGCTCTGGAGTTCGGCGAGGCGGTCTTCGGGGTCGCCCGAGCGCTCGAGGCGATACGGCTCCATGTCCTCGCGGATACCGCTCTCGGAGCCAACGCGGACGACGGAGACGGCTTCGCCGTCTCCAGATCGTTGTGTCTGCGACCCAACGCCGTCCTCGAGTTGCTCGAGCAAGGCCTCGAGGGCGTTGTCGACGGCTCGGTTCGTAAACGCAGAGAGCAGGACGCGCTCGCCGCGTTCGACCATCGCGCGGATGGCACGGGCGATGGTGTACGTCTTGCCCGTGCCCGGCGGCCCGTGGATCAGCGCGCAGTCCTGTGCGCCGACGGCTTTCGTTACGGCCTCGTTCTGGGCCGCATTGTTATCAATAAATGTCTCATCGACTTCATCGAATTCGGGATCGGCTCGTCCGAACAAGATATCCTTGCGGCGCTCGTCGCCTTTGAGCACGGCGTCGTGCATCGCGACCAGCAGCCGGTCGGTCGTCAGTTCGGAGGGGTAGACGTCGAGCCGAGTGACTTCGACCGGTTCGTCTGCCGTCAGGACGACCACATCGTCCAGTCGTTCGATGGTTGCGAGTTCCGAATTTCCCCGGACCGGGTGGCCGTCGCTCGCCAGTACGAAGTCGCCTTCTCGAATCTTCGAGTTCGCGCTGCTCGTTCGACGGGCGCGAAGCTCCCAGCGACCGCCCTCGAGCGGCCGTTTCTCGACGAACTCGAGGTCGATCAGCGCGCGATCGTCGTCGGCGCGCTCCTGGGCGTCTTGTTCCCAGAGTTTGGCGTACTCGCGGTGGACCTCCCGGCGTTCTTCTTCGATCGCCTGATAGAACCGATCGAAGTACTCGCGTTCCTCCTCCGGCAGCGGGGTGGCGATCTGGCCGGCTTTGGACTCCTGATCGAGTCGGCCCGAAACGACCATGCAGGTGTCCTGTTCGAAACAGTACTCGCATTTGGCCGAGCCCTCGTAGCCGGTTGGGATGTCGCCGGCGATCTCCATCGCCGCGAGTTCGTTGCGCTGGCGGACGACGAACTTCAACAGCCCATCGCCCATCGTGAACTCCTTTGCCGGGGTGAGATCGCCCGTCTCCTCGTTGCGATCCAGCGCCGAGTTTTTCGTATAGAGCAGCGTCCCGAGGTCGACGTCACCGCCGTGTTCCTCGAGCAAGAGCGCATAACAGGCCGCCTGCACCTTGTCCTTGAATCGCGGCTCTTTCTTCAGGTTCTTGCCCGTCTTGAGTTCGACCGGCGCGCCCCGACGGACGGCGTCGGCCCGTCCGCGGAGGCCGAACGTTTCGCTGATGAGCAACTGCTCGGAGCGCCAGCTGTCTTCTTCGGTTAATCGACCCTGCTCGAGCCAGCCTTCGATCGCTGTGGCGTTCTCTCTGACCTCCTCGGCGACGGCCTCGGCCGTCTCGCCGAGCAAGCCGAGCTCGAGGCCGCGTTCGTCGACGCGGGCGTCGATCGACTCCTCGAGGTCCCGTCCTCGCAAGAGATCGCCGAAGACCTCGTGGACGAGTGTCCCCTTGACGACGGGGTAGTTCAGCGGCACGCCCGAGAGCTTGTTCAGATAGTAGAGGCGGGGACACTGCACCCAGTTGCGGATCGCTGTCACGTTCACCAGAAAGCTCGGCTCGACGACGACGTAGGAGTCGCCCGTCGTGGCGTACTGCGTCTCGCCCCGATACTCCTCCTGTTTCGCGTCAGTGACGAGCAGTTCCAGCCCCGGCTCGAGGTAGTCGGCCGATTCGGCCCACTTGTTCCAGAGGGTTACCGTCGTGGTCTCGTGATCGTCTGCGGGTTCCGCCGCCGCGTCGTCACCACCTCGAGCGAACGGTGCCGTCTGTGACGGCTCGCCGCTATTGCCGTCGCCTGCCAGTCGTAGCGGCACCTCGGCGAGTTCGCTCTCGCCGTAGCTCGTCGACACCGAGCGCGATTCGACCTCCCCCGCGACGGTTCCGCGTATGTGCACGACTGATCGTGACGGGCCGCGCCGTCAAAAGCGCTATCGGTCGCGGGTGAGAGAAGACTAGTCGAGAATCCAGTCACTACCACCCGATCGGTATTCGCATCGGGGACACACATCGTTGTAACAACCGATTTCCAATGACTTGCCGTGCGACGCGGTGGAACAGTCGTCGATGTTTTTGCCCCATTAGGGCCACTCCTCGCACGGCATGAGTGACCCGAACAAGGACGACCGTGACCCACAGGCGGAGCGCGAAAGCGAGGGCGGAGTCGGACGCGACGAGCGCGAACAGACCCCGTCCAACGTCGATTCGGGAACCGGCGTCGGCGACCGACCCGACGGCCCCGACCCTCGAGACGAGTCCACCGCGATCGCAGACGAGGAACGGCGACGGAAGACGTCGGTGCTCAGCATCGTCATCGCTGCACTCGGCGTCTGGGCCGCCGTCTCGGTGCTGGCTCTCGACACCAGCATGGCGGCGCTCTGGAACAACCTGCTGGCCGGTGCGGTCGTCGCCATCGCCGCCGGCTACAACGTCTACCGGCTGTCGAACGACATTCCGCTGAGCATCGGCGTCGCTTCGCTAGTGGCGATCCTCGGCATCTGGCTGATCATCTCCCCGGCACTGCTCGAGATGACTGGGATGCTATTCTGGAGTACACTTGGCGCTGGACTGCTCATCGCCGCCTTGGCAGGATACAACGCCTACGAAGCCCGCGGTGCCCGACAAGTCGCGACCGAATCCACGCGGGCCTGAGACGGACTCAGTGGCTACGATAGCTCCGCCTCGAGTTGTCGACGCCGGTGTTCGGCGGCGTGATGACGCGTCGCGACGACGGCAAACGCGAGCATGACGACGGCGAACGCACTCGAGACGAGGGGCGAGACGCCGTTAACATAGCTGTTCCCGAGTTGTCCGGCGGCCAGTGCGAGCGGGCCGATCATGAGGAGGGCGGTTTTGGCTGGTGTCGCACGAAACAGTTCGACGAGCGAGAGTGACTGGCGGACGGACATGGGCAAACGGTGGTTACTCGTCCTGTCGGGGGAGCCATCGTATCCCTTTTGATTCGGTGATGGGCGGGGTCCGATGGCGGTCGTGGCCGGGAAAAGTTGCCGGCCACGCGCTTTTGCACGACGACACGATACGGATGGTATGAACGGACAGGAGTTGGTGATAGAATGAACGTCAGCAAGGGATTTTACCTCCTGCTCGCCACGATTTCGGCCGTGCTGACGCTCGCGTTGGTGTGGCCGTTCCTCCAGTACGTCCTGCTCGCCGTGCTCTTGGCGTACGTCCTCTATCCGCTTCAGAAACGGCTCGAGCCGCGAATCGGCTCGTCGCTCTCGTCGCTCTCGCTCGTCATCGGGGCAACGCTTGCGATCATCGTTCCGTTTGCGGTGATGATCGGCCTGATCGCGACCGACGTGTTGCGATTCGCTCGGAGCCTCGAGGACGGTGGGCCGGGAGTCGGTCGCCTCGAGGCGACGATCAGCGAGCGAACGGGCCAGGACGTCAACATCGCCGACACGGCAACCAGCGGCGCTCAACGTGTCTCTGAGGGGCTATTAGGCGGTGCGCCCGACGCCCTCAGCGGGCTTATCCACGCCCTGATCGGGATCGGACTGGCCGCGTTCCTCCTCTATTTCCTGTTGAAAGACGGGACCCGGCTGTTCGCCTGGACTCGCGAAATCGTTCCCCTTCCCCGGGATGTTCAGGAAACGCTGTTCGAGGAATTAGACCGGCTGACGTGGGCGGTACTGGTCGGTCACGTCGTCGTGGCGGTCATTCAGGGGGTTCTCGCTGGGCTTGGCCTTCTGGCAACCGGGGTCCCGAACGTCGTCTTCTGGACGTTCGTCATGATCCTGCTCTCGCTGATTCCGCTGATCGGCTCGTTCGCCGTCTGGGCACCGGCGGCGGTGTGGCTGGCTATCACCGGTTCAACCGTCGCGGCCGTCGCCCTGGTCATCTACGGGGCGATCGTCGTCGGAACGTCCGACGAGTTCCTTCGACCGCTGATCGTCGGCCGTGCCGACGTCAATCCGAGCATCATCATCGTCGGCGTCATCGGCGGGATGTACCTCATGGGGTTTATGGGATTGTTCTTCGGCCCGGTCATCGTCGGGGCGTGCAAGGTCATCCTCGAGACGTTCGACGACCACTACGATGACCTCGAGCCGGCCGGCGACTGGTAAGGCTCGACTCGACCGTCGCTCGTCGCGACCGACACGTTCATTCTGTCCGCGTCACAACCAACACATATGCGGATTCGCGAGTGGCAGGACGTACTCGAGGACGTCACCGAGCGGAGCGTCGACCCCGAACGTTGGCGCGCCGTCGCCGGTGACCGGGCCGGCGGCGTCGGCGAAGACATGTACCTCGCCCATCCCCGCGCCGGGGTCTTCTTCCTGAAGACCTACGCGAAAAACCCCTTCGAGGTTCGCGGCGTCGGCACGCAGGTCGCGCGCAACCTCGACGACGAAATCGGCTCGTTTCTCCCCGAACGGGACGAAGGCGGCCGCTTTGCGGTCCAGTCCCCGCCCGAGGACGAGAGCCAGGCCGAGACCGTCGGCAAGCGCCTCGAGACCGTCCTCGAGACCCACGCGGATGCGCCGACGCGGCCACAGGATCTGTTTGACGACGTGATGGAGGCCGTCGAGAGCCCCGCGTTCGGCCCGATGGCCTACGATCAGTACGATCGCCCCGACGAACTCGAGGCCCTCGCCGAGCGATTCGAGGAAGCCGATGACCTGTTGCACGCGGAACTCGAGGACCTGATCGAGACCGACGAGGTCGATCGCGGCTTCATGTGAGCGCCGTCGGCTGTAGCATTCATACGGGCTGCATGTGCGACCGATGTGTCTTTGGAAGCAGACGCCGACAGGAGACAGTATGAGCGACCGCGCAGAAACCGCCGTCCGAGACTACTACGACGCACTCCGGTCCGGTGAGCCGCTGTCACCGTACTTTCTCGAGGAGGAGTCGACTGTCAAATTCGGAATCAGCGAGTCGCTGTACGGCTTCGAGGCCGTCAGCGAGGCGCTCCGGGAACAGACCGAAACGACGGCGGAGTGGGCCGTCGAGAGCCACCACCTCGTCGTCACCGAGCGCGACGGCGTCGCCACGTTCGTCGACGAGGTGACGATGGCCTGGACGGACACCGAAGACGACGAGCGACGGCGCTTCGAAACGCGCTGGAGCGGCGCACTCGTCGAGACAGCAGAGAGAGAAACAGCCGTCGACACCCGCGAGTGGCTGTTCGCGACGATGCACGTCAGTGTGGCCCACGAGCTATGAGGCGTGGGCCCGGTCGCGATCCCGGAGCAACGCCGTCCGGAAGTCAGCTGACGAGTTCGTCTGCCTGGATCGGGGTCGGATTCGTCTTGCTCGTCGGACTCTCGGGCGGGATGATGGCACTCCAGGGCGGGGCGTCACTGGCCGCGATTGGGGTGACGATGGTCGGCGGCCTCGTCGCTGGCGGCGCGTTACTCTGGTATCTCTACTGGATTACCGACTAGCGGCGTCGGCAAACTCCGTGCGTGATCAGCGCTCGATACGGCGGAGCCACAGCCCCGGCTCGTCGAGTTCGTCGTGTGTCGGGAGGTTCTCGGGACCCTCCCAGACGAGACTCGCCGTCTCGAGGCCGCGTGCGTCGACGACCGTCTCGAAGAAGTGCTTCCCGCGTTCGTACTGTCGTTCTTTGAGCCCGAGCCCGAGCAGCCGCCGGAATAGTTGTTGAAGTGGCCCGCGACCCTGTCGTCGCGCGTCGAGTTTCCGGCGCAGGTCGGCGTACTCGTCGTCGAAGGCGTGGTCCATCAGGAGTTCGGCGTATCCTTCGACGACGGTCATCGCCGCATCGAGTTCGCGGAACGACTCCCGACTGAACGAGCCATCCGAGAGCGCTGCAATGCCGTTTTCCATGCGGGCCTCGAGGTGGGCGGACAGCCACGGGGCGGCCCCGAACTCGGCGGCATGGGTCACCTCGTGGAAGGCGATCCAGCGCCGGAACCGTTCGGCGTCGACGTCGAGTTTGTCGGCGGCGTTCAAAATGTTCGGCCGGACGAAATAGAGTGCGTGGTCGTCGTCGGGTGTCTCGGCAAGCAGAAGGGGGTCGTACTGTCCCAGCACGTTTCGTCCGAGAAACGAGAGCAACACGGTCATCGTGCCCGTATTGACCGTCCGGGCGACGCCGGGGAACGTGCTTGCCGGCATCTGATTCTCGAGGGTGCCCATGACGCGTTCGAACGTCGCGATGTTGGCGTCGATCCAGTGGTGACGGTTCTGGATTTCGATGGTGTCGGGGACGTCGAACTCAACGTCTGCAACCGTGCGGACGGCTTCCCGTGCGTCTCGGACGTCGCGTGCGTAGGCGTCACGTTCGCCGGCCTCGAGGTCGAGCGTGCCCGGTTCGGTTGCTGCTTTCGCAGCGCTGGCGGCCGACCGCCAGTCGATCATATCGTCACCGGACGCCCCGGCAACGGCCCGGGCGCTACGATAGAGGTTCACGAATACGGGTACGGGAAGCAGGCGCAAAAGCGTTCGGTCGATTCGGATTAGTTGACGATCACGTCGGGTTCGTCTTCGGCCTCGAGGTCGGTCTCGTCGTCACCGCGGAACTTCTTGGCGGCGACGGCGATCCCAACGAGGACGACGAGTGCGATGATGGCACCGATGGCTTTCCCGCTCGATCCGTCGTCGGCTGTCGCAACCTCGTCGTCGGACTCGTCCTCAAGGTCGGACGACGTCTCTGACTCGCCGAACGGCAGCGGCGCGTCGAGCGCCCGTGGTCCGAACTGGGTGTCGCCGTCAAGATGCAACTCGATGAATGTAAACTTCTTCTCTCCCATGAGTGGATGCTCAATGAGCGGACACTTAGCCGTTGGGTTACAGTAACAACTGAGACGGTCTGAAACGAGAGTGTGCTGGAATCGAGACCGGTCTCCGCGATGAAGACGGGTCCGTCTCCGACCGTGATACTTCATCGGTTCTAGCCAAACGCAGACAATCACCCGTCACAGTCGGTACCAGAGAGATACAGGACCGGTACGATTAAGTGTCCATCACCTGCGCTCTTTCGTATGAGTGGACGACCGCTTGACGTCCTCGAGGCGTCACTTGGCGAACGTGTTTCGGTACGACTCAAAAGTGGCGACGAGTACGTCGGCGACCTCGCTGGCTACGATCAGCACATGAATCTCGTGCTTGAGGACGTGACGATCCCCATCGGGGACGAAGTCGAATCGGAGTCGCCGGCCGAAGACACAACCATTATACGCGGCGATAACGTCGTTTCGATCACTCCATGACTGGCGCAGGAACCCCGAGCCAAGGAAAGAAGAACAAGACGACGCACACGAAGTGTCGTCGCTGTGGAGAGAAATCCTACCACACCAAGAAGAAAGTCTGCTCGTCGTGTGGCTTCGGTAAATCGGCCAAACGACGCGGCTACGAGTGGCAGTCGAAAACCGGCGACAACTGATTCCGACTTCTGCCGTTTTCGCTTCTGCTTTCTCCACCGCGAGTGATAACCCTCGAAGGCAGTAACCGCCTTCGACAGCGTGAACCCGCCGATGGACAATCATTTGTCTCGGGCCGCGAACACTCGCATATGGAGACGACGGACGCCTTTGTTGGCCTCGAGTGTGTCGACTGTGGGGCAACCTACGACGCCGCGGACGAACCGCACCAGTGTCCCGACTGCGGCGGGGCGCTCGATCCGAGCTACGACTACGACGCGATCGACCTCGATCGCGAAACGCTCGCGTCCCGACCGTTCGACTCGCTGTGGCGCTACGAGGAACTGCTTCCGTTCCCACGAGAGTCGGCGGTAACGATCGACGAGGGGGCGACGGCGCTGGTCGACTGTCCCGACCTGGCCGACGAACTGGGCGTCGAATGCCTGCTGATCAAAGACGACGGTCGAAATCCGACGGGGTCGACGGCTGATCGTGGCCAGTCACTTGCGCTGACGGCGGCCAGCCAGCACGGTGCGACGGACATTGCGCTCGCGTCGACGGGTAACAGCGGGCAGTCAGCCGCTGCCTACGCGGGCCGTGCTGGCCTCGAGTCCCACACCTACGTCCCCTCGCGCTCGAGTTTTTCGAACAAAGCCATGATCAACGTCCACGGCGGCGATATGAACGTCGTCGGCGGCCGCTTCGGTGACGCCGTCGGAGCCTCCGAGGAGGGGCTGGCCGAACACGACGACTGGTACTCGGTCCAGTCGTTCGTCACGCCGTATCGCCACGAGGGCGCGAAGACGACCCTTTATGAGATCGTCGAGGAACTCGAGTGGGCAGTCCCCGACGTGATCGCCTACCCGACGGGTATCGGAGTCGGCCTCGTCGGGGCGTACAAGGCCGCAACGGAACTTCGAGCGCTCGGATTGATCGACGAGGTGCCCGCGCTGTATGCCGCCCAGGCGGCGGGCTGTGCGCCGATCGTCGACGCGTTCGAGAACAATCGGGACGTCCACGAGCCGGTCGAGACGCCCGACACCATCTGTGGCGAACTCGAGATTCCGGACCCACCGGCGAGTCGGCGGGTACTCGAGGCGCTGTCCGAGACCGACGGCGGGGCAATTGCAACCGAGGATCCGGACATCCTCGAGGCTGCAGTCCAGGTCGCCCAGCAGACGGGCCTCGAGCTGACGCCGAGCGCGGCGGCGGCCGCAAGCGGTGTGTGGGAACTCGCCGAGCGCGGCGCGTTCGACGGCGACGAGACGGTCGTCATCGTCAACACCGCCTCGGGGAACAAGGAGGGTGACGTGTTGCGCAGCCACCTGATGAGCCAAGGCGTATAACAGTCCGATACGAACGGGAGCGCCACAACTGGGCCACCGCGTCGACGGCCATCGTCACGCGGCCGTCGATCAGTCGGTATCAGTTCGCGCAGCGATGCTCCCGTCCGCGCCGAACAGGGTCTCCGGGTCGTAGGTCGTCTTCAGGTCGGCCAGTCGCTCGTAGTTGTCGCCAAAGCGCAGTTTCGCGGGATCCTCGTTCAGCCCCGGGAAGTTGCCATAGCTTCCCGACGCAACCGCCAGTTCTGCCGCTTCGGCGATCCCGTCGCGACCCCAGGTCACGTTCGCGTCGTCGTCGGCTTCGTCCTCCCAGTTGGCCTCGAAGTTGAGCATGTACGGCTTGTCCCGGTGCCAGAACGCGGTCGCGTCCTGGGGCACGTCAGCGACGGCTCCACCGAGATGCCAGAGGTCGACCGTCGAGAGCGCCGACGGAGCTGACTCGGTGTATCGCTCCATGATGTCGACGACCTCGTCGGTAACGTCGGTCAGGAAGATCGACTTCCAGTAGTAGCGCAGCCCGTCGGGGTAGTCCTCGTCGAGCATCGACTGCAGGTCGGCGTACGCCATCGACCCGCTGAGGTCGGCGATCGGTGTCGCACTCGAGCGCAGCGGCTCAAAGACGTCGTCTTCAAGGTCGCCACGAGCCGTCCCGAGCATCGCGACGGCTGGCTCGCCCCACGCCTCCTCGGGGAACTCCTCGAGGTCGGGCACGTGAGCGGTGAACGCGAGCACACCTGCCTCCCGTGGCGCGTCATCGGTCCACTCGAGGAAGCATGCCATCACGTCGGTCATGTCGTCGGCGTGGAACCAGATGAAAAAGGCGTCCACCTCGGGGCCGACCTCGTGAAGTTCGAACTCGAAGGCGGTGACGATACCCAGCGTGCCGCCACCGCCGCGGAGTCCCCAGAACAGGTCCTCATTACGGTCGGCGCTGGCGGTGTGGACCTTCCCGTCTGCGGTGACGACGTCGACCGAACGCAGATTGTCCATCGCGAGCCCGTACTGGCGACTCAGGTGGCCGTAGCCGCCGTTGAGCGTCAGCCCCGCGACGCCCGTCTCCGAGACCGCACCGAGGGCCGTCGCCAGCCCGAACAGCTGTGTTTCGTGGTCGACATCGCCGAGCGTCGCGCCACCGTCGACGCGGGCCGTCCAATTCTCGGAGTCGACGCGCACGCCGTGCATCGGCGAGAGATCGACGACGAGCCCGCCGTCGCAGACGGCGGTTCCGGCAACGTTGTGGCCGCCGCATCGAACCGCGAGCGGTAGGTCCTGCTCGCGGGCGAACGTCACCGCCGAAACGACGTCGGCGGTGCCGGCACAGCGGGCGATGATCGCCGGGTACTTGTCGATCATCCCGTTCCAGACCGCTCGTTCCCGTTCGTATTCCGGATCCGCCGGAAGCACGACGTCGCCGCCGAATCCCGTTTCGAACGACCGTACGGGCTCGCTCGGCAGGTCGGCGAGCGCTTTCTCACCCGGGTGTTTGTCAAATTGTGCCATGATATAAATTATACCGCCAGTGATCATAAACCAGTTTTACCGCAAACGCGACGGTCCACCGCGTCGACGTGACGTGTGCGCGACGGATCGAGAATCGACGATAGGCCTCGAGTCACATGCTGATCGGGCGGTTTTCGAGTCTCTCTCGGCTCGAGTTATATATAATTATTATTCATGGTAAGTATATCCGCACTGGCGGCGTACTGACTCTGAGGGACGATGGCAGTAACTACCACACCCGTAGACGACGGTGCAATAGACGGATTCGGCGAGGGGCTTCACGGCGAGTTGCTCCGTCCCGAGGATCCGAACTACGACGAGACGCGAGCGGTCTGGAACGGCATGATCGACCGACGGCCGGCACTCATCGCTCGAGCGAGGGGTATCTCGGACGTGATCGCGGCGGTGGACTTCGCCCGCGAGCACGACATGGTGCTCGCAATTCGCGGTGCCGGACACAACATTGCAGGGAACGCGGTCTGTGACGACGGCCTGATGCTCGACCTCTCTGCGATGCGGTCGGTGCAGGTCGATCCGGAAGAGAAGACGGCTCGAGTGGAACCGGGGGCGACCCTCGCCGACGTCGACCACGAGACGCAGGCGTTCGGGCTGGCGACGCCGCTGGGAATTAACTCGACAACCGGCGTCGCGGGACTGACGCTCGGGGGTGGATTCGGCTGGCTCACTCGCAGGTACGGCATGACCGTGGACAGCCTGCGATCGGTCGACGTCGTCACCGCCGACGGCAAGCTTCGTCACGCAAACGAGGACGAGAACGAGGATCTGTTCTGGGGCGTTCGCGGCGGCGGCGGCAACTTCGGTGTCGTCACCGCCTTCGAGTTCGACCTCCATGAGGTTGGACCGGAGGTGCTCACCGGGATGGTCGTCTACCACGGTGCGGACGCACCGGACGTCCTCCGACACGTGCGGGATTTCAACGAAACGGCACCGGACGAGTCGGCCGTCTGGATGGTCCTGCGCAAGGCACCACCGCTTCCGTTCCTCCCGGAGGAGGTCCACGGTGAGGACGTCCTCGTCGTGGTTCCGTTCTACGCCGGTGACATGGCAGCGGGTGAGGACGTGCTCGCTCCGATTCGTGAGTACGGCGAGCCGATCGCCGATGTCGTCAGTCCACACCAGTACGCCGAGTTCCAGCAAGCGTTCGATCCACTGCTCGAACCGGGTGCGCGAAACTACTGGAAGTCACACAACTTCAGTACACTCTCGGACGAAGCCATCGAGACGGCAATCGAGTACGCACAGGAGTTGCCGTCGCCGCAGTCTGAAATCTTTTTCGCACAGCTCGGCGGCGCGATGAAACGCGTCCCGGCAGACGCGACGGCCTACCCACACCGGGATGCGGAGTACGCGATGAACGTCCACACGCGCTGGGAGGATCCAGCGGACGACGACCGCTGTATCGCCTGGGCTCGAGCGTTCTTCGACGCGATGGCCCCATACGCGACCGGCGGCGTCTACATGAACTTCATCAGTGAGGACGAAGGCGAGGAAAACCTCGCCTACGGGACGAACCAGCAACGGCTGGCCGAAGTCAAGGCCGCGTACGATCCGGAGAACCTGTTCCGGATGAACCAGAACGTCAAGCCAGCGACGTAACCCCGTTTTTGCGTACGTTTCGATGGATTCGAGCGAACGATCGAGGCCAGACTACTTTCTCAGTCACCAGTGTCGCCGTGTTGCTCGGCGACGACGTACTGGACCTCGACGGTCAGTGACTCGTCGCTGTGGTGGCTGATCGCCGTGTGGAGCCGCTCGGCGAGTCCCGGCTCCGGACCAGGCGTCTGCCCGGTGACCGTGATGATAATCCGGTCGACCGACTGGATCGGATAGTTGCCGTCGAGTTCGACCACAACGTCGTCGACCTCGCGGGTGTCGTACTGTGGGTCGGCGAGCACCGTCTCGGCCTCGTCCTCGGCAACCGACTCGAGTTCGGTCGTGTGAAAGTCAAGCAGGGTGACGCCAGCCAGCGGGGCCGCCAACACCAGCAGCGCCACCCCGAAGATCGCCGCGTAGGTGTACGTCGGCGTCCGGGTCGGTGACACCTCGAACAGCCCCTGTGGACGGTAGCCGGCGACCCACAGAGTCGCCAGCGCGGCGAGATTGATCGACAGGACGTTGACGATCACGAGCACGGCGGCCCCAGTCGCCGCACCGTACATCCCCCAGGCGACCGTGATCCCGACCGCGGCCGACGGCGGGATCAACGCGGCGGCGATCATCACGCCGACGATGGCTTCCGAAAACCCTCGTGTGAGACTCAAGATGCCAGCGATCCCGGCACCGAGCGCCACCGCGAGCGAAAAGAGGTTCGGCGCGACGCGCTCCTGGAGTTCGGTAGCGACGACGATGTCGACGCCCGCGGGCTCGAGGCCGGCCAGCCGAGCGAGCGCCGCGAGGGCGATCGAAGCGACGATCACCATCGTCACCCCGGCGAGTTGATAGCTGAAGCCGGTCGCCTTGAGTCGGTCGTCGCCGGTGACGATTCCGACATTGGCGGCGAGTGCTGGCCCGAGCAGCGGCGCAATCACCATTGCCCCGATCACGACCGCTGGGGAATCAGCTAGGAGACCGGCAGTGGCGACGACGGCGCTGATGAGCAACATGACGGCGTAGATCGGAAACGGCGGCGTGAGTTCGTCGGCTTTCGTCCGCAGGACCTGTCTCGAGGTTCGCGAACCAGTCTGTCCGCCGTGGCTGTACTGCGCTCGAAGCGTCGAAAACTTCTCGGAAATTACCGTCTCGGCGTCGATCACGACGACGCTTGCATCCTCGCTGATCCCGGCCTGCCTGAGCCGATCGAGCACCGGTTCGACCGCCCGGGTCGGGACAGGAAATCGGACGACAGCAGTGTACCCCCGACCACTGGTTTCATCGCTGACGACGTACTCGATCCCTTCGTCCTCGAGAATGCTGATGACCGCCTGTCGTTTTCCCTTCGGGACCGTCACCTCCAGATAGCGCATATAGGACCGACCATGGAGCCCAAGATAATACCGCGGGCTGGGTGCAGCCAGTTCGTGCTGACGAACAGCTGTCCGTGTGTGTGCGCCTACTGGTACGCCGGCAGTCGATTCGACTGATCGGATCCCTCGACGAACGGCAACGCCGTCACCGTCGCGGGCACTTCCTCGCCGTCGACACGGACCGTCAGCTCGTCGCTCTCGAGGCCGTAGTCGACGAGCGCGAGCGCGATGACTGACTCGAGCAGCGGGCTCTCGCCCGCGCGCGTAACCTCACCGACGGAGGCGTCGCCATCGAAGACGGCCGCGCCGGATTCGGGAACGGACTCACCCTCGAGTGTTAGCCCGACGAGTTTCCGGCTGGGCTGGCCGCGGTTCTCGACGCGGGAGACGACCTCTTGACCGACGTAACAGCCCTTCTCGAAGTCCAGGGCGGTTCGCAGGCCGAGGACGTTCGGCAGCGTCCCCTCGAGTTCGGTTTCAAAGAGCGGCGACCCGGCCTCGAGGGCGAGACTCTCGAACGTTCGGTAGCCAAAGGGGGCAGCGTTCAACCCCTGATTCAGGAGGGTGTCGTAGACGGCCGCAGCGTCGTCGGCCGCGCAGATGACCTCGTAGCTCTCCTCGCCGGTGAGGGCGTCGGTTCGGATGACGGAGACGCCTTCATCCCCCATCGTCCCGCGGACGAACGAGTAGTGTTCGTCGGGCGAGGCGGCTCCGTTGAGGACGCTGGCGATCTTTTCCGTGGCGTTGGGGCCGTGAATCCCGAAGATCCCGTAGTCGTCGGTCGCGACCCGGATGTCGACGTCCTGAATGAAGACTTTCTCGGACCACTCCTCAGCCAGCGGCTCGGCTTTGGCCGGCGGCGTAAAGAGGAGTAGTCGCTCGCCGGCGTTGTAGATGTAGAGGTCGACCTCGATCCCGCCCTGTGGATCGAGAACGAGTGCATAACAGCCCTGTCCATCCTCGTCTGGCACCCGGTTCGAGACCACGTTATCGACGTACTCGAGGCGGTCGTCGCCCTCGACGACGATCACGCCGTAGGCCATCTCGAGTAGGCCGACGACGTTGCGAACCGCACGATGCGTTCGTTCAGGTCGCCCGAAATGTTCGACGATCGTTCGCCCGTCACGCTCGCCGAACGTCGCCCCGTGGTCGGTATGAATAGACTCGATGACGCTCATGCATACTCCCTCGGGCCTGAGCGTATCAGGCGTTTCGATTCAAAAAGGAAACCGTTCGCGAAGCCACTCGCCGATGGATTGGTCGTCGTCCTCGTCGGTCGGAATCTCGGGAATTACCCGTTCGTCGGGTTTGATGACGGTCTCGGTGTGGTCGGACTCGACGACGATCAGGTCGTCTTGTTTGAGCGTCGAGAGGGCGTCCTCGAGGTGGTCGATATCGACCTCAACGGCGGCACGGAGTTCGAAGACGGTCATGCCGTCGTCGGCCCGATCGACGAGTTCGTCGAGTACCGCTACCTCGGTCGCGTCCCGGTCTCGGTACTCCCGCTTTGCTCTCATCCGTCTCGCTATTCGACGGCCGGGGATTTGACGTTTGTCGTTTTCTCGGTGACTCCCCCGAACTGATACGGTCGGGTCGCGAACTCGGTCCGACAGGCAGCACGTTTTTTATGCCATGACTGGGAACGGTGGGACAATGGTCCTGCGATGTTCGCTGCTCGGACACGACTACGGCGAGACCGACGTCGAACGCGAGCGCGAAGAACGGGGCAGTGAAGTCGTCGTCACCGTCCAGGAGTACGAAGAGTGTGTCCGCTGTGGCGAGCGAAACGTCATCAGCGAGAACACCGAGATAACGAGTCTCTCCATCCAGACGGACGCCGACTCGCGTCCCACCAAAGAAGAACCCGAGCCAGAGACGACTGCGACGGCCGACACCGAGGCCGTCGAAACACCGCCCGAGACGGCCGTCGAAACCGGTGTTGACACCGAAGTCGTCAACGGCGGAGACAACGAAGACGACGCCGAGTTCATCGATGCCGAGGCTGAAGACGACGCTGTCGAGTTCGTCCACGACGAGACCGAGGCTGACCCCGCCGACCCGGCATCGACATCCACCGTCGCCGACGCCCCCGCGAATGGGGACAACGACGGGTTCGACGTGCCGACCGACGAACACGGCGAACCGGTGACCGACGATGGCGAAATCCTCGAGGACGACGACGAGCCGGAACCTGACCGTGATCGCGAACACGGCGAGTGGCCGGCGTCGGAAGACGTCGGCCCACCCGTCGGAGCGGAAGCCGAGCCAGCAGGCTGGCCGGACGATGAGAGCGAACGCGACGAGTCGGACCCGGTCACCGACGCGGAAACCGAACGCAAAGACGCCGACGTGACGGACGATGCAGTCGTCCTCGAGGACGACGGCGACGGGACGACCGACGGCGTGATGGGCGAATCGACTGCCGCAGCGGACGCCAGAACGGTCACGACCGAGCCGCCGGCGACCGACACAAAACAGGATGCGGACGCCGAGAGCCAGCCGGACGCCGGCGCTGGAACCGGCATCGAGCGAGCGGGGTCGGCACCGGCCCCCGGCGAAAGCGGCGGTACGCCGCGTGAGGGCGTTCCAACCGAGTTCTACTGTCCACAATGTGGGTACGTCGCGGCCGGCGACCGCGGCTCGCTTCGCACCGGCGACATCTGTCCCGACTGTCGGAAGGGCTATCTCAGCGAACGGGAACGCCGCTAGGACGTTCTACCCTACACTGCTGGCGAGCGTTGAGACGGCCCAACGCCCGCTATGAAAAGAGGTAAACAGTCCCCCGTGTATCACCAATCCATGAAGGAGTACAAAATGCGCCGCGGAGAGTATCTCGAGGAGCGAATCCCCGATATGGAAGCGTCAGTCGAGGATTACTTCGGTCCGATCACCGGGACCGAGGAGTTCAAGGGCAGCGACCTCTACGTCATCGGCGAACCCGACAACCCCGTCTTCGAGAAGGTCGTCGTCGGAACCGTCGAGTACTCCGGCAAGAAGGACAAACTCGGCGTCGAGTTCTACGAACGCGACCCCACCGAACTCGGCCCCGACGAACTCGAGGCCGCCGGTGACGCCGTCGACGCCAAAAACGACTTCCTGCTCGAGGCGACCGGCCGTGACGCCAAGTCCCGCCGTGAGTCGATGAAACGGACGGTCGAAGACGACCCTGACCACGACTTCTAACGACTCCTGTTCGATCACAGCCACAGCTCGTTCGAGTAGCGTCCCGATCAGCGGCGGCTTTGATGTGACTCGTGGACGGATACTAATCCCGCACCGGAACTACGATAGACAATATCGGCGATATCACCGGCCTCGAGTTCGTTGAAATCCTCTCGGACCAGCGTCGTGTGTCGACAGTCGCCACCGTCGACGTCACAGCCACGAATTCGATACTCGACGATCGCAAACTCGGCCCGAAGGCGCTCCGCGACCGACTCGGCGATCTCGAGGGGATCGCCGTCGTCGATCTCATCGGCCAGCGGCTCGCGGATTTCGTCGCGATAGGACGGTCCCTCGTCTGGATCGTACCGTCTTACGGCCACATCGATCGATTCGTCTGCGTCTCGGGGATGAACGCGGACGTACTTCTGGACGATCTCGACGCGGTCGGCGAGCCCGAGACGGGTCGCACAGCCGGCGAGGACGACTGACGGAACAGCGCCGAGGAACGCACGTCGATTCACTACGAGACGCTTCGTGGGGACTCCTCGAGTACCTTTCCCCAGCACGGTCCGAAACGGCTATTAGCACAACGTCGAATCACCCGGACAATGGATCTCGCTGGGTTCGTCGCTGCGACGCTCGTCGCACACATCGGCTTTGCGATCTTCGTCACCGCACACGCCGCGCTGACGGATCACGACGCCGGCAACTGGCCGTATATTACGCTCGTGCTCGGGCTTGCAGGCGTCGCTGGCTACTTTTTCTACGACAAACTGTAACGGCCCGCTCGAGCAGTGCTGTCCGTCGTGTCCGGACGAGCACGAGCTATCTGGCAGGCGCGCCGGAAAATCAGTACAGCAGCCCGTCTCATACGGACCGCTGTAAGTCTTTTCCGGCGCGACTGCGTCCCGTCCTGCGGTCGCGCCGGTAAAACGTTACAGCATTCCGTATCAGGCGAGGAAGACGTGTCGCGGCCGGTCGGTGAGGATATCGCGACCGAACTCGACGGCCTCCGAGAAGGCGTCGCTGCGGAAGAACTGCATGGCGTCCTCGCGGGAGTCCCAGCGGCTGGCGATGAACATGTCGTTTTCGTCCTCGCGGTTTGCTAGCAGGTCGGTCTTGCGGTGACCGTCCATGTCGGCGAGGAGTGCAGCCGCGTCCTCGAAGGTGCCGGTGAAGTCCTCGCGATGGTCCGGCTTGACCGTGTAGAACATCCCCATCGTTCCCCAGGAATCGCCGTCGTCGTCGCCCGCCTGCCGGACGACCTCGGGGAGGTCGGCGAGGAAGCCGGCGGCCGTGTTCGCGGCGCGGTCGGTCTCCCAGAGGCTGACGATCGCCGTCTCAGCGTCGTCAGCTCCCGCTTCCGACTCGTAGACGGCGGTCTTGACGTGTGTGTCGTAGTGGTCGAAGTTCGTCCGCATGCCGTCGACCTCCTCGAACAACTCGTCGGCGTCGGCCGCCGAGTAGAGGACGACCGCGTGGACGTCCTCGCCGTGTGGCTGGCCCGCATAGACGCCCAAATCCTCGAGTTCGCCGCGGACGTCGTCGCCGCCGGCGCTGCCGGGTGGCCCACCAGCGTGGCTATCGTCACTGCCGTGGCCGTGACCGTGATCGTCGTCGGCGTCGCCGTGGTCGTGGTGGCCCTCGGCGTGTGGGTGATCGCCCGCGTCGTCTGCGTCCCCTTCGGCCGGGACGGCGTCGCCGGCCATGTACGCGTCGAGGTCGGCGGGATCGAACCGCCGGCCGACGTAGAACCGACCGAACTCGGCGTACTTCGACGTCGATTGGTCAAAGCGCATCTCGGCGAGCAGGTTCTTGATGTTCGCGGGGTCGTCCGCGAACAGCGAGACGCTCCACTCGTAGTCGTCAAAGCCGATGCTCCCGGCAGTGATCTGGCTGACCTTCCCGCCGTAGCTGCGGCCGATGTCGCCGTGGGAGCTCATGTGCTCCGAGCGCTGCTCGAACGGCAGGTCGTACCAGTTGTGTTCCGGCTGGCGGCGCTTTTCCATCGGATAGAAGTTGACGTACTCGGCGTCGGGGATCTGCGGGTAGAGCTTCTGCTCTAAGTACCGGGAGAGGCCGGCACTCTCGACCTCCTCGTCTTCTTCGAAGTAGGCGTCGGTGACGTAGTCGGAGACCTCTGCGACCGAGACGTACGAGTCGGTCTGCTCGGTGAACTCGGCAAACGCCGTCCCGTTGAACCGTCGCTCGAGCTGTTCGACGTCGGCCATCGTCGGCCGAATGTGCATGAACAGCAGGTCGGTCTCGTGGCCGAGCATGGCGAACAGCCCCGAGTCGCCGTCTTCGGCGTCCGTGACTCGCTCGCAGTCGGCGAGAAACGCTGCCCCCTCCTCGAGTGCGCGTTCGCGGACGTGATCGGGTGCCTCCCGCCACGCGTCCCAGTCGACCGTCCGGAAGTCGTGTAGGATGTACCAGCCCTCTTTCGTTCGCGGTGGTGTCCGTCGTTCCATGGCCGAGGGTTAGGAAGCAACCGACAAGAAGGAACTGCTTCTTCCCAGCACCGCCCGGGTTCGGGATCCATCGCTCCGAATTGAGCGGCCAACTGGCTCAAGGAGGTGTGTCTGTCTCACGTGAACGCAAACAGGCCGGAATCCGGAACGCCTAGAGCAGGAACGGCAGGAACAGCATCGTCAGGAAGCTGACGAGCATCGTCAGCCCGATGGTCGTCGTCACCGTCCGGACGTGACCGCGGGTCGCCTCGATCGGCAGTCTCGAGACGATAGCCTCGGTGCTCGTCCGAAGGATGTGCCCGCCGTCGAGCGGGAACGCCGGAATGCAGTTGAAAAAGCCGAGCTGGACGTTGATCCAGCCGGTCCAGAACAACAGGTTCGCGAGAATGAAGACGGTGCTGTCGCCGAGTGCGGCGAGCGAGCCCTGCACCTCATAGAAGTTCTCGATTCCCCCGGTGAAGCCGGCGAAGTTGAACGGCAAGAGGCCGATCACGCCGATCACCGGCAGGAAGATCGCCAGTCCGATCTTCCCAAAGAAGGAGTCGGTCGCGCCGCCGTCACCGCCACCATTACCGCCGAGGATCGAGAGGTACTCCTGAGCAGGATAGAGCTGAACACCGATGTCGCTGACCTCGAAGCCGGAGATTCCCTGATTTACAAAGATACCGAGGAAGCCACTGTCTTCACGCGGATGGTCGTCGAGTGTCACCGTGTACTCCTCGCGGTCGTCGCCGAAGTAGCCCACGACCGAGATCTCGTCACCGGCTTCGCTCTCCTCGAGCAGCGCGCTGAGGTCGTCATAGGAGTGCGTTCGCTCGCCGTTGAATTCGGTGATGACGAACGTCTCGTCGGTCGGACCGGTTGCGGCCTCGAGCGGTCCATCGTCGCTGACGTCGACGGCGGCACCGATCGGGACTTCGCGTTCGTCCACCTCGCCGGCTGCGGTCTCGACGGTCAGCGTGACGCGCTCGTCGTCGCCGACGGCCTCGAAGAAGCCGCGCTCGGTCGCGACCTGCTGGCCGTTGACGGCGACGATCGTGTCACCGTCGGCGACGCCTGCCGGCCCGTTTGCCATTGCAGTGGTGACGAGCAGCGACCGGTCGACCGTCACGGTTTGCTCGCCGTTGAGTTCGATCGTGAGCTGGTCACCGGCTGCGGCCTCGAGTCGATCCGCGAGGTCGTCGTTCGTCTCGACGGGCTCGCCGTCGACGGCGGTGATCCGGTCGTTGGGTTCGATGCCTGCAGCATCAGCAGACGAGTCGGATGCAACACCGCCGACTGCAGCGCCGGGAGCGACGGCAATCGCGCCGGCGATCGGGCCGAAGAGGATCGCAAACACGAGCAGCGTTACCGCGAAGTTGTTCGTGACGCCGGCGGCGAACATCCGGGTCTGGCCGCCCCTCGAGGCGTCTTGACTGCTCTCTTGGTCTGGTTCGACGAACGCGCCGAAGGGGATAATCGCGAGCATCGCGACGCCCATCGAGTCGATACCGATGTCCTCGACCCGACAGAGGAGGCCATGGCCGCCCTCGTGGACGACGAGTCCGACAAGGAGTCCGACGACGATACCCGGCGTTGCGGATAACGGAAGGAAGTCGTTGACGCCGGGGATCGGCGTCACGTTGCGGGGCTGTTGGACGGCCGAACCGGTCGGCTGTGGCGACGTGATCGCGGAGATCGCTGCGAGAATCAGGACGACGAACATGGTCGCCATCACGATGATCGCGATACCGACGCCGAGGTTTGCCCACGCACGCCAGAACCGTTTCGGACCCGCAAGCCAGTCGAGAAACTCCCGGCCGCGTTTGGTGTGGAAGGTGAGAATCGGGCCCTGGGTCCCGACGTACTCCGGGAGGAGATCAGCTCTCCGGAGCGCGATAACGCCGGCCCAGTAGGCGAACAAGCCAACAAGGGCCCACGTCGCCAGCTCAGAGCCGAAAAGTTCGGGAACAGAGACGACAGCGGGGAAACCGTGATCCATCGGTCGTATGTCCGGGTGGCGTTCTCAAAGGGCTTTTGTCTATCGAGTCGACCGAACGACGGACTGTCGAGCCGCGTTATCGTTCCCGTCGCAGTCGGGCGACGACGAACTCACGGTCGACCTTCGCGAGGAACGAGCCGAGCTTCGGTCCCTGGGAGTCGTCGAAAAAGAGCCGGTAGCCCGCACTGAAGAACTCGCCCACGTCGACGTCGTGGCGTCTGGCCGTCTCGTAGATCTCGCCCTGGATCTCCTCGGGTTCGTGGCCCGCCTCGATGAAGTCCGCGAGGTCTGCGAGTGCGTCCTCGGTCGCCTCGTCGAACTCGTGATCCGGAATCTCGGCACGCTTGAGTTCGTAATCGAACTCGTTTTCCGTCCGTCGGGCCCAGTTGCGGGCCTGTTCGACGCGCTCGAGCGCGCCCTCGATCGCCCACTCGGGGGCGTCGTCGGGAATGTGGCCCTCGCGGCGAGCGATCTCCTCGCGCAAGTCTGGGTCGTCAGTCATCCCCAGCACCGCAGCGAAGGTGTAGGGCAGTCGAACGCGCTCTTCTCGCGGTTCCTCGACCACGAGCGGGTACACTCGTTTCGCGAACGCCGTCTCGTCCTCGCTGGCGTCGATCTCGTCGAAGTAGATCGCCTCGAGGCGGTCGAACTCGTCGACCAGTTGGTCGAGGCGCTCGATGCTGAAGTCTCGAGCCTTTGACGGATCCTTGGCAAAGAAGTAGCGCAGGACCTCCGGCTCTAAGAGTTCGAGCACGTCCGAGACGAGGATGACGTTGCCAGCCGACGACGAGAACGGCTCGCCGTCGAGGGTAAACCACTCGTAAACCATCGGGACAGGCGGCTCGATCTCGAGGACGTTACGCGCGACGTCCTGGCCGCTGGGCCAGGAGCCCTCTGCGTGGTCCTTGCCAAAGGGCTCGAAGTCGACGCCCAGTACTTGCCACTGGGCGGGCCACTCGAAGCGCCAGGGCATCTTGCCCTCGCGCAGGGTCGCGGTCCCCTCGTGCCCACAGCCGTTGATCGTCTGGTCGCCGGCATCCATGTCGGTACACTCGTACTCGACGATCGGCGGTTCAGCATCCAGATCGACGCCAGTAACGGTCTCGGTAACCTTGCCACACTCAGCACAGATCGGATTGAACGGGACGTAGTCCTCGTCGACCTTGTCCTGGTACGCGGCGAGGACCTCGCGGGCGCGATCCTGATTCTCGAGGACAAATCGGGTCACATCCTCGAGATCGCCGTTCTCGTACAGTTCCGTGTTCGAGACCAGTTCGATCGGGACGTCGAGCGCGTCGGCGCTGTCCTGGATGATCGTCGAGAAGTGGTCGCCATACGAGTCACAGCAGCCGAAGGGGTCCGGAATGTCGGTATAGGGTGCGCCGAGGTTGCGCCCGAGCGCGCCCGCATCGACCTCGCCGAGATCGACGAGGGTCCCCTCGAGATCACAGAGCGTCCGCGGGAGTCCACGCAGCGGGTCGCGGTCGTCGGCAGTAAAGACCTGCCGAACGTCGTGGCCGCGCTCGCGCAGGACGGTGGCGACGTAGTAGCCGCGCATGATCTCATTGACGTTCCCGAGGTGGGGGACGCCAGAGGGAGAGATGCCGCCTTTGACGACGATCGGCTCGTCGGGGTCCTTGCTCGCGGGTCGTTCCTCCCCGCTCGTCCCCTCCGTGGCCTCCCGACGGTCGGCCACGCGCTCCTCGACTCGATCCGCGACGGTATCCGCCCAGAAGGCGTGACGCGTGTCGTCGCTGTCCTCGCGTTGGAGGGTGTAGGGACTCTCGACGTCCCGATCGGCCGGAGACTCCGACGCGTCGTCGTTGCTACTCATCTTCGTTCTGTGCCCAGTAGGTCGGCTCCTCGCCGGCCCCCTCGGGGATGATGTCGGTTCCCTCGTGGTCGCCGTATCGAACCGCACGCGAGATCCGTTCGGGATCGGTGCCGTCGAGGACGATCGTTCGCATTCCCGAGCGCTGGATGACTTTCGCCGCCAGCAGGTCCACCGGGGACGAAGCTCCAGCATTCATCTCGAGGTCGGCGATGACGTCGACGAGTTCCGTCGCGGAGAGCTCCGCAAACTTCGTCGCGTCGGCGTTTTCGTTCGGATCGTCGCTGTAGACGCCCGGCACGCTCGTCGCGTAGACGAGCAGGTCGGCGTCGACGTACTCGGCGAGGGCGGCACCGACGGCGTCGGTGGTCTGGGCCGGGGCAACCCCGCCCATGACACAGACGTCGCCGCGGCGAAGCGCCTCGCCGGCCTCGTCGTAGTCCTTCGCCGGTGCCGTCACCGAATCTTCGTTCAGTGCGGTGATCAACAGGCGCGCGTTGAGCCGTGTGACGTCGATCCCCAACTGATCGAGTTCGATTTCGTTTGCCCCCAGATTACGAGCGGCACCGATATACTCACGCGCGACACCACCACCCCCGACGACGGCACCGACACGACAGCCATCCTCGACGAGGTCTTCGATGACGGCGGCGTGTTCAGCGACCCGATCGGCCCCGGGTTCGGGTACGAGCACACTTCCGCCGATAGAAACGACCACTTTCATGCTACAGCGGTGTAACCGCGAGCCAATCTTAAGGGTTGCCAACTGGCTGGAACCACGCGAGTCGTTTCACCACGGGGCAGATTATCTACCGATTGGAAGGACGAGCGCGTCGCCATCGCGGTCGAACTCGGTTTCGAACGGCTCGGACAGTTCTCGCATCCGCTCGCGGGACCACTCGGCTGCACCCTGACTCGCCTCGTGGACCGCACAGTCGTCGATCTCGGTCGGGTGCAGTCGCAGTTCGGTCGGCGTTCCGTCGCTCGTCACCGACAGATCGAACAGAAACCCGCGATCGTTTCGCAACTCAGGCCCAACCGCGTAGTCGTCGACGAAATCGCCCGCATCGTAGATGATCGGCGCTCCCTCGTAGACCTCGAGTCCCTGAAACACGTGGGCGCTATGGCCGTGGAGCAGATCGACGCCCTCGTCGATCAGCCACCGGGCAAACGCCTGAAACGAGTCCGGCGGCTCCGTGACCATGTTCGGCCCCCAGTGCAGCGAGGCGACCAGCAGATCGGGATCGCTCTCGTGTGCTCGCTCGAGCGCCTCCCGGACGCGCTGGCGTGTCGCTTCGTGTTCGACGCCGTCGTCGGACGCAGTCCGGTTGCTCGAGTCGTGTCGCCAGTCGTCGAGCTCGATCCAGGCCGTTCCCGGCGAGTCCTCGTCGGCTGCGTACTCCGGCGTGTTGTCGGTCAGTGAGACGACGGCAACGCTGAGGTCGCCGACCGAGAACACTGCCGGCTCGAGCGCCTCGTCGATCGTCTTGCCGGCCCCGGAACGGGCGATGCCTGCCGCGTCGAGGTGCTCGAGCGTGTCGCGCAAGGCGACCGCCTCGTAGTCGAGCACGTGATTGTTCGCGAGCGCACAGCAGTCGACACCAGCACGCTCGAGCGCGGGAATCGCCCAGTCTGGATCGGCACGGAAATGAAACGGGCGATGGGTTCGTTGCCACTCCTGACCGCGGGTCGAAAGCACACACTCGAGGTTGATCACGAGGCCGTCGAGTTCACGGAGTCGCTCGAGGACGGACCCCCAGACGGCATCGACGGCGCGGTTGCGCTGTCGCTGATCGACCAGCCGACCGAGCATGACGTCGCCGGTAAAGCCGATATGGTGTGGCATAGCGACATCGTCACGACGCAGGTGCAAAATCCCCCATCGGCGAGAAGCACACGGCGAACGATGCTGGACGTCGACAGCTACAAAGTCCGACGTCACCATATCTCAGCCATGCACGTACTCGGTATTCTCGACCACGGCACACGCGGCGACACACTCGAACGAGTCGTCGACCGAACCGTCGATCGGCTCACACAGGAGGGCCGTGTCGGTGTTATCAGATACGACGCCACCATCGCAGACGGAATGCACACCCACGAACCGACGGCCGTCGGCGGCGATGTCATCTACGACCTCGGTGCCGACGGCGACTGGACCGCCACCGGGACGGGGATGGACGTCACGGACGCGCTCGATGGACTGACACCGACCTGTGATTATGCGGTCGTCGTCGGCGTTGCCGACCTTCGGTACCCGAAACTCGTCGTCGGTTCGAGCGATGTCGAGGACGACGACGTCATTGCAGCCGTCGACACACCCGGCGAACTCGATGTCGAGGCCGTCGTCACCGCCCTTACGGAGACGGAACCCCACGAAACACTCGAGTCGCTGGTCGATCAGGTCAAGCGGTCACCGACGGCGGATCGGGCGGGTGCGATCGCGACGTTTACCGGCCGAGTCCGCGCGAAAGACGACGACGACGACGCGCGCACACAGTATCTCGAGTTCGAAAAGTACGAGGGCGTCGCAGACGAGCGAATGGCCGCCCTCGAGGCGGATCTCGAGGCCCGCGACGGCGTACTCGAGGTCGAACTCTACCACCGGACCGGTGTCGTCGCCGATGGCGAAGATATCGTCTTCGTTGTCGTCCTCGCCGGCCATCGCGAGGAGGCGTTTCGAACCGTCGAAGACGGAATCAATCGGCTGAAAGACGAAGTGCCGCTGTTCAAAAAGGAAGTCACGGTCGACGACGAGTTCTGGGTTCACGACCGCCCCTGAGGGATTTGTTCGCCGAGATCTCGTTCAAAATAGGTCATCAATCACGAAAAAAGACAGTCCAGTCACAATGAATATTTAGACACCGATAATAGATTAGAACGAGTTATAAAACGTCTAACAGTCTCTCGAGCGACAGTAAAGAGTCAGATAAACACGGATAAAACGGTGGTTACCCCCCAGATTGCTGAACGCAAATGAAACGCCACTAACCATCCTTGCTTTATAACATATCTCCCCCACAAAGAGCAACTGTCGATGAGCACTACAGCCCACCCCTCCACGGAAAGCAAGGAACACCGCCTGAAACGCTACCTGCGCAACCGCGCAGCAGACGGTGAACTGTACTTCAAAGGCAAGTTCATCGCAGACGACGTCGGGATGTCCCCCAAAGAGATCGGCGCGTTGATGGTCAAGCTCTCGGAGTCGGCAACCGAACTCGAGATCGAGAAGTGGTCGTACACGAGCGCGACCACGTGGCGCGTCGAACCGGTGTGATCGTCCCCCGTCGTGCCGGCGCGTTCGAAATCGCCATCCGGCACACGTTCTAACTAGTTTCTAACAATATCGTAGCATACGCTCTGCTGGACGGCAGTTCCAGTACAACCCGACCCATCAGGAGTTGGGATAAGACACAGGGACAGCAGGCCGTCTCATACGGTTTACTGTAGTCAATTACCGCCGATCGCCGACCCGTTCTGGCGATCGGCGATAAATAGTTACAGCAATCCGTCTCAGCCGTCGGTCGATCCTGTGGACGCAGTCGATTTATACGGCGTGGTCCCTGAGTATCGAGCAATGGATGACGTCGACTCGCCCGGGTTCGGATCGTCGCGGGCGGATGGCCCGTCACTCGAGGACGGCCCGCCCCTCGAGCGGATCGAATCGGTGTTTGCGATCTACGAGGTCCGAGCTGAGGACGAGCAACTGGTGTACTACGGCGATCCGCGGGTCCATCCCGAACAGGCGATACAGGAGCTGTGGCCCGTGTTTCGGAAGGCAGGATACGAACCACAGCTGACGACCAAGTACGGCGAGTACGTCATCGTCGCCGAACCGGTCAGCCTCGGCATCGACGGGATTCCGTGGACGAACATTATCTTGTTCGTGGCCACGGTATTTTCGACACTGCTCGTCGGTGCGCTGTGGTGGTATCCGTCGATCGATCCGTTCGCTGACCCCCTCGAGATGGTCCACGCCTGGCCGTTTTCGCTCGCGATCCTCTCGGTACTAGGGATCCACGAACTGGGCCACTACGCGTTGAGCCGGTATCACGAGGTCGACGCCTCGTTGCCGTATTTCCTCCCCGTGCCGACGATTATCGGGACAATGGGGGCAGTGATCAAGCTGAAGGGGCGGATGCCAAACCGGAAGGCGCTGTTCGATATCGGCGTCGCCGGTCCGCTGGCGGGCCTGATCGCGACGATCATCGTCGCCGTGATCGGACTCCACATGCCGCCGGTAACCGTTCCAGAGTCGATCGCCCAGCAGTCCGACGCGGGCGCAGTGCAACTCGGCATTCCACCCTTGCTCGAGTTGCTCGCGATGGCAGTCGATCAGCCGCTGTACGGTGACGATCCGACGCGAAACATCAATCCGGTCGTCATCGGTGCCTGGGTCGGCATGTTCGTCACCTTCCTCAACCTGATTCCCGTCGGCCAACTCGACGGGGGCCACATCCTCCGGGCGATGACCAGCGAGTTCTACGAAACGATCGGCGCACTCGTTCCGGCCGTCCTGTTCGGTCTCGCCGCCTACCTCTATTACGTCGGCGGCTACGGCCTCCAAACGGTGTTCATCTGGGTGTTCTGGGGGCTCCTGGCGATGGTGCTCGCCTCGGCGGGGGCAGCACACCCGGTCGCCGAAGAACAACTGGGAACCTGGCGGTTTATCGTCGGTATCGTGACGTTCGGGCTCGGGCTACTCTGTTTCATGCCAGTGCCGCTCGAAGTCATCCAGTAACGAGTACGCACACTGGAGCTATCCACCGTGGGTGAAGCCCCGATCCGCGAGTGGCTCGCCGTCCAGCGTGATCCCGTGGCCAGGGTCCGTAACCTGCCCGATCACCGAACAGTCGATGTCGATCGCCGACTGGACGGCCTCGAGTGCCGATTCGGGCAGCGTGACGACGAGTTCGAAGTCCTCGCCGAACGTCGTCGCACGCTCGAGAACGTCATCGTCGGCAGCCACCTCCAGCAAGGCGTCGGCGATTGGCACCGAGTCGGACTCGATCGCAAACCCACAGTCGCTGGCCTCGGCAAGCTGGTGGAGCGAACGGGCGAGTCCGTCACTCGAGTCCATCATCGCCGTCGCGTGGGGAGCAAGCGCCCGCCCGGCTGCGACGCGTGGCTCGAAACGGAACAGCTCGTTTGCCCGCTCGAGGGCGGCGTCATCGCCGCGCTCAAAGAACTCGAGGGCGGCGGCGCTGCGGCCAAGTGTGCCGGTGACACAGACGAGATCACCGGCTCGAGCGCCGCTTCGGGAAACGGGGTCGTCGATGTGGCCGATGGCCGTCGTCGTCACGGTAAACTCGTCGTGGCCATCGAGATCGCCGCCGACGTATTTCGCGTCGACGCGATCACAGACATCGCGTGCGCCACGGACGAAGCCGAGCAATTCCTCGGGATCGAACTCCGGAGCGGCGTAGGCGGCGACGGCAGCCGTCGCCTCCGCACCCATTGCAGCCACGTCCGACAACGACGCACCGACGGCTCGCCAGCCTGCCGTGTAGCGGGTCGTGCCGTCGGGAAAGTCCGTCCGATCGTGGAGCATGTCCGTCGTGATCACGAGCCCGTCGATGATGGCGGCGTCGTCGCCGGCAAACTCGAGTTCGCGCGCTAAAAGCGCCAGGGCGGCGCGTTCGTCCATGCACCCTGTTTCGACTCGAGGGCGAAAAACGATGCGGGCCGAACGTGGCGAATGTGGCTTGGAGAGACGAACGCTGAGGGCGATACGATGCTCTTAAATGCCGCGGACGGGAACCACACGCCAATGGCTACGATGTACGACGTTCCGGCGGACGACCTCATCGAGGCGCTCGCCGACGAACTCGAGGACCAACTCGACGAACCCGACTGGGGCAAGTTCGCAAAGACCGGTGTCGACCGCGAACTCCCACCAGAACAGGAAGACTTCTGGGCAACGCGTGCTGCAAGCCTCCTGCGCAAGGTCGCTGACCGCGGCCCTGTCGGTGTCGAACGACTCTCGACGGAGTACGGCGGTGGCAAGAACGGCTCGAACCGCTACCAGGTCGCTCCCGACAAGCGCGCCGACGGCTCGAAGAACCTGATTCGAACGATTCTCCAGCAGCTCGAAGAGGAAGACCTCGTCGAGACCGCTGAAGGTGAGGGACGCCGTATCACGCCCGAGGGACGCAGCCTGCTCGACGACACCGCCGGCGACGTTCTCGAAGACCTCGACCGTCCGGAACTCGAGCGCTACGCGTAGACGACGGATTCGGAGTCCAGTTTTCACGCCGACACAACCGCAGAGAGCCGTCTGGCGTTCACGGTCGTCCGAAATCATTTTCCGCCGTGCGACGGTAGATGCGTGTAGCTATGAGTGGTTCACCAGACGAGGAGAAACTCGAGGAACTCCGCCAGAAGAAGATGGAACAGCTCCAAGAACAGGCAGAGGGCCAGCAAGGCGGTGCCTCCCAGGAGGCCGCCCAGCAACAGGCCGAAGCCCAGAAAAAAGCCGTCCTGCGCCAGCACCTGACCGACGAGGCTCGCAAGCGGCTCAACACTGTCAAGATGAGCAAGCCGCAGTTCGGCGAACAGGTCGAACGACAGGTCGTCACACTCGCCCGCAGCGGTCGCATTCAGGGGAAGATCGATGACGACAAAATGAAACAGCTCCTGCAGGAGTTAAAGCCCGACTCGAAGAGCTTCGACATCAAGCGCCGCTAATGGAGCTCGGCGTCCTCTACAGCGGCGGCAAAGATTCGACGCTCGCGGCCCTTCTCCTCGAGGAGTTCTACGACGTAACGCTCGTCACAGCCCACTTTGGCATCAGTGACGACTGGAAACACGCCTGCGAGACCGCCGAGGCCATCGGCTTTGCGTTCGACCGGCTCGAACTCGATCCCGCAGTTGCCCACGACGCCGTCGCCCAGATCCGGGCCGACGGCTTCCCCCGCAACGGCATCCAACAGATCCACCAGCACGCCCTCGAGCGGCTGGCCCAGCGGGAGTTCGACGCCATCGCCGACGGCACCCGACGCGACGACCGGGTCCCGACGGTCTCGAGAGCCCAGGCTCAGAGCCTCGAGGATCGTCACGACATCGACTACATTGCGCCGCTGTCGGGCTTTGGCCGCACAGCCGTCGACCGGCTGGTCGAGGATCGACTTGAAGTGATTGCCGGACCGAGCGAGGAGATCGATCGGGCCGATTACGAAGCGGAATTGCGAGCGCTCATCGCCGACGAAGACGGGCACGCGGCGATCAGAGAGCTGTTCCCGGACCACGATCAGACGTACGTCACTGGCGTTCATCGCGGCTAAGGGCCGGCAGTGATCGCCGTGTGCCGACAGTAAACGAGCAATCACTAAATAACAGGATAGAAGTTCGCCGTGCCCCAATACCGGGGCATGTACGACGGCATCAAGGGCTTTCGTGATTTCTACCCCGGTGAGATGGCCGCCAGGCGGGCGACCATCGACACCTTAGAGGACACTGCCCGCAGCTACGGCTTCCGTGAGATCGGTACGCCCGCACTCGAGCGCGCGGAGATGTGGACCGACAAGAGCGGCGATGACATCGTCGATGAACTCTATTCTTTCGAGGATCAGGGCGGCCGCCACGTGACGCTCACCCCGGAGCTGACGCCGACGGTCGCACGGATGGTCGTCGCCAAACAACAGGCGCTCTCGAAGCCGATCAAGTGGTTCTCGACGCGGCCGTTCTGGCGCTACGAGCAGGTCCAGCAGGGCCGCCAGCGCGAGTTCTACCAGACCAACGTCGACATCTTCGGCTCCGAGGAACCCGAGGCCGACGCCGAGATCCTCGCCTGGGCCGCCGACGCACTGACCGGGCTGGGACTGACCGGCGAGCACTTCGAGTTCCGCATCTCCCACCGCGATATTCTGGGTGGCGTCCTCGAGAGCTACGAGGCCGACGTCGACACCGAGGCGGCGATTCGGGCCGTCGACAAGTCCGATAAGCTCTCACAGGTCGAGTACCACGACCTGCTGATCGGCGCCGGCCTGACGGCAGATCAGGCCGCCGAGTTTGGTGACCTCATCGCCGGCGGCAACCTCGAGGCAGTCAAGTCGTTTGCCGACACCGAACGCGTCGACGACGCCGTCGAGAACCTCCAGAACGTCCTCGACGCCGCCGACGATTTCGGCGCGCGTGAGTACTGTACGATCTCGCTCGAGACCGCGCGCGGTCTCGATTACTACACCGGCGTCGTCTTCGAGTGTTTCGACTCCGCAGGTGAGGTCTCGCGGTCGATCTTCGGCGGTGGCCGCTACGACGACCTCATCGAAGGCTTCGGCGGCCAGCCGACACCCGCGGTCGGCGTTGCACCGGGTCACGCAACGCTGCCCCTCCTGATGCAGCGCGCGGGCGTCTGGCCCGAGGAGGAAGTGACGACGGACTACTACGTCCTCCAGATCGGCGACACGCGATCCGAGGCGGCCCGGGTCGTCCGCGACCTCCGCGACCGTGGCCACATCGTCGAAACCGACGTCGCGGGCCGCTCCTTCGGCGCGCAACTGAACTACGCCGACTCGATCAACGCCGAGACGGTCGTTATCGTTGGCGAACAGGACCTCGAGAACGACGAAGTAACGATCAAGGATATGGAATCGGGCGACCAGACGCAGGTTCCAGTTGACTCGTTCCCCGGCGACCACGAGCGGCCGACGTTCGACGACCTCGCGTAAGGACTCTCCGTTTCATAGCCTCGAGCGACCCGTTATGGGCAAAGACGTTTCCCCGTCCTTGGGCTACGTCGCCTATGACTGACCGAGGAGAGACGGTCGAGTCGTTCCCGATCCAGCGCCGTGGGACCGTCGATTACATGCAGGCGGCCGGCAGACGGAGCGTCGTCCACGGGCTCGTCGAGTTCGACGTTACCGACGTGCGGCGCCGCATCCGGAACGGCGAAACCGAGCGTGGAGAGCAACTTTCGTTCACGGCGTTTCTCGTATACTGTCTGGCGCAAGCCCTCGAGGACCACCCAACGCTCCAGTCGTATCGCGACTGGCGGGGACGAATTGTTCGGTTCGACGACGTCGACGTGATGGTCATCGTCGAAACGCAGGTCGACGGCGTGCAAACCGGCGTCCCACACGTTATCAGGGCGGCGAATCGGCGGTCGTTACGATCGATCCACAACGAGATTCGTGCCGCCCAGCGCGACCCCAACGAGGGACGACAACCCAAATTGGCGTCGCTGGGCCTTCGACTCCCAGCACCCGTTCGACGGCTGTTCTGGCGGCTGCCCCAGTACTTTCCGCGACGCTGGAAACGGATTGCGGGCACTGTCGCCGTAACGTCCATCGGGATGTTCGGCACGGGCGGTGGCTGGGGGATCAGTCCGACGAACTACTCGCTGCAGCTGACAGTCGGTGGCATCGAACGAAAACCGGGCATCGTCGACGGCAACATCGAACCCCGCGAGTACCTCAATCTCACGGTGACGGTCGACCACGACGTCGTCGACGGTGCGCCGGCCGCGCGGTTCGTCCAACGGTTGAAAGAACTCGTCGAAGACGGTCGAGGGATCGAGACGGCGCTCGAGTCGCAGCCATCAGGACACGACTGACCGTTCGCGTCGAATCCAGACCAGGCCCCAACATTAACTACACTCTTGGTGTACGACCCTTGATGGTCGACGCCGATCGCCCGAACGTCCTCTTTGTCCTTACCGATCAGGAGCGATACGACTGCAGCGCACCCGAGGGATCGCCCGTCGAGACGCCGACGATGGATCGGCTCTCGAGCGAGGGCATGCGCTTTACACACGCGTTCACGCCGATCAGTATCTGTACGAGCGCTCGCGCATCGTTGCTGACCGGCCGGTATCCCCATAGTCACGGGATGTTGAACAACAGCCACGAGGCCGACTCGATTCAGCCGAACCTGCCGTCCGAGCATCCCACGTTTTCCGAACAGTTGGCCGAACACGGCTACAATCTGAGCTACGTTGGCAAATGGCACGTCGGCCGCGACCAGACGCCCGAGGAGTTCGGCTTCTCGTATCTCGGCGGCAGCGACACCCACCACGACGACATCGACGACGCGTTCCGCGAGTATCGCCGCGAGCGCGGGGAACCGATCAAAGCGGTCGAACTCGAGGACGAGATCTACACGGGGACGAACCCCCGAGACAGCACTACGGGGACGTTCGTCGCAGCGAAAACGCCGATCGACGTCGAAGAGACCCGTGCGTGGTTTCTCGCCGAGAAAACGATCGAGGCGATCGACGCCCACGCCGAGCGCGACCGGGACGGACCGTTTTTCCACCGAGCCGATTTCTACGGGCCACACCACCCCTACGTCGTCCCCGAGCCGTACGCCTCGATGTACGATCCCGACGAGATCGAGCGGCCCGAAAGCTACGCCGAGACCTACGATGGGAAACCACGGGTGCAGGAGAACTACCTTCATTATCGCGGCGTTGATGGCTTCGACTGGGAACTCTGGGCCGAAGCCATCGCGAAGTACTGGGGCTTCGTGACAATGCTCGACGACCAACTCGAGCGCGTGCTCGAGGCGCTCGAGCGCCACGGCCTCGCCGAGGAGACGGTCGTCGTCCACGCCTCGGACCACGGCGATTTCGCCGGCGGCCACCGCCAGTTCAACAAGGGGCCGTTGATGTACGACGACACCTATCGAATTCCACTGCAGGTTCGCTGGCCCGGCGTTACCGACCCGGGAGCGGTCTGTGATGCCCCTGTTCATCTCCACAACCTCGCGGCGACGTTCCTCGAAATCGGCGACGTCGCGGTCCCGGACGCCTTCGACGCTCGGAGCATCGTTCCCTTGCTCGAGTCCGGCGGAAATCCGAACGACGTGTCGCTGGAGTGGCCCGACTCCACGTTCGCCCAGTACCACGGCGACGAGTTCGGCCTCTACACCCAGCGAATGGTCCGCACGAAGCGATACAAGTACGTCTACAACGGGCCGGATATCGACGAACTGTACGACCTCGAGGCCGATCCCGCCGAACTCCAGAACCTGATCGACCACCCCGAGTACGGAGAGGTTCGCAGCGAGATGCGGGAGCGATTGATCGAGTGGATGGAGGAGACGGACGACCCGAATCAGGGCTGGGTGCCGGACGTGCTCAGAGACGCGTCGTAACGACGCCCGAACAACTGGCAGTCCACGTCGATCACTGACTGTCCACGTGCGGTGGCGCGCGCTGTCGACGAACCCGAACTCGGTGAGTGTGCGTCGACGACGTCGTGTGAGGGGCGAGTGAGTGAACGACGTGAACGAGCGAGTCGGCTGGGGAGGCTGTGGCGCTCATCATTGCCAGCGCGAGTGTGTTTTCGTCTGTCTCAGCTCACACAAAGATGCGCGAGCGACCACTATCGCTCCAACCACACCTGAGACAGCCACTCACTCGAGAACGAGACGCTCTCGTTCGAACCGACCCGCATCCTCGTCCTCCCGCCAGCGCCACGAGCCGACCTCGCGTGGCTCGAGCGAGACGATCAGATACGAGCGATCCGGCCAGGTCGCCTGTGCGACGTCGGTCTCGCTCGGCCGCGGTGGGCCGCGGGGATGGGAGTGATAGAAGCCGACGATTTCCTCGCCGCGCTCTTCGAGGCGATCGAAGAGCTCGAGTTGGGCCTCCGGATTGATCCGGTAGCGCGTCCGTGGCGTCTCGGCGACGTTGTCGGCGGGGTACTGCGAGCGAACGCGACTTCGCCCGTCGGGGTCGTATTCGCCGCCGAAGACTCCACAGATCTCTTCGGGGCGACCGTCGCGAGCACGCTCGAGGATCACGTCACGGATCGCGGTCGGAACGACGAGTTCGGGATCGGGCGTCATCAGCTGGTTAGGCGTCCGCCTCGAGTCGCGCCGAAAGCGTCTCGAACGGAACCGCGATCTCCGAAAGCGGTTCCGGCGGCGTCTCGTCGTCGAACAGATCGGGCTGGACGATCGAGGCCAGCGCCTCGAGGGTGTCGACCAGTCGCGGGCCGGGCCGATTGAGGTAGTGGTCGCCGTCCATCGCCCAGACGCGCCCGTTCTGGACTGCAGTAAGCTCGTCCCAGCCCTCACGCTCGGTGAGATCCGCCGCGTTGGCAGCGATCTGCTCGAGGCCAAAGCCACAGGGGGCGACGATCACGAGTTCGGGATCGTACGCACGAATCTCGTCCCACTCGCGGGGCCGCGAGCGCTCGCCGGCGTCGGCCAGCCCGTACGTGCCGCCGGCCCACTCGACGAGGTCGGCCGTCCAGTGGCCCGCGATCATGGCGGGGTCGGTCCAGTCGAAGATGGCGACCCGTGGCCGTTCGTTGGGGTCGAGGTCAGCAGTTTGGGTCCGAATCGCGTCGATTCGGGACTCGAGGGCGGCCCGGACCTCGCGGGCGCGTTCCTCGCGACCCGTCGCGTGGCCGACTCGCTCGAGGTCGTCGAGGACGTCGCCGACGCTGTGAGGGTCGGTCGTCAGGATCTCTGGGTCGGAATCGAGGGTGTCGACGGCCTCGGTGACGACCGTCTCGTCGACCGCACAGACGTCACACATCCCCTGCGTGACGATTAGCTCCGGCTCGAGCTCTGCGAGCAGGTCGGTGTCAACGTCGTAGACGCCCCCGTCGTCGGCGGTCTCGAGCACCTGACTGTCGATGTCGGCACTCGAGCCGTCGGTGTCGATTCTCGAGGCCGTAACCGACGGGAGTGTTTCGACACCGGGTGGGTGGTCGCATTCGTGGGAGACGGCCGCCGGTTCGAGATCGAGGGCGGCGACGGTTTCGGTCGCCGAGGGAAGCATCGTAACGATTCGCATGGAGGATCGTAGGGAGCGGACGGGCAAAAACAGCCGGCTCGAGGTCACCCTCGAGTCGGGCTGATCGAGCTGAGAACGACTAATGAGGACTCGACTTCGAGTTCAAGTGACAGATTCGAATGACGAAGTCAAGCGAACTGCTCAGACTGCACCACCGATTTCCACGGCCTCCCCAGTCGATTCGTTCACTCTCGTCGGTCGTTCACTTACCCCACGCGGTGTCGTCGACACACTTTCGTGGCGCTCGAGCGCGTCGACAGCGCGCGCCGCCTACATGGAGTGTCTCGAGCGAAAGAACGCCGAAACGCGGCTACTGGAATTTGACGCCGACGTCGTGGAGATCGGCGTTGTGTTTGGCGATGTTGATCACCAGCGGCGTGACGCTTTCGACCTCGGCGGCGTTGGCCAGCGGGCCGACATCGAGTGCGCGCAGGCCTTCGATTTCGTTCGCAAGGTTGCGGACGGTCTCCTTTGCGTCGTCGTCGTTTGCGACCAGCAGGGTGTCGAGGTCGAGGTCGGTGTCGAGGTCCGCAAGCGCGTCGGCCGCGAGGTTGTGGAACGCGCCGACGACGGGTACCTCATCGGGCGCTCGCTCGGCGACGAGTTCGGTGACGCTGCCGGTTCCCGGCGGGTGGTAGTGGAGGCCATCTTCGTCGCCTTTCATCCCGACCGCGGGGGTGACCAGGATCGTCTCCTCGTCGAGACGGTCTTCAACGGCCTCGATCGTGTCGCCGACGTGGTACGGCGGGACGCTGAGGACGACGATGTCGGATCGATCGGCCGCCATCTCGTTGGCAAAGCCCTTGATGTTCGCGTCGACGCCGCGGCCCTCGAGTTCGGCCTCGTAGTCGTCGACTGCCTCGCGTGCCTTTTCGGGGTCTCGAGAGCCGATAAGGACCTCGTGGTCCGTATCGCGCGCAAAACGCAGGGCCAGTCCCTGTCCGATGTCGCCGGTTCCGCCGAGTAATGCGATTCGCATGTCAGACACTCGGGACGGCAGCCGAATAAAAGGGATGGAGCGCGGCCGATCTCGCCGGGTTCTCGAGAGCGGACACACCGACCCAGTCGCGGCGGTCACAGCTCGAGAGCAAGTGTCTCTGTCTGTCAACCGCTGACTGAGGGGAGCAACTCGAGTGCTGTCGCAGCGATCACGAAGCCAAGCGCGATTGCGCCACCGCCGAGGACAGTCCCGGTCGTCGACGACGTGGTAAAAAGCGCCTGTGCACCCACAGCCACGAAAAGGAGGGCAAACCCGAGGAGGGAGACGGTACCGAGGATGTCGAGGAGGGCATCTTTGACAGCGGTTCGGACAGTCGTATAGAGTTCGTCCTGATCGAACCCGACAGTCGCGCCACCGTCCGTTTTCGGTTCAGGGTCCGAATCGGTCATCAGTTAATTCGTTCTGAACATGTTGTAATAAAACCATCAGAAGGAACACGAAACGGACTACGGCGCGTCCTCCTCTTCCGGATTCATCGCCGCACCCAACTCGCTGTCGTAGGCGTCGCGGTTCCTGACCTCGCGAATCCGCTGCTCGAGCGTCGTCGCGAGTTCCCGTCGACGAGCTTCGTCGACGGCTGGCTCTCCTTCGAGGGCCGCAAGGTTCTGACGGGCCGTCCGTAACTCGTCGACGGCAGCCTCGGTCTCGAGGTCAATCGCGCGGTCGAGACTGTGTTGGACGTCTGCGAGCGTGGTCTCGGGCATGGAACGAGCTTCGAGCGCGAGCGTCGTGAAGGCTGGGCCGTCAGTCGTCGGGTGCGACACCGTTGGCCGTCAGTTCCGTTCTCGCCACATCCCCGTCGCCGTCACGCGGTCGTCCTCGATATCGAGCGAGCGCTCGTCCGCCGAGGCACCGAGGACGGCCTCGAGTGTCGCCTCATCGAGATCGTCGATGACCGCTGCGAACTCACCGGTGGAGGTCTCTTCGTCCTCGACAGTAAGCGACGAGACGATGCTCTCAGCATCCTCGAGTCCGTCGAACGCGAAATCGACGACCCCATCGCCGTCGCCGTACTGCCCGACGATGACGTCGCCGTCGCCAGCGCGCTCGAGGGTCCACGCGAACGCCTCGGACGCATCCGTCATCCGGTCGGCAGTTCCCGTCGACGCACCGATAGGTCGCTCGAGTCTGGTTCGTGGATCGTCAGCTGCGTTAGGGTCCTCGCCGGTAACGATCACGAGCGCCTCGTCGCCAACGGCTATCGCTGCGTCAGTGGCTTCGGAAACCGGTGTGTAGACATCGTATCCTTCGATCTCGTCAGTCCGCTCGAGTTGCCTGATGAACTCGGCTTCCGGCGCTGCCGTGATTTGGGCATCGATCTCTGCAGGGTCGATCCGGCCGGTCACGACGAATGCGTCGGTCGTCCGGAGCAGTCCCTCGATGGTCGACTCGAACGCCTCGTCGTCGAGGAGTCTGCCGAGCCTGAACTGGCCGAGCGTGAGCCCGACGAAAAGATACGTCGAGAGCGAGCCCTCCGAAACGGGTGCAATCATCGGATCCGCTTCGTACGCTGCCGGAACCGCTTCGTTAGGGTTGGCCGTCTCGAGTTCGTCCTGGACGTACTCGTCGAGAGCCGCCCAATCGACGAAGGCGAACTCGAGGCCACCGTCGTCGACCGGAAGCCACTGGCTGTACGCCGGGAGGTCGCCGTCGACCGGCTCCTGTGCAGTGACTGTGACAGTGCCCGCGATGCCGACAGGAGCCATCGCCGCCGTCGCCGTCGTGCCCGCGAGTCGCAACACGTCTCGTCGGCTTGGTGTCATGGGCAGGTACCATGTGATCGATTTCGATATAGCCCGACCCTTCGTTCATCAGGGGCTGACTGTCCGGTGGCGGCGGTTGGCGTGTGCTATAGTAGCCACTGAACGTCACTGCACACCTGATCGCACGACGGCTGTGCGATCAACTGTGAATCGCTTCCGTTGTTACGATAGCGTGCTCAAATATCCCGACGAGTGAAGACAAAGACAGCGATGGCAACGAGGACGAGAAAGACTGCCAGCAGGATGCCGGCGTCAAGAAGCGCGTACTCTTCGCGGACGAGAATCGCCGTCGGATCGTAGTAGCGACTCGGCGCAAGGTCGCCGATCCACTCATACTCCGGATCCACGCTCGAGACACTGTCGACGAGCCACAGGGCAAACACGATACTCAGCGCCGTCGCTCTGGCGGTTCGAACGTGATCGATGAGCACCGAGAGCACGAGTCCAATCCCGGCACAGACCAGTAGATAGGGAACGGAGAGCAGGTGCGCCATCGCGAGGGAAACCGGGTCGAACGACTCGCCAATGACGAGCGCGCCGACGTAGACGATGATCGAAACCCCGACGTTCAGGGCGACCAACGGAACCCACAGCGCGGCGACTTTCTGGAGGACGACCGACTCGCGAGAGACGGGATTCGAGAGCGTAAGATCCATCGTCCGGTTCTGGATATCGCTGGCGATCAGGCCAGCCCCGATGTACGCAAAGTAGATGGCGACGAGCAACACCCAGAAGAAGGCGTAGATTTCGGCGGCGATGAATCCCTCAACCGTGTGTATCGCTTCGATGCCGAACAGTTCGAACATGTACTCCGGGAACGCCTCCTCGAAAACGTCCATCTCGTCTTGGATACCGGGGAACATCGAGAAGTACAGCGCCGACAACAGGGCGAAGACGGCGACTAATACGGTCGAACTCCGAACCCGCTTTCTGGACTCGAGGCGGAAAATTGCGGTCATCTCAGATATCCCTCCGAACGAAGATGAGAACAGCGAGTCCCACCAAGACGAGAAACGTCGCGAGGAGGATGCCAGCGTCGACCAGCGCATACTCCTCGTGGACAAGAATCGCCGACGGATCGTAGTACCGACTTGGTGTGAGGTCGCCGACCCACTCGAAATCGGGGTTCAACTGGGAGAGTCCGTCGACCAGCCAGAGGAAGAATACGATCACCAGCGCCGTGGCCTGGGCGGTTTCAACGCGGTCGAAGATGACGGAGCAGACGATACCGATGCCGGCGCAAACCAACAGGTAAGGAACCCCGAGCAGATGGACCATTCCGAGCGCGACAGCATCGAGCGACTCGCCGAGGACTGCCACACCGGCGAGTAACACGGCCGCCAGCCCGAGATTCAACGCGACCAGCGGGACCCACAGCGCACCGACCTTTTCGAGGACGACCGACTCGCGAGAGACTGGTCCTGCGAGCGTGAGATCCAGCCGCCGCGTGCGACTATCCCTCGAGATCATCCCCGCGCTGACGTACGCGAAGTAGATTCCAGCCAGCAAGACCCAGATGAACGGGAAGAGATAGCCGCCGATGAACCCCTCGATCGTGTGCAGTTCTTCGACCCCGAGCAACAAGAGGAGATACTCCGGATACACCGCCTCGAACAGCGCCGCTTCGTCCTGAATTGTCGGAAACACGACGAAGAAAAACGCCGAGAGCATGACGAGCAGCCCCGTCAGGGTTAGCGACCCACGGAGCAGCTTTCCCGACTCGTTGCGAAGAATGGCCGTCATCTGCCCTCCGAGGGGGTCTCGTCCCCGTAGTAGTGTTTGAAGATATCGTCAAGCTGTGGGTCCCCGATATCGACGTCGTCGATCTCGAACCGGACGAGATGGTCCAACAGCGCTGCGGCCTCTCCAGTGTAAGTAAACCGAACCGTGCTGTCGACGGTCTCGACGTCGATCATCTGCTCCGTGACGAACGCTCTCTCGTCGACTGACTCGGTCAGCTGCACTCGAACCTCCTTGCCGCCCCGCTCGAGTAAGTCGTTGATATCCTCGAGGGCGACCAGTTTCCCCTCCCGAATGATGCCGACGCGGTCACAGACGCGTTGGACCTCGCTCAGGACGTGTGAGGAGAAGAAGATGGTTTTGCCAGCGTCGCGTTCGGCCTCGAGAAAGGCGTGCATACGGTCTTGTTTGAGCGGGTCCAACCCGGCCGTCGGTTCGTCCAGAATCGCGACTGTCGGATCGTGCATAAACGCCTGAACGATCCCGAGCATCCGCTGATTCCCCGCCGAGTACGTCTCGATCCGCTGCTCGAGTGGCGGATCGAACAGTTCCAGAAGTTCGTCTCGCCGCTCGTCGCCGCGCATCCGGGAGAAGTAATCGAGCGCCTCCCGACCGGTGAGTCGCTCCTCGAAGCCGAGCGTATCCGGTAGATAGCCGAGGTCAGCTTTCGCCGCAGTGAGCGCCCGTCGGTCACGGATGTCCGCACCGAGCAGCTTCGCCGTCCCCGACGTTGGCTTGATGAGCCCGAGCAACAGCCGAATCGTCGTCGTCTTGCCCGCGCCGTTCGGGCCGAGATAGCCGAAGATCTCGCCACGTCCGACCGCGAAAGAGATGCCGTCGTTTGCGGCGATCTCGCCGTATCGTTTGGTGAGATCGGTGATCCGAATGGCTGACATGGGGATCGCACACTGGGATGATACTTAAACGTGAGTCACGGACGCTGCTCTGTCCGCGACCGAATTTTCAGGGGAACAGTTACAGCCGTCTGTTTGAAACTATCTCAATCAACAATGGCTGTCCCCATCGTGATCGCCCACCGCGGCTACGCCGGCGTCGCCCCCGAAAACACCATTGGCGCGGCCGTCCGCGCCGCTGCAGCCGACGAGACAGCGATGCTCGAGATCGACGTGCAGCCAGCCGCCTGTGGCACGCCCGTCGTGATCCACGATGTCCGACTCGATGGCAGCCGCGATGGCCGCCCACTCACCGATGCGTCGGGGCTCGTCTGGGAGACGAGCCTCGAGGACCTTCGGGCGACCCGGGTGCTTGGCACCGAGGGAACAGTGCCGACGCTCACCGAGTTCCTTGCGGCGATTCCCGAGACAGTCGGCGTCAACGTCGAGTTGAAGAACCCGGGGAGGAGCGACCTGCGGGTCGGCGACCCACTCAGCAATGGCGAGCGAGCCAAGCGCCGCGAGGTCTGGACGCCGTTCGTCGAGCGCGTCGTCGAGGCGTGTGCGGCCTTCGACGGCGAGTTCCTCTTCTCGTCGTTCTGTGAGGGAGCACTCGCTGCCGTCCGCGAGATTGCACCCGCCTACGCCGCCGCAACACTCGTCTGGGACGACCTCGAGGCGGGCCTCGAGATCGCCCGTCGCTACGACTGCGAGGCGATCCATCCCCCAAGAAACGCGATTGCTGGGACAGGGTTGGTGGAGACATCGTATGCTGGGCTTTCGGAAGGGGAGCGCGAGATCGACATCCTTGAGGCAGCCCACGCGGAGGGTCGGACGGTCAACGTCTGGACGGCCACGAACTGGCACCAGTTCGAGCAGCTGGCGGCCGCGGGCGTCGACGGGATCATCGCCGACTATCCGGGACTGGGTGCGGGCTCGAGCGCGCGGTGATCTCAATCCCGATCCGGGTTCAGATCGGATTCCGGCCGTCGCATCGGCAAGTCGTCAGTCGCCGGCCCCTCGAGGACCGCGCCGTTGAGTCCGAAGCGTGAGCCGTGACAGGGACAGTCCCAGCTCCGCTCGGCGTCGTTCCACTGGACGAGACAGGAGAGGTGGGTACAGATCGCCGACGTGGTGTGGAGGACACCATCGGCGTCGCGGGCACAGGCGATCGGTGTCCCGCCGTGGCGGACGACCCGTCCCTCACCGGGCTCGAGCGACTCGACACCGGGGGTCAAGAGGGTCCGTGCCCAGTCGGTCGCGAACTGACTCGCCGCATCGGCGTTCTCGGTGAGCGTCTTGCTGAGCGAAGCCTTCGGTGTGAATCGAAGCGGGGAGAACAAATCGCGTTCCGGCGGGCTTGCGCCCGTGATGAGATCGGCAAGCAGGCGTCCGGCAGCGACGCCGTTTGTCATCCCCCAACCGCGAAAGCCGGTCGCAATGAAGACGTTCTCACCACCAGGGCCGACTCGACCAACGAACGGAACCTTGTCGACCGTCTGGTAGTCCTGAGTCGACCACCGGTAGTCGATCGACGCGACCGGAAACCGTTCGCGTGCCCAGCGCTCGAGTCGTCGGTAGCGGTCGGCAGTCGAGCCACCCTGTCCCGTCTTGTGGTTCTCGCCGCCGACGAGCAGGAGCGTTCCGTCCGAATCGTGGTGGGTTCGCACCGAGCGGTAGTTGTCTCCCGACCGGTAATACATCCCTTCAGGCGGGTCGCCATCGAGGCGAATCCCGAGCACGTAGGACCGTTTCGGGTGCATCCGGGCGAAGTAGCCCGCCCGGTCGAGGATTGGGAAGCCGGTCGCGAGGACGACGCGCTCGGCTGTCACCGTCGCCTCGCGAGTATGGACACGACAGGGAGACCCCGGATCGACGTCCGTGACGCGGGTGTGTTCATAGACGGCCGCGCCGTCGTCGCGCCGGAGTTCGGCCGCGATTCCGAGGAGGTACTGTCGCGGGTGAAACCACGCTTGCTCGTCGAATCTGACCGCCGCCTGCGCGCGCTCGAACGGCGGCACCGAGGTCACGTAGGTCGCGGAGAGCCCCACAGCCTGTGCAGCGTCAGTCTCGCGCTGGATCTCGTCCGGTTCGTTGCTGTAGAGATACGAGGGGTGGCGTTCGAACCCACAGTCGATTTCGAGGTCGTCGATCCGCCGTTCGACCTCGTCGATTGCGTTCTCCTGGAGTCGTGCATACTGGGTCGCTTGCCGGCGACCGAACTCCCGGCGCAGGTGATCGTAGATCACCCCGTGTTGACTCGTCAGTTTCGCCGTCGACTTCCCCGTTGTTCCCGTCGCGACGCGATCACGCTCGAGGACGGCGACCGACTGGCCTCGGTCACGCAGTTCGACCGCCGTCGAAAGGCCGGCGATCCCGCCGCCGATAACGGCCACATCGACCGATCGATTCGACGTGAGCGGCTCGTCGTGTGCGGTCGTCTCCGTTCGGTCATCTTCGCGGTCGTCGTGATCGGTCTCGAGCGTACTCGCAAGCCAGAGCGAGGTCGGTTCGCCGGGAAGATCGCTGGGGAAACACTCGGCCATGGGAACTGCGGCGAGCTACACCAGGGGCAGGTAAAAAAGGGCTGGGCAGTCGACTCGAGGTCGACACGTCGGGTGTGTCGGTCGCTTCCGGTCCGTAGCTGAGTGCTGAGCCGAGAACGCATTGGACCACCACGTCATTCATTTTCAACACGGCCGTAACGAGTGTATGACACCACCAGCCCAAAATGCGATCGCGATACTGCTGGTCGAGCCGAACCCCGGAGATGCGAGGTTATTTACCGAATCGTTCGCGGATGCGAGCATCGCAAGCGACGTCCACACCGTTACCGACGGGGAAGCGGCACTCGAGTTCGTCCACCAGCGTGGCGAGTATGCCGACACCCCCAGGCCCGATCTTATTCTGCTTGATCTCCAGCTTCCGGGCACGAGCGGCGAAGCCGTCCTGTCGGAGCTTAAATCCGAGCCGGCCCTGCGGTCGATCCCCGTGATCGTGCTGACCAGTTCGGATTCCGAAGAAGACATCGCTCGGTCGTACGAGCTCCACGCGAACGCCTACCTCCAGAAGCCGGTCGATCCCGAGGAGTTCGTCGACCTCGTTCGCTCGTTCGAAGAGTTCTGGCTGACGTTCGTTCGACTCCCCGGCGACGGCGACGGCGCGTAAGTTATCGCAGCCACAGGGACCGTGTGACGAGCTTACGCCTCGAGCAATGCTGGCAACTCGGTAATCGACTCGAGGACAGCCGACGCGTTCGCATCGTCGTACTTCCGGCGTCCGTCCTCGCCAGTGAGCCCGCCGGTGAGCACGCCGACCCCGTGATACTCGCGGTCGGGATCGGTCTCGTCGGCGTTGGTGGCCGTTCGGATGTCGTCTAAGGTGTCACCGACGAAGACGACGGTGTCGGCGTCGAACTGTTCGGCGAGCGTCACCAGCGCTTTCGGGTGCGGCTTGCCCTCCTCCCAGTCGTCCATCGTAAACCGATGGTCGACGGGAATCGCGTCCTCGAGGCCCACTCGCTCCAGCGCGATCTCGGCCTCGGCTTCGGGTCGGCCGGTCACGACGCCGACGTCGTAGCCCTCGAGCAACGCCGTACGCGTCTCGTCGTCGAGCAACAGCGGCTCGTCGTGGATGAAGCCCCGACTCTCAATCTCGGGTTCGCCGCCCTCGAGTCCGCGATAGAGTTCGGCACCGAGATACAGCTGCTGGAAGACGTCACGGAGTCGGTCGCAATCTAAGCGATCGGTCACACGCTGGGTCGCCCGCGCACCGAGGGCGTCCCGAACCGCGACTTTGGCTGCCTCGAGGCCACCACCGTTCGCAGCGATGGCATCAGTAAACGTCTCGATCGACTCGCCGTACCCCTCGCCGGTCGCGAGAATGTACAGCGCAGCCGCGTAGGTGAGCTCCCAGTCGTTGTTGAACCCGCCGGCATCTTTGAACGCCTGAATGTCGTCTTTTCGGATCGTTCGGTCGTAGACGCGGTCGACAGACTCGACGATCGCGCGGCGATAGGAGTCGGCGACGTCGACGAGCACGCCATCAATATCGAGGACGACGGCATCGGCACGGATGGTCATACGCGGGCTAACGGCCCACTGTGAATAAAGGGCGACGGATCGAGATGCGGCGAGCAACAACGCGCAGAGACGAGCTAGCACGCTCGAGGTACGGATACGATTCATACGGACTGCTGTAGTCAATTACCGCCGATCACCAGAGACGGGGTCGGTGATCGGCGGTAACTCGGTACAGCAGACCGTATCACGACCCGTTCGGAGTCAGTCGGCCGACATGGACGGCTGGGGCGAGTCCACGGCGAACTGTTCGTGGGCGGCCCACAGCGACGGTGTCTCGACCGCGGCGTCGACGACGACCGTCCGTCCAGAGCGGTGGATCGTCGGCTCTGTCAGGGCGTGATCGCCCGTCGTGGCTTCATCGACAAGCGCGTCGATCGTCTCCCGCGAGAGTCGAGACGGACCAGTGACGATTCCGTACCGGAGACGAGAACGGGCCGATCCCACCCGAAGTGAGCACCCGATTGCGCTGGCAGCCTCGACAACGGCGGCGAGTGACTCGGAGCGATCCGCCGCGCGCTCAGTGAGAAACGCCCGGGTCTTCGGGCCAAGATCGGCGTACGCGACAGCATCGCCGTTGAGTAGCGACGGCAGCGAACCGTAGCTGGCGGTCGGCGTGCGCGTTCGAGGCTGTCCTCGAGAGTCGTCTGCAAGCGCTGCATCAAGATGTTTCATGGCACGCGCTCGAGTCCGTCCGTATCCGACCCGAAGCGTCGACGACTCGAGTGCGACTGCGTACGGATCGTCGGTGGCGACGAACTGTTCGGCGTCGTCGCGTCGTCGTCGAGAGCCGACGCTGGTAAATCCACGTTCGTGGTCCCGGAGTTCGGCTTCGACTGCCTGAGTGTCGAACGAGCCGACCGCGGCGGCACAGCCACCGGCGATCGTGGTTCCGTCGATGGCAACACTTCCGCGGACGTACTCGACGTCGCCGAGCGAAACCGAGCGTGCCCGAGCACGTGCGTCCGTAAGCACCGACTCGATCGGGTCGGGAACGCCGACACTCTCCACGACCGCTGGATCGGCTGCTGCGACCGCCGTCGTCGCAGCATCAGCGACAGCACTGGCATCGTACCACCCAGTCGTCGGGATCGACCGCGACTGTGTCGCCGTCCCAACACCGGTTGAAAGGAAACCGCCACAGACGAGGGCCAACGCGTTTCGAGCGAGCGACCGTCTTGAGACCATTAACCGATGGTTCTGGTAGAACATATATAAGTAGAAAGCACGACATTCGCGTCGAGAAAACACACTTGCATTCATACATATCCGATATGAGAACGATTGGAATACATGGAATTACGTCCGTGGCGGCGTCTCACACGCCGACAACAGGTCACTGCAGTCGTACTCGTCGCGATCGCGGCGGGTGCACTCGCAGCACCACAGGTTTACGCCCAGGCGAATGGACCAGACGAAACCGTTGCAGTAATCGAAGTCAGCGGGGCAATCGACTCGAACACCGCACAGGAGTTCGAAGACCAGCTTCGGGAGGCTCGACACAACGAGTCGGTCGGAGCCGTCGTGCTGGATGTCAATAGCCCCGGCGGCCAGCCCGCGTCGAGCGAACGGATGTACATGGCGGTCGAACGGACATCGGCAGCGATGCCGGTGATCGCTGCTGTCGACCAGATGGGTGCATCCGGTGGCTACTACGCGATGCTTCCCGCTGACGAAATCTACGTCACGCCATCCTCGACAGTCGGGAGCGTCGGCGTGATGGGGCCTGCGCCAACGCCGACGGGGCCAAGCGAGAGCACAACGGCACCAGATAAGGGAACCTCACACCCCGACGACACGCGAGCGGACACCGAACTGATCAAGGAGACGTTCGTCGAAAGCGTGTTCGAACAGCGAGGGGACGACCTCGAACTCACTCGAGAGGAGGTTTCACACGCACGAATCTACTTCGGTACCGAAGCGGTCGACAACGGGATCGCAGACGAGATCGGGACGGTCGACGACGCGATTCACGACGTCGCAACTGACGCCGAAATGGGGTCGTACGACGTCGTCACGCACCGGTCCGAAGCGGGCGTTAGAATGCCGATCGGATTCGATACTGCGGGAGACGAACACGAGACGGTCGTCGTCGGTGAGCGGTCGGACAAGGCGCTCAACCCGCACCAGCCCCAGCTGGTGACTCCTGAAATGTGGCACAACGCGGTCGATGACACCGATTTCGACGGATCGGCTACCCACCCACAGGAGACGGCAGTCGAAACCGGAGGTGAGACGGAATGAGCGGCCGCGCCACAACCCTAATCGCTGCGTTCGTCGCCGTCTTCGTGCTGACAGTTGGCGTCGTCTCGCTTGGAACGCTGGCACTCGAGGAGGGGACACCCGAGCAGCCAACGGTCGAAACCGACCACTTCCAGCCTGAGAACGCACTTCCAGACGAAACGGCCGATGGGGGTGAGATTTCGATGGACAGTGCCGAACCGGCGAACGACGTGGTAATCCACACCGGGACCGGGATGGGAGGCGGACAGCCGCTGAGTATCGCTACAGACGACGGCGACCGCGAACTGTCGACTGGCTCTGTCGGCGGTCCGGAACGCGGTGTCGGCCCGCTCGCCACGACGCTCGTCTCGAACGGCCACGGCGTCGAGTTCTACGCCGACGAGTTCGAAGACGGACCGCTCCAGCAGACACTCGCCGACGCCGACGCGTTCGTGACGACCGCGCCGGAACAGCTCTCGAGCGCTGAGCGCGACCAGATCGACGAGTTCATCGACGCCGGCGGCCGCGTCGTGATCGCCGCGGATCCGGGCAGTTCCGAAGGTGTCATGCAACTTGGCTCGTCAACCGGCATGTACACCGAAGCGGGGTATCTTTACAACCTCGCCGAGAACGACAACAACTACCTCAGTCTGTACGCCGAACCAGCGGGCGATTCGCCGCTGACCACGGGTGTCGACGAGGTCGTTCTTCGGAGTGCAGCCGCAGTCGGGACCGCACAGGGAACAACCACGATGAAGACGAGCGCCGACACGCGGCTCTCGACCACCCGCGAGGCCGACAGCTACGCCGTCGGTGCCCACCACGGCGACCTCGCGGTGATCGGCGACTCGAGTTTCCTGACTCCGGAGAACGCCTACCGAGCCGATAACAACGTCCTCATCGGCAACGTCGCCGAGTTCCTCGTAACCGGAGAGGAGACGGGCGAAATCGGACCTGACGACCCGGTCGAAACCGATCTCGGAGCACAGCCACCGGGTGAGGAACCGATCGGAACGGAGCCGATAGACGAGCCGTCCCCGACACCGTAGCCGACTCGAGTCCCATCATCGGTCCGGACCGGTGTTGTGTCCACTTCCCTGAACGTTGTCTGAAAACGACAGGCAGCGACACTCGATTCTGTTTTGATCCGTTTCAGGGGAGTAATAAGCCGACCGCATAGAACGCGATGACGGCCAATCCAACAGCGTAGAGCACGTCGGCCCACAGCCACGAGAGCAGGTTTGCGACGTAGATGACGAGGACGACGGGGACCCCGACCAGAACGATCGGTGAGCGCCGCCACTCCGCTCGCGAACGGGCCCAAAGCGTGTTCGCATCGCCGGTACTTGGAAACGCCTGCATGCCGACGGCGATACCGAGCCACCCCAGCACGGCTGCAAGGACGAGCACGTCGCTCGAGACCGTCTCGAGGTCGGCGAGCAACTCGAACGAGACAGGACTCTCGGTGACCGTGGTCACGAGGACGGCGAAGCCGAAAAAGACAGCAAGTGAAACGATCGTGTTGACCAGAAACGGCGCAACGCTGATGACGAACGACTGACGATAGCGTTCAGGCTGCACGTGGCGAACGTAGCCCGATGGGTCGCCGAATCTGAAGTATGCGACCTCGAGGACGGGGACGCCAACGAGATCACAGGCCCGCTTGTGGGCGAATTCGTGAACGACGATGCCCGGGAGCATGAGTAGTTGCACGCCGATCCACCACAGCGTTCCGAGCCCGATGACCGCGAGCGCGAGCGCCACGAGTACGAGGGCAATCGCGACAGCCAGAACGACAGTGTCGGCGGGCATCACTCACGTAACTGTCGTAGCCGGTCCTAATACCTTCGGCTCCTGATATGGGGGTGAGGCGTCGACTTCGAGTGACTGCGTGACCACGTTACCGATCCATCGCTCGAGCCACATACAGCGTCCCCGTCTCGATGGTCCGGCGTTCGACCGGCACCGTCGGCTGGTCGCCGCCGAGGGTCGTAAACAGGAAGTCGGCATCGGCCGCGCGGGCAGCCTCGAGTGTCGGGCGATGGAGTTCGGGCGGCAGGTTCAGGGCATAAATCGCGTCCGTATCGGCGTAGACCGATGGGTCGGGATCGACGATATCGTCGCGGACGAATCGGACACCGTCGGGTACCTCGCGGTGGTGAACATCGGTTGCAGTGACGGAAAGGTCTCGTTCGGCGAGCGCCGCCGCCACGTCTGTTCGGCGGCCGATACCGACCTCGATGACTCGGTCGTAGGCAGACAGCACGTCGAGCAACGTCTCCGCGTTCCGGCGAGAGTGGGCCACGGCGGGACGTTTATGCCACCCGCGGCCATAGCAGTTGCCATGCTCGTCGATATCGTGCCGGTCGGCAACGTTTCCGCGACTGTCAAGCGGTCGGCTTCTGCCGCGTTGCGATCGGTTTACGACTGCGACGTCACGGTCAACGACGCCCAGTCGGTCCCAAACGGCGCATACGATGCCGACCGGAACCAGTACACCGCCGAGACGTTCATTCAACTCGCCGAACGTGTCGGCCGGGGAGACAAAAACATCGCCATCACGCCACACGACCTCTTCTATCGCCGTCGCAACTACGTTTTCGGGCTGGCCTACCTCGATGGCAGCGGCAGCGTCGTCTCAACCTACCGGCTCCAGACCTCGAGTGACGGCGGCTTCTCGAACCAGAGCGCCGCCGACATCTTCGAGGACCGCGTCCGCAAGGAGATCGTCCACGAGATCGGCCACACCTACGGCCTCGAACACTGTGACAACAACCGCTGTGTGATGAACTTCTCGCCGACCGTCCGCGAAGTCGACATCAAAGAGGAGAACCTCTGTGGAAGCTGTCAGCGACTGATTGGCTGACAGCCGGTTTCATCCCTCCAGCTCGAGCGGTCGTCCGTTTTTTATTGTCGATCTATGAGATGCACAGGCCGACGCGTGCGATGTTCGATTCGAAATCGAGTGGGGACGTACGGTCGTGCCGGGACACAGGGACACAACCGATCGAGCAAGCGCTTTCTGACGACGAGACGCTGTACAGTTACTTCAGAGACGAGCGCGACGCTTCGCTGTGTGTCGAATGGCTCCGTCAGAAGAGGCGCGGCGTGTTCGAGTCGATCCCGTCAGGGCGCGTAATAATACTCGCCTTCGCTTTTCTGCTGGCGATCCAGCTGCGAGTCGGGCTTGTTGATCCGCGGGCGTGACGTGCGCTCGTCGCGGCGGAACGTGACCTCGAGGTTCGCGAGGAACTCGTTCATCCCGTCGCGCATCGGCTGTGGCTGGCCAGCACGACCGGAAACGGCGGGTTCGCCGTCGAAGACCATCAGCCGGTCTGCAAGCAGGTCGATCGTGTAAATGTCGTGGTCGATAACCATCACAGTCGCGTCCTGCTGTTCGGCATACCGGCGGATCGCGCTCGTCGCCTGCACGCGCTGTTCAACGTCGAGGTGGGCGGACGGCTCGTCGAGCAGGTAGAGGTCGGCGGAGTCGGAGAGACAGGCCGCGATGGCGACCCGCTGGCGCTCCCCACCCGAGAGGTCCGAGAGGTTCTGCTCCATAATTCGCTCGAGTTGGAGCGGCTGGGCGATTTCTGTGTTCCAGTAGGAGGAGCCGAACTGATCGGTGATCGACGAGAGGAAGGCGTCGACCCGCATCGGCTGGTCGATGGTGACATACTGGGGCTTGTAGGAGATGTCCAAATCGAGGTCGGTGTCGCCGGCATCCGACTCGAGGTTGCCTGTCAACAGCTTCGCGAACGTCGATTTCCCGATCCCGTTCGGGCCGACGATCCCGAGCACTTCGTTCTCGCGGATCTCGCCGCTTTCGACTTCGAGGGTGAACTCGCCGTCGCCGTAGCTCTTGGTGAGATCGGGGTACTCGACGAGCGTGTCGCCTCGAGATTCGCTCCGGGGGGCGTGTTCCTCGAACTCGATCGGGTTCGGCCGAATCCGCATGTTCTCGTTATCGAGATAGCCCGAGAGATACTCGTTGATCCCGTTGCGGACGGATTTCGGCGACGTGATGACACCGTAGGCTCCTGGCTCACCGTAGGCGACGTGGAGCGTGTCCGCAAGCAGGTCGAGAATCGCGAGGTCGTGTTCGACGACAAGCACCGACTTGTCTTCTTCCTCGGCGAGTTCGCGGATCAGCCGCGCTGCGGTGACCCGCTGGCTCATGTCGAGATACGGCGTGATCTCGTCCAGGAAGTAAAAGTCCGTGTCTCGAGCCAGCGTCGCCGCAAGTGCAACTCGCTGGAGTTCGCCGCCCGAGAGGTCGTCGATCGCCTGGTCCATGACCGGGCCGATCTCGAGGCGCTCGACGAGGTACTCCAGAGCGTCACGCTCGTTCGTGCGCTCGAGCAACTCGCGGGTGTTGCCGTCGAAGCTGTTTGGAATCTGGTCGACGTACTGGGGTTTCCGAGCGATCGTGACCTCGCCGTCCTGTACGGCCGCGATGTAGTCTTGTAGCTCCGTCCCGCGGTAGGCCTCGAGCACCTCGTCCCAGCCAGGTGACTCGTCGTGGCGACCCAGGTTGGGCTCGAGTTCGCCCTCGAGAATGCGGACGGCGGTCGTCTTCCCGATCCCGTTCGGGCCGAGAATCCCCGTGACCTGACCGTCCTGTGGGGCGGGTAGCCCGTACAGCGAGAAGGCGTTCTCGCCGTAGCGGTGGACTGGATCATCCTGGAGTTCCTTCGGGAGGTTGATGATCTCGATGGCGTCGAAGGGACATTTCTCGACACAGATCCCGCAGGTCTCGCCGAGACAGATCTCCTCGGAGATGTGGATCTGTTCGGGCTGGCCCTCGTCGGCCTCCTCGCCACGAAGCGTGATACACTCCTTGCCGGTGCGGTTCGGCGGGCAATAGTTCTTACACTCGTAGCTACAGCGGTCGGGCTGGCACCGATCCAGATCCACGACGGCGATACTATCGTCGGCCATCGTTAGATCGTGACCTCTGCGGTGAGCAAGATCCCCCACGTCACGAACCACAGCGAGAACGTCATGAACGTGATGAACAGGTAGTGTTTCACGCCAAACTCGTCCTCACCGTAGATCCCCGTGAAATCGTAAAGGAGAAACTGCGCGAGGATCGCCCCTGCGACGAACATGAGCGCTCGCGTATCCCCTGCGGCGTCCGCCGGGCCGACATCGCCCGTAATGGACATCGAGGCGAATGCCGCGGCGACGCCGAGCAGCGCGGACAGCGCCGTCACGCTGATCGAGCGAATATGCTCGCGTCGGTCGCTGATCGATTCGGTCGACATGGCTCGATGTCCGCGTTCGGGCCTAAAAAGGCGTTCGGGTTGGTCTCGAGAGCGTGCGGACCGTTACTTAGACATAAGCCGCCGCCGGCCGAAACCGGCAACTCAACCGACCACAACGTGATCGGAGCCGATGTCGATACCGGTATTGTCGACCACTTGACTTTCGGGTGCACCACCCTGATCGGAGTCACCGGGCCCGACGTCGGGCGAATCACCGGAATCGGCGTCCCCGCCAAGCTTGAGGTCGAAATCGTCCGGCGTGCCGGCCTCGCCGCCCTCGCCTGAACCGACGTCTGCCTCCTCGCCGCTTCCGGGACTGATAGTGATGCTTGGCTTCCCGGGGTCGACGCCTGCCTGTTCGACCTCAACGTAGACGATCAGGTCGTTGAAGTTCGGGTCGTAGGTCTCGTTGGGCTCGTCTTCGTAGGCGTCTATCGCCTCGTCCCAGAGTGCGTCGATGCCGTCTTTGTCCGTTGACTCAGTATTCTCGAAGAGGAACACGAACTCCCCTGGGCCGATATCGAGTTCGTCGCCACTGTTTTCGATCAAATCGTGTTGCTCAAGCACCTCCGTGGCACTCAGCTGATGATCGGTCCCTGAAGGAAGTGCCGGGATCGTGTTGTTCTCGTTACTTCGAACGCGGACGTTCTGAAGGTTGGCGTCCTCTGAAGCGTCGATCGGTCCGAACTCCACTTGATCTACCCAATACCAGCCCTGGATCTGGTTCCAAGACCAGTCTCCCTCCGGGACGTCCTCACACCAGCTGAACCAGATCGACTCACCCGAGTAATGCGGTAAATCACTGCTGTGAGTATACTTATCACTACAAGTCGAGTACCTCGTATTTCGCAAGGTGAGATCGGTTTCTTCGTCTACGGTGAATTCGTGAGTATAGCTATTATCACTCTTATCCTGCCAAGTTGGGCCGATGTTGATGTTGTTGCCGCCATCTGGATTCTGGAACGAGTGTTCTGTCTCACCGTTCGTCACGACGTCCAACGTCATCGGAGCGATGTGTCCCTGGGTGCTAGAAACCTGTGACCCCAGCACCTCGACAGTCACGTTCGCGTCCTCGACGCCACCGAGTTCGACATCCCCAGGATCGATACCGGCGTCGACATCGAACGTCATCTCGAGTTCGTCGTCCTCGGTCTTGATCGTCGCGTCGTAGGTGCCGGTGACCAGGACGCTCCGGTTGATCGGCAGTTCGATGGTGGCGTTCTCACCGACGACTCGTTCGGCAGTACCGGCATCGATCGTCTCCGCGTATGGATCGTCGTCGAATTCGTCGTCGTCTTTCAGGTCGAGATCGAGGGTCACGTCCTGTTCGCCGTCGTCGACGCCCGTGTTGTGGAGGTCGGCCGTGATCGTGACTGCCTCGTCGTTGGTCGTCGCGTTGCCGTTTGCCAGTTCGAATTTGGTCCCGGGATGGCCGAAGTAGAACGATCCGTTCGGATTCAGTCCATCGCCTTCGGCCTGAATGTCGTACTCGTAGACTTCACCGTGATCGAAGTCGTGATTGTCGGGGTCGACCTCGAAGTCGACTGTGTCGGTCATCCCATTCTCGAGTTCTTTCGGTTCGGAGACGTTGACGTTCGCGTCCGGGATCGAAAGCGTCACGTCCCGCTCGACGGTGGTCGGATACGTATTCGCAACTTCGGCACTGACGGTAAATGACTCACCATCGTCGGTAACGAACTGATCGTCACCGGCACCCTTGTCGTCGACGACCACGAAGGCCATTCCGTCGCCACCGGTTGCGTCGCCTTCGATCGTGCCGTTGACTTCGCTGCCATTTTCATCTGTTGTGATTGTGAATTCGTGTTCTCCAACTGGGATCGCACTCTTGTTTATTTCCCACTCAACGGTTCCCTCGGCTCCGTAGTTTAGGTCGATCTTCTGGGTATTCGTTTCGCCGAGGAACTCGAGCGTGACGTCTTGATCACCGTCTTCGATCCCGAGATTCATGACTGGCACAGTGATCGTCACGTTGTCGCCATCAACTGACGTCTCGACGTTGTCCAACAGCTCGAAGTATGGATCCGCTTTACCATAATAAAACGAACCACGATCATCGGGCTGGTGATCTTCCGTCTCGATGGAATACTCATAGATGTTGCCGACCTCGAGCGTGCCGCCGAAATCTTCCCCGTACTTAAAACTCAGCTCGTCCTGGCCACCGAGAGTTGTGTTTTGACCAGGTCCGAGTTTACCTGAGTTCTCGCTCGTGTTAAAAAGGGCCCCGCTTTCGTTGAAGACGGTTACCGTGACGTTTTGCCCGACTCGTTTGGTGCCCTCATTCTTGATTACCGTTTCAATATAGAACACACGATTATCGGCGTTGTCGAGCCGGTCGTCGTACGACGGCTGCGCTTTCCCTTGTTCGCCAGCAATTCCAATCCCTTTATCCTCTTTAACCATGAATGTCGGCATTTCGACCGGTTTCCTAACGTCTTCGATGACCGCCTCAACGGTTTCATGGTCCTCGTGGTGGATGACGTCGACTTTGGGGTTTTCGTCCTCTCCAAGCGCATCCTCGAGGAACGTCGCCCAGCCTTCGTGGTACGAACTTTCGATCCTGAACGCGACATTACTGCCGTCACAGTCGCTTGCTGTCGCCTGAATCTCATTCGTCAGGGCCATTGACTTGCTGTGATCTGCCGTCGCTGCCAGTCCAGAGCCATCGACGACACTCTCGCTGATCTGCATGAGTTGGAGTTGTAGCGACTCACCGTCGTAGCCGATTTGTGGATCCGAGACGACCGTCGTATCGTCGCCGTCGTGCTCCCAGACCCCACCACCCTGATGGACGATCGTTCGGTCGTCGAGTTCGTACTCAAGCGCACCAAGCGTCCCTGACTCATTGGTAGGTGCAGTACACGCTTGGCCGCTCCACGGATCCGCTGACTCGTTGTACCATGAGACTTCGATCGAACCGTCGTCGACAACCGACATATCAGCATCAGGTGGCACCTCGAGCGGTTGTGGCCCATCCGAAATCGTCGCCGTCGCGAGCGCTTGATCGGTCTGTCCCATATAGGTGATCGCCCGCTCCCGATCGCTCTGGCTCTCTAGCGCATCAAACAGCGGCCCCGCAGCAATGATGACCAGCATTGCACCCGCCAGTACCATTCCAAAGAGCAGGACGATGCCGATGATCGGTGCACCGCCCCGATCAGCGGACGATTCTGATCGAGTGGCGGCGCGTGTCGAGGAAGTCATTTACTATGCTATCAGAGTGATATATTATATATCCCACGTACGTTAAAGTATAGAAGAATGTCTGTCTACGTATCAGGAACGCCTTGAAACGGAACGGAACTCCCACAGCGGCTGCTTGATTATCACTTATGAAAGTGATGGCCACTCGTATCGCCGGCGGGAGTGGCTCGAGACGGGCATGCGACGGAAACGATTAGCAGGACTGATCCGGTTTATCGTGGTTTCTCCATCCCACCAAGTCGCATCCGTCGGCTCTGTACAGCGTGGACGACTGCCGAGACCGCAAACAGCGCGAACACCAGCGTTGCCCAGCCCAGTTCGGAGACCGTCTCCGTTGGCACGACCTCGAGCCACAGTCCAGCCATCACGACCGACCCCAGCACAGTCAACCCGAGATAGTACAGCCCCCACGGGATCGAGTTCCCCGGGACGATATCCAGGTAGACGTCCAACTCCGAGGCGTGGTCGGTCAGCGCGATCGTTCGATCGTCGAACTCGATCATGTCGGCGCGCTCGAGCGTCGGCAGGTGCGTCTGCTGGAGTGACGTGTAGACGCGCTTGCGTTCGGCCGAGGTCAGCTCGTCGATCTCCTTGTCGAGTTCCCAGGCGGCGACGTGTTCGGCGAGGTCCCCGAGTTCGACCGGTTCGCCCTCGCGCTTGCAGTAATGGATCGTGTAGCGACGGCGCTGATTGCTCAGCAGGTCGAAGATTTCTCCCTGACCTGGATCTGACCGTGTCTCAGCCTGTGTCGCCATTCGGTGTCTGTCTAGAGCTGAGATGCTCACAACCAATAAGTATACTGTACTATCACGAAGTCGTGGGAATCGCATCCGATCGTGGATCGAACTCGGTCCCCGCGACCGGTATCGTACCGCCGGCTGTCGATCTTAACACTGGACGCCAGCGAGGTCGGTCTGGTTCTCCAGAATCGTGCCGGTGACGACCGCATTGTTGCCCACAGTGACCGATCCACAGGCCGAGACGTTGCCGTCGATCTCGGCGTTGTTGCCAATGGTGACGTCCCCGCCGGCGATGATATCACCGCTGACGAGATTGTTCGCGATGACGATATCGCCCTGAGCGACGATACTGCCGACGTTCGCGTTGTTGCCGACGGTCACTGAGCCCCCACTGGAGATGGTCTCGGAGACACCGACGTTGTTCGCGATCGTGACATCGCCACCGCTGGTGATCTGCCCGCCGACAGCGACGTTGTTGTCGACCGTCACGTCACCGCCGGTCGTGACGTCACCATCCTCGTCCACGGAGACCACGACCGGCTCGTCCGAAAGGGTCGTACAGTCAATGGGGACGAACGCGGCTGTCGTCCGTGTCGCATCGACACTCGAGCCAGCAGCCGAGGCGACGAGCCGCAGTTCGACGCGGTAGCTCCCATCGAGCGCCTCCCCGTCCCCACACGCGAGGACGACATCGAACGTGTCGGCGTCGCTTCCCGGCTGGACCGTCGCCTCGAGAGCGGTCGTCGACACGGCTGCGTTGTACTCGTCAGTAATCCCAACCACTGAGGCGTCGACACTGCTCTGGCTGTGCCCGTCGAGAGTGTCCGTCACTGCGTAGACGGTCGTCGTCCCATCCGGCGCGTCGATCGCCGCCGACGCTGAACGGTCCTCGAGGCCGAGATAGGCACTCGAGTCGTCGGCGGTCCCGACACTCACGCCGCGCTCGGCGGCGATGGTGGCAAACCCGAATGTCGGGCCGGCCATCGCCATCGCTCCGACGAGGATGAGCGCGAGCGCGATGACTGTGAGTGATCGTATCATGGATGCAGTGGGATCGAAGTGGCTGCGTGTGGCACAGATCAGCTTAGCTACGGCCTGGTTCCTGTGCCCGTACTAGAACTACGGGTGGCACAAATATAAGCCCGCCGAACAGTCACGACATCACATAGCTTGCTCGCGCTTGGCGTGCCGTGGTAGTGCGTGAAGCCGCCGAGTCGTCGCCTCAAGTATATCGTGAACTGCGGATTCGGCAGTCGTATCATTAGTGGTGAATTCTGCGGGGTGACTCGAGCAACCACGATAGTGAGACGTATGAGTGTCGGTGACTCGCCGAATCTGTGGGAAAGGCGATTTCGAGAGTTCAAGCCGGTCTTGAAGCTGATATTGGGGTTGCTGGAACGGGTATTATCAATCCTGAATATAGTCTCGATACACAATACAAAGTAGGTAGGGTCCTAAGAGAGGAGTAAGAACCGCGTTCCGTCCCCATCGGCAGGGATCGAGGCACGGTTACATGGAGAGTACAATCATGAGCATGAACCGACGCAATGTGTTAGTTGGACTGGGAACGATCGTCGCGGGCGGCGGCGCAGCGCTGGGGACAGGTGCGTTTAGTAGTGTAGAAGCAAACCGATCTGTCAATGTTTCTACCACTGGTGACGCGGGGGCATTAATTGGACTAAGCATTGAAGCTGGAAGCGCTCTTGAAGGGACAGGAGGTACCGACGATGAAATAATCGCCTTCGACCTCGAGAACGATATCAATCTTGACGCAGTGACAACATTTGATGATGTATTTACCGTTACAAACACCGGGGGGACAGCTTCGGAAATAACTCTCGAAATTGAAGATGCAAGTGATAATACATCTCTTCTCACTAGCGACGTGGGCAGCGAATCTGATGCGGGGATGTACCTTGAGAATTCATCGGTAAGTGGTGGCCAGATCACTCTAGGCAGCGCTCAAAGCGATGATCTGGTCTTCAGCGTCGTGTTCGATATGTCCGACGAAACAGATACAACCAGTGCGGACGGCACGATCCCGGACAACATCATTATTAGAGCCACCCAACAAAGTTAAATTTAAATTACAGTAGGGAACCGCTGACACTATCAAATAGTATTTATTGACTTAGTGTATTTATCAGCTGATTAGTTACTGAGTGGCTGATAACTGTGGTGATTTCTATGGATCAGTACAGTTGCCGCATCCCTAATACCAAGCTCATTATCTTGCTTGATTGATACTTAACTCGGAAAACTATTGCTGCATCCTGAAAGAAAGGTTAACGCTGCATGAAGTACACACGACAACCCGACTGATCAGACTGACATGCACTTCTTGTCGCAAAAATAGTGTGATCAAGAGAGATAGATTGCGATCGAACAGGGATACTGAAATACTGTCGAAAGTGCGCCTGTTTAATTCTGGATTCTACACGAGGGCGTTGAGCCACCGAAACGGCGTCTGACTGCAGAGAGGCCAGTCGGTGTGTCTGTGTAAGTATGCGCTTTGGTGACAGTCGAGCCAGCGAACTTATAATGATGGATAACATGTTAACTAGTAATGAAACGCCGGGTGTTCATGGGGCTGGGGGTGGCGTCAATCGGTGCCGGTGCACTGCATAGCACCGGCGCATTTTCAGCCGTCAATGCAGCACGCGGGGTCTCTGTGAGTGCCGCACCACTGGGCGACGGGCTAATTGGAATCGTCGATCAGGGACCGGTCAAGCGGAACAACAAGGAACCGATGGTCGAGATCTCGAACAACACGACTGGATCGGTTTCCTACGAGATTACCCTCGATACGTGTAGTGACGGGACGCTCTACGACAACGATGGCGGATCCGGTTGTTCGGTCACGTTTACCCTGAACGCTGGCAATTCGCAGTTCGTCAGTATCGAAGCAGCGGTGACGGGAACGGTCAGTTATACGATTAGTACGTCTGGAAGCGTTTCGCTCGAAGCGACTCGAACCGTCGAGTCAGAAAGTGGAAACACAAATCCGAACGTGCGCATTCAAGCACCGAACAAAGATCAAGACTTTACTGCGGCTCTCCCACAAGGCAATTCGGGGAATATCTTTGAAATCAAGTCTGTTGACATCCGAGATGAAACCAACAACGTCGGACTTGCTGAAATAAAATACGAAGTAAGAGAGGGGAGTGCCAATGGTAGACTCGTCGCTGAAAAGACTGTTATCCCCCCAGATCCCGATCGATACAAGCCAAATGGAAACCCAGCGGAAACGATTGAGCCAAACTCCGGTGAGATTGTCAAGAGTGACCAGTTGTATACTCTGCGGATCAGGGGCGAGAACAATAACGGTGATTTCAATACGACAACCCTCTCGACGACAACTCCTAGTGCATAATAAACGGATTTGGAGTCGGAGATGGCGTTGATCGACTAATTATCTCCTGTCGAGATCGGCGACAGTCATCCTTGGTGTCCATGGCGACAGCCACCTCGAAAGTTCGGTCGATGGAGTTCACTCAATCAATCAATGGTGGACGTTTCGATCGTCAACATAATATTCAGGAACCCTTCAATATCGCTGATTGAGCTACTGCCACTGGGATTGAGCCTGACGCCCCCAATTGAACCGGTCTCCCGACTTCAGGATGTATGTGAGCCGCGGTCGTCCTCGTCAGTTCCAATCCCATCGGTCAGCAAATTAGAGTTGCGATCGGCATGACTAACACCCTCACTCATGGTATTTGTCAATTCGTTACACTTCAAATCCAGCGAATACTACTGATTTCGCTGTTCAGGCCGGGCTTGAAGTAGGTCTCGCTGTCCCTTCACGGAGTGCGATCAATCTTGAAGAAAGTCTCGAGAGTCAATACAAAGTGGGTGGCCTCCTAGCGGGAGAGTAAGAGCCGCGTTCGACACCGGACTGCGAGTCGGGTTCGAACGCGGTTACACGGAGATTACAAACATGAGAATGAACCGACGAAGTGTGATGGTTGGATTGGGAACGGCAATCGTGGGCGGCGGCGCTGCGCTCGGTTCGGGTGCGTTCAGTACGGTCACAGCGGAGCGATCAGTTGAAGTTAATGTTATTAATAATGCAGGAGAGATCGCCGAGGAGTTCGTAGACGTTGTAGTTGATCCGACTAGCATCGGCAGTGTTGGAGTTGACGGTGGCACCGTCGTCAGTGATACGACCTACGACCAAACCCCAAGTCTGGGTAGTGATGCGGTCAGTCTAGTTGCTGATGCTGCTGACTTGACAATCGGATTTGGACAATCTGATGGTGGAGATTTTGATTCCCTTGACCCAATCCCAGCAAACGCTACGGTCGCATATGAAGATCTATTTGTAATAATTAATGACAATAGCCAAACTAATGATACTTTCACCGTCACGTTCGACTTCGATGATGAAGACGGAACGGCCAACTACGATCTCTCGTTTGATGATGATGGTAATAACGAAGTTACTGTGACCGAGGGAACTTCTGAAACCATGGGCCTGACGGAACTCACTACAGGAGACGCAGGTAATTCTAATGGCCTACTGACTATCACGATCGAAAACGCTTAATTACGATTCACTCGCCTACGTTCGGCCGTCTGATCGAACCGACACGACCGATAACTGTATTCGATGCCATCCACCAAGACCCTATTCGCAGCTGCAGCCGCTTGTTTTCTCGTGGCATTCGCAGTTCCAACTGTAGCAATCACGGTCGGTGAGGACCCGGCGAGCGACGACGTCGTCCTCGAGCCGGTCGACCAGCGGTATGCGACAGTCGTAGATGGGGAACTCGAGCTTGATCTCACTGTCCTCGACAACACGGTAACGGAGTTCATCGAGGTGTTTACGATTTCGGTGGGTTCGGGCGCCGATGATATCGAGTCGATCTGGATCAGTAACGACGTCGACGGCCTCGAGTTCTACGCGGGAACTAATGCAGCAGCCGAACTCACAGAGTCGAACCCCCTCGAGCCAACGGCCGGCCAAACGACGAGCATCGGCGTGGCGGTCGATACGCACTTCGCCCAGAGCGGTACGGAGACGTTCACGGTTCACGTCCGCTACGAGGACGAGGATGACGACGACGAAGACGACGAGGACGATGATCCGGTCGAGATCCCGCGCATGATCGACCTCGAGTCCGTCGACTCCGATGTGACGGCCGCCGAGACGGGCGACTCGGTGACGGTGACCGCGACCTACCGGAACAACGGCCCGAGGACGGAGACGGTGATGGCCGCGTTCACCGTCAACGGCGTCGTCGTCGAGACGAAAACGCTCGAGCTCGCCCCCGGGGAGACGGCCTCGGTGGGCTTCGAACGCCAGTTGCAGTGGCCCGGCACGTACGAAATCGGCGTCGACGGCGTCAGCAAGTCGGTGACCGTCGAGGGGCCACCGATCAACGTGCTCTCGGCCTCGGTCACTGACGCCGAACTCACCGCGGGCGAGACGACGACGATCGAGGCGACGGTGACGAACCCCACAGAGATGCAGGTCGACCGCACCCTCGAGCTCGCCGTCGACGGGATCGTCGTCGACACGCGAACGGTGACGCTCGAGCCGAACTCGGAGCGGACGGTGACGTTTGACCGGCAGTTCACTGAGCCGGGAACGTACGCGATCGCGGTCAGTGGCGTCGAGGCGGGGTCGATCACGGTCGATGAACCGGAGCCGACCGTGCTTCGGAACCGCGACCTCTCGGCGGCGACGACGGCGGCGCTCGCCCCGCCGATGGCAGCCGGGTTCCTGTTTCTGGCAGCCGCGGCGAACCGTCGCTGGGCGTTCGTCTCGAGGGAAGCGTGACGACTCGAGGCCACTCCACGAGGCGTTTAAGATGGTCGATCCCGAACGACAATCTAGTTGAATAGTCAGGTATTCATGAACGTCCACAGGACGAGGCAATGACGTCAGCGACGCTCCTCAAGCGAGCGGTCGGTGTCGTCGTCGCACTCGCGATCGTGTTGCTGTTAGTCGGCCAGCTACTGGGACAGCCGATTCTGCTGGGCTACGTCGCGACGGGCAGTATGGAGCCGACGATGGACGCCGGCGACGGCTTCGTCGCGATTCCAAGCGCGGTCTCGGGGTCGGTCGAGGAGGGCGACGTGGTCGTCTTCGACGCGCGCGAACTCCACGGCGGCGGGCTGACGACCCATCGCGTCGTCGGCGAGACCAGTGAGGGGTACGTCACGAAAGGCGACGCTAACCCGTTTACCGACCAGGACGGCGGCGAACCCCACGTCACGGACGGCCAGATCGTCGCCAAAGCGTGGCAGGTACAGGGCGAAGTCGTCACGGTCCCCAAGCTCGGGACGGCGATCATGGGCGTCCAGAACGCTGCGGCAGCGGCCGCCGGGACGGTCGGTCCGATTCTCGGCCTGACGACGTCGCCCGACTCGGAGGGGATCGGCTCGCTGCTGGTCGCCGTTGGCGTCGCCCTGCTCGGCTTCGGGGCGCTGGTTGATCGACTCGGCCCCGCACGACGCGAGAAAAAGCGCTCGCGCTCTCGAGAGAACGTCCTCGCGTTCTGGACGACGCTCGGGCTGGTCTTGCTCGTGTTCGTGACGTTTGCGACCGCAGCGATGGTGGTTCCAGCAGGCACCACCGAGTACGAAATCATCAGCACCGAGACGCCCGAAGACGATCCACAGATTCTCGCCCCCGGGGAGACGGGCGAACTCACCCGAACCGTCGACAACGCGGGCTATCTCCCGATCGTCGCGATTCACGAGGCCAAAAGTAACAACGTCGAGACGGACCCGCCCTGGCAGACGGTCGGGCTTCGCTCGAGCGCGGAGACGACGGTCTCGCTGACGGCCCCCGAGACGACCGGGCAGTACACCCGCCACGTCGGCGAGTACCGCTATCTCGCGGTGCTCCCGCCGTCGGTACTGGTCTGGCTTCACGGCCTCCACCCTCTCGTTGCGATCGCCGCCGTCAACGGCGTTATTGTCGGCGTCGCCGTCACGATCGTCCTCGTGGTGTTCGGCCGCGGCGATTTACGCCTTCGCTCCGCTGGCACGCACGTTCCACTGTCGACGCGTCTCAAGCGGAAACTTCGGAAATGGCTGTAACCATCGATCCAGCGGAAAGGGCCGATATCGTTATAATGGTCGCAAAAAGTGAATGTGTATATGCGCGTCCTCCAGCCGACCCATTGGGACGGGCCGGGAACAGTGGAGAGACGGAGCCAATATGTCTAGCAGGGTGTTCGAATTGTGATCGATAATCCGCGCCTCGAGTTAGTACTCGCCCAGTACGGTCGTGTGATCACAATCGCCCTGATCGTCGTCGGCGCACTCGCCCTCCTCGCGACGGGGTGGGCCGTCGCCAATCCCACGACGGAAACGACCACCCAGTACGGCGACGAACGCGTCGAGAGCGACGTCCAGACGAGTGCCGTCGTCGTTCGGGACGGCGAGCTCTGGAGCGAGGGCGACCGCCTCGAGAACAGCGGGGTGTACGTCCTGAACGCCTCGCCGGAGCTGGTCCTCGAGCCCGAGACCAGGCTGGTCGACGAGGGCGACAGGACGTCGATCGATGACGCCGACGTAACCCACGAACTGACGCTTCGCTTCGAGGCAACCAGGGATGGGGAGTCGTTCTGGAACGAGACCCACACGGTGATCGACGAGTCGCCGTCGGTCGAAGACGGCACCGCGACGTCGACGACGACGATCGATGTCGAGTCCTACCGGGACCGACAGCGCCAGTTAGAGCGCGAACTCTCCGGTATCGGCTCGGTCGAGCTCGAACTGGAACTCCGTGTCGAGTACGACACCGGGAGAACTCAGGGGACACAACAGGCGTCGACGGCGGTTCAGGTGACTGACGACGCATACTGGCTGTCGGAGTCGCTGTCTGCCTCCGACAGCCATACCTACCAGATGGCGACGGAACAGACGACTGAGTCACGGAGTCTGGGGACCATCGGCGGGCTCTCCGTGCTCGGCACGCTCGCACTCGTGGGTGCCGCGTTCGTCGCTCGGCGGGCACCGGTTGACGAGGACGCCGCCCGCCGTGCAGTCCACGAGCAGCGCTACGCCGAGTGGATCTCGCGTGGCTCGATCCCGATGTGGGTCGGCGACTACCACATCTCGCTTGATACGTTAGAGGACGTCGTCGACGTCGCGATCGATACGAACGAGCGCGTCGTTCACGACCGCCAGCGCGGGCTGTTTGCCGTCGTCAACGACGATGTCGTCTACTACTACAGCGAGCGCGGCCTCTGGGAGGAGACCGCCTGGCCGGAAATGAACCTCACGAAGCAGTCGCCAACGCAGGACGACGAACCGGCGTTCTCGCCCGAAGAACTCGAACTCGAGGGCAACAACGAATTCGAAGCACCCGATGAGGGTGGGTTCGACGATGACGAGGACGTCTGGAAGCAGTTGTGAGGCACACAAAGCGACCGGGGCACGCACATTGCCGTCACCGACCGGTTGAGCGTCGCCTCTCGCCAGCGACCTTTCGAGTTCTGTGACCGAACTCCGAATTGCAGGCTACGATCATTCTCGTATCGGGCGCAGAGACCCCGACAATGTTCCTCTCGGTTGCTGCAGAATCTACCAGTATCTGACTACCGAGTCAGCTTTCGATATACCGCAATACACACGATCTGACCCCACTTTACCATCCTGATTATCTCGGAATTTATCATGTCAACGACGCCTCGTAAGGCTCAACTTTTATGCCGCTGGGACCGTTCGATTTGTAGTATGGCAGAGACCGACGGGGAGGACATCGAAGACTTGCCACCGAGCGCTAAACTCGTCTTCAAGGTCCTCGAGTACGATGGGCCGTTGACCCAGAAACAGATCGTCGAAGAATCGATGCTGTCAGCCCGGACCGTCCGGTATGCACTAGAACGCCTGGAAGGAATCGGGATGGTCGACGAGGATATCTACTTTGCGGACGCCCGACAGAGTCTCTATCGACTCGAAAACCCGGTCGCCGCCGACGGAAACGGCGTCGACGAGTCCGCGAAAAAGGACGCCTGCTGCGCGGAGTGACCAGTCGCAAACGGCAGATTATTCCGGAACGGTGACTGTCCCCCAGCATGGACAAAGAGACGCTTCCACGGTGGGGATGGCTGTTGGTCGGCCTATTCGCGATGGCACTCGTCGCGAACACGCTCAACATCGCCGTACTCGGGCCAGCGGGACTGCCCGCAGAGTATCAGGTCATTACTGTGATCACGTCGATGGCACCGGTGTTGATCTACATCGGTGTCTGGTACGACGAGGACCGGCAGGAGTACTGGGACCACAGCCGGGAGCACATCGCCGGTGATCTGGTGTTCGTCGTCGTGGGTGCAGCGGTCGGGTCGGCGATGGCACTCGTCGCGATCGTCGGCCTAGGGCTCCCACAGATCCTCCGAGATATCGCCGCGATGGCTGCCGGCTTCATGCTGTCATGGGGACTGTTCTGGTGGCGGAATCCGAATCTGTACCGTAACGAGGCCAGCCGCTAGCTACCGGCCAGTGTCGCCATCTCGGCCACCGATACCCGGTGTCGGCGGCATAGTACGCTTGTGTCGGGTTTCAGTAGACAGCCACGCGATCGAGCGAGCCGTCTCAGGATCGATATCGAGCATATCCGCAGCCTCACGGATCGACTCGCCGTCATCGATGAGGCGCTGTAACAGCGGATCGATAACGTCGTAGGACGCGCCGAGTTCGTCGGCGTCGGTCTGGTCGGCCCAGAACCCCGCCGTCGGCTCCTTGCTGACGATCCGTCGTGGGATGCCGATCTGTGTTGCAAGTGCCCAGACCTCCGTTTTATAGAGATCGCCGAGCGGATACGTATCGGCGGCACCGTCACCGTACTTCGTGAAGTAGCCGAGCAGCCACTCCGAGCGGTTTGCCGTTCCAAGCACGAGGCGGTGCTGACGGTTCGCCGTGTAGTACGCACAGCACATCCGCAGTCGCGCGATCACGTTGCCAATCGCATGGTTGCGCTCGTGTGGACGACCGCTTGCGTCCCGGTCGGCCGCTGACTCGAGTTCGCTCGCGACCGTCTCCTCGAACGCCTCGAGCAACGGTCGAAGCTGGATCTCCGTGAACTCGATGCCCAGTCCCTCCGCGATGGTCCGGGCCTCACTCACGCTGGGATGTTCGGTCTTGTGACAGGGCAGGCCGAGCCCAAGCACGCGGTCACTGCCGAGTGCTTCGACGGCCAACGCTGCCGTGACGGTGGAGTCAATACCACCACTCATCGCGACCACGGCTCCCTGTGCGCCCGCGTTGTCCACCGTAGCTCGGATATCGTCGACGATGCGCGAGCGCGCTTGCTCGAGGCTGTCGGGGTCCGTAATGAACGACCCTCTCGTTGTTCCGGTATCTGAGCACCTGATTGTCTTCCTATTTGCGCCCATAGCGATCACATCCCATATTATCTACGTTCTGTCTGAACATTCGTCTTGTATAAATGCCTGATCCTTAAACAGCTAGTAGATCGGTGTGACATTGATGAACAAGCAGGCAACAGATGAGAGTTTCGCAAATTAAATTTCAGAGTCTACGGAGAATAGTGCCACAAATGTATTCTTGAATAGTAAAAAGATAGCTATTTGTTCAAAGGGTCTGTTACGCCGGATCGTTCGCAGTTCTCTCCCCGATTCGCTCGGTGGAACGATTTGCGATCGACCCGAATCGTCCACGCTCGAGGGTGGCGAGTGATCGATCGACTTCGACTGTTTCAGTCCGGTTTTAGCTGATTGAGGCGCCAAGCCCCCTTCCTCAGCGAGCGCCGACCGAAGGGAAGGCGCGAGCAGGGAGGAGATACAGCGTCCCCAGAAATCGGAGATTTCTGGTGTGCGAACGAGACGCTTGAGTGATCGGGGTTTGGTTTGAATACTCGTTTCGGAAGCGTTCGCTCGAGTCATCGGATTCGAATAGCGTCCCGGCGTAGCCACGATTCAGAAGTGACGCAGACCACTCCTGCGATTCTGATGGGCTGCGAAAATCGTTGAACGATTTTCGAACGCCTGTGGAGACTGCGCTCCCTACGGACACTCATTCAGTGTCTGCAAAGCGCGTCGTGGAAGCAGGAAGCCCTACCCTCAAGGAGCGAACGGCGTCAGCCGTGAGCGAGTAGGGTAGGGTAGTTCACGCGGACTTCGACCGGAGATACAGGCTGCAGAGGTAGACGACGGCGGAACCGATCGCCGCTGCCGTACCGACTGCGATCACGGGGACCGAGACGGCAGTCTGCTTGTACGGGTTTTGCGGTGCAGCAGTGATGACAGACTGAAACGTTTCTCCGCCCGCGTGGCCGAGCAAAAAGAATCCGACCGTGAGCAGAATGGCGAACCCACCAGTCGCCAGTCCGAACATCGACGCGACGTCCTCGACGTTCAGCAACGTGTGTGCCGTTGCCTCCGATAACTGCGGTTCACGGCTGCGACGCACGACCGATACCGCGACGAGACACGACGCAGTTGCAAGCTGAATCCCGCCGGCGCACACGCCGACCCAGAGGACGAGCGGCGACGCCCACAGGGGTTCGCCGCCCGGGAAGGCTGCTCGGACCGAGGACGGGTAGGTGGCTGCGATCGGCACGACGAGCGCGAGCACGAGCAACAGTCCGCTCTGGTAGACGAGTTTCTGGGGAATACGTCGTTTGATCAGCGCGTACCGCTTTACTCGAAGTCGTTCGTACGTCGACTCACCAAGAAGGGCGTCCGCAATCGGATCGTTCGGGTCAGTTGAAGTCATCAGTTCGAGGGGGTCAGTGGCCGTCGGTTCAGATGGGCGAACACAGAGCGTCAAAATATACACTCCGGTTTCGAATTCGACGTCAGAATTCCGGACATACACTCGTAGCTAGGGGTTATCTACGTTAGGGATTATCGGTATATTTTGTAAACGGCTACATGGAAGTATGACCACACTAGTTGGTCCAGAATCCCTGTGGCTGTGGATCGGAACGATCGGAATGACCCTCGGAACGCTCTACTTCGTCGGTCGTGGGCGCAGCGTCCGAGACCCGAAGATGCAAGAGTTCTACATCATCACGATCTTCATCACGTCGATCGCGGCGGTCATGTACTTCGCGATGGCGACGGGCTTTGGTGTCACCGAGGTGGTGGTCGGCGACGAAGCGCTTACGATCTACTGGGCGCGATACGCCGACTGGATCTTCACGACGCCGCTGCTGTTGCTCGACCTCGCGCTGCTCGCCGGCGCGAACCGCAACACGATCGCGACGCTGATCGGACTCGACGTCCTCATGATCGGAACCGGTACGGTCGCGGCGTTCGCGGCGACTCCCGGCACCCGGATCGCGTGGTGGGGCATCAGCACCGCCGCCCTGCTCGTGTTGCTGTACGTCCTTGTCGGGACCCTCTCGAAGAACGCACGGAACCAGTCTCCGGAGGTCGCGTCGCTGTTCGGCACCCTCCGCAACCTGGTCATCGTGCTCTGGTTGCTCTACCCCGTCGTCTGGATCCTCGGAACCGAGGGCACGTTCGGCATCCTCCCGCTGTACTGGGAGACGGCCGCGTTCATGGTCCTCGACCTCTCGGCGAAAGTCGGCTTCGGGTTCATCCTGCTCCGAAGCCGCTCCGTCCTCGAACGGGCCGCTGCACCATCCGCCGCGGCTGCGTGAGGAATCGGGGTTACTCGCTCGAGTCCAACGGGGTGTGACACCGCGTGCCGTTCGGTTCTCGTTTTCGCCCCGGTTCTCACCGTGCTGTGACCGTTAACTACCTGTAAATATCCGCATTGGAGCGGATATCCGTTTATGTTTCGTGACGCTGAAGTAACCTGTACGTCTGCAGTCACGAGCCGTGTTCGCACTCGCGTTCGACGGACAACATCGTGTCCTCGAGAACGGTCCGACCGACATGGAGCTGTTCGAGTACGTCAGCGGTGGCGACAACACGCGACTGGCGCTGTCGCACGCCTCGATCAGGCCTAACCAGTTTGGATTCAGGGATTTGCCGACGCCGGCCGTAGCTTGACTACGGAACCACGACCCCGCACGGGGAACCTGCGACAGACGCCAACACGCCCATGACCGTCCCACTCACGTACTTCGGTATTCATCTAGCGTTTATCCTCCCGCCACTCGTGGCTCTGGGCTGGCTCGCGTTTCGGCGCGACCGGGCCTGGTGGGGCGTTCGACCGCTCTCCGGACTCGGAATCATGATCTGCCTCGCCGTCGTCTACACGACGCCGTTTACGAATCATCTCATCCCCGAGACGGTCTGGTGGTACGGCGAGGGCGCGGTCGTCGCAACCGTCTGGCACACACCGGTCGAAGAATACCTCTTTTTCGTCCTCCAACCGATACTGACCGCGTTCTGGTTGTTCCAGGTGCCGGCGACCGCCAATCGGTCGCTCGCAATCCCGCTCACACACCGGGTGATCGGCGTCGGGGGCGGCCTATCGATCGCCGCCATCGGCTGGCTCCTGACCAGTGGCACCTCGACGTACTATCTCGGCTGGTTGTTGCTCTGGGCCGGGCCGATCCTCGCTATCCAGTGGGGGTTCGGCCTTACGTACCTCTGGGCCGTCCGTCGGCCGGTACTGGTTGCGATCGCCGTCCCGACGATCTATCTCTGGATCGTCGATCGACTCGCGATCGAACTCGGCATCTGGGTCATCTCGGATACGTACACAACTGGGTACACGCTGCTGGGACTCCCCATCGAGGAAGCGCTGTTCTTTCTCGTGACCAACGTCTTCATCGTTCAGGGGATCGTCATGTATCTGTGGCTGCTCGATCGCATCCACGAAGTCCCGACACTCTCCCGAGTGCTGACTCGAGTCGGGACGAGTTCCAATGAGCCGTGAGATGTCCCGTCGTTGCGTCGTCTCAGGAAGTGACAGGAGTCGGCGGCGGGTGGCCCGCCTGAGTCTCGGCGTCGGCCTGCTGTCTCTCGCTGTCGCCGTCTCGGTAACGGCCCTCGTCGGCTCGCCACCGCTCCCATATCAGTACGTTCCGTTGGCGCTCAGCGTCGTCGTCCTCGGGCTCCCCCACGGGGCCGTCGACCACCTCGTGTTGCCGCGGGCTCGAGGAGAGCCCGTCACCCGCCGCTCGCTGGCGCTCGTCGGCCTGCTGTACCTGTTCGTCGGCACTGCCTACGCTGTCCTGTGGCTTCTCGCCCCCGTCCCTGCGTTCGTCCTGTTTATTCTCATCACGCTCGTCCACTGGGGCCAGGGTGACGTCTACGCCCTGCTCGAGTTCGTCCGCGCCGACTATCTCGAGACGCGACCCAGCCGATTGCTTGCCCTCGTCGTCCGGGGCGGCCTTCCGATGCTCGTTCCGCTGGTCGCGTTCCCAGCGCAGTACGCCTTCGTCGCCGAGACGATCGTTGGGTTGTTCAACCCCGATGCGGCGGCCGCGCTCGAGCCGGTGTTCTCGCCGGCGGCCCGGACAGCCATCGCACTCGGTTTCGGTGCGCTGGTCGCGTTCGCGTTGCTCCGTGGCTTTCTCCGGACGGAACCTGGCGGTCGCGGTCCGTGGCTGGTCGACGTGACCGAGACGCTCGGCCTCGTCGTCTACTTCACGGTCGTCCCACCAATCCTCGCGATCGGCCTCTACTTCTGTTTCTGGCATTCGCTCCGGCATATCCTTCGGACGATGCTCGTCGACGCCGTCGCCAGCACAGCGCTCGAGCGAGGGGCGATCGGGACCGCGTGGCGGCGGTTCGCCCGTGATTCGGCCCCGCTGACCGTGGGCGGACTGATCGTCCTCGTGGGTATCTGGTTTATCGTCCCGCAGACGCCCGCGTCCGTCGCCGACGTCCTCGCGGTCTATCTGGTGACGATCGCGGTGCTGACGCTCCCACATGTCGTCGTCGTTACCTTGCTCGATCGAGAACAGCGAGTCTGGTCGCCATAGGGGTCGGCTCGCTCTCTCGAGACCTGATACGGTCTGCTGTACCGAGTTACCGCCGATCACCAGAGACGGGTTTGTAATCGGCGGTAGTTGACTACAGCAGTCCGTATGACTCTCGCACACGTACTTTTTCCGCGGGTTCGTTCGCGGTGCTCACTCACCGCTCCTCGAAAAACCGCCATCAAAAACACCGCAAAACCTCCGTTCTTCCGAGCCCTCGTTCACATCGGTTACGAGGGCGATCGTTCACACCGGTCACTCGCGGTGTGGTCCCTACGACGGCACGATCGTGATCGGCTCTTTTCGGTCGATCGCCTGCTCTAGCTCGTCGGCGATCGCACTTCCTCGAGAGACCTGAATCTCGCCGCCGCGGCTGACCGTCGCGGTGAACAAGTACTCGCCGCCGGCTTGCACTTCGACGGTTTCGCCGTGGTTGCCGTCGACGGGAACGACGACGTGTCGCGAGGTGATCTCGGGGGTGACCATCTGGCCTGCTGCCTGGCCGCCACCGCGTTGTCCGCCATCGGAACCAGCGCCGGCACCGCCGCCAGCGCCGTAGTTGGGGTTCTCGTCGTGGGTGCGGACGTCGATATCGATCCCCAGCCGGTTCTCGACGTCCGTGATCCGTCCACCGCCTTTGCCGATCACGCTCGAGATGTCGTCTTCTTCGACGTAGACGACGGCTTTGTTCTGACTCTTGAGTTCGACGTCGACGTAGCCGCGGGCGATCGAGCGGATCTCCCGTTCGATCTCGCTTTTGGCGATCCGATCGACGCCGGACTCATTGCCGGGGCCGCCTTCTTCGTCTTTGAGCGGAACGGTAACGACCTGTCGGTTGAACGTGTAGATTTCGTACTCGGGCTCGTCCGTCTCGAAGTTCGTCACCTGAATTACGGGTCGGGCGAGGTCCTCCTCGGTGAGCCCGGCAGGGACCTTGACCGTCGTCTGGACGTCGTAGACGGTGTTGACCTCACCGGCTTCGATGTAGACGACGGTGTCGACGACCTGGGGGATCATCCCGAGTTCGACCCGGCCGACGAGTCGCTGGAGGGCGTCGATCGGCCGCGTCGCGTGGACGACGCCGATCATACCGACGCCCGCCAGTCGCATGTCCGCAAAGACCTCGAAGTCGTTGGTCTTGCGGACCTCGTCGTAGATGGTGTAGTCGGGTCGGACCATCAGGAGTGCGTCCGCCGTTTTGGCCATCTCGCCGCCCAGTTCGGTGTACTGGGTGATTTCGGGGCCGACCTGCAGGTCTCGTGGCTTCTCCATCGTCTTGACGGCGTAGTCGTTCTCCGAGATGAATCGGGCGACCGCCTGTGCGAACGTCGACTTCCCGGCCCCCGGGGCCCCCGAGATGAGGACGCCACGCTGGCGCTCGAGCAGCCGATCTTTCAGTTCGTCGGCCTTCTCGTAGTCCTCGATGTCGGTCTGGGCGATCGGTCGGACGGCCGTGATCTCGATCCCGTCGGCAAACGGCGGGCGGCCGATGGCGATGCGGTAATCTCGGAACTGGACGATCTTCATTCCCGGTTCGGAGAGTTCGATGAAGCCATCGGACGACTCCTTCGCGCCGTCGATAATCTCGCGGGCGTACTCGTCCATCGTCGCCTCGTCGGTCCGCTCGTCGGCGATTTGTTCATAGCGCATCTCGCCGAGTTCGCCCCGCTTGGCCATCGGAATCGTATCCGTCTTGAGGTGGACGCTCATCGTCTGATCGTCAAAGTAGTTCTCGACGGTCAGCGTCCCTACTTCACGAACCTCCGGCGAGACGTGCTCGACGTCGAGGCCTTTCGCTTTCGCGACTTCGGCCTGAACGACATCGCTCGTCAGGAACGTCGCCTCGAGGTCCTCGGCAAGATCACGGATCAGCGCGTCGATCTCGCCCTCTGCGGCGTGGCCCCGTTCGATGGCGTCTGGCCGCTCACCGATGTACTCGAGGGCGATCACGCCCTCGTCAGCGAGATCGGCGAGTCGCTGGAGTTCCTCGAGGCCGTCCCAGCCACTGTCGATCCCGTCGTTTGCCTGCGCCTCGAGTTCTGCGACGACGGCTTCCGGCACCGAAATCGTCGCTCCCTCGAACTGCCCATCATCGATCGTCGCCGAAACGCGGCCATCGATGACCACGCTCGTATCCGGCACGACGTGCATACCGTAACTGGTCGACGGATACCTATAAGGATGTTCCACCGACGGGGACCCTAGACCACGGCAAACAGTGCGAGTGGAGCGCTATCGTCTCACATCACGGGACGCTGAATTCCTATTCGGAGAGAACATTCGTTGGATATTACAATACACACCGAACACGTTCAGATAATGGATCCGAAGCAGACGTTTGGACAGGGTGGACTCAATCAGTTCCTCGCGGCCGATGAGCTCGTCGACCGTATCGGTCTCGACGACGACGAGATCGCGTGGCGAAAGGAGTTCGTCGGCTTCGACGAAGAAGACGAGCGGCGACTAGCAAATCTCGAGGCGCTGTTGCGCGAGAACCAAAACGAGATCGCGGACGACTTCTACGACAAGATTCTGCAGTACAAACAGACCAGGGACGTTATCGACCGCTCGCCGAAAGGCGTCGAATCACTCAAACAAACCCAGCGGGCGTATCTCGTCTCGCTGTCGACGGGCGACTACGACCAGTCGTTCTTTGCAAATCGTGCTCGAGTCGGGAAGCTCCACGAGATGCTCGACATGCCGCTGAAACACTACGTGGGCCAGTACGGCGTCTACTACACGCTGTTGCTCCACCAGTTGAACGAGCGTGCCCAGGAGCAGGTCGTCGACGCAATCGAGGAGTGGGTCGACGAACAGGACTCGGATGGGAGTGGACTTAGCGGGTTCGTCAACGCACTCGGATTCGGTGGCGACGAGGATGAAGGACTCGAGGAATCCTTCGAGGAAACCGTCAGAGACGCGGTCGACGGCGGGATGATGGACGTGCTCTCGCTGTTGCGGATCATCAACCTCGACATGCAGATCGCGACCGACACGTACGTCGACTCCTACGCCCAGCGCCTCGAGGACTCGATCGAGCGTCGCCAGCGGCTCGCACGTGAGGTCGAAGAAGACGTGCAGGGACCGATCGAAGAACTCCACAAAGCGGGTGGCGTGATCGCCAGCCGTGCCCAGACGATCAGCAGTCACACGAACGCGCAGGCGAAACACACGAATCAGGCTGCGACCGAACTCGGCGAGTTGAGCGCCGCGGTCGAGGAAATCGCAAGCGTCGCCGACGACGTCCGATCGGAAAGCGAACGGGCCGAACAGCTCACCGCCGAGGGCGTCGACGCGGCCGACGACGCCTTGGACGAACTCGAGGCCATCGAGGACGCAACGGACGACGTGACCAAATCCGCCGCCGACCTCGAGACGAGAACGGAAGAGATCGACGCGGTGCTCGAGCGACTCGACGACGTCGCGGAGCGAACGACCGTACTGGCGAAAAACGCCAAAATCGAAGCCTCTCGATCGGGTGGCTCCAACTCGGGGACGATGGGTGTCATCGCAAACGAAGTCGAGTCGTTCGCCGAACAGACCAAACGCGACCTCGCAGCGATCGAGGATGCCGTCGAGGGCGTCCGTGAAGACGCGATCGAAACGGTCGAAACGACCGAAGAGACGGCCAGTCGCATCGACGACGGCACGGACCGGGTCCGCGAGACGATGGACTCGCTCGAGGAGATCCACGACGCCGTCGGCCAGACGGCCACGAAGATGGAAGACATCGCCGCGGCGACCGACCAGCAGGCACGGAACGTCGAGTCGGCGGCGACGACCGTCGAAGAGATTTCCCAGACGGCCAATCAGGTCGCCGACGCCACGGAGTCGGTCGCCGCGGCGAGCGAAGAACAGACCGCGAGCCTCCAGAGCGTCGGCGAGACGGTCTCGAGGCTGACCAACGAGGACGACGAGGACGACCAGCCGGTGTACGAGCAAGTACAGTAACCCGTCGGCCGGACGTGCTCGCTCGATGGACACAACACCCACCGCGTTGTAGTGGACGCCATGACCGTCCGCGAGTTGACGCGCGAGCTGGTGTCGATTCCAAGTCACGACGACGAGACGGCCGCAGGAGACTACATCGAGGCGTGGCTACAACATGAGACCGACGCCGCCGTCACCCGCGATGCGGCCGGGAACGTGATCGCACGGAAGGGAACGGGCGACCGGACGCTGGCACTCGTCGGCCACCACGACGTCGTCGAGCCGGCGGCATCACAGATCGAACGCGCTTCGGAGACGGCCGACAGCGACCTCGAGTACGTCGTCGAGCAGCGAGACGGCCGCCTCTACGGTCGCGGCACGGCGGACATGAAAGGGGCAGTCGCAGCCGCGATGCTCGCGTTTCGCGACAGCGACCCGTCGCCAGCCGGGGAACTCGTTTTCGCCAGTTTCGTCGGCGAGGAAATTGGCGGTGTCGGTGCACAACACGCCATCGAGCACGGCTTCGCTCCCGACTACGCCATCGTTGGCGAAGGGTCAACGGGGTACTCGAGCCCCGGCGTGACGGACGTCGCCGTCGCCCACAAGGGCCGGCGCGGGAGTACGATCACCGCTCGCGGGACGGCCGCCCACGCCAGCGAAGTCGACGCCGGCGAGAACGCCATCTACCGCGCGACCGCGGCCGTCGACCTCGTCCGTGGCCTCGAGGCACCAGCAATCGAGGTGGCAGGCGAAACGCTGGCGGGCAGTCTCGTCGTCACCGAAATCGAGGGCGGGTCGGCGATGAACGTCGTCCCCGACCGCTGTACGCTGACCGTCGACGAGCGGACGGTCCCGGGCGAGCGGGCACCACTCGAGCGCCTCGGGGACCTCGAGGGCATCACGTGGACCGTCGACCAGGATCTCCCGCCGATGCGCTGTGCGGACGAGATGTTCGCCGAGGCGGTCCGCGAGGCAGCCGACGCCGCCCAGTCGGGGACGCCGGAACTCGTGACGAAACCCCACGCGACCGACGCGGGGTGGCTCGCACAGACCGGGACCGAGTGCGTGATCTACGGACCGTCCGAGCCCGGCGAGGCCCACACCGAAGACGAAAGCGTCTCACTTGCGGTGCTCGAGCGGTGCCGGGAGACCTACCAGCGGGTCGCGGCGTCGTGGCTGTAGTTGCGGGAGTTATAGTAACAACTGAAACGGTTTACACACCGATCGCACAGCCGTCGCGCGATCGGGTGTACACTGACTTTCAGTGGCTACTATAGAGCGGCCAGCGACTCTCAGACGCCGGGGACGCCGACCGCGCCGAAATCAGTGACACCGAGCGCGGCGAGCGCGTACAGGACGATCAGAACGGTCACCCACGCGAGGATGCCGATCATCGCCGCGGCGGTCCACTCGCCGGGATATCGGAAGTTGATCACCGCGATGTACGCGAGCAGGGCCAGCAGCGGCCCCAAGAGGGGTATCCAGCCGACGAAGAAACCGACGACGGCCCAGACCACCGCCCCGATTATCGCGGTGACGATTGCGTGGTCGAAGTCGCCAGCGCCGACGATGACGCGTGCGCCGACGTAGATTCCCAGGGCACCGATCAACAGGCTCGCGATGAACACGATTATCGAAGCGACTACCATTGTATCAAAAGACTCGTCAGGGAGCCCGAACAGTCACGTGCTTGCGTGTTCTACACCGGTTTCAGAGAGCCTGCATACGTCTCGAGTCGCCGCCGACGAGTCGCGTGCTGCCGCGCTGTTTTTATTCACCGTTCCGACGGGATGGCTGGACGAAACGGCACACTCGAGAGTGCCGGAACCACGACGTTGATACCGTGTCTTCGCTAAAATATGCCCATGGCGACCGACCAGCCCCAGAGCGACGGGGCTCCATCCGAGACCTACAGCGAGTTCGCAACGCGTGTCAAACGAATCGCAAACGTATCGAACGCGGCCGGCATCCTGCAGTGGGATCAAGAAGTCGTGATGCCCGACGAAGGAACGCCCGCCCGTGCCCAACAGCTCTCGACGCTGTCCTCGATCAGCCACGAACTGCTGACGGCCGACGAGACCGGGGAGCTACTCGAGGAGCTCGAATCAGCGGCCCTCACCGACGAGCAGGCCGCGGTCGTCCGAGAGGTCCGCCGGCGCTACGACCGCGAGACCAGCGTTCCACAGGAACTCGTCGAGGAGATCTCCGAGACGACCGCCAACGCTCATCCGACGTGGAAACAGGCCAAAGCGGAAGACGACTTCGAGACGTTTGCGCCCACTCTCGAGAAACTGGTCGAACTCAAACGGGAGTACGCCCACCACATCGACCCCGACGCCGATCCCTACGAGGTGCTGTTTTCGGACTACGAGCCGTACATCGACCTCGAGACCGCAGAGGGGGTACTCGAGCGCCTGCGCGACGAACTCGTCCCGCTGATCGACGCGATCGACGAGAGCGACGCGGAACTGACCACGGACGCCTTTGCAGGCGAGTTCGATGACGACGATCAAGAAACCCTCGCGCGAGATGTCCTCGACTCGCTGGGCTACGACTGGAGTCGTGGCCGACTCGACACCGCGCCACACCCGTTCTCCTCGGGGACGCAGTTCGACGCCCGCGTGACGACTCGTTTCGAGGAGGACGACCTGCTCGGCTCGATCACCTCGACGATCCACGAGTTCGGGCACGCAAATTACACGCTCGGCCTGCCCGACGAGGGGTACGGTACACCGCTAGGTGAGGCTCGAGACCTCTCGGTTCACGAATCCCAGTCGCGGCTCTGGGAGAACCACATCGGCCGCTCCCGACCGTTCTGGGAGCAGTTCCTGCCGACCGCCCGCGGCCGGTTCCCGGGCCTCGAAGACGTCACGTCCGAAGACGCCTACGAAGCCGCAAACCAGGTCCACGACGACAACCTCATCCGGGTCGAAGCGGACGAACTCACCTATCACCTCCACATCGTGATCCGCTTCGAGATCGAGCGCGACCTGATCGCGGGCGACCTCGCCGTCAAAGACGTCCCCGAGGTCTGGAACGACAAGTACGAGGAGTACCTCGGCGTCCGACCAGAGACCGACGCGGAGGGCTGTCTGCAGGACATCCACTGGTCACACGGCTCCTTTGGCTACTTCCCGACGTACTCGCTCGGCTCTGTGCTCGCGGCCCAACTGTACGCGGCCGCTGAGGACGAGCTCGGGGGTCTCGACGCCCGCATTCGCGAGGGCGAGTTCGACGACCTCAATGGCTGGCTTCGCGAGAACGTCCACCAGCACGGCAAGCAGTACACGACCCAGGAGCTGATCGAGCGCGCAACTGGCGAGGAACTGACCGCGGACCACTTCCTCGAGTATGTCACGGCAAAGTACGGCGAACTGTACGACCTCGAAGTGTAAGCGGGGACCACCCCGACACCGATTATCGCCAGAACGCGGCGTTGCCCAGACAGTACAGGAAAGCGACCCAGCCGATGAACAGGCCAGCGATGATCACCAGAAAGTCGGCTAGTTTCGTCCCAACGAGGAAGTCATAGCCGATCCCGACAGTCAGCAAGACTAACGAGATGCCGATCAGCAGATGACACCGGTGCTCGGCCTCCGGATTCATGAATCGGGATAGCACGATCTGGGGTAAATAGCTATGTCAAGAACCGATGATTTCCACTGACGATGGAGTGTTCATGGAGACAGTCGTGGTCCGTCACAGGTTTCGAAAACCGTGATTTTTAGGGCTCAATGCCTATGGTGGCGGATATGACAGCCAGTCCACTCGAGAGACGGACGGCGATCGTCACAGGCGCAAGCACGGGTATCGGCGCGGCGACCTGCCGGGGGCTCGCGGCCGAAGGCGCAACCGTCGTCCTCGCTGCCACGCGCGAGGGCTCGAGCGTCAGCGAGATCGACGTCAACCGCCGCGACAAGTTCGCAGACACGTTCTGAGGCAGTCGACACAGCAGGCAGACGGCGACCTTCCGGCTCCGGGACGTACGTATTATAAAACGAGCGTGGATGTGCCGGGTGTGCACTCACCCGTGGCGGGCGTTATCGCTCGAGTATGCGGCTCTCCATTCCAGGCATCCCCGGCGTCTACTACGATACCGATTCGGGAACGACAGCGATCGGCGTCGCGCTGACAGCTGCCGGCCAAAGGGCACCGAAACCGAACGGATATGCCATCCAGCTTCTCCCATATCTCTGGTCGTTCGACGTCGACCTCCGAGAGGTGCCGACCGATCATCCGATCCAGTATCTCCACCCCGAGGGTGCCCAGAGCCTCGGCGAACGCTCGCCCGAACGCGGCGTTCGGCAGGCCGGTACCGAACTCGAGGCCGTCCTCCGGTTCGTCTGGGAAGTCAATCGAGAAGTCGAGTCGGCGACGAACCAGCTGCTCGGCCGCGCGACGGAGCGCGACGGGGTCGTCATCGAAATTCAAGATGGGAGCGTCGGCGTCGACGGGCAGGAACTCGAGACCGATGAGTTCGATATCGATTCGGAGCCCGCGACCGAAACGTTCGGTGCCAGCGAGGAGCCATCGGCCGACGAGTTCGACGCTGACGATCTCGATCCGGATGAGCCGTAACTGCGGTCACTGAGACGCCTTGCTGTACCGATATCTCGGTGCAACCGCGACTCGTTGGCAGTTGCGTCGGCACTGACTGACAGCAGTCCGTATGAAAGGGTGTCAGTTCTGAGAATGCCGTTGCTCACCAGCCTTGGGACAGCATAAAAACGACACCGACTCGAGTGTCCGTTCGTCGCTTACGCGCCAGCCGACTCGAGGGCGTCCTCGATGTCGTTGCGCTGGGTGACACCAACGAATCGCTCGACGATGCCGTCGTCGTTTTCGATGACGAGTGTTGGCAGCGAGCGTACCTGATACTCGTTAGCGATATCCTGTTGTTCATCGACGTTTACTTTCTCGACCTCGAATCGGCCCTCCCAGTCGTCCTCGAGCTCCTCGAGGATCGGGTCCTGGGTCTTGCAGGGGCCACACCAGTCAGCGTAGAAGTCCTTAAGTGTGACAGTCATACGGTCCAGTGATAGTTCCAACGCAGCGCGCATAAGGGTTTCCCACCTGTGATCGCTTTGCCGCGAGCGACGAGATCAATGGCGAGACCGGCATAGTGGCAGTGGATAGGGTGTCTTTGACCGGGAAACAGTGTCAGCTACCCGACGTGGACACAGCAACCACGTGTCGAACGGGCAGGGACGAAAGCTTTAGTTTGACCCGGGCGTAGTACCGAGCATGGACAAAGGACAAAACTCCGGTGGGCTGATGTCCAGTGCCGGGCTCGTCCGGTACTTCGACTCGGAGGACTCAAAAGCGATCCAGATCGATCCGAAAACGGTCATCGCGACCGGCGTCATGATCGGCGTCCTCGTACAGCTCCTGACGTTCGTCTCGTAGACGGCGTTTCCACCGTTATAGCGATCAGTACACCACCAGCGGTGGCGCTGTCGACTCGAGGGCGTCCGTCCGACGACGTTCGGACGCGACCTTTTTGACCCCATCTTGCCTACCCGCGGGCATGTCACTGACCGCTGGCGTCATCGCCGTTCAGGGCGACGTTGAGGAACACACGGCCGCCATCGAACGGGCAGCGCGGGCCCACGACCGCGAGGTTACCGTCCACGAGATTCGCAACGCGGGGCTCGTCCCCGACTGTGACCTGCTCGCGATGCCCGGTGGCGAGTCGACGACCATCTCGCGACTGCTCCACAGCGAGGGGATCGCCGCCGAAATTCGGGCCCACGTCGACGCCGGAAAACCGCTGCTCGCGACGTGTGCCGGCCTGATCGTCGCCTCGAGCGACGCGGCTGACGACCGGGTCGAGGAACTCGGACTGCTCGACGTCACCGTCGAGCGAAACGCTTTCGGCCGGCAGAAAGACAGCTTCGAGGCCCCACTCGACGTGGCGGGGCTCGACGAGCCGTATCCGGCGGTGTTCATCCGCGCGCCAGCGATCGACGACGTGGGCGACGCGACGGTGCTCGCCTCGTGGGACGGCCGCCCCGTCGCAGTGAAACAGGGGTCGGTCGTCGGCACCGCGTTCCATCCCGAACTGACCCCCGACAGCCGCATCCACGGGCTGGCCTTTTTCGAAAACGACGACGCGACGCTGCCGGCGCTCGAGGAAACGGCATAGAACGGGACCGGCGACTGCTCGGCGAGGATGCATGCATTCGCGACCGGACGTGTTTTCTCCGTGGCACGCGATGAGAGGGATATGCAGGCTTCTATCGACGCGGTCCGCGTCGCGGGGACGCCACAGGGTCCGGTACCGGTGGTCGTCCTGAACGTCGACGGCGAAGACGACGTGGTCCCGATCTTCATCGGGTTCAACGAGGCGAGGAGCATCGCCCGCGGCTTAGCGGCCGAGGATATCGGCCGGCCGCTGACACACGATCTATTGCTCGACGTCATGGAGGAACTGGGGAGTCGGATCGACCGCATCGTCGTCACCGAGATCGAGGAGCGTGACGACGGCCAGGGCGGCACCTATATCGCCGATCTCCACCTCGAGACGCCTCGCGGCGAGACCGTTGTCGACGCTCGGCCGAGCGACTCGCTCGCGCTTGCGGCCCGGACGAACGCCCCGATCGAGATCACTGAAGACGTCTTCGAGGACGGCCGAGACGATACCGAAAAGTTCGAGCAACTCGAAGATATTCGTACCATGTCTGGTGAAATGTAGATGGAGGAGACACTCGAGGAACTGTTCGCTGTCATCGAAGATCGCAAGGAAACGCTGCCCGAAGATTCCTACACCGCCTCGCTGTTTACCCACGAGAAAGGCGAGAACGCAGTGCTCGAGAAACTCGGCGAGGAGTCGACCGAACTCGTTCTCGCGGCCAAAGACGACGACCACGACGAGATCGCCTATGAAGCCGCTGACATCGTCTACCACCTGCTCGTCTTACTCTCGATGAAAGAGATGCGCCTCGAGGACCTCGAGGCGGAACTCGAGGCCCGGCGCTGACACGGATCGGCTGGTTTTCATACTGTCGGACAGCAGTCAGTGAGACGTCGGTCGCGAATTCGTGACCGATCTTCGAATCGTGCTGTCCGACAGTATCAGTACGGATCGCGTCGGCTGTAGTCCGGCCGGTCGGGGTTGAGGATACCGCCGACCGCGCCAGCGATCGCGCTCTCGAGTGCCATCACGAGCGCGACGAGCACTGCTATGGCGAAGATCCCCAGCCCTGCAATGCCAGTAATCATGCCGCCAGCGGGGCCGGCCACCCAGCCGGTGAGCCCCACGAAGACGGCGATGAGGAGCCCGGCGATGATCCCACCGAGCGCGCCCGCGAGCAGTCCGTGCCAGAAGCCACGTCCGAGGCCGCCGCCGGCCATGTAGCCGGCGACGAAGCCGCCAAGCAGACCCGCCGCGAGCTGGCCGACGCCTGGTAAGACGAGTCCGAACAGTCCGAGCACGGTCGCCACGAGAAAGCCGATGATCACAGCACGCCAATTCGTCATAGGATGTGTAGGTGCTGGGCGGAAATAAGCTCTCGCCGCATAACGAACGACCTTTTAAGACCGAGGGTCTTACGTCAGTGTATGATTTTCGAAGACCTTCCGACGACGCCCACGTCGGAAGAGCTGATCGACAAGGCGTTTTCGCGGGCAGCGCGGGCCGGCAAGGCCAAAGGCGGCCTCGAGGCCCAGCAGTCGATGCTCCAGACCGCGGCGAACATCATCTCGGACAATTTGGAGAACGTGGTCACCGCGTGGCCGGACTTCGGCTACGAAGACGACGTCCATCCGTTCTACTACGAACTCGCGGACGCGATCGTCGACGTCGACAAGCTCCGCCAGAGCCTCTCGGAGGTGATGTGGGCCAGTCGAAAAGCCCGCGAGATCCACGAGGAGTACCAGCCAAAGCTCCGCAAAACCGACGTCGATACGGCCCGAAAGTTCCGGAAACAGGCCTTTGCACGCCTCGCGGACATCGTCGAGCAGATCGACGACGAACTGCTCTACATTAACAAGTCCCGGAACGATCTGCGGGACCTCCCCGAGATCAACCCCGACGAGCCGACGATCGTCGTCGCCGGCTACCCCAACGTCGGCAAATCCTCGTTCGTCAACGACATCACCAACGCCCGCGGTGAGACGGCATCGTACCCCTTTACGACCAGAGGGATTGGCCTCGGACATTTCGAGCGCGACCACATCCGCTACCAGATCGTCGACACACCCGGGCTGCTCGACCGACCCCCGGCAGAGCGCAACGAGATCGAATCCCAGGCCGTCAGCGCCATCGAACATCTCGCCGACTGCATGCTCGTCATGATCGACCCGAGCGCCGAGTGTGGCTACCCGCTCGCGTCCCAACTCGAGCTTCGCGACTCGATCGCTGCCCAGTTCGAGGAAGTTCCCGTCCTCACGATCGCGAACAAGGTCGATCGGAAAGACGTCTGGGACGACCGGCATCTCGAGGCGATGAACGCCGATTACACCATGAGCGTCGAAACCGGCGAAGACGTCGAGACGGTGCTCGACGCAGCCGTCGAGGCAGTCGACTACGAGCCCAAGCTCCCGTTCGAGGGATAACCGTGCCAGCGACCGACTGCGGTCGAGTTCGGCAACCGACGCCAGATCGAGGATGAAAGGACCTGGAATCCTCTGGATGCTGCAGACTGCCGCCGGCCTCTCGATGGCCGGGCCGATGTTCGTCGTCGGCGTCGAGTTTCTCCGAACCGGCCAGTTCGCCGCCGGCGTTGGATTCCTTGCGCTCGGTACGATCGCGCTGTACTTTCCCACCTACATCATCAACCGGATCGGCGGGCCGCGAACGTGGCTTCGTCGACGGCTCGGGCGCGAGCGATCGACGACTGACGGCGATTCCGAGCCGACGAGCGAGACCGACGACACTGCTGGAATAGACGGCGAGGCGACGCTTTTTGAGCGGTTACGCCGGTGACGGTCTACGACCGCGGTTGACCGACTCGAAACCGAACGGGTGGCGAGTACTCAACGGGACACCAGGCCCTCTCAGCGTTCGACGAGCCCGACGGATCTGATCTCGACGCTGACCGGGTCGGTCGTGTGTTGACTGATTCGGTCGTGTAACTGATCGGCCAACTCCGGTGGCACGTCTCCCTGTGGCCCCCCGACCGTGACGACGACACGCTCCGGGCTGACGAACGGGTAGTCATCGTCCATGACGACTTCGAACTCGAGGAGCTGGTACTGGGCGAACTCCTCCTCAGAGAGCGTCGTCTCGACCTCGCCGCGAGCGTTTTCTTCGAAGGTCGAAACGGCGTACGAGGAGTAGGTAATGGCCCCCAGAAACACCGCGAAGACGAGGACGATCACGGCCAGGCCGAGCACACGCCGCCGGACACGCTGTTGGGTCTCACCGAGCGAGAAGAGGTTCTCCGGCCGGTAGCCGACGTACCACAGCGTCAGAAGCCCAGCGAGGTTCACCGAGAGCACGTTGACCAACACGAGCGCGGTCGCACCGATCGCGGCCGACGGCTGTCCCCACGCGAGCGCGATCCCGGCCGCCGCAGCGGGTGGGATCAACGCCGCCGCGATCATGACACCGACGAGGGCGACAGAGGTTCCCGTCGCGATACTGATGATCCCTGCAACGCCCGCACCGAGCGCGATCGCAAGCGACAGCAAATCGGGTGCGAGGCGCTCGGAGATTTCGCCGACGCTGGCGATATTGAGTCCGGGCGGGACGATATTTATCGTCCTGACTGTCCATGCGAAGATGGCCGCTGCCACAATGGCGAGCACGACGCCTATCACCTGATAGCCAACGCTGTGTTTGAACAGTTCTTCGTCGTCGATCACCGAGCCGACGCTCGCGCCGAGTGCCGGCCCGATCAGCGGCGCGATCACCATCGAGCCGACGACGACGGCGGGCGAATCGAGCAACAGTCCCGCCGTCGCGACGACGGCGCTGATGATCGTCATCACCGAGTAGACGCTAAACGTCGGCGTGAGCGAGTCGGCTTCGGCCTGGAGCTCCTGTCTCGAGATCCGATCCGTCCCGACGTCGCCGTCCTCGTATTTTTCGCGTAACGCCTCGAAGCGACGGGAGACGACCGTCTCGGCGTCGACGACGACCGTGTAGGCATCGTCGTCGATTCCCGTCTCCTGGAGCTCGTCGAGGACGGGCTCGACCGCGGACGCCGGGAGGGGAAAGTAGACGACTGCCGTGAACTCCCGGCTGCTGTCCTCGTCGGTGAGGACGTAATCAATCTCGCGCTCGTCGAGCGTCTCGAGGATCGTCTGGCGCTTGCCCGTCGGAATCGTCAGCTGTACGAGCCGCACGTGTGCCGATGAGAACCCCCGGGGTCATAACTTGGGTCGCTTTCGTCGTGTCATCGATCGGTTCTCGACTCGAGGACAGTCGTCACTGACGCGGTGCGTATAAACCCGTGACGTCCCTACGACGGTGTATGTTCGAAACACGTCCCGACCGCGAGGCCGAAGTCGCTCTCGTCGGTCGCTCGAACGTCGGCAAATCGACGCTAATGCGCGAGTTGACCGGTCACAGCTTCGATACCGGGGGCAGTCCCGGCGTCACCCGCGAGCCGAACCACTACGACTGGGCACCCGAGGACTTCGTTATCAGCGATCTGCCCGGCTTCGGCTTTATGAGTGGCGTCCACGAAGACCACCGCGAACAGATCAAGACCGATATCGTCCACTATCTCGAGGAGTACGCCGACAATATCCTCGTCGCGGTCCTCGTTGTCGACGGCAAGAGCGTCATCGACATCATCGACCGCCACTCGGGCCCCGACGAGATTCCTTACGACGTCGAGATGTTCCACTTCCTGCGGGAACTCGACATTCCGACCGTCGTCGCGGTCAACAAGATGGACAAAGTCGACGACGAAGACGAGCGGCTCGACGACCTCTGTGATCGACTCGGCCTGCTCCCGCCGTGGAAACAGTGGCAGGAAGTCATCGCGCCGATCACGGCCAAACGCGGCCAGATCGACCCACTGAACGAGGCCGTTCGCGAGCACCTCCACGACCAAAACCGGGACGACTTGTTCAAATTCTTCTAGATCGAGGACCGCCTCACACCACCCGGTTGTGGAACGCCTCGCCAGCCTCGAGTCGCTGGACGTTCTCGCGGACGATCCCGCCGACATCGCGGAAGTAATCCCGCGTGAAGGCCCCGCAGTGGGGCGTGACGATGACGTCCTCGAGATCCCACAGCAGGGACGCCTCTGGCAGCGGTTCCTCCTCGAAGACGTCCAGTGCCGCACCTGCGATTGAGTCCGACTCGAGGGCGTCGATCAACGCCGGTTCGTCGACGACAGCCCCGCGGGCGACGTTGACGAAGTAGGCATCTTCGCGCATGGCGTCGAACGTCGCGGCGTCGAACAGTCCCTCGGTGTCATCGGTCAACGGCACGGTGGCAATAACGAAGTCGGCGTCGCTGATCGCCTCGAGCAGGTGGGTGTTCGCGTACACTTCCTCGAAGCCGGGGACGGCCTCACCCGAGCGCCGAACGCCGGTCATGCACACACCAAGCGCGCCAAGCGTCTCGGCGACGCCACGGCCGAGCGTACCGGTGCCGACGACACAGGCCGTGGTTCCGGGGAGCGTAAACGCTTCATCCCACTCGGGTCGGTCCCACCGGCGGTCTTGCTGGGCGGCAACGAAGGTGTGCAGCCGTCGAGAGAACGAAAGCAGGTAGCCCGCAACCGTCTCGCCGATCGTCCGGTCGTGGATCCCCGTACTGTTGGTCAGGATGACGTCGTTGGCCTCGAGGTCGTCGAACGGAAACCGGTCGACGCCCGCCTGAATCGAGTGAATCCACGCACACTCGAGCAGCGCCTCGTGATAGTCGAGAGTGACGACGGCATCGTACCCCTCGATCTCGTCGTCCCCAATAACGTCGACGGGAGCTGGAAGATCGGCGAAGAAATCAGCGAGTTCCGACGGCGGAAACACCGCGTCGACCGAGTCGTGAACACCGAGTCGCTCGAGAGCAAATTGCATAGCCGCCAGTACGGACGAGCCGACGTTCAAGCTTTGCACCGACGATGCAGGCGCTGTGGGATGTCAGTATCGAAAGGCGGCTCGGGAAAAAGCCTCGTCACAAGGGGCTCGGAGGGGGTAACAGTTCGTCACGGCCGCCAGCCGAGTGTAGTCCCCGGAGGGGTTTCGGTCTGTCGCTTCTCGCTACCGGTCGTGCCAGACCTCGAGCTCCCGAAGTTCCGCGGCTACATCCCCGATGGCATCAGGCTCGAGCACGCCACGCTCGGTCACGTATTCGTCGACACAGTCAGCAGGCGTTATGTCGAACGTCGGATTGAGAATGTCAAGCGACGCGTCCCCATCGTACACCGCTGATCGGTCGCCGGACTCGAGGTTCACGTCCTCGCGCGTCGAGACCTTGTCCGTAGCGGCGACGACCGAGACCGGAATCCCCTCGCGGGCAGCGGCGAGCGCCAGCACTCGTGTGCCGGTCTTGTTCACCACCGAGCCGTCGGGGCAGATCGTATCTGCGCCGACGACGATCCGGTCGATCGCCTCACTCGAGAGGACGTGGGCCGCGGCCGCGTCGGTGTGGACCGTCATGGGACAGTCGAGGTCGTCGGCTGCGGCCAGGTCCTCGGCGACGGCGATCCCTTCCCGTGCCGGCCGGGATTCGGCCACGAACACCCGCGATGGATCACCGCTACGAAGCGCCTCGAGGACGGTCGCCGACCGCGAGAGGGTCCCAACGGCACCGTTGATGCGATCGCTCGCGTTCGCTGCGGCGTCGTCGTCAGCCGCGAGCGCACGGTCGATGCCGGCGAGGGTTGTCTCGAGAACGGCCGGCGCACCGTCTGGTGATTCCGAGTCGGCGGCAGCCGTTGCATCGGCCATCGCCCGGTTGACCCGATTGCGAAGGACGGCCATCGAGGGCCGGGCCTCGAGCAGTTGCCGGGCGAGTTCGGCGAGTTCGTCCCATTCGCCGTCGGGATCGGCACCGAATTCGGCTCGCTCGGCTGTCGCAATCGCCGCTCGATCGCGAAGCACCTCGAGCGCCCGGATCGAGAGCGACGCCGCGCCGTGCTCGCTGTCGGCCGCGATCGATCGGACCGACGGGGCCACGCGTTCGTAGGCCGTCCACAGCTCCGGCACCGGCTCACGGTCGGCGTCGGGATCGAGAACCACCGTCGGCGACAGCCACTCGAAGGCATCGTGTTCCTCGCTCAGTTCGATGTCGCGGGTTTCACAATCGAACAGATACGGATGGACGGCCCACTCGCGCTCGAGGTCCGCGTCCTCGAATCGGACGGGCTGTCCGCTCCGGATGAGCGAGACGTCCTCGCCGACCTCGAGGCCTGTTTCCTCGCGGATCTCGACACGGACCTGCGTGTCTGGATCACCCTCGGCAAAGCCGGAGACGCCGCCCCACTGGCCGGTATAGGTGCCGACAGCATCGCTACGGCGGAGCAAGAGGACCTCGCCACGGTTGCGAAGAAATGCGGTCACGACGTGTGTCACAGCCGCGTCATCCGTCGAATCAGTCATATAGCTGTGGACACGTCGTCCTCGAGGGAGTGAGTTTCGGGATCATCGCAGCACACATCGTGGCAGCCATCGGTCGGTCGTCACGCCGGAACACTCACCACCGTCGCTGTCACTGACGAGCGCGATCGGTCGCTGAATGCGTTTCTCGAGTGTTTTTCCGGCCGTAACTGGGCGATCGTCCACTGAAGGTGCGTGAACTATACCCGTCTCGAGTTCAAGATAGAGGCATGACACAGCGCGTCACTGTATCGCTCGACGATGACTCGAGCGCAGCGCTCGAGCGGCTGCTCGCCGAGACGGGCAACGGCCAAAGCGAAATCGTTCGGCAGGCACTCGCCTTCTACGCAGCAAATTTCGAGGCCGCGACCGGACAGCCGAGTGATAACTTAGAACAGTACTACCAGATGCTCACGTCTGGCGAGCACGTGCTCCTCGACGTCGATTTTCTGCATGCCTTTCTCGAGCACTGTCATGCAGGTGGCGACCCCGATCCAGCGTTCGTCGAGGCAGCCGATCGTGTTTCTGACTACCACGCACGTGAGTACGCGGCTCGATTCGAGGAAGTCGGCGAACTGCTCGAGTGGCTTTCGTTCTGTGGCTTTCTCGAGGTGCGCTGTGAGGAAGATGGCGTCTACCACATCGTCTTTCCGTCGGAGGCGATCCGCTGGTTTATGACGCGGTTCATCGAGCGTAGTACCGTCGATCTCCCGACCGAGATCGAAATCGATCAGGGCGTCTCGAAAGTAATCGTTACTGAGAGAGAACCCAACGAAGAGACGCAATAGGCGGACAATCCCGAAGTTCATACGGATTCATACGTGTTCATACGACAAGCGTACCGAATCCGCGTTTGATGCGTGTGGTATGTACACCGCTTAACAACCCTTTTGCGTCTCTCGGAAAGGGGTTCATGTGGACATACAACATGGGAGTTATTGACCGGCTCAAAGCGATCGGACCGGGCGCACTGATTGCAGCTGCGTTCATTGGTCCAGGGACAGTAACGACGGCAAGCGTGATCGGGGCGGAGTACGCGTACCTGCTCGTGTGGACGATCGCGTTCTCAATTCTGGCGACGATCGTGCTGCAGGAGATGAGTGCGCGACTCGGCTTGATCTCGAAGGAAGGACTCGGCGAAGCGTTCCGAAACGAGTTCTCGAACCCGCTGGCGAGGGGTATCACCGTTGCACTCGTCGTGAGCGCGATCGGGGTCGGAACGGCGGCGTTCCAGACGGGGAACATCGTCGGTGGCGCAGCCGGCCTGTCGACGATTACGGGCATCAGCGAGAACATCTGGGGGCCAGTGATCGGCCTGATCGCCGCCGGCCTGCTGTGGACTGGCAACTACAAACTGATCGAACGCGTCTTCATCGGGCTCGTGGTCGTCATGGGCCTCGCGTTCCTGATCAACGCGGCGGTCGTCCGACCGGATATCGGCGCGCTCGGCGGCGGGCTCGTACCGACGGTTCCCGAGGGCTCGGCGTACCTGATCGCCGGCCTCATCGGGACGACCGTCGTCGGCTACAACCTGTTCCTGCACGCGAGCACCGTCCAGGAGCGCTGGGACGGCGCGAGCGATCTTGCAGAATGTCGGACGGACACGGTCGCGATGATCATCGTCGGCGGCCTCATCACGACGTCGATCGTCGTTACGGCCGCATCGGTGTTCCCCGAGGGGACCCAGATCGCTGACGTCGGCGCGATGGCCGACCAACTCGAGCCCGTCTTCGGCGGCTACGCGCTCACGTTCTTCGCGATCGGCCTCTTCGCGGCTGGCTTTACCAGCGCGATGAGCGCCCCGCTTGCGGGGGCCTACGCCACCGCGGGTGCACTCGGCTGGGAGCGCGACCTGACGTCGACGCGCTTCCGTGCGATCTGGATGACGATCCTCGGTACCGGGATCGTCTTCTCGGGGCTGGATTACAACCCCGTCCAGGTGATCGTCTTCGCACAGGTCGCAAACGGACTCCTCTTGCCGATCCTCGCCGTCTTCCTCATCTACGCGATGAACAACGACGACCTGCTGGGTGAGCACACCAACACGACGCTCCAGAACGTCCTCGGCGGCATCGTAACGCTGGTCGTCGTCGGTATCGGCCTCCGAACGCTCTACGACGTTTTGATTCTCTAAGGACATGGCAGATTCAGAGACACACGACACGCACGCAGATACGACGGAATCGATCAACGACTCGACCGCATCCACCGGCGACGAGGCCACGCGCATCGGCGTCGACGTCGGCGGGACGTTCACCGACGTCGCGCTCTCGGTCGACGACCGACTCGTCACCGCGAAGGTACCCTCGACCGACCCCCAGCATCTGGGCGTCCTCGAGGGCCTGTACAAAGCCTGTGACCGCGCGAACATCGATCCCAGCGAGATCGACGAGTTCGCCCACGCGATGACCGTCTCGGTCAACGCCCTCCTCGAGCGCGGCGGCGCGAAGACCGCCCTCGTGACGACCGAGGGATTCCGCGACGTGCTCGAAATCGGCCGTCAGGATCGGCCGGATCTGTACGATCTCGAGGCCGAGAAACCCGAACCCGTCGTCCCACGCGAACGGCGCTTCGAGATCGACGAGCGGACGACGCCGGAGGGCGTCGAGACCCCGGTCGATCCCGACGACGTCCGTGACCTCGCGACGACGCTGCGCGAACGCGACGTCGAGGCGGTCGCGATCTGTCTGCTCCATGCCTACGCCGACCCCGAGAACGAACGCATCGTCGCGGAGACGCTGCGCGAGGAACTCGAGGTCCCGGTGTCGGCCTCGAACGAAGTACTCGCGGAGTTCCGTGAGTTCGAGCGCACATCGACGACGGCGGTCGACGCCTACGTCCGGCCCGCGATCGACACCTACGTCGGTCGGCTGGTCGAGGAAGCCGAAGACGCCGGGGTGCCGGCACCGCAGATCATGCAGGCAAACGGTGGGATCGCTGACCCCGAAACGGTGCGCGAACACGCCGTCACGACGACGATGTCCGGCCCCGCAGCGGGTGTCGTCGGCGCTGCAGCGACCGTCGACGACGCTGACACCGAAGGGCTCGTCACCTTCGACATGGGCGGCACCTCAAGTGACGTCAGCCTCGTTCGGGACGGGCAGGCAGCCCGGACCACCGACGCCGAGATCGCCGGCCTCCCGATCCGAACGCCGATGGTCGACGTCAACACCGTCGGCGCGGGCGGCGGCTCGATCGCGTGGGTCGACGCTGGCGGCGCGCTTCGCGTCGGCCCGCAGTCGTCGGGTGCCGACCCCGGCCCCGCCTGCTACGGCCGCGGCGGAACCGACCCAACCGTCACGGACGCTAACGTCGTCCTGGGCTACATCGGCCCGGAGACAGCACTCGGCGGCGAGATGACCCTCGATGTCGAGGCAGCCCACGACGCCCTCGAGGGACTGGCCGAGGAGGCCGGCCTCGAGAGCGCACTCGAGGCGGCCCGCGGCGTCTACCGCGTGGCCAACGCGACAATGACCCGGACGATCCGGTCGGTGACGGTCGAACGCGGCCACGACCCCCGCGAGTTCGCACTCGTCGCCTTCGGCGGCGCGGGTCCGATGCACGCGACGGCGCTCGCCGACGCACTCGAGGTCGATCGCGTCGTCGTCCCACGACCGGGTGGGGTGCTCTCGGCGTTCGGCCTACTGGCGGCTGACGAGAGCTACGACGCCGTACGGACGGTCGGTGTCGGCCTCGACGACGCGGAAAAAAGCCGACTCGAGGACGTCTACGACGACCTCGTTGGGGACGTGCTCGCGGACGCCTCCGACCGCGAGGCGGCACGCGTCGAGCGCGCGGCCGACTGTCGGTACGCGGGCCAGAGCTTCGAGCTGACCGTCCCCGTCGACGAGTCGTTCGACCCGCAAGCAGTCGCGACGCGGTTCCACGAAGCCCACGAACAGGCCTACGGATACGCGATGTCGGAATCGATCGAGATCGTCAATCTCCGGGCGACGGCGACCGTCCCCGGCACCGACCCCGTCGTCCGCCACGACGGCGCGGGCGACGCGCTCGTCGGCACCCGGGAGGCGCACTTCCCCGGAATCGGCACCGAACCGCGAAAGGCGACCGTCTACGCGCGCGACCGCCTCGAGGCCGGCGCGACGATTTCCGGACCAGCGGTTCTCGAACAGGCCGAAAGTACGACCGTCGTCCCGCCGACGTGGGCGGGCGAAATCCTCGCTGATGGAACCCTCGTGCTGACTCGAGAGGGGGTGGACAACTGATGACGACGAATCAACCGCAACAGACCGCCGACAGTATCGATCCCGTGACCCTCGAGGTCTTGCGCAACCAGCTCGAGAGCGTCGCCGAGGAGATGGGCCAGACCCTGATCCGCGGCGCGTACTCGCCGAACATCAAGGAACGCCGGGACTGCTCGACGGCGCTGTTCGACGCCGAGGGGCGGATGATCGCCCAGGCCGAACACATCCCGGTCCACCTCGGCGCGATGCCCGCGTCCGTCGACGCCGTGCGCGAGTACGACCCGAAGCCGGGCGACGTCTTCGTGCTCAACGACCCCTTCAGAGGCGGGACACACCTCCCTGACGTGACGATGGTCTCGCCGCTTGCGCCGCCCAACGGCGACGACGAGGACGAAATCGTCGGCTACGCCGTCTCTCGAGCCCACCACGCCGACGTCGGCGGGATGACGCCCGGGAGCATGCCCGCGGGCGCACGGGAGATCTATCAGGAGGGGCTTCGACTTCCACCGACGCGGCTCGTCGACGGCGGCGAACCCCGTGAGGACGTCCGTGCGCTGATCCTCGCGAACGTCCGCAACGCCACCGAGCGCCGCGCCGACCTCCGCGCCCAGCTCGCGGCCAACGAACGCGCCGAGGAACGACTCGCCGCGCTATTCAACGAACACGGCCGCGAGACCGTCCTCGCCGGCTTCGACGCCGTCATCGACTACTCCCACGAGCGGATCGCCGACGAGATCGATGCCCTGCCCGACGGCAGCTATCAGGCGAGCGACGTCCTCGAGGGCGACGGCATCTCCGACGACGACATCGAGATCTGCGTGACGGTGACCGTCGACGGCGAGTCGATCGACGTCGACTTCTCGGGGACCGACGACCAACTCGAGGGGAACCTGAACGCGCCGCTGGCGGTCGCCAAGAGCGCGACCTACTTCGTCGTCCGCTGTGTGACCGACCCGGAGATTCCGCCGAACCACGGCTGTTACGAACCCGTGAGCGTCCACGCACCCGAAGGCTCGCTGCTGAACCCGGAGGTCCCCGCGGCGGTCGTCGGCGGAAACGTCGAAACGAGCCAGCGAGTCACGGACGTCGTCTTCACCGCACTCGCCGAGGCCACGCCCGAGCGTGTCCCCGCCCAGAGTCAGGGGACGATGAACAACCTGACCATCGGCGGCCGGGATAGCTCCTTTACCTACTACGAGACGATCGCCGGCGGCTTCGGCGCACGGGCCGACCGCGACGGGATGGACGGCGTGCAGGTCGGGATGACGAACACGCTCAACACGCCCATCGAGTCACTCGAGACCGAGTATCCACTGCGAGTCGACCGCTACGCGTTCCGAGCCGACAGCGGCGGTCGTGGCAAATTCCGCGGCGGCCTCGGCCTCGAGCGAACAGTCACCGTCGAGACGGACGCGACGGTCTCGCTGCTGACCGAGCGCCGTCGCCACGCGCCACGGGGTGTCGCCGGCGGCGAGAACGGTGCCACCGGCGAGAACCTGATCGACGGTGAGCCCGTCGCGGCGAAGACGACCGTCGACGTCGACGCCGGGACGACGGTGACAGTGCGAACGCCCGGCGGCGGCGGCCACGGCGATCCCAACGAGCGCGATTCCGAGACGCTCGAGGCCGACCGCGCTGCCGGCAAGCGAACCGAGCCCGACGAGGAGGCGTGACCGCGATGGACCCCGACGCCGACGCGAGCGGCCGACTGGGACTGGTCGTCCCCTCCTCGAACACGACAGCCGAGCCGGAGTTTCGCCATGCCCTCCCCGACGACGTCACTGTCCACGGCGCGCGCATGGCACTCGAGTCCGTGACCGTCGACGCACTCGATGCGATGAGCGACGACGCGGCGCGGGCGGCAGAACTACTGGGTCACGCCGACGTCGACGCGGTCGCCTACGCCTGTACCACCGGCAGCCTGCTCCACGGACCCGGGTTCGACGCCGAACTCGAGGCCCGACTGCAAGAGGCGGCCGGCGTGCCCGCGGTCGCGACGGCTCGCTCCGTCGTCCGCGCCCTCGAGGCACTCGACGCCGACCGGATCGCGGTCCTGACGCCGTACACCACCGACCTCGACGAGAAAGAACGCGCGTTCCTCGAGGCCGCAGGATTCGAAGTGGCGACGATCGAGGGTCGTGGAATCGCCGCGAACACCGAGATCGGGGCGCTGACGCCGGCGGACGCGACCCGACAAGTGGAAACGAGCCTCGGAGACGCGGCCATCGGCGACGACGTCGACGCCGTCTTCATTTCCTGTACGAACTACCGCTCGCTGGCCGCCGTCGCAGGCCTCGAGTCGACGCTCGAGGTCCCGGTGATTACGAGCAACGGGGCGACGCTGTGGGACGTCTGTGGGGTCGCCGGCTTTGCCTGCGACGGGCCGGGAACGCTGTTCGACCGCGATAGCCGGTAACTGTCGACCGCCTCGGCCGACACACTCGAGGATGGCGCGCGCATACCGACGAACCGATTCGGTACTATTCTGAAACCGCTTCGTCAGCGACGAACGCCTCGAGTATGTGGTCGGTCTCGCCGCTACGGGACAGCACCGTCACGATGTCGTCCGGCTGGATACTGGTCGTGCCATGGGGTGTCAATACGCGGTCGCCCCGTTCGATGGCGATGACCAGCGAGTCGTCATCGAGGAGTTCGGTTTGAACCGCTTCCTCAAGCGTGTGACCGACGATCGGGGCATCGGCCTGTACAGTCACGTCGACGACGTTCGCATCACCAGTGAGGCTAATGAAGTCCGTCGCCTTGCTCGCCGAAATCTCCTCGTCGGGCCCGAATTCGGAATAGGGGCTATGGGTTTCAGACTCAACGAGCGTTTCATCCTCGATCTCGATACCCAGCCGTGAGAGGGCTCGAGTGATCCGTCTGAGATGTTCTGTATCCTCTCCAACTGCCATAATATGGAGGTTTCGGCGACCGGTCATCAACTGACGGACGTTGATAACACCGGGGACAGCACTCGCCTCTTGTGCGAGGGCGCTGCGTTCGGAGACCGGTGCGTTGCAGATATAGAGGTTCGTCAAATGGCCCTCCGCTTGTTCGAAGTCGATCTCAGCGGTATAATTGCGGATAATATCGTACTCCTCGAGTTGTGCGATTCGATTTCGGATGGTTCCTGGAGAGACGTTCACCTGTTCTGCGATGGCCGGTGCGGATGTGTTCCGGGCATCGCGCATCAGTTCGTAGATGATGCGTCGGTCGATCTCGTCGAGCCGATAGTCCATGACATTCATTTAGTCGCGTGGTATTTGATATCGATGTTTTGGAGGACTGATTACTTAATGAGTAATTATAACCCTCTTTGATTTCGGATTGCGTAATCCTACCGGTGTTCTTATGTGTGTAGTATCCGATCGTCCGAGTATGAGCCACAGCGAGAGTGACGAGGAACTCGCAAAGGACCTCGGCCTCATCTCCGCGATGACGATCGGTATCGGGACGATGATCGGTGCCGGGATTTTCGTCTTGCCCGGCGTCGCCGCCAACGCAGCAGGGCCGATCGTTGTCGTGTCGTTTATTTTAGGTGGGGTGATCGCAATGGTGAACGCGCTATCCGTCTCCGAACTCGGTACTGCGATGCCGAAAGCCGGCGGCGGCTACTATTACATCAACAAGTCACTCGGACCGATGTTTGGATCGATCGCTGGCATGGGTGACTGGATGGGGCTTGCCTTTGCCTCCGCGTTTTACTGCATCGGGTTCGGCCAGTATCTCGTCGTCTTCGTCTCATTACCGGAGGTTGCGTTCCTCAGTCCAATCCAGTTCGGAGCACTCCTTGCCGGTGGTATTTTTGTTGGCGTCAACTACATCGGTGCCAAGGAGACCGGTGGTATCCAGACGATTATCGTGTTCATTTTGCTCGCAATCCTCACCGCGTTCGCACTCGCGGGCTTTTCGTCCTTTGATTACGCGACGCTGGCCGATGAGGGTGGCCTTGCGCCGTTCGGGACAGGGGCGATTCTGCCGGCGACGGCACTCGTGTTCGTGTCGTTTCTGGGCTACGCAAAGATTGCAACTGTCGCCGAGGAACTGAAAAACCCGGGACGAAATCTCCCCATTGCCATCATCGGGAGTGTCGGAATCGTGACCGTCATCTATGCGATCCTCGTGACGACCATGCTCGGAATTATTCCGTGGCCCGAACTCAGTCAGGATGCGCCGATTGCACAGGCTGCCGAGGTCGCGTTTCCGGCCTCGCTCGGCCCCGTTGGGGGGATCGCTGCTGCTGCTGCTGCGTTGATGAGCATTGGTGCGCTGTTGGCGACTGCGTCGTCGGCAAACGCCTCGATTCTCGCTTCGGCGCGCATCAACTTCGCGATGGGCCGTGATAAGATCGTCACCGACTGGCTCAACGAGATTCATCCGAGCTTTGCGACGCCCTACCGGTCGATTCTCGTCACCGGGGCACTCATTATCGCGTTCATCGCGTTTCTGGGGAGGGATATCGAGGTGCTTGCGAAAGCGGCGAGCGTCCTCCATCTCATCGTCTACGCGTTGATGAACGTCGGGCTCATCGTGTTCCGGGAAGCGGACATCCCGGAATACGATCCCGATTTCCGGGTCCCGTTCTACCCCATCACACCGATCCTTGGCGCGGTATTATCGCTCGGACTCGTCGCGTTTATGGACGGGCTAGAGATTGCGCTGTCCGCAGCGTTTGTCGTCGTTGCTGTTCTCTGGTACTTCCTCTATGCCCGCGATAACACAGCACAACAGGGTGTTCTCTCTGACTACATTCGGAACCGCGAGGAGAAGATGCCGGATCGAGTTGTCGAGGCTGCTGATGCCGTTGCACCGAGTGGGACGGACGGACCGACGATCATGGTCGCACTGGCCAACCCTCGAACGGAGAGTGCACTGATAACGCTTGCCAGTGCACTCGCCGAACATGAAGGCGGTCGAGTCCTTGCCACACACATCGTTACCGTCCCCGACCAGACAACGCTTACCGCTGCTGCCGAGAACGGAGAGATCGACACCGCTTCGAAGACCCTTCTCGAAGACGCCAAACAGGACGCGGCGGCGTTCGATGTGCCGATCGAGACGAAGACGATCCTCTCCCATCGGGGGCTCGACGAAGTGTACGATGCAGCGCGATCGAACGATGCCGACACGGTCGTGATGGGCTACGGCGGCACGCGGTTTGCGGGCGGACGTGCCGAAAGTACTCTCGACGAACTGACACACGACTTGCCGTGTGATTTCCTCGTCCTGGACGCAACGGAGTTCGATCCGACCGACGTTGTCGTCCCCACAGCCGGAGGGTCGTCATCTGACCTCTCCGCAGAGGTCGCCCTCGCACTGCACGAGACGATCGATGCCGAGGTGTCGTTGTTACACGTCGTCGATGAGGGGGCGGAAGCCGAGGGCCGTGAATTCCTGCGTGAGTGGGCCGACAGCCATCAGTTATCGGATGCTGCGTTACACGTCGAGACGGGAGACATCGAAACCGTGATCGAACGCTTCAGTGCCGACCACGGTCTCGTCATAATCGGCGCGACAGAGCGTGGACTCCTGTCGCGTATCGTTCGGGGCTCGCTCGTGTTCGACGTTATCGAGGAAGTCGACACGCCGGTCCTGTTGACCGAACGCCAGTCGTCGCGTTCGCTCCGCGATCGGCTCTTTGGCCGCCGCTGAGACAACTGGCGTGGTCGATCGCTCGGCTTACGCGCCCCGCTCCGGCTTCGGCAGTGCAATAACCCGGCTCGAGTAAGCGGATTGAGAACGATCGATCTCGACCGCTGGACTCGTTTTGTGACCGATTCTGTCGTCCCCGCTCGTGATTCCGACTGGGTCATCGACGCGTTTGCCAGTCGAACTCGAGTTGGAATGGATCGGTGGCTCCATTCTCCGGTGACGGTGCGCTTTTAGCGACGCTGTGCCACTCATCCAGTATGGAACTCACCCCAGTGACGGATCTGCCCGAGATCCGTCCCGGCGACGACATCGCGGCTCTCGTCGCGGATCGGGCCGATCTCGAGGCCGGTGACGTCCTCACGGTCGCGAGCACGATTGTCTCGAAAGCCGAGGGGCGGATGGCGAATCTCGAGGACTACCCCGTCAGCGGTCGGGCCGAGGAGATCGCTGCTCGGATCGAAGCGATCGCTGGCGAAGAGAAAGACCCGCGATTTGCACAGGCGGTCTTGGAGGAGAGCACGGAGTTACTGATCGACGCCCCCTTCCTGCTGACCGAGACTCGGTTCGGACACATCAACGTCAACGCGGGCATTGATCGCTCGAACGTGCCGGACCACGATCTCTTGCTCCTGCCGAAGAAACCCACCGAGAGCGCCGAGCGGATTCGGTCGGGACTCGAGGCCCGGGGAATCGAGGATGTCGCCGTGATCGTCACCGACACCTGCGGCCGTCCCTTCCGCCACGGCCAACGTGGCGTTGCACTCGGCTGGGCGGGCATGCCCGCGAGCCGAGACTGGCGCGGCGAACTCGACCGCGACGGCCACGAACTCGGCGTCACCGTCCAGTCCGTGGTCGACGAACTCGCCTCGGCGGCGAACCTCGTCACTGGGGAGGGGGCTGGCGGAACGCCCGCCGTCGTCGTCCGCGACTGGGCGTTCGGTGACCACGCGGGCAGCGACGAACTGTTCCGCGCAGTTGAGGACGACCTCGTCCGACAGGCGCTGCGAGAGTGGAGTATCGACGACTGAGCACGATTGTGACTGTACTTATGACAGACAACACGACGACCGACGAGCCGACCTGGGGTATCGAACTAACGCCGGAACATCCGCCGGAGCGAATCGCCGAGCTGGCGGCGCTCGCCGAGGACGAAGGCTACGATATCGCCTTCACGAGCAGCCATTACTTCAACCGCGACCCGTTCGTGACGCTCTCACGGATGGTCGAGGCCACCGACGAGATTCAACTCGGGCCAGGGATCGTCAACCCCTACGAGACACACCCTGTCCGACTGGCCGCCCAGACGGCGACGATCGACGAGATCAGCGACGGGCGCGCCGTCTTCGGCGTCGGTGCCGGCGACCGCTCTTCACTTTCGAATCTCGGCATCGAGCGCGACAGCCCGCTGCGGCGCGTCCTCGAGACGTTCGACGTCGCCCGCGACCTCTGGGCGGGTGAGACTGTCACCCACGAGGGGACGTTCACCGCCCGCGACGCCTCGCTCAACCTCGAGCCCTGCGAGATTCCAACCTACGTCGGCGCACAGGGGCCACACATGCTCCGGATGAGCGCGAAACACGCCGACGGCGTCCTGATCAACGCCGCCCATCCGAAGGACCTCGAGTGGTCGGCCGGCCAGCTCGAGCAGGGCCGTGCAGACCGACCCGACGAGTATGGTGAGTTCGAGGCGCTCGCGTTCGCGAGCGTCAGCGTCGCTGCAGACGAAACGGAAGCGCGCGAGGCGGCCCGCCCACCCGTAGCGTTCATCGTCGGCGGTGCGGCCGACCCCGTGTTAGCTCGCCATGATATCGACCGCGAAGCCGCCGGCGACGTCAGTGCGGCCTTAGAACGGGGCGATCTGACCGAGGCCTTCGGGCACGTCACCGACGACATGATCGACGCCTTCTGTATCGCCGGGACGACCGAGACCGTCGCCGACCGCTTCGAGGCCGTCCTCGAGCACGTCGACGGCATCGTCGTCGGCTCGCCGCTGGGGCCGGATCTCGAGGACGCCGTCGTCCGCGCGAGCGAGGCGCTGGCACAGGCGACGGCGCGCGACAGGACGTAAGTCCGACTCGGACGAGTCGGCTTAACTCGAACTCGAGGAGAAGAGGCTGCCGATCGCACCAAGGGTCAACAGGCCGAAGACGCCGAGCGTGAAGGCGACCAGAATCGTGCCGATCAGGACGAGCAGAGGTGCGAACAACTCGCCAGCGGCGACGTCAGCGAAATACTCGTTCATCTCGATGATGTTGTCCACGATCACGTTCATTGGTGTGACGGTATCCATGTGCGGGGGTTGTCACCGATGCTACTTGGCGATGCCGGTCCAGCGTCGGCCCGACAGCCAACACATAAGCCAGCACCGGCCGTAGCCGCCACCGTGACCGACGACGTGACTCGTTCCGAGTTCGGTTCGGCCGCGGAGACGGACGAATACGACACGGATGAGCAGGACGCGGGGGCAACTGACAACGACGACAGTGGACTCTCGACGTACGCGTGGGGGACGTATCGCTGTCGTCGGTGTGATACCGAAACCGAACGCGTCTGGCGTGCGGATGGGGAACTGGTCTGTCCGGCGTGTAAGCACTGGTAAGTTCGTGTTCGACGCCAACACGCCACGTTTTGGGTCGCTCCGTGGCGTGGATCGATCCCCAAAGGTTTATCTTTCAGTCGGGGGTTTGGTAACCTGTAATGGCGAAAGGTACGGTCGACTTCTTCAACGACACTGGCGGTTACGGCTTCATCGAAACTGACGACGCAGACGACGACGTGTTCTTCCACATGGAAGACATCGGCGGTCCTGATCTCGAGGAGGGACAGGAAGTCGAGTTCGATATCGAGCAGGCCGACAAAGGCCCACGCGCGACGAACCTCGAGCGCCTGTAAGACGTCCAGCTGTAGTGGTATCGTTTTCAGACAATTACCCGAGCAGCGACGGCGATCGCGACACTGTTCGACACAAAACATATGTCTCCAAGTCACATCTGACGTAGCAATGAGCGGTCTGACCGGTTCTCCACCGCGGTATGTATTCGAGCTATGACCGAGCCTACGCCGCCAACCCAGACCGGGAGTCGGACCACGACCGAGACGCTCGAGGTCTCACAGGTCGCCGACCTCTGTACCGAGATTGAGATGAACGTCGCCGACGTGATCGTCGGCCACGAGGAGGCGATCGAACACGTCGTCACCGCGATGCTCGGACGCGGCCACGTCCTCCTCGAGGACGTCCCCGGCGTCGGCAAGACGATGCTCGCCCGGTCGATCGCGACGTCCGTCGACTGTACGTTCCGCCGCGTTCAGTTCACCCCCGATCTCCTGCCTGCCGACGTCACCGGCGTGAACGTCTTCAATCAACAGACGCGAGAGTTCGAGTTCCAGCCCGGCCCCGTCTTCGGCAACATTGTGCTGGGCGACGAGATCAACCGCGCACCGCCGAAGACACAGTCGGCGCTGCTCGAGGCGATGGAAGAGAGACAGGTGACCGTCGACGGCGAGACACGCGAACTGCCCGACCCGTTTACCGTCATCGCGACCCAAAACGCCATCGAGCCCAACCGCACCTACGAGCTTCCGTTTGCCGAACTCGACCGCTTCATGAAGAAACTCGAGCTCGGCTATCCCGACCCCGAAGAGGAAGCCGAGTTGCTGGAGCGGACGGTCGGCCACCACCCGATCGACGCCCTCGAGCCGGTGACCGACCGCGAGACGCTCGTCGCCGCCCGCGAGACTGTCGCCAACGTGGCCGTCGAGTCGCCGGTCCGGGAGTACGCCACCCGACTGGTCGGCGATACCCGCGACCACGCTCGAATCGGTGTCAGCCCCCGCGGAACGATCGCCCTCCTGCGTGCCGCTCAGGCACGGGCCGTCGTCAACGGCCGCGAGTACGTCCTCCCCGACGACGTCCAGACCGAAGCACCCGTCGTCCTCCCTCACCGGATCAAGACGACCGACCGCGATCGTAACGGAGCGACGATCGTCGCAAACGCCCTCGAGCGCGTCCCCGTCGAGTAACGATGAGACTGACGATCCGCGGCTGGACTGTCGTCGCCGTCTTGGCGGCTTCGGTTGCGATGGCGTGGCAGTACGGCCCACGAGCGTTGAACGCCGTCGTCACGCCGCTGCTGGTCGTTCTGGTCGCTGGCCTGATCACGACCTACCGAGTCGACCGGCCCGAGATCACGCGTGCTCCCGTTCCGGACGGGAGCGTCGGCGACCACCGGACGGTCGAAATAGCACTCGAGAGCGACACAACTGTCTCGGCGACCGTTCGTGAGACCGTCGGCGACGGCCTCTCGGTATCAAACGGCCTCGACACCGCAACTGCCGACGGTGACGACACCGACCATGATCTCGTCCTCGAGACGATACTCGAGGGCGACGATCAGTTCAGCTACGAGCTCCAACTCACAGAGCGAGGCGAGGCGCGAGTCGGCCCACTGTCGATCACCGTCAGCGACGTCTTCGGGCTAGTCGAGCGACGGTTCACCGACGACCAGGAGACGTCCGTGCTCGTCTACCCGCGCGTTCACGAGCTACAGGGCGCTGCCGGCACCGATCTCAGGGCGTTTGTCGAGACGATCGACGGACGGGACCGCACGGAGTTCGACCACCTGCGAGAGTACCAGCACGGAGACGACCTGCGGGACGTCAACTGGAACGTCGCCGCCAAACGACCCGACGCCGACCTCGTCGTCACGGAGTATGCCACGGCCGAGGAACACGGCTCCGTAACCGTCGCCGCCGACTGTCCGTCCGGCTGGGCCGACGACCTGGCGACGGCCGTCGCAAGCGTCACGACCCACCTGCTTGAGACCGATGTCAGCGTCGGCGTCAGCGTGCCCGGCAGCGACTACGCACCGGGAACGGGACGGCAACATCGCCGCGACCTTCTGGCAGCGTTCGCCGTCCTCGAGGCCGGTGAACTCGAGGCCGAGCAGCGACAGGCGGCGGATATACTGGTCCGGGCCGATGCCGAGGGGACGCGAATCGTCGTCGACGGCCGGACGGTCCCGTTCGACCGGCTCACGGGCGACGTCGCAAGTGGACGACTCGCTGAATCGACTCGAGGCCGACCCGACGGCGACGAGCCGGGGGTAGCCACATGAGCACGAAATCGGACGCTCACGCCGGCGATCGAACGGCTCGTCTCGACCTCGAGGAACCGATCGGTTCGAAGGCGTTCCGGCTGCTTGCGTGTGGCTGTATCCTGGTCCTGACGGCGTCGTACGTGAGCGTGCTCCACGACGTTACGCAGGTCGTCGGTGGGACACGGGCCCTGGTGGCCCTCGTCGGCGCGATGCTCGTGGCGGCGACGGTGCTCGCGTGGCTAATCCGGCCCCGTACCGCGACGGTCGGCGCAGTCGCTGCCGGAATCATCGGTTTTGCCTACTACCTCGAGCGCAGCGGCGTCGGCATCGGTATCGTCCGCACGGCAGGCGACACAGTGCTCTCCGATACAGCCGCACTCGCGGCTGGGCTCCCGCTGCTCCGGATGGTCGAAGCAGGTATCTGGACGCTCGCGTTCGTCCCCGCACCCGTCTTCCTCTCGTGGTATCTCGCTGTTCGGGGCCGGTACGCACTCAGTGTTCTTCCTGGCGGCTTCGCGCTCGTCTTTCTCGTGTTGACCGGTGACGCGGGGACGATCGTTACCCTGGTCGGGACGCTCGCTGCTGTCGGCGCGATCGGCTTTGGCGAACTCGAGCGGCGAGGCGGCTCGATCGCGCAGGCAGACTTGCTTGCGGTGCTCTTCGCGCTGATCGTCGTCCTCTCGCTGTCGGTCACGTTCGTCCCCAGCGGCTCCGGACCGTCGGGGCAGGTCGCCGGGAGCGATTCCGGGACGCTCGAGGGAACGATGGATTTCGCCTCCGAGCAGTCCGGAATCGGCGGCCCGGTCGACCTCTCGCCGGAAGTGCGCTTTACCGTCGAAGCCGACCAGGCGTCCTACTGGCGAACGGGAGTCTACGATCGCTTCACCGGCGATGGATGGATCCGTACCGGTGAGAACAGGGCGTACGACGGCCGTATTCAGGAGCCCCCCGGGCAGTACGAGCGGTCTTCACAGATCATCACCGCCGAGACCGATCTGGGCGTGATGCCGACAGCAGCCCAGCCACTTGCGATCGAGGGCGATCTCACCCAGCACGCCGAGGTTTCCCGACACGGACAGGTCCACCCCGAATCACCGATTCTCGAAGGAGATCAGTACGCCGTCGAGAGCGCGATCGTCGATCCCGACCCGGAACAACTTCGCGCCGCGGGCACTGACTACCCCGAGCCGATCACCGAGGACTTCGACTATCTCCAGACGCCCGAGGGGGCCTCGAGCGAGTTCGAAGCGCGAGCCGACGTGATCACTGCCGACGCCGAGACGCCGTACGACAAGGCGGTCGCCATCGAACGCCACCTCCGTTCGTCGAAGGGGTACTCCCTCGACGTCGAGCGCCCCGACGGCAACGTCGCCGAGGCGTTCCTCTTCGAGATGAACGAGGGCTACTGTGTCTACTTCGCGACGACGATGGTCCAACTGCTGCGGGCAGAGGAGATTCCGGCTCGCTACGTCACTGGCTACACGAGCGGCCAACCGGTCGGCGACGACGAGTACGTCGTCCGCGGCACGGACGCCCACGCCTGGGTCGAGGTCTACTTCCCCGACCACGGCTGGGTCGCCTTCGAGCCGACACCCGGCGAATCCCGCGATTCGGTCCACACCGAACGCGTCGAGCAAGCTCGCGAGGCGGGGGCCGAAAACGTCGACACCGACACGAGCGCGGACGATCCCATCTCGGACACCGAAGACGACGATGTGACCGAGCGGCCAGACGAGAATGTCGAGACACCCGAGGACAGCCAGCCCGACTCCGAGCCCGAAAACGAAACGGAGTCGACCGAGCCCGAATCGGAGGATGCCGACCCTGAGACGGTCTCCGACTCGAGTAACGACGGAAACGGTCTCTGGCACAGTCTCGTATCGTTGTTAACCGTGTCGCGTGAGACGGCTGCGATCGGGCTCATCGCCCTCATCGGACTAGTCGCCGGCGGCCACCGAACTGGGGTGACCACCGCCGTGCGCCGGGAACTCGACCTCTACTGGCAACGCTCTCGAGGCGATCCTGACCGAGACGCCGAACGCGCGTACCGACGGCTCGAGCGCGTACTCGCCCGCGAGTACAGACCGCGCAAGCAGTCGGAGTCCGCCCGCCAGTATCTGAACGCACTCGCGTCGGATCCGGAGCACGCAATCGATCCACGCGAAAAAACGGTCGTCGAAGGATACGAACGGGCCGTATACGGTGGCGGCGTCAGTCAGGCAGCCGCCGACGAGTCGGTCGCAATCGTCGACGAGCTCACTCGAGCGCGGCTGCCAGTGATCGGCCAGCGGCACTGACAATTCAGCACACACTCAAAAAGAACCACGAGACGGGATACGGGTCCCGATAGTGTTTAATATGGCCGTTTCGTAGCACCGAACGTAATGTCGGAAGTCTGCTCGACGTGCGGGCTGCCCGAGGAACTCTGCGTCTGTGAAGACGTGGCCAAGGGACAACAGCAACTCAATATCCGCATTGACGAGCGCAGATACGGAAAAGAGGTAACGATCGTCGAAGGATTCGATCCGAAGGACGTCGACTTAGATAGTCTCTCGTCGGATCTCAAGTCCAAGTTCGCCTGTGGCGGGACTGTCGAAGACGACCACATCGAACTCCAGGGAAACCACACCGGCCGCATCGAGGATTTCCTTCGGGACCGCGGCTTCAACGTCGCCTGATGCCCGCGATGATCTGAGACGACTTCCGAATCCACGGCCGTCTCGCGTATCGCTTTTTCAGTGACTGCGTTTTTTTATACGACACAGACATCCGGACAACCAGTAGCGACAGCCCACTCAGAACGGCGATTCAGCGTTCGCGGATTCGTCGGGATCGTCAGTACCATCCGTCTCACTGACGAGTCCGAACTTCATGCCGTATTTATCGAGCCCGCCTTCCATGCTCTCGACACGAGCGTCCGCGGTGCCCTCGTAGGTACTAATGAGTTGGGCCGCCTGGATGCTTGATTCGCCGTGTGGGCAGACGGTCACGATATGGTCTTCGCCCTCGAGTTCCGTGATTCGCCTCGAGAGTTCGTGAAACGGAACGTTCTGGCTATCCGGAATCCGGCTGTGTGCAAAGCTCCGTGCATCCCGAATGTCCACGATACATACGTCTGCATCGTCCTCGAGAAGCTCATTGACCTCGCCGGGAGAGATTTCGCCGTCCATCACACCCGGATTGGGACGCCGGCAGAATAAGACCACGGGTCGACGCCGACTCATACTGTCAGACAGAACTAGTCGAGGATCGGTCGCACTACTGCGGCCGTCGCCCCCGGAGACGGCCACGAGTTCGCGACCGACGTCGTACTGACTGCTGTCCAACAGTATCACGAACCCGCTTCCGCTCGCGGATCAACTGGTATGTCACTCGAGAGTGTCACCGTAACGACGGAACCAATGGACGCCGGAAAGCATCCAGCGATACGGACAGTCCTGTGGGTCGTGTATCTCGGTTATCTACGTGCGTGTCGTTTAGAACCACATGAACAGTAACTCACTGGCCTTCGAAGCCCTGTTCGTCGGCCAACTCCTCGGAACGGTCGTGCTCATCGCTGGGCTGTTCCTGGGCGGTCTGACCACACTGACGTTCGTCGGCGGCGCAATCATCCTGTGTTGTATTGCGGGGTTGGCCCTCATGGCGACACTCGACGATACGCACGATCGAACGGTTGATGCACCCGGATACAGTAACCGGCTCCGATCGCTTCTGAGTCGCAGTTCGAAGTAGCCGACGCCCCCGAATCGCGACCGCTCAGATCAAGTCATCTTCGCTAGCCAACAGCAGCGACGTCAACGTCGAGTCGTTCGCCGGCTGCTCGCGCGCACGCTCGAGTGCCGACTCGATCGGGACCGTTGTCACCTCGAGAAACTCGTTGTTGTCGAGTTCGCGCTCGCCAGGTTCGAGGCCCTCGGCGTAGACGACGCCCCGATCGTGCCGGAGGACCCCGGTCGCGACCGCATACTCCTGTACCAACACGGTGCTTGATGGTTTGAACCCGGTCTCTTCCTCGAGTTCGCGGGCCGCAGCGTGCGTGTAGGACTCTCCGTCTTCGACGATGCCGGCAGGGAGTTCGAGATGGGTCTCACGGATCGTTGGCCGATACTGCTCGACGAACAGCAGGTGATCGCCGTCGGTCCCGTCACCGTCGTCGACGCCGTCATCTGAGTCGAGCACACTGGCATCAATCCGGGCGACCACGACGACCGCCGGTGGCAGGTCCGCCCAGTAGTAGCGCTTTTCGGTGCCATCGGGTTGCTCGAGCAGGTCGTAGCCGCCGTCGTACCACGGCGTCTCGTACTCGGTGACAGCCTCCTGAAGGTCCCACTCGTCGGGTATCGTCATTAGCAACGAGTGTCGGTCTCGAGACCATAATAGCTGCCGCTTTTCCGATGTTCGCCGCGTTAGACGAGTTCTCGGTACAGTCGTCCGAACGCCTGTCGACGGAGGGTTGCGACCGCCGCATCCTCCTCGTTTTGGAAGGTGGCGGCGACGGCCTCGTCGTCGGGCCCGGCATGCCAGACGACACAATCAACGTTCTCGTGGCCGAGTACCGTGACGTCGCCGTCGTAGGACGCTCGCCAGTCATCGAACGCCTCACGGCTGCCAACGTGAACCTCGAGGAGGCTCGCAAAGAGCGCCTCTCGAGCGGTTTCGACGACCTCGCCCGTGACGCGGTCGTTGTACTCCTCGCGGTCGAACGCCATGGCTTTGGCGACCTCCCGAACAACGGTCTGTGCCGCGGGGCCGATAGCTGCATAGCGGTCACGTGCCTCCTCGACCGACGCCGGCGAAACCGTCCCGACAGTGTGCATACTTCGACGTGCTGTGGGCATCCAGTTACCAGTTACGCGTTCAGTCTACGCACTCGAGTCGTCAATCGATTCCTCGTCAGCCGTGGCTCCGTCGTCAGCGTCGCGTTCGCCCTCCATCCGTCGGGACATCACCCTGGCCTCTTGGATGACGCTCTCGGCGTCGGCAGACAGGGTCCCACGACCAGGCTGGCGACTCTGCCGGGCGAGTCCCTCCTCGAGCGATCCCGGACGGCCGTGGTCATGGTCGTGCCTCGAGTCCTCGAACCCCGGTGTTTCGATTTCGCGAGCATACTGACTCACGATCTCGCCTAATTCTTCAGGTGAGCAGTCGCTCCAGTCAGGGGCGTACTCAGCAAGCCACTCGCTGTGGTCTTGTCGGCCAAGCGAAGCGGTGACCGCGAGGTGATTCGCGAGATGGACGGCATCTGCCTGTTCGGTATCACAAACCGGGCAAGCGTATCCCATAGTCGCGGCTAGGAGTGCCGACAGTAAAACGTCCACGTCCGACAGCGCTCGACTGTCCACACCGCATCCGGGTTGCACGCTCAGTCGAGTTTCCGGAGCATCACGATCGCGTCCTCACCGTCCTCATAATAGCCAGGGGCGAGCCGAAGCGGTTCGAATCCAAACTCCCGATAGAGTCGTTTAGCAGTGTCGTTCGAGGTTCGAACCTCGAGTTTGACCGTCTCTGCGCCGTGGGCCGCAAGCACGGCAAGCGCCTGTGTGAGCAACGCGGTGCCGACACCCGTCCCGCGGCGGTCGGGATGGACAGCGATATCCTTGACATGGCCGAGTTTGCGTCCGAAGTTCTTCACGACATCGGCGACAATGTAGCCAACGACCGCGTCTGGTCCCTCGAATGCGACGAGAAAGCCTGGCTCACCGAGAAAGCGTTCAAAGGCGTCGTAGGGCCATGGCTGGGCGAACGACTCGTTCTCAATGCGGACAACTGCGAGCAGATCAGCCCGCTCGGCGGCTCGAATCGAGCGGCCGCCACCATCACCGATTCCGGGAGCCTGTGTTGTCACGTTCAAAGATAGCGCCTCGAGTACTAAAAGTAGTAGCGGCGTCTGATCCCCATACTCGACTCGCTCACCCTCGGGTGGTGCCCCATTTGTCGGCGAATGTTGCCAGTGGTATCGACCGCCACGACAGCGCAACTCGACCCGATCCGTGACGACACCGCTTCGTGAGACGATCGTCCACCGGCCCAGCCGACAGCACGAAATCCCGCCGCTGAGTGGGCAACACAGCGTGTCCGGGATAGCGGCATCACTGACCGATAGACCCAAGCACGGGTATTGCTTGCAGCCGAAGCCGTGCTTATACACTCCCCGTTCGAAGGGGGTTCCATGACAGATGCGGCCGAATGTAAATCGAAGCCGATCGACCACGACCACAACGACGAGCGCGACGATGCTCATCTCGACGACATCGAAGAAGGTGCTGGATGTACGGAGATCTGGGAGCACCTCGCCGAGAAACGCGGTGAGTAAGCCGTTGGCCCAGGTAGCGACACTTTTGCCCTCGAGGCCCATACTGACTGCCAATGACCGATAATCGACCCGATAACTACCGCCGTCGTGACGACGACCGCTCGATCCCGACGGATCGTGAATCGCCCGTCGGTGCACCAGTTATCCGGGGCGACGAATCGGTCACCGGGACTCGTGCCCGCAAAGCCGTTCAGTTCGACCCCGACGATCCCGACAGTCTCGCCGACGCCGCCGAAACCGTCCGGCAGTTCGCCGCCGGCACAATCAACGACGATCACCTCTATATGCTCCGCGGAGCCGCGGCCTGTGCAGCGCTTGTTCGCGGTGAGGGGTCGTACAAGGCTGCGGCCGAACGCGCCGGTGGCGACACGACCGTCTCGTTCATTCGAAAATGGGCCCGCGTCCACGATCTTCCCCGATCCGTCCGCAAGCAGGTCGCACTCGGCCGCATCGCACCGACGGCCGCCAAACACATCGCCCGCGTCGGTGGCGAAGCGCGACTCCTCCTCGCGTGGGCCGCCCTCGACGGCTCGCTTACCGTCCGTGAGGTCCGCAGCATCGCCAGTGCCATCAACAACGACGTCCCCATCGAACAGGCACTCGGCGACCACGGCGTCACGCTTGGCCGCCTCGAGCTGACGCTCTCACCGACGACCTACCGCGACCTCCGGCGGCGGGCCTCGATCGACGGCGTCGAACCCGGGACGATCGTCAGCGACGCACTCGAGGAGTACCTCGAGTAGCAGTCAAACGTAACATCTGACACCGACCCGTTATGGGTCACCCTCGCTCCCGTCGGCTGGTCGACGAAGAAAGAAACGTTTAACCACATAACCCCAAAAGTAGGATGTACAGGGCCGGTAGCTCAGTCCGGCAGAGCGTCTGGCTTTTAACCAGACGGTCGCGTGTTCAAATCGCGCCCGGCCCGCTTTTCCTCCGAGCACCTACCCGAGGAGCAAAGCGACTCCGCGATTTGAACGCAAGGAAAGCACAGCCTCACGAGGTCAACATATCGAGAGTCCCGTTACTGAAAGTCATCGACGAGCCAAGCTGTGTACATTCCTGCTTTCTGTCTGTGCAGTCTAACCAGATAAGTTGAGAAGATCTGCTACAGCAGACACGTGTGTTTCAGTCTGTTTTGAAACATCGCAATAAAAGCCAAGGGCCGGATTTGAACCGGCGGTGGGCGGCTCTGCAGGCCGCTGCGTTCGGCCGGACTCTGCCACCTTGGCGCATCTCAGCATTGTTGTTGCGTTCGTTTAAGCATAGCGGTACGGCACGAACGGTGTTACGATGTGCCGTACATAAATACGAAAACCCCCAGACAGCCACAGCCATGGCTCTCTGAGGGTGATAAGTATGAATGAAGGCGGCGAAACGAGTTTCCCAGAGGGTCGCCCACTCCAGTACTCACCGTAACGCAGGCAGGCTTATCTTCCGTGTTCGGGATGGGTACGGGAGGAACCCCGCCGCTGTGGCCGCCGTAACGCCGATCAACGGAATCGAACCGCTGTAATGCCAATATCGGTGGTCTCTTCGACCGTGTGTATGTGTAGTCCAGTTTGCGTCCGGACCCGTTCACGAATCACGGATCCAATGCGATGTAATATGAATGTGTGGCTTGGCCGATTAG
>NZ_FTNR01000009.1 GCF_900156475.1 Natronorubrum thiooxidans
TTTGCTGGATCTCCAGAATCGTGCTTCGACACTGCCGCACAACTCTATCTCCAGTAGGGACCGCTACCGGGTACGGATTTACTGGACGGTCTACTGAGTCAGCCTGCGGTCCGGCCACGGCTGCTGCTGGGGCTTCCGGGGACCTATCAATGAGATCTCTCTCTCGGTACAGTCGCCACTGGCACACGACAGAGAGCCCGCTCGGCTCCGCGAGCGGCGCGCTCTTGATCCAGTTGTACCACGAAAACGGCACGTTCGGCCGTCGATCGGCCGCTTTCTTATTCGCCGAACAGTTCGTCGACCGCTTCCCGCGCCGCGAGTGCAGCGTCGTCGGCGACCTGTTCGGGAGTGGGCGTCCCCTCGCTGTCGGGTCCGTTGAGGTAGACGTCGACCTCGAGGACGCCGTCTTCGAACGTCACGGTGACGTCGAGATCGCGTACGGCCGACTGTTTGTACTGCGAGAAGACGTAGCCTTCTGCAGCGTCCGACGCCGTCTGGACGACGTCGGTGTCCGTCGGCTCGTCAGTCTGCATTTATGCGCCGCCAGCGCCCGGGCCGCCTGGGCCGGCTGGGCCGCCCATGCCGCCGCCTGCGCCGCCGAGGAGCTCTTCGAGCTCGCCCTGCAGGTCCTCGAACTGGTCCTGGACGCGCTCTTCCTGTTTCTCGAGGGTCTCGAGGCGAATCTCGAGGGAGTCGACCTTGTCCTCGAGGTCGTCTTCGGCCTCGTCGTACTCCGTCTCGACGAGCAGTTCGCCGACCTTGCGGTACATTGGCGTCTCCTCGTCGATGTTCTCGAGTTCCTCGAGGGCGTTTTCGGCCTCGGTGAGGCTCGATTCGGCTTCCTGCTTCTGGACGGCGACCGTCTGGGCGGTCTCCTGAAGATCCTGCAACTGTTCGATTTTCTCCTGTGCTTCCGGCGGTAGATTACCCTGCATATCTCGACCGTCGCCCTCCGGACTGATAAAGCCAAGCTTTGTCGTCGACCAGCAGGTCCCGGCGAGCGCAGCCCGGACAGCTATCCGAAACACCGCTGTGGGTATCGTGATGCGACGACGGACGGCACTCGCGGCCGGTGGTTGCCTGCTCACCGCGTTTTCGGCCGGCTGCCTCGAAACGCTGCGTCGAGACGACGCGTGGCGCGAACTCGTCGTCGACCCGCCCGACGGCGTTTACGTCCCGCCCCACGTGGACGAAACGATGACCTATGGGACGGCGACTACGAATGGGTGGTCGATTTCGCTTGCCGCAACCCGCCCGCACTCGTTCTGGCCGGTCGCCGGTACCGAGCGAAGCCGCGCCGACGTTCGGTCGCGACACGCGTTGCACCTGATGGTGGGCGTCCACGACGCCGACTCGGGAGTGATCGTTCCCACATCGGTGACCACGACGATTCGGCGACAGAACGGGACGGACGACGGCGAACGCGTCGACGAACGATCGCTCTGGCCGATGCTCTCCCAGCGGATGGGACCACACTATGGCGACAACGTTGTCCTCGACGGCGACGGCACGTACGCGGCGACGGTCCACGTCGGTCCAGCGAATGCTGTGAGGACCGAGTCGCTTGCCGACCGGCTGGACGAGCCGACGACCATCGATCTCGAGTTCACGTATAACACGGCCGAAATCGAGGGCCTCGAGCGCCGGCTGATCGACGCGGACGAAGGTCGGGGCGAGTCCAGTGCGCTCGAGCCGATGGCGGACCACCCCGTTCATCGCTCGGCAGTCGCATCCGGTGGCGCAACTCGAGTCGGTGTCGGACAAAGCGGTGACGTCGTCGTTCCCACTGCCCACATCAAGCGCGATGCTCGTTCGGGGTTCGAGACTCCATTGCTTGCGGTGACACCACAGACGAGACACAACCGGTATCCGCTCCTGTTCATGTCACTCTCGGCTACGGTGTCTCGAGGCGGCGACCGGATCGCCACCGAAGCGCTCGCCGAGACGATCGACGCCCAGTACGGCCACTGTTACAGCACCACGCTCGAGCCGGACGTTCTCGAGCGAGGCGACGAACTCACGCTCACTGTCGAAACGCCACCACAGATGGCCCGTCACGAAGGATACGAAACCGCCTTTCTCGAGCGCGGTTCGACGACGATCGGGCTCGAGTGAGAAGAGTCCCGTCGTCCGATTTGCCGTTCTGCCTTCCACGACGGTTACGTCGCCGTGTGTCCGTCGGCGGCCCGCAAAACCGCGAGACCGAGCACGAGCAAGAGGATACTCACGGCGAGCCAGTGGGGGTTCCACGCTTCGGTGCCGTGGACGACGTTGTGGAGATCGAGTACGTAGTGGCTGACGACCCCGTCGATGACGTTGAACACGCCCATCCCGACCACGACCGCACCGACGAGATAGCGGGTCGAAAACCGTTCGTCGGCCCCGTTGACGGTTCGCCAGAGGCCACCGAGCCCGCCGATCATCACGCCGAGCATGACCAGCAAGAACAGGCCGTCGATCATGACGTTCGTTCGCAACCCGTCGAGGCTGTAGGGGTCATAGAACCCCGACAGGAGGTGGTGTGTCTGAAGCGTGACGTGGAAGATCATGGCGTCGATGACGGCACCGAAGCCAAACCCGACCGTTCCGCCCGACACCAAAAGCCGATGTCGCATACCGGCGGCTGTGGTCATACGTCCGTTTTGCTCGTTGCGGGGAAAAATCACAAACCGGCGACTGCCAACGAGTACTGCATCGAGACAGCGACTCGAGTGGCCACACGCAGCATAACTCGAGTCGAATAGACGCGCTTACGGCGACTCGAGCGTGCGCTCGCCGATGGTGGCCGTCTGTTCGGCGACGTCGACGAGTGAAAACCAGGTGTTCAGTGCCGCTCGGAGGGCGATGACATCCGCGGCCTCGATATCGATGCGGACGACCGACTGCTGGTGCTCGATGGTCGTCTGGGAGCGGGCGTCGTCGATCTCACCGATCTCGCGGCGGACGCTATCGGCGATGAGTCGTGCACGAGACGGCGTCTCGTACTCGAACTCGAGGGTCGCGTCGTGAGAAGACACGCGCGGTTACTGAACGCCGACTTCCTTGACGTCGCGGCTGCGCTCTTTCAGGAGCACGCGGTGGCCGCAATAGGGGCAGCGAACGCCACCGTACTCGTCGATCTGGACGTCGCGCTTACACCGGGAGCATTTGTAACTCATACTGAATCAGTGTCCGTGGTCGTTATTCGTCTTCGTCGAGTGCGGCGCGGATGGAGCGCTTGACAGTACGGCCGGCGGGTGTCTCCGGACGGTAAGCACCGCCGGTAAAGACTTCGCCGGTCTCTTCGTTCTTCCAGATACCGGTTCCGACGCGTTTGACGTCGTCACCGTCGACCTGGGAGTTTTGCATGTCGTCTTCGATCTCACTGACGCGACGTCGAGCAACGCGACCGTAGCGTGCGCCAAAGCGGCCTGCGCTACCGACTGTTCCTTTATCGGCCATAGTAGGACTAGCTATCCCCAGCGGATTCTTAAACCTGTTGAGTCACACCGGAGCCGCCGGCGAACGTGACTATGTGTCAGCCGCTGCCCTCGCGACTGGGCCGGCGAGTAGCTCCCGGAAGACGAACACGAGGGCAGCGAGGTAGCCGACGGGTGCAAGTGGAGCCGCAAGCAGTCCCGTTGCGACGCCCGTCATCGCGATGGCTGATCGAACGACGAGTCCACTCACCGCAAGCAGCGGAATCGCAGCCAGGACGGCATCCGGTCGTTCGGGCATGACTAATTATATCTAATTACAGCCGCCCGGATAAGGGACTGACAACCAGCAGACAGTGTCACTTCCATCGGCTACTGACAGTATTTGCGCCGTTCCACTCTACGTCGAGTTTCGATAGCGACCGGAACTCGGCCGCAGTCGTGTCGCTCCGAGACGGAGCCGGTGTTTGACGGCCCACATTCGCGTCGTTTTCGTAGCCGTCTCATCACAAAGAATAACGGTCAAAAGTTCCCTAACAATGCATTATACCGTTTGTCGTGGTGTGTGACAACATGCGGCGACGAACATATCTCACCGCCGGGAGCGGTCTGGCGGTGACACTTATGGGGAGCGTGGAAGCAGTCGAACGGGGGCTCAGAAGACGGGGTCGCGCCGTCCAGAATGACGGCGTCACCGAGGTCCGAATCCTCGAGACGAACGCACCCGTCAAGGGCGGGTCGCTGCTCGAGGTCACGGTCGAAGTCGAAAACACCGGCACCACGCCGGTGCGAGCGGCCGTCGACGCCTTTTACGAGGGTGAGCATCGGTCGACGATCGAGACGCCAGTCGATCCCGGGGCGACCCGAACGCTCGACTACGTCAGTTTCCGGACGTCTCCGGTCGAGCAGGACGACACGGTCATGGTCCGGTTCGAGGTCGATGGCGACGCAGCCGAGCAAACGGTCGATGTCCTCGCAGTTGACGAACTCGACGCGACGCAGATGTGGCCGGACCGAGAGCTCACGGTTCAGCCGGGGACCACGGTCCTCTTCGAGGTCGAATCGGATGCGTTGGGAGAGTACGGTGGTCAAACGCAGTGGTTCGTCGACGGAGCGTACGCCGGCTGGTCGATGGGGCCCTGGCACAGCGCGTACTACGGCCATCGCGGGGCCGACTACTGGCAGACGACGTTCGACGCTGCTGGCACCTATGAGGTCACCGCCGCCGTCGGCGACGACAACCCTGCTCGAGCGACGTGGACGGTCACTGTGGCGGAAACCGGCACCGCAGCGCCGACCGTCGAGAGGCAACGGCCGGCCGGCGACTCGATCGCGGTCGATCCTGACGACCCGATCGACCTCGAACTGGACGTCGCCCACCCCGACGGCGCACTCGAGCGGGTGGTCTGGTGGCTCGGTCATGCGGACGTCATTCTGGGCGAAACGGCGGTGAGCGGCAGCGAAGATACCGCAACGCTTGCCCTCGAGAGCAGCTGTCACGGCTGTCCGATCATCACCTGGGTGATCGACGAGCACGGCTCCGTCACGTCCACCAGCCCGTGGATGATCGACGACGTCGGCGACCCCGACGCGGAGTTGAACGTGACGATCACCGAGACGAACGATCCCGTTGACGCCGGTGCGGTGCTCGAGGTCACGACGACACTCGAGAACACGACCGACACCGAACTGACACAGGATGTCGAGTTGATCGTCGGCCACGACCCCGAACTCGTCGACAGCCAATCGGTGACTGTCGGCGGTGGTGAGGCCGAAACGATCGACCTCGAGTTCGAAACGGCGCTCGTCAGACGAACCCAGACGTTCCCTGTGCGGGTCGAAGCGGACGACAGCGCCGACGAGCGAACCGTCGAGGTGATCGGCACCGACGATATCGGGTTGGACGTGACGATCACCGAGACGAATTCGCCGGTCCAGACAGGCGAGTTTCTCGAGGTGACTGCCGACGTCGAGAACACTCACGGTTCGGCACTCACCCGAGAACTCCAGTTCGTCGTCGGCCACAATCCGACCGTGGTCGACACGACGACGGTGACGCTCGAGCCGGGCGACAGCGAGACGATCACGATGGGCTACGAGACCGCCGTCGTCGAGACTGCCCAGCGGTTCCCGGTTCGGATCGAAACCGAGGGCGATTTGGACGAGGTCCCGGTCTTCGTCTACATTGATGAGCCGCCGCTTGCAGTGACGAGTCTCGAGACGAACGACCCGGTGACGACCGGCGACGTCCTCGAGGTGACGGCGACGCTCGAGAACACCGCCGAGTCGGAGACGACCCAGGAGATCGAACTGATCGTCGGTCACGATCCCGAACTCGTCGACACCCAAACGGTGACGGTCGCCGGTGGCGACACTGAGACGGTCGATCTCGAGTTCGAAACGGCGCTCGTCCGGCGAACTCAGACGTTTCCCGTCCGAGTCGAAAGCGACGACGACGCGGCTGTCCGCGACGTCGAGGTGATCGGCACCGACGACGTCGACGTGAGCATAACGATCACCGGGACGAACGACCCCGTCGATGCCGGCGAGATCCTCGAGGTGACCGCCGAGATTGAAAACGCGAGCGCGGTCGCCGTGACCCAGGATCTCGAGTTCGTCGTCGGCCACGAGCCGACCGTCGTGGACAGCGCCGCGGTGCGACTCGAGCCAGGCGAGCGCGAGACGGTCACGATGGCGTTCGAAACGGCGCTCGTCGAGAACGACCAGGAGTTTCCGGTTCGCGTCGAGAGCGCCGTTGCCTCTGACGAACGCACGGTTCTCGTCTACGGCACCGATGACGAAGACGACGACGACCCCGAAATCGAGTTCGTCGACTGTACGCAGGCCACCGTCTCCGGCGCGTTCGAGGACGGCGACGATCTGACCGTCGAGACCCTCTTTGTCGACTCGGCGGGCGTCGGCAACGCTCATCATGGGCTCACGGTCGGCGAAGAAATCGACGCCCCGTTTTCCGGAACGATCCGGTTCGAGATCGGCGCGGGTGACGGCGTCGTCGACGAAACCAACGACGACGCCGTCGTCGGACTCCCGGATGACGGCTTCGGGTCGACTATCGGAACGATCATCGTCAACTGGTTCGGACCGGACGAAATCCGCGAGGGCAACCCCGACGACTGCGTCGACGAACGGCGGCCCGAGCAGCCGACGATCGCCCTCGAGGACGTCGCGCCCGAGGAAGACGACAGCCTGGCGGTGACGTTCGGCTACGAGAACCCGAACGAGCTCGACCTCTTCGGCGGCGCGTTCGTCGCCGGGATGACCCCGGACGAACCGCCCACGCTCGAGCCCGGGTCCCACACGTTCACTGCCGAGTGGACGCCTGCATCCGACGACGAGCGGCTCGTCTGGGCGGTCGACCTCTCGTCGTATCTCTACGACGAGACGCTTCGGGCCGAAACAGAGCCCGCCGGCGACTACCTCGATCTGGAGCCGGAGTTTTCAGTCTCCATCCTCGAGGCGACCGATCCTGTGGTGGCCGGTGAGACGCTCGGGGTGACGGTCAACGTCGACAACGTCGGCGGCTCGGCGGGGTCTCAGGAACTCTCACTCGAGATCGGTGGGCAAGTCGTGGACACGACACAGGTCGACCTCGAGGCTGGGGAGAGTGAAACCGTGACGCTGTCGTACCAGACCCAGCCCGAAGCCGTCGGCGAACTCGAGGTGACGGTCCGCAGCGAGGACGACGAGGCGACGACACAGGTGACCGTCGAGGAACCACTCGAGCCAGCGACGCTCGAGATCTCGAGCGTCAGCGCACCCGACTCGGTTGAAGCTGGGGACACACTCGAGGTGGCTGTCGAACTGACGAACGTCGGCGGCGAAGCTGGCGAGACGGTCGTGGAGTTGGATCTCGACCAGCAACAGGGTGTTGACAGCCAGTCGACCTCGCTCGATCCGGACGAAACAGGGTCGGTTTCGCTGACATACCAGACGACTCAGGCGGATGTCGGCGACCGAACCGCGACTCTGCGAACCGACGACGACACGGCATCGGTTCAGGTCACTGTGACCGAACCCGAGGAGGATACTGAACCGCCTGAGGACCCACCTGAGGACCCACCAGAAGAGCCAGGACCACCTGAGGACCCACCCGGGGAGCCACCGGAAGAATCAGGACCGCCTGAGGACACGCCAGGAGAGCCACCAGAAGAACCAGGACCACCCGAGGAACCACCGGCTGATCCCCCAGCAGAGCCGCCTGCCGAACCCGCGGACGAACCAGCAGACGAATCTCCCGACGACGAGTCGCCGTAATCGACGACACGCCCTCGAGCGAGTGGGCCGTCAGCGGCGACTGTTCGACGAGACGGCCGTCGACTACTGAAACTCAGCGTCGGTCAGGACCTCGTTCAGATCGTCTCGAATCATCTCGCCCATCTCCCGGTCACGAGCAGTTGTGACGACGCGGTTTTCCTGCACGCTCGAGCCATCTCGTAGGAGCATGCGAACGTTACCGCCGTTGTCGGCGCGGGTCACCTTCGCGCGGAGCCCGGACTGGGAGCCCTTCCCGCCAGCGTCGATCGGCCCCGGAATGACCTTCTTGACGTGGGGGTGGTCAGCGACGGTGTGGATCGCCCGCATCCCTGTGCGGCCGCCGATGAGGGTGGTGTGGCTGCCGCCGATCTTTTCGGCCGGCGGCGTCTCGACGACGTCGAGGGCGCGATTGCCGCGGCGCTCGAGGACCGCCTCGACAGGCTCTGCGTCGTCGACACGATAGCACGGGAAGTGAATGTCCTCACGAACGGCCCGGATCACGTCTCGCTCGCCGCCTGCGTACACTTCTTCGGGGCGCTTGCGCCGGATTTCGTCGCCAATCAGCCCTGCGAAGTTCCGCAGTTCGACGACCTCGTTCTCGCCGTCTTCGGGCATCGTCGTGATCGTCGTCTCACCAAGTATCGGATCGTCGAGCGTGGCCGTCGTCGGATCGTCGTCCTCCTCGCTCGCGAGCATCGTTAGTGTCGCCCGCTCGCGCCCCGCCTCGAGGACGATCGCCTCGGTGTTTCGCTCTCGACAGACCAGACAGTAGTCGCCGGGTTTCTCGAGCGGCGTGGCACAGTGGCGACACTCCATACCGCCAGTTCGGGCGGGACGTGTAAAGTTGACGTGTTTTCGATCGTCTCGAGACGGGCGTCAGAGCACGCGCTCGAGAATAGTCTGCACTGCATCGGTCTCGACGACGTCGTAGGGGACTCGCATCGGCGACACCGAGACTCGACCCTCGAGCAGGGCGTGGCGGTCGGTGTCCTCGGGGTCAGGGATGTCCCGGTTGGCCATCTGCTGCCAGAGGCGGTTGGTCAACTGGAAGCCGCCGTCCTCGAAGGTAGCGTCCATCTCGTAGATTTCGGTCGGACGAGTCAACGCGACGCCGTTGCCCTCCAGATCCGGCCGCGGCACGTTGACGTTCAGGTAGTCGATCCGGTCGAACAGGCCCGTCTCGTGGGTGTCTCGCGCCAGCGTTGCAGCGATCTCGCCGGCCCGTTCGAAATCCGCGGGCTCGAGGTCGCCGTCCATCCCGAGCGTGTCCATCGAGACCGCGATCGAGGGCGTGCCGAGAAACGCGGCTTCCATGGCGGCGCTGACGGTCCCCGATCGCGAAAAGACGTATGCGCCGAGGTTTGCCCCGGCGTTACAGCCCGAAACGACGAGATCGGGGGGCGACTCGAGGGCGTTGACGCCGACGATGGCACAGTCACAGGGGGTCCCGTTGACGGCGTAGCCCAGTTCGTGGTCGGTGTGGGGCACTGGCGAGGTAAAAGAACTCTCCTCGAGATCGAGCGTGAACCCGTCCGGATCGTCCGCCACGTCGCTCGTGCGACCGTACGACAGCGACCGACCAACCGCGCTCTGGTTGCGGTCCGGGGCGATGACGGTGACCGATCCGACCTCCGTGAGCGCGTCGTAGAGCGCGCGAATACCCGGCGCGTCGATCCCGTCGTCGTTCGTCAGGAGAATGTCCGGCTGCTCGTCCATACAGTCCGTATTAGGGATGGGGCTGGATACGAGTATCTATTCGTTCTCAGAACGTTCCGATGTGGATCCGTCCGAGAGTTTCACACCGCAGGCGCGGCAGTACCGTGAGCCCTCGGAGACGACTGCCTCACAGGCCGGACAGAGCACGCCACCGTCGGCTGCCGACCCGGCTCGCGGGTGGTCCTCGAGTGACGCCCCACAGTCGGGACAGTACGTGGCGTCCGCGGAGACGGCCACGCCACAGTCGGGACAGCCCGCCGTCTCCTCCCAGAGCATGCGCCGCCGGGAGTTCGAGACGTAGTTGTACACTCCCCAGATGACGTTGCCGAGCCCGGCCGTCCACCAGAACGTCAGCAGCGCCACGACGACGTGTGAGGCGAGCGAGCCAAACTCCCGGTCGACCATCACGACGCGGTCGCGGTCCTCGTCTTCGATCCGCCAGCCCTGGGCGACGAGGTCGTCGATCTCGCGCTGCAGACGTTTGCTTCGCATGGACGATACCATGTCTCGAGTGGACAAAAACCTATGAGCGAAATCGGGGCCGATCGACGCTGCACCCGACAGTGACTGACACAGCAGTTTAATTCGACTCGGTGAGCTATCAGTAACTATGATAGGACTCGTACAGTCTGCCCTGTTCACAGGACTGCTCGCCCAGGCCGATCCGGGCGTCGACATCGGCATCGGGACAGCCGACAACCTCGCCGGCGGTGCCGTCGGCGCGTTTCTGACCACGCTGATCGTCGGCGCGATCATGATCGCGATCATCCCCGAGTACACCGAGCGGATGATGGGCGACGTGCTCGAGGAACCCGTCGGCTCGTTCATGTATGGAGTTCTCGCGCTGGTCGGCATCCTCATCGTGGCGTTCGTTCTCGTCATCACCATCGTCGGGATCCTCGTGGCGATTCCGCTCGTGCTCGTCGCGTACCTGCTGTGGGCGATCGGCGCGGTGATCGCGTATCTCGCCATTGCCGACCGGCTGATCGGTCGCGGGGATGGCTGGCTGAAACCGTTGCTCGTCGCTGCCGGCCTCAACGGTGTGCTCACGCTGACGGGGATCGGCGGCCTTATCGCGTTCTGTATCGGCGCTGCCGGCTTCGGTGCCGTTCTCAAAAGTATCCTGCGCTGAGTCCGTCACCGGCTGTCGAGTCGGGCCGACGGCTCACCCTCGAGTCCACCACGGAAGCGCTCGCCAGAGTCGTGCCAGCAATGGCGGTTCTTCGACCCGAATCCGTAGCGTAGTTCCCTCCGCCTCGAACGTCACGTCGGTCGCGGGAATCCGCTCGCCGTCGGGCAACCGAACGGACTGCTCGGCAGCCGGGACCGTGCCGCCGCTGGTGGCCCCGAACAGCGTCCGCGGGCGGCCCGTCGGTTCCGAGACGGGCACGCTGTACTCGAGTTCGTACACTGTCGTCCCGTCGGTCGTCGTTTTCCGCCAGTCGACGAGGTCGCGGTCGTCGTTCGGTCCGATCATGCTCGAGAGATTGTAACAACTGAAACGATTCACACACTAATTGCACGACACCCATCCGATAGACACTGATTTTCAGTGTCGCTACCGATCCGTGTCGGTTCGTTAGTCGTCAGCGGGTGTTGCCGTTTCGGTTCGGAACGTCGTGGACGTCTCGGCGATGGTCCGTTCGTTGTTCCTGACCCAGTTCAACAACAGGAACGCAAAGATGTATTTAGCGACGATGTCGAGCCCGGAGTAGCCCCACGAGGTGGTCGCGACCTCGAGAACGGCTAGCCCCTCCGACCCGAGCGCCCAGAAGATCGGGTAGCCAAACCACATAATAACTGTCAGAATCTTCAACAGGTTGAAGATCTCCGCTGTCCCGGCGAGTTCGGCGTCTCTGGGCCACTCGACGAGCAGGACGTACAACACCACGAGAAAGAACGCACAGCTGATCAGATACCAGAACCACCGCAAGGCGTACGAAGACGTGGTCAACGCGGCGGCAAGACCCGTAATACACATCGCGATATCGGCGGTGATGATCGTAAACAGTTTCGTCAGGTTCGTGCCTGCCAGCAAGCCAAGCGCCAGCAGGATCATCGGCGTCGATAGCGTCCAGGTCAGGTATCGCCCCCACATTGTGAGGACTTCCTCGCCTGCAAGGGCGTGTCCAGACGGCATCTCGAGGAAACTGATCGTGAGACCTGACACGAGGCCCAGATAGCTCGAGATCGAGACCAGCGGCACCAGAATCGTCGCCACGTAGATGAGCTGTGCACGCGGATCCGTCACGGTCCGACCCATATACACGAATAGCAGGATGGAAACCCCTGCCAGAGCAATGTTCGCCCAGAACGACGCGTTGAGCCACGTGTCCTCCTGGACTGTCTGCATTGTCTCCGCCTGTGTCATCTCGAGTGGGGGGCCAAACTGAGCGACGGCCCACATCTCGGCCACTACTGATTCTAACATGACACGACGTATGGGTGCCTATTCAATAAAGCCACAGCCTAAACCGCCCTGTTCGGCCCTGTCTATAAGATATAGCGCGATTTATGTCATCGATGCTGTCAACATAACACGGGTGGAAAAGCCCCGTAATCGAACTGACATACATCCTGATAGATCCCCGCTGGCGGGTGCACTCGACTCTCAGCCCAGATCGATCGGATCGACCTTCAGGTACTCCCGCAGGACGACCGTCGCGTACGACCCCTTCGGCAGCGAAAACTCGAGTGTCAACGGATCGGTCTCGTACTCGAGCGGTGTCCGGACGAGGATCGCCCGACGGGTGCCACTCGAGTAGAACTCGCCGGGGAGGTCGAAATCCGCGGGCTCGAGGTCGAGATCGTCGAGAACGGCGCGTTCGATCTCACCCTGCTCGCCGTCGGCGAGGTCGGTGTCGGTGCCCACGAGCGGGGCGGTAACGAACGCGCGGCCGCGCTCGCAGTGGCGCGTCACGGATCGCACGCGGCGCTCATCGACCCGCTGGAGGCGGTCCGTGTCGGGCAACTCGAGGCCCGCTGGGGCGTCGGTGTCGGCGAAACAGGCAACGTCGCCCTCGACGGGCGTATCGAACGGCAGCCCGCGCTCGAGGCGCTCGCTGAGCATCAGATTGAACGCGTAGGACTGGGCGGCGTGGACGAACAGCCGCTGGAGGTTCGACGGGACGCGCTCGAGAGCGGCCCGGAAGTCGTCGGGGCCGGGCTCGCCGTCACACTCCGTGATCCCGTGGAGCATCGAGCGCTCGTAGCGCAAGCGGTTCGGGAAGCGCTCGAGGGCCTCCTGCCAGTCGCGCGTCTCCTGGACGAACGCGCGGGCGTCCTGTGTCCCTTCCGGCTCCGCGTCGGTCGGGTTGCCGAGATAGGCCATCACCGCGCCCTCCCAGTCGCCACGAGCGATCTCGAGGCCGACTTTGTGCGTCACCGGCCGCCGGCTGCCAAAGCGCTGCTGGCCAAAGAAGTTGGGGACGCCGACCATAGTGCTGTCGGTGTCCGCATCCTCGAGGCCGCCGAAGTCGTGCAGTTCGTCCGTAATGCCAGCTGCGTTTTCGGGCTGGTTGGGTTCGCTAACGACGAGTTCGAAGGCGTTGCCCGCCAGATCGCCGAACTCGAGCGAGCGACCGGCCCGGCCGAGGACCTCGATCTCGGCTCCGTCGATGTCCGGCAGGTCGTCGGGAGCAGCGCCGTAGACCGAAAACAGCTGCGTCGTCACCGCGTACTTGTCTTTCGTGCCAGCCCAGTTGACCCGCTCTCGAGAGATGCCGAGCGCGTCCGACAGTCGCGAGGCGAAGTCGTTGGTGTCCCACCCCGACAGCGTCGCCCGGAAGACGAGATGTGGGTAGGCGTCCAGTGGCGCACCGACTGGTTCAGTCGAAAAGCGCTCGAGTTCGCGCACGCGAAAATGCTCGTCGTCCTCGCGCAGGTGGCCACCGACGCCGTCGGTGTCGCTGACGTAGTACTCCATACCGACGGCCTGCTCTGTGGAATGTGCCGGGCGCATACTGATGAGCAGCGCTTTGGCCGCCGGGGATAAATCGGTTCGTTCTCGAGGTGGCTTTACTCGAGTCACAAAACCCAGACGAACAAGTCAGTCTGACACCACGCCTACGTCTCGCTGCTGAGGTCTGCGTCGACGCGAACCTCCGAGTCGGTGATCGTCTCGATATTCTCGGATGGGATCTCGAGGTCGTCTTCGCCGGCATCGCCACGGCCGAGACTCTGGAGCCACGCGTTCGTGAGACTCGGATCAGGATCGACGTAGGCGACCTGTTCAATGGGGTCGATTTCGGTGACGATGCCGATCTGTTCGCCGCGAACATCCATCAGGAACTTGCCTTCGTCTTCTGTCGAGAGTACCGACATTGTGGCTGTAACTTGTTGCGTTGACGAAAAGTATTTACTGGTGATAACAACGGAATGATAGTACGGTCGTCTCGACCGACGGCGCTGTCACCTCTAAAACAGCGAGAGGTCGCCGGTGACGCTGTCGACACGGCCGTCAGCTGCCGGGCCGACCGCCAGCGTGGTGACGGTTCCCGGCTCGAGTTGGGTGTGACCGGCGTCTCTGACGATCGCGTGTGGAATCCCGTTACTGTCGGCGATCGCGGCGAGTTCGTGCAGTTGGCGCTCGCTGTCGCCTTTCAGGACGACCTTCTTTTGACCGCCGCTTTTCCACTGGCTCTGGAGCTGGCTGTCTGCCTTCTCGTAGGCCGACAGCGACGCGTGGGCGACCTGTGCGGCGAGCTTTCCCTGTCCCATGCCGATGTCGGTGCGAGCGACGATGGCCTGTTTCATACGCCGACACTCGAGGGCGACCGATAAAGCGTCGGCGATCGGAGGGCCGGCTCCTGGATGGATGGCGGTACGTATTTCTACGCCGAATCGATAGCTAGTATCATGAAACTCACGCGACGGACGGTTCTCGGGACGGCCGCGGCTGTCGGCATCGGAACCGGAGTTGCGGGCTGTCTCGGTAGTGAGGATCCACCGGAGCCACCCGTGCTTGGCGATCCGGACGCCGACGTGACGGTAACCGTCTACGAGGATTTCTCCTGTCCGAGCTGTCGTCAGTTCAAACAGGAAATCTTCCCGGACATAGAGGAGGCGTACATCGAGCCGGGACGGATCAGATACGAACAGCGTAACTACCCAATCCCGGTCGACGAGACCTGGTCGTGGGCGATCCCGTGTGCAGCGCGCGAGCTCTACGAGACCGAGGGCAACGACGCGTTCTGGGACTTTGCGGCCGGGATTTACGACTACATGGGCTCGTACTCCTACGACGTAATCGAAACGACCGCTGCCGAACTCGATCTTGATGGGGCTGCGGCCCGCGAGGCAGCCGAAGAGGAGACCCACCGATCACTGGTTGAAGACGACAAATCGTACGGCAGCTCGAACGGCGTCGAGGCAACGCCAGCCGTCTTCGTCGACGGCGAGCAGATCGACCGTAGAGAGACACGGACGGCAACCGCCATCGACGCCGCACTCGAGTAACCCGGATCGAACGGTTTACACACCCACCGTTCGACTCGTCGGATATGATCCTCTCCGATGCGGACATCCTGCGACGGCTCGAGGAGGGCGACCTCGTCGTCGACCCTCTTGACGATCCCGAACTCCAGATCCAGCCGGCGAGCGTCGACCTCCGACTCGGCCGGGAGTTCCTCGAGTTCCAGCGGACGAACATCCCCTGTATCCACCCGACCTCCGAACGCGAGGTCGACGAGTACGTCACCGAGACGGTCGTCGAGGAGGGCGACGACTTCATTCTTCATCCCGGCGATTTCGTGCTGGGGACGACCCACGAACGCGTCGAGATTCCGGCGGATCTGCTGGCGCACGTCGAAGGGCGCTCGTCGCTTGGCCGGCTCGCCGTCGTCGTCCACGCCACCGCCGGGCTCTGTGATCCCGGCTACCGCGGCCAGATCACCCTCGAACTCTCGAATCTCGGCAGTGCCCCCGTCGCGCTCACGCCCGGCATGCGCATCTCCCAGCTGACATTTACGGAACTCAAGACCGAAGCTGAACGGCCCTACGGCAGCGATCGCGGTTCGAAGTATCAGGATCAAGATGGCCCGCAGGCCTCGCGCATCCAGAGCGACGACGAGTTCGGCGGCGATCAACTCGAGCGAAACGAGTAAGCGCCGACCACTGTCGGCACGAACGGATTAGTACCGCCGCTGACGTACCGTCCGGTTCAACGCTCTCGATGCGCTCCACGACGCCGATATCGAAGGCCACAGTTATCCCGAGGGCGACCATACCGACACCAAACAGATGCAATTCGTCGAAGAAATCGTCGTCGACGAGTTCCTGCCGACGGTCCGGTCGCTGCTGGCAGGAGCCCTCCGCGAGCGCGGCCTGACCCAGAGTGAGGTCGCCGGCGTCCTTGGAATTAGCCAGAGCGCCGTCTCGAAGTACGCCCACGGCGACGTCACCACGAACGACCGCATCGCCAACGACGAGCGCGTCGACGCGCATGTCACCGAACTCGCCGACGGACTCGCCGACGGCGACATCACGCCAGTGCAGGCGCTCATCGAGATCGAAGTCCTGATTCGGGACCTCGAGGCCGGCGGGGACCTGCTGGCGCAACTCCACGAAGACGCCGTGCCGGAACTCGCCGAGTACGGCTCGAGTTTCCGCGTCCACGACCCCGAAAGCGATCTGCGAACCAGCGAGCGCGTGCTCTCGTCGCTCCGTGGCGGGCTGCGCACCCTCGAGAACGCGAGCGGCTTCACGCGGCTGATTCCCGCGGTCGGCTCGAATCTGGTCGCCTGCACGCCCGACGCCGACGACGTCGATGACGTCGCCGGTGTACCGGGACGCATCTTTGACGTGAAAGGCCAGACGACTGTGCCCTCTAGTCCCGAGTTCGGGGTCTCCGAACACGTCGCGACGGTGTTACTTGCTGCTCGTCGCCACGGCGCGGCTGCGTCGGCAGCGATCAACATCACATACGATCCCGAACTGCTCGACGCGCTGGCCGAACGCGGCCACGTCACCGCCGAGTTCGACGAGGAGGGTGACGTCGCCTCGAGCGTCGGCGCGGCGATCGAAGACGAACCGGAAGCGACCGTGCTCTACCAGACCGGCGGGATGGGGATCGAGCCGCTGATCTACGTGCTCGGGCCGGATGCAGAGTCGGTCGCGGAGACGATTCGCTCGCTGATCTGAGATGGGATCGCTTCGCTCGGCGCTCGAGGCGCGCATGCAACCCGAAGACGCACAGGCGTTTTACGGCCGCTGGGCGCGTCTCTACGACGTCATCGCGCGTCGAACGCCAGGTATTCCGGCGCTGCGGCGACGAGCGGCCGCTGCCTGCCGGCTCGAGCCCGGCGACACCGTCGTCGAGATGGGGTGTGGAACGGGCGCGAACCTGCCCTATTTGCGCGAACAGGTCGGCCCCGAGGGGACCGTCATCGGGCTCGATTTTACGGGACCGGTGCTCGAGCGAGCGCGCGAGCTGACGAGCGAGTACGACAACGTCCACGTCGTCCAGGGTGACGCCACGCGACCGCCGCTGGACGGGATCGACGACGAGACGACCGTCGACGCCGTTCTCGCGACGTTCGTCGTCGGGATGCTCGCCGATCCCGCGGGGGCGGTCGACGACTGGTGTGATCTCGTCGGCCCCGGCGGACACGTCGTCCTCGCCAACGCCGCCCGGAGCGAGGAATGGTATGCGCCGCCGGTCAACGCTGTTTTTCGAGCGATCGTTGTCCTTTCGACGCCACCGACGACGAAACTGCGCTACGAAAACGACCCCCATTTGCGACTCGACGAGAAGATCGACGCTGCGCATACGCGTCTCCGCGAGCGATCCGTGGCCGTCGCCGATGAAACACACGTCTTCGGCGTCGTGCGGCTGACGGGCGGGCGACTCAAGGCGACGTAACCGACCCCCGACCGTTCAGGACTGCGTCGACGCCTGTTCCGCGATGTCCTCGTACTCGCAAACCGGCTCTCGAACGTCGGGGGGAAGCGGCGACGGCCGTTTGGTTTCGGAATCGATGTGCACCATCGTTGTCTTGGCCGTCGCAGCAACGTCGCCGTCGACGCGGATCTCGTAGGCCATCGTCCAACTCGAGTCACCGAGGCTGGACACCCAGAGCGCGACGGTGGGGTCGTCACCGGCGACGATCGGCCGTTTGTACTCGATCTCGAGATTTGCGATGACAAACGAGAGGTCGTCGTCGGCCATCCCGACCACGTCTGATAAGTAGTCGACGCGAGCGGTCTCGAGATAGCTCGCGTAGACGGCGTGGTTGACGTGATTCAGGGGATCGAGGTCGCGAAACCGGACGGGAACGTCGACGGTGAACGGTTCACTCATTGTATGTTGTTGCACTCGAGTCGGCGAAAAGAGAGCACCGGTTTCGTCTGACGGGCCGTCGTCACGAGTCGCCGTACAGACGGGCGTGAACCGCACAGAACGGCGGATCGAGTAACTGGGCCTCGATCAGATCCTCGTGGGAGTGGGCGTTGAACAGGCGACATCCTGCTCGGTCACAAAACGCCTCGCCGGTCTCGAGGTAGTGGACGGCCTGCAACGCGTAGCCCTTCAGCGCGTCCGTCGATCGAGGATCGTTCTCGACGAGAAAGTCGCCCTCGACCTGATTCTCGAGTACTTCCCGCGGCGGCGCGTCGCCCGACAGCAGGGCGTGGCGCTGCCTTTCCTTGTAGTAGGCCTCGGGCTTGGCTGGGGCTTCGTACAGCCCCGGCACCGAGACGAGCGCCGGCTGACCGAGGACGTTCACGCGCTTGTGCCAGCGGCCGTCGTGGTCGCCCCACGTGCCGATCGCTCGGTCGAGAATCGGGACATGCAGCGTCTCGAGGCCGCGCCCGTCGGTGGGGAGCGTGCTGTTCAGCGCCCGCTGGATCTGGACGCCGTCGTAGAGCACGCCACCCTTGCGCTCGGGGTGCTCGAGGGCGCGTTCCTCGTAGCGGATCGTCCCGAGCATCGTGTTGCCGGTCTCGCGGTCGTACGGCGAGGTGACCCGTGCCTCGGCGAATCGCTCGGCGAGGTCGTCGGTGTGATGGACGTCGAGGAATCGGCCCCGAACCGTGACCGCGGCGTCGATCCGGGCCTCGAGCCACGCGCCGAGCTCGTCGACGTCGACGACTGTCGTCGGGGCGCGATACAGGACGACGCTGTCGACCATTGCAATCGTCAGTCGTCAGCGGACGCTGCTCGCGAGGTCAGTTCGACCGGGTTGGCATCGACCTCGAGTTCGTCTAAGGCGACCTGTGCCGCACGCTTCCCGGAGACGAGCATGGCACCGAACGTCGGCCCCATCCGCGGCAGCCCGTAGGTCGTCGCGGTGGCCATCCCGGTCGCGATGAGACCCTCATGGACGAGGCCGGTGTGTTCGACGACGGCGTCCTCGCTTTTGCCGACCCACATGGAGTCGTGGCCGGGCGAGTCGTGGCCGGGTGCGCCGTAGCTGTCGTCGCCGGTCTGGTCCATCCCCGTCGCGTTCGCTTCGGCGTCGGCGATACCCGGTGCGTCGAGGACGCCGCGTTCGTCGAGTTTCTTGACTGCCATTGCGTCGTGACCCGTCGCGTCGATCACCAGATCCGCTTCGACGGCGATCGGATCGACACACGTGATTTCGCGTGGCAGGGCGTGGACTGGCGTCCAGTTCATGACGATGCCACCGACGCGGTGGTTCTCTCGGATGACGATGTCCGTGAACTCGGTCATGTTCTGCATCTTCGCGCCGGCGTCGCAGGCGGCCTTGATCAGCCCGGAACAGGCCTCTGGGCCGTTGGCGACGTACAGTCCCTCGCTGTCCTGGGACTGCTTGTAACTCACCTCGAGTTCGTCCAAGACCTGCTGGGCGGGGTCGCGAACGGTGACCTTGTTCATCAGGAAGCCGCCGAGCCAGAACCCGCCACCGAGGTAGTTGTTCTTCTCGACGACCATCGTCTTGACGCCGCGCTCGGAGAGTTCCTTTGCGGCTGTCAGCCCCGACGGGCCGCCGCCGACGATGATCACGTCCGAGTCCGAGAAGTCCATGAACTCCTCGGTCCACTCCTGTCCGATTGCGCGCGTGACATCCGCTTCACCGACCTGACTGAACTGTTCGAAGTCGCTCATACAACTAGGTGGTATGACTTGGTAGTGAAAAGTCTGTCGTAGCGATGGAGTCCCATGAACGCGACGTTGGTGTCAGGCTGGCACAGTTCGGGATTCTCGTCGCCAGCCGGGTGTCGCAGCTGTGCAGGTTCCGTGGCTCGGTCTCCGTGTCCCACATCGATGCATAGCGACGAGAATCCCCAAGTGAGACGGCCGTGTCCGTCCGATGTGCAACGACCCGAACGCTGAAGCCTCGCCCTCGTCTACAGTAGGCAGATGCATCGTCGTGCGTTTCTCGCGTGTGCCGTCCTCGCTCCGCTCTCGGGCTGTCTGGACTTCCTCGAGGACAACGGCGAGGAGATCACCGAACCGGGTGACGTCGAGATCGTCTGGGACGATCTCGTGCGTGAGAACCCCGGCACCGAAGACGAACGGGTGGTCGTCTGGGGTGCCGTCAGGAACGTCGGCGAGCGCACGCTGTCGTATATCGAGATCCGGGCGACGTTTTTCGACGCCGACGGCGAGGAACTCGAGACCGTCATCGAGAGCGTCACCGTCGACGACACCTCGAAGGAGGAGTGGGCGTTCGACGTCGAGTTCCCTCGCTTCGGCGAGGACGCGGCTGCCGTCGCGACCTACGAACTCGAGCCAGCAACGGGGGTTTAATGGCCACAAACAGCATCACGAACCGACGGAAACAGTCGCTCGAGCGGGCAAGCATACGTAAGCTGAGGGGCTTGTCAATGGGCAAAAGCGCATCCACGATCACACGGGAATACGAATCGCGATGAGCGATCCGGATACCGGTTCTGGATCCGCACACGGCCCGCACCCCGATGCCGGCGCTGGGCCGGAGCCGGACCGCGACGAAGGGGTGTCGACGCTCGCAAAGCAAGGCAGCATCACGTTCGCCGGGAACGTCGTCAAAGGGGTGTTGGGGTTTGCGATCGTCATGCTGATGACTCGGTTCGTCAGCCCCTCGGTGTATGGCCTGTTCGTGCTGGCGACGTCCGTCATTTTGTTCACGCAGGTGTTCGCGAATCTCGGCTTGCCACTGGCGATCGACTACTTCGTGCCGCAGTATTTAGCCAGCGGCGAGCGCGGGAAGGCAAAAGGCGTGATCGTGCAGGTGACGGCGACCGTATTAGTCACGTCGTCACTGGTTGCGTTCGCACTCGCGTTCAGCGCGGCGTCGATCGGCGACCTCTTTCAGGAACCCTCGATGCGGGTCGCGCTGTTGTTCCTCTCGGTCACGATCCCGATGCTCGCGATCTACAAGGTCCTGTTGACCTCCTACTACAGCATCAAGAAACTCCAGTACCGAGTGCTGATGCGCGACCTGGTGCGGCCGATCGTCCGGTTTGTCGTCACTGCGGGCCTCTTGCTTGCTGGCTTCGGACTGCTCGGACTGATCGGCGGCTACGTCATCGGCCTGTTCGTCGCGATCACGGTCGGCACAGCCGTCTTCACCTACAAGGCGTGGGACCTGTTGTCGGCCGAGATCGAACTCGTTGCACCGGGGCCACTGGTCACGTACTCGCTCCCGCTGGCGATGACCAGCGTCGTCTTCGTGTTGATGGGCCACGTCGACTACTTCATTCTCGGCTTCTTCCTCGAGTCGGATAACGTCGGGATCTACCGCGTCGGCTACATGCTCGGCTCGGGGCTGACGATCATCTTCAGTTCTCTCTCGCCCGTGTTCAAGCCGCTGATCGCCGAAACCCGGGATGATATCGACCTCGTCGAACAGCGGTTCCGGATCATGGCCCGCTGGATCGCCGCGATCACGCTCCCGATCGCAATCTTCCTCTCGCTGGGAGCAAGTTCCTACCTCGCCGTCCTCTACACGCCCCAGTACGCCGAAGCGAGCACCGTCGTCATCCTGCTCGCGGGAGCGTTCCTCTTCAACGTCACCTTCGGCGGCCCCGACGGCTCGCTGCTGCAGGGGCTTGGCTACTCGCGGGTCGTCTTCGTCAACACGCTCGTCCTCTTCGGCGCGAACTTCCTCGTCTCGCTCACGCTCGTCCCAATCGTCGGCATCGAAGGTGCTGCGATCGGGTCGGCGACGGCGCTCTTTCTCGTTGGCGGGCTGACCCTCGTCGAAATCTACTATCTCGACGGCATCCATCCTTTCACGCGGGATTTCGCCAAAATCGTCGGTGCCGGCGTTCCCGCGACCGTCGCCGGCGTGCCCGTCGTCTACTTCCTCGAGTCGAACACGATCACGGCCGGCGTGCTCCCGGTCGTCGTCGTCGGCACCTACCTGCTGACGCTGATCGCGACGGACGCCTTCACCGATGCCGACGCCCAGATGGCCGCGGAGTTTAGCCCGACGCTACAAAAGTGGCTCCCCAGTCGCTGATCAGTCGTCGATCGGTTCCACGTCGCCGTCGTCCGTCGTCTGCTCGCCTCGAGGGCGGGATGGTGCACTCGCCTCCGACGCAGCGTCGTCGTCGATGATGCCTTCCGTCCACGTCCCCAGCCGGAACCAGCCGACGGCGACGACGAAGGAGGCAGCCATTCCGAAGGCGTAGGCCCACCAGATTCCGTTGACTCCCCAGTCGAGAGCGGCGATCTCGAGGCCGATGAACGGAACCGTCACGCTCCAGGCGAAGGCGAGCACGAGCGCGACGGGAACCCGGAAGATCCACCGCGAGAGAAAGGAGAGGACCATCGCCTCTTTCGTGTTGCCAGCGCCGCGGAACGCCCCCTGAATGACCATCACGCCGGCAAACAGCGCCCAGAAGGGAGCCATGATTCGCAGGAAGACGACGCCTTCGGCGATCACGTCGGGATCGGCGACGAAGATTCGCATTGCCTGTACGGGAAACGCAAGCAGCACGACGACGACGGCACCGATCAGAACCATCGTCCCCGCGGTCGCCGTTCGCGTGACGGCAGCGGCACGGTCGGGTGTCTTCGCGCCGAGGTTCTGGCCGACGCCGGTCGCCGTCGCGTTTCCGACGGCACCCGAGACGGCCCACGTGACCGACATCAGCCGCACACCGATTCCATACGCCGCTGTGGGTGCTGCACCGAATCGGGCCACGAAGCCGGCCATCGCGACCGATGCGAAACTGCGCGCCCAGCCATCGATCGTCGAGGGCGTGCCGATGTCGACCAACCGCCGGAGGAGTGTCGGATCGGGCGTGAGGTCCTCGAGGCGCAGCCGAACGCCAAACCGGCCGTCGAGCAGGATGTAGACGCCGGCGACGGTGGCAACACCACGAGCAATGAACGTTGCGACGGCCGCACCGCGCGTCCCCATCTCGGGGAACGGCCCCCAGCCGAGGATAAAAAAGGGATCGAGAACGACGTTGAGGCCCGCCGAGACGACCACGAGCCACATCGCCGTCTTCGTGTCGCCAGCGCCTTGCAGCGACGAGCGAAACGCAAAGAACAGGAAGGTCAGCGGCAGCGCGAGGAAGATCACCTCAATGTAGGCGAGTGCTTCGACGAACACCTGATCGCGCGCGCCGATGAGGGTGAGCAGCGGCCGCCGAGCGGCGAGTCCAAGCGCCGCAAGGACCGTCGAGACGGCAAGCGTGAGCAGGATCGTCTGGCCGACGACTTTGTCGGCAAGCCGGTCGTCATCGGAGCCGACGTACTGGGAGACCAAGGCGATCGTCGCGGCGGTGATACCGATCGCCGTCGAGACGAACAGCCACGAGAGCGGAAACATCAGGGAGACGGCAGCGACGGCCTCGCTGCTCACGCGACCGACCCAGAACATATCGGCGAGGTTGTAGAACGTCTGGAGGAGATTGCCCAGAACCAGCGGCCAGGCCAGCGCCAGCAGTTTCGGGGGGATTGCCCCCGTCGTCATATCGACGCGCTTGCGGTCCGTCTCCGTCTCTCCCACAGTGTGTCTGCTACGAGTGAGTCCTGGTTCCGTAAAAAGCGCTTGGCTCCCCGGGCCCGTTGCCGGCACTGCGACCCCAGTCCGGACAGCCAGACAACAATCTCGCACACGCGCGACCGCTCGAGGACGCGCACACCCGCGCTGTCGGCGGGTTTTGGCGAAAGCGTTATCAGAACTTCAGCCGTAGCCGCCGACGATGCAGACTACTCGCCCACAGCCGGGGGGACCGACCGATATCGGAGGTGAGCCGCCGTGGAACTGATCATTACGGAAAAAGACAACGCCGCACGGCGGATCGCCGACATTTTGAGCGGCGGCACGTACGACTCGAGCCGTGAGAACGGTGTCAACGTCTACGAGTGGGGTGGCAAGCGCTGTGTGGGGCTGTCGGGCCACGTCGTCGGCGTCGACTTCCCCTCGGAGTATTCGGACTGGCGAGACGTCGAACCCGCCGAACTCATCGACGCGGACGTCGAGAAGACGGCGACGAAAGAGAACATCGTCGCGACCCTTCGAATCCTCGCGCGAAAGGCCACACAGGTCACGATCGCGACGGACTACGACCGCGAGGGCGAACTCATCGGCAAGGAGGCCTACGAGATCGTCCGCGACGTCAACGAGGACGTCCCGATCCAGCGGGTCCGGTTCTCCTCGATCACGGAAAACGAGGTCCAGAGCGCCTTCGAGGAACCCGACGAACTCGACTTCGATCTGGCGGCCGCGGGCGAGGCTCGCCAGATCATCGACCTCATCTGGGGGGCATCGCTGACGCGATTCCTGTCGCTGTCTGCCGGCCAGCTCGGCAACGACTTCATCTCGGTCGGCCGGGTTCAGTCGCCGACGCTCAAGCTGATCGTCGACCGCGAACGCGAGATCGAGGCGTTCGACCCCGAAACCTACTGGGAGCTGTTCGCCGACCTCGAGAAAGACGACGACACCGATGCCTTCGAGGCCCAGTACTTCTATCGCGACGAGGACGACAACGAGGCCGAACGCGTCTGGGAGGAAGCCATCGCCGACGAGGTCTACGACACGCTCTCGAGTCACGAAACGGCGACGGTCGTCGACGTTAACCGCCGAACCCGAACCGACACGCCACCGACGCCGTTCAACACGACCCAGTTCATCCGCGCGGCGAGTTCGATCGGCTACACGGCGAAACGAGCGATGTCGATCGCCGAAGAGCTCTATACCGCGGGGTATGTTACCTACCCGCGAACCGACAACACGGTCTACCCCGACGATCTCGAGCCCGAGGAGTTGCTCGACGACTTCGTCGGCCACTCGACGCTTGGCGAGTCGGCAGAGTCGCTGCTCGAGGCCAACGAGATCACCCCGACGGAGGGCGACGAGGAGACGACTGACCACCCGCCGATCCATCCGACCGGTGAGATTCCGACCCGCGGTGACGTCTCAGACGACGAGTGGGAAATCTTCGAACTCGTTGTCCGGCGCTTTTTCGCGACGGTCGCCGACGCGGCCGTCTGGGAACACCTCAAAGTCGTCGCCGAGGTCGACGACTCTCGGCTCAAGGCAAACGGCAAACGGCTCGTCGAACCGGGCTATCACGACGTCTACCCCTACTTCAGTACGACGGAGAACTTCGTGCCAGACGTCGACGAGGGCGAGGAGGTGTCGCTGACGGACGTCGAACTCGAGGAGAAAGAGACCCAGCCACCTCGCCGGTACGGCCAGTCGCGGCTCATCGAAACCATGGAGCAGATGGGGATCGGAACGAAGTCGACCCGTCACAACACCCTCGAGAAGCTGTACGACCGGGGCTACATCGAGAGCGATCCACCGCGGCCGACGAAGCTCGCGATGGCCGTTGTCGACGCGGCCGAGAGCTACGCCGATCGGGTCGTCAGCGAGGGGATGACTGCCCAACTCGAGGCCGACATGGACGCCATCGCACACGGCGAGGCGACGCTGGACGACGTTACCGACGAGTCCCGCGAGATGTTAGAAGAGATCTTCGCCAACCTCGCGGACTCTCGGGAGGAGATCGGCGACCATCTGCGCAAGTCGCTCAAAGACGACAAGCGGCTGGGTCCCTGCCCGGAGTGTGGCGAGGACTTGCTCGTCAGGCGCAGTCGCCACGGCTCCTATTTCATCGGCTGTGACGGCTACCCGGACTGCGAGTACACGCTGCCGCTGCCGTCGACGGGCAAGCCACTGATCATGGAGCGCGAGTGCGAGGAGCACGACTTGAACGAGGTCAAGATGCTCGCCGGCCGCCAGACGTTCGTCCACGGCTGTCCGCTCTGTAAGGCCGAAGACGCCGGTGAAGGGCCGATTCTGGGCGACTGCCCCGACTGTGGTGACGAGCACGGTGGGGAACTCGCCGTCAAGACCCTCCAGAGCGGCTCGCGACTCGTCGGCTGTACGCGCTATCCCGACTGTGAGTACTCGCTGCCGCTGCCACGGCGGGGCGATATCGAGGTCACCGACGACCGCTGTGAGGAACACGACCTGCCCGAACTCGTCATCCACAGCGGCGACGAGCCGTGGGAACTGGGCTGTCCGATCTGTAACTACCAGGAGTTCCAGGCCCGCGAAAGCGAGACCGGCTCCGAACTCGAGGCGCTCGAGGGGATCGGTGCCAAAACGGTCGAGAAACTCGCCGACGTGGGCATCGAGAGTATCGACGACCTGACTGAGGCCGACCCCGATACCGTCGCCGACGACGTCGATGGCGTCAGCGCCGACCGGGTTCGAACCTGGCAGGCGAAGGCCTGATCGAGCGCCGTCGAATCCCCTCCCCGTTTTCTCCGAATACAGCCGTCAAAGCGCCCCCTACGGGCGGTAAGGGCCGCATACAGGAGGTAGAATTAACTGCGTGTCACCGGTCCCTCAAAATATTCGCACGGCCGCGCGCGACTCGAGCGCGCGTCGTGCTCGACTCGCTATGACGCACCCGGACACCTACGCAACCGACCGCGACCGCCAGTTCGACGAACAGGGCGACGGAATCGAAGTCACCGTCGGTAGAACGGAACTCGAGCGGTTTCTGACGGCCGACGATCCCGAAATACGGGCGTACGCGGCCAGCACGCTCGCGAACGAGGCTACACAGCGCCCGGAGGGCGTTCTGTCCGCCGTCGGCGCACTGACCGACCGCCTCGAGGACGACCCGGACGTCAGCGCACACGCCGCGACTGCACTCGCAGCCGTCGCAACCGAACACCCCGATGCGGTTCGGGCGGCGGTCCCCGACCTCATCGACGGTCTCGAGGGGCCGACGGCGGTTCGGACGGCGGCGGTCGACGCGGTCGCGGCCGTCGCAGCCGACCGTCCCGTCGTCGTTTACGGCTCGGTCGAGACGCTCGAGCGGTACGTAACCGACGAGAACGAACGTGTTCGAATCCAGACGACGGCCACACTCAAGTCGCTCGCCGAGGCCGACGCCGAGGCAGTCGTCGCCGTCGTCGACGCGATTGCCGACGCCGCCACCGACGAGACGGCCGCCGTTCGCGAGCACGCGACCGCGATCCTCGAGGCGGTCGCGACGGACCGACCCGCCGACGTGCTCGATCGCGTGTCGCTGCTCGTCGATCGGCTGGACGACGAGACAGCCGTCGCGAAACACGCGATACAGGCGCTCGAGGAACTCGCACTCGAAGACCCGTCGGCGGTCGAAGCCGCAATCGATCCCGTTGCCGATCGCCTCGCAGACGACTGTGAACGGATCCGAACAGCCGCTGCCGTTGCCCTCGCGGCCGTCGCGGCGGCCCGTCCGGCTGCCGTCCACAAGGCCGTCGAGCCACTCGCCGCGCGACTCGACGATGTCGCCGACGTGCGCCGTGAGAGCGTCCGCGCGCTTCGGGCCGTCGCCGACAGCGAGCCGACGGCTGTCGACTCGGCTGTCGCTCCGCTCATCGGTCGGCTCGATGATCCACTCGAGGCCGTTCGGACGGACGCCGCCTGCGTGCTGTCGGCGCTCGCGACGGAGCGCCCCGAAGCGGTCGTCGACGCCGTGCCGGTGGTGGCCCGTCGGCTGGACGAGAGCGAGCCGACGTTTCGACGCCACGGCAGTTCGCTCGTCGCGGCCGTCGCAAAGGCGCAACCGGCCGCCGTCGACCCCGTCCTCACCGATCTCGCTCGCGTCTTCGCCGTCGACGACGAGCGCGTCCGCCTCGAGGCCGTCCGGGCGACCGCTGCCGTCGCGGATGCCTCGCCGACGTCGATCCGACCCGTCGTGTCCGCCCTCGCCGATCGTCTCGACGATTCACACGATCCGGTCCGTCGCCACGCGGCCGAGGCGCTGTCCGCCATCGCGCTCGAGGCCTCGGCTGCCGACCCGGACGTCGCCGCGCTCGTCGATCGGCTGGCCGACGGCGACGAGTGGGAGCAGGGGTACGCCGCTCGCGCGCTCGCCGACGTGGCCGAGTCGCAGGTCGCCGACGCCCATCCGGCGATCCGAGCGGCGCGTGGCCGCCTCGAGGCCGACGCAGTTGCCGTTCGACGGGCGGCGGCGCGTGACCTCGCGACTGTCGCAAGCGAGCGACCGCGAGACGTCCGCGACACGGTCGGCCCGCTCGGAGCGCGACTGGACGACGAGGACGCGACCGTCCGGAACAACGCGGCGATCGCCCTCTCGCGACTCGCCGAGGCGTCCCCGGACGCCGTCCGCGACGGCGACATGCTGGGACCGCTGCTGGGTGCGCTCGACGACCCGGATCGGTCCGTTCGGGCGACCGTTCGCCGGACGCTTGCCGCGATCGCTCCACGGACGGAAGCGGACGTCCGTCCCGCGCTGTCGGTCGCGCTCGAGGCGACGACACATCCCGACGAAGCCATCCGTGTCGCCGGCTGCGAGGCGCTTGCCGTGGTTGGCCTCGAGACGGGAGCGGAAACGAACGCCGCCGTCGAGGCCGTTTGCGCCCTCCTGTCCGAGCCGACGCCGGCCGTCCGGGTCGCCGCGCTGAACGCGCTCGAGGCGACTCTCGACGCCGAGACGGAGCCGACGCCACTCGCGGCTGCGGTCGACGCGCTGTCGGACGGTGGCGAACGCGGGGCCGCCGTCGCCTCGGGACTCGCGGATATCGCCCGCAGCGAGCCCGCGCTCGTCGCGGACGCCGCACCCGCGCTGGCCGACCGACTCGAGTCGGCGACCGGCAGCGAACGGCGAGCGCTCCTGTGCGTGCTGCCGTCGGTCGCCGACGAAGCCGGCCGAGAGCCAGTGACGGCGTCCCTGCTCGAGCGACTCGAGGACGCCCCACAGCCGATCGCCCGCGATATCGCGCGGCTTGCAGTCACGGCTCCTGACGACGTCGCGGCCAAACGGGAGCGACTGGTCGCGCTGCTCAAGGACGGCTCGCAGGGCGACGAGGCGGTTCGCGGGTCCATCACGCTCGCACTCGCAACCCTCGCGGCGACCGGTCACGGCGACGGAGCGCTGGCGTCGACACTCGAGTCGGTCGACGACCGGCAACGCGAAGCCGCCGCGCTCGCGGCCGGGATCGACACGCCAACACACACCGACGAGATCACCACGCAACTGTCGGCAATGGGTCGGCTGCTGGACGACGATCCCGACCCCTGGACGGCGGGGCTCGCTGCGCTGGCGCTTGCCGCACTAGCCGACGAATCCGAGGCGCTCCGATCATCGGGAATCTCGAAACTCGCCCACGGCACCGTCGGCGACAACGAACTCGGCCGGCTCGTCGCGGCCGATGCCCTCGAGCGGCTGGCGACGGTCGATCCGACCGGGTTCGAAGAGACGATCCCGGCGCTGCTCGACGCGCTCGAAGATCCCGACGCCGACGTCCGAGCGAGCGCCGCGGGTGCGCTTGCGACGTGTGCCCAACGCGACGCCGGACCGTCCGTCGCTGACACCGACCGCGACCACGTCGCGGCGCTTCGGCCGTGTCTCACCGATCCCGACGCCCGTGTTCGCGCTCGAGCGAGTCGAACGTTCACTGCACTCGAGGAATCCGACGCGCTGGAGGCGATCCGGCCGCTGACCGACGACCCCGTGTCGATCGTTTCGACAGCGGCGTCGACCGCGACGAGTCGGCTCGAGTACGCCCAAACCGACGCTGACGACGCCGCGACCGAGCGGGTCGACTGGGCGATGGCACGCGCAGGACCGACGCGCAACGGGGCCGTTTCGGGCAGCAGCGACCTCATCGGCCGACCGACCGAGCAGTGGCGGATCGCTCCGCAGGGCGACACCGCACTCGAGGCCGCGCCGGCAGTCGTCGACGGGGTGGCCTACGTCGGCCGCGACGACGGTATCGCCGCGCTGGCGCTTTCGGACGGCAGCAAACGCTGGCGCGTCAAAACCAACGGGGCGGTCGCAACGACGCCGGCAGTCGCCGACGGAGTCGTCTACGTCACCAGTCGCGACGGCGACGTCTCCGCACTCGAGGCCGACACCGGCGAGCGTCTCTGGCAGTACCGAACGGATGGTCGCGCTCGCACGGCACCGGTCGTCGACGACGACACGGTGTACGTCGGCGGTGACGCCCTCCACGCGATCGACGCCGACACGGGCCAGTCGGCGTGGACGGCCGATCTCGGCGGCGAGACCACCGGTCCAGCGGTCGCCGACGGAACGGTGTATGTCGCCGCCGACGAGCGACTGGTCGCCCTCGAATCGGCAGACGGCAGTCACCGCTGGACGACCGACCTCGAGGACGCGGCCGGCACATCACCGGCGGTCGCCGACGGGACGGTGTACGTCGCCGCCGGCGAAACGTTGTTGATCTGTGCGAGTGCGGACGGCTCACGGCAGGGTCGATTCGAGACCGGCGGGCGGATCGAGACGCCACCGGCGGTCGCCGACGGGACGGTCTACGTGGCCAGTTCGGACGACAGCGTGTACGCCATCGACACGACGACGTGGAGCGAGCGCTGGCGGGTCGCGTTCGGCACGTCGAAAACGGGGCCCGTACTCGTCGGTAACACACTCTGTCTGGCGGACAACGACGGGTCTGTCCACGCACTCGCGACGGGAGATGGGTCACGACGGTGGCGGTACGAGTGTGACGCGACGGTTACCGCACTCGCCGTCGCAGACGGCCACCGCTATGCTGTCGGTGACGGGATCACAGCGATCGGCGACGAGCGTACGTCGTGGACGGACTCGCTTTCGGGCCTGTTCGGCGGGTGATACGTGTCTCGAGGACGGCTACGCCGTCTGTTCATCGCTGCGCTCGTCGGTTGCGTCGGTGTCGGCCTCGTCGGTTGCGTCGGTGTCGAACGTCTCGGTCTCGAGGACCGATTCGACAGCGCCGACGATCCTGTCAGTGCCCTGGACGCCGGTTTCCTCCCAGTGTTTCTCGCCATCAGTGTCGACGACGATCGTGACGGGAAAGCCGACGACGCCGTAGGATCCGGCGAGCCCCGAGTCGTAGCCGACGTTCCAGTTCCCGCTGTGGGTGGTCCACCACTCGCGCAGATCGGCCTCGGGCAGTGTGTCGGGTGTCTGGTACGTAGCGGAGAGAAACTGTACGCGGTCGCCGTGTTTGTCGACGAGTTCCTCGCGAGCGGCTGCCAGCCGCGGCATCTGGGCCTGACAGTTGCCACAGCCGGTGGTAAAGAACATAATGGTCGTGACGCCGTCGGTCGGGACGGCGAACGTGCCCGCCTCGCTGCCTTCGGCGTGGATCGTCTCGACCTCGAGCGGGTTACGGTCGTTCTCGCCGTCGGCCGTCTCGGAACCGTCGTCGCCGAACGACGGGAGCCCGCGGACGAGGACGGTGCCGGCACCGCCGAGAACGCCGACGCTACCGATCCCCGCGAGGAGTTCGCGTCGGTTCATCGGACGCTCACCGCTGTCGGTCGACAGCCAGTGTCAGCCCACCGAGACGAGAGACGCTGCATATAGTATGATACGGGCTGAATGATCAAGATACCACTGGTTCGATCGTGGAATCGGCCGCACGCGGTGGCCGATCCACCCAGCGCGCGGGCTCGAGGGAGCCAACCATCAAATGGGTCTCGCCCGTCTGTTGGACCATGTCCGACGAGCGCGAGCGGTGGAACGAAAAGTACAGCGGCGTCGACTTCAGCCTCCCAGACGACCCCATCCCGGAACTCGAGCGCCGATGCTCGACCCTGCCGGACGGCCGCGCGTTAGACGTCGCGACCGGTAACGGGCGCAATGCGCTCTTTCTCGCCGCAGCAGGCTACGATGTCGACGCGATCGATATCTCCGACGTCGCACTCGAGCAGGCCCGCCGCCGCGCCGACGAGCACGGCGTCGACGTCAACTGGACGCGCGCGGATCTGGCCGAGTTCGACGTTCCCATCGGCGAGTACGACGTGATTACGGTGAGCTTTTTCGCCGCCCTCGAGCACCTGCCTGCGCTCAAGGAGGCGCTCGCGCCGGGCGGCGTACTCATCTACGAACACCACATCCGTTCGAGCGACCCTCTCGAGATCGGTCCCTCGAGCAAGCGTCACCGGTACCGATCGAACGATCTCCTGCGGGCGTGTCTCGATCTGACGATCCTCTCCTACGAGGAGCGCCGCCGGCCGGTCGCGGGCGGGGTTGCTGCGGTGGCGACGCTGGTCGCACGCAACTCGAGTGGCGGCACGCAGTCGTATCCGAAGCTGACGGCCCGAACGCAACCGCCATCGCAAGAGTAGGCCACGGCTGCGGCTCACTCGGCCCGTGACTGGGCCTCGAGCGCCGCTTCGACGCCCGAGACGATGTTGTTCGCCGTCGTCGGGCCGTCGGTACGCCAGTGTGTCTCGCCGGTGCCGTCGATCGCGATGGCGACCGGAAAGCCGCTGACCTCGTAGTGGTCGTTGAGCAACCCGCGTTCGTCCATCCCGATCGTCCAGTTGCCGTCGTGTTTGCGCCACCAGTCGGCCAGTTCCTCCGGCGACGGCTGCGGGCCGACACTCCGGTCGATGACGGAGACGACGTCGACGTCTCGTCGTCGAAGGCTCACGACCGCCTCGCTGATATCGGCGAGAAACCCCTGACTGGTCGGGCAGAACATGCGGGTGAAGTTGATGAGCATGACCCGTCCTTCCCGTGGGATCTGCACCGTCCCCGCCTCGCTCCCCGGTGCGTCGACGGTCCGGATATCGAACGGTGGCGACCTATCGACAGGGGAGGAGAGTTCTTCGTTCGCATCCGTACCGTCGTCTGTCCCCCTCCCGTCGTCCAGACAGCCGGCTATCGGTATCGTCACTGCCGTCGTCGCAGCGAGCAGTGTCCGCCGATTCATACCGGACTCGTGAGTTGACTCGAGTGTCGGTCGCGGTACGTGGCCAGTGGTATCATAGCACACATATGTTGGCACAGTGCCAACTCACGCGTTTCCATGTTGCCCTTTCGTTTCGCAGCGTAAAGAGGCGATGGTCACCGGCGATGGTGGTGGTGTAGCTGTGACGTCGCCGGATCGCATTCGATGGGGGACGACTCACCGAAAAGACTATGTTAAATGTTACCGTGATGGTTGCTACCACGATGATCCGCTGTTCGAGCCGCGGGCTTCTTGCCGTTCTGGACGAGCGTGGGCCGGCTCCAGCGACGTCGCTGGCGGCAACGCTCGATGCACACCCGATGACGGTGCGAGCGAAGTGCCACGAACTCCAGTCTGCTGGCTACGTTCGCCAGATTTCGGGCGATGTATACACGATCACCGAACGCGGCAGGGACCATCTCTCGAGGCTCACAGAGTAGCTAGCGCTCCGAGTTTTCCATCAGTCTGTCGGGCTGTGCCGTCGTTCTCGTTTGATCGTCGTCAAGTAAATCCCCGCGAGAACGACCAGTCCGCCGACCACCGTCACCGTGTCGGGCACCTCCGCGAGCAAGACGAGCGCGAGTAGCGTCGCGCCGACGGGTTCGCCCAGCCAGGCGACGCTGACTACGACCGACTCGAGGTGTTTCAACGCCCAGTTGACGACGGTGTGGCCGAAGATACCGGGGCCGACAGCCATAGCGAAAAAGAGCAGCCACTCACGAGGAGGGTAGGCGACGTACGCGTGGCCCTGTACGCCGACGAGGGCGAACAACGTTATTGCACAGGCGATGTAGACGACGGTGACGTAGGGAAACAACGACACGCGCTGGCGGATCGAGCGACCGGCGAGCACGTAGCCCGCGACGGTGACCGCCCCGAGCAACGCAAGCGAGTTGCCGTACAGCGTCGCGTCGGCGAGCGGTGCCTGTCCGGCATCGCCCAGCGACATCACGGCTGCCCCACCGATCGCGACGGCGATTCCCAGCGCGGCCTCGCGGGTGATCCGCTCGCCGAGGACGAACACGGCACCGAGAGCCACGAAAACGGGCTGGGACTGGACGATGGTGACACTCGCCGCGACGCTCGTGTAGTTTAAACTCTCGAACCACGCCGCGAAGTGGGCCGCGAGCGCGACCCCGGCGACGGCCGCAAAGCCGAGATCACGCCTCGAGAGACGGGCAAACGCCTCGCGATGGCCCAGTACTGCGATGGGTGTGACGAGTGCCGTCGTGAACAGCACCCGGTAGAAGGCCGCGACCGAACTCGGGGCCTGACTCCAGCGAACCAGAATCGCGCTGGTGCTCGCTGCGAACACCGCAAAGGCCAGGGCGACGGCCGGCGTCACCTCGAGGTCGGACGCGTTCACATCGGAGAGAAATCAGGCACGGGCCCAAACCCCTTGCGAAACGGCGTCTGTCGGTCGCACTCGAGTCTCAATCGCCAGTCTTAGAGTCGATTCCCACGATAGATCGACGCGATCTCGACATCGACGTCCTCGAGGCCGATAATGTCGTCCTCGGTCAGACTCTCCGCGTCCCACTCCTCGAGGTAGGCAACGGCATCGTCGTGGTCGGCGAACACGCGCGGGTTGATATCCATCGGATCGTCGGCCGCGGTCGCGTCGGTGACGACCACGAAATGGGCGTCGGTGGCGTCGATGAGGTCGCCTGTCCCGTGGTCCGTTGCCCACGCGCCGGCGACCGCCGAGTCGGACGAGGTGGCGACGAGGTAGGCGAACAGACAGCCCGGCGTATCGAAGACGGCACCTGTTCCGTCCTTGTGGGCGAGCTGGCTCTGCCACTGGGGGTAGTCCGTCGGCGTCATATTGCAGACGGCACAGCCCTGCGTCTCCGCGAATTCGATCGGGTCGTCACCCGGATGCTCGTCGACGTTTGGATCGTAGCTGTTGCCAGCCTGGTCGCCGTCGACATGCGCGCTCCCGTCGTCACCGTCTCCCCCCAGACAGCCCGCGACGCCGGCCACCGTGCCTGCTCCGAGGAGACCGAGAAACCCCCGCCGTCCGATCGGCAGCCCACCGCGTTCAGTCATGCCTACTCTTACTGGCTCGGGTGGCAAAACGCGTACGGTTCACTCACTCGAGGCGTACTTTCGTCATCCGGTGGCGCGTCCGGAACATGGTCTCGAAGCCAAGCTGTGAGACAGCCGTGATTCCGTTTCCGAGGCCGACGACGCCCTCGAGGCCACCACGGGGGAGGGTGTAGTCGACGCGATCGTGGACGATCGTGCGATCGCCGTCAGCGTAAAACGAGTGCGTGTGTTCCCAGCGGTCGAAGGGGCCGTGGGCCATCTCGTCGCGAAAGAACGCGCTCCCGTCGACGCGCTCGCGGGCCGTGATCAGCGACGTCCAGTGCTGGCGTGGCCCGACACCGAACGGGCGCATCGAGAGCGCGATTTCCGAGTCCGGCTCGAGAACGTCCGGATCCGGCTCGCCGTCGGGGCCGATCACGCGCTCGACGCGCAGCCCCATCCAGTCGGGCGTCAGTGCCTCGAGCCCGCTGATTCGCGAGTGAAATTGCCAGACCTCCTCGAGCGGTGCGTCGACCGTCGTTCGGCGTTCGTACGTTGGCATCGCCCGTATCTACGGCGGCCGGCATCAAAACGAAGTGGCCATACAGTGTCCTGTCACGACCGACCACATTACTTCAGTCGCTCTTGGAGAAACGACGGGTGGGCCGCAGTGACGCCGTCGATCTCGAGGAGTTCGTCGGAGATGATCTCGCCCAGTTCGTCGCCGTCTTTGGCACGAACCTCGGCCATCAGCATGTGATCACCGCTGGAACTGTACAGCGCCTCGACCTCGTCGAGTTGCTTGAGTGCTTTCGTCGCCTCGACGTAGCGTTCGCTCGCGACGTCGAAACCGACCAGCGCGATGGTCTTGCTCGAGAGCTTCTTCGGGTCGATGTCGGCCGAGTAGCCGACGATGACGCCCTCCTCTTCGAGTTGGTTGATATACTTTCGAACTGTCGGCTTTGAGACGTCCGCCCGGTCGGCGATCTCGGCGTAAGACGCCTGGGCATCCTCCTCGAGAACATCGAGGATGCGATCTTCTGTCGCCTGTGTACTCATACTACTCTCTTTTGCTCCGACGGAAAAATATCTTTTGTATACGAAAACGGTTGGTCTTCCGACGGAAGCGGCGGAAAACGCCGGTTTCATCGGGTCAGCGCGGCCGACTGCGACGCGACCACGGGACCGTCGGACTTATTCGCCTCCTGGTCCCAGTGTCGGCGAACGACATGGTCGACGCGAACATCATCAGCGGGACCGTCTGGCTGCTTTGTGGCCTCGCAATCTTGTATCTCGGCTATCTGATCGCCATCCGTGGGCGAGCCGATCTCCACGCCAACTACGACGAATCGGTCGATCCCGAGTACGTCTCGCGATGGGCCGGCGGCACGGCGATACTCATGGGCATACTCGTCATCGCCTATGCAATTCGAGAGTTTGTCTACGGCTTCCAGCCCTACGCGCTCGGTGGATTGCTCGTCTCCCTGCTTGTCTTGAGCTACGTGACGAAGCTGTTCGCTCGCGGTGTCGGCTACCGCGGCGACTACGATGGGTGACTCATACGGGCTGCTGTACCGGTTTACCGCCGATTACCAGAGACGGGTCGGTGATCGGCGGTAATTGACTACAGCAGTCCGTATCACCCCGGGACGCGATCGACCTGTCGGCACCGAGCCGATGACATAATAGGGCTTGACTGTGATCTTTTCTGTCATGCGTGTTCCCGCTGCCGATCACACCCCGATCCGCATCGCCGCCGCGCTGTTTCTCACCGTGGTGCTCGCTGGCTGTGTCGCCGTTCCGGATGCCGGTCCCTCACAGGCCCACCTCGAGGACCAACTCGCCGACACCGAGCCACCGGACGAGTTCGCCGCAACCGTCGACGTTCGCGAGACGGTCGACGGCGAGACAACTCAGCACACCGAAGCCGTCTGGTTACGTGCCGACGGTACTAGCCGGATCGAAACCGCCGACAACGGCAGCGAGCTCGTCATCGTCAGCGACGGCAGCGACCGGTACATTCACGACCTCGAGCGCGACACCATCCGCAGCTACGAACGCGATCCGGATGCGAGATCGTTGCTCGAGGGGCTCTCCGCCCAGCCCGAGCGATACCTCGACGCCTACGACGTGACCGGCCTCGAGGAGACACAGGTCAACGGTCGGGACGTCTACCACGTCGAATTCGAACCGCCGGCAAACGAGACGATCGAGCGCTCGGTTGGCGTCCGGGTCGGCCAGACGGAGTACGTCTTTCCGCTCGAGACGAGCGAGACTGGCCCCTACGAACGAAGCGCCGACCGAGTCGAACTCTGGCTCGATCGAGAAACCTTATTTCCTGTCAAACACACCATCGCGGGCGACGACATCGAACTGACGACGACCTACCGCAACCTCTCGATCGACGGGGGACTCGATGACGACCTGTTCGAGCCACCGACCGTCGCCGAAGACAGCGACGCCGACGAGACTGAGTTCGTCTTCCCAACAATCGACCAGTACGACACGATCGCCGACGCCGAGGCGGCAGCGCCGTTCGCGGTCGCCGAGCCGTCAGCCGACGCGCTGCCGGATGCCGTCGCCTTCGACGGCGCAAGCAGCTACGAGTTCCATGACGAGGACCGCAGACAGGTGTCGCTCTTTTACCGCAACGGCGGTGGCGAGTCAGTGACGGTCACCACGAGCGACGGCCCTCGAGCGTTCGCGACCGACGGCGACTCGGTCAGCGTCGGTGAGGCGACGGGCACGCTCGAGACCACCGAGCAGGGGACAGAACTGCAGTGGTCGTGTGACGGGCTGTACTACTCGGTGTTCGTCAGCGACGAGTACGGCGACGCAGAACTCGCGCTCGTGGTTAGCGAGTCGCTGGGCCTCGAGTGTTGAGTGTTTTCGATTGCTGTGCGGTCGGGACGCAAACAGTACTTTCGCTCCACTCGCTACAGATGCGGACTGGCCGCCGAATATGCGACCTGTTGTGAGAGACGTTTCGAGACGTGTGTGAGATACATAGCGCGTATCGTTCACCGGCTACGCTTCTTTCAGTCCGTGCAAATTCGGCGGTAGATGACGCTATCTGACTGCTCCCCATAGTGAGACACGGGTGAGCTGACGCATGCCCGAAATTGGACCTGTCTGGATGCAGCCCTGCCTTGGTGAACTACTGCACGGTCTACGCGCTCGATCGGCCCGGTCGCGGTGCGAGCGGCGACGCCGACGGGTACAGCCTGGAGACCGTCTTCGAGCTCAATGAAAACGTGAAGCCAGCCAAGTAGATAAGTACTGAATCAGATGACATTAACAACTGTACCACAGTACGACAGTGAACAGATCGCCGACAGAGAGGGGCATGCGGTAGTGGTCGGCGCAGGCATAGCCGGTCTGCTGGCTGGCCGTATCCTTGCAGATGCATTTGATGAGGTCACGGTGCTTGATCGTGATCCGCTGCCCGATGAACCAGTTGCACGTCCCGGTGTCCCCCAAGCCCGCCAAATCCATATTCTGTGGGAGGCCGGACGGGCGACGCTGGAAGAACTTTTCCCGGGCTACAGCGAAGCGTTGCGTAGCGCTGGCGGGGTGGTAATCGATGGTCAGCGGGACTTCTACATGTACAGCCAAGGCGGTTTCCTTGCCGCCGGATCGGAGCCGTTTCAACTTTACGCAGCGACGCGGCCGCTGTACGAGCAGTTGCTCCGAGGACGTGTCTCCGAACTTGACGGCGTCAAGCTACGGGGGAACTGTCCATTTCTTGAGTATCTCGCTGACGACGGAGTGACCAGCGTGAACGGTGTGATGATCCGAGACGATGGCGCTGAGCAGGAACTCGCCGCCGATCTGGTCGTTGATGCCACGGGCCGAACGAGTCGGACGCCGAACTGGCTAGCGAAACACGGTTACACGCCGCCTGCAACCGAGGCGGTACACGTCGACTTAGCCTACAGCGCCAGCCTTATTGAGCGACCTGCTGACGACCACCGAATGATCGGTGTGCTGGCCGAGGCACCGCGTACCCGTGGTGGGGCAGTGTTACCCGTTGAAGACAATCGTTGGCTGGTGAACTTACACGGGATCCACGGTGATCATCCACCGACAGATGTCGAGGAATCCAACGACTTCGCAGCGAGTCTGCCCACCCCAATCGTGAAAGACCTCCTCGAGGAGCGCCCCAGGGTGTCCACGGAGATCCCTTTCTATCCATTCCCGTCGAACCGGCGATACCGGTACGAAGAACTCGACCGCTTCCCGGATGGTCTGGTCGTCATGGGTGATGCGATCGCCAATTTCAATCCGATCTACGGACAGGGCATGTCTGTGGCTGCGCTCGAGGCGCTGATGCTTCACCACACGCTTGCGACGGACGATCGGAAACAGTTCGGACGTCGCTTTTTCGATCGTGCCACAGAGGTCGTCGAGCCCGCGTGGATGCTAGCGACTGGAGCGGATTTCAGCTTCCCACAGACAAAAGGCGACAAACCTCGAGGAACTGCCTTCTTTAACTGGTATCTGGGCCGACTGTTCCGAAAGGCACATACAGACAGCGTCTTGACTGACGCCTTCACTCGCGTCCTCTCGATGCAGCAGCCTCCTACCTCGCTGTTACATCCCAGTGTACTATGGCGCGTGCTACGGCCGGGCCAGAAAGACACGCAATCGTCGCTACGTGAGTCGCCCCACAGTCACGTACCGAGTCACGTCGAAGACGACGAGACGAGTCCATTCCCATGAGATGGAACCAGCATTGACGCGACTGATGGCCCTTGAATTCAGTCGAGATGCCAGGTCGTGTTTTGGTCCCCAGTTCCTTTCGGAGAAGTGAACCTTACTCGATAAATCTCTGATGTAACGAGTAGCTTCCGTTCAGATAACTCTCTGGCGCAGTTGTGACTCCGTCCTCGCTCGAGACGACCACACTCACATAAAAGATAAAATCGTCCAGCGAGACGACCGCCGACGCTTACTTGTGACGGTCGAGCAGGTCGTAGCTGCGCTCCCACTCGGCGTCGTCGTCGAAGTAGCGCTCGACGAGCGGTTCGTCGGGCAGTTCGCCGACGGCCGATTTCTCCTCCTGATAGGATGGCCGGTCCTCGTCGACGTAGTACCGGCCGGTGAGGACGGTGCCCTCGTTGAGGACGTCCTCGGTCTCGTGCATCATCTCGGCGGCCTCGCGACGATCCGTAATGTCGAAGTCGTAGTCGTCGGACTCCTGGACGTCGATATAGGGGACGTACTGGCGTGCGTCCTTGTTCCAGGTCGGACACTGCGTCAGGAAATCAACGTGGGCGAAGCCGTCGTGTTCGATGGCTTCTTTGATGATTTCTTTGGCCTGGTTGGGGTTGACCGCGGCGGTACGGGCGACGTAGCTCGCACCGGCGTTCAGCGACATCGACAGTGGACGCAGCGGCGTCTTCGCGCTGCCGGATGGCTGGGTCTTCGACTTGTGACCTTTCGGGCTCGTCGGCGAGGTCTGGCCCTTCGTCAGGCCGAAGATCTCGTTGTTGAACACGATGTAGGTCATGTCGTGGTTCTCACGGGCCGTGTGGATCCAGTGGTTGCCGCCGATGCCGTACCCGTCACCGTCACCGCCGGCGGCGATGACCTCGAGTTCGGGGTTGGCGAGTTTGGCGGCACGGGCCACGGGCAGCGAACGGCCGTGGATGGTGTGGAACCCGTAGGTGTCGAGATAGCTGCTCAGCTTGCCCGAACAGCCGATCCCAGTGACCGTCAGCACTTCCTCGGGTGTCTTGCCGACTTCCGGGAGGGCCTGCTTCAGCGACTTCAGGACGCCGAAGTCACCACAGCCCGGACACCAGGTCGGCTGCGGTTCGACACCGGGGGTAAACTCGTCCCGGTCGATCTCTCGCTCCTCTCCGATCGCGTTGAATGCACTCATGGTTAGTCACCTGCTGCGGGTTCGATTCGGACCTGTGCGGTCGGTTCACGGTCTTCCTCGGCGACGTTGACCTCGTAGCCCTCGACGACCTCTGCTGGTTCGAATGGGTTTCCGTTGTACTTGAGCAGGCTCGTCAGTTTCTCGCCGAAGCGACCGAGTTCCTTCTGGATGAGCCCGCGGAACTGGCCGGTCCCGTTCATCTCGACGACCATCGCCTCGTCGACGCTCTCTAAGAACTCGGTCATCTCGGTCTCGGGGAACGGCATCATATCGGAGACGCTGATTCCTTTGACCGAGTGGCCGGCCTCGTTCAGGCGGGAAACGGCTTCCACGACGGCGCCCTGGCTCGAGCCCCACGTGATGACTCCGTAATCGGCCGTCTCGTCGCCGAAGTAGGTCTGGTTCGAGGGGTGGTCCTCGTCGAGTTCCTCGCGGATGGAGTCGAGTTTCTCCAGTCGGCGAGTCATCTGGAAGACGCGGTTGTCCGAGTCCTCTTCGATGTGACCAACGGGGCTGTGTTCGTTCCCGGTTGCGAGGTAGCGCCCGCCTTTCTGGCCGGGCAGCGAGCGTTTGCTAACGTTGCGTTCGTTGTCGTCGTAGCCGAAGCGCTCGAACTTCCCGGAGGCGTCGTGTGCGGCCTCCTTGAGTTCTTCCTCGGTCAGCGTCGAGCCGAGTCCTGGCTCTGGCTCGCGGTCGAAGAACTCGACGTCGACGTTCGTGTTCTCGCCGGAGAGCTTCTGGTCGTAGATGATGATCGTCGGGATCTGGTACTCCCAGGCGATATCGAAGGCCAGTCGGGTCTGCTCGTAGGCTTCCTCGATCGTGCCCGGCGCGAAGACGACGCGCGAGGAGTCGCCCTGGCTCGTATAAAGCACGAACTCGAGGTCGCTCTGTTCGGGCTTGGTCGGCATCCCGGTCGACGGACCGGCACGCATCGACTCGACGAGGACCAGCGGCGTCTCGGTCATCTCGGCGAGGCCGAGCGGTTCGCTCATGAGCGCAAAGCCACCGCCGGAGGAGCCGGACATGGCTTTCACGCCGGCGTGGCTGGCACCGACGGCCAGTGCGGCCGCGGCGATTTCGTCTTCGACCTGCTCGGAGACGCCACCCATGTCGGGGAAGTTCTGGCTGAGGATCGTAAAGACGTCCGTCCACGGCGTCATCGGGTAGCCGGCGATGAACCGGCAGCCACCGTCGATCGCACCGTAGGCGATCGCGTTCGAGCCCGACAACAGCGCCTGCTCGGTCTCGTGGGTGCCTTCAGGTGCGCGAAGGTCGTGTTCGAACTCGTACTCCTCCCGAGTCGTCTCGTAGGCCTCGTGGAGGATCTCGAGGTTCGACTCGAGGATGTCCCCGCCCATCGCGTCGGACATCAGGTCCTCGATGTGCTCGAGGTCCATATCGAGCAGCGCCGCCGTGACACCGACACCGGCGGTGTTGCGCATGACTTCACGGCCGTGCTCTCTGGCGAGGCCGCGAAGGTCCATCGGGAAGACGTGCCAGTTGTTCTCCTCGGCACGTTCCTCGAGGTCGATCGCGTCGACGTCCTCCTCGCTGATGAGGCCCTCGTCGTAGACGATGATCCCGCCTTCTCGCAGCTCGTCTAAGTTCTCCGAGAGGGGCTTGATCTCTTCGTTGCCGTAGTAGGCGTCTTCCTGTGGGTTGCGGGCGAAGGAGTCGCCAAGCGAGAGCAGGAAGTTGTAGCCGTCCCCTCGTGACTGTACCTCGTGGTCTGCGGCCCGGATTTCGACGTACGTGTGGCCACCGCGGATCCGAGACGGATAGTGGCGGTGGGTAAAGATGTCGAGCCCCGAGCGCATCAGCGCTTTTGCGAAGTTCTGGCTCGTCGAGTCGATTCCGTCTCCGGAACCGCCTGCGATTCGCCAGATGAGTTCGTCGTCGCTCATAGGTAAATCAGTGGCCTGTGGGCCAACCGTACCGGAATTTTGCCCTACTCAACCTAAAGCCTTTGCTATACATTACCATATATCTATCGTGAAGAATGAACAATCATCCAGTACTCGGCACAGGCGCGCGAACCTTCTGGAAAGATCATCCAAAATTACCTGTATTCGATAATCGTGCATCCAGTTCAAACTGGCCGCTTCGAGCAGTGTCCGTTCATACGGTCTGCTGTACCGAGTTACCGCCGATTACCAGAGACGGGGTCGGTGATCGGCGGTAATTGATTACAGCAGTCCGTATCAGACCGTCTCACAATCACGGAGCCACCGGTACGCTTTATGTGGTTGTTATGCTATGAGATGCCATGGGTTACATCGTCAGGATGCCAAAACTCGGGCTGGAAATGGAACGCGGCGAACTCCTCGAGTGGCGGATCGATGCAGGTGGGACCGTCGAGGAGGGCGAGACGATCGCGGAGGTCGAGTCCGAAAAGAGCATCGCCGAAGTCGACGCTCGAGAGGATGGCGTCCTCAGAGAGACGTACCTCGAGGAGGGTGGGACGGTCCCGCCAGGAACACCGATCGGAATCGTCGCGCCCGAAGACGCCGATATCGACGACCTCGAGGCAGAGGCATCGGCCGACATCGAGGAGGCGACGGGCGAGACGGCGGCCGAGGAGCCAGCAGCCGACGAGCCAGCGGCCGAAAGCGCCGACAGCGGCACGACGAGCGAGACGGCAGCCGCGACGGACACGGCCGACGGCGACGTTCAGGCCTCGCCGCGGGCCCGCGAGCGCGCCGCGGAACTCGAGGTCGACCTCTCGAGCGTCGAGGGGACGGGCTACCAGGGGTCGATCACGGAAGACGACGTCGAAGCGGCCGCCGAATCGGGTGGGGCCGCCGAAGCGGACGTCAACGCATCTCCACGCGCACGCAGTCGCGCCGAGGAACTCGGCGTCGACCTCATAACCGTCGAGGGGACCGGGTATCAGGGCTCGATCACCGAAGACGACGTCGAGGACGCGGCCGGCAGCGGCGATCGAACGCCGATCGAAACGCGGCCCTTCAGCGGGATGCGCCAAACGATCGCCGCCCGCCTCGGTGAGAGCTACCGGGAAGCCGTCCACGTGACGGTCCACCGCAAGGCAGATGTCGAGGCACTGTTCGACGCCACCGACGCCGCGGATGAGGTCCTCGAGACCGACGTCTCGATTCAGGACCTGCTCGTACTCGCCATCTCGGCGACCCTCGAGGACCATCCCGAATTCAACGCGACGTTCGAGGACGAGGTCCACACGCTCTGGGCGGAACACAACGTCGGTATCGCCGTCGACGTCGAACACGGGCTGATCGCCCCCGTGTTGGGCGACGTCGGGAACAAGTCGCTTGCGACGATCGCCGACGAACGCCGCGACCTCGTTGGATCGGCCCTCGAGGGCGAGTACACGATGGACGACCTCCAGGGTGGGACGTTTACCGTGACAAACCTCGGCGTCCTCGGCGTGGAGTCGTTCGACCCGGTCATCAACCCCCCGCAGGTCGCCATTCTCGGCGTCAACGCGATTTCGGAGGCCCCCACACGCGGCCCGAACGACGAGGTGGAGTGGCGACAACAGCTTCCGCTGGATCTCTCCTTCGACCACCGCATCGTCGACGGAGCCGACGCCGCCCGCTTCCTCGAGAGCCTCGTCGAGCATCTCGAGGAGCCGTGGGCGCTGCTGCCCGAAGAAATCAGCGCCGGAGCCGGCGCGGGAGCGGGTGCGCCAACGGAGATGCCCGAGCGCACGGTTACGGCACACAACCCCGACGGCATGGCTGGCACGATCGAGGCTGGCTCGTTCGAGTGGGGCTACGACGAACCCGAGGAGGCCGGCGGCACCGAAACGGGGCCGACGCCAGTCGACGTCTTCCTCGGCTCGCTCGCCGCCTGTCTGTCGCTGAGCATTCGCTTCCAGGCCGAAAAGCGCGACACACCAGTCAACGGAATCGACGTCACGACGACGGCCGAACCCGAACATGGCGGCGTCGAACACCTCGAGGCGACGGTTCAACTCGAGTCCGATGCCGACGACGACACCCTCGATCGACTCATCGATCTGGGCGAGCGGGGCTGTCACGTCTCACAGCTGACTCGAGACGACCTCGAGGTCGAGATCAGCTGGGAGCGGGTCTGACACCGGTTGCAGAACCGTTCGGCTTGCCTACTCGGGATAGGTCATCTCCGGTTCGGGGATCGAATCGACGTTCGCCGCCGTCTCGAAGATCGTCCCGTTGAGTTCGTCGGCCGTATCGAAGTACCAGTACTCGACGCCGTCGAAGTTGCCGCTCTGGATCACGGGCATGCCGGCGTCTTCGAACGTCTCGACGACCGCGTGTGGATCGTCGAACGCGAAACAGGCGACGTGGTGGAGCCCTTCGCCATGCTCGTCGAGGTGTTCGGTGTAGATGCTCGGCCCCTCGAGCGGCTCAATTAGCTCGAGCATCGTCTCGCCGAGTTGGGCCAGCGCCAACCGCATCGAGTACTCGTGGGACTCCCCGCGGAAGGTGCGGTCGGTCAACGCCGGGGGCTCGAATCGATACACTTGCCACGGGCCGACCCCGAGCAGCCCTTCGAAGCGGTCCATGCCGTCTTCTAAGTCTTCGACGACGAACGCGACCTGTGAGAGCTCCGGAATCTCGACGTCTAGCTGTGGTATGGTATTCCTAACCATGATATCTTGTCCACACCGGGCAAAATAGTGTTTATTGTACTCTCGAGTGAGTGAACACTCGATCCGGGGCGATCAGTCCTCGGTCGACTGCAGCCGCTCGGCGTGCTCGAGCGCGCCAGCCTCGACACCGGCTGCGAGCGTCGCATCGACGTCGACGAGTCGGGGCCCGTCGGGAACGGGCGTGAGTTCGACCGTCGTTTCGGTGAGTTCGAGTTCGCGTTCGCCATCGGCTCCAACGACGCCGTCGGGCACGTCGAATTCGGCGGGCTCGTTCCACTCGAGTCGCTCGATCGACTCGATGCCAACGGTTGCAGTGACGCCCGGAGCGAGCACCGCACGGACGGTCCGTGCGGCGTCGTCGGGCTCAGTTAATCGAACGGCGACACCGCCCGGCTCGGTCGGCTCGAGGCACTCGACGGCCCCCGCGATGGCGGCGAGCCCGATATCGCCCGGATGGGCCCGCGAGACGACACCACCGCGGAGATCACCGGAGTCGAGCAGCGCCCGCGTTCCGATAAACGACTGCGCGGACACCTCGGCGGCTGCAAGCGCCGAGAGCTGTTGTGTGCCCCCTGCGGTCTCCGCGCGGGCCTCGATCATCCCATGGCGCGTGGTCGCGTCGGTCGCCGGAACCACACCCGTCGCGAGTAGCGCCGCAGCGACGCCCGCGACGGTCCCGTCGACGGCCGTCGGCACGACGTTGTTCGTCCCGGTCGAGACGGCGACCACGGGCACGTCACCGATCTCGCAGGCGACGTCGCGGGTCGTCCCGTCACCCCCAAGGGCGACGACGACGTCGACGTCGCCCTCGCGAAACAGACTCGCCGCCCGGCGTGTGTCGGCTGCGGTGCTCTCGACGAGCATCTCGAGTGGTTTTACCTCGAGTCCAGCCGGCGCTTCCTCGAGGACGTGGTCGGAGATGCCCCGTCTGTCGGGCATAACTGCCACGTCCGGCGGCTCGTCGACCGCCGTCAGTCCGTCGAGGACGCAGGTCGCGACTCGACGCTTCGCGTAGTTGTCGACGACGCTCGCGCCACCGGTGAGCCGCCGGATATCGCGGCCCGCAGCAGGGTTGACGATCAGTCCGACGCGGCTCACGATGGCTATGTCACCCGCCGGATCGCGTCACGGACGTCGTCGCCGGAAGGCAGCACTTCCTGCTCGAGTGGTGGACTGAACGGGATGTGCGTGTCGGGCGTGCCGACGCGCTGGATTGGCGCGTCGAGGCTGAAGAAGGCCTCTTCTTGGACGCGGGCGACGATTTCGGCGTGAGTGCCGTAGGACAGCGGGCTCTCGTCGGCGACGATAAGCCGGCCGGTCTTCTTGACGCTCTCGACGATGGTGTCGATGTCGAGCGGGTACAGCGACCGCGGGTCGATCACTTCGACGCTCGTGTCGTCGGCCATGTTTTCGGCGGTCTGCAGGGACTCGCCGACGAGCCGTTGGGTCGCGACGACGGTGACGTCCTCACCCTCGCGTTCGATGGCGGCCTCGCCGATCGGGACGGTGAAGTCCTCGTCGGTCGGCACGGCACCTTTCTGCTCGTAGATCATCTTGTTCTCGAAGACGAAGACGGGGTCGTTCGAGCGGATGGCGGCTTTCGTCAGTCCCTTCGCCGACGCTGCAGTCCCGGGGGCGACGGCTTTCAGGCCGGGGAAGTGAGCGATCCAGGAGTGGACCGTCCCCGAGTGCTGGCTCGCCGCGCCCATGCCGCCGCCTTCGGTGGTGCGGACGGTGACCGGCATCTCCGCTTTGCCGCCGAACATATACCGCATCTTCGCCATCTGGTTCATGATCTGTTCCATCGCGACGCCGGCGAAGTCGGAGAACATGAGTTCGACGACCGGCCGCGTGCCGGTTGCCGCCGCGCCCGTCGCTGCGCCCATGAAGCCAGCTTCGCTGATCGGCGTGTCCTTGATGCGCTCCGGGCCGAAATCGTCGTACAGATCGCCCGTGACCTCGAGGACGCCGCCGAAGACGCCGATGTCCTCGCCGATGAGGAAGACGTCCTCGTCGCGCTCGAGTTCCTCACGCATCGCTTGTCGGATCGCTTCTCTGACGGTCAGTTCCTCGGTTTCAGTCTCGAGTTCGGATTCTACTTGTGCAGTCATTATCGGTCACCTCCCGGGCGGCCACCGTCCGTGCGGGCGGCGCTGGCAAAGCGTTCGATCTCCGGCGGCATCTCCGCGAACATGTCTTCGTAGGCCTCGTGTGGTTCCGGTGCTGGAGCGTCCTGGGCGAACTCGATCGCGGCATCGATTTCGGCCTCGATGTCGGCCTGCAGCTCGTCGAACTCCTCTTGGGTGAGTTCGCCGCGGTCGATCAGGCGCTCTTTGAACGACTCTATCGGGTCACGCTCTTGCCAGCGTTCGATCTCTGCGTCGTCGCGGTACGGTTCCTCGTCGCCCTCGTAGTGGCCGCGGTAGCGGTAGGTCTCGGCCTCGACAATCGTCGGCCCGTCGCCCGCTCTGGCACGGTCTCGAGCCTCCGAGACGGCTTCCGCGACCGCGGTGATGTCCATCCCGTCGACGGTTAGGCCCGGAATGTCGTAGGCCTGTGCCGTGTCGCTCAGGTTGTCGAGGTTGTGCTGGTCCTCGACCGCCGTCCCCTCACCGTAGTGGTTGTTCTCGATGACGAAGACGGCGGGCAGGTCCCACGTCGCCGCGATGTTGATCGCCTCGTGGACCTGTCCCTGGGCGACGGCCCCGTCGCCGAGGAAGCCGACCGCGATCTGGTCGCGGTCCTGATAATCGATCGACAGCGCCGCGCCGGTCGCCATCGGTGGCCCCGCGCCGACGATGCCGTTCGCGCCGAGCATCCCGGCATCGACGTCTGCGATGTGCATCGAGCCGCCTTTGCCGTTACAGTAGCCCTCGGCCTTGCCGTAGAGTTCGGCCATCATGTACTGTGGGTCGAGTCCCTTCGCGATACAGTGGCCGTGTCCTCGGTGCGTGCTCGCGATGTAGTCGTCCGGATCGAGTGCGGCGCAGGCGCCGACCCCGACCGCCTCCTCGCCGATATACAGGTGGACGAACCCTGGTATTTCGCCGTCTGCGAATCGATCCCCCGCCTCCTCGTCGAACGCCCGGATAGTTACCATCCGTCGCAGCGCCTCGAGTCGGCCCTCTGTGCTCTGTAAGTCAAAGTCTGCCATGATCCATACTGATATACAACAATCTTCGATATAAGTGCTAGCAGCCACCATACAATGGTACAACTCAGTTGTCACTTTCATCGACCAGTTCGCGACAGAAACAATCGAAATCGGTTCCGAACCGAGACTGTCCTACTCGTTTCGGGGGTTGCTCGGATGGTAGTCCGTGTCGTACGTGCCGGGCTGGCCGTCGACGCGGTCGGGGTTGAGCCGACCCGACAGCAGCATGAAGTCGACGAGCGTGAGCGCGAGCATCGCCTCGACGACGGGGACGCCTCGTGGCGGGAGCACGGGGTCGTGGCGACCGATGACTTTCTCCTCTTTGAGTTCGCCCGTCTCCCAGTCGGCCGTCTGCTGGGTCTTCGGGATCGACGTCGGCGCGTGCAGCGTGACTTCGCCGTAAATCGGCTCGCCCGAGGAGATGCCACCCTGAATGCCGCCGTGGTCGTTCTCGACCGGGACAGGGGTCCCATCGTCGTCGAACTCCCAGTCGTCGTTTCGCTCCTTGCCGGTCCACTCGGCGGCCTCCGTGCCGAGCCCGAACTCGAACGCCGTCGTCGCCGGGACAGCCATCATGGCCTGTCCGAGTCGCGCGGAAAGGGAGTCAAAGCGCGGTGCCCCGAGACCGACGGGAACGCCTCGAGCCTCGAACTCGATGCTGCCGCCGATGGAGTCGCCTTCCTCCTGGTAGTCAGCGATCAGCGCTTGCATCTCCTCGGCCGTCTCGGGATGGGCACATCGGACGTCGTTTTCTTCCGAGTGCTCGAGCATCTCCTCGAAGCTCACGTCGGGAGCTTCGACGTCGCCGATCTGGTTGACATGGGCCTTGAGTTCGATCCCCTCTCGCTCGAGGAGTTTCTTCGCAATGGCACCTGCAGCGACCCAGTTGACCGTCTCACGTGCGGAGGAGCGACCGCCGCCGCCCCAGTTTCGCGTGCCGAATTTGGCCGAGTAGGTGAAATCGCCGTGGCTCGGCCGTGGCGCAGTAATGAAGGGCTCGTACTTGCCCGAGCGGGCGTCTTTGTTCTGGATAACCAGTCCGATCGGCGTTCCCGTGGTGTAGCCGTCCTGAACCCCCGATTTGATCGAGACGTCGTCGGGTTCGCCGCGGCTGGTCGTGATCATCGACTGGCCCGGCTTGCGCCGATCTAAGTCCTTCTGGATGTCTTCTTCTGTCAGCTCGAGGCCGGCGGGACAGCCCGAGACGGTACAGCCCATCGCCTCCCCGTGGCTCTCGCCGAACGTGGTCACCTGAAAGAGGCGACCGAAGCGGTTGCCGTTCATTACGGCCCACTCAGTGATGGGGACACTTAGCGGTGCATGGTTCGGCAATGCCCGTGTTTCGGCCGCAGTCTTCGGTCATCTCGCCCACGGCTCGCTGACATGGGGTCGGCGAGCACCTCACCGGGTATTTCCGTCGCCGGCACTGGCCTGCCCAATACCCTTTATTTCATCCCCTGTCTGACAGGCCACACAATGAATCGTCGATCGTTGCTCGCCGTTGCCGGACTCTCGAGTGTCGCTGCCGGGTTCGCGGGCTGTGTCTCCCTCAGCGAGTCGGCAGACGAACAGGACGCCGAAAACGATGCCGACGGAGCGGGCGACGACCACACCGAGGACGGGCAGGAGTCCGAGACCACCGACGACGAACCCGACGAGGCGACCGTCGAACCGCCCGCCGACCCGGACGACCCGGTCGGACGTTCGGTCATCGGCTCGCAGTCGAGCGACGATCCACCCCACCGCGTCCGACTCTGGAACCTCGACGACGAGCGCCACGCCGTCAGCCTCGATATCGACTCCGCCGACGGCTCGATCTCCTCGAGCGGCTCCTACGACCTCGATCCCGAGGCTCACATCGCCGTCTTCCTCCACGGGCGACACGAGTTCGACGTGACCGTCACCGTCGACGGCGATCCGGTCGACGCGCCCGATATCGAGGCCGAATCGTTCGATGACCCCTGTCCGGCAACGGAGCTGTTCGTCCTCGAGGACGGCTTCGAGTCGACGACCGAATCCGAGTCGGATCACTGTTAGCAGCCGTTAGTAATACGGTTTCGTTACTCAGAGTAGATGGTAAAACCCGCAGTCAGTACAGGGTACAGCGTTAACGGTAGGGTTCTGGCAAATAATAATACCCTGAGACCTTGTTACTTCATTCTATGGTCAAATGTGCTCGATGCGGCCGTGATGTGGATGACGTTGAAAACATCACACCAGATGTTATCACGAAAGAACTAATAGACTCAATCGATCACGGCGAAGAAGACCTTGCCGGGGAGGATGATCTGAAAGTTTGCGCCGAGTGTATGGATGAACTGAAGGGTGACTGAAAACGAAGTGGTTTGCGTTACTGACGATTTCAGCACGATCTGGATTACAAAATTCGCGCCCTGTATTCGGCACGCTGTTCCGAATCTCTCTCAGTCTTGGTAGACCGTCCAGCATTCATTGACATCCACCTCCGCGTGAACACGGAGGAATCCCGAGCGGACGGGAATCACAGATTCCCGAGCCTCGCAACCCAGAGGGTTGCTCAACGGTGGGAGTTTCAGGTCTACAACCAAGGACGCCGCCACTTCGCGGGTCCGTTCGCTCACGGGTCGTTCCTCCCCGTTCGCGTTCCCGCGGTTCTCGCTCACGTCGTTCGCTCCGAACCGCGCACGCTCCGAACCGCGCTCCCGTCGTGCGATGCGGTGTGCACTGACGTTCAGTGGCTACTATCTCTACTGTGAGGACTCGCTGTTTCCATCGCAAAAAGCAAGTTGCGACTCGAGCGAACGGAAGAGTCAGGACTGGCGCTCGAGCGAACACCCGAGCTCCTCGAGCAGGTCGAAGAAGCCGGGGAACGAGACGTCGACGTGGTCCGCGCCTTCGACGGTCGTCTCGCCGTCGGCGACCAGCCCCGCGAGCGCGAGCGCCATGATGATCCGGTGGTCGGCCCGGCCGGAGACGGTCGCGCCCTCGAGGGTCGAGTCGCTGCCGTGGATCGTCAGCGAGTCGTGCTCTTCGGTCGTTGCGACCCCCATTGTGCCCAACTCCTCGGCCATCGCGCTCACGCGGTCGGTCTCCTTGTAGCGAACGTGCTCGGCGTTCGTGATGTGGGTGTCGCCGTCGGCGACGGCTCCGAGGGTTGCGATCGTCGGCAGCAGGTCGGGCGTGTCCTCGACGGAGACCTCGATCCCCGACAGCGAGGCGCTCGAGACGTCGATCGTTCCCGCCTCGCGGTCCCACTCGACGTCGGCCCCCATCCGGTCGACGATGTCGACGATGGCCGTGTCACCCTGCGCGCTCGGGTTGGCTCCCTCGATGCGGATGTCGTCCTCGCTGGCGATCGCCCCCGCGGCGAGCGGGTAGGAGATCGACGAGAAGTCGCCGGGGACGGCGTACTCGCCGCCCACCGGATCGTATGACTGGCCGCCCTCGACCGAGAACCCGTCGGCTGTCTGGCGCGCCTCGACGCCGAAGGCCTCGAGCACCTCGAGCGTGATGTCGACGTACGGCGCGGACTTGAGTTCGGTCTCGAGGACGACGTCGATTCCCTCATCGGTGACGGCCCCGGCCATCAACAGGGCGGTGATGTACTGCGAGGAGACGTCGCCCGGAATCGCGACCTCGCCGCCGTCGATGGGGCCGGTGACGACCAGCGGGGCCTGTCCGTTCCCGCGCGTGCTCCGTGCGTCGCCGCCGAGGTCAGCGATCGCCTCGAGCAGCGGCCCCTGTGGGCGCGAGCGCAGCGACTCGTCGCCCGTGAGGACGGTGGTACCGTCGGCGAGGGCGGCCGCGGCCGTGACGAGCCGCATCGTCGTCCCGCTGTTGTCACAGTCGATGACGTCCGCTGGCACGTCGGGTCGGCCGTCGAAGCCCTCGACCTCGAGCGTGGCGTCGTCGGCCCGCGAAACGGACCCGCCAAAGAGATTGACGGCCCGCGCGGTCGCCTGCGTGTCGGCGCTCCAGAGCGCGTCTCGAACTGTCGTCTGGCCCGCATACCCCGACGCGAGAATCGCTCTGTGGGTGTAGCTCTTCGATGGCGGTGCCTGTGCCGTCCCCTGCAGCCTCGAGGGCGTGATCGTGACGTTCATGCTCTGTCTGTGGGATGGCCCTGCCTTACCGGTACCGATCCACACGATAGCTGCAGGGCGATCGAACCGTTATGGACAGCCGATCGAGGCCACGATCTCGGCCAGCGGCGCGTCGTCGGTCAGACTCGAGACCTCGTAATTGAGGTCCTCGCAGGCCCAGAAGACACTCTGTATCCGCCCGTCGCGACGGTAGACCGTGCGGCCGTCGACCTCGGTTTCCTCGAGGGCGTCCGGGTTGAACCGCTGGACGTTACGGACGGCGACGAACAGTTCGCGGGCGATGACGGTCGGGTCGTTGTACCACAGCATCGTTGTCGTCCCGAATCCCTCGCCTTTCTCGACGACGGTGACGCGGTCGAGGACGTACGAATCCGGCACGTCCGGCTCCGGCAGGCTGTACGGAAGGATCTCCTCGGCCGCCGTACGGGTCTCGAAGACACCCTCAGGCTCGATCCCGTCGGTGACGACGGTCGCGTCCGCGGGTGGCTCGTACGTGAACGTCTCGGGCTCGAGTCCCGTATCGATCGCTAAGTCCTCGTAGGTGACGGCGACGCGGTGGAGCGTCTCGTCGTCGTCGCTGATCGTATTTTCCTCCTTGATCGGATACCGGTACTCGTCGTCGATCCAGACGGTCCGGGAGACGTCCAGTTCCTCGAGGTCGCCCGTCACGCGCAGCGGCACGACGAACGTCGTATCCCCGACGACGAGATCGATCGTCGGCCCGATATCGTCGACCGGCGGCTTCGTTTCGATGACGTGTGCCTCCCGGCCGTCGACGGTTGCCGTTTCCTCGTATCCGAGTCGGTACTCCTCGAGTAAGTTCTCGAGGACGCGTCGTGTGCGGTCGGCGTCGACCTTGTTCGGATGGAACTGCTTGTCGACGATCTCCGTTCGGGGATTGTACTCCCACGTTGCCGCACGATTCGTCACCGTGACTGATCCGACTGGGACGCTCGGGTCAGTCGACTCGAGCACCTCGATGCGCTGTTTGGCCGGCGGCTGCCGTGTGACGGCTTCCGTCCGCTCGGTCGTCTCGTCGGGCGTTTCGACCGTCATGGTCCGACGAGCCGTGAGGTCGGTCATCCGCTTTCGTGTCTCGATCGCATCTCGGACGAGCTCCACGCTGGTTGGGGAGTCGTCACTGTTGGCAGTGTAGCTCACACAGCCGGCCAGTGCAGCTACGGCCCCCGCTGCGAGGACCCGTCGGCGATTCATATGTCCCAGATAGTCGCATTTATTGATAAGAATGTGGGTTCGAATCCAGCCGTACGAAGCGAGTCCCGAACTGCCACTCACACCTGACGACAGCGAACAGTATATGTGGCCGCCCGTTAGACACCCGGCCATGAACGTAGACGTCGACCTATCGCCACTGCGCGAGTCGCTCGAGGCCGAAGGCATCGACGGGTACTGTATCGACGCCGACGGGACCGATTCGGACCAGCGGTACGTCTCCGGCTTCACCGCGCCGGATCCCTATCAGACGCTCGTCACGGCTGAGGGCATCCACCTACTCGTCTCCGGCCTCGAGTACGGCCGCGCGAAGGCGGACGCGAGCGCCGACTCGGTGACGCGCCGGTCGGCCTACGACTACCAGCAACTCGTCGCCGACCATGGGCCCTACGAGGGTAAGTGTCGTATGCTCGCAGCGTTCTGTGCCGACCACGGCGTCGACTCGCTTGCCGTCCCGCGATCGTTCCCGACGGGAACCGCGGACGGGTTGCGAGCACAGGACCTCGAGGTCACGGTCGAACCCGAGGGCATCATCGAGGGGATTCGGGCGACAAAAACCGACTGGGAACGCGAGCAGATCCAAGCAAGCCAGCGTGCCAACGAGGCCGCGATGGCGACCGCCGAGGCACTGATCGCGACTGCCGACGTCGAAGACGGCGTGCTCGTCCACGACGGCGAGCCACTCACCAGCGAGCGCGTTAAGACCGAAATCGAGGTCACACTGCTGCGCCAGGGCTGTAGCCTCGACGACACTATCGTCGCCTGCGGCGCCGACGGCGCGGACCCGCACAACCGAGGCAGTGGCCCGCTCGAGGCCGACGAACTGATCGTGATCGACATCTTCCCGCGGGACAAGGAGACGGGCTACTTCGCGGACATGACCCGCACCTTTGCCCGCGGCGACCCGGGTGAGGAGGCCCGACGACGGTACGAGGTGACCAAAGCGGCCCACGAGGCCGCCCTCGAGGCCGTCGAGGCGGGTGTCACCGGCGCAGACGTCCACGACGTCGCCTGTGATGTGATCGAAGACGCCGGCTACGACACCCTGCGGAGCGATCCCAGCGCCGAGACTGGCTTCATCCACGGCACGGGCCACGGCGTCGGCCTCGATATCCACGAGGCACCGAGCGTCTCGCCCTCCGGCGGCGACCTCGAGGCCGGCCACGTGATCACGATCGAACCCGGTCTCTACGACCCCGACGTTGGCGGCGTTCGGATCGAGGATCTGGTTGTCGTCACCGAGGACGGCTACGAGAACCTGACCGACTACCGCGTGGCCCTCGAGCCAACTGCCGAGTAGCGCGGCCCTCGAGCCAACTGCCGAGTACGAAGCGGATTCGACGTCGGCTGCTGCGGTGGCGCGCGCTGGACCACGATGAGCGACGAGCGAATCGTGGTCCGACACTGTGCGAGGGATGAGCGAGCGCCAGCGGAGCGCGAATCGGCTGGGGAGGACGTGGCGATCAGTGGTGCCAGTGTGAGCGAGCCAGTGGCTCGTCGTCGCCCAACGCGACAGTCAACACCCTACTCATTACCTACAACGCGATCGCCGACCTCGAGCCCGTTCCGTAACGCAGCGTGGATCCGCGCCTCGCCGGCGACCCAGTCGCCGAGACAGTACAGCCCCTCGGCTTCGACCCGCCGGAGCGGCTCCCGATCGACTGCAGCCTCGGGCTGGGCGTAGCGCCAGCCCTGGTGGTCTGTCCAGTCGGGCTCGAGCAGGCGATCGTCGTCGAATACAGCCGCAGTCAGCGACGCCAGCTCCTCGAGGTTCGCCTCGGGGTCGGCGTCGTAGTGGTCGACCGACCACTCGTGGTTGGCCTGGACGATCAGCAGGGACTGGCCCTCGGGGACGTGGCCTGGCTTGCACTCCTCGCGGGAGATCCAGCCGATCTCGTGTTCTTTGTCCGTGTTGACCAGCCCATAGTAGGGGACCTCGAGGGCGAACGGGTAGTGGAAGACGCCGGTCCAGATCGTTCGGTAGGGGACAGCGTCGATGGCTTCGAGCAGCGGCTCGCGCCGGTCGCTGTCCCACTCGGCCGACCGTACCAGCTCGGCCGTCTGTGGCGCTGGCGGGTTCAGGAGGACGATATCGAAGGGACCCCACTGGTCGCCATCAGTGTCCTCGAGATGCCACGTCTCGCCGTCCCGTCGAAGCGTCTCGACGCGCGTCCCGCGGTGGATCGTCGCGTCGGTGCGGGCAAAGAGGTGTTTGGCGAGTTGGGTCAGCCCCTCGCGGTAGGTCCACTTGTGCTCGTCGACGTCTCGGCCCTCGGAAACGCAGCTCTCACTGTCGAACGTCCAGACCGGCTCCGTGATATCGACGAGGCCGTCGGTCTCGAGGGTCTCCGTGAGCAACTCGACCACGCGCTCGTCGGCGTCTTTGATGTAGTTCGCGCCGTAGTCGTACCTGATGCCGTCACGGCGTCGTGTTGCCGCACGACCACAGAGGCCGCGGGATTTCTCGAGGACTGTCACCGAGACGTCCTTGTGTGTGGTTTCGATCCGAGAGGCCGCAGCCGCGGCGGCGACACCAGCGCCGACGATACCGATTCGTGTCATGGCTGATACTCCGGGGTGAGAACTGAAATAGTCCGAGCCAACCAGTGTCACTTGCCGGAGACTACCCTGACGGCAAACCGGGAGTCGACACCGCTACAGCTCGCGGGCCATCATCACCTCGTCGACGAGGTCGCCGTCGATCGCGTAGTGGTCCCGGCGGATCGCCTCGGTATCCCAGCCGTGATGGGTCAGAAACTCGAGGGCGCGATCGTTGGTGATTGGCACGCTGTTGTACAGCTTCCGGTAGCCGTTGGCTTCGGCCCACTCGAGACCGCGGCTCAGGAGCTTGCTGCCGATCCCGTGGCCGCGGTGGGCCTCGCGGACGCCGACCGTCTGCTGGGCAGTGCCGTGCATCTGCTCGATCTGTGGCAGATCGAGATGCGTCCAGCCGACGACCTCACCATCGACCGTCGCGACGAAGAACACCCGGGACCTGACGGCGTTGTGTCTGGTGACGGTATCGTCGTACAGCAACTCCTCCGCGATGGTTTCGGCGACAATGTACGTTTCCTCCGACGTCACGTCACGGATCGTATTAATCAGGCCGTCGAAATCGGACTGTTGGCCCGGCCGGATGACGAACTCGACTCCATCGAGCTCGTGTTTCGTCACCGTTCCGAACTCGAGTGCGATCTGGAGCGTTCCACCCTCTTCTTGCAGATACCCGTCGGCTTTCAACTCCTCGAGATGAGACTGGAACTCGTCGGACGAGAGTGACACGACGTCTAAGAGCTTGTGTCGCTTGACGGTCCCGTTGCGCTCGACGTACTCGTAGAGACGCCGCTTGGCGTCGGATGTAAACGTTGGCCGTTCGGTCGCTCCCATAGCGTTCGTATGGGGACTGGTGACTTAGATATAGGGTGATGCTATCAATAATCAGTATTGTGCGCGACCGCAGGTCGAAATCCGAGGCCCGTAGCGACACCTCGAGCGACCGGACGGTCCCGCGAGCCGATCGATCGAACGCCTTTTGCAACGTCGGGAGGTAGGTGGCGTCGATGGACGTACTGATCGTCGGCGCGGGCGCGATGGGGACGTGGTTCGGCCAGGCCACGGACGCCGCGGTCACGTTCGCCGACGTAGACGAAGACGCTGCCGTCGCCGCCGCCGATGCCGTCGGAGCCGACGCCGAAACCACCGCTCTCGAGGGCACGGACAGCTACGACGTCGTCTGTCTCGCGGTCCCGATGCGCCACGTCGTCGACGCGATCGCCGACCACGCCGATCGGGCCGAGCGCGCGATCGTCGACGTCTCGGGCGTGATGGACCCCCCGCTCGAGGCGATGGCCACCCACGCACCCGACCTCGAGCGAGCGAGTTTTCACCCGCTGTTTGCCCCTGAGCGGGCACCCGGCTCGATCGCCGTCGCCAGCGACAATCCGGGACCGGCGATCGATGCACTGCTCGAGGCGTTCGTCGCGCGTGGCAACGACCCGCTTGAGACGACCGCGACGGAACACGACGAGGCGATGGAGACGGTGCAGGCGGCAACCCACGCCGCTGTGCTCTCGTTTGCCCTCGCCGCGGAGTCCGTGCCGGATGGCTTCGAAACGCCAATTTACCAGCAGCTCCGCCAGCTGACAGAGCAGGTGACCGAGGGGACACCGCGTGTCTACGCCGATATCCAGCACACCTTCGACGGCGCTGACAAGGTCGCCGCTGCCGCCGAACGGATCGCCGACGCCGACCCGAAAACGTTCGAGTCGCTGTACCGGGAGGCCGCCACGCAGTGGCAGCCAGCGGCTCACTCCCCTGCCAAACACGACCCCGAACGGGCCGAAAGCCGTCACACCGCTCCCGACGACACGGACGGACGAACGGACACCGATGAGAGCAATGGAGGACCTACCGCATGAGTGATCACCGAGACGCCGTCCGATCGAACGCCAAGTATCTCCGCAACGTCAGACCAATCGACCCCGAGGAGATCTGCGACTACATCGACGGCTCTCCCCACCCGGCGGTCGTCCGCCAGCACCTCCGGGAGTTGGCGGTCGAACTCGGCCTGCTCGAGCGCGAGGACGGCGCGTTCGTCCCCGTCTCGGACGAGCCGGTGTCACCACGACGCGGGCCCGTCACACAGCTCCCAGCGGCGTACGAACGCCGGCTCGACGACCTGTTGGCTGACCGGTACGGCGTCAACTGGCACGAAGACGCGACCGGTGACCTGCTTCGGTCGACGATCCGTCGGTTCAAAGCTCACTACCTCGAGGGGCGACCGGTCGAATACGATGACGACGTCGCCGCCGGCTACGCGATCTACCACCTGCCGGGGTACTACGCCGCCGTCCAGTACGCGCTGGGCGACCTCGCCGAGCGCGGGCTGTTAGATCGCAGCATGCGCGTCCTCGACCTCGGCGCTGGCGTCGGCGGCCCGGCGCTCGGGCTCTGTGAGTACCTGCCCGACGACTCGTTGCTCGAGTACCACGCCGTCGAACCCAGCGCCGCCGCGGATATCCTCGAAGACCTCCTCGACGAGACAGGGCAAAACGTCCACTCGACGATCCACCGGACAACCGCCGAAGCGTTCGATCCCGCGACCGTCGCCGACACTGACGATGACGGGTTCGATCCGACAGCTCCCGACGACGGATTCGATCTCGTGCTCGCCTGTAACGTCTTGAGCGAACTCGACGAGCCGGCAGCCGTGCTCCGTTCGGCACTCGAACTCCTCGCGCCGGATGGGACAGCCCTCGCGATGGCCCCTGCCGACAAAAACACCAGCGTCGGGCTTCGCGAGGTCGAACGCGAACTCGAGGACGAGCGTCTCTGGCAGCCCGAGGCGCTGGGGCTCGCCGAGGAGGGTGACGATACCGACGGCCGACACGGCCGGGTGACCGTCTACGGCCCCACCGTTCGGCTCTGGCCCGGCGAGCGACCCACCGATCGCGGCTGGTCGTTCGACGTCCGCCCCGACCTCGAGGTGCCACGCTTCCAGCGAAAGCTCGACGAAGCGACGCCGGCTGACGACGACGAGCACGCCCCCGGCGAGTTCGTCAACGTCGACGTCCAGTTTTCCTACGCACAGTTACGACTCGATGGCCAGCGACGGCTCGACGTCGCACTCGAGACCAGCGAGTGGGCGACGATGGCCGATATGGATGCCCACGTGACCAACCGGATCGATATCGTCGCGGCGAAGCTTAGCCGCTCGCTGAGCGAGTCCGATTCGGACGGCGGCGGCCACTCGAGCAGGTCGAACCCGCTGTTCAAGATCAGCGACGGCAGCGAGACGATCGACCACTACGCCGTCCTCACGAGCGAAACCGAACTCAACCGACCGCTGCTCGAGGCCGACTACGGCGACCTCTGTTCGTTCGAACAGATCCTCGCGCTCTGGAACGACGACGAGGGCGCGTACAATCTGGTCGTCGACGAGAACACGATCGTCGACCGGCTCAGCTGACGCCGTCCGCCTCCCACATCCGTCGCTCGGTGGGTCTCATCCAGTGTTCCGATCGGATTCGTCAAAGCGGTGGGCTTTTCGCCCCTGGCTCCAACCCGGTGATATGAGCGATCCCCTCGAGATCCTGCTGACGAACGACGACGGGATCGACAGCACCGGCATTCGGGCGCTCCACGATGCGCTTTCCGAACACGCCAACGTAACCGTCGTCGCTCCCGCAAACGACCACAGCGCCTGCGGACGCTCGATCTCACACGAGGTCGACGTCAGCGACCACGAACTGGGGTACGCCGTCCACGGGACGCCCGCCGACTGCGTCGTTGCCGGCTTGGCCGAACTCGGGCCGTTTCCCGATCTCGTCGTCGCGGGCTGTAACAAGGGAGCGAACCTGGGCGAGTACGTCCTCGGCCGCTCAGGGACGATCAGCGCCGCTGTCGAGGCCGCCTTCTTCGATGTGCCCGCGATTGCGACCTCGATGTACGTTCCCGCCCCCGGAACGTCGCTACGTGAGATCGACCTCAGTATTGACGACTACGCCGAAGCGACCCGCGTGACGAGCTATCTGGTCGACCACGCCCTCGAGGCCGGCGTGTTCGACCACGCCGCGTATCTCAACATTAATGTCCCGGTTGCTGATGGCGCGCCGGCCCCCTTCGAGGTCACGCGACCCTCGAAACGGTACGAGATGGACGCCGAACGCGACGGGGATCGCGTCCACCTCAAAGACCGCGTCTGGGAACAGATGGATCCAGAGACGCTGCCTGACCCTGAGGGGACAGACCGCAGAGCCGTCGTCGAGGGCCGGATCAGCGTCTCCCCGCTTACGGCACCCCACTCGACGAACCACCACGAGACGCTCACCGCACTCGCGGAGACGTATCTGGAGACGGTCGAACACTAAGTTGCTCGCGGATCGATACCGGAGAACGCACCGCTACCGAACGCATTTGTATCGGGATAGTGAATCCTCGAGTATGACGAGCATCGAGATTGAGGACCGCAGCGAGACGTCTGACGTCGATGAGCTCGTCCAGCAGGTGCGTGATCGACTGTGACCACGATACCCGCACATCGCGTGTGTCGAATCGGTGATGTGATAACTGACTTGCGGGTCGCAAGGCCGTCGCTATTCGCCGACAGAAGCATTACGGTACTCATACCGTACTCAGTAGCGACAGGGATAGATACTAAATGAAACATACTATCACGGTAGATGCGCGTACGATGACGGATCGTTTCCACGGAAAGTGATCAACAATGGTATTCAACACACTCTGGACCCGACTCTCGTCTCTCTGGTCGACGGATTCGGCGGATGAGACGGCACCCAGCGAGTCCACGACCGACGAATCAGGCGACGATACTGGCGACGAGACACTGAGCTATGCGGAGGAAGTCGAATACGGTGTCGACGAACGGGACCTGCCCGACGAAGACAAGATTCTCAGACTCCTGGTCAAACGGGGCGGCCGTGTGGACCGGGAAACCGTTCGAGAAGAAACCGGCTGGTCGGACGAGCATCTGGCGGACGTCATCAGCCGAATGGAAGACGACAACCAGGTCAGTGCGATCTCCGTCGGCCGGAAACGGGTTATCTGCCGGCGCGGATTCGAACCCAAAGGGTATCGATCACATCTCAACGAGTGACGAGTCAGGGCCGACGAGTCTTGTATCGTCGCGACCGACGACCGCGAGTGCTTCTCGAGTCCGGTTTCGACCACGACAGTCCCCACCATCGTTTTCGACACTCGCCTCGAGCATGACGACAGCGAGACGACTCAAAGCCGAACATCGACGAGGGAAAGCCATACACCGTCCCGTTCGGCGTATTCAGGCCGAATCCACTTCCGCTGAACGACCCTCCGAACACCCATGCTAGAACTCGCACTGCTGTTTTTCGTGATCGCGATCATCGCCGGGGCACTCGGCGCAACCGGCGTCGCGGGCCTCACCATGGCTATCGGGAAGTGGCTGGTGGTCCTCTTTCTCGTCCTCGCCGTCCTCTCGTTGTTGCTGTGAGGCGGCAGGCGACGCAGACGGGTTGCTGCCACTGTGTCCTGGCGTGTCCCACGCCGGGTCGCGGTCGCTCTGAACCTGACGGACACCAGCCCGTCTCATCGGCCCGCTCGAGCGAGGTTCATCCACACGAATAAACCGATGACGGCCGTTGGAGCGCCAGCTCCGTTCGACAGAGTACACCGTCGACGAACAGCCGTCCGTCGCTCGCGATCGTCACCTCGTGGTCGGCGACCGCGAAGGTAAACTCCCACGTGTTGCCCTCGTCGTCGGCCAACTGCGTCAGAATCTCTGGATTGAGATACTCATAGAGGGTGTACTCGACTTCCTCGGGCTCGAGCCGATCGGCCTCGGCCAGTGCCTCGATCACGTCGACGAGGAGGCGGTCTTGCGTGTGCTGTGCAGCCATCGTCCGAGTCGGCCTCGAGTGCTCTGGATTCATAACGAACTCCGATATCGTGGTCGCGAGTGTATTCTGCCTCGTTGGTCGGCTCAGTGTTAACTAGGGTGTCACTACGCCACCGACATGGACACGCATCGGTTACGTACGCTGTTCCTGACGGTCGTTTGCCGCCGATTTCGCTACAGATAGAGCCGCACTCTGACTCCACGTCGCCCGCCGGTGAGCGGAGACACGACGTGTCACCTGTCGTGTCTCACCACGCGTGTGGCATCCACATCGCTGTCGACCGAAAGGCGGGAGTCTTGGGGATCCAGCCACAACGTCCTGATACAGATGCGTCCCAACACCGACGACGCGGGGTGGCGTCGATGATCCTCGACGATCCGACTGGCACCGCAGCCGAGTACGAGGCGCTCGCCGACGCCCTCGAGGACCTGCGCGACGACGTTGCAGCCCAGCCGATCAAGGAGTCGCGACTCGAGGCCCTGTTCGACGAAGCGACCACGAGCGATCCCCAGATCTGGAACACCGTCACCGCCTTCATCGACCTCGAGGACGGCGACGCGGTCGTCACGGAGGAGTCGAAACTCGCCCGTGGGAAGTGGGCTCCCGAGATCGTCGACGACTGCGATGCGATGCTCACCGTCGACGTCGAGTACGGCCAGATGCCCGACGCGTTCAAATACACCGTCGTGAAGAAACTCGACGCACAGATCGAGGACGCTCGAGAACGGGCAGCCGCGGCTCGAGACGACGAGTGAGCGGCTTCGGGTGGTGTTTTTGCGGTGGGCTCGAGGACTACTCCAACGCGCGCAGACAGGGGTGATGATTTTGAGTGAAGTTACTACACAAAAAGTAACCAGATTCTATCTTCAATGCTCTTCTTGATGTTCCATCTCAAATACCAATACTTGTCGTCCATCCTGTCGCTCAAACCGATAATCGTGGACATCAACTAATCCCTGATACTCCCATTCTCCGTCCCCCGAATCCTGATAAAAGAAGTGAACCGGAGTCCCCGAAGAAATCGCATCAATTAGGACCGAATTTCCCGGAGAGGATTCACTCTGGTCTCCCGAGAGACCTTCTCCGATGTACTCGAACCTCCCCTGTGTTACAGAATCACCATATGGCCCATCTTCGTTGGCAAATAGCAATACATACCGTTTATCTTGACTGTCACGCCTCGGATTGATTCCAGAAATTTGGTAACCAAAGCCCGTATCGAAGGTCGCCTCGATTTCGTCCTTTTCGTAGCGATTACCGACTGTGATTCCTTCGGGAGGTGTGCGCATGTCACCACTGCCACAGCCCAGTAGTATCAACTTGTATGTCTATCCAGTGAGATCAGGTAGGGAAGAACTGTTACTATCCTCGAATACGATGTTCTCCGCGAAACCGACGTACAGATCGAGTAACACAGCAGACACGAATTCTATGGATTCACCGGGGTTAAGCAAACGCGAAGCGGTTGCGATGTTCGGCGAGCTCACTGATCGAAGCGAGTAAAACGAGCGGAGAGAAGTGGACTCGCCGGGATTTGAACCCGGGGCCTTCCCCGTGCCAGGGGGATGATCTACCGCTGATCTACGAGCCCTCGTTCGCATCCAGTCCTTTCGCTGGGTGATAAATAAACCCCTCGAAACGCTCGAGCCCACCCAGATGTTGCCACACATACGGGAGCCGGCTGGCGACGAGAGTGACGGACTCGAGGGGATGCACTCGCTGGAACCGAACGCGATTGTCCTGCCGACGTCGCCTGTCGAACTCGCGAACCCGGTCTAGAAACCCTTTAGTCGGTTCGACCGAAAGCGGTGGTGGGAAGCGCGCGGCCGCAAATCCGACTGTGTCATCCACTGTTTCGGATGGCTTGGGATTGCGGAAGTGCACCGGCAGTCGACCGATTCGACTGTTGCGTACGGAGCGGTCAGTGCGGTTCCTATCCTCGACCAATGGCACGAATGCATACCCGCCGTCGTGGCTCGTCCGGTTCGGACAAGCCAGCGGCAGATGAACCGCCGGAGTGGAGCGACGTCGACTCGGACAAGATCGAAGCCCGAGTCGTCGAACTAGCAGAGCAGGGCTACGAGCCGAGCCAGATCGGTATGAAGCTGCGTGACGAAGGTGTCACGGGCACGCCGATCCCGGACGTCAAGCTGGCGACCGGCAAGAAGCTCACCGAGATCCTTGAGGACAACGACGCGAAGTCGGACATCCCTGAGGACCTCTACAACCTGATGGAACGTGCCGTGCGTCTGCGCGAGCACATCCAGGAGAACCAACAGGACTACCAGAACAAACGCGCCCTGCAGAACACGGAATCGAAGGTCCGTCGACTCGTTTCCTACTACCGTGGGAACGAACTCGAGGCCGACTTCACGTACTCCTACGACGTCGCCGTCGAACTCATCGAGGAGTAATCCGAACGTCCCTACATGGTATCCGAAGGTCGGTCCGTCGACGCGACGTCTGCTCCCGTCTCGAGGACACTCGAGAGCGCGGGCTTCGTCCACCTCATCGCGCGAGCCGACGGCGACGCGCTCGCGGCGAGTGGCCTCCTCGCGAGGGCGCTGGCCGAGCGTGGAACGCCGTTTCAGGTGAGCGTCGACCGGACCGTCACAGCCCGGACCGCACGCGTTCGCGACCGGGAGCCGGCGGCCGACGACGTCACGCTCGCGATCGGCGCGATCGATGCAGACGTGGCGCGACTCGAGACGGCCGATCGATCGGCTACACTCGCGGCACTCGATTGTGTCCGCGACCTCGAGACGACACCGGAGCCCGTGCTCGCACTTGCTGGCCTCGTCGCCGCCGATATCGAGCCGGGTGCCGGTGAGAGCGAGTGGGTGCTCGAGACCGCTACCGAACGCGGACTCGTTTCCCGCCGACCGGGTGTCGCGGTTCCGACCGCAGACCTGGTCGACGGGATCGCCCACTCGACGCGCTTGCTCGGGCCGTGGTCGGGCGACGTCGACGCGACACGCGAGGCCCTCACGGGACTTGGCGTCGCACTCGATGCACCCGACACGCTCGAGGCCGACGACCACCGGGCGATCGGTTCGGCCGTCGCACTGGACGTCATCGGTGCCGACGAGGCGACCGTGACGGCGGCGGAGACGATCCAGCGAGCACTCCGTCCGTACGCGACGCCCGACCACGCGTTCGATACGGTCGGTGGCTTCGCGGACGTCCTCGAGGCGACGGCTCGAACCGAACCCGGGACGGGCGCTGCGCTCGCAATGGGCCACGACGTCGACGAGTCGGCGCGTGTGGCCTGGCGCGAGTACGGCCGCCGTGCCCACGCGGCACTCGAGGGGGCATCGACGAGCCGCTACGACGGACTGTTCGTCGTCGAGTTCGACGACGGTCCGGTCGAAGCGGTGGCCCGAATCGCTGCAGCGTTTCGCTCGCCGGAGCCGACCGTCCTCGCCGTCAGCAAGGGGCGACGGTCCTCGACTAACGGGACCGGTGAGGCTGCGATCGTGACTCGGAGCGACGACCCCCTCGGTGCGACGATCGAAGGCGTCGCCCGAGAGCTCGGCCACGAGAGCGACACAGCCCCCGAGTACGACGTCGGACACCGACGTGGCTATCTTCGGTACGACACAACCAGGGACGACGAGACGATCATCGAGACAGTGAGGGAGCTGCGATGAGTCGACGCGCGACCATTCGAACGGCTCACGACGAGCCGGACCTCGTCGTGCGGGCAATCCGCCCGGACAACACCGACGAAATGGAGACCGTCATATCCGACGACGGTGACGCCGTTATTACGCAGATCGAACGCGAGACGACCGGCGGACTCCACTCGACGGTCGACGACTACGTCGTCAACCTTGAGGTCGCAGTCGACGTTCTCGAGCAGACACGAGCGGGACAGCGCGATCAACCGACGGACACGGGCCCTGTGTCCGATAGCGACCCAGATACACCAATAGACAATGAGTGAACGATCAGTTTCACGCGCAAAACAGGAAAAGCGGTGGTACACCGTCCTGGCACCGGAGCAGTTCGACCGCCAGGAACTCGGCGAAACCCCCGCTGACGAACCGGAAAAGGTCTACGACCGAACCATCGAAACGACGCTTGGCGAACTGAACAACAACGCCAGCGAGAACAACACCAAGCTGACCTTCAAGATCACCGACGTCGGCAGCGACAGTGCCTACACGGAGTTCAAGGAACACTCCCTGACCCGTGACTACCTGCGCTCGCTGGTCCGCCGCGGTGCCTCGAAGGTCGAGGCCTACGTCACCGTCCTCACGACGGACGACTACCGCGTCCAGATCCAGCCCGTCGCCTTCACGACGAAAAAGGCCGACGCGAGCCAGGAGAAGGCCATCCGCGAGACGATGGTCGAGATGATCGAAGACGCCGCCGCCGAGCGCACCTTCGAGGAACTCATCGACAGCGTCGTCGAGGGGCGACTCTCCTCGGGAATCTACGGCGAAGCCAAGACGGTCTACCCGCTGCGCCGCGTCGAGATTCAGAAGACGACACTCGAGGCCCACCCCGACGAAGTCGCCGAAGAGCAGGCGACCGCAGTCGACGTCGACGACGAAGACGTCGCAACGGACGACTAACGCCGACGCCGAGACGCCATTTTTCAAGCAGTGTCCTCCCCGCCAGAGACACCTGTATCAGCTGCTGGCGTGAACAGCCACAACCAAGCCTTGGCGCGAGGCCGACGTCGACCACGGGCTGTGCCCCTCGAGGGCGAAACCCGCCAACAGAGTCACTCAACCACGTTCCGTCTCGAGTGAGAAAACGCGAGCGGCTCGCCTTTACTACCGCTGGGGTGTGATACGTATCCATGACAGCATCGCCACGCACTCGCGACGCGGCGTTTCGATTCGAGTTCGATCCGGCGACGATCAGATTCAGTGCCGGCTGTGTCGACGACCTCGAGGGCGAACTCGAGCGCCAGAGCCTCGAGCGCGCACTGGTCGTCTGTGGTTCGACGGTCGGCAGTACAGCCGAGGTGATCGACCCGGTCAGGGACGGCCTCGGCGACCGACTCGCGGGGGTGTTCGCCGAGACGACGCCGAAAAAACGGCTCGGGACGGCGGTCGACGGGCTCGAGCGACTCGAAGAGGAGGATGCCGACGTGCTCGTGAGCCTCGGCGGCGGGAGCAGCCTCGACGTCGCAAAAGTCATCAGCGTTCTCGCGGCGAGCGACCGCGAGCCGGCGGCGATCGGCGCGGCGTTCGAAGAGACGGGAACGATTCGGGTCCCGGACGAGAGACTGGTGCCGATCGTCGCGATTCCGACGACCCTCGCCGGGGCCGACCTCTCGCAGGTCGCAGGCGTCACCGCCACAGCCGAGTCGGGACTGGTGAATAAAGACGTCGGCGGCGGCATCTCCGGGCCGGGGCTGATGCCCGCCGCAGCCGTCTACGATCCCGACCTGGTGGCGACGACGCCCGAGTCGATCCTCGCGGGATCGGCGATGAACGGCTTCGACAAGGGCCTCGAGGCGATCTACGCCGCCAACGCGACGCCGGTGACCGACGCCACGGCGACGCGCGGGCTCGGCAAACTCGAGACCGGCCTTCGTGCGTTCGGCCGCGGCGAGCGCGGCATCGAGACGTTCACAACGATCCTCGAGGGCGTCGTGCTGGTCCAGTACGGCATCTCCCGGCCCGACGAGACGATGCTGTCGATCGTCCATGCCTTCGGCCACGGGCTCACGCGCACGTACGAGGTCCAGCAGGGGGCAGCACACGCTGTCGTCGTCCCACACGTCCTCGCGTATCTGTTCGAACAGGAAGGTGTCGACGCACGGCAGGACGTGCTGGCCGACGCACTGGGCGTCGCCGATGCGGCCGATCCGGCACGAGCGGTCGTCGACAGGGTGGCCGATGTGCGCGACGCACTCGCGTTGCCGACGCGGCTTCGTGACGTCGACGGCCCTAAACCGGACGAGTTCGCTGCCGTCGCGGAGGCGATCCTCGCTGATTCGTTCATGAAAAACGCACCGCCAGGGCTGGATCCTTCAGTTGAGGACATCGAAGGCATTCTCGAGCAGGCGTGGTAGCGTTCGACCGGTCTCATAGGGATTGATGTAACGATCCCCATCAGTCGTTCTCGTCGCACGCACTCGAGTACGGACCGGTATGACGACACTCGGCAATCGAGAGCCGGCAAATAAATGCATGATACTACCAAGCATGATACTTATACTGAAGGGGCGCGGAGCCATTGCTGTCGCTGGGCGATAGCAAGTTCAGTGATCGACCGGCGTCTCACGTATCAAGTGACGGCGCGTATCCACGGCCTGAAGACCGTGGTATTGCGCCTGCTCCGCGTATAACCGACCACGGCGATCCGGGCCGCGCATCCTCGAGTAATGGTTGGAGTAGCAAACGAGGATTCGAGCCCCAATTTGCGCGGCCTTTTTGACGGCTGTGACTGCTGCCGAAGCGATCAGTCCCTGCTCAAAATACGGGGACGAGTGCCGGTGCAGTCGCGACCGTCCGGCAAGCCTCCCGATCCATCGGGATCGCAGACCGTATCAACTGTTACCAGCGGGGTTGTCGTCCACGTATGACGGCCGTTCGGCGTACGCGATCGGGTCCCGAACGCCGATGTTCTGGAACGCCTGCAGCCGGAACGCACACGCATCACAGGTCCCGCAAGCGGGTTCGTTCTCGCGGTAACAGCTCCAGGTGTGTTCGTAGGGCACCTCGAGGTCGACCCCGCGTTCGGCGATATCGGTCTTCGACCACTCGACGAACGGGGCTTCGATCGAGATCTCGGTCTCGGGTTTCGTGCCGACGTCGACGACCCGCTCGAAGGCCTCGAAGAACGCGGGCCGGCAGTCTGGATACCCCGAGAAATCCTCGCTGTGGGCACCGATGAAGACGGCCTCGCAGTCGTTAGCCTCGGCGTAGGAGACGGCCATCGCGAGCAGGTTCGCGTTTCGGAAGGGGACGTAGGAGGTGGGGATCTCCTCGCTGTCCATATCGGCGTCTGCGACCTCGAGGTCGTCGTCGGTCAGACTCGAGGCCCCGATCGCCGCGAGATGGCCGGTTTCGATCTGCAGGAAGTCCGCCGCGTCGAGTTCGTCAGCGAGGCGACGAGCACACTCGAGTTCGCGGTCCTCGGTTCGCTGGCCGTAGGAGGTGTGCAGGGCGTAGATCTCGTAGCCCCGGTCGCGGGCTTCGTAGGCGGCGGTGGCGCTGTCCATGCCGCCCGAGAGGAGGACGACGGCGCGTTTGGGAGTCGATTCGTCGGTCGTGGGTGTCGTATCGTCGGTCATCGGCAATCAGTCTCGAACATCAGGTTTCGGGCGCGTCGTTCCAGAGGTCGACGTGCAAGCGGGGCGTGTATCGAAAGCCGTGGTCCATGGCGAGCTGTGCGACGTCGGCGCGGGTCTCCTCGAGTCGCTCCCGCGTCGCCCCTTCGGGCATCAGGAGGACGTCGTCGTCCCGAATCGGGACGGCAGCGACCTCGCGAAGGTCCTCGAGCAGCGCGAGGATCTCGGGCATGTCGCTCTCGTCAGTGACGACGAACTTGAGTTGGAAGTCGGAGTCCTCGATCAGGCGGGCCAGCGCCTCGAGGTCGATCCGGTCGCGCTCGTGGCGGGCTGCCCATTCGCCGTCGCCTTTGGGGTCGCGCTCGGGCGTGGGCGTGCTGCTCTCGAGTTTCGGGCTGACCGAGGCGAGATCGATCGGCGCGTCGCGGTAGATCGTCCCGTTGGTCTCGACGGTGGTGTGGTAGCCGCGATCGTCTAATGCCTCGAGGAGGGCGACGCTCGTCTCGTGGAGCAACGGCTCGCCGCCGGTGAGGACGACGTGGTCCGCGTTCTCGTATTGCTCGACTTCCGTGAGGATCTCCTCGACGTCCAGCCAGGCGTGGGTGGGTTCCCAGGAGGTGTGATAGGAGTCACAGAACCAACAGCGGAGGTTACAGCCGCTCGTGCGGACGAAGACGGAGGGGACGCCGGCGAGCGTTCCCTCCCCTTGCAGCGAGTAGAACAGTTCGTTGATCGGGAGGCCGTCGGCTGGCTGGTCGTCCCCGGCCACGTCTTCCCGATCGACCGAGTCGGAAACCGGCATCTCAGAACTGGCCGCCACCGCAGAGTTCGCTTGTCTCGTTGACCTGGACGGCGACGTGGGAAACGGTGTCGGGCAGCGCTGCCTCGAGTTTTCGCTCGAGCAACACACTCATCACTTCCGCCGTCGGGGGCTGTTCGAGGACGACGAGCGCATCGTCGTCACCCGCGGCTTCGAAGGCGTCGATCAGGGGATCGCCGGCCTCGAGTAAGAACATATGATCCCACTCGTCGATTACTGTGGTAATATCGCCCTTGTCGGCGATCCATCCCTCCTCGGTCAGTTCACCGGTTACACGGACAGAAATCTCGTAGTTGTGTCCGTGTGGCCGCGAACACTTGCCGTCGTGATGGAGGAGCCGATGGCCGGTACTGATCCTGATCGGCCGATCCCGGCCGACGTGGAGGACGCGTTCGGTCCCGATGACCGGCTCGCCGTCGACATCGGCAGCGACCGTTACCGGTCGATCGGCGTGGTCCGCTCGTTCAGTCATACTCGGGTATTCCCGTGAGATTACTTAAGCGTGACCGACTGACGCTGTCACTGCTCGGCCACAGAAAAACCGATCCGCGGAACGACGGGTACAACCGCCTCGGATCGAAACCGACGTCTCGACTGTAACTGCCCTCGGAGACGGACATTCAGTCCTCGAGTTGGTCTCGAAGCCGGTTTTTGGCCTCCGTCCGGCGTTTGCGCGAGAACTGCGGTCGATCGTTGGTAAAGTCGATCTCGATCTCGTCGAGCGTTCGCCGGTAGATGTTCGTTCGTCGCCCTTCCTCGGAGAGCTGTCGCCCCTCACAGGTCAACAGCCCGGCTTCGACGAGATCCTGAATGCGGCGATAGCAGGTCGCGATCGGGATCTCGATATCGTCGCTCAACGCTTGGGCCGATTTTGGGGTGCCAGCCGCACACAGGATCTCCGCGCTGTACTTGCTCCCGAGCGCCGAGAGAATTGCAGTCGACTCCGCCTCGGTTCGTTTTGTCCGACTCTGAGACATTATTCACCCTATACTGAATTATCAGAATTGAATCTTGTGGTTAGTAAAATTACATCGAGCAGCGGTCTATAAAGACCCCCGACGTATACTGGGCCGTCTGTAGTTGTGATAGTGAACCAACAATTCTGCCGACCGGATTCATATTAGATATCTTTACTGACAGGGGTGTGCTGGGGTAGTGAGAAGGGGCGGCACTGGCGAGCCGCGGACGGCCTCGGCGGATGACTCCGGTCTCGAGTCTCGACACTCGTTTTACGCCGCACACCAAATGACAGCTATGAACGTCGCAATCGTCACCGTCGGCGACGAACTGCTTGCCGGCCAAACGACGAATACCAACGCCACGTGGCTCTCCGAACGGCTGACCGAGCGCGGGGTCTCCGTCGAGCGCGTAACTACCGTTCCCGACCGGATCGGCGATATCGCGCGCGTCGTCAACGAGTATCGTGCCGAGTACGACGCCGTGATCGTCACCGGTGGGCTCGGCCCGACCCACGATGACGTCACGATGGAGGGCGTCGCCGCCGCGCTGGGGCGCTCGCTCGAGGAACACGCGGACGCGCTCGCCTGGCTCGAGGCGGACGGCTACTCACGAGCCGATCTGACGGCGGGGACAGCCGACCTGCCGGCCGGGGCACGGCCACTTCACAATGAGACCGGTGTCGCACCGGGGGCGGTCCTCGAGGGCGTCTACGTCCTTCCCGGTGTTCCCTCGGAGATGCGAGCGATGTTCGAATCGGTCGCCGACGAGTTCTCGGGGACCCAGACCTATCGTGCGGTCGTCGTTGCCGACGAGCCGGAAAGCGCGCTGCTCGATCGGGTTGCAACAGTCCGCGAACGGTTCGAGATCACTGTCGGGAGCTACCCGGGCGAGTCGGTTCGGCTCGCACTCGAGGGAACGGACGAAGAAACCGTCTCGGAAGCCGAAGCGTGGCTCCGCGAGCGGGTCGAACAGCCGAGTGGCGACCGATAGCGGGTCGATTATCGATACAGATACGCGAGCCAGACGATCGTCACGAGGAGGCCAAGGGCAAGGGTCCCCCAGCCGGTCAGTGCCATCGGGAGTTCTGGATCCGATTCGAGCACGGCGAACGCGAGTTCGTTCATATGCTGCGATCAGTTCCCATCCCTCTTAATCTTTCAGAAACGTCGGGCGTTCGTCGAGTCGGTCGCAGCGCCGAAAACACCACACGGCTTTTGGATCGGCTCTGCCTACGTCGGCTATGGAGTCTCTCGGTGTCGTCGTCAACCCGATCGCGGGGATGGGCGGTCGGGTCGGATTGAAAGGAACTGATGGCAAACTCGAGGAAGCACGCGAACTGGGGGCCGAGCCGCGCGCACCCGACCGGGCACGTGAGGCACTCGCGGCGGTACACCGACGCGCACCCGAGCTAACGGTGTATACGGCAGCGGGCGTGCTGGGCGAGGACGCGGCCCGTGATGCTGGCTACGAGCCGATCGTCGTCTACGAGCCGACGGCGGACGATGGGACGGAGCCGCCCGCAGAAACGACCGCAGCCGATACGCGCGCGGCCGTTCGGGCCTTTCTCGAGCGCGACGTCGATCTGGTCTGTTTCGTCGGCGGTGACGGCACCGCCGTCGACGTCGCGGAGGTCATCGAACGCGACGCCGAGAGAGCCACGACCGATTCCGGGAGTGAGACAGATTTCTCCCGAGACGACAGCGGAACACCGATGCTCGGCGTCCCAGCCGGTGTTAAGATCTACTCGTCGGTCTTTGCCGTGACACCCGCCGACGCCGGCCGGATCATCGCCGAGTTCGACCGCGTCACGTCCCGCGAGGTCAACGATATCGACGAGGATGCCTACCGCGACGGGGAGGTCCGAGCGGAACTCAAGGCCGTCGTCCCGGTTCCCGTCGCGCCGGACGTCCAGTCGGGCAAACAGGTCTCGAGCGGCAGCGTCGACTCACTGGCATCGGGGTTTGCTCGTGAGATCGATCCGGATCGAACCTACGTCTTCGGTCCCGGAAGCACCGTCGGAGCGATCGAGACCGAACTGGGGATCGATCCCTCCCCGCTCGGCGTCGACGTCTGGCGTGACGGGACGGTGCTCGCTCGCGACGCGTCCGAAAGCGAGATCCTCGAGGTCCTCGCGGAGCCGGTGACGATCGTCGTCTCGCCGATCGGTGGGCAAGGCTTTATTTTCGGGCGGGGAAACCACCAGCTCTCGCCCGCCGTGATCGAGCGAGCCGACGAGATCGAGGTCGTCGCCTCCGGGGAGAAACTCGACGGGATCGATGCCCTGCGCGTCGATACCGACGACGCAGCGATCGACGAAAGCCTTCGAGGTTGGCAACAGGTCCGAACGGGGCGGTTTACGACCCGCCTCGTCAATGTTGTATAAGGTATACTGCACTCGCGGCCTTCACAATCAACCATATAACTATTTGTCGGCCATGTAATGACCATATAGTCAAGATTAAGGTCAACTCTCGCTTAGGGTGTCGCATGGAAACGCGGAAAGTGCAACGATTGGGTCCATCGACGCTTGCGATGACCCTCCCTGCAGAATGGGCGTCCGAACACGGTGTCGAGAAAGGTGACGAAGTCTCCCTGCGGACCAGCGGCAAGGGGACGCTGACCGTCATGCCGGAATCGGCCAACACCGAGGAGACGGAAGCGATCATCCACGCCGACGATTTAGACGCCAACGCCGTCGAACGGGCGATCGTCGCCCAGTACGTGCTGGGCCGGCGTGTCATCCGCATCGACACCGAAGACGGCGCACTCGAGTCCGACCACATCAACGCGGTCTATCAGGCCGAAACGCAACTGATGGGACTGGGCGTCATCGAAGAGACCCCCGAGAGCATCTCGATTCGCTGCTCGGTTGATCCGGAGGACTTCACGCTCGACAACCTCTTAGAGCGCCTCGAGCGAACGGGACAGACGATGCGTGGTGAAGGGATCAAGGCGCTGGCTCACGGCAACCCCGATCTGGCCCAGCGCGCCCTGAACCGCGAGCGGCAGGCGAACAAGATCTTCGTGCTCCTGTTGCGCCTGATCTTTACGGCCTACCAGAACCCGAACCTCGCGCGTGCGGTCGGTCTCAACAGCGGCTTCCCGCTGATCGGCTACCGCTCAATCGCGAAAAACCTCGAGTTGACGGCAGACAACGCCGAGGACATCGCTGAAATCGTCATCGAGACCGAGGGCCACAGCCTGAATGTCGACAGCTCGGTAATGCGTGACATCCGTGAGCTGAACGAACAGGTCGACGAGATCACCTCCCTCGCGGTTGAGGCGGCCGTCGAACGCGATTACGACAAATCGAACCGGGTTCGAGAACTCTTCCACGAGATCTCCGACCGCGAGAAAGAGATCCTCGCTGAACTGCCGGAGATGTCCAACGAGGACCTCCTTCGGGTTCGAGAAGTGCTCGTCAGTCTCCAGCAGACGGCCCAGTACGCGATGCGAAACGCCGAGATCGCCGCGAACCTCGCGCTCAACGAGGAATCCGAGCACACAACGATCAACTGACCCCGTCTCGTCGCCGCTTGTTCTTCCGTTTTTGTTGTTCGAGTGCCCTCGAGAGACGCTTCGGTATCGCGTTGTGATTCGTCAGTTCGAAACAATAATCCGCTCGGGCGACACACCTCTTCCCCATGCGGACGCTCGTTCGGCGGATTCTCGCGCAGTTTGCCGTCGATCAGCGAGTGCTCGCGCTAGCGTTTGCCCGGATGGCCGACGGGATCGGCAACTCGTTTCTGATCATCGTCATCCCGCTGTACGTGGCAAGCGGTACCGTCGGCGGGCGGACACTCGGCCTCGAGGAGGCGATGATCATCGGGGTCATCCTCTCGCTGTTCGGGTTTCTCAACAGCAGTTTTCAGCCGTTCACCGGCCGACTCTCCGACCGTGTCGGCAGGCGAAAGCCGTTCGTCTTGATCGGGCTTGCCGGCCTCGCGGTAACGAACGTGGCGTACGTCTTCGCGGAGACGTATCTCTCGCTCGTCGTTATTCGCGGCCTGCAAGGCGTGAGCGTCGCGTTTATCGTCCCAGCGTCGATCGCGCTGGTCAACGAACTCGCGACGACGCAGGATCGCGGCGGCAACATGGGCGTCTACAACACGTTTCGCCTGGTTGGCTTCGGTGCCGGGCCGGTCGTCGCCGGTGCCGTCGTCAACCTCGGCCCGTACACGCTGCCCATCGGGCCGACGATCAACGGCTTCGACGCCGCGTTCGCGATCGCCGCGATTACCGCCGTGATCAGCTATCTGCTGGTGACCGTCCTCATCACGGACCCCGACGCGACGCGAGCCAACGCCGGTGCGAATCTCTCGATTCCGATCCGGGATCAGTCCGGGCCGAACCTGCTCGGCCCGATCTTCACGCTCGGCGTCGCCTCACTGTTTATGGCGACGGCAATCGCGCTGTTCGCGACGATCCAGCCGCAGGTCAACGCCCGCCTCGAGCAGGGCTCGACCTGGTTCGGGCTTCAGTTTGCGGCCTTTATTCTCGCCCAGGTGATCCTCCAGACGCCGATCGGACGGGCGTGTGATCGGTACGGACGGCGTCCGTTCATCGTCGGCGGCATGCTCTTGTTGATCCCGACGACGCTCGTCCAGGGGTTCATTACGACCTCGGAGCTGATGTTCGTTGCTCGGCTGCTGCAGGGAATCGCGGGTGCGATGGTCTTCGCACCGGGGCTTGCCCTCGCTGGCGACCTCGCGGGCGAGGGCGAATCCGGTTCGAAGCTGTCAGTGCTCACGATGGCCTTCGGCTTCGGGATCGCCATCGGTCCGCTCTCGTCGGGCGCGCTGGTCGGCTACGGTTTCGAGGTCCCGTTCGTCTTCGGAGCCACGCTTGCCGCCGCCGGGACGATTCTCGTCTACACACAGATCGAGGAGACGCTCGAGACGACGCGCCCGATCCCGGTCGTCGGCGACGATTGACTCGCGAGTGACACCGCGCGACCGTCGATCCGGACGACTGATACGGCGCTGCTGTCGAAAGCAGCCCACCGGTCGAAAACCGATGGGACGCAACGCAAAAGTATCGGATCCGCATACGCTTCGACAATGACGCTCTCGGAGGAGGCCACAGAACGGTTAGCAGACGTCGTGGAGCTACAGCCGACGAAGAACTCGGAGCTACAGGACCGGTGGGGGATGGAAAGCGGCAGCGAGGTCCACCAGTATCTCGAGACCGAACTCGGCGATTACTACTTTCGTGACGACAACAGCCTGATTCGGGCGACGAGCGAGGCAGCCGACCTCGTCGACGTCGAACCCGGTATCGAGAGCGATCCCGAAACCGATGGGCCGCCGTCCAGAATCCGCGTCCCGGAACTCCAGTCACAGATCGTCGCGGTGCTTGCCGGCCCCGACGAGGAGTCCGAGAGCGTCGTCTCGGTCCTGCACAAGCTCCGCGACGAGTTCGACGTTGACCCAGAGGCCGAAGCCGTTCGCTCGGGCCTCCAGAGTCTTCGTCGCAAGGATGTCGTCGCCGTCGAGTACCGGACCGTTCCCACGTTCCGACTGGCCGTCGACCGCGAAGACCTCGAGGTCGCGGTCTCCGATTGAGACGGACTACTGTACGTCAAGCGAGTCACAGCCCCGGCCGCCGTCGCCGCCGCCGATCCTCGAGCAATCGTCGACAGCGCGTTCCCGGACCCCCCTCGATCGGCCAGCCCCGTGTCCGCCAGCCTGGCGGCTCCGGTTCGAACTCGGGACAGTTCCCAGAACACTCAACAGCCGTCTGACACCGTCCTTTCGCCGCACAGTGTGGTCGGAGTTGCGTGCCGTCTCGAGCGCGCAACTCGAAGTGCCGACAGTCGGGGCGCATGGTCTCGACGAACGAGCGCCAGCCACGTTCATAGGCGCGTTCGGCGATCGCGAGCCGTGTTTCGGCCTTCGTCGCGGGATCGACGTACTCGAAGCGCGCTGCCGAGTCGTCCCGCTCGCCGCCGCCGGGTCGCTCGAGGATTCGCGTGCCGGGGTCGTCGACCGCGAGCGTCCGGGGATACCACTCGACTGTCGCGGTCAGAGTCTCTGGCGCGAGCGTCAGAATCCCCGCTTCGACCGGTAGATCCTCGAACAGCGCGGGTTCGACGGTGTCGCCCGTCGTTCGAGTGGCGACCCAGGCCTCATCGGCCAGCCCCATCGCGACGTCGTACTCGAGTTGTGCGCCCAGCACGCGGGCCGCGCTGGCGTCGAGGTCGGGTTTGTTCTCGATGACGACGGTTCGCTCGAGCCAGTCGGGATAGGGCCACTTCCGGCGGATCTGGATGCGGTTGCCCGACTTACGGGTCTCGAGGATGTCCCGGTCGCTGGCGCGGTGAATCGTCTCGCGGACGTAGCGCCACGGATAGCCGGGGTTGGGGAGACAGTCGCGGTAGTAGGTCCACTCCGTGGGTGCGTTTCGGATGACGTGTAAGAGATCGCTGTCGAGTCGCTCGAGGCCGAATTTCGCCCGCTCGCGGAGGGCATCGGGGTCGCACTCGAGGATGATCGTGTCCCAGCGGCGGCGTTTCGTCCCGAGTTGGCGGGCGACGATGACCGCGTGATCGTCACTGGTCGACTCGGCCGGTGGCCAGGTGCGTTCGGCCCAGCGACAACACCGGAGTTCGAACGCGAACTCGGTCTGAGTGCGGTCCACATCGTCCCTTGACACGACGATGTCAAAAGCACTGCTCGATTGATCCGGGAGTGTGCGACTCGTGTCGCAGACGCCGCTCGAGACGTCCTCGAACAGGTCTAGCTGTCACTCGCCGGCGGTCTCGAGGACTGACCGGCTGTGATCGGGCCTACTCCTCGTCCTCCTCGAGGTCGTCGAGGAACCGGTGACCCTGTTCTAAGATCTCGCGTGGGCCGTCTTGTGTGACGGTGTTGACCGCCTGCTCGTAATCGCGCCACTGGAGATCCCGGTGTTCGTTTGATAGTTCCGCACTGGCCTCGAACGATTTCGCAATAAAGAGGTGAACGGTCTTGTGGATCGTCTTGCCGTTCGCCTCGAAGACGTAGCTGTAGTCCTCACGAAAGCCGTCGAGAAGCCGGAACTGCTCGATACCTGCCTCTTCCTTTATTTCGCGGATCGCCGTCTGCTGTAGTTCTTCATCTCCTTCGACACCGCCCTTGGGAAACTCCCAATCGCCTGGGCGGCTCTTGAGTAGAAGATACTCGCGCCGGCCCCGCGTATCGCGGAAGAGGATCGCGCCTGCGCTCGTAGCTTCGACTGCCATTGGCTGATTTAATAGGTGCGACGTTAAGAGAATATCGGACTGTTCGTCCAGAATATATACTATTTGCTGGCTCGATGTCGACGGATCGCCCCCTGTCGGGTCCGAATTCGTTCACCATCCGATGAGTGACCTGGGCGTATCTCAGCAAGTTTTTACGCACCGGCCGTTGACAAATGGACAGCACAACTATGACCTTCGTTACCCGTCTCACGCTCCAGAGCGGCGATCGAGCCGCACTCGATGGGATCGTCGAGGACATCAAAGCCACCGCCGAACGCAAAGGCGCTGCACTGAAAGGCCCCCACTCCCATCCCCCGGAGAAGTTCTCGGTTCCCCAGCGGTGTCGGCTTCACACCGACGACGACCGGCAGTTTGCCTCGTGGGAGTACACCGTCTTCACCCGTGAACTCGAGATTCACGGCCACGACAACCTCGCGCGCAACATCGCCGGACAGAACTTTCCCGATTCGGTCCATATCGAGGCCGAAGTCGAGCATATCCGCGGCGTCGGCCGCGGCAACTAACGGCCCGTCCCAGACCATACCCGCCCACGTTGGCTGGTTGCTTTTATTCGCTCGAGTCAAATAGACGGACAATGTACACGGGCAAGACCGAGAAGCCCTGTTGTCTCTGTGAAATCGGCGATATCGACCACCGAATTGACCTGCCACCGCGAGCGATTCAACAACTGAAACACGGCGAAGCTATCGCCTGGCAGGACGTCATCGGTGAAGTGTCGCTGTACTTTTGTGACCGAGACTGGGAGACGGTCTGTGAACTCGTCCTCGAGACCGGAATGACGCCGTTGCCTCGGTGTAACGCCGCTCGTGCCTCCTTCGATCTTCGAGAGGACTTCGAGGCGTTCACCAACCGAACGAAAGACGTGCCTGACCACCAGCCAATCGAAGAACGATTCTGGACCGACAGCCAGCAGATTCTTGCGGGAAACACCGAGTATCCACCATCCGACCGAGAGCTCGTGCAGGCACGGGTTGTCACGTGGGCGCTCGAAGACCTCGAGGCCCCCATTGCGCGGGAGGAGCCCGGGACCGCACAGCAAGAGTAAGCGGAGAGCGCGCGGCTGCTGTGTACTCGACCGGACACTGCGTTTCAGTGGCAACTATAGGTTCTGTCGTCTAACGGATGCGTATGGCACTCACCGAATCGGACCGCACCTCGCTGCGTCGGGACCTCCATCGCAGACCCGAACCCGCTTGGTGTGAGTTTTATACCACCGCACGACTCGCCACGGAACTCGAGTCGCGACTCGACCTCGACGAACTCCACGTCGGCCCGGATGCCATCGCGGGCGACCACCGGATGGCCGTCCCCGACGAGGCCGAACTGGCCCGCTGGTACGACCGCGCCAGCGATGCCAACGTCGACGAGGCGATCCTCGAGTCGCTGGAAGGTGGGTATACGGGTCTCGTCGCCGTCCTCGAGCGCGGCGAAGGACCCACCGTCGGGCTCCGAGTCGACATCGACGGGCTGCCGGTCGAGGAGTCCGACGACGCGGCCCACGAACCCGCTGCAGAGGGGTTCCGATCCGAGTACGAAGGGGCGATGCACGCCTGCGGCCACGACGCCCACGCGACGATCGGTGTCGGCGTCCTCGAGCGGATCGCCGAGAGTGGCGAGTTTTCGGGGACGCTGAAGGTCTTTTTTCAGCCCGCCGAGGAGGTCGTCGGCGGCGGGAAGTCGATGGCCAAAAGCGACCACATCAAAGACGTCGACCACCTGCTCGCACTCCACATCGGCCTCGACCACCCGACCGGCGAGATCGTCGCCGGTATCGACGGCTTTCTCGCCGTTCGCCACCTCGAGGCCGAGTTCACCGGCCAGTCGTCCCACGCCGGCGGCCATCCCGAACAGGGGCGAAACGCCGTGCAGGCGATGGCGACGGCCGTCCAGAACCTGTACGGCATTCCGCGCCACAACGACGGGAAAACGCGGGTCAACGCGGGCGTCGTCGAGGGCGGCACTGCTGCTAACGTCATTCCGGAAGAAGCGCGTATCCTCGCCGAAGTTCGCGGCGAGACGACCGAGCTGATGGAGTACATGCACAGCAAGGCGCGCCACGTGGTCCGCAGCGCCGCCGAGATGCACGAATGCACGGTCGAATTTTCGATCGGCGCGGAGGCCCCAAGTGCGACGAGCGATCAGGAACTCGTCGACATCGTCGCCGACGTCGCGGGGCAAACCGAGGGCGTCGAACGGGTGCTCGAGCGAGACGAACTCGGCGGCAGCGAGGACGCAACGTTCCTGATGCAGGCAGTCCAGGAGAACGGCGGCACCGCGTGTTACGTCGGTATCGGTACGGACCACCCCGGTGGCCACCACACGCCGACGTTCGACGTTGACGAGTCAAGTATCGCGCACGGAATCGACGTCCTCGCCGGAACGATCGAACGGATCGGGCGCAGACGCGTCTGAGCGGCGGCGCTTCGGGACAGGAGTTCCAGAAAAAGCGAGTTAGGTGTCGTCGACTGGCAGCCGATAGCTCGAGGCAGCCTGTCGATCAGTATCCGCCGTCATCGTCGTCGGCAGCGTCCTGCTCGTCGTCGTGATCGTCAGCAGCGCCGTCGTGGTGTTCAGCATCGACCACGACCTCGAGATCGAAGGCCTCGTTTGCCGGTGCGGCCTCGGGCTCTAAGTAGCCGACAGCAAAGGCCGAGTAGACGGTGCCGGCCATCGGTTCGACGTCGAATGTTGCGACGACGTCGCCGTCGTTGTCTTCGGTCGCGGGTCGAACCTCGAGGGTGTACATGTCAGGGGGGACCTCGACTGCTGCGGCGTCGCCGAAGGCAGCACCCTCGAACAGCACCGTCTCGCCATCGCCGGCCGTGACGTCCACCGCGGGGGCATCCGGCGACGCGTGGACGAGTCTGATACGGGCGTCCTCACCGGGATCGCTCAGGTCGTCCTCGAGTACTGCGGGTGCAAACGGCTGGTTCTCCTCCGCGAGTTCGCCGAGTGCGGCGATCGTGTAGTCGCCGTCACCGACCTCGACGTCATCGTCGAAGACGACCGTATCGGGATCGCCGGCGGCCGTGATCATGACCCCGTACGTCTCGGGTGCGAGCTCGAGGTAGTCGCTGACCGCGCGATAGGGAACGTCCTCGAGGACGACGTCGCCGTCGACGTAGACGTCGACGTTCGGCGCGTCGGGCGAGAGGTGAGCGACACGAACGCCGGCATCGTCCATCCCGCCGTCGGTCATTTCATCGTCCGTTCCGTCGTCGTCCATGCCATTGCCGTCGTCCATCCCGTCGTCACCGTTGTCGTCGCCGCCCAGACAGCCGGCGAGGCCGATAGCCCCGGTGGCTCCGATCAGTGACAGTGCGCGTCGGCGTGTGTGTTGTTGTACCATCGGAATAGTGTAACAGACCAACATGAATAGCCAGAGCCCCTAACAGAGTAGGTTTTTGGCCAGTTTGTTTTTATATCATGACACTGTTAACGTCTGTATCTCGAGTTGTTGTGTTGAGTATCGGACACTATTTTGTTCGAGTGTCGGCCGGCGAGAGCGGCAATCGATGGATGCGGAAAACAGTCGACTTTCCGAGATGTTTCGCAAACGATCAGTGGATGATACTGTCGGTCGGCGGTAAACGACGCCTCGAGTCGTGCAGTTCTCGAGTCTAGTACTTCGGGTCGGCCCCGGTTGTCTCGTAGACGTCCTCCATCAGTTCGTCACGGCGCTCCTGCCAGCTCGCGAGTCCCTCGGGACTGGTCGGATACTGCTCGTAGTGGGCAAGCAGGTCGTCAGCGCAGCGCTTGGTCTGGTAGAGGTTCCAGATCGTTCCCCAGTGACCGCGGCTTTTGATCAGGGCCTCGAGTTTGAGTTTCATTCCGATGTCGGTGCTGCCCGAGTACAGCGCCTCGGCGAGTTTGTCGCCGGGCATCGCGGCCAGTAGCCCCATCAGATCGTCGACGTCGACGGCCGTCGAGAGGATGTTGTAGACGTCCAGGGCGGCGTAGCGGGCCCCGAAGTGATCCATCACGCGCTCGTTGTACTTCCAGAACGTATCCTCGCTGTAGTCGCCCGTCTCGAGGGCTTCGATCGCCTGATCAGCAGCGTATTTGCCGCCGTAGGCAGCCCCGGCGATCCCGCCGCCGGTCGTCGGGTTGACGTGGCCCGCGGCGTCGCCGACGGCCATGTAGCCGGGATGGACCGCGGAGTCGTAGGGCCGCCGGGTTGGGAGAGCAGCGCCGAGTTTATCCTCGACTTCGGCCCCCTCGAACTCTGGCCGGGTCTCGAGGTCGCGTTTGAGGTCGTCGACGAGTTTCATCGGCTCTTCGGTCATCTGGAAGCCCAGGCCGGCGTTGATCTCGGTGTCGGTGCGCGGGAAATACCAGAGGTAGCCCGCCGCGCGTTCGGTCGGTTTGAAGACGAGGGCGTCGTCCCACTCGACGGGTTCATCGACGTGGACGATCTCGCGGTAGGCCGAACAGAAGTGTCGATAGTTGACGTTCGTATCGAACGTTGACTCGGAGAAGTCGACGTTGTCCTGCAGGATCGACAACGAGCCCGCGGCGTCGATGACGATGTCGGCCTCGTACGTGCGCGGCTCGCCCTTCCGAATCGCTTCGACGCCCGTCACGCGGCCGTCGTCGGCCTGTGTGACGTTTTTGACGACCGTATCGTAATGGAAGTCGACGCCGGCGTCTTCGGCCCCGTCGATGATGCGGCGGCCGTACTCCCAGCGGTCGATGACCGCCAGCTCGCCGGGGACGGGAATCTCGAGGACGGTGTCCTCCTGTGGGATCTCGAAGCGCCCGTGGTCGACGCCCGTATTGGTAAACGCGGGCTCGAGTTTCGATTTGGGGATCGCCTCGGGGAAGGAATCGGCCCCTTTTAGTGCGTCCCCACAGGCGATGTGGCCCGCTTCGTCGGCGGTCTTGCGCTCGAGGATGACGGCGTCGTAGCCGGCGTGTGCAACGGTCGCTGCGGCATAACAACCGGCAGTCCCGGCACCGACGACAACCACGTCCGGTGACTGGTGGTCGGACGTGGTGGTGGTATCCGACTGCTCCTGCGTACTCATACCAACAAGATGGTCACCACGGGAAGAAAACGTTTTATGTGTTCTTTGTGGCCGTGACAAGGACACAATCGGACGCCGACGGCCAGTTCACAGCCGTCCGCACCGCTCGAGACGAGTGCACCCTCCCGAACAGGTCACACTGCTCGAGTCTCGTTGTGTCGACGACGACAAACGGTGAATAAAGAGTTTTAGTAGGGTCGTTCGTAGCTGGCTGTATGACCGAGTACACGATCGAGTTCGTCGGGACGGGTGAGACGATTACCTGTTCGGACAAAGAGACGATTCTCAGTCGGTGTCTCGAGGCGGGGATCGCCCAGGAGTACTCCTGCCGCGTCGGGATGTGTCTGGCCTGTTCGGCCGAGATTCTCGAGGGCGAGGTCACCCAGCCTGCAGCTCGTGGGCTGACGGAAGAAGAGGCCGAGAACTATGCACTCACCTGTATGGCACGGCCGCAGTCCGATCTGAAACTCGATCGTGGCAAATACCCACCGAGTATCGAGGGCGATCTCACTGGCGATTCGAGTGCGGAAACGCCCGCTGACGACTGACGTGCGGACTGCAGGCCCCACATCGACTGTTTGAGACGTGGTCGTTACAGCACGAACGGCCCGCGCTGGCGGATCGGCTCGCCGTGTGGCTGGCCCGACACGGCGACGAGGCGGAGGCCGTCCTCGCTTCGGATCTCGACGGACCGATCGCCGGTGACCGGGAGCACGTCGCCCTCGCCGAAGGCGTTGCCGTCGACGGTTCCCGACCCGGCGACGCCGTAGCAAAAGCCCGCCCACGACTCAGGACGTGACCACGTCCACGACTCGCTCACGCGGACGTCGAGGTACTCCATCGATGTCTCGAGAGCGATTGGCGAGCCATCACCGACGACGGTCGTGACGGTTGCCCCGTCGTCCGTCGCTGTCGGCAACTCGTCAGCAGCCGCATCGACGTAGTTGGGGTCGATCTCCTTCTTATCGCGTGGCAGGTTGACCCAGAGCTGCAGCCCGTTACAGGCCACATTGTCGGCCGGAAACTCCGAGTGTTCGATACCACCACCAGTCGTGATCCGCATGACGTCGCCCACAGATGCGGTGTTGGATACCCCGAGCGAATCCTCGTGTTCCATCCCGCCCTCGAGCATGTACGAAACGATCTCGAAGCCGCGGTGGGGGTGAGTTGGGAACCCCGTGTCCGGCTCGATGAAAAACCGCTCGAACAGGACGAACGGGTCGAGACTCGACGGATACGCGTTTGTCGGAAACGCACGGGTCGCCGTCACCCCAGTCCCATGGCGAATCGTCTGTCCGGAGACCGGATCGCTCGAGTCGCTGGTTCGGTTGTCTGCGTCCATACCCCCTTCTCAGGCCTCACTCCTGATACGTCTCCGGTCTCTGGGACATCATTGCGAACACCGTTCTTGATATCCGTGTCTCCGTCATCCACCAGCAGAACAGCCGACGCACGCGGGTAATAGATGGTGAAAAGATGGACTCCGCACGAGCCACGTGGTTCCGCAATCGTTTGGAGCCGAACTAACGATTAGTCGACGAAGTCGATATCGTCGCCCTGCGCTGGCGCTTCGGGCTGGACGGCCTCGCCGTCGGGCTGGCCGTAGATCTGTGGTGATTCGACGCCCGTGACGACGATCATCGTCCGCATGCTGCCCTCGAGGCTCTCGTCGATCGAGGTCCCCCAGATGATGCGGGCGTCGGGGTCGATCCGGTCGTAGATCTCCTCGACGACGCCTTCGGCTTCCTCGATCGCCATGTCGTTGCCACCGGTGACGTTGACGAGCGCGGAGCTCGCGCCGGAGATGTCGACGTCGAGTAGCGGCGAGCGAAGCGCGGTCTTGACCGAGTCCTGGGCTTTGGCTTCGGAGTCGGATTCACCGAGGCCGATCATTGCGACGCCGCCGCGTTCCATGACGGTGCGAACGTCGGCGAAGTCCAGGTTGACGAGGCCGGGTTTCGTAATGAGTTCGGTGATTCCTTTGACCGAGCGCATGAGCACCTCATCGGAGACTTTGAACGCCTGTCGGACGGGCAGTTTGCCCACCGAATCCAGCAGGCGGTCGTTGGGGACGACGATCACGGTGTCAGAGACGTCACGCAGGCGCTCGAGGCCGGCTTCGGCGTTGGTTCGGCGGACCTCACCTTCTGCCGTAAACGGCGTCGTGACGATCGAAATCGTCAACGCGCCCGCCTCGCGGGCGGCTTTGGCGACGACTGGCGCGGAGCCGGTTCCGGTTCCGCCGCCGAGTCCGGCGGTGACGAAGACCATGTCGGAGCCGTCGATGGCGTCGTAGATGTCCTGTTGGCTCTCGAGGGCGGCTTCCTCGCCGACCTGTGGGAGCGAGCCGGCCCCACGGCCGCCGGTTTTCTCTTCGCCCATCAGGATCTTCGTGTCGGCTTCGATCTCGACTAAGTGCTGGACGTCGGTGTTGGCGGCGACGAGCTTTGCACCGTGAATCCCCTCCTCGTGCATGCGGTTGACGGTGTTGCCGCCGGCACCGCCACAGCCGACGACCGTAATGTCCGTCTGGAGGTCTTTGAGGACGTCCTCGAGTTGGTCGTCGGTCATCGTCCCCGTCCGCTGGCTGTCCGGTTCGTCTCCGGTCGGCGACTGCCCGTCCTGTGAGTGGGCGTCTTCGGAGGCCATCGCCGGCTCCCCGTCTTCGGCCTCGTCGATGGCGTCGTCGATGATGGAGTCCATTCTTGGCCAACTCTAAACGATGGAGCATAATTACCTTTCCCCTACACGTCAGACACCTGTCTGACACGGGACGAAGAACGTCTCTCCAGACAGAACACTCAACGGCCCCCGATATGGGAGTCGTATGCTGTGATTTCCCCGTTGTATCGGAGCCGCTAGATCGGAAACTGATCCGTCTGCTGGCTTCGAACTGTCTCGGGACTGATTGTTTTCCCGTCGACCGTGACGGCGTCGCCGTTTGCGAGTGCGCCGAACTTCGGCCCCTCGGGAACGCCGAGCGTGCGAGCGAGTGCCGGATCGAAACTCGTCCGCTCGGCGACGACGGCGTCGTCACAGAGCGTGACCGTCTCGTACTTCTCCTCGAGCACGCCCGCCAGCGCCTCGATGATCGCTGCCCTGGCGGGTTCGGTGTCCGTCGAGTCCGTCGAGTCCGCCGACTCCGGGGGGTCGGGGACCGCGACCCGCGACCCGACCCGACTCCCGCCGTTGTCGGTCGTGAAGGCGACGGAGTTCGCCTCGACGGCCCTTCGCACTGCTGCCGGATCGAACCCGTTTGCAGCGTCGACCAGTTCGGTCGGGAGATCGACGACGGCAACCGACTCGGCGCGACGGTCGCCAAAGCGGACACCGTCGTCGACGGCCCCGAGGGCTGTCTCGACCGCGTCGATGAGGGCGAGTGATCGATCGCCACTCTCTCGCAGCCAGGTCTCGCTGACGATCCGAACACCCAGGGCCTCGAGCGTGTCCTCGAGCACCGGCCACTCGCCGTCGATGACGGCCATCTCGGCCTCACTCGCGTCGAACGCCGCCTCGAGAACGTTACGATGCGTGTCGGGATGGCCCATTGCCTCGAGCGCCCAGTCGGCGGCGATGTGGCCGACGGCCCACGGCGTCTCGCGGACGACGCGGGTAAACCGGGGGGCGTAGTGGTTGCCGCCGAAGCCGACGATCTGGGTATCGCGGTGGGGAGAGACGTTACGGAGCTCGAGAATCGCGCGGGCGACGGCCGCAGCGCCGTCAGGGTCGTCCCACTGCTCGTCGCCGCTGCCGAGTTCCGCAAAAAGCGACGGACAGCCGACGTCGGTAGGGCCGTGGTGGGTACACTCCATCCCGACGTCGTAGCGCTCGGGAGCGTACTCGTCAAAGGCCTCGAGGAGCCGTGCGAGGGCGTTCGGACAGGCCTCGGCGACGGCGTCGGCTTCACCCCCGAACTCGGCCGGGCCGAAGTTGCCCGTAAAATGGCCCGTCAGGAGTGGCCCCGTGTCGCCCGAGTGACGCGAGGCGAACACGAGCAGATCCGGGTCGCAGTCGAAGGCATCGACCGGGTACTCGAGATCGAGGTGGAACTCGTCGAACGAGCGCAACTCGACGCCGTCGGTTCGGTAGTACGTGCCGCCGCCGTCGGCTGCGGGCCGTGTGTCGTCGTCGACGGCCGCCCAGTCGGCGAGGTCGCGGAGCTGGTCGCAGATGTGGACCGACGCGCGGTCGGCCCGGCTCTCGACGATCGCGAGCGCAGTCATACTCGAGTGGGTGGGCTGGGGCCCAGTAACGCCGTCGGTTCTCGATGCCGACTCGAGAGTGATCCGAAAGACCCGCGTGGCACGAAAAGATTGTGTATGCAAACGCCACCATCGGCTTTTCGGTCATGCGAATGGTAACTCGCGATAGGAACAACCATCGATGGACGCAGCTGATAATCTATGACCGATCCAGCATCGAATAACCGCGACGGCTCGGCCAACACGAGTGTCACATCGGCGACGGCCGATTTCCCCTCGGAGTTCGGTCTCGACGTGCACCAACTGACAGACCTCGTCGGTGAGTACGCCGTCTCCATGCTCGACACGGCCGGGCAAGTCGTCCGGTGGAACCGAGCAGCCACACAGCTAACGGGGTACGACGAAGCCGAGATCGAGGGAACACACTACCGCGTCTTTTTCTCGCCGGAGAGACGCGAGGCCGGCCGACCGGAACGACTCCTCGAGCAGGCTCGCACCGACGGACGGGCCGAGGACGAGGGGTGGCGGCTCCGAAACGATGGAAGCCGGTTTTGGGTTCGCGAGGTGCTTGCCCCCATCCGGGAGTACGACGGCAGTCCAGTACTTGGACGACCCGACGATTCCGCCACCGAATCAGGCGACCAGCCCGCCCCCCTTCGGGGCTACGTACAAATCCTCCACGATCGGACCGACGAATACAGACGAGAGCTGGAACTCCGGGAGAAGAAAGCGCTCACGGAGAGCATCTTCGAGGCCCAGCCGGACTTGCTCTATGCGTTCGATACGGACGGCAATCTGATTCAGTGGAACGAGCGGTTCGAACAGGTCACCGGCTACGACCCTGACGAACTCGAGGGAATGAACGCCCTCGAATTCATCGTCCCAGAAGATCGCGAGCATATTGGTGACGCGATCGATCGGATCCTGCACGACGGTGATCGGGTCACTGCCGAAGGACGAGTGCTGACCAGCGACGGCGACGAGATTCCCTTCGAGTTCAACAGCGCGCGGATTACGGGTTCAGACGGGATCGGCTTCGGATTTACCGGCGTCGGCCGCGACATCAGCGATCGCAAAGCACGCGAACGGGAACTCGAGCGTCTCGAGCGCCTCAACGCGACGATTCGGACGATCGACGAGACGATGGTCGTGGCGGAGACGCGTGAGGCGATCGAACGCGCCGTCGTCGAGGCGTTCGCGGCCGCCGAACCCTACCGGTTTGCCGTCATCGGACAGGGCGATATCGCAGTGGCGAGTGACAAACAGCCCCTGGAGCCACGTTCATGGGCTGGAATTGACGTGACCGGTGCTGACGACGTTCTCTCGTCGTTCGTCGATCCGCCGGCCGACGGGCCGGGCACGTCACCGTTCGAAACGGAGTCCGTCCAGTGTTATCATAACCTTCGCGAGAGCGCGGTCGAGCGCTGGCGAGCCGATGCTCGCGAGCGTAACTACGGCTCGGTCGCGGCCGTCCCAATCATGGCGAGTGGCCGGACGTTCGGCGTCCTCGTCGTCGCCGCCGAGGAAGCGACGGCGTTTACCGACCGCGAACGGGAAGTCCTCCAGGAGTTCGGCGCGACGGTCGGGCACGCGCTCAACGCGATGGCCGTCCGTCGGCTGCTCTATCACGACATCGCCGTCGAACTCGAGTTCGAATCGACCGATGACGGGGATGTCTGTACGGAACTCTCCGCCGAGCTGGGCTGTCAACTGAGTGTCGATCACGTATTGCCATTGACCGATGAGGTGTTCGTCTACTACGTCTCCGTTATCGGCATCGATTCGGAGCGGGTCCGGACGTTCACTGACGAGCACCCGGGGATCGGTGAGGTTCGTCATATCGACACCAGCGGGGACGAGAGCTACTGGGAGTTCGTGGTCTACGGGCCGACAACCACCAGCCTGCTCGCGGACTACGGCGCGCGGATGCGATCACAGGTTGTCGACGATGGCTCCTCGAGCATCGTTGTCCAGGCCAGTCGGGACGTCGCCGTTCGAGAACTAGTCGAGGCGATCATGGAGACCTACCCCGAAACGGAACTGGTCTCGAAACGAACCGTCGAGCAGCCGGTCGAAACACGGGGCGACTTCCGACTGCGTGTCCGAGAGAAACTGACCGAGAAGCAACGAGCCGCCCTCGAGGCGGCCTATTACGGCGGCTACTTCGAGTGGCCGACACGAAACAGCGACGCAAGCGAGATCGCCAACCGACTCGACATCGCTCGCCAGACGTTCCACCAGCACCTCCGGGTCGCACAGGCGAAACTCCTCACGGCCTATTTCGAGGGCGACACTGGGGTTGGCCGTGACCGTGACGGATGACTGTTGGGGTTCGATGAGTCACCCACCCAAGCATACCAGAGTATGCTGGTACACTCCTTTCCCGCGTTCGTCGTCTTCATCGATCAATGAGTGCCTCCTTGACTGCCGAGCGAACGACGACCGCGTTCGACGTTCTCGCCGACCCTCGCCGGCGATACCTGCTCTCGATCCTCTACGAGCGGACGGGTTCGGATGGGACACAGCCGACGACCCAGTCGGATCCGCTCTCGATCTCGACGCTGGCGACTGACGTGGCGGCGCGTGAACACGGCTGTCCGATCGTCACCGACGAGCAGTGTCAGGAGGCACATATCGAACTCGTCCACCACCACATCCCGCGGCTCCGTGACGTTGGGCTGGTGACCGTCGACACCGACGGCGACACGCGAACGATCAGCCTCACCGAGCACCCGATCCTCGAACTCGAGTGGGTCGCCTACTTTCTCGAACAGCCGACCGGCGGGACGGCCATCGACGAGGCGGCCCTCGAGTGCACGCTCGACGCGCTCCAGCCCGCTCGATGTCGCCTTGCCTGTGTGCTCCTTGCGAGACGGCGTGATGGGCTCTCCGTTGCCGATCTGGCCGCGATGATCGCAGCCCACGAGGGCGACACCGAACTCGTTTCCCTCTCGGAATCGGACTGGCAGCCCATCGCGACTGCGCTGCGGCACAACTATCTCCCCTCGCTCGCAGCAGCCGATCTCATCGACTACGACGACTCGAGCGAGACCGCCACCATCGCACCCGACGCGCCGCAGTGGCGGGCCGACTGGCTGGCCGCCAGCCCGCTTCGAGAGGCGATTGCGGCACTCGAGACGCGACGAAACGAGGTCGAAACTGGCCCACCAGAGGACGGCGCTGCCGACGGCACCTCGGCGAGAGCGGGGTCGTGCTGGACGCTCGAGGGGGCCGACCGCGTCATCACCAGAAGCCACGAACTCGCGGACAGCGCCGACGAGGAGCTGTTCGTGACGATGCCCGACGAAGCGATGGTCCAGCAGCGCTGTCTCGAGCGCTGGCGGGCGGCCACGGACCGCGGCGTCGACGTCTACGTCGGCTCGCGGTCACCGCGAGTGCGAGACACGGTTCGGTCTGCAGTCCCCGAGGCGACGGTCTGTGAGCCACAGTTCGACTGGCTGAACTTCCCCGTCGAGGGGATCCACCACGGCCGCGTCGTCTTCGCCGATCGCGAGCGGGTACTGGTCGTGACCGTCGGCGACGGGGACGTCAAACCACAGGTGACCGCGATCACTGGCGATGGCCCGGCAAGTACGCTGGTCAGACTCGTCCGCGAACACGTCGGGCCGCGGCTGGATCGGCTGCAATCGCGCTGTGCCGACGGTGTCGACGAACTCGAGCAGGAAACACCGCTACCGCTGTAGCGGACTGGTTGCAGCGCAATCTACTGGCTCCGATAGCGGGAGCCACGGAGAATCACGGTACGAGCAGCCAGAGAAAGCCGACGTAGCCACCGACGAGAACGGCCCCATCGAGTCGCGTGAGCCGACGGCCATACCCCATCATGGCGACCACTATCGCCGTACAGACGACCAGTGCGGGGAGTTCGAGTCGCAGCGTGCTCTGAGCGATCTCGATCGGCGTAATTAGGGCGACGATACCGAGGACGGCGAGGATGTTGTAGATGTTCGAGCCGACGATGTTGCCGATGGCGAACTCGGTCTCGCCGCGAACGGCGCCGATAACCGAGGCCGCAAGTTCTGGCAGTGACGTGCCGAGTGCGAGCACCGTCAGCCCGATCACCAGATCCGACACACCGAGTGCCGACAGCAGCCCCGTACCGCCCGAAACGAGCCACCGGGAGCCGATCACGAGCGCTACCAGCCCACCGAGAACGAGCGCGACGTCCCGCAGTGAGAGTCCGTCGCCAGCGCCAGGGTCGTCGACCGCCGGTGCCGGGTTGGTGTTGACGGAGTGGACCAGATACGCCGTGAAGCCACCGAGTACCAGCAGGAAGATCGCGCCCTCGAGTGCGCCGATGGTCCCGTCGACACCGAGGACGACGAGCAAGAACACTGCAAAGAGCATGAACGGCACGTGACGTCGCATGGCCGTCTGACTGATCTGTAACGGTTTGATGAGCGCAGCAATCCCCAGCACGAGTCCGATGTTGGCGATGTTCGAGCCGATGACGGCACCGAGGCCGATATCGGTCGAGACGTTCACCGCGCCGATGGCCGAAACGAACAGCTCGGGTGCGGTCGTCGCGAAGGCGATCACCGTCACGCCGACGGTTGCGGCCCGGAGCCCGACACCCAGTGCGAGTCGGCCGGCCCCGGCGACGAGCAACTCCGCACCGACATAGAGCGCGACGATACCGGCCGCGAGGTAGACAAGAGAGAGCACCGTTCCGGAGAGCATGGCGACTGGTACTGCACACCAGGTCAAAAGGAGCCCGGAACCGACCGCAGTCCCACCGCGATCCCTGTATCCTGTCGGGCAGTATATATCCCCGCCGCCTCGAGTGTGGCGTATGGCTATGGACGTCTTCGGGTTGCTCGGCAACCCGGTCGGACACTCGCTGTCTCCGCCGATGCACGAAGCGGCCTACGACCAGCTCGGGCTCGACGCCCGCTACGTCACCTTCGAGCCCGACCCGGCCGATCTCGAGGCCGCGATCGACGGGGCAGAAGCGCTCGGGATCACGGGGCTGAACGTCACGATTCCGTTCAAACAGGACGTCCTCGAGTCCGTCGACGCGGACGAGTTGGCGACCCGGATCGGCGCGGTCAACACGATCGATTTTACGGGGGATGGAACGCCGACGGGTCACAACACCGACGCAGTCGGCGCGATGCGTGCCCTGCGAGATCACGACGTCACGCTCGAGGGCGAAGACGCCGTCGTCGTCGGTGCCGGCGGGGCCGGCCGGGCGATCGCCTTCGGTCTCGCCGACGCCGGTGCGACGGTCGAGATCGCCAACCGGACCGAAGCGACGGCCCACGAACTCGCCGACGAGGTCCCGGGGGCGACGGGCCACGGCCTCGAGACCGAGACGCTCACCGACCTGCTCGCGGACGCCGACGTCCTCGTCAACGCGACGAGCGTCGGCATGGAGTCGGACGAGACGCCGGTTCCCGCTGACGCGCTCCACGAGGGGCTGGCCGTGATGGACGCGGTCTATCAGCCCCTCGAGACGCGACTGCTTCGGGACGCGGCGGCCGTCGGGGCGACGACCGTCGACGGCGCGTGGATGTTGCTCTATCAAGGCGTCGAGGCGTTCGAGTTGTGGACGGGCGAGGAACCGCCGGTCGAGGCAATGAACGAGGCGCTGCGCTCGCAGCTGTAGCTGCGCTTTCAAATCCGACTGTCGGGTCGATGCATCCCGGTATCAGGCGAATTTAAGTGCCGGTATCAACTATATCGGCACAATGGCATTCCTCCAGAAGCTGAAATCGCTCCTCGGACTCGGTAGCTCCGAGCCGGAGCGAGGACAGACTCGAGAGGTCGGGGTAACGGTCGAACGGGAAGGGTCACAGGAGGGTGACGGCGACGCCGGATCGACCACGATAGAGACTGAACCGCCGGCACCGGCGAGTGCGACGGCCGGGGCGGAAACAGAGACGGAAACGGAATCCGAGACGGAAACGGAGGCCGAGACGGAAACGGAGGCCGAAACGGAAACCGAAACTGAAGCCGCTACCACCGTCGACGAGTCGGCGGCCGCCGGCTCAACCGCCTCGAGTTCGACGGACTCGATGGTGGAGCCGACGGACGAGCCCGACGCGGCAGCCGAACCGGCGGAGGCAACTGGTCCCACCACGGAAGATGCAGCACCGACGGCTGAGAAGACGCCCGATCTCTCTGAGGGTGAGCTTCCAGTCGACGAAGCCGAGCCGGACGCAGTGGCCGACGACGCGCCAGAGACGGCCGAGGCTGATGGTGACGTCGACGAATCCGTCACCGCCGACGAGATGACGGAGGCAGAGCCCACGACGGACGAGCCAGCGGCAGCCGAACCGGCCGCCGACGCGGTCAACCAGGAACCCGTCGACTCGGTCAAGGGCATCGGTCCGGCCTACGCCGACCGCCTCGCCTCGGCAGGCGTCGAAACCGTCGGCGAACTCGCCGCTTCGGACGCAGCCGAACTCGCCGAGGGAACCGACATTTCCGAAACACGACTTCAGGGCTGGATCGACCGCGCCGAAGTCCGGTAACGAGACTGTCGACCCGTCTTTCGCGCCGCGACGAGTCCCACGATCGACCCCGCTACCCGTTCTCCTTGTCCTCGCCCGAGTTCGAAATCGCAAAAGGATTAGGCTCCCGCTCCCTCTCGAGGAACATGCGCGACCCGCGCGTCGTCACGTCGTTCGCGTCGTTCCGAGCCACCGCCCACGAGTGGCTTGAGCAACGCGACACCACAGCGGATACTGCACCGACGACGCGCACCACCGGATTCCGACTCCCGATCGAGGTTCGAGTCACCGTCGACGATCCGTTTCTCGCCTACCGTCGCGCCCGACCCGCTGAGGGCCGTGGCGCTGCGTTCCTCGAGACGACGGGCGGCCAGCCCGGTTGGGGCTACTTCGGCGTCGATCCCGTCGATCGACTGACGGTCTCACCCGACGCAGTCACGCGGCCGCGATCGGACGATGGCTCGCCGACGCTCGCGGCGCTCGAGGGCCTCCTCGAGGGAGACGACCTGATTCGTGGCGACTGTGACGTGCCCTACCCCTGTGGCGCAGTCGGTTGGCTCGCCTACGACATCGCCCGCGAACTCGAGGCCCTCCCCGAGTCGGCCGTCGACGACCGCGGCCTGCCCCGCCTCGAGGTCGGCGTCTACGACTGTCTGGCAGCCTGGACGGAACCAACCGACGGTGAGGTGACGCTGCGGATCACGGCCTGTCCGCGGCTTGCGGCCGAGGCGTTCGACGACGGGATTTCGGACGACACGCTCGAGGACGTCTACGACCGTGGCCGAGAACGGGCCCTTGACCTCGCACAGGCGACACTCGAGGGCGATCCGGCCGTCGGGGAGCCACCGGCGAAGACGACGGAAGCAACCTTCGAGAGCGACTGCGGACGCGAGGCCTTTGCAGACCGCGTCAGCAAGGCCAAAGCGTACATCCGCGACGGCGAGACGTTTCAGGCGAACCTCTCCCAGCGGCTGGTCGCCCCGGCGGCGGTCCATCCCGTCGCGGCCTACGACGCCCTCCGGCGGGTCAACCCCGCGCCCTACTCGTGTCTGCTCGAGTTCCCCAGCACCGATCTGGTGAGCGCCAGCCCCGAACTCCTCCTCGAGCGCGAGCCACCGGAAGATTCGTCTTCGGCCCCGGCGAGCGCTGGGAGTGGCCACCGACGCGAACACCGCGACGGCGACTTTCTCCGGACGGAGCCCATCGCGGGGACACGCCCCCGCGGTGAAACGCCCGAAGAAGACGCGGCACTCGAAGACGACCTTCGAACTGACGAGAAAGAACGTGCCGAACACGCGATGTTGGTCGACCTCGAGCGAAACGACCTCGGGAAAGTCTGTGAATACGGCTCCGTCGAGGTCTCCGAGTACCGCCGAATCGATCGTTACGCCGAGGTGATGCACCTCGTCTCGAACGTCACGGGCCGGCTTCGAGAGGGCGAGACGCTCGCCGACGCCATCGCAGCCGTCTTCCCCGGCGGGACAATCACGGGCGCGCCAAAGCCCCGGACGATGGCGATCATCGATGAACTCGAGGCGACCCAGCGAGGCCCCTACACGGGCAGCGTCGGTATCTTTGGCTTCGACGGCCGGGCAACGCTCAACATCGTCATCCGAACACTGGTTCGCCACGCCGAGGAGTACCACCTCCGCGTGGGAGCGGGAATCGTCCACGACTCCGATCCCGAACGCGAGTACGACGAGACGCTCGATAAGGCTCGTGCGCTGATTACGGCCGTCGACGACGCTCTGGGCGAGCAAGCCGCGATGGTCCTCGAAGCCGAGAGCGGAGATGATCAACGTGAGTGACAGAGATCGCACCCGTGAGCGAGTGGATACGAGCGAGCGGCCCAACGACCGACCGGAAGGAGGGAGGCAGGGTTTTCATCAACGTTTTGCCAGGGAACGAGCGTCAGCGAGTGACCGCAGCAAAAAGTTGCTGGTCATCGACAACTACGACTCCTTTGCGTACAACCTCGTCCAATATGTGGGCGAGCTCGCAGACGAGGTGATCGTCCGGCGCAACGACGAGATTGATCTCGCAGCCGTCGACGCGATCGATCCGACTGGGATCATCGTCTCGCCGGGGCCGGGAACCCCACAGGAGGCGGGCATTTCGATCCCGCTGTTCGCCGAGACAGAGTACCCGATTCTCGGGGTCTGTCTCGGCCATCAAGCGCTCTGTGCGGCAAACGGCGCACCGGTCGTCCACGCCCCCCACGTCGTCCACGGCAAGCCCTCGCCAGTCAGCCACGACGGCGTCGGCCTCTTCAGTGGCCTGCCGTCGACGGTCCAGGTCGGCCGCTATCACTCACTCGCCGTCGAACGTGACGACCTCCCCGACTCACTGGTCGAGACGGCTCGGACGACCGACGAGCGCGGCGTGTTGATGGCGGTTCGCCACCGCGAGCGCCCCCACATCGGCGTCCAGTTCCACCCCGAGAGCATCCTCACGCGCCGCCACGAAGACGTCGCGGACGGTGACGGCATTTCGCTTGCGGTCGGCAAACGGATGATCGCGAACTTCTGTCGACTCGCCGTGGAAACCAACGCGAACACGGAAACTGATCACGAATGAGCGACGATCCGATCTACCACGTTGACGGCAACCTCGTCCCCGCGAGCGAGGCGACGGTCAGCGTCGACGACCGCGGCTTCCGGTACGGCGACGCCGCCTTCGAGACGATGCGCGTCTACGGCGGGACGGTCTTCGAGTGGGACGCCCACGTCGACCGCCTCGAGCGAACCTGCGCGGCGCTGTCGCTGGAGCACGGTCTCGCGGCTGCGGACCTCCGGGCGCGGATCGATGAGACGCTGGCGGCGAACGATCTCGAGGACGCCTACGTCCGGCTCTCGATTACCCGTGGCGTCCAGCCAGGGAAACTGACGCCCCAGCCCGACGTCGAGCCGACGGTCGTGATCTACGCGAAGCCGCTGCCACGTGGGGGCGTCGACGGCGAGTCCGTCTGGGACGGGCCGGCGACCGTTCGGACGGTCGAGACGCGCCGAATCCCGTCCGACGCGATTCCGGCCGCGGCGAAGACGCACAACTATCTCAACGGGATTCTCGCCCGTGCGGAGTTACGAGACGACGACGGCCAGCCCGGCGCAGACGAGGCGCTCATGTTCGACTGCGAGGGTCACGTCGCCGAAGGAGCCACGAGCAATCTCTGGTTCGTCCGCGACGGGGAGCTCTGTACGCCGACGACCGACGGCCCCGTGTTGCCGGGAATCACGCGGGCGATCGTCCTCGAGCTCGCCGCCGAAGCCGGAATTTCGTTTCAGGAGGGTCGATACGGGCTTGCGGACGTGCTCGAGGCCGACGAGGCGTTTTTGACGAACCGAACGTGGGAACTGCGGCCGATTGGGACACTCGACGGCCGCGAGATCGGTGGCGGCCCGGTGACGGATCGTCTCTCGAGGCGATATGACGAGCGCGTTGAGCGAGCCTGTTATCAGTAGTCGGCCGTACGGTGTCGCTATTGAGCGCTCACTTCGAAATTCACGGTCAGAACCGGGTAAGGAATGCCTATTTTGAACCGGTCAAACCTTTCGGGAGGAACGAGTCGATCAGTGCGGGAGCGAACCTACCGCTTCCGGCGATCGAGAGCGAGAATCACACTGCCAAGACTGATGCATCCACCCGCGATGGTTACACTGGGCGTATCGCACCGATTGACGCCCCCGTCCGGTGAGTACCCGATCCATCCCAGGTAGAACTCGTAGTACTCGAAGCCACCGGGCGGCTCGTCACCGCTGTATCCGACGTCGGTACACGAAGAGAGCGGGAGTTCAGGAAACGAAAGTGCGATCAGCACTGCGAGGAGACCCCCGATCAGTAACAACCCGGCTGCGAAGAGTCTCCGGAGATTCGGCATAGGCAATACTTCTCACGGCTGTGTTGAATCACTAGACGGCGTCGGGATAGGTCGCTAAATCAAAGGAGTTGAAGCGGGAGAGTCGAGTTGTCCATGACCCAAATCTCCCGCTTCATTGGGGAAGTTGTCCCGGTCGCTCAAAACGTTACTGGCGATGGAGACGAATCCGCCGCTCCGGAAGGAGGCGGCGGATTCGCCGACTATGCCCTCGTTTCTCTCCATTGTTTGCGGATTTACCTCGATACGTCCTATCGGATGACGATAGACCTGCTCAAAGAGATGCCACAAATAACCGGGGAGATCGGCCTCAGCGCGGCCGATCTCCCCTCGCCATCTACGTTGTGTAAAGCGTTCGACCGGATCAGTATGAGCGTCTGTCGAGTGTTGCTTCGCCAGTCGGCGAAGCTACACGATCCATCCGAACACGCTGCTATCGACGCAACATTCTACGAACGAGATCGTGCGAGCCGCCACTACTGCCACCGAACGAATTACCGCGTTCAAACGCTCAAAGTCACAAAACTCGTCGATACAGCAACGCAAGCCGTTCTTGATCTTCACTGTTCAACGACGTTAGAAGGAAGCGACGCAGACCTCGCCGAGCAGATCGCCCGCCGGAATGCGGGCGATCTGCGGTCACTTGCCGCTGACAAAGGCTATGACAAGCAACAACTCCGGGAACGACTGCGTGAACTCGACATTCGCCCACTGATCAAACACCGGATCTTCGCGCCGTACGATCACGCACACAACGCCCGCATTGACGACGATCGGTACGCTCAGCGGTCAATGGCCGAAACCGTCAACTCAGCTGTCAAGCGCTCGCTCGGCTACGCCGTGCGAGCGCGTACCTGGTATCGAGAGTTCCGTGAAATCGCCTTGATGTGTGTCGTCTATAACATCAAGCAGGCCATCAAACAGTGAAATCCAACGCCGTATGGCGATTCAACACAGCCCTTCTCACCCACTCTGCATATTCGTTAGGTGTGTTTCGGTTCTGCGCAGGTCGTCGATCGAGACCGCAACCACACCGCATCGCAGCCACGACTGGATTCCCTCAAGCCCACCACACACCGCTCGATCAAAACCGGAAGACCCGTATCGGCGTCAGCTGGTCTGCAGCGGCGATACCGATTCCCGCACCGATCGCTCCCGGAAGGTATCTCGTCGGTTCGAACCGGCCGAAAATGAGTGCGTCAAAGCTGGCGATGGCGAGAAACGCAAACAGCGACCACAGCACGAGCGAGCGAACGAGGGCGCGGGCCATTCGTCTCACGGTTTCGTTCGTTAGCAAATAAGTGTTTGTTTGGCTATATATGCTCGAACAGCCGCCTCGAGTGCCGCCTCCAATAGCTTCAAGCACACCACCGCGCGACTCTCTGTCGTGTATTCTGGGGGACGACAACGACTGTTTGCCGTCTGGCGGCGGGTGTTCGATCTTTCGTGGCCAGTGATGGTCGAGCAGTTCCTCCGGACGCTGATGCGAACGACGGACATCATCGTGACCGGGCTGTTCTCGCCCGCAGCGGTCGCAGCCGTCGGGCTGGCGGATCTCTACGGACGGCTGCCGCTTCGCATCGGACTGGGACTTGGCAGCGGCGTCATCGCGCTCTCGAGTCAGGATACGGGCAGCGGTGCAACGACGAACAGGGACGAGGCGATCACGCAAGCGATCGTCCTCGGGGCGGTCGCTGGCCTGCCGTTCGTGCTGTTCGGCTATCTGTTCGGTCAGTGGGCGATCGAGATTCTGGGGGCCGAGTCGGAGGTCGCCCGCATGGGTGGGCTCTACCTCGCGATCATCTTCGCGACGAGCCCCGCCAGACACGTCGCGCTGGTCGCCGCGCGGTCGATGCAGGGGGCTGGCGATACGCGAACGCCGATGTACGTCAACGTCGTCTCAAACGGGCTCAACATTGTTGGGACGCTCGTACTCGGACTGGGGCTCGGCCCGGCCCCGCGACTGCACATTCTCGGCGTCGGCATCGCGACGGCGTTCGGGAACGTCTTCTCCGCACTCGTGCTCGTCGCCGCCATCCAGTCGTCGTGGACGCCCGCCGGGTTCGTCCGGCCGCGTCAGTGGACGATCACGACGCAGTTGCTTGCGATCAGCGCCCCGCGGATCGTCGAGGGGATGGCAACGACGGCGATCGAGTTCCCGTTCAATTCGATCCTGCTGTTCTTCGGGACGGAGGTCAACGCCGCCTATCAGATCGGCCGTCGTGTGTACCAACAGCTCACCGCCCCGCTCTCGCGCGGGTATCGCACCGGAACGAGTATCATCGTCGGCCAGACCCTCGGCGACGGCGACCCTGCCGGGGCGCGGTACAACGGCTGGGCCGCGGCCGCCCTCGGCGTTCTGACGGTCGGCTCGCTCGGCGTGTTCCTTTTCGTCGGTGCCGAGTGGCTCGTCTCCCTCTTCACTGACGACCCGGAGACGCTCTCCTACGCGGCCGGTTTCGCTCGAGCCTACGCCGTCGCCGCACCGGTTACCGCGCTCTATATCGTGCTCGCGGGCGCGCTCACCAGCGGGAGCGACACGCGAACACCGTTCGTCGCCCGCGTCTCGGGGATGTTCGTCGGGATGCTCGGCGTTTCGGCAGTGGGCGGTATCTACTTCGGCTACGGCGTTCCAGCGGTGTACGCCTCCATCGTCGTCTACTACCTGTGGGCGACGCTCTACGTCGCCGTCGGCTTCTATCGAGGCGAATGGATCGAGCGAACACAGACGATGATGGACGAACGGGGCAGTACGCCCAGCGAAGACTGATCTCACGGCACTCGAATGCACACAACTCGCAGCGAAACCGGCCCGTCATACGGAATGCTGTAACGTTTTACCGGTGCGACCGCAGGTGGGGCGCAGTCGCGCCGGAAAAGACTTACAGCGGTCCGTATCAGTCGTCGGACTCGACTGCCGACCGTTCGGACTCATCGGATTCGGCCGGCGTCTCGAGTAGTTCGCGCGTCGTCCCCTCGAGTTCGAGGACGAACTCGGGGCTAAACGCCGACGACGGGGTCTGAAATCCGGCTGGAACTGGGGATCGAGTGTGGTCGCGACCGTCGAAAACGCGCTCGGCGGCGCTGACGGCGGCCTCGGCCGTTAGGGCGTAGGGATTCGGCGTTCGCACTCGAGCGCGAACTCGACGATCCGTCGAGTCGTCGACGGCCTCCCCCCAGACGACTGCAGTGTCTCGAGCCCGCTCTCGTGCGCTGGGGCCGTCGACACGCGCGTCGATCAGTCGCTTCAACAGGGTTTCGACCGGCCCTCGCTCGAGCAGCCAGCCCAGCGAGTCGACGGCGGTCATCGCCCGGGTCGCCCACGGCGGCACTGCCGCATAGACGACGATCGAATCGATACCCGTGCTGTGGCCAGCGGTGACGACGTCCCCCCACGGAACCGTGACGGCGTGTTCGGGACCGGTCCCGAAATCGATCTCGCGTGTCCGAAACGCGGCTGGGACCTTGATGAGGCGGCCGTTCCGGCGGACGACACCGTCGTTCCCGAGTTGTTCGACGAACGTCCGGGCAGTCCCACGCGAAAGCGGGCCGTTGCCTTTGACGCCGAGTGAGAGGTCAGTTGCCGACGGCAGCTGCTCGTGGAGAAACCCGGCCAGACAGTCCGAGGGGACGACTTCGAAGCCGACGCCCGGAAGGAGGGTCACGTCCGCGTCTCGAGCTGCACCGTCTCGCTGGCGCAGTCGCTCGAACACCCGACACTCGCCCGTGATGTCGAGGTAGTCCGTCCCAGTCTCGAGGCAGGCGTCGACGAGCGGGTCGACCGTCTGCACGAACGGCCCGGCACAGTTCAACACGGCGTCGAACCCCTGAAGCTGGGCTTCGATATTGTCACTGAGGGCGAACGTGCGCCCTTCGACGCCAAGTGCGTCGGCCTGTCGCGTGACTGCGCTCCGACGACGGCCGGCGACGACCGGCGACCCTCCTCGAGAGACGGCTTCACGGGCGATCAGCCGGCCGGTATAGCCATACGAGCCGTAGATGAGAAGGGAGTCCATAGCCGTCGTTTGGCGCTCAGCGGGTTAAAGCTGCGTCAGACATCCGGCATACCGGAACGTTCAGGATGGGCGACCGATAATCCGTGTGGCGATGAACGCGTCCCAACGGATCACCGACCGCGAGGCGGTGTCGACGGAGTCGACGGTGCTCTTCCGTGTGACGACCGAGTCGGGCGACGAACGGGAGGCCATTCTCGTCGCGAGTGAGTCGAACGACGGCGAGACGGAGATCGCCTGCTGGTTGAACTACTGCCAACATCTCACCCATATCAAGATCGACAAAGGGTCGGGCGCACCGATGCGAGACGGCGAACTCGTCTGTGCAAACCACGGCGCGTACTTCGACGCCGACTCCGGCGTGTGTACGTACGGCCCCTGTGAGGGTGCCTATCTCACCGCCCTCGAGGTAGGGGTTGAGGATGGCGACGTCTATCTGACCGACGACGAGTACGCGTTCGTCGGCGTCGGACCGATCGATGACGACGACGATATGACGTCGACCTCGAACGTCAAGCTCTGATTAGGGGAGGGCGGTCGGTGAGACCATATCCCGTTGTTGATCGTACTCGAGGAGCCCGGCATCGGTCAACCGTGGGAGATGATCGTGGTACAGCGAGAGATAAACCTCGTGGACGCACTCGGCCGAAATGTTCGGCATCTGGCGGCCGGTTTCGCGGACGGCAACCTCCTCGGCGGCGTCCGGGAGCGTCAGTGATTCGCCGTAGGTGCGCATCACCTCGAGCAGCAGTCGCCGACGCTGGTCGGCGAGCAACCCGAACGCGTTGTCGACCGTTTCGGCCGATACCTCGCACGTGTCGAGCGTGTCGAGCACCGCCAGCACGAACTCAACACAGTCGGACTCGGGATGGGACGTGGCAGTCATGTGTATTTTCCGTGGGACTCTCGAGCCAGACGAACACCTGTCCGATGGAAACGAAAGACGATGGCAGGTATCGATGGGACAGACTCATCGGACAGTCGTTCGCTCGAGAGTTCGTACCGATTTCTCGGGACCCCAGTAAATATTAGTACCGAATCTGCGTCAGATTGTCAGCGATGACTGACAGGTACGGCTTCCGATCGTTCTCACTCGATCGTCAGCGTCGGCTCGGAGACGGCCTCGCTCTTGCAGCTGGGACATCGTGAGGGGAGGTTCAGCAGATCATCAAAGGCATCGAATCCGCAGTCCTGACACGTCGGCGGGGCGACGAGCAACTGGTCGTCGGTCGCCGCGCTGTCGACCGAGCGAGAGACGTGTTCGGCATGACGGAGCACCGATTCAGGGGTCAACTCGAGTTGGACTGCAAGCGCACTGGGTGTTGCGGGTTCGACACGGAGCACATCGGCAAGTCGCTGTCGCGTCGTTTCGTCGGCCTCGCGCATGGCTTGATAGACGCGCGTCGGGGTTTTATACTGTTTGCCGACGGACGGCGCTCGTTGGGCTTCCAAAGCGGCTGTTGATCACCCGATAGCAGTGTCACGACTGCTGAAAGGGTAAACCACTTACGACAGGCAGGTGAAGCCCGAACCATGAAAGCCGTCGTCCTTGCCGGCGGGTACGCGACTCGGATGTGGCCGATTACGAAACATCGACCCAAGATGTTTCTCCCGATCGGCGACTCGACCGTCGTCGATCGCATCTTCGACGCACTCGAGGCTGACAATCGGATCGACGAGGTCTACGTCAGCACCAACGAGCGGTTTGCCGCCGACTTCGAGGCACATCTCGCCGACAGCGACTTCGAGAAGCCACGGCTGTCAGTCGAGGAGACGAGCGAGGAAGACGACAAGTTCGGTGTCGTTGGCGCGCTCGCACAGCTGATCGACCGCGAGAACGTCGACGATGATCTCCTGGTCATCGCCGGCGATAACCTGATCAGTTTCGACGTCGCGGAGTTTCTCGACTACTTCGAGCAACAGGACGCGCCGACGCTTGCCGCCTACGACGTCGGCTCCCGCGAAAAGGCCAAATCCTACGGGTTGGTCGAACTCGAGGACGACCGTGTCGTCGACTTCCAGGAGAAACCCGACGATCCCAAGAGCACGCTGGTTTCGATCGCCTGCTATGCGTTCCCCGCCGAGTCGCTGTCGCTCTTACCGACGTATCTTGAGGACGGTAACAACCCGGACGAGCCCGGCTGGTTCGTCCAGTGGCTCCAGAACCGTGAGCCGACGTATGCCTACACCTTCGAAGGGGCATGGTTCGACATCGGCACGCCCGAGAGCTACCTCGACGCTGTCGCCTGGCATCTCGACGGCGAGTCGATCGTCGCCGAGTCGGCAACCCTCGAGAACGCATCGATCGGCGAGAACGTCCACGTGATGGACAATGTTACCCTCGAGAACACGACGCTCGATCACGCGGTGATCTTTCCGAACGCAACCGTTCGAAACGCCGATATTCGGCGCTCGATCATCGACGAGGGGACCCATCTCGAGGATCTCGACCTCGCGGGCGCGCTGATCGGGGCCCACACGACGATCAAAAACGGCTCCTGATCGGGCTACGCCGGCAGGTCCTGTATTCGCTCGAGGCCGCTTTCTGCCTCCGCTTTCGTCTGCTCGAGGGGATCGACGATTTCCCCGGGCAGGTCCATGCGATCCGCCAGCGTCAGCAACGTCTCGAGTTTCGTAAGCTCGAGGCGTTCGATCGCGCGCCCGAGTTCCGCCTCGACGAGGTCGCCGAGCACCGGATCCTGTAAATCCTCGACGCGTTCGTCGCGTTCCGTCCGGAGCCCCGACAGCGACGAGCTCTCGATCACCCCGGGGTCGACGCCAAGTCCCTCGAACAGCGGTTCGAGTCGCTCAAGTTGCTCGGTTGTCGTCTCGCTGTGTGCCATGTAGTACGACTCGAGGTCCTCGTCGGTCGCCGCCTCGGCCAGTCCCGTCTGGAGGTCCTCGAGTTCCTGCTCGATGTGGTAGAGTTCCCGAAGCTCTCGGACGAACAGGTCGTGTTCGGATTCGATCATGCTATCGACAGGGTCATCGCCGGGGCGCAAAGGGGTTCGGCCGTCGAATGAAACGTTACTCGAGTCGAGCGTCCGTAATCCGCACCCGCCCGCGGGTGCCCTCCCATTCGGTGTCGTACTCGAGGGCAATGCGTTGGTCCATATGTGGCCCATCCACGACTAGCGTTTCGAACTCGCCACCCTCACCCAAGATGTGGACGCCGTACTCGTCGTTGAGTCGCTCGAGTTCCTCGAGCGCCTCGCGGTCGAGCGTGCGGCCGAGCCACGACTCGTCGAGGCCGTGAGCAGCGACCTGAATAATCGTAATTTCAAAGCCGGCCTCGAGCATCGCGTCGGCCAAGTCTCGGGGGGCTTCTTGCCATAACGGAGCGAACAGCTCACAGCCGAGTCGGTCGCACATCCCCTGAATACGGCTCGTCTGGTACTCGCTTTCGACGGCTCCCGCCGTCACCCCCGCGATACCACCCTCGAGTCGGTCGTCGAGGTCGACGAGCGCCGCCTCGAGCGGCTCGAGTTCGTCGTCACCCTGTGCGCTCGAGTCGGCTGCGGCGTCGGCCTCGAAATCGTCGGGTTCGACGTCGATGAGCGGGATACCGATGCTGTCTGCGGCCAGTGCGGCGAGATCCGTCGCGGGGACGTGATACATGTAGGAGTCCCCCGCCGGGTGGACGGTAACGAGATGCGAGACCTCGAGGCCGTCCTCGAGAGCCTGATACAGTGCCCACGCCGAGTCCTTGCCGCCCGAAAAGAGACTTACCCACGTCCCGTCTGCATCGCTCATAGTCGTCACTGAGCGTACAGGGGTAAATGGATACCGAGTCGGCTGTTATGGCTTACTCGTCAGCCTCGTTCTCACGGCTGCCGTCCGAGCCGTCGACGGGCGACCCTGTCGGCCCTCCGTCAGTCAGTTCAGATTGCGGACTCGCGTCCGAACTCGAATCCGAGTCGACGTCAGCATCAGCATCGACGAGGGCTGCGGACTCACTCTCGCTGAAATACGACGCGATTCGTGCGCCAATGAGACTGATCACGATCGCCGTCACGACGAACAGGGCGAGCCGTTCGCCCGCAGTCACCGCGAAACGCTCGTTCGAGAGGGCACCGAACTCGGCGGCCGGGACCGCAAACGGCTCGATGACGCCCTGTTGCTCGAGGAAGTACGCCGAAAAGCCTCGGACGACAAGCCCGACGGCGACGACGATGAAGGGCAGGTTGAGGTAGGAACTGCGGATCGGTTCGTCGCTGATCACCTCGTCGAGGAGCCGCCCGGCACTCGCCGTGAGCGCGGCCATGGCGAGCCACGGCACACTGTCGAAGGCAAACTGCATCGCCGGGATCACCACGCCGGAAGGATCGTCGAGACCCGAGACACCGAGCGCTCCCGCAAAGAGCCCGACGAACGTCAGGCCAGCGGCGACGACGTAGGTGACGACCGAGACCTGCCCGGAGTACAGCGACTCACGCGCCTGATGGGCAAGCCCGGTGACGAGTTCATCGATATTGAAGCCCTTGTACAGGAGGAAGATGCCGATTACAGTCGTGATCGCGGCAGCACCCTCGGCGGGGCCGACGACAGTCGCAAGTATCGGGAACACCAACAGCGTGAGCCCGATGGGAACGAGGACGGTCTGGCGCAACTCCTCGTCGGCGAGGAACTGCTTGAGCAGGTAGTACGTCGACTCGATATCCCGGGCCTGTCGGACGACGACACGGTCGACCGAATCGACCTGCATGCGGCTCTCGACGATCGGGACCAGCCGTTCGTCCTCCGCGCTGTCGATGACGACGACGGCTGAGTCGGGATCGTATTCGGCGACGAGTTCGTCGAGCTGATGGGCGACTGCTCGATCGGCCGAGACCATCGACTCTCGGTCCCCCGAGACGACCGCGACGACGACCGCTTCGTTCTCGTCGCGGAGGTCCTGGGCGACGCGGAGCGTCTCGAGCAGCGAGTTCACGCTCGAATCCTCCGGATCCGCCAGTCCGACATCGGTTACCAGCGCGCGGACGGCTTCCCAGCCGACGACGGGCGAGCGAAGACCGGTCTTGCGTCCCACGTCGTCGGTCCGGTCGAGACAGACGACCAGCGTTGTCACGGTTGCTGTTCCATGCTGTGTGACGATAAAACCACTTACTCGTTCGACGCGTTGCCAGCGTCGACAGACGGGTTACAGCCGCAGTCGAAACTCTCGGTCCTCCGCGATACCGGCGATACCAGCGCCAAAGGCGTAGGCCAGTTGCTGAGCACCAGTGCCAACGCGAGCCATCAACGGTCGCTCCGGCTCAAACTCTTCGACCGCGACATCGTCTCTATCGAGTCGGTCCGCCAGTTCGGTCTCGAGTTCGCGACGCGTGCCGAGGTGGTCGACCAGATCCATCTCGTAGGCCTCCTCGCCGAGGTAGATCCGGGCCTCGGTGTCCCGGACGAACTCGCTTTCGAGGTCGCGACCGTCGCTGACCCGCTCGACGAACGTCTCGTAGTAGTCGTCGATCAGTCCCTGCAGGTACTCGCGTTCCTTTTCTTCGAGGTCTTTCAGCGGCGTTCCGGCGTCCTTGTACTCACCCGCCGCGAAGCGCTCGTAAGAGAGGCCGACTTTCTCGGCGAGGTCGCTCGCATTGACGCGCGACCCGATGACACCGATCGAACCGACGATACTGCCATCGCGGGCCCACAGTTCGTCACAGCCGCTGGCGATCCAGTAGCCGCCGCTGGCACAGACGTCGGTCGTGTAGGCGACGGTCGGGCCATCGAACCGCTCGGCCGCGAGCCGGATGTCGTCACTCGGCACGATCTCACCGCCCGGCGTGTTCAGCTTCAGCAGTAACGCGTCGACGCTGTCGTCCTCGTCGGCCCGATCGATCTGGTCGACAATGTCGTCAGCCGGTGTCCCTCGCGGACTCGAGGGCAGGCGTCCGCCGCCGCCGTCGCGGGTAATCGGCCCCTCGACGGCGACTTCGGCGACGTCGTAGTCCGGAAACAGCGAGTCGGCGAGGTTGCTGGCGACTCGGACGCCCACGACGACCACGGCGAGTGCGACGAGAACGCCGACCAGGTCAGCCAGCGACTCCGGATACACGACGAACAACGCGACGCCGATCGCGGCGAACGCGGCGGCACCGATCGCCACGATCACCAGCCGTGCGATTCCACTACCGTCGTCCATCGGCAACACCTCGTATCATGCCAGCACCTGTGGCTGCCGTCGAGTTAAGCATACGTGTTCGCGTTCGTGGGACCGACTCGAGTCCGGCGCGACCGCTCACGCTGGCAGAAAACAAGCCGCAGAAAGACACAGGTGGACGAACCGCGTTAGAGCAGCCCCGTCTTCTGGAGCTTCATCAGGTCCTCGGTGTCGAGGGTTTCGCCTTCCTTGAACTTCTGATAGATCTCTTCGGCCTCCTCTTTGGCCGCTTCCTTCTTCTTGTCGCGCTGGGATTTGCGCTGTTCTTCTTCTTTCTTGTCCAGTTCGCGCAGGCGCTTCTGGACGCGGACGAAGTCCTCGTGGTGGCGGTCGGCGGCCTCCTGGGCCTCGACGAAGGACTCGTGCATCTCGTCGGCCTCGTCACGGACGTCGTCGGCTTCGCGGTAGGCCTCGATCATCTGGTTGTGATGTTCCTGGGCCTTGTCCGCGAGCTCCGTCACCTTCTGGTGGTGTTTCGAGGCTTCCGAGCGCACTTCTTCGGCTTCCTCGACGAGTTCCTCGAGGTCCTCGTTCTGGTCGAGTTTCTGCTTGCGCTCTTCGTACTCCTCGCGCTTGGACTCGATCTTCTCGATCAGCTCTTTTTCGTCTTCGCTCGAGAGGACTTCGGTCTGCTGTTTGAACTCGAGTTGCTCGATCTCCTCTTTGAGCTCCTCTAAGTCCTTGCCCTCGTCGAGTTCCATGTCGGATTTGAGCTTTTCGACCTTGTCGAAGAGCTTGTTGGCCTCGGCGTTGAGCTCGTTCCGGCTGTCCTTGTGTTCTTGGACCTGCTCGTTGAGCTCGTCACGCTTTTCGCGGTGTTCCTGGGCTTTGTCGACCTTCTCGCGCGTCTTGGCGTTCAGGTCGTCGCGCTTGGATGCGCGCTCGGAGGCCATCTGGTTGAGATCGTTTCGCCGGTCTCGGAGCTGCCCGGCCATCTTGATAAGCTGGCCTTTCGATTTGTTTTCTAGGTCGTCCTCTGTAAGTTCGATGTTCTGTGATTCGTCTACCATGTGTTAGTCAAACCTCTGTGCCATACCCGCACCGGGGGCGATCGGCGTCTCGAACGGAGCCGACACCCGTCGCTCGGGAGTCGGTCCAGCAGTGGGAGACGCGACTGTGTACAGCGGTCGCTCACAATCTGCGAAACCTCGGTGAATAAGATTTCCTGTCATCGATCGTCGAGCGATACGCGCCCCGGTGGCGTTCTGGTATCAGATTCTACTGTCGCCTTCAATTTAAATGTACCGGTCCCAAAACCCCTGAAAACAGTTGACACGGCCGTCCTCGTCTGTGTTGAGACGTGTCACGGGTACTGTGCTGGTATATAAACGCCCCGCGCCGGCCAGTAGCCGAGTCCGTCCGCACGGACAGGGTGATCCGAAACGCCGTCTGGGGATTTCGGTCAGCTTAGAACAGATCCTCGAGTCGATCGTCGGCGAACGCTGCGGCGTGATCCGTCTGCTCCTCCTCGCGTGCGCGCTTCGCCTCGCGGGCGCGGTTCATGAACTGTTGAACCCGGTCGGAGCGTTCCGCGCCGCCGAGCAAGACGAGCGCGCCGAGTCGATCGCTGTCGAGCGGGAAGTCGCCACCGCGGACCTGCATGCTGCCCGTCTCGTCCTCGAGCCAGCGGCGCGCTCGCTCGACGCCTTTGCGAGGGATCCGGTCGGGGTCGCCGGCGATGACCAGCAGGGCCGAGTCGGCCGTGGTCGCATCGGGCAGACTCGTCCCCGTCAGCAGGGCCTGACGCGAGACGCTCATCGCGGTCCGGATGTTCTCGGCGCTGTCCTCGCTTGCGACCTCGGTGGCGTAGCCAAGCGCCGCGACGCCGCCGGCTCGAAGCGTGTTGATCACTTCGCTCGAGTCGACCACACTTTCGCCGACACCGTCGACGGCCTCGCCGGAGGCAAACAGCAGACCGACTCGTTTTGCGATCCGCTCGTTGATCGTCTCGAAGGCTCCCTCGACGCTTTCGCCCTGTTCGTGCCAGGCGTCGTTGTCGACGAGCAGCGTCGAGTCGGCTTCCCGGATGAGCGTCTTCAACGAACGGCCGGCGTTGGCCTGATACAGCGCGCCTTCGTTGCGCCCCGGCAGGATGCCGAGTGCGTAGACGGGGACGTCGTAGACCTGCTGGAGGTGATGCACGAGCACGGGCGCGCCGCCGCTGCCGGTGCCGCCGCCGAGGCCGGCAACGACGAAAATCGCCTCGGCACTCGAGGTGACGCGGCCATCGAGCGAGCCCAGTACCTGCTGGATGTCCGACTGCATGACTTCGGTTCCGAGTTCGTTGTCACCGCCGACGCCGTGGCCGTTGACGCGGTCCGCGCCGATCAGCTGCGTGTCGACGAACTCGAGCGACTGGAGGTCGGCTTCCGCGGAGTTGACGGCCAGCGCACCCTGAACGGCCCCAAAGCCCATGTCCGCGTCGAATCGGGCGAGTCGTTCAGTGACTTTACCGCCAGCCTGTCCAACACCGATCAGGGCGACTTTCATGTCACGCTCATGTAACGGAATCCTGTTGAACGTTCCGGTGGCCGTGTCACTCTCACTGGCTGCTACAGTCTGCACGGCAGTGGTTCCGATAGTAATACCTTTCAGCGCGATACCCGTTCGTTCTGCCATGTTCTACGAACAGCGGATGACCGTTCCCGACTCGCCCGCTGCACTCCGTGCCGAGTACGAAGCCGATCTCAGGTCGGTTATCGACCAGTACGGCGTCGACGAGGTCGCCACCGTGACCGACGTTGACCGCGACTCCCTCGAGGCGCTTCTCGAGGGCGACACAGTCTCGCTCACACTCACCGAGACAGCGCAAATTCAGGCACTTGAGGACGGCGAACCCGACCCAGAAGAGATCGAGACCATCGCCTGTGAGCATCTCCTCCTGGGGATGTCGACAGCTGTCCTCGACGTCGACGCGATCGAGACCGAACTCGAGATCGACCTCGAGGCCAAGGAGGTCCAACAGAAGATCGAACGGCGCGCGCCGATGTCACTCGAGGAGTTCGTCCACATCCAGTACGTGATCGCCGACGGCACTCGCTGAGCCTCGAGCGGCAGTGCCAGCCAGTCTCGCTGCGAGCAGGGGGGTTATAATCAATCAGGCCGGACTGTGAGCATGGACGTTGCAATTTTAGGCTGTGGGTACGTCGGCCTCGAGCTGGGCCGACAGCTCACCGACCGCGGCCACGACGCGATCGGGGTGCGTCGATCCGACGACGGTATCGAGGCGATCACCGAGGCCGGGTTCGAGGCCGTACAAGCAGATATCACCGACCGGGAGGCCCTCGAGACCGTGCCGGACGTCGATGCGATCGTCTTCGCCGCCAGCAGCGGCGGACGTGGCGCAGCGACAGCCCGTGAGGTGTACGTCGAGGGGCTCCGGACGGCGATCGAACAGTTCGGCGAACGCGACGCGAGCCCCGAGCGGCTGGTGTACACCTCCTCGACGGGTGTCCTCGGCGACCACGACGGCGACTGGGTCGACGAGGAGACGCCACTGGAGCCGACGACCGAGAAAACCGAGGTGCTCGCCGAGGCCGAGCGAGTCGCCCTCGAGTTACCGCCGGAGTACGGGTTCGAGGGAACCGTCGCACGCTACGCTGGCCTCTACGGCCCCGGTCGCTACCGTCTCGAGCGCTACCTCGAGGGACCGGTCACCGAGGGCTATCTGAACATGGTCCATCGCGACGATGCCGCAGGAGCCGTCCGCTACCTGCTCGAGGATGACCTCGCCCGCGGAGAGGTCGTCCAGGTCGTCGACGACGAACCCGTCGACAAGTGGACGTTCGCCGACTGGCTGGCCGAGGCCTGCGGTGTCGATCAGCCGCCGAAACGGACGAAGGCCGACCGACTCGAGGATACGGGGCTCTCGGAGGCCGCTCGGCGACGGATCCTGACGAGCAAGCGCTGTTCGAACGAGAAACTGCGGGACCTGGGCTATGACTTCGTCTACCCAACGTATCGGGAGGGATACCGTGACGCAATCGACGCCTATAGCACCAACTGAAACGATTGAGACGGTCCGCTGTCCCGATGTCCCGGTGCACTCGCAGGGCAGTCGTGGCTGTACCGGCACTGACTGACAGCGGTCCTATCACATATCGCAGCGCCGTCGTGCGATGCGGTGTGCAGCGACGGTCAGTGGCTCCTGAACGTCGACAATCATGACTACGGCTGACAGCGTGCCGTCACGTGCGGGGGAAAATTCTTGATGATTCGATATAATTGTGTGATATGCTAAATCGGACCACCTCAAGTAGCAGTGCGTCCCTCGAGGTGGCTCTGGTGGTGGTCGACTCGGTCGTCGATACGGCACGATCCCTCGAGCCGCTGGTGCTCTCCTTGCTCGTGGTGGCGGCCGTCGGTGTTGTCCTCGGCGGCTGGTGGGTCGTTCGGTGGTTTCGGCGGCCGCCGGGTGTCCATCTGCAGCGACTGCTGGGCAACTACGACGACGTCGCGGTGTTGATGCACCCAAACCCGGACCCGGATGCGATGTCCTGTGCGATGGCAGTCGAACGGATCGCGGCGTCCGCCGGGACCGATACGACGCTCCAGTACGCCGGTGAGATCCGCCATCAGGAAAATCGGGCGTTTCGAACCGTCCTCGACGTCGAGGTCGAGTCGATCGAGTCGAGTTCACAGCTCGCTGCTGACGCCGTCGTCCTCGTCGACCACAACACGCCGCGTGGCTTTGCGGGGTCACAGACCGTCGAACCGATTGCGGTCATCGATCACCATCCCGGCAACGGGACGGGAACGGAGTTTACCGACGTCCGCACAGCGTACGGCGCGGCGTCGACGATCCTCGTCGAGTATCTCGACGAACTCGAGGCAACGATCGGTCCCGGAAACGAGGCCGGGCTCGAGGTCTCCGAGGAGCTTGCGACCGGGTTGCTGTATGGCATTCTAGCCGATACGAACCACCTGACAAAGGGCTGCTCGCGGGCGGAGTTCGACGCCTGTGGGACGCTGTTTCCGGGTATCGATCAGGATCTGCTCGATCGGATCGCTAACCCACAGGTCAGCGACGATGTCCTGCAGATCAAGGCGACGGCGATCACCGAGAAACGCGTCGAAGGCCCGTTTGCCGTCTGTGACGTCGGCGAACTCTCGAACGTCGACGCGATCCCCCAGGCCGCAGACGAACTCATGCAGTTAGAGGGGATCACGGCAGTCGTCGTCTACGGCGAGAACGACGGTACGATCCACCTTTCGGGGCGCTCCCGGGACGATCGGGTCCACATGGGAGAAACGCTCCGCCACGCCGTAAGCGGTATTCCGATGGCCGATGCGGGCGGCCACGCCCGAATGGGCGGCGGGCAGGTGTCCGTCGATCACATGGCAGGGATCGGTCCCTCAGACGGGATCAGCAAAGACGAGTTCGAAGCGCGGCTCTTTTCGGCGCTAGCTGGCGAACGGTAGGAGATCGTTGACAGCCACTCGAGGCCGGTCTACGCGGCGTCGACTGCGTCCGCAACGAGCCCACGGGCGTCCTCGAACAGCGCCTCGGCCCGCTCGGGATCGCGTGCTTCCGCGGTGACGCGGACGAGCGCCTCGGTCCCGCTGGGACGGATGAGTGTCCAGCCGTCGCCATACTCGATCCGGATCCCATCGAGCGCATCGATCTCCAAGTCGCGCTCGCGGACCGCGGCCTCGACGCGGTCCATGGCGGCAGCCTTGTTCTCGACCTCGATCGCGGTTCGCCGGATCGGATACGTCTCGAGGGCGTCGACCGCTGCCCCGAGTGGGCCGTCTCGAGCGACCATCGCGGTGAGGATGCCGGCTGCGAGCGGCGCGTCGGGACAGAGCGTTTCCGCGGGCCAGATCCAGGCACCACTCGGTTCGCCGCCGAAGACGACCTCGGGCTCGGTCGCCCGTTCGGCCACGTAGACGTCGCCGACGGCCGTCCGCGTCACGGTCGCGCCGACGGCTGCGAGCGCGTCGTCGACGGCGAGGCTCGTGTTCAGCGGGGCAGCGACCTGCTCGCCATCGCCCGCCGCCTCGCGGGCGAACAGCGCGAGCAGGAGGTCTTTCGGGACGAACTCGCCGCGTTCGTCGACGGCCACCATTCGATCGCCGTCGCCGTCGTGGGCAATCCCGAGGTCGGCGTCCGTCGCGCCGACCAGTTGCTGGAGATCCGTCAACGTCTCCGCGTTGGGTTCGCTGGGCCGGCCCGGGAAGCGCCCGTCTTGCTGGGCGTTGAGCGTCCGTACCTCACAGCCCAGTTCGACCAGCGCATCCGCCGTGACACTGCCGGCTCCGTTGCCGACGTCGATAACGACCTCGAGGCCGTCGACCTCGCTGACGGTGTCGACGATCGTCTCCACGTGGCGCTCGAGCAGGCCGTCGTGGTGGCTGCGGTCGCCGATGCCGGTCCAGTCCTCGAGGTCGTAGCGCTCGTTCTCGACGCGGTCGGTGATCGCCGCCCGGCGCTCGGTGTCAAAGGCCTGCCCGCTCGGCGACCAGAGTTTGATCCCGTTGTCTTTGGCCGGGTTGTGCGAAGCTGTGATTACAACCCCTGCGTCGGCCTCGAGCCAGTCGACGCCGCGGGCGACAGTCGGCGTCGGCGCAATACCGACCTCGACAACGTCCCCGCCACACTCGCGGACGCCGGCAGAGAGTGCGTCGACCAGCATCGTGCCACTCTCGCGGACGTCACGGCCGACGACGACGCGTTCGTACCCCTCCGAAGCGAGCGCCCGACCGATCGACAGCGCCAGTTCGGCCGTGACCTCCTCGCCAACCTCGCCGCGAATACCGCTCGTTCCGAACATGCTCGAGGGATAGCACGGGTGGGTATATAAAAATCGGAACACCGTCCGGCGTTCTGAGAGGGCAGGCCCGACAAGGAGAGTAAACGCGCCGCTTAAGTCACTCGGCCGATGTAGCCCGGACAACGATGGAATTTTGTGACGAATGCGGTTCGATGATGAAAGCCGACGACGGCCGCTGGGAGTGTGGGAGCTGTGGCTATACGAAACCGAAAGGTGACACGTCCGAGTATACCGTGACGGACGACCAGGAAGCGAGCGAGGTCATCGAGTCGTCCGGGGAAACGTCGCTACCGGAGACGGATGCCCACTGCCCCGAGTGTGGCAACGATCGTGCCCACTGGTATATGCAACAGATCCGCTCGGCCGACGAATCCGAGACGCGCTTTTTCATCTGCACCGAATGTGAACACAAGTGGCGCGAAGACGATAACTGAACATACCAGAACAGTTAGCTGTGTCTGACGTACGTTTATGTGGGCGGACGGACCGCTAGATGATATGTCGAACAATCGCGTCGAGCAGCTCGAAGCGACGGTTGCAGAACTCGAGTCGACGGTCGAGGGGCTGACGGACGAACTCATCGAATCGAAAGAGCGCATCCGCGTTCTCGAGGCCGAACTCGACACCGAGACGCCGACGCGCGTTCCCGAACGACGCGTCAGCACGGACGAGACGGCGAACGACCAGAACACCCAGGAGGCAGCGCCCGACGAGGTCGCCGAAGCGGCCGCCGATGCGGACGCCGAAGACGAGACGGCCACCGACGAAACGGAAGACTCAGGTAGCGACGACATTATTGTCGCATAACTGCGCGGCGGCGTCGCGTCTCACTCGAGTGAGACGTGACGACCTGACCGCGATTCCCTGCCGTGACGAAGTTGGCTCAAGCATGTATATCAAGGCACTCGTTCTGGACGATTTCAAGAGCTTCGGCCGCAAGACGAAGATTCCGTTCTACGAGGATTTCACGGTCGTCACCGGGCCGAACGGCTCCGGTAAATCGAACATCATCGACGCCGTCCTCTTTGCGCTCGGACTGGCTCGAACCCGCGGCATTCGGGCCGAAAAACTGACCGACCTCATCTACAACCCCGGGCACGAAGACGGCGACCGTTCTGCCGGCCCCCGCGAGGCGACCGTCGAGGTCATTCTGGACAACGCTGACAGCACGCTCGAGCGGTCACAGGTCGTCAACGCCGCCGGCAGCGAGGACATCGGCGACGTCGACGAGATTCGCATCCGCCGGCGGGTCAAAGAAACCGAGGACAACTACTACTCCTACTACTATCTCAACGATCGCTCGGTCAACCTCTCGGACATTCAGGACCTGCTCGCACAGGCCGGTGTCACCCCCGAGGGCTACAACGTCGTCATGCAGGGTGACGTCACCGAGATCATCAACATGACGCCGCATGCTCGCCGGGAGATCATCGACGAGATCGCCGGCGTCGCGGAGTTCGACGCGAAAAAAGAAGATGCCTTCGAGGAACTCGAGGTCGTCGAAGAGCGGATCGACGAGGCCGAACTCCGTATCGAGGAGAAACGCGACCGACTCACCCAACTCGAGGACGAACGCCAGCAAGCCCTTCGATACCAACGGCTGCGGCGTGAAAAGGAGGAGTACGAGGGTTACAAGAAGGCCAGCGAACTCGAGGAGAAGCGCGACGAACTCGCGAGCGCCGAGAATCGCGTCACCGATCTCGAAGACGAACTGACGGGGCTCCAGCGCGAACTCGACGAGCGCCAGGGTGTGGTCGTTCGGCTGCAGGAAGACCTCGAGGATCTGAACGCCGAAATCGAACGCAAAGGCGAGGACGAACAGCTTCAGATCAAAAGCGAGATCGAGGAGATCAAAGGTAATATCTCCCGGCTCGAGGACAAGATCGAGACCAGCGAGGACGCGATCGAAGCCGCCGAATCGAAGCGCCGCGAAGCGTTCGTCAAGATCGACCGCAAACAGGAGCAGATTGAAGACCTCGACGACGAACTCCGCGACCACAAACTCGAGAAGGCACAGGTCAAAAGCGAGATTCAGGACCGCGAGGCCGAACGCGACGCCCTCGAGGCCGAGATCGACGCCGTCGACACCGAGTTCGACGAACTAAAAGCCGATCTCGCCGAGCGAAAAGACGATCTGGAAGCGGTCAAGACCGAGAAAAACGACCTCCAGCGCGAACAGGACCGCCTGTTAGACGAGGCGCGGCGGCGGTCGAACGCGATCAGCGAGAAAGAGACGACGATCGAACAACGCCGCGAGGAGATTCCCGAACTCGAGAGCAAACACGCCGACCTCGAGCGAGAACTCGAGAAGGCCGAAAAGAACCGCGAGAACATCGCAGGTGTCGTCGACGATCTCAAAGACGAGAAACGCCGGCTCCAGTCGAACGTCGACGACGTCGATGACGAGATTCAGGCGAAACAACAGGAGTACGCCGAACTCGAGGCCAACGCGGGCAAAAGCGGCGACTCCTCGTTCGGCCGCGCGGTGACGACGATCCTCAACGCGGGGATCAACGGCGTCCACGGCGCGGTCGCGCAGTTAGGGACCGTCCCCGGCGAGTACGCCGTCGCCTGCGAGACTGCTGCAGGCGGGCGACTCGCGAACGTGGTCGTCGACGACGACGTCATCGGTCAGCAGTGTATCGACCACCTCAAATCGCGCAACGCGGGGCGGGCGACGTTCCTGCCGATGACGGACATGCACAAGCGCCGGCTGCCAAACGCGCCGAGCGATCCCGGCGTGGTCGACTTTGCGTACAATCTCGTCGATTTCGACGGGCAGTACGCCGACGTCTTCTCGTACGTCCTCGGCGACACGCTGGTCGTCGAAGACTTAGAGACCGCCCGCTCGTACATGGGCGACTACCGAATGGTCACGCTCGACGGCGATCTCGTCGAGAAAAGCGGCGCGATGACCGGCGGCTCCGGCGGCGGCTCACGCTACTCCTTTACCGGGGGTGGCGAGGGCCAACTCGAGCGCGTCGCCACACAGATCACCGACCTCCAGGACCAGCGCGACTCGCTTCGCGAGGAGCTTCGAGGCGTCGAGGAGCGCCTCGACGATGCCCGCGACCGCAAGACAGATGCCGCCGACGAGGTGCGCTCGATCGAAACCGAACTCGAGAGCCTCGCGGACAAACGCGAGTCGATCGAAGCCGAGATCGACACGCTCCAGAACGACCTCGAAGCCCTCGAGGCCGAACGGGAGTCCGTCGACGAGCGGATGACCGAACTCTCCGGCGAGATCGAGACAAAGACGGCCGAGGTCGCGGAGATCGAAGCCGAGATCGACGACCTCGAGACCGAACTCGCCGACTCGAAGATTCCCGAACTGACCGCCGAGATCGAGACCCTCGAGGCCGAAATTGACGAGCGCGACGACCGCATCGCGGATCTCGACAGCACACTCAACGAACTGAGCTTAGAGAAGGAGTACGCCGAGGACGCGATCGCGGACCTCCACGACGACATCGAGACGGCCCAGAACCGGAAAGCCGAACAGGAAGCCCGGATCGACGAGTGCGAGGACGCAATCGCTGACAAACGTGAGGCTCTCGAGGCAAAACGCGAGGCCGTCGCGGAACTCGAGGACGAACTCACCGAGCTCAAAGCCGAGCGCAGCGATCTCAAAGAGGAGCTCTCGACGGCCCGAACGAAACGTGACCAGCAACAGGACCGAGTCAACGCCGTCGAGAGCAAACTCGAGAATGCACGCAGCCGGCTGAGCGACCTCGAGTGGGAAATCGAGAGCCTCGAGGCAGACGTCGGCGACTACGATCCCGAAGACGTGCCGGACCACGAGACAGTCCTCGAGATGATCGAGGTGTTGCAGGCGGATATGGAGGCAATGGAGCCGGTGAACATGCTCGCGATCGACGAGTACGACGACGTGCGAGCCGATCTCGAGGACCTCGAGGACGCGAAGGCGACGCTGGTCGAGGAAGCCGAGGGCATCCGCGACCGGATCGAACAGTACGAGACGCTGAAGAAACAGACGTTCATGGACTCCTACGACGAGATTGCCGAGCAGTTCACGGAGATCTTCGAGAAGCTCTCGGAGGGGACCGGGACCCTCCATCTGGAGAACGAGGCCGATCCGTTCGACGGCGGGCTGACGATGAAAGCCCAGCCCGGCGACAAGCCGATTCAGCGACTGGACGCGATGTCCGGCGGCGAGAAGTCGCTGACGGCGCTGGCGTTCATCTTCGCGATCCAGCGCCACAACCCGGCCCCGTTCTACGCGTTAGACGAGGTCGACGCCTTCCTCGATGCCGTCAACGCAGAACGGATCGGCCAGATGGTCGACGAACTCTCGAACAAGGCGCAGTTCGTCGTCGTCTCCCATCGCTCTGCGATGCTCGACCGCTCCGAACGGGCGATCGGGGTGACGATGCAACAGGACAACGTAAGTGCGGTGACTGGGATCGATCTGAGCGGCGAGGGCGAGGACGAGGGTGAGGAGGTGCCGGCAAGTGACTGAGGATGGCGACGACATCCCGCTGCACATCGCTGGCCACGAAGCACGCGAGCGACCGGGCGATTCGCAGTCAGGGTCGGATACAGCCACGGAAACGACCTCGAGTCCCGATTCCCAACACGCTCCGTCTGAGGAGACGATCCTCGAGTTTTCCGAAGACGACGAGCTTGACACGGCGTCCGACGGCGATGACGAGGACGTCGAGCCCGTCGAACTGCTGGTCCAACTCGCCAAAGACGGCGAGATCGATCCGTGGGACATCGACATCGTCGCGGTGACGGACAAGTTCCTCGAGGCGCTCGACGACGCCGACCTGCGGACCTCGGGCCGGGCGCTATTTTACGCGAGCGTGCTTCTGCGGATGAAAAGCGACGAGCTGTTCGCGCCGGATGAGCCCGAGGAGGAGGAACTGCCCCCGTGGGAGGCCCCCTTCGCGGACGAGGAGCCGATCGGCGGTGGCGACGAAGACGGCAGGCCAGCACCCGGGTTCGACCCCGTCGAGAGCCTCGAGGCGGAGATGGAACGCCGCCTCGAGCGCAAACACGCCCGCGGGAAGCCGGAGACGCTCGATGAGTTGGTCAGAGAGCTGCGCAGCGCCGAACGCGACACGCGATGGAAAGAGTCCCGAAGCTACGACACGAGCGACTCGCCGCGTGGGTACGACCGCGGCGTACAGGAGCTGAACTACCACTCGGGCGACGACTTCCGGGTCGACGACGAACCGACCAGCGACGACGTCACGCACACGACCCACGAGGAGGACATCGAAACGGTCATCGCCGACGTCGAAGGCGAACTCGAGAGCCAGTACGAGCAGGGCCGCGAGGAGGTGCTGTACGCCGAAATCGAGGGGGTTGGCGGCTCGCGCGTGATGACGTATCTGGCGTTACTCTTTCTGTCCCACCGTGGTCGGGTCCGTCTCGAGCAGGACGAACTGTTCGGCGATCTCTGGGTCCAAGACGCGACGGTGGCGACGGACTCGAGTGACGTGAGCGGCGACTGAATTCTGCAGCGTCGACTCTCGGCTCCGACAGAACGACGGTCAGGTCCGCCACGAGAGCGTGATCACAGATGTCACATCTCACGAGCGATAAAGTACGATGGGCCACAGTGGTAGGGTATGTCCTCCGGTCCATCCCTGGACGAGAGTAGCCTCACGGAGGGGAGTCTCGTCCGGCCGATGTTCAAACTGGCCTGGCCGCTCGTGGTCATCCAGTTGTTGCAGGTCGCCTACAACGTCGGCGACACGTTCTGGCTCGGGGCGCTCTCGCCCGACGCCGTCGGTGCGGTGAGTCTCGCCTTTCCGCTGCTCTTTCTGGTGGTCGCCGTCGGTGCTGGCTTCACGACAGCCGGCTCGATTCTACTCGCCCAACATACAGGTGCTGAAAGCGGCGAGGGCGGCCTGATTGCCGGACAGACGATCTCGTTTCTCTCGCTGATCGCGGTTGCGCTCGGCGTCGTTGGGTATTTTGCGACGGATCCGATGCTCGCTGCGCTCCCCGCCGATAGCGACACGCAAACGGCGATCCTCCCGCTAGCTGCGGACTACCTGCGCATTTTCTTCCTCGGGGTTCCCTTCGTGTTCGGCTTTTTCGTCTTCGCTGCGCTCATGCGGGGCTACGGCAACACCCGCGCGCCGATGCGGGTGATGGTCATCAGCGTCGTCGTCAACCTCGTGCTCGATCCACTGCTCATCTTCGGCGTCGGACCACTGCCTCGCCTCGAGATCGAAGGTGCTGCCGTTGCGACTGTCGTCTCCCGGGGCCTCGCCACGGTGATCGGCTTCTACTTGCTGTACTACACAGCAACCGGCCCCACTATTGAACTGGGCCACCTTCGCCCACGTCTCGAGTACGTGAGCGAGATTACCCGACTCGGCGTCCCGACGGCGCTCGAGCAGTCGATGACGGCGCTGGCACTGGTCGCGATGACGGCGATCGTCGTCACCTTCCCGCCGGCGGTCGTCGCGGCCTACGGGCTGGGCAACCGACTGATCTCACTCGCCTTCCTGCCCGCGATGGGGATGGGACAGGCGACGGACTCGATCGTCGGGCAGAACTTAGGCGCTGGACGGGCCGACCGGGCGGCAAAGGCGACGTGGCTCGCCTCGGGCGTGATCGGCGGGATCATGGCCGCCGCCGGCGCGCTTGCGTTTCTCTTCCCGGAGCCGTTCGTCGCGGTGTTTCTCACGGCCGAGACGGCCGGGCGAGCCGAGACGCTCGCCTACGGCGTCACGTACCTCCAGTTCGCCGCCGTCGCGTTCGTCTTCATGGGCATCATGCAGGTCATGCTCGGGGCGTTTCGGGGAGCCGGCAACACGAAGACGGCGCTCGTGTTCTCTGTGCTGGGGCTGTGGATCGTCCGGGTCCCGGTCACTTACTACCTGATCTTCGTCGCCGACTGGGGAACAACGGGCATCTGGACGGGCGTCGTCGTGGGTGACGTCGTCGGCGCACTCGCCGCTGTCGCGTGGTTTACCCGTGGGACATGGAAAGAGTCGCTGGTCGACGACGACTCGGAGCCAGACCGAACGGAGCCGACCGAGGCAGAATCCGTCGCTGAGTGACGACGGTTCGAAAGCCGGAAAAATCAGTCGGCAGCCAGTTTCCACTCGCCCGGTCCGGCCGACTCGAGCACGTCACGCCGTTCCATCTCGGAGAGCACTTCGGGAATCCGGTCGGGCTGGGCGATCTCCATCTCGATGCGGTCGACGCCGTGGAACGCGGTGAGATAGTGGCGAATATCTTCCTGGGTGAACGACGCCTGGTCGGCCTGGGCCATCACGCTCGAGATCAGATCGATCATGTCCTCGATGAAGTTCCACGGGTAGACGACCCAGGTCCATTCCTCGAGGTGCTCGCCGACGTAGTCGGGTTCGTACTCGCTGGTGCCGAGCAACTGGAGGGTCGCGGTTCGAACCTCGCCGGCGTTGCGGTCGGTGACGTACTCGTAGGCACGTTCGATCGAGCCGCCGGTGTCGGCGATGTCGTCGATGATGAGCACGTCTTTACCCGCGACGCTGCCCTCGGGCATGGGGTAGCGAACGGTCGGTTCGTCGCTTTTCTCGGCGGCTCCGACGTAGTGTTCCATCTTCAGGCTCGTCAGATCGTCCAGGCCGAGGAAATCACAGAGACAGCGACCCGCAAACCAGCCGCCGCGGGCGAGTGCGACGACGACGTCGGGTTCGAACGCGTCGTCGCGAACCTCATCGCTCACGTCACGACACAGCCCGTAAATATACTCCCAGTTGGTGATCGTACAGTCGAAGTCGTCCGGTAGGTCGGACATGATGCTATCTACTCGAGCAAGCGCGCGCGACCCCCATAAGTGGGCTGAAACCAATCCCGGAGACCGACCACCGTGTCTCGAGGCGATCGCACCGCTCCTCGAGACGAGTAGCACAAACGATATATAACTAAGTAATACAACTTAGTTATCAATGGTGCAAACCCAGCTCGAAGCCGCCCGCGAGGGAACGATCACCGACGCGATGAACCGAGTCGCCGTCCGCGAGAACCGTGAGCCGGAATTCGTCAGAGAGCAGGTCGCCGAGGGACAGGCCGTCATTCCGGCAAACACCACTCACGACGCGCTCGATCCGATGATCATCGGCCGCGAGTTCGCGACGAAAGTCAACGCAAACATCGGCAACAGCGAGACAACCAGTGACCTCGAGGGGGAACTCGAGAAACTCCACACGGCGGTCCACTACGGCGCGGATACGGTGATGGATCTCGGCACTGGAAGCGACTTGGACAAGATTCGCGAGACCCACATCGAGCACTCGCCGGTGCCGATCGGAACTGTGCCGCTGTACGAGGCCGTCAAGCAGGCGGGGAGTCCCGAGGCCATCACGACAGCGCTCTTGCTCGAGATCATCGATAAACAGGCCGAGCAGGGGGTCGACTACATGACGATCCACGCGGGGATTCTGGCGGAACACCTGCCGCTGACTGACGGGCGAAAGACGGGGATCGTCTCCCGTGGCGGTTCGATTATGGCGACGTGGATGGAAGCCCACGGCGAGCAGAATCCGCTGTTTCAGGTCTACGACGAGATCTGTGAGATTTTCGCCGCTCACGACGTCACGTTCAGCCTCGGCGACAGCCTGCGGCCGGGCTGTCTTGCCGACGCCTGCGACGAGGCCCAGTACGCCGAACTCGACACGCTCGGCGAGTTGACCCGGCGCGCCTGGGACCACGGCGTGCAGGTGATGGTCGAAGGGCCGGGCCACGTCCCGATGGATAAAGTCGCCGAGAACGTCGAGCGCCAGCAGGCAGTCTGTGACGGCGCGCCATTTTATGTGCTCGGTCCACTGGTGACCGACGTTGCACCCAGCTACGACCACATCACGAGCGCCATCGGGGCTGCGATGGCAGCGCAGGCCGGCGCGGCGATGTTGTGTTACGTTACCCCCAAAGAACACCTCGGCCTCCCCGACGAGAATGACGTCCGCGACGGGCTCGCTGCCTACCGGATCGCCGCCCACGCGGGCGACGTCGGTAACGGTCGCCCCAGCGCTCGAGACTGGGACGACGCCCTCTCGGAAGCCCGCTACGCGTTCGACTGGCGCGAGCAGTTCCGCCTCGCGCTCGATCCCGACCGGGCCCGCGAGTATCACGACCAGACGCTGCCCGAAGACAACTACAAAGACGCCCGTTTCTGCTCGATGTGCGGCGTCGAGTTCTGCTCGATGCGGATCGATCAGGACGCTCGCGACCGTGCGGGCGGCGAGATGGACCGCCTCGAGTCCGGGATTGACCTCGAGTCGTCGCCAGCCGCTGAGGTGAACCGTCCCCCTGTGGGAACCCACGAGTCGGCGACGCTGCCGTCGGACGAGGAGTGGACCGATCGATCAGTCGAAGAAGTTGGCGACGACTGAGTCGCTCGACGGTCGACAGCTGACGACCGAGGATTGATACGTCACTCGGCCGACCGATGGCATATGAACACGACTCGAGTCTTGCAGGTCGACGCTTTCACAGACGAACCGCTGACCGGTAACCCGGCTGGTGTCGTCCCGGATGCAGACGGGCTCTCGGACGCACAGATGCAATCGATCGCCGCCGAAATTGCCGTCAGCGAGACGGCGTTCCTGCGCTCGAGCGAGCGCGCCGACCGGCGGATTCGCTACTTCACGCCGACCCAGGAGGTCGATCTCTGCGGGCACGCGACCATCGGCTCCTTTGCCTATCTCTACGACGAGGGTCTCGATCCCGGCACGACCACCCTCGAGACGAACGTCGGCGACCTCGAGATCGAACTCGAGGACGACGGCACGGTCTGGATGACACAGGATCGACCGCAGGTGCGCGAGGTCGACATCGGCTACGACCGCGTTGCCGATGCGCTCGGTGTCGAACAGGCCGCCCTCGAGGGCGCAAGCGACGACATTCCGCTCGCAGTGTCCTCGACCGGCCTGCCGTTTCTGGTCGTCCCCATTACGTACCTCTCCGACGTCGGGAGCGCCGAGCCGGACATGACGGCCGTCGAAGCGCTGACCGACGCGCTTGACGTGACTGGTGTCTATCTCTTCACGTTCGATGCACTCGCACGCGAGTCGACGCTGCACGGGCGGATGTTCGCGCCGGGGGCTGGCGTGCCGGAAGATCCAGTCACGGGGACCGCAAGCGGTGCCGTCGGCGCGTACCTCGATCACTTCGGCGCGTTCGACGACGACTTCCCCGACGAACTCCGCCTCGAGCAGGGTCACTACGTCGACCGCCCGGGACTGGTTCGCGTTCGCGTCGATGGCGATGTCCGGGTCGGCGGTCGCGGCGTAACCGTTCTGGACGGCTCGCTCGTGGTTCCGGCGGACGACGAGGAGGAGATTCTCGAGGCCTGATACGGTCTGCTGTCCCGAGTTACCTATCCCTAAAGAACGGTTTCGGGTGACGGAACCGGAAACGACTGCGAACCGTCGTCTCGGAACTATCGCGTTCCGTCCATGTTCTCGAGCGCCGAGAGAGCAGCTTTCAGGACCTTTCGCTCGCCCCGGCGCAGGTTCATCGAGACGGCCGTCTTCGAGACGTCGAAGTGGTCCGATAATTCGTCGAGCGTCGTCTCGCGTGGCGTCTCGTAGTAGCCGTTTCGGGAGGCGACCTCGAACGTCTCGCGTTCGGTCTCGGTGAGCGATCGACAGCCCTCGAGCATCCGAAGCGCGCTGTCGGAGTTTTCGAGGAGGTCGAACAGTGCCGTCGGGCCGACCTGGTCGCGATCCTCGACGGTGAACTCGTTGTGTCGCTCGAGTTCGGCGAGCGCGTGATCCTCGTCGCGGTCGTCGTCGAAACCGACGTGCCAGCGTTCCTGCCCGTCCTCGATCTGGAAGGGGCCGGTGATGTAGCCACCGTTTTGCTGGATCGTCCGCATCGCGTTCGTCTCCTCGATCGTCGTGCCGATCTCGGCGACGTTGTCGCGTTTCGAGAGAATGTAACACTCTCGCATATTCGGGTGCTCGCGAAGCTCGTGCAGGCCGGCCTCGAGCGAACTCGTCGACTCTCCTCTCGCGATCAGCCGCGTCTCGAGTTGTGCATCGTCGGTATCAAGTTGCCACTGGACGGCCGAGAAGGCGATATCGACGTCGTCGGTCGTATCGATAAACGGACAGTCGTACTGCCGCATATCGATGTCGAGGTCGATCATACTAGGGATCAGGACTCATACAAGGTATTAATACTTGTTACTAATTGTCGTGGTATCGGCCGGAAGTAGTTGGTAACGCGACCAGTAGCCACTGGGGACACACGAAGACCAGACGCCGTTTGATATGTTAACGGCTGTGTTTTAGCGTGTCTCGGGAGAACGTACAGTCAGTACAACAGATGTCCGAAACAGCAGTCGAACCACCGACAGTGACTCATGACGATATTCAGTCGATCGACGACGACTCGTTTACCGACCGCAACGTCTGTCTCGTGACGGGGGCCGGCTCCGGCATCGGCCGTGCGACCGCGCTCGCCGCCGCCGGAAACGGCCTCACCGTCGCCGCGACGGATATCGACGCCGACGGCCTCGAGGGAACGATCGACCGCGGCGACGAACTCGGTCTCGAGGGCGACATCGAGTCGATCGTCGGCGATCTGACCAGCGACGACGACCTCGAGCGAATCGTCGAGGAGGCAGCGCAGCTTGGTGATCTCAAGTATCTCGCGAACATCGCCGGGATGCAACACATCGACTCGATCGAGGACTTTCCCATGGAAACCTACGATCGCATGCACCAGGTCATGCTCCGCGCGCCGCTGTATCTCTCGAAGCTGTGCATTCCACACTTTCGCGAGACGGCGGATGGAGAGGGCTGTGTGGGGAACATGGGCTCGGTCCACGGCCACTACGTCACCAGCGACAAGGTTGGCTACAACGTCTCGAAGTTCGGGCTGCGCGGGCTTACCCAGTCGATCGCGGCCGAAGGCGACGGCGAGACCCGTGCGTACTCGGTCAGCACCGGCTACGTGAAGACGCCGCTGGTGATGAACCAGCTCAAAGACACTGCCGAACAACGCGGCATCGCCGTCGACGAGGTGATCGAAGACGTCATGCTGGGCCAATCCCGCGTCACGGAGATGATGGAACCCATCGATGTCGCCAATCTCTTCCTGTTCGGCTTTTCGGATCTCGGCCGACACCTCGATGGCGGCGACCTGTTGTTTGATGGGGGCATGACGCTAACCTACGAGTGACAATGGCTGAAAACACAACCGATCCGAGTCTCGAGGACGTCGACAAGATCGTTCACGAACCCAGCGAGACGTTCGTCGACTCGACCAACGTCGCCGCGTTCATGGAGACGTATGGGATCGACGATTATGACGAACTCATTGAACGCACGACGACCGACCTCGAGGGAGTCGAGGAATCGGGCGTCGACTGGTTCTGGGACGAACTCGTCGACTACCTCGGCATCGAGTTCTATGAGGAGTACGACACGGTGCGAGACGACAGCGAGGGGCCGCAGTTCACCGACTGGTATCCAGGCGGTGAACTCAACATTTCCCACAACACCGTAGACCGTCACGCCGCCCTCGACAACGAGCGGCGAAACAAAGTGGCGACGATCTGGGAGGGCGAGAACGGCGAGATCCGAGAGATAACCTACCACGAACTCCATCGCCAGTCGAATCAGGTCGCAAACGCGCTCGAGGAACGCGGCATCGAGACGGGCGATACGGTCGGCCTCTACATGCCGATGGTGCCCGAGGTCGTCTCGATTCTCTACGGCTGTTTCAAAGTCGGCGCGATCGCCGTGCCCATCTTCTCGGGCTTCGGCGTCGACGCGGCCGCGACCCGGATCTCGGATTCGGAGTGTTCGGTGCTCTTTACCGGCGACGGCTTTTATCGCCGCGGCAGTCCGGTCTATCTCAAGGGCGCTGCTGACGAGGCGATCGAGGAAGCCGGCTACGTCGAGGAGACGATCGTTTTCGACAGGCTCGGGGCGAGCGACGCTGGCTCGGAGCACGACGTGCCGTGGGACGACGACCGCGACGAGTGGTGGGCCGACGCCGTCGAGACACAAGACGACGACTACGAGAGCAAATCGCTCGACTCGAGTCAGGAGTCGATGCTGCTGTACTCGTCGGGGACCACGGGCAAACCGAAGGGGATCGTCCACACCCACGCGGGCGTGCAGATGCAGTGTGCTAAAGAGCTGCATTTCGGCTTCGATCTCAAGCCATCGGATCGGTTCTTTTGGGTCTCCGACATCGGCTGGATGATGGGGCCGTGGACGCTCATCGGCACCCACAGCTTCGGCGGCACCGTCTTCATGTACGAGGGCGCACCCGACCATCCCGAGCCGGATCGATTCTGGGAGATCATCGACCGCCACAAGCTCACCCAGTTTGGTATCTCGCCAACCGCGATCCGGGCGCTGCGAAAACACGGTGACGACTGGCTCGACGGCCATGACCTCTCCTCACTTCGGCTGCTCGGCTCGACGGGCGAGCCGTGGGACCCCGAATCGTGGCAGTGGTTCTACGAGAACGTCGGAAACGGCGAGGCCCCGATCATCAACATCTCCGGCGGCACCGAGATCTGTGGCTGTTTCCTGATGCCGATGCCGACCGAGCCGCTGAAACCATGTACGCTCGGCGGCCCCGGTCTCGGGATGGATATCGACATCGTCGACGCGTCGGGTGAGTCGGTCAGAAAGGACCACGAGCGCGGCTACCTCGTCGCACGTGACTCCTGTCCCTCGATGACCAAGTCGCTGTGGTCGGGCGACGAACGCTATCTCGATGAGTACTGGTCGCGGTTCGAGGATCTGTGGAACCACGGCGACTGGGCCCAGAAAGACGAGGACGGCTTCTGGTTCCTCCACGGTCGGGCCGACGACGCCTTGAACGTGGCGGGCCGAAAAGTCGGTCCGGCGGAGGTCGAAGGCGCACTCATCGACCACGAGTCGGTCAACCAGGCCGCCGCGATCGGCGCTCCCGACGACACCACCGGCACCGCCGTCGTCACCTACGTCGTCCTCGAGGACGGCGTCGAGGAAACGGACGACCTCCGGAGCGAACTGCGCGCACAGGTCGGCGAGGAACTCGGAAAGCCGTTCCGGCCACGCGAGGTGCTGTTCGTCGACGAATTCCCCAAGACCCAGTCGGGCAAGATCATCCGCCGCGCCATCGAGGCGACCTACACCGGCGAAGATCTCGGTGATATGAGCAGTATCGAGAACCCTGACGTCCTCGAGGACCTCGAGGACGCCCGATAGGCGACTCGAGGTGCGGTTGCGGTGGTCGATTTCTCGGCAAGCGGTAGCTTCCCACACGCCACGATCGATCCCGAGCAATTCAAACCCCTGCTCGGGTAGCTAGGGATATGACCGACGACGAATCCCACGAGCACGTCGTCCCGGGCAGCGACGAGGCGCTGTCGACGGATGACGTTCGTGGCTACGATTTCCGCGGCGAGTTCGATTTCGGTGAGTTACTCGACTCGTATGCAACGACCGGCTTTCAGGCCACACAGCTCGCGGAGGCGATCGACATCGCCGAGCGGATGCAAGACGAAGACGCGACGATCTATCTGACGTGTACGTCGAACATCATCTCCTCGGGGCTGCGCGAGGTCGTCGCCGCCCTCATCCGGAAGGGGTACGTCGACGTGTTGATCACGACCTCCGGCTCGCTGACCGAGGACGTCATCAAGACCGAAAAACCGTTCAAGATGGGCGAGTGGGACGCGGACGAGTCCGCGCTTCGCGAACGCGGCATCAACCGACTCGGAAACATTTTCGTCCCCTCCGACCGGTACGTCTGGCTCGAGGAGTACCTGTACGACTTCTTCGATGACTTCTTCGCGGAAGAGAAGATCCGGACGCCGACGGCGTTCGCCAGCGAACTCGGCGAAACGCTCGACGACGAGGATTCGGTCCTCAAACAGGCCGCGGACAACGACGTGCCGGTGTACTGTCCGGCGCTGACCGACGCCGAAGTCGGGAACTTCCTCTACTACTACCGACAGGGGTACGACTCGGAGGTCGGCATCGAGATCTTAGACGACTACGACTCGCTGATCGAAGACGGCCTGCTCTCCGATACGACCGGCCTCATCGCTGTCGGCGGCGGCGTCCCGAAACATCACGCGATCATGACGAACCTGTTCCGTGGCGGCGCGGACTACGTCGTCTACATCTCGACGGGGATGGAGGGCGACGGCTCGCTGTCGGGTGCCCCGCCGAACGAGGCCGTCTCGTGGGGCAAGATCAAGGAGGCCGAAAAGAACTACACCCAGATCGAAGCCGAAGCGACGCTGGTCTTCCCGCTGCTCGTGGCGGCTGCGTTCGACTAAACAGTAGATCGTAGCACGAGTTCGTTATGCAGAACCGTTTCTGGTGGTTCGGTAGCTGCACACGCGAATGTCGCACGAGATCAGGGCCCGATTTGCGAAGGCAGTGATCGCTCAGTCTAGGGCAAGCAGTTACCGGGCCGGCTATTGATCTGTCCGAAATATGCCGGTCTCAGTACGGAGAAGCTTTTCATCGCCACGTGCTGGCGACTGAAGTAAGTGAAAAGACGACTTTCACGGAACTCCTCCCGTTTGCACCGGTTGCGTAGAAGTCAGTCGCTGCAAAATTTTCATAAAGTAGCTTTCTTACCCTCGCTGTGGTAGTTGTACCGGCCTGGTATCACGTGTAGTGGTATCAAGGAACAAATCCGTTCTTCAGACGGGAGAACGGGAGGGAAAACCCATGGCAGACGCACACAAACTCGATTGTGAATCAGTATCGGACACGTGCCGGTTCATTATTCAATCGGAAAACGAAGAAGAGGCAGTTGAATTGGCTAAGAAACACATGAAAGAGGTTCACGGGCAGGAGGTCGCAGACGATGAACTCCGAGAGGAGCATCTCCAAATCGTCTAACGAATAGAGGCTCACACTATGGCAACGAAGACTGCGAAAAACGGGGTCGACGTAGAACAACTCACTGAAGCGATAGAGGCAATTTCCGAAGATCCAGACGTGGGGGAGTTCCGCTTTCAGGCGGAGACCAAGTGGACGGACGCGCTAAAGTCCACTACCACGATAGACGAGTTCGATCAAGCGGGTGAGCAGATCCGAACACAAGAGTTCCACATCGAGGGCGACGAACCCGAGCAGATCCTCGGCGAGCGTACCGCACCGAACGCCGTCGAACTTCTGCTCGCGGCTCTTGGATCCTGTCTAAGCGTCGGCTACGCGGCCAACGCCGCGGCGATGGACATTGAAATCCACGACCTCCGGTTCGAACTGGAGGGTGACGTCGATCTCCGGGGCTTCCTTGGCATCTCCGAAGATGTTCGACCCGGATACGACGCCCTAACCTGCAGCACATATGTCGATGCAGACGCCTCCGAGGAGGAACTCGAGGAATTGAGAGCGCGCGTCGAGGCCACCTCACCGCTGGTCGACAACATCACGAACGAGGTCTCACTCGAGACTGAATTTGTCGTGGAGTGATCGGGATAAGTGAATTACCCGATATCGAAAAGAATCGTCAGCAGCCGAAAAAATCCCTGGGAGCGATCCCAGTTCGGATTCATTTCACCCCTCTTTAGCGATTCGGTAGTGTCGATCTGGAATGCATAGTCGGTGCTGTATACGCACCCTGGGGCTTGTTTAGACGCCACCATTCCAGTCCCTGAGCATCCACATTCCGGCGGTAGGTTCGTGCGAACTGGAATTGGAACTGCTGTTCGAGTGTACATATATACGACTTCCACAGCTCAGCCGTTCTACTGGAACGTTGGACTTCCCTCACCACGAACCCTGGCCGCCACTCTCAACGAGTCGTCTGCGGTACCGATTGCCCGGCGCGATCGCGGCCCGTCTGCGGGTGTAGCGAGACTGATAGATGGCAGTCTGTATAACGCAGCCTTCGAGAGGCGGACCGGTGCGGTCAGTGAAGCCGCGAGCGCGGATCGAGCACCTCGACCGGATGGGCCGCATCGCGCTCGAGTAAGTCCTCGAGTTGGTCCTCACACGAGGTGCCGCTGGCGACGACCAGTCGGTTCTTGGCCTCGGGTGCGGTGAACTGGTCGGCGAGTCGATCGCCGACGTCCATGCTCAGTTCGTAGTACTCCTGTTTATATCCGAATGAGCCGGCCATCCCACAGCACTCGACGTCGCTCTCGAGAACGTCGTAGTCGAGAGTCTCGAAGACGACCCGCGTGTAGCGGTCGACGCCCAGCGTCCGCTGCTGGCAGTGGGAGTGGTAGGCGATTGCCGGCCCGTTGTCGCCGGTTCGTAGTCGGGCCCCGTTGGCTCCGTTCTCGAGGCAGCCGTAGACGTACTCGAGGACCTCGTAGCTCCCGTCTCGGAGTCGCTCGAACGAGGCCTCGGGAAGGAACTTCTCGTACTCGCGGTGGAACATCGCCAGATCGGAGGGTTCGATGACGACGACGTCGCGGCCGGCATCGAGATGTTCGGCCAGCGCGGCGTAGACGCGGCTGGCCTTCTCGTCGGCGGTCGCGATCATCCCCTGTGAGAGCGGTGCGCGGCCGCTTTCGCCGACCGTCGGAATCCGGACGTGGACGTCCATGGCCTCGAGGACGCGAATGGCCGCCTTCCCGCGGTCGACGTCGACGTAGTTCGTGTAGGTGTCGGGATAGAGGACGGCTTCACGCTCGGCATCGGCGGCGGACACGCGCGGGCCGCGCGCCTCGAACCAGTCGACGAGCGTCTCGCGTTCGAAGGCGGGCAGCGCGCGGCGACGGTCGATGCCGGCGGTTCGCTCGAGGAGGGCTCTGACGGGCTCGAGGCCGGCGGTCCAGTTCGACAGCGGCGCGGTCGCCGAGCCCAGTTTCGCCAGCGTCTCGTAGTTGCCAAAGAGCCGTTTCTGGAGGTCGATGGTTCCCGTCTCTTCTTCGTCGGGAACCAGTTCGTCGTAGACGAACTCGAAGCGGCCGTCGTCGCCCTCGCGGTTGATGCGGTCCCTGACGACAGTGTTGATCCACGGGATATCGATCTCGACCGGACAGGCCTCGACACAGCGCGAACAGCCCGTACAGAGGTCGTTGAACTCGGCGGCGCTCTCCTGACCGTGGACGCCGGCCTCCCAGCCAGTCGCGATGCCGCCCGTGTAGGTCTCGCCGCCGAAGGCGTGGCCGCCGACGGACTGGAAGTTTCCACAGGTATTTGCACACGCCGAACAGCGGATGCAGTACAGCGTCTCCTTGAGCTGGTCGTCCTCGCGCATCGCCATGCGGCCGTTGTCGATCAGGACGAGGTGGAAGTCGCGGTCGTCGTCGCGGTCGGCGAAGGCGATGTCCGGCTCGTCGGGATCGACGACCGGCGAGTCGACCGGCGGCGTCAGCAACGAAATGTAGGAGGTAATGTCCTGGCCCGTTCCCGAGCGGCCGATCAGTTCGATGAAGGGCGCGAGGTCTTCGACCGACGGCACGATCTTCTCGACGCCCGCGACCGCGACGTGCGTATCGGGGACGACGGCCGACTTTCGGGCGTTGCCCTCGCTCGTCACGAGCATGAGCGAGCCCGAGTCGGCCGTAATGAAGTTCGCACCGGTCATTCCCATATCGGCGTCGGCGATCAACTCGCCGAGCCGGTCGCGAGCGAACATCGTTAGCTCCTCGGCGGTCTCGAGTGGCTCCTCGGGGTCGAACTGCTCGTTGAACAGTCGGGCGATCTCGTCTTTGGATTTGTGGATCGCCGGCGCGACGATATGAGAGGGCGCTTCGTCCGCGACCTGCAGGACCCACTCACCGAGGTCGGTTTCGACGACGTCGACGCCATCGGCCTCGAGTGCCTCGTTGACCTCGAGTTCCTCGCTGGTCATCGACTTCGATTTGACGAGTCGCTCGGCCTCTTTCTCGCCGGCGACCTCGCGGATGTATCGGTTGGCGTCGGCGGCGTCGTCGGCGAGATACACCGTGCCACCGTTTGCCTCGACGGTTTCGGTAACCTCGTCGATCAGCGCCGGCAGTCGCTCGATGGCGTCTTCTTTGATCGCGCGGGCCTCACTTTTTAACCCCTCGTAATCCTCGAGGTCCGCGACCGACTCGTAGCGACCGTCGTTGAACCCGAGCGTGTTCGCCTCGACGGCGTCACCTTCGGTCTCGAGGAGACGGCGGATGTGGTCGGCTTTCTGTTCGCGTGTGCCACCGCTCATTCGGCATCACCTTCGGTCTCGAGGACGAGGACGTGGACGTCTTTCGGCCCGTGAGCACCCTTGACGAGTGCGCCCATGTCGGCGGTCGCACTCGGGCCAGTCGCGACGATAGCGCTCCCGCCATCGCGGAGTTGGGGGCCGAGCCGTTCGATCGCCGTCGGCATATCCGCGACGAGATCCGCTGCCCGGAGCACGGGAACGTGGAGGTCCGGAAAGAGACTCACCTGCTCGCTGCCGTCGGGCGTCGACGGCAACACGACGCTGCCGTAGTCTGCGATCCCCAGCGAGGCCGCGGTGACACTCGTCGTCGCCGCCTCGAGCGTCGCCGGGGTTGGTTCGTCGTCGACCCACTCGGGCAGCGACACGCCCTCGAACGGCAGTGACGTGCCGACGACGGGGTCGGAGACGATCTCCTCGAGTGTCGACTCGAACGCGGTTGGAGTCGTCCTGGTTACGGGGACGTCGAGGTCGGCAAGGGATGCTTCGAACCGGTTTCGGATCGAACCTATCTCGGCGCTCATGGGACGTTTCTTTGACCGTGCCTATTTGATTGTTCTGTTCGTTCACACAGGCCGACCGACACGTCGTAGAACGACCGATGCCAGTCGCAGACGGAAGCGGTGCGTACAGCCGGTTTCGGACTGATATCGGACATGAAAGAGCGACTCGCGGTAACTCTTTGTGAAACGACAGGTTCGGCGTCGAGGCGTGTGCCGTGGAAGCGCGTGCCAGCCACCGTCGCCATCGTAGTCAACTGTACTGGCCTCTATACACGTGTGTATTCACTATGCACACGAATATACAGGAGGTCGCCGGTCCCTTCCTCTACCCTCCAAATGGTGGGTGACGGTGAGTGTCAGATCTGATATACTGTACAAAGTGTTTCGATAATCAGCAGACGTAGCCGAGATACACAACTGTACAGGTCGAATACGCCGCCAGCTGAACGCCCACCACCGCATGAGATTCCGGCCGATCGTGGCGTAGTCAGGCGTTTCTACCATTATTTTCTAGTTTTTTTGGTGTGAAGTATCTGGAGAGACGTCTCGAACACCGATTTTATCGGACGTCCAACTCAAACGGTCGAAGATTATATATACCGTTTCAACAGTTCTGCCTCCATGCCAGATACGATTCCACATGGCATCGGCACTGATCGCTCGGCACCGACTCAGCGGCGAGACCGCCGAGGTGAGTTACATGGTTAGCACGCTCGAGATACTGCTCGCGGCGATACCGCTCGTACTCGCGGGCGTCTTGCTCGTCGGGTTCTTGTGGCCCGCGACGCGGGCGATGCCGATTGCCTGGGTCGTCGCCGTCCTGGTCGGCTTTTTCGTCTGGGGGATGCCGGCCGACTGGATCGCCGCGGCGTCGATCGTCGGCGTCATGACCGCGATCCAGATCCTCTGGATCGTCTTCGGCGCGCTGTTACTCCTGTACACGCTGATGCAGGCCGGCGCGTTCGATCGCATCAACGAAGGGTTCGCGAAGATCAGCGACGACCGGCGCGTACAGGTGATCCTGCTTGGCTTCTTCCTCGCGACGTTCATCGAGGGGGCAGCCGGGTTCGGAACACCCGCTGCCGTCGTCGCCCCGCTGTTGCTTGCACTCGGATTCCCAGCGCTTGCGGCGGTGATCGCCGGGCTAGTTGGCCACATCATTGCCGTCACCTACGGCGCGGTCGGGACACCAATCATCATCGGGATCGAGAACCCGCTCGCGACGACGGAATCGACCAATGCGGCGATCACGGACGCCGGGTTTACCGTCCAGGCGTACTCGGTCGAAGTCGCAGTCTGGGCAGCGACCTACCATGCCCTCATCGGATTCGTCATGCCGCTGTTCGCCGTCGGAATGATCGTCTACTTCTTTGGCGATCAGGACGAGCGCAGCCTCCAGCCGGCGTGGGACGTCGCGCCGCTGGCGCTGTTCTCGGGGATCGCGTTCGTGGTTCCCTACTGGCTGTCGGCACAGATCAGTGCCGAGTTCCCCGCCCTCGTGGGCGCGATGGTCGGCGGCGCGATCGTCGTCGGCGCGCTCAAAGCGGGCTACTTCGTCCCCGACGAGGAGTGGGACTTCCCGGACCAGGAGGAGTGGCCGGCCCACTGGGTCGGAACGATCGAGCCCGGTCAGGCCAGTGCACCGGGCGTCGAGCAGGGAGCCAGTGACGGTGCGACGAGCGCCGATGGCGGACTCGTCGCCAGTCAGATGTCGCTGCTTCGTGCGTGGACGCCGTACATTCTGCTGGTCGCCTTGCTCGTCATCACGCGAGTCGTCGAGCCGCTTCCAGCGTTCTTGCAGGGAGAGGCCGTCGAGGTCGCCGGGACCACGATCACGGCCCACCAACTGCTGTTTACCACGACGTGGGAGGGGATTTTCGGGACTGGTCTCAGCGGCGGCATCGACTGGGTGTACGTCCCCGGCTTCTGGCTGGTTCTCTGTGCACTGATCGCGATCCCGCTGTACGGAATGTCCGGCACGCAGGTGAAAGCCGCCTGGGCTGAAGCCGGCGAGAAGCTCGTCGCGCCGTTCATCGCGCTGGTGTTCGTCATCGCGATGGTGCAGGTAATGCTCCAGTCCGGCGCACACGCCGAGGGCGTCGAAAGCATGATCTTCGTCCTCGCACAGGCGACCGCAAACGCCGTCGGGCCTGCCTATCCGTTCGTCGCCGCGCTCATCGGCGCGCTCGGGGCCGCGATGGCCGGCTCGAACACGGTGTCGAACATCACCTTCGGCGGGTTCCAGTTCGAGGCCGCCTCGCAGCTCGGGTTGCCGACCCAGCTCATCGTCGGCGCACAGGCCGTCGGTGGTGCAATCGGGAACCTCGTCGCGATCCACAACGTGGTTGCCGCGCTCGCAACTGTCGGCCTCGTTGGGCAGGAAGGGCGTGTGATGCGGCTGAACCTGATCCCGCTCGTCTACTACGCAGTCGGGGTCGGAATCGTCGCAACGGTGTTCAGCTACGTCTTCTTCTCGGGCCTCTTCTAGGGCCTCGTATCGACGTCCGGTCGCCGTCCCTGTGATGGTCGGCGGCCCAACTCATTTGATTACACCAATGTCAACCGAAAACGACTCAATCGAACGACAGTACGGCGACGAGAGATCAGCCGTTGTCGCAATCGTCGACGGAATCAGTACGCTCGAGGAGACCGACCAAACAGCGAATCTGGACGAATTCAGTGGGCCGTTGTACGAGTCCATCAACCCCAAAGCGATCAACGCGATCATGGGGGACGGAACCGGTTCCGGCGATATCGTCGTCTCGTTCACGGTCGATGCGTACCAGGTTTCCGTGGCAGATTCGGGGCGCGTTCGCGTCCGTCCTCGAGAGACGGACCGGTAGCGCGGCTCCCGGTTGTGCAGCGGAGGACAGTCGGTATCGATCGGAAACGTGTCGGGCAGAAACCGCAATCGCGGCGATCGAGCGACCACGCGTTTTAAACGATTGTGTTCACCCAAGCGTCGGCGTAAACCGATCGTCCCCGAGGAAGTTCCAGATGTGGCCCCGCTCTTCGGGCGGGTCGACGGCGGGCAACTCCTTGAGCGCGGGTTGAATCGCGTTCCACCACCCGTCTGGCGTCTCGAACTCGGCGGGGTGGTTGGGATAGACGTGCTCGAGGAACTCCGACTTGGTCGCACTCGGGTGATCGACGATATACTCGTAGGCCGCCCGTAATGCGTCGCGGCGCGCCTCGAGCGTCGGCCCGGACCCTGGGAGGTCGGCAGCACGGATCGCCGTCTCGATGGCGGCGGGCGACTCGTCACCCTCGGCTCGTTCTTCCGCTGCCGACGCCACCTCGGACCGTCCTCGTTCCGGCGGCGTTTCGATCGGCACCCACCAGACCCGTCCGCGAGCACCCACCTTGCGTGTCTCGAGGGTCCCGCGGTCGACGAGATCGTTCAGTTTGTTGTGAGCGGTTCGGCGGGAACACTCGAGGGCGTCCATGACGTCGGCAGCAGTCAGCGGCCGCCCGTAATCGGACCGATCCTCGAAGACGTCGAGGGCGGCCTCCGGGGGGATTCGATCGGCGTACTGCCCGTGTTCGTTCCGGTCTCGATCAGCACCCATACGCGCTACCAGTACAGTCGACTGTAAATGTTTTTGCCCCGTCAAACCGGGTCGGAACTGGAAATGATTCCGAATGCGGGCGGATACTCGCGTGAGGAGTACACGTTTGTGGCCCCGATTTATATTATCGAGCGATACCTGTGAGGGAATCTGATCCGACAACTATAATTAGGACTTGTACACAGATACCACACAGCATGATGACAGGGGAACGCCAGCAGCGAGACACTGCAGGAGTCGTCTGTGAGACCGGTGTGACGAACTGACGAGTATGGTATCAGAACTAGACGTACTGTTCGCCGCCTTCCCCCTGCTCGTCGTCGGCGTTCTGCTCGTTGGATTGCTGTGGCCGGCGACGCGGGCGATGCCGATTGCGTGGCTCGCCGCCGTCGGCATCGCCGCCGTTGTCTGGAACATGCCGCCGGCGTGGCTCGCCGCGGCGACGGTCGAAGGCATCCTCACCGCGATACAGATCCTGTGGATCGTCTTCGGTGCCCTCGTGCTCCTGTATACGATGATGCTGGCGGGAGCGTTCGACGCCCTCAACCGGAGTTTCGCGACGGTCAGCGAGGACCGCCGCGTCCAGGTAATTCTGGTCGCCTTTTTTCTCGCGACGTTTCTCGAGGGCGTCGCTGGCTTCGGGACGCCCGCGGCCGTGGTCGCGCCGCTGTTGTTAGGACTCGGCTTCCCGGCGCTTGCGGCAGTGATCGCGGCGCTGATCGGCCACATCATCGCCGTCACCTACGGGGCGGTCGGGACGCCGATCATCGTCGGCATCCGGGAACCGATGGACAGCGTCTTCCGGATCAGAACGGCCCTCGAAAACGAGGGGGTGACCGCGGCGGAGTTCGCGGTCAACGTCGCGGCGTGGGCGGCGACCTACCACCTGCTCGTCGGCGTCTTGATGCCGTTTATCGCGGTCACGATGGTCGTCTACTTTTTCGGCGAGCGTCGATCGATCAGGCCCGCACTCGAGGTCGCGCCGCTGTGTCTGTTCGCGGGCGTCGCGTTCGGCGTTCCGTACTGGTTTGCGGCCTGGTACGTCACGCCGGAGTTTCCGAGTCTGATCGGATCGATGGTCGGCGCGACGGTCGTCGTCGGCGCACTGCGGGCGGGGTACTTCGTTCCCGAGGAAGACTGGGAGTTTCCCGATCAGTCGGAGTGGCCCGACCACTGGCTGGGCGACATCCAACCCGGCGACCGCGGCTCGGTGTTGTCCAGCGAGCCACAGATGTCGCTCGTTCGTGCGTGGACACCGTACCTCCTGTTGCTCGTGTTGCTCGTCGTCACTCGGCTTGTGGAACCGCTGTCGGCACTGTTACAGGGAGAGACGGTGACGATCCTCGGACGGGAGCTGTCGTTGACGCTCTGGTCGATCAGTACCGGCGTGGGCCAGTTTACGATCGGCCTCGTCTCCCTCGAGTGGGCCGACATATTCGGGACGCGGATCAGCAACGAGATCGACTTCGGCTATGTCCCCGGCATGTGGCTGCTGGGCAGCGCGCTCGCAGCGATGGTGCTGTTCGATATGGAACGATCGGACGCGACGACCGCCTGCCTCGAGGCCGCCAGAAAGCTCGTGACGCCGCTGATCGCGCTGGTGTTCGTCCTCGCGATGGCACAGGTCATGCTCCAGTCGGCCGCCCATCCGGATGCACCGCCCCAGAGCATGATCGTCGTCCTCGCGATGGCGACCGCGACCGTCTTTGGGCCCGCCTACCCGTTCGTCGCTGCGCTCATCGGCGCGCTCGGAGCCACACTCGTGGGATCGAACACCGTCAGCAACATTACGTTCGGCCCGCTGCAGTTCATCGCCGCGGAGAACCTCGGCATCTCGCGGGAACTCACCGTTGGCTCACAAGCCGTCGGCGGTGCGATCGGGAACCTCGTTGCGATTCACAACGTCGTCGCTGCGCTCGCGACCGTCGGCCTCGTCGGCGAAGAGGGGCGCGTGATCCGGGTGAACCTCGTTCCGCTCGTCTATTATACCGTCTTTGTCGGGGTCTGGACCGTCCTTTTCGTCTACGTCCTCTTCCCGGACATCTTCTGACCTGCGGTTCCGATCTTCACCGCGCTCCGCTGGATGTATGGCCAGTAATTCTGGTATACGTTCATTACATATACAACAATCATTGAGGTACTCGACAATTCCGATAAATATACATGGTGATCCCCTCGAGACTCGACCGATGCGGCCATCTCATATTCGATGGGACGACGGGAGAACAATTCAGTGGATTGAACATTCTGGAATGGGTCTATTATGACCGGTCTGATCGAAGTCGGAGCGGCACTGGCACCGCTCGTTGTCGTCGCCGTCTTGCTCGTTGCCCTGCTGTGGCCCGCTGCTCGAGCAATGCCAGCCGCCTGGCTCGTCGCCGTCGGCGTCAGTTACGTCGCCTGGGAGATGCCCCTCGAGTGGATCGCGGCCGCCACGATCAGCGGCCTGATGACTGCCCTCGAGATCCTCTGGATCGTCTTCGGGGCGCTCGTGCTGTTGTATACGCTGATGCGCTCCGGGGCGGTCGACCGGATCAACGACGGCTTCGCCTCGATCAGCGAGGATCGACGCGTGCAGGTCGTCCTGCTCGCCTTCTTCCTCGCGACGTTCATCGAGGGTGTCGCCGGCTTCGGGACGCCGGCTGCCGTCGTCGCACCGCTGATGCTCGCGCTCGGCTTCCCGGCGCTTGCGGCGGTCGTCGCCGCGCTGGTCGGCCACGCGGTCGCGACGGTGTTCGGTGCGGTCGGCACGCCGATCATCGTCGGCTTCGAAGCACCGCTTGTGAGCGTCGAGTCGGTGATCGCCGGAGAAGGACTCTCCGTCGGCGCGTACGCCACCGCCGCTGGCGGCTGGGCGGCACTGTTAAACGGGCTGCTCGGCGTGTTGATGCCGACGTTCGCCGTCGGGATGGTCGTCTACTTCTTTGGCGACACCGAGGAGCGATCGCTCGCCCCGCTGTGGGAGGTCGCGCCGCTGTGTCTGTTCGCCGGCGTCGCCTTTTCGGTTCCCTACTGGGCGTCGGCGTGGTTCATCGGCCCCGAGCTGCCGTCGCTCGTCGGCGCGATGGTCGGTGGCGCACTCGTCGTCGGGGCGCTCAACGCCGGCTACCTCGAGCCGGAGTCTACCTGGGAGTTCCCACCACAAGAGACGTGGCCCGACCACTGGGTCGGATCCATCGAACCGGGCAGTAGCGAGGTCGACGCGAACATCGACGAAACAACACAGTCGATGTCGCTGCTGCGTGCATGGTCGCCGTACCTGATCCTCGTCGTGTTGCTGATCGGGACGCGCGTGGTCGAGCCGATCGCGGTGTTCCTGCAGAACGGCCCCGGCATGGCGATCGAGTGGTCTGCAATCTTCGGCACTGAAATCGGCCAATCGATCGGCTGGGCGTACGTCCCCGGCACGTGGCTCGTGCTTAGCGCGCTGATTGCCATCCCGCTGTTCGGAATGCGGACCGACGATGTCGTCGGCGCGTGGCGTGAAGCCGGCAGTAAGATCGTTTCGCCGCTGGTCGCGCTCGTGTTCGTCATCGCGATGGTCGAAATCATGCTCAAGACCGACGCTCCCGTCGAGGCCGACGTCGTCTCGGCGGCGGCGGTCCCCGACGGGAGCATGATCGTCGTCCTCGCGGATGCGACCGCAGCAGCGATCGGGCCCGCCTATCCGATGTTCGCACCGGCCGTCGGCACACTCGGTGCGTTCATCGCTGGCTCGATCACGGTCAGTAACATCACGTTCAGCGCGTTCCAGTTCGAGGTCGCCCAGAGTCTCGGGCTGCCGACCCAGTTGATGCTCGGCGCACAGGCCGCCGGCGCAGCGATCGGGAACGTGATCGCGATTCACAACGTCATCGCCGCCCTCGCGACGGTCGGACTCGTCGGCAAGACCGGCCGCGTCGTTCGACTTAATCTTATCCCAGTCACCTACTATCTGGTCGTCGGCGGTCTCCTGACGACGGTTGCCGCCTACGTCGTCTTTCCGACGGTGTTCTGAACCGTCGCTGGCAGTATACGTATCGACCTCTAATACCCCTCTCACGAAGCGTTCGACTGACGCTAACGGACGCCTGATACAAATCCAATGACGATAACACCACCAAACCGACTCGACCCAGCAGACGATCCCGAAGCGAACTACAACTACCAGAGCGACGACATCGAACGGCCCGATCTGCTCGCGGCCCTCGAGGCCCGCGTCGATGGCGACGTTCGCTTCGATAGCTACTCGAGGCGGCTGTACGCGACCGACGCGAGCATCTACGACGTGACGCCGGTCGGTGTCGTCTTCCCGACGTCGACCGACGACGTCGCGAGCGTCGTCGCCTACTGCGCCGAGCAGGGAATTCCCGTTCTCCCACGCGGCGGTGGGACGAGCCTCGCCGGGCAGACGGTCAACGAGGCCGTCGTCCTCGATTTCACGACGTACATGGACGGCGTCGTAAACATCGACCCCGACGAGCGGCGGGCGACCGCCCAGTCGGGAATCTACCTCGGGAACCTGAACGAGACACTTGTCCCCCACGACCTGAAGTTCGCACCTGACCCCGCCTGGGGTGACAAGAGCGCACTCGGCGGCGCGATCGGCAACAACTCCACGGGCGCACACTCACTGCAGTACGGCAAAACCGACGCCTACGTCGAGGACGTCGAGGTCGTCCTCGCGGACGGCACCGTCACCACCTTCGGCGACGTCGCCCTCGAGGACCTGCCCGACCTCGCCGACGGCGACGACCTCGAGTCGGCGATCTACGCCGAGGTCGCACGCATTCTCGACGAACAGGGCGAGTTGATCGACGAGCAGTACCCCGACCTGAAGCGGAACGTCTCCGGCTACAACCTCGACTGGCTCGTCGAGGACGCCTACGGCGGCGAGCGCGGCATCGGCGAACCCGACGCCGAGGGCGGGACGATCAACCTCGCGAAACTGCTCTGTGGCAGCGAGGGGACGCTCGCGATCGTCACCGAAGCGACCGTCTCGCTCGAGCCCATCCCCGAGGAAAAGAGCATGACGCTGCTCGCCTACGACAGCGTCCTCGAGGCAATGGACGACGTCGAGCCGATCGTCGAACACGACCCCGCCGCGGTCGAGGTGCTTGACGACGTGATGATCGACCTCGCCCGGGACACCCCCGAGTTCGCACCCGTCACCGAGCTGCTTCCGGACGGGACGGCCGCAGTGTTGATCGTCGAGTTCTACGCCGACGACGTCGCCGACGGCAAACGGAAGGTGGCGAACCTGCTCGCAGATCGCTGTCCGAGCGTCGAGTCGGAGGGCGAGGCCGACGACGAGGACGAGCGAACGACCACTGCGAGTGACGTGCTCGCGTTCGACGCCATCGAGGCCTACGACGCCGACAGTCGCGCGAAGATCTGGAAGCTGCGCAAGTCCGGCCTCCCGATCTTGCTCTCGCGGACGACCGACGAGAAACACGTCGCCTTCATCGAGGACACTGGCATCCCGCCAGCAAACCTTCGCGCGTTCGTCGCCGACTTCCAGGAGGTCCTCGAGGACCACGACACCTACGCCAGCTTCTACGCCCACGCCGGGCCGGGCGTCCTCCACATCCGCCCGCTCGTGAACACGAAGACCGAAGCGGGTCTCGAGGACATGGAATCGATCACCGACGCCGTCACCGATCTCGTCGTCGAGTACGACGGCTCCGTGTCGGGCGAACACGGCGACGGGCGCGCTCGCACCCAGTGGAACCGCAAACTCTACGGCGAGGAACTCTGGGAGACGTTCCAGGAGCTCAAAACGGCGTTCGACCCCGACTGGCTGCTCAATCCGGGCCAGGTCGTCTTCCGCGACGACAACCCGACGGATATGACCGAAAATCACCGCTTCGGTCCCGAGTACGAGTTCAATGCCGGTTTCGAGCCCGTCCTCGAGTGGGACAACGACCAGGGCTTTCAGGGGATGGCCGAACTCTGTCACGGCTGTGGGGGCTGTCGCGGCGAGCAGTCCACGACCGGCGGCGTGATGTGTCCGACGTTCCGGGCCGAAGACGAGGAGATCCTCTCGACGCGTGGTCGGGCCAACATGCTCCGACAGGCGATGAGCGGCGAGTTGGATCCCGACGAACAGTTCGACGACGAGTTCGTCGAGGAGGTGCTCGACCTCTGTATCGGCTGCAAGGGCTGTAAACACGACTGCCCGAGCGGGGTCGATATGGCCAAAATGAAGGCCGAACTCACCTACGAACACCACAAGCGCAACGGGACGTCGCTTCGCGATCGGTTCTTTACGAACTTCGACACCCTCGCGAAAGTCGGTTCCGCCACCGCCCCCGTCTCGAACTGGGCGGCGAATCTGCCCGGCAGCGGTCTGCTCACCGAAAAACTGCTGGGGATCTCCCGCGAGCGCGACCTGCCGACGTTCCAGCGCAACACGTTCGCGAAACGCGTCGCGGATCACCGACCCGTCGTAGCCGACCGCGAGGCCGACCGTCGGGTCGTCCTCGTCCCCGACATCTACACCAACCACGAGTACCCCGAGGCCGGGGAAGCCGCCCTCGCAGTGCTCGAGGCCGCGGGCGTCCACGTCGAGATTGCCGACTCGCGAGACGTTGGTCGACCGGCGTACTCGAAAGGGCTGCTCGATCAGGCCGCCGAAAACGCGACCAACACCGTCCACGAACTCCTGCCGTACGTCGAGGACGGCTACGACGTCGTCCTGATCGAGCCCTCCGACGCCGTCATGGTCCAATCTGACTATCTCGACCTGTTCGACCATCCGGAGGTCGAGGCGGTCGCCGAGAATACCTACGGCGTCTGTGAGTACATTGACCGATTCGATCTCGACCGCGAGATCGCCTTCGACGCGCCCAACGAACACCTCGCCTACCACGGCCACTGCCACCAGAAGGCCCACGCGAAAGACCACCACGCCGTCGGCGTCCTTCGACGCGCGGGCTATGCGGTCGATCCGCTCGACTCGACGTGCTGTGGGATGGCCGGCAGTTTCGGCTACGAGGTCGAACACTACTCGATGAGCAAGGCCATCGGCGAGGTCCTCTACGAGCAAGTCGACGACAGCACGGGCGAGCGCGTCGTCGCGCCCGGTGCCTCCTGTCGCACCCAACTCGAGGATCGTCCCGGCGCGACTGAGGAACCGCCGACGCCGATCGAGGTCGTCGCCGCAGCGCTCGCCGAACAGCAGTAGGCAGCGCTGACGCGAGTTTCGTCGCCGTCTTCATCCGTAGTTTTATTTGCGTGATCAGTCTGGTTTGTATGTATGTCTTCACGCCGTATTTCCGCCCAGGCACTCCTCGGCGGGTTCATCGTACTGCTGGGTCTCCTCCTGTTGCTCGACACCACTGGCGTGTACGATACGACACAGCTCCTCCAGTTCGTCCCGTCACTGTTCGTGGTTGCCGGCGTCTACGCGCTCGTCTCGAGTCGCCTCCGGAACGTCGCCGGCCCGCTGGTCGTCATCGTCGTCGCTGGCGGCTGGCAACTCGCCACGCTCGGAGTCGTCGAATGGCGTGACTTCGAGGCGTTCTGGCCCCTGCTTATCGTCTTGCTCGGCCTCTCCGTGATCCTCGGCCGGTACCGGGCGCGGGCGTACGAGGTCAGCGACGCGTTCGTGACGGCGGTCGGGCTGTTCGGTGGAGCCGACCGCCGGGTGACGACTGCCGGATTCGCCGGTGGCGAACTGACGGCCGTGTTCGGCGGCGTCGATCTCGACCTTCGTGATGCAACCGTCTCCGATCGGCCGGCTCGAGTCAATGCGACGGCCGTGTTCGGCGGCGTCGACGTCCGCGTTCCGACTGACTGGAACGTCCAGGTCGATGTCCTCCCGATCTTTGGCGGTGCAGAGGACGAACGGCCACGCCGGGCCGAAGAACACGATTCGGTTGATCTCGTCGTCACCGGGTTCGCTGCGTTCGGTGGCATCACCGTCGTCGATTGAGACTGACGGACAGCCCCTCGAGTCCGTCCCGTTACGTTTTACCCGGCCCGGCCCGAATCGTGGCGCAATGACTGCCCAGACCGTCCAGCAGGGCGACCTCGTGACCGTCATCGGCCTTGAGGTCCACGTTCAGCTGGAGACCGACACGAAGATCTTCTGTGGGTGTTCGACCGACCAGACCGACGAACCGAACGAGAACGTCTGTCCGGTCTGTCTCGGCCTGCCGGGGGCGTTGCCGGTGCTCAACGAGGCCGCCGTCGAAGCCGCCGTCAAGATCGGCAAGGCGATCGACGCCGACATCCCCGAGGAGACCCGCTTCCACCGGAAAAACTACTACTACCCCGACCTGCCCAAGAACTTCCAGATCACCCAGTACGACGAGCCGATCTGTCAGGACGGCGACCTCGAGATCAGCGTCGAAGGCCAGCGCCGAACCGTCACGATCGAACGCGCCCATCTCGAGGAGGACCCGGGCAGCCTCCAGCACGTCGGCGGCGGTGGCGGCATCGACTCCGCTGACTACACGCTCGTCGACTACAACCGTGCCGGCACGCCGCTGATGGAGATCGTCACGGCCCCCGACTTCCGCAGTCCGGGCGAGGTGCGGGCCTTCCTGGCCGAACTCGAGGAAGTGCTCGAGTATCTGGGCGTCTTCGACGCCGAACGCGACGGCAGCCTGCGGATCGACGCCAACCTGTCGATTATCCCCGAAGATGAGATCGAAAGCGACGACATCACCCAGATCGGCGACAAGGCACTCGCTGCGGCGAACCGCACCGAAGTGAAGAACATCTCGAGTCACAAGGGCGCAGAGAAGGCCTTAGCCTACGAGGAGACCCGCCAGAAAAACGCGATCCAGCGCGGGCGCGCGGTCGAACAGGAGACCCGCCACTGGGACGAATCGCGGGGAATTACGGTCTCGATGCGCTCGAAAGAAGAGGAGAAAGACTACCGCTACTTCGAAGAGGCCGACCTGCCGCCACTGCGCGTCTCGGGCTGGAAAGACGAGATTTCGATCCCCGAACTCCCATCCGCGCGACGCGAGCGATTCCAGGTCGAGTACGGGCTGAGCGAGGAGGCTGCCTCGAAACTCACCTCGACGAAACAGGTCGCGGACTTCTACGAGGACGTCGCCGGCGAGTTCGACCCCGATCTGGCAGCGACGTGGGTCGCGGACAACCTGCTGGGCGAACTCAACTACCGCGATATGGCAATTACGGACCTCGAGGGCCGCCTTGAGGACGTGAACCGACTCGTCGAACTCGTCGCTGACGACGAAATCACGGCGAAAAACGCCCACGAGACGGTGTTGCGGTCGATGCTCGACGATGGGGACGCCCCCGACGAGATCGTCGACCGGGAAGGACTGGGCAAGACCGGCGAGGACGAGGTCCAGCAAGCCGTCGTCGAGGCGATCGACGAGAACCCCGACGCCGTCGACGACTACGAATCGGGCGACGAGGGTGCAATCAACTTCCTCGTCGGCCAAGTGATGCAAAAGACCGGCGGTAGCGCCGACCCCGGCGACGTCAACCAGTTGCTGCGAGCCGAACTCGAGGCGTAACGACCCGACTGGCGAGCGATTCCTCGAGGCAAGTGGTCTGTTTTGTGCCCGTAGAGCGGGCTTTCAATTCAGTATTTGAGAGTGCCAGCCAAACGAGTCGCGGTTGCGTAGTTCTGGACGCGAGACGCCACCGCGGCCGATTGGACATACATGATGGTCGTTCACGTATCTCTTGCTAACGTCCCTCATCTTTATTATGAATGGATAAGAAGATGAGAATGAGAATCGGTAACTCAATGACTTATAATGACTAACGAAGATAATAATACTGCGGGATCAAATAGAACTGGTAAAGAAATTGTTGGTCGTCGAACATTTCTGGGTGCGACGGGGGCCGCTGCGGTAACGACGTCACTGGCCGGCTGTCTCGGCGGCATCAGCGGCGGTGACGACGACGTGTTTCGGATCGGGCATCTCGGTCCAACGGAACTGGAGATGGGACTCGGTGCCGAGCGAAGTGCACAGCTCGCGGTCGATGAACTGAACGAAAACGGTGGCGTGCTCGGCCGGGACGTCGAACTGCTCTCGGAAGATACCGGCGGCTCACCGACCGAAGGGGAGCGGGTCACCGAGAATCTGATCCAGCAGGACAACGTCGACTTGCTCGTCGGGACGTTCGTCAGCGAGGTCACACAGGGAATCATCGATTTCGTCGCAGAGATGGACGTCCCGTTCCTGATCACCGGCTCTGCCGATCCGGACACGGTGACCGAGAATCACGGCAAGGAGTACGACCACTACAAGAATGTCTTCCGGACTGGCCCGATCAACTCCGATCTGCAGGCCGAGGGAATGGCCGGCTACGCGGCCTATCTCAACGAGGAATACGGGTGGGAGAACTTCTCGATTCTGGCGGACGATGCCGCCTGGACCACGTCGTTCCGAGACATTCTCCCGACCCAGATCGAAGCGACAGACGGGCTCTCGGTCGTTCACGAGGACCGGATGTCGGTCGAGACGGACAACTTCACACCGTTTCTTGACGACGCCGACGATGCGGATGCCGACGTCGTCTTCCGATTCATCGCACACGGCGGTGCAGCAGCCTTCACCAGCACCTGGGCCCAAAACGAGTACCCGTTCGCACTCGAGGGCGTCAGCGTGCCGGGAATGTCCCCCGAGTTCTGGGACGCAACTGAGGGTGCCTGTCTGTACGAAACGACGTCCCAGTCCGGGGCCGGCGGTGTTGCCCCCCTGACCGATCGATCGATGGACTTCGTCGACGCCTACGAAGCCGAATACGGCGATGAGGGGCCGCCAAGCAAGCCAATGTACATGGGATTCAACTCCTACGACGCGGTCCTGTTCTACGCCGAGGCGGCCGCAACCGCCGACACGGTCGACTACGAGAGCAATCTCGATGCCATCGTCGACGCGATACTCGACCTCGAGTTCACCGGCGCTGCTGGTGAGGTGTCGCTCTACGGGCCGGATTCGGACTACCCACACGACGTTATGGAGACCAGAACCGAGGACGGGATTATCTCGAACTTCCCGATCACGCAGTGGCAACCCGACGGGGACGACGGCGTCGTCGAATGCGTCTACCCGCAAGCGGACGCGACTGCAGACCACGTCGAACCCGAGTGGCTCTAACCACCGCAGGAACGAATGATAGGACAATTACTCTCGATACTGGTGTTAGGAGCCATGATCAGCGCCGTCTACGCGCTGATTGCCATCGGTTTTACCATGATCTTCGGCGTCGGCGGCGTGTTGAACCTCGCCCACGGTGCATTGATCATGGTCGGTGCCTTCGCCTACCTCGCACTCACATCGACTGCCGGGATGCTCTCGCTGCCGCCGGTCGTCGGCTTCGTCCTCGCGGTCGCGATTACGGCTGGGGCGTCGTACGTGCTGTATGCGGGGCTGGTCTCGTACATCGAAGACAACATCGTGATCACGTTTCTCGCGACGGTCGTCGTCGCGCTCTTGCTGACCGAGGTAATCATCATCCGCTTTGGGGCCTCCCCATCACAGCTGGTTCCGATCGTGTCCGGCTCGATCACCCTCGAGGCCGTCGGCACCCGGATCCGGTACGTGGAACTGGTCGCGTTCGTCGTCTCGTGGATCGCGATCGGCCTGCTCTGGTACTACGTGACCAAAACCGACGAAGGGCGGTCGATCCTCGCCACGTCGATGAGCACGCGCGGGGCGGAACTCACCGGCGTCGACCTCGAGACGGTCAAATCCCGAACCTGGCTGATCGCTGGCGCGTTCGCCGGGATCGCAGGCGTCTTTATTGGGACGTTGCAGTCGACGACCCCCGAGATGTGGCTCAATCCGCTGGCACTCGCGTTCATCATCGTCGTGATCGGCGGCATCGGCAGCATCAAGGGTTCGGTCGTCGCCGCGTACCTGATCGGCTACCTCGAGACGGCATCGATCGAGATCCTCGGCCCGAGCTTTCAGGGAGTCTTATCGCTGATCGTCCTCGCCGCCGTCTTGCTCGTTTTACCACACGGTCTCTACGGGAGGGAGCTCGTCCATGAGTAGCGCAACGGATCGCCTCAGTACGGTGACGGGCCGTCTCGATCAGTCACTCCAGCCGCTTGCGGACGGCTTCAATCGGCTCTTTGGTGACTACGTCGGAGAGCTCAACGGGCTGCAGTTCGTGCTCGTCTTCGGCTCGCTCGCCGCCGTGTTGACGGCCCCATTTTGGGGAACCTTCGGGCTCGTCAGAGCGATGACCGTCGCAGCGATCTGGGCAATCTTCGCGATGAGCTGGGACATCCAGAGCGGCTACACCGGCTACATCAGCTTCGGTCACTCGGTGCTCTCCGGGGCAGCAGCGTACACGACGGCGATGTTGATTCACAACGTCGATCCGGGACTGTCGATGGCGGTCACGATTCCGGTGTCGATTCTGGCCGCACTCGTAGTGGGGCTGCTCATCGCCCTGCCATCGCTTCGACTCTCCGGGCCGTACTTCTCGTTGATCACGTTCGTTGCCGTGTTGATCTTCTATCGGCTGATCCCCTCGTTCAGTGCCTACACCGGCGGTGAAACGGGGATCCAGTCCGTCGAGGTCTTCACCTACGACCCGATTGCCCGATACTACTACATGATCGTGCCGATGCTCGTGGTCGCGGTCGCGCTCACGTTCATCGCTCGCTCGAACATCGGCTTGATTCTCGTCTCGATCCGTGAGAACGAAGCCGCAGTCAACGCGGCCGGCATCGATGCGACGAAATTCAAAATCTTTTCGTTCGCGCTGAGTTCGATTCCGATGGGGATCGGTGGCGTCTTGCTGGTTCACTTCACCGGCGGTGTCGACCCGACGACGTTCATTGCCGTCGACCGCAGTATCGAGATGATCGCGATGGCCGTCCTCGGCGGGATGAGTTCGATCCTCGGCCCGCTCGGCGGCGCATTCTTCCTTATTGTGTTGCGAGACTACATCCTCACCGACCTCGCCAACCTCTCGTCGCCAGCCCGGTGGACGATCTTCTGGGCACTCGTGTTGGCCGTGTTGGTGTTCGTCCGCGATGGCCTGTTCCGAAAGCTCTGGCACGGCCTCGAGCGCTATGGAAGGGGGCGGACATGAGCGTGCTCGAGATCGACAGCGTCACGAAGCGCTTCGGCGGACTCCTCGCAGTCAACGATGTCTCCTTCGAGGTCGACCGCGGCGAGATCGTCGGCCTGATCGGGCCGAACGGCTCGGGCAAGTCGACGGTGTTCAACTGCATCATGAGCATCTACGACGTCACCGAGGGATCGATCACCTTCGACGGGACCGACATCACCGACCACCGAACACACGAGGTGGTCAACAGCGGTGTCTCGCGCGTCTCACAGGAATCGAACCCGATCGAGTCGATGCCCGTCGGGGGCAACATTCAGCTGTTTACCCTGCCCAACAGCATCGTCTCGTTCGGCGGCGGTGCAAGCGACGCCGAGATCTACGAGTACGCGGCCCGTGTCGACATCGAGGATAAACTCGAGGAGATGCCGGACGAACTCCCACACGCCGACATCCGCCGGCTCGAGATCGCGAAAGCGCTCGCGACCGAGCCGGAGCTGTTGTTGCTCGACGAGCCCTTCGCCGGAATGAATCAGGCTGAAATCACCGAACTTGCGGCGACGTTCGAACGGTTCCGCGAGAACGGCATGACGATTGTCATCGTCGACCACAATATGGGTGGGCTGATGGAGTTGGTCGACCGGGCAGTCGTCCTCAACAACGGCGACAAACTCATGGAAGGCACACCGACACAGGTCACAGAAGACCCGCGCGTGCAAAAAGCGTACCTCGGAACCGCGGAGGAAGCGTAGATGGCACACCTCGAACTCCAGGACGTCCACGTCCGGTATGGCAAATCCCACGCGCTGAAAGGCATCTCGCTATCGGTCGAGGAAGGCGAAATCTACGGCGTCATCGGCCCCAACGGGGCCGGCAAGACGACCATGCTGAACGCGATCGCCGGCTTCGTCGACTACGAGGGACAGATTACCTACGACGGCACCGATCTGGCCGCGGTCTCCTCACAGCAGATCGTCCGAGACGGACTGGTGTACTGCACCGAAGATCGGGATCTGTTCCCGTTTTTTTCGGTCCACGAGAACCTGCTGATGGGGGCGCAGTTCCGCAACGACCGCAGTGCGGTTGAGGACGACCTCGAGATGGTGTACGACCTGTTCCCGCGGCTGGATGAACGTCGCGAGCAGGAAGCCGAGACCATGAGCGGCGGCGAACAGCAGATGCTCGCCATCGGCCGCGCGCTGATGAGCGATCCCGACATGCTGATGCTCGACGAGCCGACGATCGGCCTCGCGCCGGTCATCATTCAGGACATCAGCGCGGCGATCGAACGGCTCCAGGATGAGGGGCTGACGATCCTGCTGGCCGAACAGAACTCCACGTTCGCCTTGCGCCACGCCGAACGGCTCTCGCTGATCGAAACCGGCGAGCTCGAACTCGAGGGGACATCCGAGGAGTTCCACGACAACGAGTACGTTCGCGAGGCGTACGTCGGCGTGCACTAAGCGGACCGAACGGGTTTTTCAGGACTTCGAGACGGATTGTGCCGTGTTGTTTTTATTCCGCGGCCTCAGCTGTCGGGAAGGCCACCCTGAAACGCTGCGACACCCTCCCGGAACGCGTCGGGGATGCGGGTCGGCGATTCGGTCTCGAGGTCGACGGCCACTTGCGTAACGCTCCCGTCGACGAGCAGTTGGCCGTCGGCCGCTCGTTTCGCCCGGTACTCGACGGTGAAACTCGCCGTGCCGATCTCGGCGACGCGGAGTTCGTTGACGATGACGTCGCCGAACTCGGCCGCGCTTCGGTAGTTCAGTTCCGTGTTGGCGACGTGAACCTGCCAGCCGTTCTCGTGCATCCGATCGTAGTCGTAACCGATATCTCGGAACAGTTGAGAGACGGCTTCGTCCTGAAACGTAAAGTACTCGCCATAGAAGACGATCCCCTGCTGGTCGGTTTCGGCGAAGCGGACGCGGTTCTCGAAGACGGGTTGAAACTCCGGCTGTCCGGTATTGTCAGTCGCTCCCATAGAACATAGCGCCGTTGCGATCATTAAAGCCGTACCGGCCTCGGCAACCAGTCGAACGTGTCTCGAGTTGGGTTTTTTGTGACGCTGTCAATGCTGGCCACAACGCTACCTCTCGTCATCCCGACACTGTTGTATGGTCAAAATCTCGACGATCGTGATCCTCGCCGGTATCGTGTTACTGTTCGTTCCAATCCCACCAGTTGCGACGATTCTTGGGGTTCTCGTGATTCTTCTTGGAGTCGCTCTGAGACTGCTCGCGGGCCTCTGACAGCCCGTCGTTCGGCGGCTCGAGGTCGGCACCTGAGATCGGAAACCGCCAGTCTCCGTTTGGCCCTACGCCTTTGTGCGTTCCTGTCCACCGTTCGAGCATGCAGTCGACTCCACAGGTCGTCGTTGTTGGTGGTGGGCTCGCCGGGCTGGTTGCGACACGCCGGCTTGCCGACCGCGGTGTTGATGTAGCGTTGCTCGAACGTCGTGACACCGTCGGTGGTCGTGTTCGAACGCACGAACAGGACGGGTATCGGTTCGACCGCGGGTTTCAGGTCCTCTTTCCAGCCTATCCCGCGGTCCAGCGTGAACTGGACCTTGAGGCCCTCGACCTGCGCCGATTCACGTCGGGAGCGACCATCGTCGGAACGGACCACCGCACGGTGCTTGCCGACCCGCGCCAGAAGCCCGGGCTGCTCCCGAAAACGCTGGGCAATAGCGACGTGACGATGGCCGATCGGCTCCGCGTCGCCCGCCTCTGGTGGGAACTACGCCGAACCGACCCGGACGCGTTTTTCGACGGCGAGTACAGAGCGGACGCGTCGATCGAACGCTACCTTCGCGGGCGAGGGTTTTCCGACGGGTTCATCGAGCGCTTCATCGCCCCGTTCTACGGCGGGATCACCCTCGACCGGTCGCTGTCGACCTCGAGTCGCGTCTTCGAGTATACGTTCCGGACCCTCGCGGCGGGTGGGGCCGCGGTCCCGGCCGCGGGCATGGGCGCGATTCCGGCCCAGCTTGCAGACCGCGTCCGAGACGCCGGCGGGCGACTTGAGGCCGGGATCGAGGTCGAAGCTGTCTCGAGTGCGGACAACTCGGCGATGATGACGACGGCCGATGGGGAGACAGTCGAGGCCGACGCGGTCGTCGTCGCGACCGACCCGCCGACGGCGCGCGAGCTCACCGACCTTGAGTCGATCCCGACCGACGCGCGAGCCTGCGTGACACAGTACTACGCGCTGCCGGACGAGGTGGACCTCGAGACGGGCAAGCGACTGCTACTCAATGCGGTCGACGACGACGCGCCGAACCACATCGTTCCCTACAGCGCAGTCGTCCCGGAGTACGCTCCCGACGACACGACGCTGATCAGCGCGACCTACCTCGGCGAGCCCGACCACAGCGAGTCGGAGCTGGCCGACCGGACACGACTGGCGCTCGAGACGTGGTATCCCGACCAGCGCTTCGAGGGCCTCGAGACGCTGCGAACCGATCGAATCGAGTTCGCTCAGTTCGACCAGCCGCCAGGGATTCACGACCGGCTCCCCGAGACGCGGGAGCCAGCAGGGAACGTCTACCTGGCCGGCGACTACACCCGCTGGTCGTCGATTCAGGGCGCGATGGCAAGCGGGCAAGACGCAGCACAAGCGGTGCTCGAGGACGTTTCGTAGTACGACCCAAGCTGGGACCCAGCGTTATCAGACCAACTAATATGGTCGTTGGTTGAGAAGAATCACCATGGGTGTCGTAAACGAGGCTGACCTCGAGTGGACGGAGCTGGAACACGACGAAATGAACGTTCGACGAAAGCAGTTGGGTGAGCAGACGGACGGTGAGCAACTGGGCTGTAGCCTCTATGAACTCCCGGCAGGACACGAATCGTGGCCGTATCACTACCACACGGCGAACGAGGAAGCGATGTACGTACTCGCCGGCACGGGGACGCTTCGGCTGGCCGATGAAACCTATCCGCTTACCGACGGCGACTACGTTTCCTTTCCGGCCGACGAGACGGGCGGCCACAAAGTGATCAACGACTCGGAAACGCCGCTTCGCTATCTCGTGGTCTCGACGATGAACGACCCAGACGTCACGGTCTACCCCGATTCGGAGAAACTGGGCGTGTTTGTCGGCGCACCGCCTGGCGGTCGAGATGACCGATCACTCCACGGGTATTATCCCATCGACGGCGACGTCGATTACTGGGACGGGGAGTGATACGGTCTGCTGTAACGATGTACCGGTGCGACCGCAGGGCGGTCGCGGGTGCACCGGAAATGACTTACAGGAATCCGTATGAAACGCTCGTTCCGGTATCGCGCCAGCACGGCCGCTACAGCAGTCGCCGACACTCTCCCAGCGGCGGAAACCACAGCAGTTCCTCGCTCGAGTCGTCCCAGACGCCCGGCTGAAACGCATCCACGTCGGTGATCAGCGGCGACTGGAACGCTCGAGTCCGCATCCCGTTGACGGTCACACCGGCCGCAAGCGGCGAGAACGCGGGACAGACGGTCACGTCGGCACCCTCGTAGACGGTCGGCCCGTACAGAAAACAGGGCCGTTTGCGCCCGTCGACGGAAAGTGCGGGATGGTCGTGGCCGATGACGTACCGCGTCGCGTCCGTTTGTGGAGGTTCGTGACCGTGACAGACGACCGTCTCGCCGTCCGCAAGCCGATACTCGATCGGCGTGGGCCCGTCGAACACCGTCTCGAGCATCGTGTCGTGGTTCCCGGGCGTGACGACGAGCGATGCATCGGCGTCGGCGACACACTCCTCGAGGGCGGTCAGATCGCGTTCGAGGCCGCGAGGAATCCCATCGAAGGCGTGTAACAGATCGCCGGCAACGACGACCGTCGCCGGGTCGGTGCGAGCGAGGAGTGACTCGAGGCGGTCGCGGACGTCCCCGCCGTCGTCGATGGGTGCGTCGACGCTCGAGTCGGCCCCACGGCCGAGGTGGACGTCGGCGACGACGAGAGCGTCGGCTGCAGGGACGAAGAGTGCGCGTTCGACCGGCAAGACGGGGAGGTCGACGGCGGGAGTCACAGCTTACTCGTCGTGGTCCGGACCGCCGTCAGCGCGGACGTGTTCTTTGCCGAGCGCGTCGAAGAGGTCGTACTCGTTGCCGGTGAAAATGAAGAGGACGTCCTCTAACGGCTTGAGGATCTCCGGAACGATCTTGACCACGAGGTAGGTAATCCCGACGAGGGCGACGACCGACAGCGACTGGGCGATGTAGTTGTGGGCGACGAGGAAGGAGACGCGGTTCGCTTCGGCACCCATGTACGTGGTCATGATCGACACAAGCCAATCCTGCTGGAACCAGCCCCACGGGGAGGCCAGGCCGATGAAGACGTTCCGAACGAGATTGAGAAACCAGATAACGCCGATTGCCAGCGCGAAGGCCGTAGCCTTCCGCTTGAACGGGGCCTTCACGGCAGCGATCAGGCCGCCGAAGATGGCCATGCTCCCGATGCCAGTACAGGCGAGGATGATGTAGGTCGTCCGTCCCGTCACCGTCTCCTCGGGATCGAAGTCGAACTTGCTCTGGTAGCCGTTGCTCCCCTCGACGAGGCCGGGGCTGTGACCCAGCACCTCCATCCCGTAGTGGGTCTGGGCCGCGGTCGTCTCGATCAGCCACGTCCGGACGACGGGAATCGTCTCGACCGGGAGGTAAATCAACCCCATCAACGCGATGGCTTTGGTGAGCAAGAACAGGGAGTCACGGCCGCCCCACAGGAGATAGCCGGTGTAGGCACACAGCGGCAGCGCAACGAGCGCCAGCAGGGTTTGCAAGGGGCTCTGGACCTCATAGTAGTAGTAGGGCACCATCGTCACCCAGAAACTCCCGAACGCGATCCACGCACCCGTCGCGAGAGACCGTGCCGGCTCGAGTGCGCCCTGCCACCGGAGGACCAATGCCAGGAAAAACGCCGCGATCGAGATCCATGCTAACAGGTCTGTCAGTTGGATCGAGCCGAGAATCGACGGTGTCAGTGCGGTCGCGCCTGCACGCTCGAGGCCGACGACCGACACCGTGTCGATCCCAGCAGGTAGAGACGGCATATTCGTGAAAGAATGAAGGACGCGTTCGCTATCAACTTGACGCCTTCTGTCTGACCGAGCAAACGGGCGAGAAACGGAAACGAGTCGGGGTCGGGCCAGCGTCGCCGACCGTGTACCTTTTTGCCGCGGTCGGAAAAGAGTAGACGTATGGTCGACGTCCTCGATAACAAGCGAGCCGCGACGCGCTTTCGGATTCTCGTCCAGATCGCCGAGCGCCAGCCGGCCGTCAGCCAGGGTGAGATCGCCGAGGAAGTCGGCGTGACGAGCCAAGCCGTCAGCGAGTACATCCGCGAACTCGTCGACGACGGACTCGTCGAAAAGGAAGGTCGCTCGCGGTATCGCGTCACGAACGAAGGTGTCGACTGGCTCTTCCGGACCGCCGACGACGTCCGGCGGTTCGCCGACCACGTCACCGGGGACATTCTGGGTGCGATGAGCGAGGCAGCCTATATTGCAACCGACGACATCGACGAAGGCGACACCGTCACGCTCTCGGTGAAAAACGGCTTACTCCACGCGAGTCCCCACAGCAAGGGGCCGGCGACCGGTGTCGCAACGACCGACGCCGAGGCTGGTACCGACGTCGGCGTCACGAGCTTCGAGGGCGTCATGGACTTAGAGCCCGGCTCCGTCACCGTCCTGCAGGTCCCCTCGGTCCGCTCCGGCGGCAGTCGAGCGATCGATTCGGACCTCGTCGCCGACCGCTGCGCTGATAGCGATTTAGTCGTCGCAGCCGGCGTCGAAGCCGTCGTCGCCTGTCGAGAGGCCGGCACCGAACCGGCCGTGACGTTCGCCACCGGTGACGTCGCTGCCGAAGGGGCCGAACGGGGCCTCGAGGTAACGGCAGTTGCGACGACCAACGAGGTCGGCCGCGTCACCGACACGCTGCGCGATGCCGACGTGTCCTACGAAGTCCTCGAGAGTTGAGCGCTCCGTCTCGAGGGTCGGTTCTCGTTCCCAGAACCTTACAGTGGTGGGACTGGTTCTCGTTGGTATGAAATCGATTGGCACAGGACGTGCAGCGATCGACTGGCACGACCGGCGAGCGGACGTCTATCTGTCCCGGCCCGACAAGCGAAACGCGATGACCGTTCCCCTGATGAACGACCTGATCGCGGCCTTCGAACGGGTCGACGCTAACGAGGATATTCGGGCGGTGACACTGCTCGGCGAGGGACCGGTCTTTTCTGCGGGCATGGACCTCACCATGATGCGCGATCGAGTCGAACCCGACTCCGAAATCGATCGGGATGTGTTCCCGCGCCTTCTCGAGACTATCGAGGAGACCCGCCAGCCGGTCGTCGCCGGGATCAAGCGAGCCGCACCCGCAGGCGCGTTCGAACTGACGCTCCCCTGTGACTTCCGGGTAATCGGCCGCGAGGCCAAATACGGGCTGCTCGAGACCACACTCGGCACCTTCCCACACGGCGGTGGCACGCAACGTCTGCCTCGGTTGATCGGGCTGTCGAAGGCGAAAGAGCTCGTCCTCATGGGCGAGTTCGTCGATCCCGAAGCCGCCGCCGACATGGGTCTTGTCCACGAGGTCGTCGACACTGACGCCGTCGACGAGCGAACGAAAGCCTTCGCCGACAGGCTCTGTGAGAACGCTCCGCTGGGCCTTCGAAACGCCAAGCAAGCACTCAACGCAGCCCTCGAGATGCCTCTCGAGCAGGGACTGGACTACGAACGACAACTGGGCTACGAACTCGACGACACCCGCGACTACCGTGAGGGGTTCGAGGCGCGCCTCGAGAATCGAGAGCCGACGTTTCGCGGCGAGTAAGGCCTACCGCCGATCGTAGACGCGAACCGCACGGTCGTGTCGGGCCGACAGTCCGTTCGGATTGCGCTGACTCGAGCGGTCGGTATAGCGAGCGTAAAGCCCGTCTCGGAGGCCACACGCGGCGTTCGTGACGACGTCAGTCCCGTCGGAGAGCCAGCCCGTCGGCGTCTCGTTGCCGGCGAGAACACCACGAACACCCGACGCACCGTCTCGAAGGGCGCTACCAATCGTCCGTGCGAGGACGGTGGGTCGCGGGCCGTAGTTTTTCGCGAGGCGATAGGACAGCGATCGATACGCCATCCCCCAGTCACGATCGTTCTGGCCGCCGTCGGTCCCGACCTCACATCTAGCGGCCATGTCTGCGTCCCAGTCGGTGTCGAATCCGAGTCCAGCCATACGATGGGCACAGTCCCGCTCGCCGCCGACCTCGAGATACTCGTCGAACCCGTCCAGTGCCTCGAGGACGGTCCGATCGAACGCAACGTTGTCGCCGTCGAAGTGGACCACGCTGCGGCCGGCGATGGTTCGTGGCGTCCGGAGATCACGGTCGGTCTCGCCACCGGTCACCGGGCCGGTAACCACGTCGATGCCATCGGTGATCGATCGCTCGATGGCGTCGTACCAGCTGTGTTCAATCGCGTACCCGCCGTCGAGGAAGGCGACGATGTCACCCGTCGCAGCCCGAAGTCCGGCGTTGCGCGAGACGTTCGAATTCCGTTCGGAGATTTCGACGAGCACGTCGACGTCGGTGCGTTCGCGGACGACACCAGTCGTCCCGTCCGAAGAGGGGCCGTTGACGACGATCAGTTCCGTCGACGGCGGCGTCCGGTCTGCGAGGGCGTCGAGAGACGATAGTAACTGCTCCCGGTCGTTGAGCGTCGATACCACTACCGAGAGCTCCATACTCCGTGATAGAATCCCGTGATAGTAAAATTAGGGGAGTTCGTCGCTGCGAGATGACTGTGCCGACGGCTCCTCATGGCAACGATCTGACCGACGACACCACAGTGGTACACGACGGTCCCCTCGACAGGCCGATCATGACGTTCGCAGGACGTGTGACTGTCGGTCGTCAGCGAACTCGCGTGTTCCAGTAGGACACCGACGCCAGGTGATCGCTAACCGGGAGCGTGCCGATCGCCTTATCGACCGCTCGGATCGGTGAGGCGAGTTCGTTCGGGATCGCCCGGTAGAGCCCATACGGTGCGATGAAATCGTCCTCGACGTCGATCAGCGTCAGATTCGTCTTGGCAAGCAAGACACTCACTTCGCTCTTTGAGTAGAGTCGCGACCCCATCGGCAGTGCCCAGTTGTAGATGCTGCGGGCGCTGAACCGATTGAACGTATCAAAGACGATCTGGTCTCGAGACACCCGGCGCATCTCCTCGAGAAATGCCTCCGGATCGTCCGCGAGGTGGAAAAACCGCATCGCGATGACGGTATCGAAGTGATCGTCGGGGAACGGCAGTCGTCCCGCATCACCACGGAGGAACTCGAGCGTTCCCTCGAGTGTCTTGTTCTGTGCCTTGTTGCGACCCTGTTGTAACATCGCCGCTGAAATATCGAGTCCGACGACGTCAGCACCCTGCTCGGCAAGCATCACCGTAAATCGCCCGGTACCACAGGCGATCTCGAGGATGTTCCGGTCCTCGACGGGCATGATAGCCTCGAGGACAGCCGTTTTTTCCCGGCGGTCGATCAGCTGGCCACCGCGGGAGAACCGCTTGTCGTCGTATTCCTCGGCGACGTCGTCGGCTTGGTACCAGTCCTGTCCTTTCACACTGGGCGAAACTACAGCAGCGGGAGGATAAAACGATACTGGAGTCTATCGGCAACCCGATCCACCAGAGGGGGAGTATCAGGTGTTGCAATATATCAACGCCAGCCACAACGGAAAACGTTGACAGTCGATCGGACAGCAGTGGTCGCATCGAACGATCGTATATAAACGCAACCGAACGACGAAGCAGTAATTCGGCGATCTGTATTAATACCCCATGAAGGTCCCTTATACAAACTGGACTGTTCGTATCCACATATAGGGAAGCTTTACCATTGGCGATTCCGGTGAGGTAGGTATGAGCACGACGACAGCTGAGGACCATGGCGTTGCTGGCGAGGAACCCCTTTCAGAAGACGAATACCGCGACCGACTTCGTGAACTGCCACCGAGCGCGAAACTCGTTGCAAAGGTCCTCGAAACCGATTCACCGCTTTCTCAGGGCCAACTCGCCGAGGAATCGCTGCTGCCCGACCGGACCGTTCGCTACGCGCTCAACCGCCTCGAGGACGTCGACCTGATCGGCTCCCGGTACAGCTTCCGCGATGCGCGCAAACAGGTTTACTACCTCAACCACTGAACGGGACAGCGGTCCCGTCCAGCAACCAGGTCCACGCGTGGAGTGGGGGTGGACTTGCAGTCTCGAGCCTGCTTCGACGCTCGTTTTTGACCGGCGAGATTCCGTTTGACGTGTCGCGTGATCGGATAGTGACCGATCGATCGAAACCGCGTCACTGACGTGCGTTCGACGGCATACGTCGATTGATGGACGTCACTCGGTGTTCGGTCCCAGTCACGACGCGTGTGCCGACCGGGACGACCAACGCCTACCTGCTTGGCTCCGATCCGGCGATTCTCGTCGATCCGGCGGCACGAACCGACGACCTCGACCGACTGGTCCGGAACCGCTCTGTCGCACACATCCTCGTTACACACACCCATCCCGACCACGTCGGCGCTGTCACCGCATACGCCGCCGACACGAACGCAACCGTCTGGGCACGATACGGTCGAACTGACCGCTTCCGGGACGTGGTCGGGTCCGAGCCCGATCGGACGTTCACGCCGGAGACGACGATTCCACTCGGCGACGACCGTGTTCGCATCCTCGAGACACCCGGCCACGCCCCCGATCACGTTGCCATCGAGGCCGGCCGTGACGGTCCGATTCTTTGTGGTGACTGTGCCGTCCGCGAAGGCAGCGTCGTCGTCGGCGCGCCAGAGGGCGATATGCGAGCGTATGTGACGAGCCTGCGGCGACTCCGGGCGATCGACCCGCCGAGGCTGTGGCCCGGCCACGGCCCCGAAATCGAGACGCCACGGGAAACCCTCGAGCGACTCCTCGCCCACCGACGACGCCGGGAACGACGCATCCTCGAGGCGGTCGAAAACGGGGCGAGAACGCGTGAGGAGATCCTCGAGGGAGCCTACGAGAAAGACCTCACGGGCGTACGCGACCTCGCGCAGGCGACAGTCGTCGCGCACCTCGAGAAACTCGCCGTCGAGGGACGTCTCGCGTGGGACGGCAGCCGGGTGACCGCGAGCGACTGATTTTTCCCCATTGGGGGCTAGCTCCGGGTGTGCAATCACTCGAGGCCGAACTCGACACGGCGCGCCAGCTGTCGATCGCCGATCTCGCCGACGCCATCGAGTCGATCGGCTTCGAATGTACCCGCTGTGGCGCGTGCTGTACGGGCGAAGCCGAGGACGACCATACGGCGACCGTCTTTCCCGACGAGATTCGGGATCTCGAGGCGAGCGATACGTACGACGGCGAGTACGACTGGCGAGATGTCGCTCGCCCGATGCCCTATGGCCTCTCCGAAACCGACGACGGCGACCTCGAGGGTGAGACGTTCGAGTGGGCGCTCCAGACCGACAGCTGTGGCGACTGTGTCTTTTATGAGGAAGCCGACGGTGTCGGTGGCTGTGTCGCCCACGACGACCGTCCGCTAATCTGTCAAACCTACCCGTTCAGCGTCGCACTCGCGGGAACCAGCCAGCCGATGGGCGAGGCTGTCGACAGCGTTGCGCTCCCGGCACAACGGGATACCGGCGACGAAGAAGGCACTCTCCGCGCCCACGAGTGTGAGGGACTGGGACGGGAGATCTCCCGCGAGGACGCCGAGGAACTCGCCGGCGCGCTCAAAGAACGCGCCGTCCGCGAACTCGAGGAAGCGATCGCCGTCCGGGACGGCTACGAGCCCGCCACGCCGGGGCCCGGCGAGGTCGTCGTCCACGACTCTGAAGGTGCGAAGGGGCTCGACGGGACGCCGATCGAGGAGTAAGCGATTTCAGGCCACGAATCGGTGGAACCGACAGGAAATTGGGCTGGCTCGTCGAAAGCCCAGTATGGCTATCGATTGGGGCGAGATCACACACATCACGAAAGTCGATCCCGCAAAGGCATTACCGGCGGATCTTGACGTCCTCGAGGGAACCGATCTGGTGGTCGTTGGTGGCTCCGATGGCGTCACCGCGGCCAACGCACTCGAAGCGATCCAAGCGATCAGGCGCGCGATCCCGGCGACACCCGTTCTTCAGGAGCCCTCCAGTCCAGCCCACGTCTCTCGTGCGACAGTCGACGCCGTCGACGCGATCGTGGTGCCGGCAGTCTACAACGGCGACCGCGACCATTTTGTGGGCAAACACGTCGATATCTTCACCGAGCTCGGCCGTAACGGGGCGTCGGCGGCCAGCGAGTTGACAACCGCACTCCTCGAGACGCCCATCCTCGGTGTGGGATACGTGATCCAGCATCTCGAGTCGGCGGCCGCGGCCACGTCAGGTGTCGACACAGCGTACACCCCTGACCAGGTCGCCGGTGCGGCGCTCGCGACGGAGACGTTGTACGACTTTCCGATCTTTTATGTCGAGTACACCGGGCGCTACGGCGGCTCAGAAGACGTCGACGCCGCCGCTCGCGTGCTCGAGGAGACGACGCTGCTGTACGGCGGCGGAATCGACAGCCGCGAGAAGGCACGCGAGATTCTTGCAGCCGGCGCGGACGCGATCGTCGTCGGTGACTGTTTTCACGACGATCTCGAGCGGTTTCAGGCGACGATTCCGACGGCGTAGGGGTCGTTATGCTCCCGACTACAGATAGCCGAACAGCGTTCCTACGAGGACGATCACCCACAGCGCGATGCCGGCGAGCAACAGGTCGTTGAGCGGTGAGTTCCGGGTCGCGCGTTTGGCTGCCCCGCCGGCGATCAATCCGAGCGCGACCACCACCAGCATTCGCTGGACCACGACATCGATCGGGAGCGAATGCAGATTGACGAAGCCGTAGTCGAGCCAGATCGCCACGGCAAGCGAACCCGACGCGACGACTGCGGCGTCGAGTCGACTGGTGAGCCCGCGAGCGATCAGATACGTCGAAATCGGCAACCCGAGCGCGATGAACGGATACAGCAGTGCCGCAATCATGTGGACCGACAGGACTCCCGCGTGACGATCGAGGGCCACCCCCATGACCCGAACCCCGAGAATGATCGTGATGACCGTCCCAACGAGAACGAGGTGACCGGCTTCGATCCGGTCAGTAGCAGCTTCGATGCGCGTTCGATCGGTCTCGGTGAGCCGCTCATCGAGTTCCGACTTGGCTGGCTCGAGCAATCGGTCACGACGGGTCGCAAGGCCGAGCGTGAACAGGAGGGCTGCACTCACGAGGTCGACGTTCGTCGCCCAGCCGTTGGCATCGGAGGGCCCGCTGTTCCCGAGATTGACCCGCGTCACGTCTTCGCGTTCGTCGACTGCAGGGATCGACATGAGGTCCTTCTCGAGGCGGTACTGGGCCTGTTCGACGCCGTCGACGCGGTGTCGAAGGGTGAACCAATCGAAATGCTCCGAGTGGGTCTGCATCACGACCCACTGATCGTCCGGGTTCGGACTCTCGTACAGCCGGATGTGGTACCGGTAGCCGTAGTACTCTCCGTCCTCCAGTTGGAGGGTTTCGGTCGTCCAGTAGGCGTCGTCACCGTTTCCTGGATCGAGGTAGGCAAGCCGGGTCGCGCCGTCGGCCGTCGACCACGGCACTTCGGTCGGGGAGAGGAACTGTTCCGTTTCCGTGTCTTCGGAGGCGAGATCCCCGCCGACGATATCGTCCTCGTCATCGCTTCCGTTGGTCGTCGAATTCACGAGTTCCTCAGCATCGAAATGATCGTGATCGGTCTCTTTCCACTCTTTGTCACCGTGTTCTTGCAGTTGCCGGACGACTGTCTCGGCATCGCTCCGAACAATGACGTTTAGCGGACTCCGCTTCTCGTGAGCCTCGCGGGCGTTGAGATACGGCCAAAATCCGCTCTCGCTCCCGTCCGGAGTGACGATCTCCGGATCCGACGCATCGGCTTTTTCGGGAGCAATATCGGCCGTTGACGGCGAAAACAAGAGTGACGGACCGCCGACGAAGAGAAACGCGAGGATGACGAGGACCGCCGTGACGACGATTGAGCGACGCATTCCTTAAAGGCTCTTTCTTGGTCGCTTATAATTCTGCTGTCGGGACAGTGTCTCATACGGACTGCTGTCCGATGGACCGGGAGACTCGCCAGTCGGTCGCGGTGAGATGAGGTGCACCGGCACTGCCGGACGGGAGTTCGTGTCAGTGAGTCAGATTGTGACACACGCAGAGACGGGTCGCTTACGCAGTTCTAGACCGGCACAGCGAGCGCTCCGCGGCAGACGCGGAATCGATGCCGCCGACCGCCGACTGTGATGGCAGCCGATGGCCCGTCAAAACGGTCGTTCCCTAGAACGTCTCTTCGATAATTTCGCCGACGGCGAAATTCGATTTGACTTCAGTGACTTCGATCTTGACGCGCTCGCCGACGTCGGCACCGGGAACGATGATGACGTAGCCGCGTTCGACACGGGCAATGCCGTCGCCCTGTTTGCCGATGTCTTCGATTTCGACATAGCGTGTCTCGCCGACATCGACTGGCGGTTGTGGTTCCGACGGTGCGCTCTGTGGCTGTGCCGTCGGTGTTTCGGTATCAGTTGACTCGTCGCGGGAGATGAGTGCGACACGGTAGACTTCTTCCGGGTCGATATCCCCAGTTTCGACTTCTTGGCGTGGTACTTCGATAACGTATCGGTCCTCCTCTGCCGAGACCTCCGTACTGAACAGACACAGGAGTTTTTCAGATATTTCCACAGGTAGACCCTCAGTCTCACCTCTGACGGGCCTCCATAATAGAACTACCGACTACAAATCGTTATTTTCACAGAAGACACTAGTGATTCGAGACTGAGCGACGTGAGTTCCCGTCAGTCGGCGTGCTCGAGCACGCGCGTCGTCATAAACTGTGCGAGATCGAACTCGGTCTCGAGGCCGGCGTCCGCGACGGAGTCGTAGGGGCGGTTGACGACGATATCGCCCGCGGTCCGATCGCCGATGCCGGGGATCGCGGTGAGTTCGTCCATCGAGGCGTCGTTGAGATCGAGCGGGTACGGCACGCCGGTGACGGAGCGATAGCCGTGGTCGACGACGGCGACGTCGATCGTCTGGCCCAGCTCGCGTTCGCCCGGAATCCCGACCAACAACGGATAGGTGCCGAGTTGGCGGCCGAACGTCTTGCCGTCCTGGTGGTACTCGAGGTGGACATCTGGAAGGACGGTTCCCGACGGTGCGACGCGCTCGAGCATCGGCTTGTCGATCTCCTCGCGGACCTGCTGTTTGTAGCGTTTGAACAGCTTTTTGTGCTCGTTGGCGATCTCGGCACCCGTATCGGACATGTCGGTGCCGTCGAACGCCATCACCTGTCGGATATTGATACGGCGAAGCATGTACCCCTCGTCGTAGACCCGCTGGAGGAACTCGAGGTTGCGCTCGTAGGTCTCCTCGCGTTCGCCCTTGAGGCCGTGCAGGAGATTGATGCCAGGGAGCAGCTTGGGGAGCCGCCGAGGCGCGTCGTCACCGAAGGTAGGCGCGTCTGCTGGATCCTCCCCTGGACGCCAGCCCGCTTCCTCGTTGACGATCCGCACGGCTTCGAAGCACTCCTCGGCGCTGACGTTCAGGTTATTCTCCTCCTGAACCACGGGATCGGCCGACTCGAGGCCGAACGCGGCCGTGTCGCCGGGCGTGTTGTATTTGGCGATGATCCGGATCCCCTCCCGACTCTTCTCGGGCCAGTTGACAACCGTGATCGGATTCATATTGTCCAGGTGAAGGGTCTCGAGGTCTGGGGCGACCTCGCGGATGCCGGTGTAGAGTTGGCGGAGAGCGTCGGGGTTCGGGGCTTCGCCGTCGCCGCCGTAGGCGAGAATGTCGGCCTGTCGGCCGATCCGGAAGTGTTTCACGCCGTGATCGGAGAGCGCATCGACCTCGCCGACGACCGACGGCGGCGGCCGAAACGTGGGGTTGCCGTAGAGTGGTTCCGTACAGAACGAACAGCGATACGCACAGCCACGGGAGGTCTCGAGTTCGGCGATGAGATGGTCGGGGTGGTTGGGATGTTGGTCGACGATGAACGCACCCTCCTGGGCCCACCGGGAAACGTCCTCGACGTCACGCATCCGGTTGGAAAAGCCCTCGAGGCCGTTGTCGACGAGGTCGTAGACGGCGGCTTCGACGTCGCCTTTGGCGACGAAATCGAAGTCCAGATCCTGGCGTTCGGTCTCGGTCGCGCCGGCGTTTTCGTCGCCGACGCCGAACTTGACGGGGCCACCCATCAGACTCGTGCCGGTGGCGGTCCAGGCGAGTTTTCGCACTTCGTCGGGTTCAGCGGGCGTGCCGCCGACGTACTTGCCGGGCACGGTCATCCCACCGAGGTAGATCAGGAGGTCAGCCTCGTCAACGTCGCGCCACGTGTCGGGCTGGTCCCGGAGCCGGTCGATCGTGTGATACGTGATTTGTTCGCGTGGCACACCCGCATCGACGAGGGCTCCGGCCGTATACCGCGGGTACGTCGAGATGTACGGCGGCACCCCGAAGTGAGCAGGCTCGTCGACGTAGCCGTCGACGATCGTCACCGACAGCGTCTCGGGGGCAGTCATAGCTCCCGGTAGCGCCTCGAGGGGTAAAACGGTGACTACACGCTCGAGCGCAGACGACCGTGCCTGATCCGCCGAAACCCCGACGTTGATGGTCGCCGTACCCGTACTGGCGCGTATGCCACTGACAGAAGAGATCGTCTGTACTGCCGAGGACTGTTTTCTCGATCTGTTCGAGAACCACTACACGTACGACGTGCCCGACGACCTCGAGGTGATCGATCTCTCCTGTCCTGTCTGTGGAGGGACAGACTGTCTCGAGAAAGTAGAACTGTAGCTCGGTACGAACGTCACCGCACCATGAACGGAAAACTCGTCAGACGTTTCTTTTGTTCTATCAAAAGAGATATGAATGCGTATCATGTAACACTCTGACAAGCCATGCCTTCGACGCACCTCCCGGTCCCCGATCTGGCCCCGCACGCAGTCAGCAGGGGTGAATCCCCGTGAGTCTCAGTGATCTCCGCAAGTCGGTCGGTAATACCCTCTACCGACAGATCGGTCGCGCCCACAGCCAGGTCCAAGAACACCGTTCGCTTCCCGTCGACATCCTGGAAAACGAAACCTCCTACCAGGTCGTCTTCGACGCCCCGGGTGTCGAACCCGACGACGTTCAAGTCCGATATCTCGAGGGCACCGTCAAGATTCGACTCAATCGGTTTCGCCAGTTTCGCGACAGCTACGAGATGCGCTTTCCCGGCCGCGGGCTGGAACTCGACGGCGAAGCCGAACTCCCCGACGACGCGGTCGTCGATCCGGATGCGGGGACGGCAACGCTGACCGAAACCGGGACGCTGCGTATCGACATTCCGAAAGACGCCACGGTCGAGAACAGCAAGCCCGAAGCCACCACCAACGGCGACTCCGCAGCCGGGACGGACGAACTGACGGTCGACGACTGACGACCGCGTCCGATTTCTGCCGTTCTCACTCGATTGTCATCCCGTCGATGATTTCGAACGACTCGTCGCCATCGAACCGGGTCGGATCGAACGCGTCGATCCCGTCCCCACCGAGGACGGTTTCTGCGAGTCGAGCACCGATCGCCGGCGACCGCATGAAGCCGTGTCCGTGAAAGCCGGTCGCGACGTACAGTCCTGGCCGTAACTCGCCGACCAGCGGATCTCGATCCGGGGTCGCCGTACAGAGCCCGGCCCACGCTCGCTCGAGGTCGAGGTCGGCATCGGGCAGCCGATGGCGAACCCGCTCGAGTAGGTCCGCGGCGAACTCGGGGTTGGCCTCGCGGTCGTACTCGTCGGGGTCGGCCTCGACGTGTTCGGTGCCGTCGCCTGCGAGCACCCCCTCCGGATGCGGGCGCAGGTAGCACTCGTCGCTCGCATCGTACCACATCGGCTCGTCGACGGCCCCGCTCGCGATGAGCGCCTGCACCCGGTACGGTTTCATCGCGATTGGGACGCCAGCATCGGCAAGAAGCTGCTTCGTGTGTGCACCGGCGGCGACGACCACCGCGTCGACCGCGCGTTCGGTGCCGTCCGATTCGACGACACGTGAAGGGTTGGTTCGGAGTTCGACGGCCGTGTGTGGCTCGAGGGTCGCACCAGCTCCGTCGGCCGCAGCGGCGAGACAGGCCGTGTATTTCGCGGGGTCGGTGTAGCCCGCCGCGCCAGCGATGCCGGCGACGGCGACGTCATCGGTTCGAAGCGACGGGAACCGGTCTGTGAGGGCGTCAGCATCGGCTTCGAGGGCGATAGTGCCGTTGTCCTGCATGCGCTCGATCTGGTCTCGAATCGCATCGGCTCGGTCCGGCTCTCCCTCACGGGCGAACCAGACGTAGGGACACTCGACGAACGGGAAGGTATCATCGCCAGAAAGGGCGCGAAACCGTTCGATGGCGTCAGCCCCGAGCTCGGCATCGAGTGGGTCCGCAAATGCGTCGTAACAGACGCCTGCGGCCTGACCGCTCGCGCCGCTTGCGATCGCACCCTTGTCGTACAGCGTTACGTCTGCCCCTTCGCAGGCGAGGTCGTAGGCCGTCGTCGCGCCGATGGCACCCGCGCCGACGACGGCGACCTCGAGGCCAGCGCCGTCTCGGGCAAACGCATCCGCGCCGACGGCGAGTTCGGGTTCGTCGGGATCGGTCATCGTCGACCACCAGCGGACACAGTTCGGGCCTGCGATTGGCACTGCTGTCTCGTGTCACGCACGGAAACGACAGTCCTCGTCATGAGCGCTACTGGGTGCGGGGGCCACTTACCTCTGGGTGGTTACAGTCGCCGTTCGAAACGCAGCCGCGAGTAGCGACGTCGCTACTCGCGGGCTCGAGTCCACAATCTACTCGTAGGAGGGTCCCCAGTATCGGGCTGTGAGGCAGCTCTCATGAGCTCGGTGAAAGGAGATTTCGGGCGCGGACTCGTCGTTATCGGTCCGATCCTCGTGACGCTGGTTCTCCTCTATGCGCTCTACTCGTTTCTCGCGAGTGTGACTCCAGGGATCGTCCTCAATGCCGACACACTCGAGGTCGTACTACCCGGCGTCAGTGAATACGCCCGCGAGCAACTGGCCGGTTTCCTGCGGGTGATCACGTTCATCGGGTCCGTCGGTCTCGTGATGTACGGTATCGGCCAGTTTACGGAGACGACGACCGGCGAACTGCTCGAGGCAGTCGTCGACTACGCGGCCAACCGCGTGCCCGGCGTTCGCGTGGTCTACAACGCATCGAAAACCGCCACCGAGACCACGTTCGGTTCGGAGGGCACCCTTCAGACCCCGGTCAAACTCGAAACGTGGGAAGGGTTTCGGATGACCGCGTTCAAAACGGGACGGATGACGGACGACGGTCGCGTGACGCTGTTTTTGCCGACATCGCCGAACATCACGACGGGGTTCGTCCTCGAGGTGTCGGCGGCGGAGATTACCGAACTGGACGAAACTGTCGAGGAAGCGCTCACTCGCGTCGTCAGCGCCGGCTTCGGTGACGCAGACCGCGCGGAGACGGACCTCGAGGATGCGTCACTCACTGTCGTCGGCGAGTTCGAGACGGGCCGCAAGCGATGAGCTAGTACTCGGAGCGCTCGACGTGCTCTGGGGCCTCAAACGATGTCGTCAACTCGAGCAACTGGACGAGAATGCGGCCGGTCGCCCCCCAGACGGTGTAGCCATCGACGTGGAAGTAGTGAATAACGATATCGCCATAGTAGGGATGGTCACGGCGCTCGTACTCGTAGTTATCGGGGTCGAGCAGTCCCGACAGCGGGAGGACGACGATCTCTGCGACCTCGGCGGCGTCGCGTTCGTACTCCCGGTCGGGAACGCGGGCGACGAAGGGCGTGACGGCGTACTCCGTGATCGTGCGAATGTCGTCGAGTTGGCCGACGACCTCGGCTTCGTGGGCCTCGAGGCCGATCTCTTCGTATGCCTCCCGGAGCGCGGTGTCGAGGATGGTCTCGTCGATCGCTTCGGTGCCACCGCCGGGGAAACTCATTTGACCGGGATGCTCCCCGAGATGGTCGGCTCGCCGGGTAAACAGCAGGTGATCCTCGCCGTCGCGCTCGATGATCGGTGCGAGAACGGCTGCATCGTATTCCTGGTCGTCAATCTCGAGTGGGGTGTGTGTCGCGACTGGCTCGAGGGTCATCGTCGTCTGTGGCATACAGTCACACGTCTCTCTCATACGCTGGGGATCGGGTTGTCGGTCGTCATGTCGGAACCGGGCCGTCTGGGCGTCCGGTGGCGCGTTGTGGTCGGCCAATCAGTCCACGCGCTCACGCTATCGCCGCCTCCAATCGGGTCCGTTCGGCCGCGAGGTCGATCGGTGCCCACGCCTCGAGGTCGTAGCTGACGTCGAATAAGTGATCGATTCGATCGGCGTCACCGGCAGCGACGGCCGCCTCGAGTTCCTCGACGAACCGTTCGCGGGCCGTCTCGCCGAGCGCGTCGCGGTCCGGCTCGCGCGGGTCGATATCGAGGATGTGCGGGACGTCCTCTGCGTGAGACGGGACCGTCGGAAACGCCGTCGGGCCCGCGACCAGCAGCGGCTGAGCGTCGTCCCGTGGTCGGTCGTATCGGACGAGGGAGAACGACTCGAGGGCGTCCTCGATCGCCGTCTCCAGAGCCCCCTCGTCGACTGATTGGCCGTCAGCCCGGAACGCGGCTTCGGAAAGCGCCCGCTCGAGCTCCGGCCGTGTCAAGCCGCCGAAGAGGTCGACCACGCCTGCCAGTTCGTCGGCGGTCGCGTCCATACTCGTCACAACGGGGGGTGGTCAGATTAGTCTTGTGCGCCAGCACCGAGGGCATCCAGTACGGCTGGTCGGCTGTCCTGGGTCGAGTCGAGACAGGCCGCCTCGAGGACGTCGGCCGGCTCGAAGGGTGCATCGCTCCAGCGCGGCAGCCGACGGTCGGGGCCGGGTGGTGCGATCGAGTCGGCATAGCGGGCGAGCTGGTCGCGTTCGCCCGCTGGCTCGTACGTGAGCCCGTTGATGGCCGCGTCGGCTCGATACTGATCGATCAGGCGGTTGCCGACCGTCCGGTAGCGGTCCTGGAGAGTCGTGTAATCGAGGTCGACGCCCCGTTCCTCGACGACGCGAAGCAGTTCCCCGGCGACTGTCTGGCTCATCCCCTCGAGACCGGTCTCGCCGTCGACTGCACGGTGGTCGTGTTCGTGGCGACCGAGATCGACCTGTGCGGAGTCCTCGAAGCCGGCGTAATCGAAGGTGTCGCCGAGGGTTCCGACCTCGAGACCCCAGGCGCGTGGTGCCCGAAGCTGTCGGGCGAGGTCGGCAGTGGCGGCGAACTCGCCAGCCAGTGCATACCGGAACGCGCCGAGGTAGTCGAGAATCGGTGCGTCGGAGTCGGCTGCAAGCGCACGGATGAGTGGGGCATAAAACAGTCGGAACAGTCGCCCGTAGAGCTGCTCGTCTTCGATGCGGGCGTAGTAGCCCTTCGAGAACGCAAACCCCATCGAGAGCGGCGCGAGGAGTCGATTTACGTGTGCGGCCTCGTAGCTCCGGGCGTCAGCGTCGTGGACGACGACGTACTCGCCGGCCGCGGCGGCGGGTCCGAGTGCGAGCCAGACGTCCCGTCCCTTCCCGAAGCCGTTTGCCAGGCCGGCGCTGGTGAGGAGGTCTTCGACCGCGGGTGCGTTACACCAGAGGACACACGTCGGGAGGGCAAACGACTCGAGCCACTCCCGAAACGGGCCGATTCGGTCGGCATCGGCTCGAACCGGAACGATGACCGCGGCCGGGGCGGGATCGAGCGTCTCGAGTTCCGAGAGCACGCGCTCGGCGGCGGGACTCCCATGTTCGCGTCCAGCCATTGGCACGACGACGGTCGTCTCGGCGACCACGTCTGTGGTGGGGACAGCTGGCTCACCAGCCGTCCCGTCAAAATCGTGGAGCGTCGCGATCCGCTCCTGTACGTACTCCATCAGTGGAGTGTTCGGCCGGACCGATAAAACGGCCACGACTCCGGCGAGATGGACTGTCAGCGGTCACCGATCGAGACGGTGTTTGATTGTTGGCTATTGGTGTCTGAATGATAGGACGGTTCAGATGAAGCACCGGTCTTTTTCTCCCCGACGTTCGTAGTGGGTCAACATGAAATCTGTCCGGAAGGCACTCCGCGAAGGCGACCTCGAGAAAGACACGTACGATCGGCTCGTCTGTGCCGAGTGTGGCAAGCCGTTAAAGACCGAGAACGACCCGGACCAGATCAAGACCGTCCGTATCTGTCCGGACTGTGACGCGGAGTGGAAAGAGATCAGGTAACGCACTCGTTTTTCGACGCGACTCCGGACTCGAGAGGCGATTCGTGTTGGCGGCGTCTCATCCCAGCGTCGGCCACACGCGATCGAATACGGTTCGAATCGGCTTGAGGCCGGGATAGCCGTGGCGATGCCAGCACACGAGTGCAACGGCAGCAAAGACAAACTCCGCGAGGAAAAACGGTTGGCCCAGCGACTCCTGGAAGAGCGCGAGAATTGATGGTGCCCCCTGTTCGTACTCCTCGACGGGAACCACCGGCCAGAGGAGGTGTGTTGCGCTTTCGTTTGGTCCCCAGAGGGCTGGCAGGGCATCAACGAGCACGTGCGAGAGTGCGCCGATCGCGAACGCGATCCCGTACTCGCTTCGGTTGTAGTGACTCGAGAGGGCGAGAACGGCGAGCGTGAGCGGGACCAGCACAAGCAACGAGTGAGCGAGTGTCCGCCCCGTCGGAATGACACCGAGATACCACGCCAGCGGCTTGTCAACGAGGTCGGGAAACTGGCTCCCGAAGACGAGCACCAATGCCGGGACGCCTGCTGGCGGCGCGTCGAACCGGGCTCGAGTCGCGATCGTATAACAGAGGTAGGCGACGGCGACGTGTCCGAGTGGCCACATACGTGCCAGCACAATGTGGGGACGAGGAATAACGACCGCGATTGTGCGTGGAAGACGGCCACTGACAGCCGCCGGTGGGCGGACGGCGTCACTCGAGTGCGTGCGAGTCCATTTCTGCCGGACGGTAGCGTCGGGCGAGCGCCCAGGCACCGATCGCAGCGAGACCGGACACGAGCGCCGGCCAGCGATCGCTGCTCAAGTAGAGCCCACCCGCTGGCAGCCGGTACTCAGTGATCGGCCAGAACACGCCGTAGGCCTCCCCTGTCGGCGTCATGAGCAACAGATCGAGCGCGTGGTGTGACAGCGCGCCGATCACCAGCAGCGCGATTACCAGTCTCCGGCACCCGGGAGCGGCCAGAAGTGCACCGAGGCAGACGACAAGGACGGTTCCAGTCAGGGTGTGCAGCGGCGACCACGAAAACGACACGCTGAGAACCGCGGCGACGAGTCCGTCTGGCACGAACAACTGGATCTTGGCGAAATCCGGCGACAACGCGCCGATCATCACCAGGGTGACGTGTGCCGGACGAACCCCCTCGTGTCGAACTGAGAGCAGCATCCCGATGACGTAACCGACGAGGACGTGTGTAAGCACATCAGGCACGCTGCTCACCGCCGCTGTCGTCGGTCGCGTTGCTCGAGTGAGTTTCCACCGGCTCCTGCTCACGCGGGACGAACGCGAGTGTCGACCAGTCGAAGCGCCATCCCCGGATGAACCGGCCTGCGACCCAGAGCCCACCGATCGCCGAGATGACGTACATATACGCCGTTTCGGACGTCTCTCGGGTCGTCGTGCGCTCGACGACGAGCGTCGACTCGTCCTCGAGGGTGCCGAACGCGGTTACCCGATCGTCCACTGCTAACGGCCCATCGGCGTTCTGGAGGCGGTCGTCCGCGTCCACGAGCGTGAACCGGCCGTAGCCGCTGGCGCGCGTCGCGATCACGACGGGGTCAGTGTCGACGACGAACCCGCCGAGGACGACCTGTTCGCCGACGTACGCCTCCGGCGCTGGCGTCACCTCGGTTTCGTCCGGGTACTGGCTCTCGAGCGGATCGGGTGTCGTCCCCGCCCAGACCAGACAGCCGGCAAGGAGGACAACGAGGATGAGCGCGGCGAGGATCCGGCTCCGTTGGTCGGTGAGAAGCGACGGCATGTGTTCCTCTCGAGAGAAGGGGCAAGCCGCAGGAAATGTTTTGTGTTCTCACGTGACGGTGGGCCGACGTGTACGGGAGACCAATTTGCTTTTTGTTCGTGCGATAGTAGTATGTGGTATGCCAACAATGTTCGAACGAATCCGGCGACGATACGAAACGACTGACAAGAAGTGTCCGGACTGTGGGTACGTCGACGAGGACGGAAACTGGGACAGTCGGACGGACGGCCGCCAGATCGTGTACCGCCACGTCTGTCCCAGCTGTGATGCAAGTCGTGAGCACACCTTCACCATCAAGTGAGCGGTGTCACCGCACTGGGCGCAAGCCGGTGCCGGTCTCCGAACGGCGTCTCGCCTCGAGTCGGGTGGATAGAGCCCTTCACGCCGACCGGGCTGTCGCAGGGTCGACCTGTGCTACCGATCCCGGTCGACGGTCTCGCCGGGCTGTGTCGTCGCGCCCGTACTGAGTTTGAGACCGGGCGTCAGACTCGAGTTAATCCCCGTCTTGACCTCGTCGCCGGCGACGACGCCGAACTTCCGCCGGCCCGTCGAGACGCGCTCGCCTTTCACGGTGAACTTGATGTCCGCATCGTCGTGGCGCAGATTCGCGACGTTGGTTCCCGCGCCGAGGTTGACGTCCCGGCCGAGGACACTGTCGCCGACGTAAGAGAGGTGGCTGACCGACGCGCCCGGAGAGAGCACGCTGTTTTTCACCTCGGCGCTGTGGCCGATCTTTGCCCCCTCGTCGACGAGCGTCGCCCCACGAATGTAGGCGTTCGGCCCGACGGTCGCGCCGGAGCGAATCAGCGCTGGCCCTTCGATGACGACACCGGCTTTTACCGTCGCGCCGTCCTCGACGACGACAGCTCCCTCGAGCGTCGCGTCGTCGCTGACGTCGCCGTCGATCCGGCCCTCGAGGTCGCTTATTTTCCACTCGTTGGCCTCGAGGAGTTCCCAGGGGCGGCCGACGTCGAGCCAGCGCTCGAGCGTGACGGGGGTGACGTCGAACTCGTCGATCACGGTCGCGACGACGTCGGTAATCTCGTGTTCACCGCGCTCGCTCGCGGGGACCTCGAGCCACTGGCGCGCTTTTGCGGGGAAAGCGTACGCACCAGCGTTGGCGAGGTTCGTCGGCGGCTCGGCCGGCTTCTCGACGATGCCGGTGACCGAGCTGCCGTCGGTACTGAGCACGCCGTAGTTGCGCGGATCTGCGACTTCGATCGCACAGACGGCGGGACACTGCTCGAACAACTGGTCGATCGCTGCCGGATCGTAGAGGTTGTCACCGTTCAAGACGGCAAAGGGGCCTTCGATATGGTCTCGAGCGGCGTTGACGGCGTCTGCCGTCCCGGCTTGCTCGGTCTGGACGGCATACGAAACGGGGACGCCGCGGTACTCCGCGCCGAAGTAGTCGCGGACGGTGTCGGCCTCGTAGCCGATCACGAGGACGACTTCGTCCGCACCGGCGTCGATCGCCGCGTCGATGGTGTGGGCAACGAGCGGCCGGTCTGCGACCGGCAGCATCGGTTTCGGGACCGAGTCAGAGAGTGGTCGAATACGTGTGCCCTGGCCCGCGGCAAGGACGACTGCTTTCATGTATATGGCCCCTTCCATGAACCATCGGATAAGCGATTCGTTCGTCACCGAGGGTCGGCTGTCACTGGTCGTGACAGTTCGAAATCGAAACCGTATCGGACGCCAATTCGCTGTCGCGACTGACCGGCATTCGAGTCCGGAGACTCGAGGGAATCAGCCTTGCTGATCGTCAGTCCTCGTTGGTCGTGATATCCGCCGAGAGACCCTGTGCCATCTCGATCTCTTCCGAGTTGTTCATCGTCCACGCCGTCCGTTCCGTGACGGCTTCGATCGCTTCACGCGCACTCGGATAGCCGTTGCCGGATTTCTTCACGCCGCCGAAGGGCAACTGCACCTCCGCGCCGATACACGGGAGGTTCGCATACGCCAGTCCGATCTCTGCTCGATCACGGAAGGCGTTGAGCTGGCGGTAGTCCTCCGAGACGATCGCGCCCGCGAGGCCGTATGGCGTGTCGTTGTGGATCTCGAGGGCGCGGTCGATGTCGCCGTCGTACTCGAGCAACGCAACGTGAGGGCCGAAACACTCCTCTTTCAGACAGCGCAGGTCGGTGTCGTACTCGATCTCGTAGACGAAGGGGCCGACCCAGTGACCCTCGGCGTGACCCTCGGGAATTTCGTCGGCCTCGAGTTCGAAGCGGTCGACCAGTACCTCGGCACCCTCCTCGACGGCCAGCTCGTTGTGGCTGCGAATCTTTTTGACGTGGTCGGCCTCGATCGCCGGCCCCATGAACGTCGACTCCTCGAGCGGGTCGCCGACAGCGATGTCTTCAGCGAGGTCGACAAACCGCTCTTTGAACGCGTCGTAGACGTCGGTGTGGACGATCAGGCGCTCGGAGGAGACACAGCGCTGGCCAGTCGTCTTGAAACTGGACATGATCGCCGAGTGGACGGCGATGTCGAGATCGGCTTCCTCCGTAACGATGATCCCGTTTTTACCACCCATTTCGCAGGCGGCGAGTTTGCCGGGTTCGCCACCGACCGTGCCCGCGATTTCGTGGCCGACCTCGGCGGAGCCGGTAAACAAAACGGTGTCGACGCGGCCGTCGTCGGTAATCGCCGCGCCGGCATCGCCGTAGCCCTGGACCAGGTTGAAGACGCCGTCGGGAATCCCGGCGTCTTCGAACATCTCGGCGATGATCTGGCCACACCACGAGGTTTGCTCCGCGGGCTTCCAGACGACGGTGTTACCCTCGACCAGGGCGATCGCCATATGCCAGAACGGGATCGCGACCGGGAAGTTCCAGGGTGTGATACAGCCGATCACGCCCCGGGGCTTCCGGCGCATGTATGCGTCTTTCCCCGCGACTTCGGAGGGAACGACATCGCCGTGAGGGTGGCGGGCGTTGCCCGCGGCCCACTCGACCATGTGCCAGGCCTCGGTGACGTCTGCTTTCCCCTCAGAAATCTCTTTGCCACACTCCTTGCTGACGATCTCGCCCAGTTCCTCGTGGCGATCTCGCAGTTCGTGGTAGATCTCCCAGAGGTACTCCGCCCGATCGATGTATGACAGCGAACGCCACTTTTCGAAGGCGTTCTCGGCAGCCTCGAGGGCCGCGTCGACGTCGTCCTCGGTTCCGCGCTGGAACGTCGAAAGCGTCTCACCAGTTGCTGGGTTCTCGCTCGCAAAGGTTTCAGAGCCGCTCCCGTCGGTCCACTCGCCGCCGATGTAGTGGCCAGAGGGCTGTGCTGTCGTGTGCTGGCTCATACCAGATTCCAGGACGAGTATCGTGAAAACCCTGCTGGTGATTCACACGGAACACAACAACGCCGTCACGCCTGGCCGACGCCGGCCGCCCGCTCGAGTTCGGTTCGTAACCCGGTCGCATCGAACTCGTGGTCGGGGCGCAGTCGGACGAAATCAAGGAACCGTCGCGCCGCGAGCAGTTCGTCGGCGGTGTAGACGTCCGCGGCTGCGCTGACGGCGTCGGGCCCACTGATCCGTGGCTCGAGGACGGCCAACGCACAGGCGAGGTCGTAGGCGGTGGTTTCGGCGACGCGGTCGTCGTGGACGTTGGTCGCGTCGATGAAGTAAAATTCGTCGTCACACAGCAGGATATTTTCGGCCCGCAGATCGCCGTGAGCCATGCCGTGATCGCGCAACGTCGCCAGCATCTCGAATAGCTCCGTCGCCCGCTCGGCGACGAACCAGTCAGGGGCGTCGTCGAGCGTTCGAAACTCGGGCAGATACTCGAGGACGAGCACACCCAGTCCGTTGACCTCGAAGGCGTCGATTGGGCGTGGCGCGTTGATCCCGATCTCGCGCATTCGCTCGGTCGCCTCGTACTCGTGTTCGACCATCCCCCGTGGTGTGTCGAACCGACCAAAAAAGCCGCCGGTGCCCGCCGACACCGCGCCGACGTTGCGCCCGGTTGTCAACACGGCGTGGACGAGCGCGTTCTGTCTCGAGACGACCTTGACGAACCACTTCTCGTCGATGACACAGGGCGTCGATAGCCAGTTGTCGGCCGCGAGAAACTCCACACGGACACAGTCGCGGTCGTACCGATCCGCCAGCGTCTGCATAACACGCTCGAGGCGGTCCCATTCGACGGTCCCTCGTGCGAGCCGGCGGATATCCATACGTCGGATGTGGGTGCTTGAGGGTTAAATGCGTCCCGAACTGTCGCCACCGAGACGTATCGGCAGCGAGACTACCGACTGTGCTTCGTGGGATCGGCCGGACGGGCCGTCCACCCCAACCCACCAGTGGTCGACTGGGTTCGAGAGCAGTATTATTATCAGCAGTGCAACGGAATATTCGAGCACGTATGGACGCGATCGACAACCTGAGTGACGCACTCGAGACGACGCGAACCCTCTTGACACCGATCCAGGTCGGGCTGTGGGTCAAGCTCGCGATCGTCGTCTTCTTCGTGAGTTCACTCGGTCTGGGTGGCCCGACGGTGCCGGGCGGTGACGTCGGGACGTTCGCCGACGAGCCGACGATCGACGACACGGCGGAACTCGAAGACGAGATCCCGGTTGAAGAACTCGTACTTGGGCTGCTCATTATTGGGGGCCTCGCGCTGGTGTTCTGGTTGCTGTATACGGTCATCGGCGCGGTCATGGAGTTCGTCTTTATTGAATCGCTCCGCTCGAGTGAGGTTCATATCCGACGGTATTTTTCGGCGAACCTCGGTAACGGGCTCCGGCTGGTCGTCTTTCAACTGGGGGTGATACTCATCGCCGGAGCCGTAGCGAGTGCACCCGCTGCACTCGTCTTCGTGCTGGGTGATTTCGGCGATATTTCGGCCGGGCTGATCGCGTTGTATATTCTGTATGGACTCGGCGTGTTCCTCGTCTACTCGCTTATCCAGCGCTTTACCAGCGCGTTCGTCGTCCCGATCATGTTACAGGAAGACCGCGGCGTGCTCAGCGCCTGGCGTCGGTTCTGGCCGACGGTGACGGCCAATTGGACGGAGTACGTCGTCTACCTCGTGCTGGTGTGGGTCCTTTCGATCGCGGTCGCGATCGCCGCCTGGTTCGTCATCGCATTCGGTGTTCTGGCACTGCTGATCCCGTTCGGAATCGTCATCGTCCTGTTGGTGCTCGCCGGGGAGATCGGCCTGTTTCTGGCGATCCCCGTCGGCCTGCTGGCAGTCGTGAGCATTCTACTGTTCATCTCGCTCGTCTGGACGCCGATCGCGACTTACTTCCAGTACTACGCGCTGTTGTTGTTGGGCGATACGAACGGCGAGCTGGACCTCATTCCCGAGCAGCGAGCAGCGGTGCGATCCGACGGCGGCAACCTGTCGGACCACGATGATGGCACTGGCGACGGTGACTCCTGGGACGACACAAGTACCACGGACGACTCGTGGGATGATGAAAACGATTCGTGGGACGACGAGGACGATCCGTGGAATAGCGACTCGAGTCGGTGGGACGACACGGACGAAGAAAGCGATGATCGCGACGAGAACCGGGGCTGGTAGCTACTCGAGGCCGCTGAGCAGGCCATCGTCACCATCGCTGTCATCGCTACCGTCACCGTCGTCGCCATCGCTGTCGTCACCGTCGTCCGTCTCGGCTCCGTCGCCGCCCTCACCGTCTTCGGTATCGCCTCCGTCGCTGGTGTCCTCGTCGTCTTCGGCACTCGAGTCGGCGTCGTCCGCATCGATGTCCGTGGTGACGCCCTCCATCAGGTCGATGATGTTGTCTTCTTCCATACTGCGGACTCGCTGAGGGTAGACCCCGATCGTCACGAGCAAATCATCGCCCGCCTCGACGGCCTCGCTAACGTGGAGATCGACCTCGAGGGGGTGGCCGCTGAACGTCGCATCGGCGCTGAACCGCGATCGAGTCGTCGTTTGCTCGAGGATCGTGATCTCTGCGTCTTCCTCGCGGGTGATATTTGAGATGTCGTCGTAGCTGTCCTCGACGAGGTCGACGAGTTCGTCGGCGTCCATCTCTTCGACGGGATTGAAGTTCCGGCCAGCCACGCCGATCTGGGGGGTCGTCAACACCATGAAAACGGCGCTGCGATGGCGACCGAGTGGCTCTATGTCGATCGCCTTCTCGTGTTCGGTCAGCGCGTTCGTAACGACGACCGTCTCCGAGAGCGAGCTGACACCGACGTCTTCTTCGACGACGATCGGTTCGATACCGGTCTGGTCGTAGCCCGTCTCCGACCGGACGCTCGCATCGACACCGGCAGGTGACGATTCGTGTTCGGCCATGCCGACGGCACCCAAACAGCCCGAAAGGGCCGTGAGGCCGAGCCCGCCGAGTCCACCGAGCACCATTCTGCGTTTCATTTCCGATGTGGTCGGTACTGGTTTTATAAATGTTTGTTGTTTCTGCGAGGGTGTGTTGGGTCGTCAAAACGTGTGTCACTATCACACGCTCTTCGAACACCACCGAGCGCTTAGCGCCGAAAGAGACCGCGAATATCCGATTCAAGAGAAAACTCGTGGTTGCGATTGGACCGCTGGCGATACAGTTGCGTCAGGTACAAAACGATAACATATCCGACAGCAGAGAGTCCGACAGCGAGAATGGCGTTGCCCAACAGCAGTTGTTGGATCCCAATCCGCGCAGACTCGGTCATCGTCACATCGTGTGAGCGAACCGGGTTCGTTCCCAGCAAGAGCGCACCGACCTGAAAACTCGCGAGATAGACCGCCGGTTTGACGACGGGATTGAGGACCACGACGGCGGCGAAGATAGCTGGCTTACTGATCCACGACCACAGCGAGATGAACACGAAAAACAGACCGACACCGACACCACCGGTCGGAAGTGCAGTAATAAAGATTCCAATCGCAAAGCTCATAGCGACCTGCCGTGGCGTCCGATCCTCACGGAACGCAGCGAGGAGTTTTCGACGGACTCGATCCCGATATCGAGCAAGTCGTCTCCCTACCATTCACTCTACCCGCCAACAAGCAAGGGCCGGGGAAAAAGATGTCGAGTTCTCGAGTATATTATCACTCAGCGATGATATCGACACGCGGAGACGGCGCTGCGAATCGATACCGGTCGGCGGTGAGTCACCAGCGTATCAGGGGAACGAGCCGGCTTCCTCGAAGGCGTTGGCGACTCGGCCGATCGCCACCACGTACGCCGCGGTCCGTGGGTTGTCGATGTCGTGTGTCTCGAGCGTCTCGACGAGGGCGTCGAAGGCATCGACGATGAGCGCCTCGAGTTCCTCGTTGACTCGCTTTTCGGTCCAAGTGAAGCGCTGGCGGTTCTGGACCCACTCGAAGTAGCTCACGGTCACGCCGCCGGCGTTAGCGAGGATGTCCGGAATCACAAAGACGTCTTTCTCCGCGAGGATCGCATCGGCATCGGGGGTCAGCGGCCCGTTTGCGGCCTCGGAGATGACGTCGGCCGTGACGTCTTCGGCGAGTTCGGCGTCGATCGCGTTCTCGAGAGCAGCGGGAATCAGCAGATCGACGTCCATCGTCAGGATATCCTCGTTGGTCACTTCCTCTGTTGCCTCTTCGTAGCCGACGATGCTGCCGGTCTCGTTTTTGTGGTCTTTGGCCGCGACCGGATCGAACCCGTCAGGGTTGTAGATGCCACCACTCGAGTCACTGGCCGCGACGACCGTCGCGCCCATCTCGTCGATCAGTTTGGCAGCGATCCAGCCGGCGTTCCCGTAGCCCTGCACGGCGACGGTTGCCCCCTCAAGGTCTTTGTCGAGATAGTCGAACGCCTCGCGGGCGGCGAGCACCGTCGATCGGCCGGTTGCCTCGACGCGGCCCTCACTGCCACCGCTGGCGATGTTTTTACCGGTGATGACACCCGGCTCGGTGGTGTTCTCTAAGGTCTCGTAGGTGTCTTTGATCCAGTTCATCTCCCGCTGGCCCGTGTTCACGTCGGGTGCGGGAATGTCGCGGTCCACGCCGATCATCGGGCGCAGTTCCTTTGCGAACGCACGGGTGACACGCTCGAGTTCGGACTCGGAGTACTCGTCGGGATTGATGATGATCCCGCCTTTACCGCCACCGTACGGAATGCCGACCGTGGCACACTTATAGACCATCCAGCCCGACAGCGCCTTCACTTCGTCACGGGAAACCTGTGGGTGGTAGCGAATACCGCCTTTATACGGGCCGCGATCCCCGTTGAACTGCGACCGGAACGCCTTGAATCGCTCGAGGTCACCGTCGTCACGCTCGATCGTAAGGTTGGTTTCGAGGACCCGTTCCGGGTGTTTGAGCCGCTCGATCACGTCGTCGCCGATCTCGAGATGGACAGCAGCCTCGTCGATCTGAGACTGGAGACTTTCGAACGGGTTTGCTTCGCCTGACATTGAGTGTCCCTTCCAAGGAAACCAAAATAAACGTGACGAATGCTATTCATAGTGCATAATATTCAATATAAGGTATCCGGATGTAATTATATTTTACCCGATCGTTGGCCAGAATTCAGCCGAGAGCGGTATCGGTGTCGCTGACCGTCACTGCACACCCATCCACGCCAGCCCTGCGATGGGTGTGTCCATCGGTTCCGCTGTTACTGTTACTCGGCTACCAATTCCAGCGACGACTCGAACTGAAATCGTTCACTGACGATTCGCAGGCCATTGCTCCGCTGCAACAGCCCGTGAGCGGATTCGCTCGGCCTGTGCAATCAACGGCGCATCGATCATCTCACCGTCGACTTCGAAGACACCCCGTTCCTCGGCGTCCGCGCTCCGTTTGGCCTCGAGGACGGTGCGAGCCCACTCGCGGTCCTCGTCCGTCGGCGTAAACGCCTCATTGATTGGCTCGACCTGTGTCGGATGGATCGCCAGTTTGCCGTCGTAACCCAGTTGGACCGAAAACGCGGAATCTTTGCGTAGCTGGGCGTCGTCACCGAAATCAGTAACAAGCGTGTCGATCGCCGTACAGTCGTGTGCGCCAGCAGCGAGGACGATGCGTTCACGCGCGTAGAGGACTTCGGTTCCCTCGGCAGTGCGGGTTGCGCCGAGGTCCGCCGAGAGATCTTCTGCACCGAAGACGAGTGCATCAGTCGCCGGAACGGCAGCAATCGCCGGTGCAGCGAGTACCCCTGCCGCACTCTCGAGCAGCGCGAACACGGGGAGTGAGACGTCATACCTCGCGAGTTCGTCTACGAGCCCCTCGATATCTCCGGGCGAGTCGACTTTCGGCAGCATTACGCTATCGAACCGTAGCTCGTCATGCTCGGCAGTCTGAAACAGCGCCTCGAGGTCTGCCGTCACAGCCGACTCGGTCGCGTTAACGCGGACACAGACCTCACAGTCCGGATCGAACGCCGGATCGGCGAGGACCGCTCGAACCGTTTCGCGTGCATCGGCTTTGCGCCCGGGAGCGACCGCGTCCTCGAGATCGAAGACGATCACATCTGCCCCCGCAGTGGGCGACTTGCGCAGCATTTCAGGTCGATCCCCCGGCGTGAACATGACACTTCTCCGTCCCATACGGTGTGTCTGTATTCCACACGCAAAGAAATATGCCCACCATCGGTCGATGAAACGCGTTTGGATGCCAGACACCCCTCGTTCAGAGTGAAAGGCTGTTCGATTCAATCTCGTGGGTAGGCACCAGGCGTTTGATTTGGTCCCGTGGGGAGGCACTAATTTGACGAGGAGAGACCCGTCGTTCAGAGTGAAATAATCGTCGTGGAGCCCGTCGGACGCCGGAGCATCGATTTTCGTGGGGGTCGTACCGAGAGCTGAGTGCCGGACCCCCACACCCCTCGTTCAGAGTGAAAGGCGCTCACAGAGGGGTGGGGGTGTGGAGCGGGATAGGGGCATCGTGACATGTGAGTCAAACAGACGTGCAGTGACTCGAGAACAATGAGCGAGCGCGGATAATCAGTTGGACGGGATTGAGAGAGAGAATGAGTGAGTGCGAACAGTCAGTTGGACTGGATTAGTGGATTGGCTGACGACAACACAGCTTCTATCTCTTTCTTCTTCTTTCTAGAAACACGTCTAGCTAGTATAGTACGATTAACTCTTTTGATAGACACATATATTCCTGGTATCTATCCATGATGGCATTTATCATAGCTCCATTTGGACCGCTCAACGGCGTCGTTCACGTCCTCGAGACGGTCACCACAACTGCCGGGACCCTCTCGAACCCCCCTTTCACTCTGAACGAGGGGTGTGGGGGTCGTGTGGAACGATCCGATAGGGACCCCATCGAATCACCAGTGACCTCGACCGCATACTCCTCGAGGAACGCCCAGTACAGTCTGCATCCGGGGGATTCTGTATCAACGTGAAGACGGCCGAAACACACCGTCTGAAAACGTCTCCCGGACTGTTATCAGTCTGAACTACCTTCCATAGTTTTATTATGTGTGTCTCCAAGAACGGAGACATGGCTGAACAGGCAGGGGACCCGCTTTTCCAATCTCACGATCCGATCTTCGATCGGAAGGAACTCCTCCACGTCGGTCACGTTCCCGACGAAGACCGGATCGTTGGACGGGACGACGAGATCCAGTCCGTCGCCGCGGAGGTCGGCGCGATCACGCGTGGCGATCCGCCGAATAACGTGATGATCTACGGCAAGACCGGCACCGGAAAGAGTCTCATCTCCCGACACGTCGCCACGCGAGCACAGACGGCGGCTCGAGACAACGAGATCGACTGTGGCGTCCTCTATATCGACTGCTCTGAAGCGAACACGGAAACCCGCGCGACGCGTCAGTTGGCGCTCAGTTTGAAAGACCAGACGGGCTATCAGGAGAACATTCCGCTCCGGGGCGTCGGGACGATGGAGTACTACCAGCACATCTGGCGAATCCTCGAGGACTGCTTCGACGCGATCGTCGTCATTTTAGACGAGATCGATAAACTGGACAACAGCAACATCCTGATGCAACTCTCGCGGGCCCGTGAAGCCCAGAAGACGGACGCCTATATTGGCGTGATCGGCATCAGTAACAAGGTCAAATATCGAGAGACGCTTGACGAACGCATCGACAGCAGCTTTGGGCACCGAGAGCTGTTCTTTCATCCGTACGACGCCTCCCAGCTCCGGGAGATCATGCGAAATCGCGAGGACGCGTTCCAGCCCGACGTCTTAGAGGACGGCACGATCGAACTCTGTGCAGCGCTTGCCGCCAAGAAACACGGTGACGCCCGCAAAGCGATCGAGATTCTCAAAGAAGCCGGCGAACTCGCCCGACGCACCGGCTCGGAGACCGTCTCGGAGGGCCACATCCAGCAGGCCCAAGAGGTCGCCGAGATCAACCGCATCGAGGAACTCACCAGCGGGGCGACCGTCCACGCGAAGCTCGCCCTCTATGCGCTGGCGAGTCGGATCATCACCGGCGACCGCGAGACCCACAAGACACGGGAAATCTACGAGCGCTACGTCGACATCTGTAACATGGTCACCACCGATCCGATCACCGAAAACGGTCTCTATCGCCAGCTCAAAGAGCAGGCGTTTCTGGGCGTTATCGAGTCAGAAAAGACCGGTGGCGGCCGCTCGCAGGGGAGTTACCTCCTGCATCGTCTCGTGACTGACCCGAAACACATCATCAAGGCAGTCCGACGGGACGATTCACTCGAGGAGCTTCCGGCGTACGACCACCTCACGGAGACGGGGCATGCAGCGAGCAACCGTGACGTCGATCTGTCCTCGTTTTCCTGACGGTTCACTCGTCGACAGTACCGGGCCAACCGATGTCGAATACCTGTTCTGGACGACGGGGGGTTCACACTGTCGTTTCAGTCTGAACGAGGGGTGTGGGGGATGAACCTGTAAAAACGCGAGTCGACAGTCTCCCTCGAGACTACGGCCAGAGCCCACGCACGTCGTGAGCATCGGCGATCCGCGAGAGCGCGACGATATAGGTCGCATCGCGCCAGGTGACGTCACGAGCGTCGTACTCCTCTCGAATGGCGTTCCAGGCCTGGAGCATCTCGTCTTCGAGTTCCTCGTGGACGCGCTCGAGGCTCCACTTGCGACGGTTGATGTCCTGGAGCCACTCGAAGTAGCTCACGGTCACACCGCCGGCGTTGGCGACGATGTCGGGGATGACGGGCACGCCCCGCTCTTCGAAGATTTGGTCAGCCGTCGAGGTCGTTGGTCCGTTCGCGCCTTCGATAATCAGATCGGCACTGACATCGTGTGCGTTCTCGGCGGTCAGGACGTTGCCGATCGCGGCCGGAATGAGGATATCGACGTCGAGTTCGAGCAGTTCGTCGTTCGACAGCGTTTCGGGGGCGTCGTAACCCGAGACCATGCCTGGCGTCTCGTCGTGGTCTTCGACGTCGGTCGTGTCGAGCCCGTCGGGATCGTAGATCGCGCCGTCGATGTCCGAGACGGCGACGATCGACGCGCCGAGATCGTCGAGATAGCGTGCGGCGTTGGCCCCGACGCTGCCGAACCCCTGGACGGCGACGGTGGTATCCTCGATGTCCCAGTCGTAGTAGTCGATCGCCTCTCGAGCGATGATGCCGACGCTTCGACCGGGTGCTCGTTCCCGACCGTAGGAGCCGCCGATGACCGGCGGCTTGCCGGTGACGACGCCAGGCTCGGTCTCGCCCTGTTGCATCGAGTAGGCGTCCATGAACCACGCCATTTCCTGCGGGCCGGTTCCCATGTCCGGTGCTGGAATATCTTTCATCGGGCCGATCACGGGGCGCAACTCCTCCGCGAACCGGCGAGTGAGCCGCTCGGTTTCGTCCTCGCTGAGGTCTTTCGGATCGACGACGACGCCGCCTTTCGCGCCGCCGAAGGGGAGGTCCATCACGGCGCACTTCCAGGTCATCCACATCGAGAGCCCGACACACTCCTCTTCGCTCACGCCAGGGTGATAGCGCAGACCGCCTTTGTACGGGCCACGAACGCTGTCGTGGTGGGCGCGATACCCCGTGAACATCTCCCGGCTTCCGTCATCGCGCTCGAGTGGGATCGTCACACGGTAGACGCTCGTCGGATGTCGCAGTCGTTCGACGATCCCCGCGTCGACGTCGAGATGAGCGGCTGCTCGCTCGAGTTGGCGACGGGCTGTTTCGACGGCACTCTCCTCTTCCGGCTTCGGTGTCGATTCGGGTGTTGTCATAGTACTGCGGTAGATATCTCGCCCGCGAGGGCCACGATAACCCTCTGCTGACAGCCGCTCCGATCGCGACGACTGTCTCCGGGTACTGCAGAAACCTTCTCCGTCGCAAAAGATAATCCTTGTTACTTCACTCGTGTTCGTGCAATATTTGCACACCACGCGTGCCCCGCGGTTTCAAGCCCCTCGTCGTGGACGGTCGCTTCGTGACGATCGAAAGCACGAATCCGGCGACCGGAGCCGTCGTCGACACGTTCGACGCCGAATCTGCAGCCGAACGAGACGAACGGATCGAACTGGCGAGCGAGACCTTTGAGGAGTGGCGCGAGACATCGGTCGAACGCCGCCAGCGGCTCCTGTCAGCCGCGGCAGACGTCCTTCGGGAGGGACGCGACGAGTACGCCGAACTGATGAGCCGCGAAATGGGGAAACCGATCGGGCAGGCCCACGCCGAGGTCGAAAAGTGTGCGTGGGTCTGTGAGTACTACGCCGAACACGCCGCCGAGTTTCTCCAGGATGAGGTCGTCGCGAGCGATCCGGACGCCCGGACGCTGATCGCCTACCAGCCGCTGGGACCGGTCCTCGCGATCATGCCCTGGAACTTCCCGTTCTGGCAGGTGTTTCGTTTTGCCGCCCCAAACCTCGCTGCGGGCAACGTCGGCCTGTTGAAACACGCCTCAAACGTCCCCGGCTGCGCCCGGGCGATCGAGGACGTCTTCCACGAGGCGGGGTTCCCGGAGGGGACGTTCCAAGCGCTGCTGATCGGCTCCGACGAGGTCGACGACGTGATCGAAGACGACCGCCTCGCTGGCGTGACCCTCACCGGCAGCGACGGTGCGGGCCGGGCAGTCGCCGAAACCGCCGGCAGCGAACTGAAAAAGACCGTCCTCGAACTCGGCGGCAGCGACCCGTTCGTCGTCCTCGAGGACGCCCCGATGGAGCGCACCGTCGAAACGGCGGTGCAGGCCCGGCTGCTTATACTGTCGGCTGAATATTCTTTAGGCTAGAGTGTGATTATAGGGTATGTCCACGCTTGATGCCGCCACCCTCGACGACCTCCGCGACGCTCTCG
>NZ_FTNR01000037.1 GCF_900156475.1 Natronorubrum thiooxidans
AGAGGCGTTCTCCGCAGAGAACACTCTCTAAGAGGTGCTGAAAGGAGATAATCGCTCCAGCTCTATCCGGGTACGGATTTACTGGACGGTCTACTTAGTTGGGAAAAAGAAACGCCACGCCAATCGTTCTATGTCACCCTCGTACTCTATTCAACCGCTACAACGTGCTCCTTGTGGTCGCGCGTCCAGTACGTCGCCGGGCCTCCGGGACTACAGTCCGCACACAGCTGTAGCGAGCCCTCGAGATGGCCGACTTCGACGCAGAACCGCGTGAGGGCTGCAAGTGCGTCGACGACTAATCCACAGCCATCGCAAGCATGGTGGTCACGCTTGTTAGGATCCGGCGTCTCCTGCGTCGCACAGTCGATACAGATTGGGTGGGTGACTCGCTCGTCTTGGCCCCACGTATGCGCCTCGCCAGACTTGGCGCCGGGTGGGGCGTCGCAGAAGACACAGCCAGTGAGTGTCTGCTGCATCACTCTCCGACCTCGTCAGCATCTCGAGCAGCGGTCCAGCCCCGATGGAAGACTGCAAGCTGCGTACTCGAGTCAAAGGCAGTTCCACTTGGCTCGTGGACAAACACCCGCTGGCCAGGAACCGGTGTCACCACACCGTCATCGATAAGTTCAGTAACGAGCTTTCGAGCGGCTGTATCGCCGATATCCGCTGTCACGGCATGAGTTGCATCCCGATCATGGGCAACGAGTTTGGCTTCGAATCGTCTGTAATCGTCTGTAGTGTCGTCAATCGGATTCAGATCAGTCATTATCAATCACATGGCACACTATTGAGTGCGCCTCATGCCTCATGGCGCCAAAAAACTCGCTGCTGGAAGTACGATTGAGCAGAAGACACTAGGTGATACGTACTGGAGCCGACAAACATCCAGAACTGGCAGATTCAGTGAAAGCCCGGCAGTGAAACGGCTTCCAGCCGTGAACTGCCCGGAACGTGGAGGTGGGTGGGGAGGCGGGTAGTGGGTGATCGGGAATCAGCAAAAAAGAGGTTTCCCGGCTACTCCCACCACTGACCGCGCTCTGGGAACACGATTTCCGACCAGTGAGTCAACGCGATTGAACATCGTCCATTGTACCAGTTCTTCGCTGCCGCCCTGAACCGCACCAGCTCACCTTCCCGCACCTTCGTCTGTCTGCTCTTCGTCCAGATTGTGAACTTTGTTCGTCCAGTCTCGTCTTCAATCAGTCCAACCTGCTGCATGCTCGAGCTCGAGGGGTCCCACAGTTCGATCACGCGCCCTTCGACACTGACCTCGCCTCTCCTAATCGACTCGAGTCTTCCAATCGGCACAATCGTCCCTGCCTCATGCTGCATCTCTTCTTTCGTATCCATCACCGCCTCGAACATCGCTTCACCCTCGAGAACCCGACTGGCGATCCGCTTCGCGATGACCGCTCGCGTGTACCCACCGTTGACGTCTTCGGCCAACCGCTGTGCCTGCCGATTGACCTGACCCAACTCCGCTCTCTCAAGTTTCTCTCGAGGATCGATTTCCTTGACTGGCCGCTGCTCACGTCTTGCCCGTTCAACCACTGCTCTCGTTCGCTCTGCTCGTCCTTCCTGTCGTCCGAATGCCCCCAGTGCACTGATTCGCTCGAGTTCTGCCTCTCTGGCCTGAATGCGCTCTTCCTGAGCCAGCGTCACGCCGTAGATCCGATCCTCGCTCGTGTCGACGATCCCGTCTGGATGGTTCGCATCGACCTTCGCCTGAATCTCCATCTCCACTGTAGCCCGGAACTCTGGGGTCTCGTCGACGACGTCCTCGTGCTCCGCTCGACCCGCTTCCTGCTCGTATGCTTGTTCATCGACCGAAACGACCTTACTAACTGACTTCTTACTGGACATTGGAATTCTACGTTCCAAAGGCGCTCACTCGGCGTCTTTCCGACACCACGACTCTCCAGCCCTGGCTCTCTCGCTGTCCAACTCATCCATCACACGCGTCTCGCTCGCGCCTTCGTAAGCGCCCGTCAGGGCGCGAGCGAGACGCGCCGATGACAGATCCAACCAGTAGCGCGCGGCGCTTCAACCGGAGCGAGCGGCCAGTTTTAAGCCGTTTTCGCGTCTGAGCGCGAGCGATGACCGAAAGCGCGCTTAATACTGGCAACCGAAGAGCGGGAGTGAGCGGAGGGCAAAAGCGGCGAGCGGGACGTGCCGTCTCTGAGGAGGGAACAACCGTCTTCGACAGCCAGTTGATTAGTCCACGTGGGTGGGATCAAAAGGGGCTGACGCGCTGAGCGAACGTTTGTTGCGTTCGCGATGCTCGGAAGGCGCGAAGCGTCTTCTGTTGCTCGAGGAACCCCGACGACGTCCTCGCGAACAGGTGAACGAAGGCCAGCGAGACGTGTGCGTCTCGCCAGGTGCGGGACTCGAGCGTGTCAGGGGCTTTCAATCTCTACGTAGAGAGGGAGTTCGAGAGAGTCACTCGTATTCAAGGGCCTCGTAGATCTCAGCGTGCCAGCGCCCGTCAAGTTTCCCCATTTCGAGGGCAATCTCGTGACGTTTTTCATCACTCTTGGCGGACTGATATCGCTCATACAGCTGGCGAACCTCTTCGTCGACTTTTTCCGGAAAACCACTATTGGACGTCATCGACGTGTTGAGCAGTTCATTCTAACAGAGTGAGAAGTTGGGTTACATAGGGACTGTTTTCCCAGCTTCGATGCGGACTAATCGACTCGATAAGCGTTCGCGCCTCTTCGTGGCTCATGTGGCCATTACGGGCATAGTCGCAGATGAGTCTCGGTGTTGGGATGATCCGTGGGCCGGTGAGTACGGCGTGTACGAGTGCGAAGTTCGTCCCGCCAAACTCGTCGGTCAGGAAGCCATCAACCTTGAGCGCGTTCGCAAGGACAATACCGTCGGTTTCGCCATCGTCGAGTCCAAACGTCGGACGCGATTCCGGAGTGTTCGATCGTTCGTACGGATCCTCGATAGCGTAATAGTCTCGAGCAGCGAGAACGTTCGTCGCCGCCGCCCCATGGATATCGTGATACTGAGCGAGATCACGGAGTTCTGAAACGACTTCTGGTGGAACGAAGACCTCACACGAAGTAAGCAAGTACTGGAGTGGATCCGGTGACGTCTCTGTGTCGTATCGTTCATCGGCACGAGGTACGGCGAGACTCACAAGTGCGCTCGTATCGGCAACTACTGTTCGAAGCTGCAACTCGCCGCTCATTGCTCGCTAGACGTATCAGACACGTTCGTGGGATCGACCGTTGTGGTCTCACCAGTATAGATGTCGACGTCATCCGGAGGTGTAAGATCGAATGGCTCACTCTCCAGATCTGCTTTGAGGAGGCGAAGTCGCTGTGCAGTTTCTGCGCCGACGAGCTGTTTGACCGTCTCGAACTCGAGTTGGTCGTCGTAGTACCGTTCAGCAACCAAGTCCTGGAATGTTTCACTCTCCGCTGTGTCCTCCAGATACTCGCGGATGGCTTCTACGAGTAGATCTGTTCGGTCCTTATCGAAGAGGCCAGCGACAGCATCTAGTCGCTCAACGAGATACTCCGGAGACTGGAAATGGACACGTCGAGGTTTGTCACTTGCGCTCATTGTATGTGCAAGTTCTGCACACAGGTCAATAACGCTTTCGCCTCATGCACATAGCTTGTGCATAGACGGAAGCAGGTCGCGGGACTCGAGTGCGTAATAGCCTTCTTCTCGGAGTGTTTTTGCACCAGCTGACAATCAGCATACTTTTCGAAGGTGGAAGAGTGAAGCGTCTTCGACATCAAAGCCGAGTTCATGGACAAGCCCCACCCTCCATGAGCGAACCCGTCAGGGTGAGCGAAGTGGGGTGGGGTCGTTGACCGAGTTCAGGTATGGTGAACTCTGTCTCGTGAGCATCAGCCAACAGACGAAGGATGCCGTCAGCTGCAGTAATGCGGAAGATATCGATATTATCTACCAGATTGACATCGATACAGACCGTTATTTTTGTTTCGCCATTTCAGATATTGTCTGATCTTGCGCAACGAGATATAAACAAGTGCCTGGAGCTAATAGATGTCCTGGTCGACAACAAGGCGTGAGACTCGAGTGCGTCAGGGGCTTTTATACCAGGTTCAGCTGTCTTGATCTGCGTTTAGCTCTTCGAGGAACCAGCCAGCTGTCGTTCCAATTCGAACGCCATCGATGTTGCGTATCTCGAGGTCAGCCGTGGCAGTACGGAACGGGTAGTGTTCGACGAGAACGCGGTGGATCACAGTTCGGACTGGCTCCTCCCCATATCTGTCGATGACTGCCGCCATCGCTTGGTCCATGTGAGCGTCTTGGTGATCTTCCCGTGGGTTCTGTGCTCGGCTGAGTACGAGTTCGATCACATCATCCACCGATGGGTGCCCAGGATTTCCTGTGCGTTCGCGAACGGTGTAGAGGGCGTCGGTATCACACATCGTTAATCACTCCGTCGTGTCGTCTTCCGTGCTATCTGTAGATGGTTCCAGCCGTTGCTGACGGCGGACCTCAGTGAGCGTGTCCTCGAGTGTATCGAGGCGCTCAATCTCCGCAAGCTCGTCGGTAATCTCCTCGACAAGAGATGCCCGCTTCACAGCGACCTCGTCCCCGTCAGTTGTGTCGATGGATTCGACGCGAATCTGCCGCTCCTCATGCCAGCCACAATTCCAACAGTTCCGTGAGACGTTGATACGCTCGTCTTCGTCAGCCGCAAGGAGCACGTCGGTAAGTGAAGTCGAAAGTGGTTGGTCTGGCCCGACTTCGAGCGTGACCGAACCACTACACGCAGGACAGTTCATACCGGTCTCAAGAGTCGCACTGGTATTGAAAGTAGATGTACAACGGGACAATCTCACAGACGGTTCCACAGGTAGTTCAGGGTTCCTCAAGCAACGAGCGAGCCCGCCTCACGTAGCTGTTCGCGTTCCAGCTGCGGGCGTCGCTGATTCTATCAAGGAGCATCTGAGCATCGGAAGCTGACAGCTGCTCGCTTCGAACGAGGACTGAGAGCAAGGTCGGAGTCGTCACGAGCCGGGTATCAGCGAGCGACGCGTGAATCAAGCCGAGTTGGTTGAACTCATCACAGAGAAATAATTCGGCATCGAGTTCGTTCGCGAGGGTGACAGCAGCGTTCTCGCCGTCATCGAGAGGAAAGTCGGCGTCGAGGTCAACCGACCGTGTCTCGAGCGTATCAGTTTGATCAAGCACGACGGTTGCGGCACGACCGTGTGCGTCATCGTACGAGGCAATCTCCCGGAGTTCTTCGATAACCGCTACTGGGACGACCACCTCGTATTGGGACAGACAGATCGAGAGTGGATCGGGATTATTGTCAGCAACGATGCCGAGACTGACGAGGGCAGAGGTGTCTGCGATAAGCTGTGACATCTATGCGTCGGCGATCTCGTCGATGAAGTCCTCGTCCAACTGCTGTTTCAACACACGAAGATTTGCTGCCTCTTCAGCGCCGACGAGTGCTTTGAGCTGTTCGAAGGATATCTCGTCGTCGTAGTAGGCGGCCGCGATCTCTTGGGTGAGTGCGTCGTCGTGAGCCGCCTCCTGGAGGTACTCCCGGAGCGCAGTCACGAGGATATTCGTCCGATCCTCCCCAAGGACGTCCGCTAGTGCATCGGTTCGATCGATGAGCCGGTGCGGCGCTCGGAACTGGACGCGTTTTTTATCACTACTCATTATGTGTACATTGTGAGCCAGCTCACTTAGCCCTTTTTGTATGTACGATGTGAGCTCCCCTGTGACCGTGTCGATGAAACGACTTCTCTTGGTCATACTTGTCGCAGCGATGATCGTTCTTGCGGGCTGTACTGATGGGACTGGGACGGACAACGGCGAGCCGACGGTGGAAACAGATGATGACATCGAAGATGTTGATCGAACGGAGCTGAAGACGATACTGCAGCCGAGGGGGGATGAAACCGATCTAGAAGAGACCAACGAAACTGAGGATGATGAACCTGACTCAGGTGACGATCCCGATGTTGACGGTGAGCTCGAGATCCACCACATCGATGTCGGCTACGCCGACGCGACACTCCTGATCGAACCCTCCGGTGAGACGATGCTCATCGATTCCGGCGACTGGCCCCAAGCAGGAGTTGACGTGCTCAACCCGCCCGAAGGAGACTCGAGGTCAGACCTACACGATAACAGTGTGGCGCTCTCCATCGAGTTCGATAAATTCTCCTATCTCACCACCGGCGATTCGGAAGCTGCTGCGGAGCAACGGATGGTCGACGAACACGGTGACCAACTCGAGGCAAATGCCTATTAGCTGTTGACAGAGCTGTCGTACATCGCTTCGAAGTCCCACTCTCCGCGGATCAACTCGTCGACACCTTCCGTGAGCGTTACCTCGCCGAACACGGTTGCTCGGTAGTACGTGTACAGTCCGTCCTGCCCCCGTTCCGTGCGCTGACGTCGCTCGACAAGGCCGACGTCGAGGAGCTTGTTGAGGTGGTAGTGGAGCGTACTATCGTCGATTTCGATTTCTTCCTCGAGTTCCTTCGGGCTCATGTCCCCGCCATGGACAAGTCGGTAGAGAATCTCGTACCGGGTGCGGTGCCCGACTGCGGCATGCATCTCGAGGTACTCCTCAAGATTAAGGACACTGTGTGGCGGCAGCAGATCCTCTGGGTCCTCCGGTTGCTCCCCACCGACAGCGCGCGTTGGATTGGTGGCCATCGTACCTAGAGTAAGGGACTGAATGCTCTTAGTCATTGTCAAGCCGAGAACTCTCGGAAACTACCTCTTTTATATGCGTGTGCGCGGAAAAGTCTATATCTATATGACCGTGCAGATCACTCGGGGCCTAATAGCCGATCGGTTAGGGGACGTGAAGTACGATCGCTTCTTATTCTACTTGATGGGACCATATAAGTCGTTCAACCTCAACTACGTGCTCGACGAGGAGGAACGCCGGCGAATCGACGCCGATGACCTCCCAGGACCTCTGCGGCGACTCTTTCAGAATAAAGACGAGATCGACGAGGCGCAGGCACTGTTGCGACGGGTCCAGGGGGAACTCCGGACCGATCCTGGGGTGAACGCGTTTCTCGCTCTCGACGTTAATGTCAACACCGACGACGTGGACGCCGTAACCCAGAGCATCGAGTACGCGCGGTGCAGCAACGCGACCGCGTTCGTTGTCCCGTCCCTTGGACACAACTTTGGCGTCGGTGAAGAGGCTGGGAGCGTCCTCGAAACCCTCGCAGACACCCACGGTGATCGACTGTTCTTTGTTCACGAAAACGACGTAACAAGTGCGATGATCCGGTCAGCGAAGGTTCGGTGGGACCTACGAATCCAAACGTACGAGACCGAAGCGGACCTCGTCGACACCCTTCGCCGGTTCGCGGCCGGAATCATGCAGCGTGAACGTCGCGGCGATCTCGATCGTCTGAACTGAGTGGCGAAACGCGCAGTGGTAGCACGAACTCATGCCGTAGCGAAAGCCCGGCAGTGTAGCGGCCTCTGGCCGTGAACTGCCCGGAACGTGGAGGTGGGTGGGGAGGCGGGTAGTGGGTGATCTGGAATCAGCAAAAAAGAGGTCTCTCGGCTACTCACACCACTGACCGCGCTCTGGGAACACGATTTCCGACCATCGAGTCAACGCGATCGAACATCGCCAAGTACATCGAACTGGTGACGTACAAAGTTGAAGACACCGACCTGTTCGTGGAGACGGTGAACCCGGCATACACAAGCCAGCGATGCTCTCATTGCGGTTTTGTACACGAAGATAATCGCTCGGATAAGGCGTTTAAGTGTCTGAAATGCGAGTACGAGGTGAACGCGGATTACAACGCGGCGAAAAACGTCGCAAACCGATACTGTGCGTATATCCATCGCGGGCAGAAGTCTCGCGGTGGATGGGCCACCAGTCAACTGGCCCTGAAGTCAGGAATGTTGAACGTGAACGGTGATTTCAACGCCTCCCCTCCTGTCGAGGGGTAGAACCGGAGTTCACTGACAAGCCTCGGGGCTTGACCCCGAGGTTGTTGACGCAACGCGTAGGTCGACACTCGGGTCATGCGTTCGCTTCGTCTCGAGCCATGTCCGGAGCGTGCAGCGGGAGATCCACTTCGAGAGAGTCGTACCAGACAGTTGGGCGCTTGCGTTGCCCGTCCTGCTCGAAGTGGATTAGATGGAGTGATTCGAGTTCCTCGAGGTTCGTGTGGACCTGGCGGACGTCCCGATCGACAAGTCGCGCTGCCTCGCGAATACTCTCTGGCTCATGTTGTACAATCGTTCGGAGTAGTTCCAGGTTCTTCGGACGGGTGACGCGGTGGATATCGTCTGGATCGTCGAAGATCACCTCAAAATGAGGCTCAGGCGTCTCACCGCGATCAAGCGCGCGAAGGGCATCTCGTAGCCCATCTTCATCGCCGCTCTGGAATCGGATGTACATTGTTCGATCGCCGTCAGTTGGGTTACCAGTGTTCTCCATGATCACGTACCTCCTGTTTGAATCGGTCGTAGAGTGCTTCGAGACCGCTGAACTCGATGTCCTCGATTTCACCGTTTGACAGGTGTTTGTGGTGGGGTGCTGCCCCGGGGTGATCCGGGAAGTTGTCGTATCGGATGATGGTTTTACAGAATTGCAAGGCGAATGCCACGGGGCTTGACCCCGTGGATGAAGCCGACACGCAGCAACACAAACCATTAAGCTGCAAGACGGCGGATAATAGGGTGTGACGGCACTCACCGCGTCCGGCTTCACGTCCAAAAACACGGACGGTCGGACGCTCCGCCGTCGCCATCAAGTAGGAGTGGGAGACTCCGAATCCACGCCTGCGGAGACTGCGCTCCCTGTGGATTCCCTCGTGGAATCTGCAAAGTGCGTCGTGGAAACAGGAAGCCTCGGGGCTTGACCCGAGGCACTTCACCATCTCAGTCTTCGCTCCGATTGGTATCGCGGTGCGCCAGCACGGCCTTCGCCGTGGGCGGTAACAGGACGTTGTGTTCGGCACAGGAATTCATTTACCGAAATGATCATGCTGAGAGATAGTATACATACAGGTATGCGAAGTATTTTGCCGTACGTGGGATCGATCGTTCTCCTCGGACATGGGATGGTTCATCTTCTTGGTACCGCCGTGTATTTCGAACTCGCCGACATCGCCGAGTTTCCGTACAAGACGACGCTCCTCGGCAGTGCGGTGAACGTCGGAGACATGGGTATGCGTGTGTTCGGGATCCTGTGGGCGGTGGCTGCCATCGGGTTCGTCGCCGCTGCCGGCGCATTGTTCATCGATTGGGACCACTGGCCATTGTTAGTGGGTGCGGTTGCGGTCTTTTCGCTGGCCTTGACCGTCCTTGACTACACAGTCGCCTACGCCGGCATCGTCGTCAACGGAGGAATTCTCGCCGCACTGGTATATTCCCATTTCATGTGATTCGAATCCGCCGTCAGGGTGCTATCGCTGGATACACCCGTTGTCTCTTGTGTGCCAGTCTGTCAAATATTTAGTGAATAGTTTGGCTTTGGTGAATCACCATACAGCGTCGGGATGTAGTGTCTCACTGCCTTCCTGAAATCGGCCACTTGGGTCGTTACCGCCGAATTCCTCGAGGGTGCAGTCACGATCGTTCCAGCGTGATGCCTCGAGTGACGTGATTCTTCATGGTAAGTCGCCGCCGTATAGTGATTCACCAGAGCCAATAGTTTGAAACGTGCGAGATACACAGCGCAGAAAGTTCGATAAAAAAGGCGGACTGCTCGGCCTTCGGCCTCGCCCTCCGGGAACCGTGCTCGCTTCGCTCGCACGGAGACTAGCAATAGATCCATCCTCCTATGAAAATCCCGCACCGAGCTATACCACACCACTGACAATAGTTGTTCGGGTGAGCCGCCTGGCTCACCCGAACGCAGCTGCGGAATCAC
>NZ_FTNR01000043.1 GCF_900156475.1 Natronorubrum thiooxidans
GTTCGAGACGCTTGACGATCTTCGTGATGCTGCTCTCTCTGCACTCAACCGAATCAAAGTTCCAGATGTCTTTACGTATTTATGTCCGTGAGTATGAGGACCGAAAATCCCACAGTATCGTTCAACACTAATCAGAAATACGAGTTCAGAGGTCTTCTAGAGAGTTTCACCGCCGCAGCTGACATCTAATGCTGTCTCAGCGTTGTTGGCTTTCCCTTCGGCAGTTTCCCAGTCACCCTCGGCTGCTGCTTCACTGGCCTCAGTGAAGAGATTGCTAGCCTCTAAGACTGCATCTGTTCGGCGGTCTCGATCTCGTCGATCAGTTGTAGCACCTCTCGACAGCGACTTTCGATGGACGATGCATCGTCTGTGAATAATTTCGCGCGCTGGAAATGATGGAGTGCACCCTTCAGCTCTTCGATTGCTACGTCGAACTTGCCGTGGTCTCGCGCCTCTTGGGCCACTTCTTGTAAGTGCTGTCCTTCCGCGAAATGAGCGTCATAACAGAACTCGTCAGTACTTCCGTGACTGAGCGCTTCTCACGTGTGTCCTTCGTCGTCGCTCTTTGCTATGTGATCCGCAACCTCCGAAATTGATCCCTCGAACGAACACATGTCCGCCGGGCAACCAATGATTCCGGTCATCTCATCCTCCCCACTGATCGCCTCGTCCATTATCACTCCCTTCTAACCTATCATGCTTGAAACTAGGTCTTACTGCTACACGGAGGATTCGGGTCCAGGTCTATAATGATCTGAGTGATATTGTTGCTCCACCATAGATAAAAGTCAGTTAGGCCTAAAACCAGGTTACGGATGTGTTCACAATACGTTGGGGTTGACTGGTCGTCTGGCGAGTGGGTTTCTATAGCGTATACAGACGAGTCGGAGTCTCCATCAGTTGCGGTATTCGAGGAAATCACGGAGGTTTGGGATCACTACAGCACATCCGCACGCTGCATAGTGGTCGATGTCCCGATCGGACTCTGTGAGTCGCTCGAATCAGATGCGTGTTCGTGCGTCGAAGAAGACGGAGAACTTTCTCGGCACTGTGACGACCTCGCTAGGAACGTCATTGGATCGCAATACAGGTCGGTTTTTACTGCGCCGGCACGAGAGGCTGCGAAGTTAGCTGCAGCCGGTGCGGATCATAGCGAAATAAGCGATAAGAACGAAGAACTGACTGGGAAACGGCTGACGCAACAGGCAGCCGGTATCGCAGAGGGGATCGTCGAGGTAGAAAACCTACTCCTGGGCGATGGCGACCCGGAGGTTCTGGTCGAAGGACATCCGGAAGTGTGCTTTCGTGCACTGAGCGGAACGCCACTCGAACACAGCAAACATACTGCAGTCGGCATTGAGGAACGACTGTCCGTACTCGAGAGTGTTCCCAAGTACGAAGCAGGGGACTGGCGAACGATCGCTCGAGAGCTTCGAAGTTCGGAGTACAGGGTGGGTCTCGACGACGTGTTAGATGCGTTCGCTCTCGCTCTCACTGCATGCGCCTCGCATGAGGAGTTCCGGCGGTTACCATCAGACCCACCGACCGATGCGAGCGGACTGCCGATGCAAATGGTATATAGGAACGAGATGCCGCTCGAGAAGTGAGTGGTAGTCACACAGTGGCTAATAGTTCAATAGCAGCAGGGGAAGTCACAATCCAACTCGTTTCCACCGTCGATAGTAGTAAAGTGGAAATGCAATAAACGGGAGTATGATGCCCCCAAGGAGATAGAGCCACGCCGTCGGTTCCCACTCCGATTGAGACTGGACACGACGCATATCGAGATACCATGCGATCGGTATCGAGACAAGGAGGAGAAACCATACTACTGCGAGTAGGTTCACGATCGGATCGAGGAGCGAAACCCCAGCGAGAATTCCGATAGCGAAAAATAAGACGATAACACCACCGATAGCGTAGGCCACGTACTGATGCCATGCTAAGGCCCGAACGCGCCGAAGTGCTCCTCTTATCCGCCCTCCCTTTCGCGTTTTCGTAGTCCCTTTCGAAGTCTGCGTCGCCCCGCCATCGGCGACGGATGGGTCCGACCTCCCTTCCCGAACATCGGACACGTATTTCGAGACGAGATCCCTTGCGTCGTACTTGTTGATAAGCTGCACAAGCCGATCGCCATTGACGAGTTTTACATTAAGCTCTCGGGCACGCTTATGCGCCGACGATGTAAACTCGCTTGTCGTGACGACGATAACCGAATCCGCCCCCTCAACTTGCTGCTTGAGACTCGCGTATTGTTGAATATCCGGGCCACCGACGGTCGTGTTCTCTCCATACCGTTTCGCCTGAATGACCTTTTTCTGGGGGTAGGGCGTCTCTTTTGTGGCAATTACATCAATCCCGGCGTCCATCGAAGCTTGCGATACCGTCGTTTCCCACCCCATCCGGTCCCAGAGGTCCGCTACGAAATGCTCAAAGTCATAGTTGTCCATGACTTGGAGCCGCCGCTTGACTTCCCCGGTCATATGACATCCTCCACCGAGTAGGACATAGTGACCAATGTTACCGCATCACAAAATACGCCGTAGCAGACAGTGTAGCCGACTACCATGACGTAGAATTCACGTCACTCCTCTCCTTCCCGCATAGCCTATTGGAATTGTATCAGAAGCTGTATTAGGATATTCTACAGAAAATCCTATAGGGAAAGCTATAACCAAGATATTAGAGTTTGCTGTAGCTAAGCCAATATTAAAGACTATAGTAGAAAATATAGAGTCTTCTGCTTCGTAGGACCGCTAGACGAGGCTTGATTTCGGCGTTTTCACTCACACTTCCGTCCGGTGGGAACCGAGACACGGCGGTCGATTCTACGGATATCTAACTGTTCGACGAAGATTGTAGACGGCACATTTGAGCACCATCTCGCGGAATTCGAGGTGCCAGCTTCGCGCACGCACGGCGGAGCCGAGCGTGCGCTTGATTGACGAGAACACGGTTTCAACCATCCAGCGACGGTTGTACCATCGGCTGCTCATCCGGGCGTTGTGCGCCCGATCGAGTGAGGAGTAAATACGATGCTTGATCGAACGGAGGTGCATCGGCGTGACGGACGACGAGCGAGAGGTTCCCGACGACGCTACCCAAGAGGAGGTCGAAGACGCGATCGAGGCCGTCGAATCCGAACACGAAGATGACTGCGAGGCGGCGCCGATCGGCACCCGCGGCGAGCTCGGTGTCTCGCTATCTTCCTGAGGCCGGCTGATCGGTTCGTCACCACCGGATTCCTCGCGGTTGCGATCACGTTCGTTCCAGCGTGATGTCTCGAGCGACGGACTCTCCTCCGGTCGCCGCTGTCTAGTGATTCACCAGAGCCGTTTCATTTGATATCCGCGCATCCAGCGCGAGTAATCCTTAGTGGGCAAAGTAAGCGAGATATCTTAATAAATATCATATCGCATTCCGAATTGGATCAAGCAAATGAACCAATTTTGGCTTTTCACCTAAATATTGATATGCGAAATTTCCGGCAGCAGTGAAATCTGGATCAGGAAATGATACATCTGGCCAAGCAGGATAGGGAGTTACTGGTGGATCAGTATAGTGGATGTGAAGATCTTTAAACGTTGGAGAAGATGCATTGATATCAAGAGACGGTCCGCGGAGGTATTCATTCTGCTCAGATTCAAATGAATCGAGATCAGTTGCCTGTCGAACTTTAGAGATTGCTTCTTTGATGTGTCCTTTGTATGGTCCCTGAACTTCATCGGTTCCCGTTAAAATTGCAACATCTATTAACTCCCGATATTTCAGTTTATTTTGTTTGAGTACGGTTTCTAGTTCTATTTTTTCCCAGGGTTCTGCGTAGGGTTTGCGAATAGTTATCGGTGCACCATATAACAGAGTATCATAATCCCTGCTCACGACGGCGTCAACATGGTTGTTATGGGCAAATACACACGCATCTGCCTCTGCGTAAAGTGGTGATTCACAAAAGGGAATATCGAGATACCTGAGCAACAACTCGGTTGGTCGTTGAAGGAACGGGAAATGTTTCTCTGGTTCGGAAGTATTCGGGGTGTTCTGTAGATGCGGAATTTCTATTTCTGCTTTTGAAGGACGACTTCGCCGCATAGGATCAAAAACAAAGAGAGGAGTAATATCATGTCGAAGTAGGTCGGGAAGAGATTGTAAAAGGGAATATATTTGTGAGATATCACACTCATTCTTTACTACCCTGTCACTTATTGAAAACTGATCCTTAACTTGCGCATGATAATATCGTTCAAACCAGAACGATGCATCAATCGCTAGAGTCTGCCCAGAAAATTTCGAGAGGGTTGTTTGTTTAGACGTTGCAATCTCTGTAACACCTTCAAATCCCATCAATTAATAATTGCTAATGGTAGTCAGTTAAGCTAATCGGCCGTCTTGTCTAAGACTCAGTCACGAGCGCTTCAGCTTCATTTATCGGCATGGGTGTCTCCCGGCCTCCGTTGAAGAAGTGCACGCTCAGTACCTCACAAAGCCGGTTAGTTAGAACGTCTGCTTGCTGAAGGTGTGTTCAAAACGAGTTGCTCGAGAGTTTGGAAGAGAGGGACACAGAATCGGTCTTGATGACGTGCTATTACGACACGGGTTCACCGCCGATCGGAACAGAAAGTGAGCAATGAGCCACTCATTCCCATAGATCATCGGTCTACTGTCTCGAAAGCGGCAACTGGGTCAATTGACCGATGTACGGCGATTCACAGTCGTAAGTGTCTCGAAGAAGTAAATTCTCACCATTGCTGCGGCCGGGGCAAAAGGGAAACCGATTGCCATACGTTTCGCGATGGAGGCCTGTCGGTACCTCGGACGGGCGAGGAACCGCGATATCTTCGCAAAAACGCAGTCAATCGGCGTACGGAACCCTCGGTGAAGAAACGCCACTATCCGCTGGAAAGCGTCTCTACTGATTTGAGATCTTTTGACGTCCTCCTGCGCCTAAAGTCGCAGGAATCCCGCGGCACTGCACCGCTGCGTTGGGAATTTCAGGTTTGCAACCCTACCAGACACCAATCCAGTTAGAATCTGAATGGTGCCCGCGGTCTTGCGGGTGGGGTCAACTGGGAGCGCCAAACCCCCGGTACTCCTA
>NZ_FTNR01000024.1 GCF_900156475.1 Natronorubrum thiooxidans
TAGAGTGCACATCTTCCGCCTCCTCATTCCTTCCGAAAAGTAACTCCGATAAGCCGCCGCTATCGTGCGGTTTTGCGCCTAACTAAAGACGGATGCGATCAGCAACATACTCGAGATTTCCCAAAACGCTGGGTCGGTAAATAAGCCGACACACCCATCACACACAACCACACTGCGTGAACTGTACGACCGGTATCTCTCTCGAAAAGAGAATCGAAGTTCAGCAACACGAGCTCAATACAGACGGACCATACCGTCGTTTATCGAGTTCGCTGAAGACAATAAAGTGACTACACCTCTGGGGATTTCAACAGAACTGGCCGATAGATACGTCGATACACTCCAGACGCAGCATGATACAGACGCAACGATTCTTACCTATCAGTAGATAGTAGCGCGATTTCTTTATTCAGTCTCGTCCCTGAAACTGAAACAGGTGATTCGGCAACTACATGTGCAAACATATCGATCCGTTGGTCAGTAAAGTGTTTATTATATCACAAGTGGGTTATAATATGAAGCGACGGCGGTTTCTTGGTCTTGCTGCGAGTGGTGGAATTGGTGCTACAGCAGGCTGTATGTTTCCTGCTGGGGATTCATATGCCACGTTGCAGAGTCTCCATTTGATAAACCCTCTTAGCGAGTCTGTAACGGTAGACGTGAGAATAGAACGAGATGACACCGAGGAAGCAGCTTATCTGGAAACCCATGAGATTCTGACGGATCCAGATATGCTTACGCTCGATTGCGTCTGGCCGGATGCACCGTTAACGGTGATGGTCCGACACGTGGATGGTGAACGGAATACTCTCGCTACCTCTGACTATGAAGACTGTTTGGGAATTGTAGCCGAGATACGCAAAGATGGACTGTCATTTGTGACGCACAATTCCGAATGTCCGATTCGTGCCGCAGAGTGTCACACTGCTGTGGCAGAGTAACTGTTCAAGATACGGTAGTACTGGGAGAGTTTTGATCGGTATGTGATTTTCCTGTACTGAACGTTCGACCTTCCGCGTTGATCGCACCTCAGTCGGTGCCACATTCGCGCTGTGTATTCAGCAACCTGTCCTCAAAATCTACGCTGACTGGCAGATTCTTTAGCGATCAATACGCAGGTGTAATGAGCAAGTGATTCACTGATTTCGGTGTGAAACAAACGCAGTCGTCGTGATGCGCTAATTTTCAGAAGTCTTACACGGTGACTTTTGCATGCCAGCGATCTGCCACGCGAAAGTCTGAGAATTTACGCTGATCCTTAGAGAGGATCCGCGTCAAGTCAGTAAGTGCGTGTCCAGAGTAATTGTCTGAGCAGAATCACACCCATTCGAGCGCTGCGTTGTGCTTGGCGACATAGGACGTGTTGATGGCCCCATCCGGTACGGGGAGTTGTTCGCCAGCTCGGTTGAGAATTGTCCGCTGTAACAGGTCGCTCTCCGTGTCGAAATCCGGATTTACCTGTAGTCGATACTTCTGATCGATGGTGAATAGCTCTCGATCGAACGCTGCATGATGCGTTTTACTGAGAGCCAGTACGTTTGAAAGGTCTGCTCGGTGCTCTGGGTAATCTCTCCACGATAAGACGTGTGCAACGTCCAATAGACCTGGATGATCCACACCAGAGACTGGACACGTTTGGTCGAACCTCGCTAATGCAGTGGCTCGGAACTCTGGATCGATGGCTCGTGCTTCAACTGTCGTCTCGTAGGTGCCCGCGGTCATCGGATCTGTCGTATTGGATGCAGCCGATGTAGCAGTCTCTGCCCAAGTTTCAACAGCGGTATCAGTGAACTGTCTTCCCTCGTCAGTGAGCGTATACTGGTCACTGTCTTTCTGGACGAGTTCGAGGCTTCGCAGCCAGTTCACGCGTTGAAGTGCCATATCAGGGTTCTCCGGATTCCAGCCAAGTTCTGGATGTGTATCGAGTTGTTGGCAGCCGATTTCGTCGATTGTCATCGGACCAACTGAGAGCGCATAGAGCAGACTACGGAGGCCGACGTTTCGCCGGCACATGATCTCGAGGAGCGTTTCAGTCGAACAGTCAGCGGCGTATCGATTACCCTCGGAGCCGAGCATCCAGACTCCATTGTTGGCAGTGAGGAATCCGACGTCCTCGAGATAGTCGACGCGGCGCATGATCGAGTTCCGACTCGAGACACGGGCAAAACGCCCGCGATGCCAGCCAACGAGTTCGTCGGTCGTAGGGTGTTGTTCGTCGACGTACTCGAGAATTGCATCGAGTGTCTCGACGTAGCTTGTTGCCCCGCCGAACATTGGGACGATTGAGCGGAGCCGTACTGGGGCCATCGGTAGTTCAGAATGAGTATCTGAATGTTTTGATCTTTTGGGAAGTCCTCTTCAGGGAGCGGAAGTACAACTGAACTATTCATCATAATTTATCAGCGGACAAGGCGAATACCCCGAGGCGATTCACCCCCAGAGATGTGGTGGGTCTGGGCACTCTACTAAAACACACTGACCTACGAACAGGTGGCAGAGTACCGAAAGCAGGAAAGTATGGGCTTATTGGGTTGCGTGTATATTGGATCTAAATCGCTATATTCAGAGATATAGGGGCCCTTGGATGGACTGAATTCAAATTTTGAAATGGGTAAAAGCACATAAGTACTTTCGAAACTCATGTGTGAGTATGGCGCGAGAAATACGGTTCGAACTCAACGACGACCAGTTTGAAGAAATGAGTGAAATCAAAGAAGAACAAGGCAGGACTTGGGCGGGCTTGTTCGTTGCAGGCGTTAGAGAGTTAGAAGGATCTGGCTCTAGCGGCGAACGACTCGACGGGCTGAAACATGATTGGAATAAGGATCAGCGAGTGTTTCCTGAACCTGGAAATGACCGAGTTGGATCTTTCAAAGCCGGTTGGACCAAAGCAGAAAATGGCGAGGAGTTTGGTCCAAGAGCACTCGAAGGACTCTCGTGGCATAATCTTGGGTGGCGGCTCGGAATGATGTTCGATGATACTCCTACTGACTTGAAACAAGAACTCTACCAGTGGTGTGTTGAGCAACAAAAGGAGACGCAGAAGGAAGGAGAGGAGTAGGCCCAGTATCGCTTTTCTCAACATGAAGTCGATACTTCATCTTACTTATTTTAAATGGGTTATTCGATAACCCGATTGCGAATCGGCCGTTGAACGGTATAATTCGGTGAAGTTGGCCCAGGAGAACCAAAGTTACAATCGGATTTACTGTGATACCCGGTTATGGTTCGTGTCGACGACAGCGATGACGTGACGAAGTGCTGGCTTTCTCCCGACGAACTGGACCGGCTGGAGCGAGCTGCTGGAGAGGGCGGATGGGAGCGTGAGGTAGCGATCCAGCCGATGGGCCGGTGTGGGCTCCGAGCGTCGGAAGTGAGTTACCCCGGCGATAGCAACCTGCGGTACTCCGACGACGGAGACATCTGGGTCTTCGAGGTCCAAGGGAAGAACACTAAAGGCGGGTCAAAGAAGACACGCGACGCGTGGATGCCAGACGACGTTGCCGACGACATCCACAAATACAGCCGTGAACGCGGGCTCGATCTATCTGACCCGTAGGTCGACGCCAGCACACCTTCCGTCCGTCGGTGGGTCAAGGAAGCCGCTCACACCATCGCAGAGCAAACCGACAACCCATGTTGGCGGTCAGTCTCGTCGCACGATCTCCGCCGGTCCTGGCGACCTACCAGCTCGTTGAGCGCCAGGTCGATGTTCGGACCATGATGAGCATCGGCGGGTGGTCCGATTGCTCCGCCATTGAGCCGTACCTTGCGGAGCCATCTCAGTACCAGTGGTTTCCTTAGAAGAAAACCGACCTACAAGGTGAAGGCTGTTAGAGCGCTTGCGAGTCACTGTCGATAATACTCGCAAATGCGACGTTCTTCTGAACCTGTTCGATTTCGATGGTAGGCTCGTCACCAGGCTGGGCCCCAGAGACGATCACGACGTAGCCACGTTCGACTTTTGCAATGCCGTCGCCCTGATCGCCGATAGTCTCGATTGTTACATCACGTACTTCGCCTTCATCGACAGGAGGTTCAAGTGGGGCGCGGCTCACTGTCTGCTGAGAGGAAGATTGTTGTGACTCCTGTTGCATCGATGACTCTGTCGAGGAAGGAGACTCAAGAATCGCTACGCGATACGTTTCGTCAGCTGATAACGCTTCATGATCCACTTCACTCGAGGGAACTTCAACAACGTACGTCCCATCTTGCTCTTCGATTGGAGCGCTGAACAGAGAGTGAAGGGTATCTGGAATCTCGACCATTGAGTTTCTAGTACTTAGTACCCACGGGATAAGTAAGTTTAACCCAGAAGGTTGGCGAGTTCGTGAAGGTTCTCTTTGAAGTTGCGGTTGTACTCGTTTGAGGCGGTAATGAACTCGTCGCGACGATTACATTCTTGGCTACACTTTCTGAAGCGCCAGCAATGTGTGCGATACTCGTAGCTATCGGTGAGATTAAGTTCGTATGGTGTGGCTCTGTGCCCGGCAGCCATTCATCGATCGGGACAAGTTCGTGTCCGTTCAATCGGGCGATATCTCCTGAATAGCTTCGATCGCGGTCGCTCATGTACTCGTCTGTCAGTCGATCTCGATGCAAGTCGCTCTGGGATAGTTGGTCTGTACTCATTCGTGGTCTCGAGGCACACGAGTATGCGCCTCACCCTTTCGGGCGCAGAAAAACTGACTTGTCAAGCTTAATCAAGCAGGTAGAAACTGGTCAGCTTGCTAGGGATTGGGTCGGGTTCGCTGCTGGTTCCGCGGCTATCGATTTTCAGTGATTGTCCCATCGCCAATATCCAGATTTTCCCTTAACTCTTCTAAAATATGAGTTTCTCTTGACTTTCGTCCTTCCCTCAGAGCGCCCCCGACAGGCGGCGTGACACCACTGCCATCATAATCCGTAACTTCTGCAGAAAACTGATAGGCTTTCCGAACAGTCCTGTCGGTATGGGTTTCCTTCAATCAATCCTCGGAACGCCTACGCCACCGGAAGAACCGGGCTCGGAACCGACAATCGACCTTCCGGAAAATGAATACGCTGTTGCATATCCCGTATCCGTCTGTCAGACACAGCTCGATGCATTCCAGTCTGTGATCGACGCTGAACGGGAAACACCGCATCTTGACGGCCCCGGTGCAGACCTCGTAAAAGATGCTCTCAACGACACCTGGGAAGAGATGATGCCCGGCGATGAGACGTGGGAAGAGAGCATTGAGGAAACACGGATCCGGGCAGAACGCCTCATCGCGGCGTGGCAGAAGACACACTCTGGTGACCACGACGTGATATTTCTGCCAGTCGGCGTTACTTACCGTCTCAAAGGGTTCCTCGCAACCTGTGAAACCAGATCAGACAACGACGAAGACCCATTCACACTGCCAGACGAATTTGTTGACGCGGTCACACTGCTTCAGACTCTCCAAACGGCAGAAGAGGAGAAAGAACCGGTCTTCGTCCATCAGAAACAAGTCCCGAACTAAATCAACGATTCGGTGAGGTCCTTGACGGGAAACGCTGTGGCACAACACTGCGCTGGAAGCAGCTTTCGGAGTTTTCGGTGGTGTTCTCCCTATTAGAAATCAAAGAGAGTCGTCTGATCCTCGAAATCGTACGGCTCAGTCAAAACCTCTCGGTATGGATCATAATTCCTGCGTGCGTCGTGATTCTCTTCAATCGCACGATCCACAAACCACGCACGGAACCGCTCGTACTCTTCCCATGGCTGTAGATAGTCCTGAATATCAATCGTCTGCAGTTCGCCGAACCGGGCGAAATAGACTCCGACAGTCGTGATATCTGGATACGGCGTATCTGCACTGGAACTATCCACCTCTGCCGCGACGAGCTCTCGATGGACGTCGTTGAGAATATAGTACGCAAGAAGCTGCCGCCAGTACCCGGGTTTGAACGATGGATCTTCCGTAGCCTTCACATCAACTAAGGTCAGGTCGACGATGAAATCACCGTGTCCCTCAAGGATGAACGACCGTTCCCCGAAGTCCGGACTAAGGATCACTGAGTCTCCGAGAAGAGCGTCTTGTTCCCGGAACAAATGAAACAATTCCTGTAACTCCGTCACTACATCACCCTCGAAAGAATTCGCCGTGATCGTCCCCTCCTCAAATCCGACATTGAGATCAAGCCCAGAATACACGAGCGCGGCATCAATTGCGTCGTTCGCGTTCATTCCGGTTTTCCGAAACTGTTCACGTTTCTTCTCCGCCCGTTCGAGCGCGGCGTTTCGTATCTCTCGTTCTTCAGAAGCGGATTCAGATAGTGGTTCCCAGTCAGGTGTGAAGTGAGACCGCGTGTATCCGAGAGCGTGTGTCCAGTCGCGGTCCAACCGGTCCGCATGCGGGTCGTGAACCTCTCCGTGCTGGCTCTCTAGCCAGAACCGGATCAAATAGTCGAATGCCTGCCCGAGAAGCGAGTGTTCATATGAGACGTGTTCAACCTGCAGCTCGGCGTCTACATCACTACCTGGATTCGGATACTCTGTAGAGATCTTGTCTCGTACCGCAGATTTGGAGATGAACTTTGTAACTCCGATACCCATAACGAGCGACTTCTCACGCACATCAGAAATAAATTTCCTGAAGATAATATGGGCGACTCACAGATGGAGTACTTCAACACAGCAATGTCGAACAGTTCTGTATACATGTTAATAGTCAAACAAACCGAGTCGATCGGCTCAGTGAGGCTCACGTAAGAAACCAGACGCAGTGCGTCCGGCCCGGCTCCCCTTAGGACGTATGGCCAAGGCCAAAAGACCAAATTAATCGCTACGGCTCTGCATCGCTGAAGTGGAAATAGAGATGGCTTGGTCCCGATTTAGGATAGATCGGCCTGCCCCCTGTTTGTCAAAAAAGACTCTTTCCAAGTAGTCAGGGAACCCATTGATTCGTCTTCTTCGATAGCACCATCTTCACCAAGCGATGCGAGGTCACCATTTCGCCCCCAACCACAAACAACCGATCGGGTGCTAGACTCGTCACGGTCCTCCGCTCGCTTCGAAAGCCGTGCTGGATTCTCGCTCCGCTCTCGAATCACTTCAATAAGCTGTCTAAGCAACGGATTCCCTGGTGCGAGATAGTGGACCGATGAGAACTCATCGGCACACTCTGCCGAAAAAGTCACGGCAATAGCATCCTCGCCGGAGGAAACGATTTCAGCGAGTGTGTGTTCACCATCAGACTCGGGGACGTTGGGCCCACTGTAAGTGAGGCGGTAGATCGTATCCTCAAAGTCGACAGCATCGGTATATTCACTCTCCATCAGGTCAATCTCGAGCTCGCTAATTGGGGTGAACGTGATCCCTTCCTCTACGAGGGTTTCGTTTCCGACCAACATGGCCTCGAGACCAGACGTTTCGAACGGTTCTGTGTAGCTGTAGTCTGTCTCACCAATATCGATTAGATCTGGATGGGTGTAGGACTGCCAGGCATCAAGCTTCGCCTCGTCGATAATTTCTTGCCGAACAGGGGTCTCTACGGTTTCCAGGGATTCCCCAACATCCACACGATCAGCGTTCTCCTGATCCTCGATTTGCTCGGAAAACTCTCGATCAGCCTTTTCAACCACCTCAGAACCGTTGTCACCTTCGGCCTCGAGGGTCGCGGCTCGAATCTGTTGACTGACACCAGAAAGGACGGGTTGCATCTCTCCGACGACGTTTTCGAAGAGATTGATGCGGTCGTCGAGTCGTTCGTAGATATCTGTCTCGACCGTATCCTCATAGCTGTAGTTTAATATCGTGATCTCGTCGTGTTGCTGGCCGATACGATCAATTCGACCGATACGCTGTTCGACTCGCATCGGATTCCACGGCAGATCGTAATTGATCAGTGCGCCGCATTCCTGTAGGTTCAGACCCTCACTGGCCGAGTCGGTACAGATGAGAATACCGACACGTCCTGAGTCCGTCGAGAACTCCCGCTTTACCCGTTCCTTACCAACTGTCGTCCAGTCATCGGCCTCGGGATCGTACAGCTCACCGCCGCGTCCGGAGTACGTCGCGATCGTCTCACCGTAGATAGACACGAGGCTTTCTCGAATGAAGTCCATCGTATCCGTGTACTGCGTAAAGACGATAGTTCGATTGTGGCCGTCTTTATCCAATTCGTCGAGATCGTCCCTGAGTTGGCTGATTTTCGGATCTTGATCGATTCGTTCGAGTTCACCGACGAACGATTCCAGTTCCTCGATTTCTTCTTCTAAGAGGTGGACCCCTTCGTCTGTGACGTTCGGAACAACTTCCGCAAGATTTTGATCTTCAAGGTCGTCCTCAAGTTCATCCAGCGCGTCGATGTCCTCGAGATCGTATTCAGAGAGCGTTTCGAGAACAACCTGTTCAGAGCCACGAGATTTGCGGTCCGCTGCTCGCTGTTTGCCTTTGAGTACGGCCCGTTGGCTCCGGAGCTTCTGGAGTCGGGCCTGCAGACTCTGCGAAATCGCGTAGACGCTGCTCGTGAGTCGCTGTCGGTATGTGGTCATCACGAACCCGATAGCGCGCGATTCGGCCTCACTCGATTGCTGGGCAAGCTTGTAGAACTTTCGAGTGAAGTCATCAATCCGGTCGTAGACGTGACGCGTCTCATCGGTCAGCTCGATCTTGCACTGCTCAGGATCGCGGTCTGGGACAGTCTCATCGAGTAGGTCGACCTGTTCGTATTTGCGGAGCGTCGGACGAGTGTTGCGATGAATGAGCGCGTCCACTGGCGTCGAAGCAGACAGAACGTCTTGGATAACCTGCCAGCCTGCTTCAGTGAGTTCGTCTAACGCATTGAGCCGGTCGTTCCGCGAAAACATCAGCCATTCCTTATCAGCCTTCCACTCCGGATACAGGAGGTATTTCAACTTCTCGTCCTCCTTCGCGTCGAACGGGTCGATATCGTATTCGTCGATAGCAGCCTCGAATGTCTCGATGTATCCGTCGTAATGCTCACCGTAGTCGCCAGCAAGATCACAGGCTCGGACAACCCGTTGCTTCGCGATGGAACGGGCATGCTGCTCCTCACCCACATCCAGTTCATCGGCGACGGCGTCGAAAACCCGGTCGGAGAGGCTCCGTTCGCCCGGTAGTCGGTCCTGGTAGCGTCCTTCTGTGAGTGTTGCCTGCGCCGACCACGAGTCATCGGTTGGCGTACTATCGGTCCCTAATTCCGACTTGAGCGCCTGTGAGAGTGCCTGTCGAGTTTCGAAGAACTCGGTGAAGTCATCTTTACTGTCCCACTCACCGGGAAGATCGAGCAGCGACATGAGATCGTAAAGCTCGCCAGCGTGGAGCTGCATCGGCGTCGCAGTCAACAGGTAGTACGTCTGGGTGTGCTCACGGAGTTGCTCGAGTAGCGAATAGAAGTTACTCCCTTTCCGAGCGTTGTGGGCTTCGTCGACGATAACGGCGTCCCAGACCCCCTCCCGATTCGCCAACGATCGGCCGCGGCAACTCGCCGGAACGTCGTCGCGTGTCCGGACCTGCTCACCGTTTTTCGGCGCAATCTGTTCCCATCGACCCGACATCCTGGCCGTATGCCAGGACATCACGACGATCGTCGGCCCGTCGATGGTATCGTCAGTTTGACGCTCGTGGAGGAACCGCCAGATAGGGCTGTTGACCCACGCCTGTTCGTGCGAGCCGGGATCGATATCAGAGACAGCTGGCGGTGAGTGTTCGCGACCAAACGCATCGATGAAGGCGTACTCGTAGTTACTGCCCCGATCGTAGCGGAACGCGTTCAGGTTAAACTTCTCCCAGAGCTCCTCCTGCCACTGAATGGTGAGGCTCGCCGGGACAAGCAGCAGTCCCGTCTCGAGTTCGTCGGTGAGACCGAGCCGAGAGAGCGTGAGGCCCGCCTCGATGGTTTTACCGAGTCCAACTTCGTCACAGAGGAGGAAACTATTCGGATAGGTACTGACGAGCGTATCAGAGACGACTCGCTGGTGTGGCCACGGCTCGATCGTACTCGCTTCTTCGGCGAGTGCGAGACCACCAGGGGTGAGGTGACCGTCAGCAACGATATTCGCTTTGTCGCGTTCGGTCGGCGGCGCTTCCCCACGGGCGATCTGGATCGCTTCCTGAAGTTCGGTTTCCGATTCGGGATCTTTCCAGTCGATGAGTTCCTTCTCGATAGCTTTGGGGAGATCGTACACTTCGACGTAGGGGTGTTTGTTCGACCAGAGGCGATCGAACGTCTCAATGTCTCCCTTGGCGTACGATTGCTGTTCCTTGATCCACGAACAGTGGACCTTGAATCGCTCGTAGTTTCGTTTCCAGCCACCGATCGTTTCGTTGACGCTGCCCTCGAAGGAGAGTGCGTTGTCGTCTGCGTCGTGGAAGATTCCCATCTTTGGATGGAAGATCTGCCAGTTGCCTTCGCGTGGGACGGCAACCTTGATCTGAAGTCGACCTTCGCGAAGTAGTCGAGCGAGGAGCGTGAGCTGTGCGTTCAACCGTTCGTCGTCGAGATCGTCGAGTGATTCCTCAAGTTCGTCGGTCAGTGCCTCGAGGACCGGTCGGTCAGTCTCGTACAGTTCGGTTCCAACGATGAGTCGCATTTCGCCGTCGTTCTGGAGAAGTGAATGTATCCCGCGGGAGGCAACTGCGAGGGCGCTGCTAGAAAAATAGCCGGCGATACGGTCGTAACGGATACTTCGTTCGAGTGCAGGAACGTAAAATTCATCAACAAGGTACGGCCCCTCTGATTGAGGTCTGCTTTCGTAGACTGATTCCCAAGTGCGTTCAGCGAGACCGGACATCTATATTTACCTGTTCTTATTCAGGGCACATATCACTTAAGGGTCTATATCATATCTGATTCCGAAACTGTCGGCTCCCAAAACTATTTGACTTTTTAGTATGAATAGGTCCCACATGGCAGGGAATAACCGTGATCGATATGGCTACCGCCATCGCAGTGATTCTGATTACAACGTTGGGGAGTCAAAACCTGGAGATGTTGGAGATAGTAAAGGAACGTTCCACGACCGTGCACGACAGAATGATGCCGTCATTGTAGATGGGAATGTTCGATCGATAGAGTCCCATCAACGGTCTTCGGTGGAGGCGGAAACAAACGAGTCCAGTTCTACGAATAGTACGTCACAAAAGAGTTCCTCACAATCCACCACTGACACGATCTCACAAAAAGAGGCAGATGGAAAAGTAGTGACGCTCAGTGTCGACTCTTCAGGCGGTACCCGTGATACTATAGCGGAATACAAGAATCACCAAGTCCATATCGAAGGGGGGACCCCAGGCAAGTCGATTCGTGTTCGGTTAGAGAGAGGACAAGGATTCTTGATCGGACGTCAGGTTAGTACTCGCGAATAGAGAAGATCAACAGTATTCACATCTACTCTCCGATTGATAACATCCGCTCTTGCGATTGAAGCCGGTCAGCTAGAGACGCGTAGAAGAAAGCACAACTCTCATCAGGTGATCGGTGTGGCGCTACTGTTCCCAGGGTGTCCCAGTTACCGATCAGGACTAAGCGTTTGCGAGCTCGAGTGAGTGCGACGTTCAATCTCCGAGGTCCTTCTTCTGGGAACTCGAGGAAACCGCTGTGTCCCTCTTCATTACTTCGGACGAACGAGATAATAATCGCCTCGCGTTCGCCACCTTGGAACGAATCGATCGTATCGACGTCAACACGGGTAGAATCGTAAATATCGAGCCGGTTGACGTGATCGATTACTTTCCTGACTTGTCCACTGTAGGCTGTAATAACGCCAATGTCACTAGGATCGAGCCCGCTCTGCACCAGCAGTTTCACCTGTTTCGCAACTGCTTCCGCTTCTTCAATGTTATAGAACGAATTTCCGTGAGTCTCTCGTTGCTCATCCCCGTCGATGTCAACTCCCATGATCGGTTTCAGATCGTCGACAGTCCAGTCGCGACATCGATCAGCCGTTTTCAGTTTGCCACCGTAGAACGCATCGTTCGGAAACGCTGCAATCTCCTCATTCATCCGATACTGTTTCCGGAGGAGAACGGAGATATCGTCGCTGTATCGCTCGAGAAGATACTCGAAGAGCGAGATGTGCATCTCCTCATCTTGCATCGACTCATCCGCACAGTACGGCGGGAGTTGTTTGTGGTCTCCAGCGAGAACGAGCTTTTGAGCGCAGTTGAGTACGATCGCTGTCGCGGGCCGGCTCGCCTGCGTCGCCTCGTCAACGACCGCGACGTCAAACTCGTTCTGATCGAAGTGGGATGCCCCACTGGTCGTTGCCGCGATGACATCGGCAGCTTTCAGTGATCGATCGACATAGTTCGCTTCGACGACCGAATTTCGAGTATTGTTCCCAACTCGTGCGATCGAGAGATCCATGTCCGGATCCTGTGCCATCGCGTGAAGCGTATCCTCTTCCGGTGAGCTTCGGGTGCTATCGCCGACCAGTAAGTTATCGACGGCTTGGTTCGAGTGAGCCGTCACCAAAACCGATTGTCCCTTCTCGACGGCGTGGCGAACGTATGCGGTAAGCGTCCGCGTTTTTCCGGTTCCCGGCGGACCGTGGATACAGACTACAGCATTCGCACTGTCTGCCCAGAGGAGTGCTCGATACTGGTAATCGTTGAGCTCTATCTCCGGATCAGGGATTGCATACCTGTCGACGTTAAATTCGACGGGACGCTGTCCGGTCAGGAGTTCGCGTTTCTCATCATTTTTCTTGACTTGGTTGATCGCCGTAAGACGTCGTTCGAAGGGGATCGGATTCAACAGTTCGTGGAACCACAGCTCGACTTCGTCACTGGTCAGGATCTTTTCGGCAACGGCACGGTCACCGACAGAGCTCCAGTCGGGTAGAATAGTGATATTGGGCCCGTCGACGGAGATAATCTTGGCTTCAAGCGGGAACTGCTCGTCGTTCGCATTGGTATCTGCAATACAGAAGTTCCCGCGGAAGAGTCCCTCATCCTCTCGAAGATCGATGTCGTCCTCGTCGTCTTCGTCTTCATCCACCGCAATCTGGAAGACGTACGCCTGCTTACCGTTTTCCCCTGAGGTACCCTTAATAGAGAGAAACGGACCGGAGACGCGATTCCGAGATATTGCCTCGTCGAGACCCAGCTCGGAGTAGGCCTCCCAGTTAGCCTCACGTTCGCTTTCGCGTTCGGTCCGAACGAACCCCCTCAGGTTCCGAAAGAACGCCGCTTGCTCGTCGCTACTCAGCTGATCGGACGGCTGAATCCGCTCGGGTGGCAACTCGGAATCGTCGATCGGCAGCTCTGGCTCCTCCAGATGGGATGGGAGCCAAAACCGAAGCCGCTGACCGATCTCGGTCGTCGCTACCGTCTCGCACGAAGTGGATCGCTTTGACCCAGAAAGACCGAATTCAGGGTCGTACCACCTTATTTGACCAGTACCTGGAGAATAGAAGACGTACTGGTCAACCAGCTCCGGGTCGTTGATCTTGAAAAGGGGAATAATATACCTGTCTACGGAGGGTACTTTGATCCCGGCCAGCTCTTTCGCACGCTCTACGGCTTCTTCGACGTCAACGGGTTCGTAATCGCCGTCGCTAATGTCCGCACTGAACAGGTCCGCGCTCTGGTGTCGCCAGTTATCGAGTAATCCTTGCATTCTGAGGGATTGGCCTGGTAGTCTGTCAGTTAGTGATCTCCGAGCGTCGTCTGCGTCGTTTCATCGCCATCATCTGCGAAGACGTTCGGACTGAAGTCCAGATCGAGCACGTCCCGAGTCCGACCGGCGGCGAGATCGCGTGCAAGTTCCCAGTCGCCGTGATCGTGGGGAAGCACCTGAAGCAACGCCTTGAGGGTCGACTTGAATGTCGAGTCGGTGTCGAAGTTCCGTTCCCGGAGCCAGTCGCAGCAGGCGCTCTCGCCTTGGACATCGTAGACGTGCATCGCGGCGTGGATCTTGTCCAGCGCGAGGCTGAAGGAGAGGTCGTCTGGGTTCACGGGGATGCGACTCGAGCGATCCTCGGGCTTCTCGTTGATGTTCTGGACACGATCGTCGTGGCCGCGAAGCGAGATGTCACCGCGGCTCTTGCGCCAGGTCTTGGTAGAGCGTTTGATCTCGTCGATGTCGACGCCGATCCCGAGCCCAAGCTGGTGGCCCTCGTCGTAGGAGAACGTCTCGGACTCGTGGACGAGCCAGCAGAGAATGTACCACTCGGTGACGTCGTCGAGTTCGTCGATCCCCTCGGCCTCGAGGTATTCGTCGACGAGGACTTGAGTGACAGCCTCGCGGGCTTCCTCGAGGGCACGTCGTGGCGGAACCTCGTTGTCTTCGTCGTCGACGACGGGATATGCATCGGCGAAGACGCGAAGTGTGGGACCGAAAGCGCTGATGATGACGTCGGTTTTAGTGAGGCTCATCCCGGAGTCGATCAAGTCTCGAGCGGCCTCTTTCGCAGCCTTCCGAGTGTCTGCTTTCACGTCACTCCAGAGAGTAGGGAGTCGATCGTTGAGATTACGTTCTCGGTGTGGTTTTCGTCCAGTAAGAAGCAGGGTTGAATCTGCTGATCCACCACCTTGCACATCCATTCGATCAGGCATTTCACTTGTTATCGGATGTGTAGAAGTAACAACGAATCCAGATTTTATTAGAGACATTGTAAGAGTATCCCAAGCATCTGTCTCCTTATGAGTAAACATAACTGTCATCGCTCCTCCCGGCTGAAGGACTCGATATAGCTCGGAGAAAATATCGCTCATCTTTTCTTCGTATGATTTTTTCGCGAGTTCTTTCTTCGAACTCGATTTGTTAGCGATATCTGTAAATCGTGACGGATTCGCAACTGCCTCTTCATCTTTTGCCGTGAGTTCGTTGCGGAAGAGTTCAGGGTGAACGTCATTTAGATATCTCTTTTGCCACACATAAAACATATCTGACAATTCAGAATACATAATACTCGAATAATAAGGTGGATCAATTACAACGGTTTGGACAGAATTGTCATCTTGAGAAAGATCGGCCGCATCACGAGAGGTAACCGTAGCGGGTTCAACATCTATATCATCGAGATAGTCAACGATTTTCTCATACGAGTCAATAATCCGGCTAATCATGTCGATATACCGCCTATTCCCTGATGTGAGGTTATTATCAACGTATAGCCACTGTAGCGTGAAATTCTTTCCAGCAAAAGCATTTTCTGGATATCCTTTACTGACCTTATAAGGAGAGAGTCGAGAATTGTAGTCAATCATCTTACCGGCAGCGAAAGAGAGAATCGTTAACAGAGATTCGCTACGTTCTTTATCATAACGAGTCTGAACCTGTTCTTTGGCTTTTTCGAATGCCTGCCAGTATTCATATTGGCAAACCAACTGACGAGGGCTATAGAAATCTCGCCACTCAGTCAAGCCATATCCGACTGGTTCGGATGTTTTCTCTCCTTTCTTAGGTATCTCTTCCGTTAAGAGGTTGAAAACGTCAATATCATTCTCACACCGCTGCTCAGCCTGTTTTAGTGCTTCTTGGTCTTTCGCTGTTGGAGCCCGGTAAGCGGATTTACCGTTTCTATCAGTATATTTGACCCCGAGAATTTGATGAGTGTACTCCCCGTCCTTGAATCTCTGTTTTACTGTCTCGCTCTCGATTGGATAACCGCAGTTTGGGCATTCTAAATTACCACCTCGAGATCGAGGACCATCTTGAGGATTAAACTCATCTTTCGTCACATCCTCCGGGAGCTGAACTCGCTCTAGCGATAGCTCCCCGCTTTCGTCATAACTAGGTTTTACAGCGACACCCTTACTGGCGGATTTTCGGAGAAGCCACCACTTTGGTGTTGTCGGAACGTCAGCGGTGCAGTCCGGACAGGTAACTGCATACGTCATTGCATAGTGGGAGGGAGTATCTCCACTACCGGCTTCAGGGTAGTATTCCTCCAGTGCATCTGTTGCACTTTCATTGATAAATTCACCCCATTCGGTGAGATCACTCCGGAGGTGACCAACAGAGAGGGGGTATTGCAACATGGCTTTTAGAATGAGAGACGGGACTGAGTTCAGCTCGTTAGCTGCTGTTGGTAACCCATACCGGAGACTCTCGAATGGGATCACTCCACCACCGGCTGTAGGATCCAACACAGTAGGAAGTTCTCCACCCCAGGTTGATTCTAGTTTATCATGTAATTCAGAAAGCTGGTTGGGAGTTGGAGACGATGTAAACGGGCGCTTATATCCGTAGTGGTCTGCAAGTATTCCACTTCGGTCATTTTCAGTTGCCTTCTTTTTCTCTACGTATTCCGCGATATCTCCGTCAATTCCTTCTCTCGGCTCAATTTGCATAAGTCGCAGAAGTTCGTCACTATCAGTCTCTTTCGGAAGTATTGATCCAAGTATAGCGAGACGTGATGCAGGCGTCGGCCGCCGAGCGAACCACGGATGCAGATATCGGTGTGGCGGCATATGTTTTGGATTATCTTCTTTCAGATTTTCAATACCGACAGCTTTCAGCGGCAATTTACCTTCAATAGCGAGCGGTTCCATTGACTTGTCCGTATCCTGAAGTGGTTCTTCACTCATGATTATATATTGTCTGTCAATAACGTTCGTAGTGCTTTCTCACCGTTCGGACTCGAGGGAGACCGACACTTCGCGTGCCAGTAATAACACTCCTCGTCGCTCATCCGCTCGATACCCCGACAGAACGCCCGCATCCGGTCGACGCGCTGGATCGGCTTTACGCCAACAAATCCCAACGCGAGCCGAACTCCGGCCGTCTCAGGGAGGAAGACCTCTCCTTGCCCGGAACCCGTCAGACTCGAGTCGTCGATTCCGGCGCCCTCGAGCGTCTCGCGAACCAGTGGCAGGATCGACCGTAGTCGACTTCCGGACAGCCGTCTAATCTTCACGGCCGTCCACTCGTCCCAGTCCCAGTGATCGACCTCGAGGCTATCCGACTCGTCGAATACGTCCTCGAACGAGTCAGCCACGAGTTGCCGGTTCGGATTCGAGCGCTCGAGTCGCTCCCGACGGGCCGTTGCCTGGTCCGCAGGCAGCAACTCGTATAGCGTCAGCGTGCCGCCATCGGGGCCAGCATCTCGAATGAGTGCGAAATTCGGACGGCCGCCGTAGACGCTACTACCGAGACCGCTGACTCCGGGTTGCTCCCGAGCCGACAGCGCGGACTCCGGCCGCGACTGTGACGTCATTGTTTGGCCTCTGGTGCGATCTCAGTCGGTCCTCGAGCCTGTACCTTTACATCGATGTTCGTCTGTCCGAGGGCGTCCTCGAGCTCCGCTAGCAGATCGTCCTCGTCGTCTGTGATCGGCTCCGGTTCCGACAGATCGACGCGGAACTTCAGATCGATTCGGGCCGTGTCACCGAACGGGTCCGGCTGGTTCGTCACTCGCGAGAACTCCTCAAGGCCGCCTTGGAACCTCGCTTTGTACGTCGCGTCCGAGTCCGACGCCGTCTCATACTGCATCCTGACTGAGACGTGGTCGTCCCGGTCCTTGAATGCACCCTGCTGGGCGATGAACGACCCTTTCGAGAGTCGGTCCTCGCCACCGACCTCAACCGTGACCTGTGATAGGCCAGCGCCACCGTCGGACGCCGACGAAATCGCCTCGCCGCGGACCTCCTTGAACGCTCGAGACGCTGCCATCAGACTCGTCGCGTGATCCCACTCGGGCGGCTGTGTTCCGGGGCCATCGATTACCTCTCCGTCATCCGACCCGCCGAGGTCGTCGTCATCGCCCTCGAGTTCGTCTTCAGTCTCGTCATCGTCGTCGTCCGGTTCTGGCGTCTCAGGTACCTCGAGCGAATCGCCGTGGACCTCGAGGAACGCCTCGATACCCGTGTAAACCACGTACTCGTCGCCGATCTTCACGTCCGAGTCCTGGATCGACGTTCGGACGTCGGGCGAGTCAACGAGCGGTGCATCCTCCTCCCAGTTGTCCGGCTGTGCATCCTCGTCGCCGTCCCAGTAGACGGTCTCGCTCTCGCCGTCCCAGTAAACGTATCCGGAGTCGACCATTCGTTCGACCGTTTTTCGCAGCGGTTTCGTATTTAAGAGGTAGGGAAGGCCGGGCTTTTTCGCGAACTGGGTGACCAGCTGCTGGGTTGTCATGCTATCTTGGGTCCGCTGCCAGAGCTTCTGTTTGAAGAACGCCGTCCCCTTCGCGCTGGCGTCCGCTCGGATCAGCCGATCCTCGAGGGTCTCTTCGACCGCATTGACGAGCGTCGTCCCACCGTTGGCCTCGGTCGCGTTGATCGTGATGTGGGTCAGGCCGTCTCGGTCGACGTAGTAGAGGTGCCGGTAGACACCACGGACGAGTTCGCCGAGCAGTCCGTGGGCCTGATCGCGGCGCTCTCGAAGCTCCTCAATCTGCTCGTTCGACAGGTCCGCGGTCTGTTGGGAGTCGTCGAGCAGGGCCTCGATTGCTTCGAGCTGTCGGGCCTCCCCAATCCCGCTCTTGATCCGCTCCTCATCGGGTGCAAGGAAGAGGACATAGTTCTTGTAGACGCGGCTCTGGACCTGCCCACCGTGTTTGGATGCGGACTTCTCGTACAGCGTCTGAATCTTCTCCGGCGTGTTCTCGCCACCGTCGAACACCGGTGCAGTGTCCATGTGCATGACAGCAAGTTGTGGCTTCGAAATCTTGTCCGGGAGGTCAGCCGGTGACTCCGGGAAGACGACCGTCTCGAAGCCCCCGGTTCCGACTTCGGTTTCGAGACGCGATTCAAATCGCGATCGAGCTTGCGCGTCCGGCGTGTTGTCCACGCGCTGGTCGATGATCCGAATGAGGTTCGGATCGGACTTGAACCGAACGCGCTCCTCGTCATAGAGGTAATAGCATGCGACAGTCATGTCGCCGCCGGCCAGCGCCTCGAGTGCGGAGTCGTAGTTGTCGAGTCGGATATTCAGGTGCCCCAGTGTCGCGTTGAGCTCCGCGCGTGTCAACCCAGTTGCTTGCTCACCGTACGCGAGGCTGTGCCAGAGCACCGATGTCGTTAGATGACTCCCGAGTGGTGGAATTCCCTTCTCTGTCCACTTTCGATCCTCGAGTTGTGCGTGCGCGGTACCGTCTTCGCTGTAAATATCGGCAGAGACGGCCGCACTGAGATCGACAAACTCGAAGAGCGTCTCGTGGAGGGTCGAATCAATGCTCCCTCCTGGATCGTCGTCGGACGGCGTGAGATCGTACAGACGAACGAAATGACGATCGTAGTGCTTTGGCTGGTTGTTCCAGAGGTAGTAGACAGCACGAGCAAGCAGTTTTAGCGCGCCACGGGTTCGTTGAAATCGTGGAATCGTATCGATCTTCTCGGTCAGTGTGTCCAGGATCGTCGGATGGAACGGATACTCTCTGGTGAGTCGATCGACGTAGCTCGCTTCGGTCGCTTCCTGTGGGAACTGTCGGTCGCTCTCGGTGTAGAACTGGAAGTAGTTCTGCGCGATCGACTTCGCTGCCTCGTCGTCGATCTCCTCGAAGAGTCGATGCTGAAGCACCTGCCCGACTTCGCTTTCATCGGTCGGCGTAATCGTCTTGTGCTGACGACGGCCGATCTGGTTGAGTTCGTCGACGAGGTTACGAACCTCCTCTGCCTCCTCTTCAAATGCGGTATCGGCGATACTGTAGACGACGGTGACGTCGTCAACCTCGGATGCCGTCTCGAGAAGCGAGAGAATGAAGCTGAGCGTCTGGCTCGCGAGGGTCGCGTCACCGACTTCGACTCCCGACGCGGCCTCAAGATACGCAGCGATCTCGTCGATTAAAATTAGGGCTGGTCCATCGCCGTGATCGAAGAGATCCTTGAGGGTGTTTCCACCAGGAGCCTGCTGTTCTTGATCGTATTCCTTGAGGTGTTCGTATCCCTCGAGGCCGTACAGTTGATACGCGATTTCTCCCCACATCGTCCGCGTATTCGGTGCGTCTGGATCCGATCGATCGCTCCTGGCGTTTCGAGCGTCGACGTGACCGCCGACAAAGACAGCGGAATCAACGGTCAGTCCGTCATCAACGGCGTCGTGATAGTCGTCTACGAGATCCTTGTCGTCCTCGAGAAGGTGTCGTTCGAGATCGCCGATGGATGCAGGATCCGTTGCGAGATGGTACGATGCAATCAAATCGTGCGTTTTCCCACCGCCAAAACGGGTATCGAGACAGAGAATGCTGCTGTTGTATCGCCCTTCATATCCTCCACCAGTGAGAAACCTCCCTGTGAGGTTGCTGAGTAGGGTACGCAACCCGTCCGTGGGATACGTCATCTCGAAGAATTGGGCTGGATTCTTGTAGACCGGCGGCGCGTCTTCCGGTGAATGCGCGACGGTTGCGAGACTTGCCGCGAACTGATCTTCTTGGAGCGTTCCCTCAAGAACGTCCTCTCGAGGTTCGCAGGCCTCGAAGAGTGCTGTGGATTCAGTGCTACTCATCGGATTCCTCCGTTGCTTTCGGCTTTGAGACAATCACAAATTCTTCATGAGTGCTATTGTCGACCATCGCGTGTGCGATTTTCTTGGACTCAGCAATGTCGACATTGACTGAGTCCCCGACATTGGCGTCGAGTTGGTCCAACTCAGGGCCAGAGAGATTTATTCGGCCTGAGTTCCCCGTATTTTGTCCGATCCGTTTCCGAGTCATCAGATACTCATATCACCCAATCGGATTGTTATAACCTTTACTTAGTCTAACGAGTGATGAACGGCAACGTCTTTTCGACGAGGCGATCGGCAGCCAGCTGCCACGCTCTTCGCGAGAACTCGGGACGGTGTGTTCGTAGTGGACTGTAAACTTAGTCAGTGGCATCGTCAGCGTTGGCTGAGGTATAAATACTCGCGAAAAGCGCTGACACCGATCCGTCGCTGAAGTTCTCCCCCCATCTAAGGTGTGTCAATCGAACGAATGGGGTCCACGATCGGAAGACAACATAGTTACTGACATCACGTTGGGGATGACCGTAGTGACGAGGGTCCGTTAGCCCTGCTGGTAGTTGGTCTCTATATGAGATACCGATTGTACTTTGGCTCAGCGCTGATAATCGTGTGCAGCTTGGGCGCGGAGTCAGCACTGCGACCATTGCGTGGTTGTTTCGCGCTTTGTCCGAGAGTCCCTTAACGGGTGTCCCCAAGGGGACTGCGCCAAAAAATCACAACGCCCCTGCCCCACCTCCGCACAAAATTCTCGAGTTGATCCATACGAAACGGGGGTGATATATGTCTGGAATAGAATTATTAATGATCCTTCCATTCCTCTTTTCTTTCACCTAGTCAATAAGATGCCGTGAAAAGTCCAGTGTCCGTTTTCCTTTTGGTGTTAATGTGAGATACTTGCTTCCTGCATATGGCTGTTTCCGAATATATTCCTTTTCTACAAGGGGATCAATAATATCACGATTGACGATATCGTATATATTTCTATCATCTTTTCGCTCTATTCCCTCTACTGGGTCTAGCTCTTCTTCTTGAACGAAATTGTTTAGGTCACTAATTTTCACTTTCTCATCACTATCTTCTCTTTCCTTCAAAAAGGAAAGCACTTTGACAAATGACTTCTGAGGAGGATCTATTGGGTAGGCTGGGAGAGAGATAACATCTTCAACACCTTTGCTCACAGGTTCATCGCCGTAGTCTTCGGCTTTAACATAATAAGGAGTAGCACCCGTGAGCATACATGCTAACATTCCACTAATTGCGGTGATTTTACTCCCAGTAGAGATATTTACTTTGACATCATCATCAGAATAACTGTATATTAGTTCTGAGATGGTTTGAATCGACTCATCTTGGTCAAAGATATCACAATTTTTCTTCTCAACTTCGATACTGGCATCTCTTAATTCCTCTTCAACGTTTTTCTGACACTTATTTGATTGCTCATCGCCTTCTGTTACTAAAAGAACTACTTTGTCTGCTCGGTTCTCGATCGCGGGTTTGTAGATCCTCTGCTCTTCATAGCCTTGAGGTGCAATATGAATACGCTGAGGGCTATCGAGATTCATCAGGAGCTACAAGTCCTTCCATTGAAATAATACTAACTGACACAACTGACGGTGTTCGAATATTGGCCACTTGGAAAGGCTAGAGCGTCTAGAATGTATAAATCACCTAGCAGGAGCGCTTGATCTAGCTACCACAAATAATCGAGATAGCGTCAACAGGTCGGTGATTTAGGTATATACTCCACGTATGAAATAGCAGGCAAGTAATAAGGAGTCGCAATCGGTCCCGATTGGATCGGCGAATAATCAAACAAAAGTCATACTATATGAGAATCAACACGATTGAACTCGACGGCAACACGCTGTCTTCACATAAAGAGGTAGAGATTGGCTCGAAGCAGTTCACCACGCCAGCAAAAGCGCTTCAGGTCGGTAAACTCCGTTCGACTGAAAACGTTTCTTCACTCACACGTGGTATTGCTGAAATTTATACAAAAGCGAACGCTGCCGCTCTGGAAAATTCTCGGAGCGGATGGACTGGCTTAGCTAAAAAACTAGAGCGACAAGCTAAAAATGCACAAGATGGGGAACTTGTCATCCCATTCCTTGAGTACGACGATACTTCTGATCTTGAGCCCAAGAATGCTGCAGAGATCGCGAAACTGCAGACCAATTATGGCGATTTCATCACAGTCCCCCTGATGATTCCGCTAGTCAACGCAGCAGATGACGGTGACGATCGTTCCTCATCTCACGTCTCTACTATAATTCAGAACACACAGACGTTCCTAAATGCTGTTGATGAATTAGGAATCGGTAAACCAGTGATGGGTGTTATTCCACCAATCAGTGAAGATTGTACACAAGCGCTCACAGAGTTATATGCTGAATCTGGTCTCCGGGCATATTGCGTAGATTTTAATCGTCGGTCACCGATGGCACAGGCTCAAATCAATCACGTCGTGAATCCCCTCATGCAGACACTGACTGGATATGACCTTGGCGAGGAAAGTATCGTATATGCTGTCAACGCCAGAAACAGCCGTCAAGCTGCTGGGAATCGCCGAACTGCAGACGCGATGTACGCCTACACTCTTGGATTTGATATTGTCGGTGACAATCATATCCCCCCGAACTGGCCAGAGGAGGTGTTCAAGAAGATTGCCGAACAATCTGAAGATGGCAAGGTTGAGCTAAGGCTATTCGACGCTAATACTGTCTCAATTGTTGAAGTACCGGTTGACGACCTTGCATCTTTCCTCCCAGACACAGCTGAGATCTCAGTCAATCGTGTACAGAAACGCATTGCTAGCAATCCAGATGAGCAGTACCGGTTTGAGAAACTCATTAACTCTGAGTTGATTAGCTTATATCTGGAATCAGAGGGAGGGGTTGACCCGAGTGAAATCTTTATCGAGCTCAGTTCAACAGAATATGCTCAAGAGACCGACCTCAAGAGGGTTCACAATCTAATTTCTGAGGTGCGAGATACGTAGACTCAACCGTTCTACTTCTGGAGATCAGCGATTCATACAGACACCGATCACAGAGCGCCGTCGGTGAGCAATGGTCGAAAGTGGCTCGTTACAGTGAGGACAAATATCGTATTTCGGAAGATCATCCGCAAATCTAAGACAGACCTCTGCTATTCCTTGCCAATCAGAGTCGGTCAATCTCCATAAGACAGCCTCTGTTTCTGGCCCAGGTGCTGTTAAGAGAAATTGCCCACAACAATCTTCATCTTCGATTCGGAGTTTTGGGCCGTAGTAGGTCGTATCGCGCTTAACGACGGTAGCCGTCTTTGGTATACTCTCATCAGAAGAATTCGACACGGTATCAGAAATTTCGATCTTGTCCCCATGCTCAGCACGCATAAAAACACGCTTAGTCGAATGTGTTGTCTCCGACCGTCTATCGTGTGAGTTAGTGGCAACTGCCATATGGGAGCTATACTTCGACTCCCTAGAAGTGTTGTGGTAGCGGCGAATTCCGGGTCTAATAACAAGGGTAGTGAATTGCAAAAATCAGTGTCATATCATATTATTTCTCTCCCTCCTCGGGATTGCACGTCGTCAGAATCTGATCCCCGAATATGCACACGAGCTGCGATTCGTCGTGTGCACGTCGTCAATTTGGAGATTCTGAAGTAAACGATCCGTCTGTGTCTATTTAGACGATCTGCCTACGTATTGATGTTGACCACATTTGAAAAAGCTGGGTTCGTGTGTACAAATTCCCTCAGAGCTGCTGCTGAGGGTGACCAATCTTGGTACCGAATACATCAATGTCCGATCAGCGACTGGAGGAGCGCGATGAGTCACCAATTTCAGATGAACCCGCTGTGGGGTTGAAGCGCACGCCCGAACGCAACGGCACGCTGGCCGCGCGACACTGGAAATAATCGACTCCTGTTCGCTTCTTGCCTGCCTGCTTGGCAGTCTCTCGGCCCATCCAAGTGGGCTTGAAATCTTCTCGAGTCATAGGCATTAGCAAAAGAAGCCATAGATCCGAACGGGAACTATCTGATAACTGTCAGAGGAAGGGTGCGTGACAGGGGATGAGTTAATACAATCTCCCTTTCATCGTCGAGATAGGCAAGATGCTGCCGTAGCTGGTCTAACTGTATTTCATTCTGTCTCGTCTTGGTCTCGAATAACAATTACGTCGAACTTCGGATTCCTGCGTCAGGCACTAATCCATTGCCAGCGAGCTGATTTTCGAACGTGACCAGCGAGGTATCTGATTCGTCGAGAACTGCCTCGAGCAGGTCTTCTGCTAACTGGTTGTTTATATTCTCGAGAACAGCCATCAGCGTAGACGTGACCCGGTTTTCGCCCTGCGTGTATGTTGAGAAGAGAGGATTCGTCATGGTACACACCGTTATCGATCTGTAACAAGTACTTTGTCCTATAACGGAGCTGGGTTACGCCGTCAGCGAAGCCATGGACTCACATTTCCATGGGGATCTTTAGGAAGATGGTGAATATTCGACGAACAGTCTCAAGTCATTCCTTAGCAGGCTCGAGTTCACTTGCATCAAGTTCTTCGTCGAGAAATGCTTCGCCGGCTTCTGTGATCCGATAGAGACCTTGGGCAACGCGTTCGACAAGACCATAGTCCGCCATCAGTGACAATCGATTACTCGCGTAATTGGCGACGGTGACGTCCAGCTGTTCGAGTGCGCTTGGGGTCATATTACCCTCGTCACGCATTGTCTCGAGGATTTTTTCGTCGACTGGACGCATCCACTCTGCTCGCTGTCTTACCACGCTCTGGGATGGCACTGTAGAACTCATAGTAGTATCGGTGGACGACCATACAAGATGGATCGTTATAAATATGCTCTAGAACTCTACACATATGCTGTGATTTTCACAGTAAGATATTAGTAGATCCCGTGATAATAGACGAAGTGACCTACCCTTTCGGTCCTACAAAGGTCCGACGTGGTACCAGCACGTCGGGGTGGGTCATCCCCATAGAAGGGAATTGAACAACCCATGCGACAAGAGAACCCCCGGACCCATAATTGTAGGGTCCACGAGCCACGAGTATCGACTGGCCGTCACGACGATGGCCGTACAACCACACGCAGTGCAGACCTCACCCAAGACACACGCCCGCGTGATACTTCTCGACCAGTAGAATCGCCCCGCGCGATCACGCACGCCCATCCAGACGATGAAGGTGTCGAGATCCTCAGTCAAAGCGATCACGAGGAGATCATCGTCGCCGGCGAGGATGCCGTCATCCTCGAGTCTACGCGAGGTGACGACTGATGGCCCGCATCCACCGACTGTGCAACGAGTGCCAACAGCACATCACCCACGCAGAACTCGAGCAATCTGACGACTCCATCACACTCACTCTCGAGCGCCCGATCACCCCCAGTGATCTCGAACGTGCCTACTGCAAACTGGAGGTAGAGTGCAAATGAGCGAAACCGTCCTCCAGTGGACACCAGAACAGGGCCCCCGGCGAAAACTCACCCTCAAACAGATCGAAGACAGCTGGGTCCGTATCGAAACCGTCTGGGATGGTCAGCAGTGGCGCGAAACGGGGTACGAACAGATCGAGGACCCGACCGTCCACACCGACCTCCCAAACACGAACCCGACTCCACCGACGATAGAAACGCTCTGTACCAGAATCCATCACACGTGGCAAACCGAGAACCCACAGGTACTCCAGTTCAACACCGAACAGCCGATCGTCATCGCCGCGACAGACTCGAAATTGAGATACTATAGCCAACGATCCACCCACTGGCAGCCAATCGACGACACCACACTCCGACGACTCATCCGCAAACACGGGGTTCCAGCGGTCACCTCACTCGCTGACACCCCATACAGCCGTACTCAACTCGAACAGGGTGGTCCCGGTGAGTGACCAGCACACGCTTAGAACGCAACTTCGAGCACTGGTTCCAGATACGGTGGTCTATGTCAGCTGGATAACTGCGGACGAAACCGTCTATCAGCGGGGGACGATCCTCAACTATGATCCAACGACCATGTTTCGGCATATCGAAACGGACGATCGGACCCTCCTACTTAGCCCGACAGCTGAGGAGATCACCGTCTCGGAGATCACAGCGTCTGGGCCAACCCGTCTCGGGAGGCTGAACTCAATAACATATGATAACCGACCGACTGAACCACTGCGGGTCACCAATGCCGGTATCGATGTCCCCTCGTATCTCGTCGGCTATACGGGCCAGCTACTGGTCAGCAGCGGCAAGAGGCAGGAACTGTGTCACATCGCAGAGCCACCACTCGAGCGGTACGATACCAGACTCTTCGTCGAACTCGATACGGTCTTGCCGTCTAACTGGCACGAAACAACCCTCGTTATACAGCCGCTGGGCGGCCCGAGACGCAAATACAAACTCATCGACGACCGACGGGCCGACGAGTACACCCCCGAACAACAGCAGTATACCGCCCTCGAGACGATCATCGTCACTGTCCGAGAACTCTCAGAGGCCGTCTACGCTGATACTCGTCTCGAGGCCCGCACGTCCAAGCGAATCGAGCGAAAACTGTTCGCACTCCAATCCCAACTCCTGGACATCCACCAAGCGTTGTTTGAACCTGCTCCATCGGAGCATCCGCTCGAAGTCGACGAAGTGGACACGTACTCGTGGACAAGCTATACGGATGCTATCGAGTGGCTTGAGATGCAATTCGAGGAGATTCGCAACCGCATCACGGCCGACAAAACGTTTGCAAAAGAGCGACTCGGAGTCTCCCCACTTGGACCTACTGTGTTCGCGTCTCTCGAAGAGATCCAGCAAACCCTTGATGAACACCCAGACCAGTCGCCAACCGAGTATAGCTCATCGACTACCGAGACCGTTGTAGACCAATGACTGACGACACTTACACTGATCCCGACGTCGCCGACTCGATCGCTCGAGACCACCTGAGTAAGGCATTCGAGACGCATCACACTACAACTGAGCACAGTGAGCTTGCCCGCTTCATCAGGACTGCAACATCGATCAGAGCTGCGCTGATAGATGACCACCAGCCCGAGGAAAGCGACATTCGGGAGGCACGCCACCAACTACACCAACTCGACAGACGGCTTAACGATCTCACGGCACTGTACGACATCTCCGAACCGTACAACACCGCCAACACAACGACGGAACCAGAGACAGGCCAACTCAAGACACGAATCCCAGATCTATCCGCGGTAGCCGACCAGAAGGGAGCCACATACAACTGCTGTCTCGAGTACGAGACGACGGCCAACGAGACTCACCGTCTCGAACTGACAGTGGGTCCCGAATCGACGACGCTCGAAAAAGAGACGCCAACGACAGACGGAATCGAACGGATCGACCTCGCAGACGCGACCATCCAACTGCACGCGATGGCTACCGGCCCCGAAGATGGAGAGTCCGATGAGTAACAAAGAGAAGTTCCCTCGCGAGGAGATCGAAGGCCGTGGGAATGGTGATGGACGCTGGCTCGAGTATCAACTCCAGCGCGCCTTCCAGCGGTGGGGCTACAGTGCAGAAATGCGCGAGACGGTCTACAATCTCGAGGTTGACGTCGTCGCCAGACGAAACAAGGAGCCCCGAGAGCCGTCTGATTGGCTGCTTGCCGAGTGCAAAGACTGGGAGAGTCGTCCCATCACGGCAGATGTCGTCTACAGACTCTGTATGCTTGCGTTCACCTGCCGTGCGATGCCCGTTCTCTGTCATACGACATCCCTGACTGAAGAGGCTCGCCGCATCGCTCGGAACTGGGAAGTCAGGGTCCTCACCCTGTCGGATCTCCACCGTGGCGCGCTTCCAGCACCAAGCGTTAGCGCACCAACACACGATCTCTTCGACTACCCAGCACAACACACCGCGCGGGAAGGTCGTGGCACACTTCCATTGATGTTCCACTTCAACACCGAGAACCCCTTCAGCTATGTCCCGGGTTTCGAGCCTGCAGATCGAATGCATCGATATCGGCCGATCGAGGACGAGGCTACCGATGGAGGAGATGAGTAAGTCAGCTATCCTGAGACGGGAGCGATAAAACGGCCGTAGCCGGTCCGCTTCGCTCCCAGCGAGAACTTGGGGTTCAGACACGACGTATCTGTCCTGTAACCGCCGAACGGCCCGCTAGGCAGCATTCCGTCTATAGCTGTCGTTGCACGCCCGTTGACCGATCCACTGAGCACCAGCAGTCCCATTCCAATCCGATGACCACCGAAGACACGACTACCACATTGACACACGAACAGTTCGCTGCCGAACTCACCCAACTTCGCGATCGTATCACGGCCCTCGAGACGGAACTCCAAGAAAAAGACGCCCGGATTGAGGATCTCGAGACCGAACTCGAGGAAACACAGCAGGAAAACACGCACCTCGAAAATCGTCTTGCAGCTTTCGAAGACGCACAGACGCCCATTGAGGCACGCCTCGACGCCCACGAAAAGAAACTCAACGCGACCAAAGACCGCGTCGGTGAACTCCAAGCACGCGAACTCGAGAAGGGCGCACATCTCCTCGAGGAGCACGTCGACGAAGATGAGATCGACGTCGTGGATGGTCGTCTCGAACGCATCCGCAAAGACGACGACGAGCGCTACTTCCGGCTGCCCGAGAGCGATGATCCACTCGAGCGTGGCAGCGACGTCACCCTCGCTCACGGTGATCTCCTGCCGATTCAACAACTCGCGAAGCTGGACGAGGATATGCTCCGGGCCACGACGTCTACACTCCCCTCACGGCTCGCTGCAAAGCTCTGGAAGGCGCGTGCTGACCCAACGGTTGGAGACAACCCGTGGAAGCAAGGGAGCGCAAGCGTCCGCGAGTACGTCACTGCTGGCGATCTGAAACACTGGATCCGTCGTCAAGAGGAGGGCATCAGCGACGAGTACGCCAAGAAGCTCGTCTCTCGGACGATTGATGCGGTCCTCAACCTCTCCAAAAATCGACTCGCGATTCGCAAACGGACCCAGCGAAAGAACGGCCTCGAGTACACCGAACGCCGACTGATCCTCAGCACAGACGCTGCGATCCCCGGTGAGATGACGGGCTCGAATGGTGAGAGTTCCGGAGACAGCTGACGTCCGCGGCTAGCCATCGACACTGGCTCGATTCCAGCCTCGAGAGAGGACGACACTCTCAGGAAACGACGCTCGATACACACGATCGCGGTTGGCTAGTGGGTTGGTTAGTTGTGGGTATCCCTTCTCGAGCAGTCTCGGCAGTCAATGAAGGAGACGCTCTCGCTGGTGAGACTGGAGACGACAGCTGTCCATGGGCAGTTTGACTAGCTGCCTGTCAGTCGAGTTTTCGAGTCACGGATCTCCCGTCAAGCATTTCGAGCCGACGCTCGAGGATGCGGACACGTGCTTGTTCTCCTCGATTTGTGTCTCGAGCGTGTCGAGTTGTTCGCAAGCGAGGTTGAGCTTCTCTCTGAGATGGACCAAATCCCGTTCTTGAGAGGTGTCTTCGCCACGGTTCAAGCAATAATTCCGTGTTGCTGACGGTTGATCAAAGAACTCAAACGTGTGTTCGATTGCTCGAGCGATGGTTTTCTCCCCGTGCGTTGAACCGTCTGCGTGCTGGATTTGGTTCCATTCAGGTCCGCTGAGATGAGACCGTCGAAATAGATCTCTTTGGATACAGTGAACCACCCCGCCCTACTCAGCGACTGGCGTCGCTTCATTGAGGGCGGAGCTTCCTGCTTCTGTGACGCAACTTGCATCCACGACGATGGACGAGGAATCGCCACCATCGGTGGGCACAGCGGTCGCAGTCTCCACAGGCGTACCTTCGGAGTGAACCACTCCTAGTTTCTTCAGTCCTCGTGAGAGAAC
>NZ_FTNR01000012.1 GCF_900156475.1 Natronorubrum thiooxidans
TTCGAATACACACTCACACATAAATGGGTCCACGTTCGGTGACCACAGATCGACGACCGATCAGGCGTCACCGAACTACCAAGGCTAACATCAGACCCCATCTATACGGCGGACCGCAGGTGTGGAGTCCTCATCTTCTGCGTACTATACCAGTAGTCCCGGATCAATACATAAGGCCTTCGAACCACAACTTCAAAGATAGTCAGTACCAAGCAGGTATGTAAAACGCACTTTCGTCCAATTTATAACGTGTTCAATGGAAGATCGGTGAGTCGTCTTAGCACCAAATAGTGGTTCAGCCGGCGAAAATAAGCCTGTTCGGACTTGATTAGTCGATAGTTGTACAATTAGTTGCCACTCGAGAGTGACATGAAAACTAGCTTGAGCCGTTCAAATTCGATTCTGGACAAGTAGTCCTCGAGCATAGTCGAGGTTGCTTCGGATGGGCCCTGACGGATTCGAACCATCGACCACTCGGTATCTCACACAACCGCAACAATGTGCAGCCATGTTATGAGCCGAGCGCTCTAACCAGACTGAGCTAAGGGCCCTTTCCATTCGAGGCAAAACGCGCGCCGTAGTTAACCGTTGCGTCCTGTTCGAGTGACACAGCCGCCGGAACACAACCCGCAGGCTCACTCGAGGAAGACAACTGTGAGTACTGAACGGAGCACGATACTGGCAGTGGAGGCGACACCGGTGTGGAGTTCGGTTGTGAGCTGCTTGTGGAGAGAGTTGAGAAGTGTGCGCGACGGCGGTACTCGGGCTGGGTGGCCGACAGTGACTGGTCGGTCCCGACTTACTGATGGCGGGTTGCAAGCCCTGCGAGATGTGGTGCTTCGGGAACGATGAGCTTCTCGCAGGCAGTCTGGCAGGCGTTCGTACTCCCAGGGAGACAGAACACCGGTGTGTCGACGGCGATACCTGCCGTTGCACGGGAGGCCATCGCACGGGTGCCGACTTCGTCCCACGACAGCGACCGGAACAGTTCACCGAACCCCGGAAGATCGCGCTCGAACAGCGACTGGGTTGCCTCCGGGGAGACGTCGTCTGCGGTGACGCCCGTGCCGCCGGTAGTGAGCACGAGGTCGATATCTCGACGCGCGACCAGGCCACGAACTGCGGTTCGAATCGATGCGTAGTCGTCCCGGACGAGAACCCGTTCACGGACCTCGTGGCCCTCGGCTTCGAAACAGTCCTGGATCGTGTCTCCGCCTGGATCGTCCGGGTCGTCCTCGGCGGCCTGTGCACGTGAACTCGAGACCGTCACAATTGCGACGTACAGCGGGTTGATGATATCGTGGCCGTGATCGTCAGTCGTTCTCCGATCGTCTCTATCGGCTGTCATACTGAGATATCCATGCTGGAAGGCGATAATCTCTCCCCTCGCGGCAGCATTCCAGTGAGCCATCGGTCGGCGACTGCACGTCGTCGATAGTCGTCCATGAGTGGCACTGCCGAGACGATCACTCGAGGTGAGTCAGGACTGCTCGTCGCTCACTACGGTCGTCGTGTCGCCCATTCCTGTCGGTACAGGGTTTTCAAAGGTTGACCAGTCGGCGTCCATCTCGGCGTCAGTCAGCAGGCAGTCGTCGAGTCGGGCCTGCAGGTCGTCCATCGACAGGTTTCGGCCGATGAGTGCGAGTCGTGTCTCGCGGTCGCCCCACTCGTCGTCCCACGAGAGCTCGGGCTGGCTCTGACGGTACGTCTCCTGTTGTTGCTCGGAGAAGCTGGCGATCCAGCGACCGGTCACTTCGAGGGTCGTCTCCGTGCCGGCGTAGCTCATCGTGATCGCTTGCCGTTCGCGGCCGGCGATCCAACACAGGCCCTTCGCGCGTACGAGGCCGTCGGGGAGGTTGGCGAGCAAGGCTGCAAAGCGCTTGGGGTGGAACGGCCGTCGTCGATGGTAGGTGTCGACGGCGATTCCGTAGCGCGCCTGCGGATGGGTGTGATCGTGGTCATCGTGGCGATGATCGTGTGTCTCGGCGTGGTCGTGATCAGCCTCGTGAGTATCGGGATCGGCTGCTTTGGACTCTTCGTGGTCTGCATCTCCATGGATTGCCTGCTTCCAGCCTGCCGATTCGGCCGCCGCCTCGAGGTCGAAGCGCTCGCTCTCGAGGAGCGCCGCGGGATCAACGTCGCCGTACTCGGTCGTCACGATTTCGGCACGGGGCTGGAGCGTCTCGAGGAGTGCCACGACGCGCTCGCGTTCGGCGTCGGTGACGAGATCACACTTGTTCATGACGAGCAGATCACAGAACTCGACTTGCTCGAGCAGGAGATCCGCCAGTGGCCGGCTCCCAGTTTCGTCCGTCCCCTGTCGGGTCGGTGGGTCGTCGACAGCACTGTCGCCGAACCGATCATAGAATCGACGGGCGTCGACGACGGTGACCACTGCGTCGAGGTCGTACGGGCCGCCCGCGGGACCGCGGACGAACTGGCGTGCGATCGGTTCGGGTTCGCCGACGCCGGAGGCTTCGACGACCAGATACTCGAAGTCGTGTTCCTTCCAGAGCTGGATGACCGATCGCGAGAGTTCGCCGCCGAGACTACAGCAGATACAGCCGTTCTCGAGGGCGAGTACTTCTTCGCCGGTCGTCAGGTCGGTTCGGGCTTCCACGAGGTCGGCGTCGACGTTGACCGCGCCGACGTCGTTGACCAGCACTGCGATGTCGCGCTCGTCTGCCTCGAGAAGTCCCGACAGCAGGGTTGTCTTGCCAGCGCCGAGTTCGCCACAGAGGATGGTGACCGGAACGCTCATTTACTCGTTTGCGAGCGCGAGTTCACGTCGTTCTTCCGGTTCGAACGGATCGGCGTAAGCGTTCCAGTTGTCGGTCATCTCTCGCTCGGTGAGCAGACACTCATCGAGGCGATCAATGAGTGTCTCATCATCGAACTCGCGGCCGATAAAGACGAGACGGGTCATTCGGTCGCCCCACTGGTCGTCCCAGTCGTCTTTGAGCCCCGGCCGGGCAGCGAAATACCGCTCGCGCTCGGTCTCGGGAAGCGTCGCGAGCCACTGCCCCGACGGACCGGCTCGGACTGATGTCCCGGCTTTGTCGATCCCCATCGCGACGTCCTCGCGACCGGCACTCCAGAAGAACCCTTTTGCACGGATGAGTTCGTCCGGCAGGTCCGGAAGCAGCGATGCGATCCGTTCGGGATGGAACGGGCGATCACGCTGGTAGACGAACGAGGTGACGCCGTGTTCTTCCTGCGGATCGTGGTGATGGTCGTGTTGTAGTTCGTGTTTCCAGCCCGCCGACCCCTGTGCTTGCTCGAAATCGAACTGCGCAGTACCGAGAATATCGTCGGGATCGACGTCCCCGAAGGTCGTTCGAACGAGGTCTGCACGGGGCTGAAGTCGCTCGAGGACGGCTTCGATCTCCTTGAGTGCGCTGTCGGGGACGAGATCGCATTTGTTGACAAGCAGGACATCACAGAACTCGATCTGATCGAGCAAGACCTCCTCGGGGACGCGTCCGGAATCGTCTTCGAGGGTGTGATCGGTGAGGGTGGTCCCGGAATCGAACGACTCCCAGATACTGTAGGCGTCGACGACGGTGACCATCGTATCCAGTCTGTACGTGTCGGTCGGATCGAAGTCGGCATCTTCAAAGCCCATTGCAAACGTCTGGGCGACCGGGATCGGCTCCGAGATACCCGAGGATTCGACCAGCAGATAGTCGAACTCGAGGCGATCGGCAAGGCGGCCGACCTCGTCTAACATATCGCCGCGCAGGCGACAACAGATACAGCCGTTCGAGAGTTCGATAATCTCTTCGTCGCCGCCCAGATCGGTCTGCTGGGCGACGTGTTCGGCGTCGACATTGACGTCACCCATGTCGTTGACCACGACAGCGACCTCGAGGCCGTGATCAGCGGTCAGGACGTGGTTGAGAACGGTCGTTTTGCCGGCACCGAGGGGGCCACTCAGGACAGTGACGGGGATTCGATCGTCGGTCATAGATCAGTTGTGATTATGCATCCGAGTCTTGTTAATGTTAGTTATTACATAGTGGTCCCGTAGCGCATAACAAATTATATTATCGTCACTGGTATTATTCATAATAACTATGCCCGTCGTTAGCGTCTCGATGCCTGCCGAACTGATCGAGCGACTCGATTCCCACGCCACAGCACACGATTACACCGGCCGCAGCGAAGTCGTCCGCGAGGGCGCACGGGCGCTGCTCACCGAGTTCGACGACGACACGCTCGAGGGCGAATCTCTCGCTGGAGTCATCAGCGTCTTCTACGATTTCGGAACCCAACACGTCGAACGACGCGTCACGGAGCTTCGTCACGAGCACGACGACCACATCGCTTCGAACGATCACAGCCACGTCGATGACTACTGTGTCGACCTGTTCGTCCTCGAGGCTGCCCTCGAGGATATTTCGGCGTTCGTCGGCACGCTACGTGCGATCGAAGACGTCGAGACCGTCGACTACTCGCTGGTCCCGATCGAGAGCGTCGGGCAGTTACAGGACGCCTGAGCCGGTTGTCGTACTCCACAGACGATACTAGGGTCGGCGAAGTTCCTCGAGTCGGTTGTCGAGCAGATACTCCCCAGCTCGGTCGATCCCGACACGGTGGTCGGTCGTCGACTCTCGGAAGCGGAGTTCCATCGTGTCGCGTGTGCTCTCCGAGACGGGGATCAGATACCGGTTGTCGTTGATCGGATCGTAGACCGCGAAATACGCCGCAGGGCCGTCGTATCCACACCGATCAGAGCCGTCTCGAGCGGGTTGGGAGCTGACGGTTTCGAATGCAACCGTCCCCTCGCGCTTGCGGTAGGCCGTCTTGCACTCGATCCGGTAAAACCGACCACCGACTTCAACGACCAGATCGTAGGGTTCAGTGCTGTAAGTCGGCACGAGAACGGGAATATCGCGCAACACAAACGCCGACTGAATGATCGCTTCGGTCGCCTGACCGCGTTTTTGCGGTTCCTGCAGTTCTTCGTAACACGCCGTTCGATCGACCATGGGCGAATTCGCCGCCCCATCCAATATAAACGACAGTGTGCGATCAACGGCCCTACAAACAGGGGGGGACGTGGTCATCTCACTCGAGTACGCCACGGTATGCCAGTAGCGACCGGAAAACCTGGCTCGACGACTCGCTACCGATTACCGAGGAAACACTCACACGCGGAACAAGAGCACAACTAGGACACGTTATAATCTAGTCAGTTCGAAAATGGCTTCGAATGCGTCGGACGCCGAAGCCAGGACTCGAACCTGGGACAACCTCGTTAACAGCGAGGTGCTCTACCATCTGAGCTACTTCGGCTTATCTCCAAGTAGCCGGGTGTATTTGATAGGGCTTTCGTTTTCCCTGCACCGTGTTCGACACCCTTTCACGCACCGCTCGAGTATCCTTGCCCAATGAGTGAGGAGGATGCCGAGCGTGACGAGCACGAAGCCGCCGAGACGAGCGCCGACAACGTCGAGTCGGTCGTCGACGAGGTCCACGACCGCATCGAACCGGATACGGACGAGCGAGAACACCTCCGCGACGTCGCCGCCCGCCTCATCGACAGCGCCGAGACGGCCGCAAAAGAGCGCTGTCCCGACGCCGACGTCTTGCAGGTCGGCTCGACGGCCAGAGACACCTGGATCAGCGGCGACCGCGATATCGACATCTTCGTTCGCTTCCCCCCGGAGGTCGACCGCGAGGACCTCGAGCGATACGGCCTCGAAGTCGGCCACGAAACGCTGCCAGAGGGCCACGAGGAGTACGCCGAACATCCCTACGTCAAAGGCACTGTCGAGGGGTTCGACGTCGATGTCGTCCCCTGTTTTCGCCTCGAGTCGGCAACCGAGATCCGGTCCGCCGTCGATCGCACGCCGTTTCACACCCAGTATCTCGAGGCGCGCCTGGACGACGACCTCGCTGCGGACGTCCGACTCACGAAACAGTTTTTGAAGGGAATCGGGGCGTACGGCAGCGATCTCCGAACCCGCGGCTTCAGCGGCTATCTCACCGAACTGCTCGTCTGGGAGTACGGTGGCTTCCGACCGCTGCTCGAGGCCGCAGCCAACTGGCGGCCGCCGGTCGAACTCGATCCCGAAGAGCACGCACGGGCGACATTCGACGACCCGCTCGTCGTCATCGACCCGACCGATCCCGAACGCAACGTTGCCGCCGTCTGTTCAGCCGAAAACGTCGCCCGGTTTCAACACTACGCCCGTGCGTTCCTCGCAGCGCCGCGGGTCGAGCTGTTCGAGCCCAACGAGCCGGAGCCGCTCACGGAAGCCGACCTCCGCGAACACATCGACCGCCGAGGCACGACCCCCGTTGTCGTCCGGTTTGCGGCCCCGGACCTCGTCGACGACCAACTGTATCCCCAACTCCAGAAGTCCCTCGACGGAATCACGACCGGGCTCGATGACCGCGGCTTCGACGTCTTCCGGGCGACGGCGATGGCCGACGAGACGGCCGCGATTCTCGTCGAACTCGCCGTCAGCGAACGGCCCGCTGTCGAACGCCACGAGGGCCCCCCAGTCCACGTTCGAAACCATGCCGAGGGGTTCTACGAGGCCTACGCCGACGATTCGGAGGCCTACGGCCCCTTCATCGAAGACGGTCGATACGTCACCGAACGGCCGCGCGAGTTCACCACCGCCCGCGAGTTCCTCGAGAGCGATCGCCTCTTCGATGTCGGCCTCGGTGCCCACGTCGAAACGGCACTCGAGGACGAGTACACGGTGCTAGTCGGCGAAGAGCTCACGAGGCTTCTCGAGGAGTTCGGGACACAGCTCTCGCGGCACGTCGAGCCGCGTCCCTGACTCAAAACGCAGAGCGTCGTGGTCCAGAACAGTACGAAACGGCAGCAGAACGCGTTGTCAGCTGTCGAGGTCGAGCTCGAGGCCGTGTTCGTCGGCCACATCGGTCAGCGTCGACTCGGCCTTGTCGCTGCAGTCCGAGTCGGGTTCGATCGGGGCGCGGCCGTCGAACGTCTCGTGGACGATCGCGACGCTGTCGGCGAGAACGTCGAGTCCGTACCCGCCCTCGAGGATGAACGCGAGTGCGGCGTCGACGTCGTCGGCGAGTGTCCGCAGTCGGTCGGTCATCAGCGCGTAGGCTTCCGTCGAGAGTCGAATCCGTGAGATCGGGTCGTGACGGTGGGCGTCGAAGCCGGCACTGATCAGCAGGCAATCGGGGTCGAACTCGGTGAGTGCGCTCGCGATCGGTCCCTCGACGGCCGAGAGGTAGTCCTGATCGTCCGTGCCGGCGGGCATCGGGACGTTCATCGTCGTTCCGGAGCCGTCTCCGTCGCCGGTTTCGTCGACGGCACCGGTGCCGGGATAGAGCCCCTGTTCGTGAATCGAGACGAAGAAGACGTCGTCGCGATCGTAGAAGATATCCTGCGTTCCGTTTCCGTGGTGGACGTCCCAGTCGACGATCGCGACCCGCTCGACATCGTGGTCGTCGGCATCGAGGGCGTGCTGGGCGGCGACGGCGACGTTGTTGACGAAACAAAAGCCCATCGCGTCGTCGTAGACGGCGTGGTGGCCCGGTGGCCGTCCGATCGAAAACGGCGTCTTCCGGCCCGTCTGGCCATCGAGGGCCGCATCGACGGCCCAGCAGGCGAGCCCTGCGCTGTGGCGAACCGCATCCCAGGTCTCCTCGACGGCCGTCGTATCGGGGTCCCAGTTCCCCCCACCGTCGGCACAGAACTGCTCGACGGACTCGAGGTACTCCCGTTCGTGGACGGCCGCCATCGTCTCGAGGTCGCATGGGTCGGCGTCGACGTACTCGACGCCGTGTTTTCGTTTCAGTCGCTCCCGAATCGCTCGTAGCCGGTCCGGCGTCTCCGGGTGGCGCGGACCGGGATCGTGTGCGAGACAGATCTCGCTGTAACCAAACTGCATCTCACTCGAACAACGAGAAGTACGTCTCGATGTCGTCGTCGATGATCGTCCGGCGGTCAGCGTGGCGTGCGAGAATCGCTGCCGCCCGTGCGACGTTGTCCGCGTAGTCCTCGAGCACGTCTGCGAGGGCGACACGGGCATCCATCGAGACACGATACCGATCGTCGATGTCGAGTCTGGCGATGCGGTCGACGGGTGCGACCGGCAACTCGAGGTCGTCTTTGTCGACGACAGTCTCGACTCCAAAATCCGCCGCCATCAGCGTCTTGCGCCCGTCTTCGGTCGCTCGCTCGGCGGCCCCAATCGCGAGCTCGCTGCCGTGTTCTTGGATCCGTGTTGCAAGTTCCTTCGACGCGTCGGCACTCACCCGAAGATCGCCCGCGTTCCGCCGGATGATCGTATCCACCGGGGCGAACGGGAGTTCGACGTTCATACAATGATAGGCGAAGGTAACTCCCTTAATGCTTTTCCTAGCTGCTCGAGGTGGTTGCTTGTCGCCTCAGAAGACGTCGTTTGCCTCGAGCTGGCCGTCGCGAACGACTCCTCTGGCGGTTCGTTCCTCGCCGAGGCCGACATCGACGTCCGTCTCGACGCTCATCGTCGTCTCGCCGTCGTCGAGCACGACCGGATCGCCGGCCTGGACGACGACGCCGGTGAACTCGAGTTCCTCACCATCCGTTGGTTCGCCCGTGTCGCCGGTGTCGTCGGTCGCCGCTGCCGAGTCGTCGGGTGCAGCGCTTGCACTGTCCGTGTCGCCGTCACCGCTCCCGTCAGCGCCGGCAAACGCTGAGAGGCCGGCATTCTGGTCGCCCGAGTCGCTCGCCTCACTCGAATCGTCCCCGTCGGCCGTTGCCGATTCGGACTCGAGGACCGTAATCGTCGACTGCCAGCCCGCGGAGGCCTCGAGGTCGTCCTGCCAGCCGTCCTGAATCTCGACGTCACCCAGTGCGACCTCGTCGCCGGGGCCGATATCGCGATCTGCCTTGTCACCCCAGAGCGCGACGCGGATGTCGTCGGTCGCGTCCTGGACGCGGATGTTCCGGACCTGTCCCTCTGAGCCGTCGTCGCGGTCGAACGTTCGCTTCGGATCGGCCGAGCGGACAACGCCGGCGATATCGACTGTTTGGCCGATCTCAACATCCTCGATCGGCGTGCTTTCGGGAACGTACTCGACGTCTTCGTCGACTGCCTCGACAGCACCACGGTTGCCGACGTGGAGTTCGAGACTGCCGTCCCGTTCTTTGACGTAACCGTCGATCACCTCGACGGTCGTGTTCGATTCGATCTCCGTCGCGAGGTCGGCCTGCTCGTCCCATAGCGTTACGCGCACGCGCCCGGTGGAATCACCGAGCGTGAGGTTCGACACTTTTCCTTCGGAGCCGTCGTCGCGGTCGAAGGTGCGAACGCTGTCGGTATCGAGGACGAGCCCGACGAGATTAACGTTCGAGAGGCCAAGCGAGAGCGCCTCGACGGTGTGAGTGTCGCTGACCTGCACCGCATCGATTTCTTCGTCCGGATCGGGTTCGACCTGATCGACGCTGACCTCGACGCCGCTAAACCCTTCTTTCGGGCGGCCCTTGATCCGCAACACCTGTCCTTCCTCGAGTTCATTGATCGCCGCTTCGGCATGCTCATCCCAGAAGGCTGCCCGCACGGCACCGGTCTCGTCGGCGACTTCGACGTTGACGACGCGGCCGTCTTCGTCCTCGCCATCGCGTTCGAACGTGCGAACCTCACCGATGCTGGTGACTTTGGCGACGAACTTCGCTTCCTCCATTCCGGGTTCGATATCGGCGATCCCACCGACCTCGCTCTCGCCGACCTCGTGAGCGATGAGCATCGCCGCCGTCTCCTCGTCTGCGAGTCCACCCATCTGCTCGACTTTCTCCTCGACGGCCTCGCGAAACTCCTCGAGAGAAACGTCGGCCTCGAGGTCTTCATATACGCCCTCGATGTCGCTCATTCTATGCTCGTGCATGGGTAGCCCGCGCATAAGCATTGTCCATTCGGTGTGTTTGCCCCCATCGACCGATCCGAACCGATCGGTGTACACTGCTCACTCGAGGTCTCGTTTGCCCGGCCGACCGGACAGCGATCGCGTCCGAACGCATACCCCTGCTGGCCCCGTCTCAGTATATAAACCCACGTGTCGGACGGCCAACGTAACACGGTGTCGTGACAGTCTAAGACACGCACGATCGGGCGATATCGACCGCATGCGGCGACTTCCTTTCGAAAGGCCTTTAATGTCCACGCGGTTACGATGAGATGAGTCCTGGTAGGGTAGTGGACTATCCTCTTGGCTTGCGGAGCCAGGGACCGGAGTTCAAATCTCCGTCAGGACGCTCACTTATCGCGGGCGCTTCACGTTGTTCAGCGCCCGCTCTCGTGTTCGATCCTGACGTGCCCACCGCTCACTTCGTCACCGGCGGCGAAGCCGCCGGTTTCCAGCGGGACCTTCGGTCCCGCCCGGTTCGCGTTGGACTCCGTCAGGACGTTTTTTCGAACACAACCACAGCGAATGAAGTCGATCAAATCACAAAACACATCTCGATACGTCAACAATTCATACTGAATGCCCTCCAGACGAGAGTTCCTCCTCGGAGTCGGAGTCGCGGGTACCGCCACAGTCGCCGGCTGCCTCGGTAGCCGCACCGACGAGCCGGGAACCGACGACGACTACGCGTGGCCGACTGTCGGTGCCGATCTTCGGAACTCGAGAACCATCGCCGACGGCGCGGCACCACGGGACGAGCCGGATGTCGAGTGGCGAGTCGACCTCGAGTCCGCTCTGGCGACCGGCGAACCGACCGTGACCGACGACACCGTCTTCGTGAACACGGGACGCGATATCGTCGCGTTCGACAGGGAGACGAGCGAGCGACGCTGGTCGATCGATCCGGAGAACGAGCCCTACTCGTACCAGGGCTCACCGACGGTGTTCGACGACACGGCCTACGTTCCAGAGCGCGAGGTACTGACGGCCCGCGACCTCGAGACGGGCGAGGCTGACTGGACGTTCGAACTCGAACGAATCATCAGCGAGAGCGCCCTCACGGTAACGGACACCGACGACGGTCGCGTCTACGTGGCTGGTGGCAACGCCGTCCACGCCCTCGACGCGAAAAGTGGCGAGGAACTGTGGGAACAGGAGTTGCTCGGCATTGCAAGCTATGCGATCGCGAAGTACGCCGACTGGCTGTTCATCGCGACCAAGGGCGGCGAACTGTACCGCATCAACCGCTGGGAAGGCCGCGTCGAGTGGCGACGGACGATCGAGGCTGGCATTGCGAGTGCGCCGATCGTGCTCACCTCAAGCGACCGCCGGCTCGGACACGGTGTCGCGATCGCGGACGGTGACGGATCAGTCATCTACTTCGATAGCAGCGGGAAACGCGAGTGGCAGACGGATCTCGGCGGCTTCGGAAACGACGGGCTCGCGATCGGCCACCGGACCGTCCTCGCCCGCTCGGGTTCGACGCTGTACGCGCTTGACGCGAACGACGGGGACAACCTGTGGCGAGCCGACATCGGACGCAGCTCCCGGAACCCACCGATTATCGTCGGCGATACGGTGTACGTCGGCGGTGACCGACTCCGGGCGTTCGACGTCGGTGGCGGATACGGGATTCGATCACTGCGGATCGGCGGGCAGCGGTTCGACCGCGAGGCAACAGGCGACGTCAACTACGTGACTGCGGCCGATGGGAAGCTGTTCGTGACGACGGACGTCGGTCGGTTCGAGGGCGATGACACGGCGGCATTGCTCGTGCTCTCGTAGGATCCCGGGAGGTGCCTGCATGGGGCCTACTCGTCTCGAGAGACCATCCGAAACATAGAATGAGCGAACGACACGCACGAGCGAACTGTGAAAGCGACGGCGAAACGAACTCGGCCACCGTCAGCCGCCGTCGAGTGCTTCGGACGACGGCCGCCACGGCGGTTGGCGCTGGCGGCCTCGCTGGAGCGACCGGATCGGCGTCGGCGTCGGAATTTACGGGCTGTGACGACTGGGAAAAGCCACCGGCGGAGTATCTGGAGCTCGATCTCACCAGCGGCAATCCGACGGCGTCGAATATCGACGCCCTCGAGGGCGAGGAGGAGGTCGTCGTCTTCGTCCACGGCTGGTACGGCCTCGAGGAAAGTACCGCACAGGCGTACACGCTGCAGGCGACCCTCAAGGCGAACGACTACGATGTGCCGGTGGTCGCCGCGTCGTGGGACGCGGACACGCCGAACTACTGGCGCGCCGAAGACGATGCCGAAACGGCCGGTGAGCGGCTCGCATCGTGGCTCGAGGCCGATCACATCGATCTTGAGGACACTACTGTCCGGCTGGTAGGGCACTCACTCGGCGGGCGGGTCTGTCTCGAGACGCTCACCGCGCTGGAGGAGGAACCAGTCGAAACCGTCGCACTGGTCGGCACTGCCGCCGACGACGATTCGGTCTGTACGGACGGGACGTACACGGACGGAATCGAAACCGGTGCTCGAGCGGTCTACAACTACCACTCGGAGAACGACGATAGCGTCTGTTATGGCTACGGCGTCGTCTCGCTCTCGAGTGGGCTCGGCTGTGGCGGCACAGACTGCAGCAGTGGCTTGATTACCGACGACAGCGGCTCGACGCCGGGCAACTACACCGACGTCGACGTCACCGACGAGGTCGACGACCACTGCGACTATACAAAACCAGACCGCGGGTGTGTCCCACAGATCGTCAACGATTTCGAGTGAACGGTGGACGAATCCGTTCGAGTCGAGAGCGTCGTCACTCGAGGTCTGAAACTGGGTGAGAGGAGTAAGCCCCCTTCTGTTCATCCCGGCATTCGGCTGAGCGTCCGCACCGTCCACGGCGAGGCCGCGGGGTGTTCGGGCTACCACGGCACGGACTTGCACCGGTGAGGATTCGCCGTTCCATCGATCCTCGGCCGTCTGTGTGTGGTCGATCGCGCCAGTATCGCCGGCAGTTGCCGGCTGCGACTCGCGGGTTCGCTGAGGAAGCGAACCGCGTCCGCGATCCACGGGTTCGAACCGTGAGCAGTCGATCACACACCCTCTGCGGGTCAACTCCCCTTCCTCTCGGTCGGGTTCGCACGCATCATTGGTCGGGCCGAGACGTGTCGTTTCTGTTCCAGAGCCAGCGGTCTCCCGCTCCGGACTTGCGCCCGGTCACCTGCCCGAACAGGTGGGGGGACTTTCCTCGCGAGCGTAATGCATCCCGACGGGATGGATCACGTTTGGAGCGGTGTGCGACTCGCGGAGTCACACGACGCTGGACAGCCGCGTCGTTGCCGACACAGCCACCGCGGCAGCCAGGCTCTCTCTCCCAGTCGTTATAGGACCGTGCGCGGAATAAGTCCCCCGGTCGCCGTGGGACGTGATCCCCAGACGGAATAGAAGCGCTTTAGGACGTCACCAGCCATGTACAGTTGTATGTCCCAGCGACAGGGCGTCAACCTTTCCTACGAAGACGGTGCACGCGCCGTCGAACTCGCGCGTGAATCCGTCGAATCTTACGTACAACACGGCCAACGAGAACAACCGGGTAGCATGCGCGAGGCCTTTTACGAGCGAACCGGCGCATTCGTCCGCCTCGAGTCGACACGGGGCCGCGGCAGCCTGCGTGGCTGTGCCGGCGGCTATCAGTCGGACGACCAGCTTGGACACGTCATCGTCGACGCGGCGATCGAGGCCGCAAGCGAGGACTCGTGTAGCTCCGAGGTGACACCCTCAGAACTCCCAAACCTCACCGTCTCGGTCTGTACCGTCAAGAGCGTCATCCTGACTGACGACCCGCTGGCCGACCTCGAGCTTGGAACCCACGGCGTCGCCATCGACGGCGGCGAGGGGGGGTGGCTCTATCCGACGGTTCCCGTCGAGAACGGCTGGAGTGCCCGCGAATATCTCGATCGCACGTGCCGGAAAGCCAAACTCGCACCGGGTGCGTGGCAGGACGACGACGTCATCGTCACGCTGTTTGAAGGACAGGTGTTCCGCGAGCGCGAAGCCGACGGCAGCATCGAAGAACTATAACGAACACTGCGGTACGTAGTAGCACCTCGCACGAGTCGTTCCGACACAGCATCTTCTGGTAGCGATCGATCTCGGAGAGCCGTCGCTCGAGTCAGCGCTCGGTCGGTTGCCGGAAGCCAACTGTGTGGGCGTCGGCCAGACACCGCTCGGTCGCTGCCTCGAGGTCGAACTCACGAACGATCTCGCCGTCCCGAACCAGTGGCTCGAGCAGCGAGTCACTGTTGTCCGGTCCGTCACTGTCGGCCAGCGCGACGTGGTGGCCCCCGTCTGCGGTGCGGTACACGTCTTTCACGCCGGAGAGTTTGCCCCGCTTTGAGATTGGGTCGCCTTCAATAGCGACGATATCAAGGCTGAAGTCGACCGAGTCGGCGCTCGTGATGTGGCTGCCGACGCCGAAGCCGTCGGCGACGTCACGCAGGGTTTCGATCGCGGCAGCATCGAGCCCGCCGCTACAGAAAATATCGACGTCCTCGTGGCCGCGGGCATCGAGTTCCCAGCGGACTTCGCGGATGATGTGTCGAAAGTCGCCGCGACGGGAGCCCGTGGTGTCGATCCGAACGCCGTCGAGGTCGTCGCCGAGCGTCTCGGCGGCGAGCAGACTCTCGCTTTTCTCGTCCCAGAAGGTATCAGTGAGAGCGATCCGGGGGACGTCCTCGCCGACGGCCTCGTCGAAGGCGCGCCACGCCTCGGCCTGGTTGCCCTCGCCGAAACAGAACATGAGCGCGTGTGGCATCGTCCCGCCCGCCTCGCGACCGAGAATCTCGCCCGCGGCGACGTGGGAGAAGCCGTCGAGACCGGCGAGCAACGCGGCGCGTTCGACCGTCGCGGCGATCGAGGGGTGGACGTGGCGCGCACCAAAGGAGAGGACGGTCGAATCGGGGGCTGCCAGTCGCGCCTCGAGGGCGGCCGTCGCAAAGCCACTGGGCTGGGATAAAAAGCCGAGCAGCGAGGTCTCGAGTGCGGCGAACTCGAGGTAGGGGCCCTCGATCCGCATCACTGGCCCGCCGTCGAACAGCTGGCCGTCGGGCAAGGCATCGATATCGACGTCGCGACCCTCGAACAGCGTGGCGACGTCTTTGATGCCGGTAACGACCTCGAACGAACCGGTGGAGAACTGATCAGCGGTTACCTCGGCGACGACGTGGGGGTTTTTGCCCGCGTGCTCGAGGGTGGTGTGCGTGCGCTCGAAGTACGCATCCGTCGCGCGGCCCTCGAGGATCGCCGCCGCTGGGACGGTTCCGAACGGGTTTGACATGTCGACGACTTCCCGTGGGAGGCAAATAAGCTACCCGTCTCCCAACGCGACCGCTGGCGACGGCATCGTCACGGACGAGGGGATACCGGGCGCTGCCGTCTCGACAGCACCACGCTCCGGCGAGTCCGTCTCGCTCGCGTGGATCTCTTCGAGGTCGATCGCCAGCGGCGCGCCGACGATTTCGACCGTGTCACCGGAGACGGTAACCCGGTAAGCTCCGCCGAAGGGCTCGCTGTCGGGGATCCGGTAGGCGTCGTCGACGGCATTGACCGGCGCACCGCCACGGGTCTCGAGGAGGGTTCGGTAGGCGTCGGCGAACGCCTCGGCGTCCGCGTCGCGTTGCCAGACGAGCGTCCAGACGTGGCCGGTCCGACTTTCGTCGGTCGTGTCCAGATAGACCTGGAAGGTGTCGCCGGCCCAGCCGTCGGTCGCCGGGTGGGAGTAGTTGTACGGCGAGAGCTCGGTGCTGCCCTCGCTCAACGGTCGATCGATGACGCCGTTTGCCCACAGCGTCGCGAACAGGGTTGCCTCACCGATCGTCTCCGTGTGGGGGTCGCCGTCGGGGCTGTAGGGCACCCAGTCGTCGCTCGAGCGATCAGGGATCTCGACGGCGACCGGCCCGTCGTCCGGGTAGCGCTCGGGATGGATCAGCTGGCTGGTGCTTGTCGGGTGGTTCTCGTGGGCGCGATCGACGGCCGCCCAGCCGTCGCGGTCGTGGAGGTGGGCAACGAACGGTGGTCCCTCGGCGTACGGCGCGTAGATCGAGAGAAACAGGCCGACGTTGAACGGCCGATCGGTCGCCGGCCCATCGTCGGCTGCCGGTCGCTCGTGGTCGCTCAGACACTGCCACGTTGTGCCACAGCGCTGCTCGTACAGGTGTGGGACGTAGTTCGCCTCGCCCTCGAGCAGCCCGAGTTCGGCCCGCCGTTCGTCGATCGTCTCGCCGCGGCGTTCGAGGCCGAAGTGTTGATCCTGCAGCGCATGAACCAGTTCGTGGACCAGCGTCTCGCGGTCGATACGGATGCCGTCGGCGGTGTCGGCTACGATGACGATCCGGTCGTTCGTGTAGTAACCCTGGACAGCGGTGCCGTAGAGGTCGTTTCGCGCCCGGTTGGCGTCCGTTTCGCCGTCGACGACGAACGCGCCGCGCCAGAGTTCGTTCAGAAAGGGAGAGGCCGATTCGGGCTCACCGCGCTGGCTCAAATACTCGTCTCTGGAAATGACCTCGAGTTCCACGTCGTGTTTGAACTTCAGTTCGCGGACGACCTCGATTCGGGCCATCGAGCGGTATTTGACGGCCTCGAGTTGGTCCGCAGTAAGGGCCTCGTTGTCGTCGAACGCGAAGGTATCGTCGTGGGTGTAGTCGCCGACTGCACCGAGTTCGCGGTCAGTGTCGAACTGATCCGGAGACTGAGGGAGCGTACAGCCCGAGAGTACGACCAGCGCCACGACCGCAAACAGTGCGAGTCGACTCCGTTGCATTGGGGTTTCGTTTCGACGGACGAGTCATATACTGATCGCTGTTTCGCGTCGTCCTCAGGCAGCGCCGCGTCGCTGGCTGTCCGAGCCGCCACCGGAATCGACACTGGGTGCGCTGTCGGGACGAGTCAGCGCTCGTCGGTGTGCGATCCAGGCACGAACGGTACCGTCTCGCGTTTTCGCGACGAAGATCCCGATCGAGACGCCGAGCACTGTTCCAGGGACGGCGAATCCGGCGAGCGAGTCACTGTCGTCATCATCTGTACCGCCATCGTCACCGTCGCTCGTGTCCACCGCCACGCGCTCGAGCGTGTCGTCACCCTCGGGTGCAGCGCCATCGTTGATTTCATCGAGGTCGTCAACCGATGGTGCACGGACGATCGTCACCGTTTCGCCGTCGCGATCGATGGCGTACGCGCCGGGGTACTCGTCGTCGACCGTGTACGTATCCTGTCGATCCGCGACGGGCTCGGCGTCGTGGATCTCGAGCAGGTCGAGATAGCCCGTGACGAACTGCTGGGCGTCCTCGCTCGAGCGCCACTCGGTCTCCCAGACGTAGCCGGTGTCGGTCGCCGTGGGATCGTCGACAGTCGCGTCGACGTAGACGGCCAGTTCATCGCCGGTCCAGCCGTCGGTGTACGGCTGATCGTAGTCGTATCCCGAAAGACCGTCCGCGAGCATCGCCTCCGAATCGATCACCGACGGCTGGCTCCGGTCATGGATGTCAGCACCGAACATCGACACCATCGCGGCCTCACCGACCGTCTGTCTCGCCGGTTCGCCGTCGACCTCGAGAGGGACCCACGCGTCGCCCGAGCGGTCCTCGACCGTGACTTCGACCGGCTCGCGCTCCTCGTCGGAATGGATCACCGTCGACGAACTCGTCGGTGGGTCGTCGTAGGCCGCGTTCACTGCCGCCCAGCCGCCGTCCTCGCGAAGCGAGTCGATGTACGCCGACCCGTCGTTGTAGGGCTGGTAGAGGGTCATATAGAGCCCCCAGTTGAGTTGCGAGAACTGTTCGGAGTTCGGCTCCGACTCGCCGGGCTGGGCACACGCCCACTCGTCACTACAGCGAGTTTCGTACTCGGTCTCGACCCAGGCGGCATCACCCTCGATGAGCCCGTTCGTAGCGACATCTTGATCGATCGTCATCCGGTCGTAACTCGAGAGATCGAACTGCTGGTCTTGGAGCGCATGGACCAGTTCGTGGCCCAGAACGGTCTCGTCCAGTTCGGGCGTCTCCGTGGTGTCCGAGACGACGACGATCCGGTCAGTCTCCGGATCGTAGTAGCCGCCGACGGCGCCGCCGTACATCGACTCGAACTCGTCGCCGGCGTCAGTGTCGCGGTCGACCATGAACAGCGTCTCGTAGGTGACGTTTTGGATAAGCTGTTCGTCCTCGGTCGTCTCAAGGAAGATGTCTTTGTGCTCGGTCTGGTACTCCTCGCGGGAGATGACCTCGACCGGCACGTCGTCCTCGAACGTCATGTTGCGAATTTTCTCGACGCGTGCCATCGAGCGGTAGACGACTGGCTCGAGTTCGTCGTCATCGACGACGGCATCGTCACGGTCGTCGACGGGGAGCTCGTCGTCGTACCAGTAGCCGTTAACGTAGCCGACGGTGTCTTCGGTGGTCGGGTCGTCCGGTCGGTCGGGCGAGTCGTCCACGAACAGCCCCGGGACCACACCACCGGCCGCGGCCAGTGCCAGAACGAGTGTCGAAATCGCAACGAGCGCGACGAGCAGTCGCGTCCGCGTCAGTGTGGCCGTCATATGGGGTGGATAGGCTTTCATAAGAAGGCGAGCAGCAAAAGACCGCTGGTCGACCGGGACGAGCGCTAGCAGCTGAGACCGAGGGCAACAGCCACGAACGTTTTGCGGAACGCCGGCGTAGTGTTTTATACGCATGCACCTCGAGCCAGCACGCACGGCCGTCGTCGTCGTCGACATGCAAAACGGGTTCTGCCACCCCGACGGCTCGCTGTACGCACCGGGCAGCGAGGCGGTTATCGAACCGATCGCCGACCTCGTCTTTCGCGCCCACGAGGCCGGCACGACAGTGATTTTCACCCGAGACGTCCACCCGCCCGAGCAGTTCGACGACGCACACTACTACGACGAGTTCGAACAGTGGGGCGAACACGTCCTCGAGGGGTCGTGGGAGGCCGAAATCGTCGACGAACTCCCGGCCGACGAGGCCGATCTCGTCGTCGAAAAGCACACCTACGACGCGTTCTACAACACCGAACTCGAGGGGTGGTTGAACGCCCGCGGGATCGACGATCTGGTTCTCTGTGGCACGCTCGCGAACGTCTGTGTCCTCCACACCGGTGGCAGCGCGGGCATTCGTGATTTCCGGCCGCTCATGGTCGACGACTGTATCGGCGCGATCGAAGACGACCACCACGAGTACGCCTTAGAACACGCCGAGTGGCTGTTCGGCGAGGTCGTCACGAGCGACGACCTCGAGTTCGACGGTGCGTGATCGGCTCGAAGACCGTTCTTCGGGGCGCAGCCGTCGAGAGCGGAGCGACGAACGGACCGAAGTGAGAGTGTTTTCAATGGTCCCCGTCAAACAATATGGTATGACCACCCATCGGTCCGCACGGAGACTGGACCGCGAGCGAACGGAGCGATCGACTGGCGAGCCATCGACCAGCCACCCAGTAACGGAGCCAACAGCCGACAGCACTGCACTCGAGTGGTCGAAATGAGTTCTCGCCGACTGCGCTCGATGTACATCTTCGGCATCGGGCTGAACGCGGTCGCGTTGGTGTATGCAGCCATGGACGGCTCGCCGCTGTTTGCGGGGACGTTCGGCCTCGTCATGGTGTATCTGGGCGTGCGCTACTGGATGCTGACGAACGAGTAAAAGCGTGTCTCACTGCAGGTTGAGTCGTATACCACCGGGGCTCGAACACGAGTCCAATGCTCGAGTCGGTTCCAGCCCCCGTCGAAGCAGCGATCTACCTCTACTTCGTCGCCGTCGGTGCAATCGGCTGTTATCTCCACGGATGGCTCTGGCTCAGCCATCGACGCCAGAATCAAGGCCTTGAGTCCGCCCCATCGCACCCCCAAGCCGACGACGGGGCCCGCTCGGACAGATAAGTCGTCTTGAGGCGAGGTCTCCTTACTCCGGTCGGAAGATCCGGAACGCGCCCTGTCCGGTCGCGACTTCGCGTGTCTCGCCGTCTGGCGTGGTGCTCTCGACCATGATCTCGCTGACGCCGACGCTGCCGCCGACGCGGATCACGTTCGCCGTTGCCACGAGGTCGCCGACCGCAGGGCGGAGGTAGTTGACGTTCAGGTTGATCGTCGCGATTCGTGCATCGAAGGGGTTGTCCATGGCTGTCCGCAGTGCGAGTCCGCCCGCCGTATCGATCAACGTCGCGGCGATTCCGCCGTGAAGGTCCGCCCGTCCGTCACCAGACGGGGACGGGCGCTTGTTGCTCAGTTTCTCGTCGTAGGGCACCGACAGCGTCATCGTCCCCTTGCCGATGTGTTCGACGGTCGTCCCGATCCACGAGAGGAACTCCTGATTCTCCTCGATAAAGTACTGCAGCAGACTCTCGAGATCAGCGAACTCCTCGGGGGTGGGCTGCGTGTCGTCGGTCATGCCCTGTGGTCTGCTATCGACGCTCTTTACCGCTACGCTTCTGGGCTGTCACGTTGTCGATCGTTGTTGGCTCGCCGGCGTGATTCGCCGTGACCGTCGAGCAGCACCGAACGCTGTCCAAACTCAAATCGCGATTTCAGCCTCGAGAAGAAATTTACCGGAACCCGGTGAAGCAAGCGAACAGATGCCGACAGATCGACGGACCCTGCTCGCGTGTTCCGGCGCATTCCTCGCGGGACTGGCCGGTTGTGCGGGCACGGACGACCCGAACGCGACCGATGATCCGAATTCGAACGGCGAGACGCCGAGCCCCTTCGACGGCGAGGCACCCGACTTCCCGACACTCGAGTTCGTGACCGATCCCGACCTCGAGGCCGCCCTGCTGGCCGACCAGCTCCGCGGTAACGTCGCCTTCTCGCTCGAGCTCCTCGCGGAACTCCGCGCGGACGAGCCGGACGAGAACCTGTTTTTCTCGCCGTACAGCGTCTCGGTTGCGCTCGCGATGACCTACGCCGGCGCTCGAGGCGAGACAGCCGCGGAGATGGCCGACGCACTGCGCTACGTACTCGAGGGCGAGGACCTCCACGCGGCCTTCGGCGCGCTCGAGACCGAATTCGAGCAGCGAAACGAGGACGGCGCGACAGTCGAGCAACCGGCGTGGGCAGTCGACGAGTCCGACGGCGATGACGAAGACGCCCTCGGCTTCGAACTCTCGAGTGCGAACGCCGTCTGGACGGACGAGGGTCTCCCGCTCGAGGCGGGGTTCCGCGAGGTGCTCGAGGCCTACTACGGCGCTGGCGAGCGACTGGTCGATTTTACGGGCAGTCCCGAGCAAGCACGCCAGGAGATCAACGCGTGGGTCGAATCGCAGACGAACGATCGGATCGAGGAGTTGCTCCCGGAGGGATCGATCGACGCCTCGACTCGGCTCGTCCTCACGAACGCGGTCTACTTCCTCGCCGCCTGGGAGCACGACTTCGATCCCGCGGAGACCGAGCCCGGCACGTTCACGAGCCTCGACGGCAGCGAGACCGAGGTCAACCTGATGCACCAGACCGCCGAGTTGCAGTATGCCGAGGTCGATGGCCACCAGCTCGTCGAACTCCCGTACGCCAACGGCGACACGAGCATGATCGTCATCCTCCCCGCCGAGGGCGAGTTCGAGACGTTCGAGGAGGCGTTTACGGTGGATCGACTGGCGACCATGCTCGAGGAGACGTCCCAGCCGCAGGTCGACCTTACACTCCCAACGTTCGGGATCGAGTCGAAGTTCAGCCTCGTCGACGTGATGCAGGAACTCGGCATGGAGCGGGCGTTTGGCGCTGGGGCGGACTTCAGCGGCATGGTCGAGGACGACGTGGGACTGTTCGTTGACGACATCGTCCACCAGAGTTTCGTCTCAGTCGACGAGGAAGGAACCGAAGCGGCAGCCGCGACGGCAGTCGAAATGGTCGAATCTGCCCCGTCGGAGCGCGTCGAGATGATCGTCGACCGCCGCTTCATGTTCTACATCCGCGATCGGCCGACCGAGACGCCGCTGTTCTGGGGTCGGGTCGTCGACGGCGCGACGCTTCAGAACGACTGACGAGCGGCGGTGATCGCCGCGCTTCATACGGTCTGCTGTAAGTCATTCCCGGTGCGACCGCGAGCAGTCCTGCGGTCGCGCCAGTAAATCGTTACAACAAACCGCATCAGCGGCCGTCGCTCGAGCGAACCCGAACCCGCACGCGCTCGCCCACCTCGAGCGTTCGATCCGGACAGATAAGTTTCGCGCCGAAGTCGGCGTCTCGAGCGCAGAACAGCGACAGGCCGGTGATCGACTCGCCGTTTGCCGTGACGACCACGTCGTCCCACGTGATCGTGCGCCCATCGGCGACGCCGAGTCGGTCGCCGTTGAGCGAGACGATCCCGTCCTGACTGGCACCGTGGACGCCGCCGCCGTCGTAGTGTGGAAGCCCGCCGTCGAGAACGCCCCCGCCGTCGGCACGAACGCCGACAAACGTCTCGCCGGGCGTGGGGTGTGTCGGCGCATCGAGCACGGCGTAGGTCTCGCCGGTCGCGACCACCGTTCCGGTGCCGTCCCACGCGAGGGGGCAAACGTCGACACCAACCTCGAGCGGGAGCGATCCAGTCGCTCGGTGGAGGTTCTGGTCGGGTCGGCGGACGCCGACGTGAAGGTGGTTGTCAACCCACGGGGCGAAAAAGCCAGCCCGAACGAGTTCGCCAAGCGACTCGCCCCGCTCGACGTGCTGGCCCGCCTCGACGGACGGGTCGACGTGAAGAATCCGGACGACGAGTCCCTCGAGGTCGGCGGGGCCGTCACACTCGAGCAGGATCAAGTAATCATGTTCGGGCGCGTAGGGTTTCGACGGCGCGCGAACGGCTCTGGTCTCGAGGACGGTTCCGGAGACGGGACTCGGTGCGGCGGTCGTCCGGCCGTCCCGGAGCGTGCCGGGATAGAGGTCGATCGCACACCCCTCGTCGTGGGCGGGGTACGGCGAGTTGTACAGTGAGAAGCGTTCGTACTGCGCAAGCGTCGCCTCGGGGAGCGTCACGGCCATCGTGTGTCTGGTTCGTCTGGGCAGCGGGAGCGTTTAGGTCCATCGGGTACAATCGGAGACTGATGCGCGTGATCCGCGGCCGTGCGGCGACGATCGAGGCCGACCGTGATGTGAGCCGCGAACTCCTCTCAGACGCTGCCGACGGCGAGCCGGCAGTGCGTGTCTGGACGCCACACCGCCAGATCGCGTTCGGCCGCCGGGACCGACGACTCGAGGGATACGACGCTGCCCTCGAGTTCGCCCGTGAGCGCGGCTTTCCACCCATCGAACGCGACGTCGGCGGGCGGGCAGTGGCTTACGACGGCGAGACGACGCTCGCGTTCATCCGCGCCGAACCGGCTGGGGACTTCCGTCGCGGGACAACCGCCCGGTACGAGCGAGCCACGGAGACCGTCGAACGGGCGCTCCGCTCGCTCGAGGGCGGACTCGAGGTCGTTGCTGGGGAGCCGGACGACTCCTTCTGTCCGGGAACCCACTCGCTGTCGGTCGTCGATGCGGCCGGCCGACGACGAAAGCTCGTCGGCCTCGCTCAGCGGGTCAGACAGGACGCTGCCGTCGTCGCCGGGATCGTCCTCGTCGACCACCGTGACGCGCTCGCGGCCGTCCTCGAGGACGTCTACAACGCGCTCGGGGTGTCGTTCGATCCCGAGTCAGTCGGCACCGTCGCGGCCGGCGGTGGCCCCGCCGATGCGGCCGTCGTTCGCGCGGCGCTCGAGGACGCCCTCGCCGGCGACGAGGCGACCGACGTGACGATCGACTCCGTCGGCGAAGACGGCGAGTAACGAGGAGGTAACGTTTTTCCGCTCGAGGGCTTCGGTCTCGAGTATGTACGCTCGAGTGCGACCGCTCGCGGAGGGTGGTCGATGACCGACGGTCGGCCCGACGGGGCAGGGACACGCTGGACGGAACTCCTCGAAGACGCGAGAGCTATCGCCGAGGAGTACCGAGAGAACGGCTGGGACGCGATCGTACTGGAGCCGACCGCGATCGCGCCGGTCGAACACGCGGACCGAACCGGACTCGATGTGGCGGTCTCGAGCGAGGCCTACGACCTCGTCGAAACCCTTGTCGAGGACGGCGACGTCACCATCACCGCTGCCGACGTCTACTATCGCCCGCCGGAACGCGACGACCACGAGCGAATCGCCCTCGTTGTCGAGCGCGACGACGAGCGGGAAACGGCGATTTTCGTCCCGCTGACCTACGACCTCGAGGACTCGCGTGCTGTCTTCGAGACGGCCCTCGCCGAGGAGGAGTTGCTGGTTCACGTCACGCCAGCGGCGACCGATGCCGAGGCCGACCGGTGGGTCAGCTTCTCGCACGAAGACCCCTCGCTGTTCCTCGAGGAGGCGGACGTTCGAGGCTGGGGCGAGCAGTAGTGCGCCGTTAGTCGTGGTGGCCTCTCAATGCGGGGTCACTCACGAAGCCAGCGGAGCAGGTCGGTGAGGAACGTGGGTTGTTGCGATGGCCGATCGCACGGTTCGGAGTCGAACGTCCCGTTGAGCGCCATCGAGTGATCGTCGTAGTAGGCATAGAGGTTCTTCGGGGCTTCGTATCGACCACCGTAGTGTCCGACGGGGCCGGTCGTGTCGATGATATTGTCCGTGCGATCGTCTGTGAATTTGAAGTTATCGCGTTCGTAGATGGGGTCGCCGTCGAGCCAGTATCGTACGACACCGTCTTCGTTGCCGTCGCCGTTGGTCATCGTGTTCACGCGCACATAGTACTCGAAGTCGTACCACACACCCGGTTCGATCTCTGGTGCTGCGAGCGCGTACGGTTCGCCGTCGATGATGTAGTCGTGGTCGCCAACGCCGCTTCCATTGTTCACGTGGTAGGTGTTCGAGAGGAGGTAGAACGGCCCCTCCGGATCGGTATCTCGACTGGTCACGTACATTCGATTGCTCCAGCCGTTGGTCCCGTCGGGAACGCCACCACCGGCGCTCCCGTCGCCCAGCGCGATCGCACAGTTCCAGAGCCGGCAGTTCGACGGCTGTCGCCCCTCCATCGACCAGTTGGAGTTGAGCGCAAAACTGACGCGTCCGTTGAGTTCCACCAGTCCGTCCTCGAACTGATAGTGCGTGCTTGCACCCCAGTGGTCGTCTTCACGAATCCGCATCTGGAGAGCCGTCGCTCCGGAGTTGGTCGGACTCGAGACGAAAGTCAGGTTGTCGGGGTCGCCGTTCGACAGCCAGTAGATGTCCGCCCAGCTGTCGTAGTCGTCGTACTCGAGGTGAATCTCCTCGTCCGGCCGGTTACACGCCGCGCTCGCACTGTCGACTGCCGTGCCTGTAACGCCGAGCAGACTGCTGGTACCTAAGAATCCGCCCAGACGAAGCGTTCGTCGTCTGGTGACGCTGGCGGACGCCGTCGGTTCGCTCGCGTCGGTTCGGTCGCAATCGCCTGATCCGTGCCCATCACGGGAGTTGGTAGTCGTATCCATCCGAACTGGAGTAGCAACGCACCAGTAATAGTATCCGAGTCGTTACCTGAAAATAACGTCGCTATCATCGATGGCTACGGACAGTTGTCGGTACTGGGAGAGTGTACGTCGCGTGACTGTCATCGCAGCTCATAACTGCGGACACGAGTCGCCGTACTGGACTCGAATCGGTCGCCTGAAATGGCAGTCTACCGTTGCAAGCGGACCGTTTGGTTGTGTGCAACGGACTGACGGTCCCGGAACAGTTACTCCTCCTCTTGGGCTCGCAGTTCCTCGCTCGCCTCGCGAACCTCTCGCATCACGCTCGAGATCCGCTCTTCGGCCTCGAGTTCCTCCTCGACCGAGAGGTCGACGCCTTCGACCTCGAGGAGGAACTTGGCGACCTCGGTCGACTCGTACATCACGTCGTCGAGTTCCTCGGCGGTGAAGAAATCACACATCGCGCCGTAGAGGAAGGTCGCACCCGCCTTGCGGACCTTCTCCTCGAAGGAGGCACGGGCCTGGTTGACCGCCTGTGGCGTGTAGGTATCGGTCATGAAGGGCACGAGTTCGGGCAGGTTCTCGCCGATCTTGGTCATCTCGACGCCGGTTTCGGTCCGGAAATCCGAACAGAGGCGGGCAATGGCCCACTCGCGGGCGGTGACGTAGGTTCGATCACGCAGGAACTCGTTGACGCGATCGTACTGTGCGCCGTCCATCTTTTTGAACCGGGCGTACTTCTGGACGTCCTCGGGCGGTTCGTCGTCCGCCGGCTCAGGGTCCGGAACGCCCGGCATCGTGCCGTCGTCAGTTCCCGCAGCGTCGGTACTCGTCTCTGATTCGGCATCGGCTGTGGCGTTCGACTCAGCGTCGAATCGGGCAGCGTCCAGTCCGTCCTCGTCCATGGCTGCGTGTTCGACCGTCGAACGTAAGGCTGTGAAGGTTTTCGGCTGGCTGGCAGAGTGTCGATCATCGGCCTCGAGTGGATCTCGAACGGTAATTCAAACGAGGTAGCGAGGCGGATTCCCCGCCCCACCGTGGGCGGGGTTGAATTGTAAACCGTTTGTGTGTGTCTGTGAGTTCTACCGGATTTAAGTTCATAAGGGACATTCGGTAGTATATGTCACAGACGCCAGTCGTAGTCAAGGCAGTCCGGACCCCGCAGGGAAAAGAAGACGGTGTGTATGCGGATCTCCGCAGTGAAGATCTCTCGATCCCGCTGATCGACGAAATCCTGGCGGAAACGGGGCTCTCAGGTGACGACATTGACGACCTGATGTGGGGCTGTGCCCAGCAACGCAGCGAGCAGGGCAACAACGTAGCCCGCGTCATCGCCTTGCTCTCCGAACTTGGTGAGAGCGTCCCCGCGACGACGATCAACCGCTGGTGTGCCTCCTCGATGCAGTCGGTGATCTCCGCATCCGACGCCATCGCGGCCGGCAACCGGGACGCCATCATCGCCGGCGGCGTCGAGAACATGAGCCGCGTTTCGATGGGTGAGAACATGGGCAGTGTCCACCCACGGATGGCCGAACTCTACAACATCGGCGAGCTCCAGATGGGGATGACCGCCGAGAAAGTCGCCGACGAGTACGGCGTCAGTCGCGACGACCAAGACGAATACGCCGCCCAGAGCCAGCAACGTGCCACTGAGGCCACCGAAGAAGGTCGGTTCGACGACGAGATCGTCCCGATCGAAACCGAGGATGGCACCGTCTCCGAAGACGAAGGCATCCGCCCGGGGACGACCGCCGAGAAACTCGGCGAACTCCCGACCGTCTTCAAATCCGACGGCACCGTCACGCCCGGCAACGCCTCCCAGATCTCTGACGGCGCGTCGGCGCTGCTCATCACGAGCGAGGCCTTTGCCGAAGAACACGACCTCGAGATCCTGGCCGAGGTCGGCATGAACAACGTCGCCGGCGTCGACCCGACCGTCATGGGGATCGGGCCGGTGCCCGCAACCGAGGGCCTGCTCGAGCGCAATGGCCGTGAGATCGACGACTACGACCTGGTCGAACTCAACGAGGCCTTCGCGAGTCAGGCGGTCTACTCGCGCGATCAGCTCGGGATCGACCCCGAGATTTTCAACGTCAACGGCGGCGCAATCGCCCTCGGGCACCCACTCGGTGCGTCGGGTGCTCGCCTCCCGGTCACGCTGATCCACGAACTCCAGAAACGCGGCGGCGGCCGCGGCCTGGCGACGCTGTGTGTTGGCTTTGGCCAGGGGGCGGCGATCGAGTTCGACGTCAACTGAGACGGACTCCTGTCAGTCAGTGCCGGCGCGACTACGGGACGGCTCGCGGTTGCGCCGGGGCATCGAGATCGTAGACCGGCTGAGACTGTCGTCTTTCCTTCCGACAGCATAGCTGCAGACACCACTGTCTTCGAACGGACGGCTGTCTAGAAGAGATGAGAATAACGACTCGAGCGAGACGGTGGCCTAGGAGCGGCGCTCGCCGACGATATCGCGGACGCGGCCGGGGATATCGAGCAGGGAGATCCCGAATCCGAACAGCACCATCAGCACGTAGACGCCGAGTGTCGACGTCCAGACGACAAGCAGCGCAAGGATCGCCCAGCCACCCGAGAGGAAATAAAACGCCGCGATTGACATCGCCGTCCCATACAACAAGACGAGATAGGGCCCCCAGTCGCGGGCGTGGCCGTGGCGGACCCGGCGACGGACGTAGCGTTTGAGTTCGCTCTGGAGCGACTCTTTCCTGACAGTCCGGCGCTCGACGGCATCTTCGAACGACTCGACGCGGTCGCGCAGCCGCTCGATCTCCTCGCGGAGTGCTTCGGGATCGTCGGATCGGTCCCGGGTTCGGGCACTCATGCGGGCACTCGAACCCGTTTCCGCACCCGTCCCTGCGTGGTCCTCCGTCGCCCCCTCGTCGTCACCCGTGGCGTCGTCGGTCATCGCTTCTGTTGGAACCTGTCGAGCGCCGGGACTTTGTAGCTGCCGATCCATATCACGGGTGGCAAGGACTGCGTTGAGGACCGCCCCGAAGACGAGGATGATCGCGCCGATGTAGAGCCAGATGAGCACCAGAAAGACCGCCCCCAGTGCGCCATAGACGGCATACTCGGTCGCAAACGCCGTATACAGCGAGAACGTACGACTCAGCACGAACCAGCCGATCGCGGCCACGACCGTCCCGGGAAGCGCCTCACGGACGTCGATACCCGAGTCCGGAAAGATGACATACAGTGGCAGGAACGTCACAATCAGTCCGGCTACGATGAAGATCGGCCCGAGAACACTGGCACCGACGAACGGCACGAATCTGATCACGAGCTCGAGGACGCCGACAAGCGTCAGCCCGAGCCCGATCGCGACGAAGACGATCGTCGCATCCCAGACCGTATCGAACAGCGATTTCGATCCTGCAGTCCCGTACACCTGTGAAAACGCCCGATCGAGCCCGCGAAGCACCCGGCTTGCTGCCCACAACAGGCCGAGTGCCCCGAACACGGTTGCGCTCTGTCGCCCGGTGTCGTCTAAGACCGTCTCGGCGAGCAGTTCCTGAGCCGACGGCGTGAGGACGCCGCTGGCTGCAGTCGTCAGCCGCGCTGCAAGCATCTCCCCGCCGATCGAGGCGGTGATGCCCAGCCCGAGGAGGGCCAACGGGACAAGCGAGATGAACCCATAGAAGGCGACGCCGGCCGCCAACAGCGTCAGCTGTTCGTTGCGCGCGAGGCGGGCGACGTCACGCGTGACCTCCAGACCCTGTCTGTAGTCGATCACGTCCGTCTATATCGGCGGCCAGGGCAATATGCGGTCGTGTCGGAATCGTGATCTGAGAGTGCGAAGAGACGTGAGAGGTGAGGAGGAGCGTTAGACGAGGTTGGCTTCAGTCGCCGCGCGAATCTCGTCGACGCTGGCGTCGGTCTTGAACGTCGTCCCGCCGTAGTGGGCTCTCGACGCGTCGAAGCCGGCGGCCTGCAGATCAGCGAGGAACTCATCCATCGCGTTGGCCGGCAGCCCCCAGGTGCGACAGAGTTTGTGCTGGTCGTAGTGAGTCGGCTCGTCGAGTTCGGCCACGAGCGCATCACAGAGCTCTCGAGCCTCCGGTGCGGTCTCGAACGTGTAGGGAATCTCATTGCGGACTGCAGCGACGAACTCCGGATCCTGAATCGGCCCGAGCCAGACCGGGCCGGCGGTGAGCAGTCGGTTGCCGCCGCAGTGGGGACACGTCTCGAGCGGATCGGCGATCATCCCGACGTCCGTCTCACGGTAGAGACAGTCCTCGCAGTGGTAAATGTAGCCCAGTTCGTCGATCGCCGCGTCCGCAGCGGTGGGCTTGTGCTCGAGTTCGAGATAGGTGCGGACGTAGTGGCTGGTCGCGTGAGTGAAGATCGGTTCGATGCCGACGTCGAAGCGGGCCCCGCTGCGGGCGAGCGCGGAGATGAGGATCCGGATACCCATCTCGGTGTGGTAGTCGGTGTTCTGCGGAACGGCGGAGTACGATCGGACACCGCTGTTAAAGTGGGCCCCACACATCGGTGCGGTGTCAGTCGCGGTAACACAGAGCAGATCTCGGCAGTTCGAAAACGCTGCATCGGCGAACGGCATCGGCGTCCCGTAGGGATCGAGATCGATCACGTCGTACACCTCGTCGTGCATGAGCGCATTGGCGTTCCGGTGTTTGACGGCTGCCTCGAGGTCGTTTCGCTCGAGGTTCGCCCGCGCGAGGTCGACGGCTTCCTCGGTGACGTCACAGCAGGTCACGTCCCAGCCGTCGGCGGCCGCCCGGACGCCACGGATCCCGCTTGCCGTCATCGCGTCGAGATAGGTTTCGGCACGCTCCTCGCGCTCGCGATAGGCTCGCAGCGTCGCGATCGTTAGATCCCGGTTCAACTCCTGTCTCGGGTTGTAAAACACCGACTCCTCGATGCCCTCCGTCTGTTCGCCGGGGACCTCGAGTTCGATCTCCCCCTCGGTGACACGCATACCACCTCTCGTCGGTAGCGGGCGAAAAACGGTGTGGTCTCGAGCGGAATCGTTCGCACAACCAAACCGATTTTACAGTCCGGGACACAGTTCCGGTCGTGCCGAAGGCCAACCCAGTCGAGCGATGGCAGGCAGACCTCGAGGAGACGGGCGAACTCACGCCCGAGATCGTCGAGCAGATCACGCGCATCCACGGCGACCGCGGAGCGCGCGCGATCGAGGCTGTCAGCGAGAACCGGGTCAAGGCCTACCGTGATTTTACGATCGTCGTCGGCTACGACGACGAGTACATCATCGAAGACGGCGGCTGTACCTGCAAGGACAGCGAGTACAATCTCGATCCCGACGATCCAACCGATCGCTGCTGGCACGCCCTCGCCGTCGCGATCGCCCGCCGAGTCGGTCACGTCGACTACCACGATATGTGGTACTCGGACGTGCGCGAGCTATTGTAATCGAACAGTGCCGTGTTTTCGCGCTCAGACGGTGAGCGATGGTGTGTCCCCCTCGCGAACGCGCCGAATAACGTCTTTGACGGTATCCGCGTCGGCCGGATACGTGCCGTAGACGACGGCATCCGCGTGGGCCTCGAGTTGCTGTGTCAGTCCCACGAGTCGGTCAGGATCGACGCCGTCCGCCGAGAGCTGGATGGTAAGCTCCGGCTCGAGGCCCTCGAGTTCGTGAGCGAAGCCACGCGCCAGCGACTCCACCCAGTAGGTCGTTCCATAGCCAACACCACACAGCGGGACGACGAAACCGTCGACGAAGGGAGCGAGCGAACCGGGATCGACGCCGGCGCGTTCGCGGAGGTTTCCGGGGTAGGGATCGGGGTAGAGCGTCGCGAGGAGGTCACCCTCGACGCGCTCCGCCGCGGCGGCGACGAAATCAGCGATGACCGCGGTTCGCCACGTATCGCGGTCCTCGTGGTCGCTCGCGGCGAACTCCCGATCACAGCGCTCGCAGTGACAGAACGACGCGCCGGGGAATCCAGGTGTCGTAAGCCGCACGTCGCCCACCGCGCCGACTCGCTCGAGTCGCTCGAGCAACTTGTCGCGGTAGTCGGGATCGGTCGGGCAGACGGTGCCCCAGTCGTGTCCCTCCGCATCGGGCGTCGCACGCGTTCCGTCGGCCGTCACGGCGGCGCGCGCTGGTTCATCACGGACCGTCGCCGTATCGCCCCAGCAGGCGACGGAGTTGACCGCGCCCGGAAGCGGTTCGCGGCGCGTTCCGTCGACGGAGTCGGCGAAAAAGTGCGTGACGGTTCCGATCTCGGCTCGAGCGAGGTCCCGATCTGCTGTGAGCATGCCGTACATAGCCAGACGATCGACGACTGGCATCATAAATGGTGACATCAAAACGGGACGTCCTCGAGAGAGCGCGACTGGGTACTGATCCGTTAGTCAGACTCGTTACAGGCCGCGATGATAACCTCCGGATCGTCGATCAGCCGGTTTTCCATGTAGTTGCCTTTTCCCTTGCCGGCCCACTTGCGTTCCTGTTCGATAATCGAGAGGAACTCGAGTTCCGAGAGGATGTCCCGCACCCGCCGGAGCTTGAGGTGGTCCGACTGGTCGCGATCACAGAGCCGCTTGTAGAGGTCGTACGCCTCGTTGGTTTTGACCGGGACGTCGTCACCCTCCTTTTGCTGGGTGAGCAGCGCCATCGCCTCGAGGACGAGTTTCGCGTGGCTTGGGCTCTTCGAGATGAGTTCGGCGAGGCGGCTGGTCTCCTCGCGTTCGTGGGCTTGATCGACACAGTCCTCCGTGACCGACTCGAGGTCGTTCTCCTCGGCGATCTCGCCAGCAAACCGCAGGATGTCGATCGCCTTTCGGGCGTCACCGTGTTCGCGCGCCGCGAGTGCCGCTACGCGCGGGACGACACCGTCCTCGAGGACGCCCTCGTGGAACGCATCCGAACGCGAGCGCAGTATCTCGCGAATCTGGTTTGCGTCGTACGGCGAGAAGACGTACTCGCGTTCACAGAGACTCGATTTGATCCGCTCGTCCAGCGAGTCTTTGTACCGGACCTTGTTCGAGATACCGATGACGCCGACCGTGCTCTCGGTGAGCTTTCCGGATTCGACCGCGCGCGAGAGTTGCATTAGGATATCGTCGTCTTCGATTTTGTCGACCTCGTCCAAGATGATCAGGGCGACGTCGTAGCGGTCGTCGACGATGCGCCACAGTCGACGGTAGTACTCGGACGTGCTCAGTCCCGAGTGGGGGATCGAGATCCCCGTTTCCTCCTGCTCGTTGAGCTGGTGGCCGGTCGACTGGACGGCCTGTGTTTCCGTCGACTCCTGCAGGCAGTCGACGTAGGCGACCCCGATCGAGACGTCGTTGTTCTTCGCGCGCTCGATCGCCTGATTCGTGATGAACTTCGAGCACAGCGACTTTCCGGTTCCCGTCTTCCCGTAGACGAGCACGTTGTTCGGCGTGTTGCCTCGAGTCGCCGGCTTGATCGCGTTCGCGAGGTTCGTGAGCTCGTCTTCGCGACCGATGATCCGGTCGCCATCGGGGAGGTGTGAGACTTGCAGGAGCTCTTTGTTCTGGAAAATTTCGTTTTCGCTCCCGAAGTAGTCCGTGGCGTCCGACATTCAGTTGTCGTGGATATTATTCGGAGGTCTCTTAAGCGTTCGGAACCTGACTGCCGCTGTATTAGTGACGATTCTGGGGTGTGAGTACCTGAGACGCACAAATAACACCCCTCAGTGCCGCTGTATAGCCGAGAAGAGACCCCGAGTTTCCGCTGTATAGCCGACGTGGGACCCTGGATTTCCGCTGTATTGGACACACACCCCGGAGTGCCGCTGTATCGTGAGTTCAACAACCACTGGAGAGAAGCGAGATTTCCAGGGCCACTCGAGGGCTGATACCGTATTTCCGCTGTATGGATTGAAAAGGATTTCTATAGGAATCGAGCCCGTCGTTTGACACCCCTCGGTGCCGCTGTATATGGACACACACACCCCGGAGTGCCGCTGTAACAGATTGGAGGTGTGTGTCGATCCGAAACGACGGTTGGAGGGGGCTCATGTGAGGGTTGATTCCGTATTCAAAACGCGTTATCCGAACTCAAAACACGCTATATGTGCTCAAACTAGGCGATACGAACTCCAATAAGCGGATATACGGATAGATACCCAAATCGGTGCCACCAGCACCACGAGACGAATCCAGCGGCAAATACAACAGACCGAATCGACTCGAGCGCTGAGTCAACGTTCACTACCGAGTGAACGAATGTACGTTCAATACTCTCAATGGACTTTGACACAGCACCTATATTTAAATATATTGTATTAGTGCTACAAAGTGCTGCGTTCACACTCTTCGAATAGTCAAATTACTGTCTGTTACCGACCGCTCCTACCCACACTCAACCCGACCAATTGCTGGGACTCGAGTGATGGCCACCCCTTCGAATCTATACAGCGGCACTCCGGGGTGTGTCTCTCCCGTTCGTCCGATTCTATCGGTCGGCCACGCAACGCCCCACGACTACTGATAGGGATTCTCGTCGCCAACCGGGTGTCGCTACCCAGCTGTGCAGGTTCCGTGGCTCGATTTCCGTGCCGCACATCTTTGAATATCTACGAGAATCCCTATGACTATCAGACGGGGATATTGGGACCTCGAACGAGGACATCGGAACCTCGAACGAAAATAAACGATCGGGTACACCCCGCAAACGAATCAAAAACTGCAATCGAAATAGACCGAGGAACTGCTCGTTCTCGAGTGACTTCCTCCCCGCCCTACTCGCTCCGCTCGCGTTGAGGACGCTTGAGGACAGCTGAGGACGCTTAACGACAACTGAGGACCTTGAGGAGACTCTGCGCTACGTCGCTGAAGACGGCTATCGAGACAGCCTACTCTGTGGCACAAATCTCGACGAAATTCCGCAGGATCTGCAGTCCCGTCTCACCACTTTTTTCGGGGTGGAACTGCGTCCCGAAGACAGTGCCATCGTCGTTGGCGACGATCGAAGGGAACTCGAGTTCGTAGTCGGTTGTTGCGACCGTTGCGTCCTCGTCATCGGGAACGGCGTAGTAGGAGTGGACGAAGTATGCGTACTGTCCGTCGACGCCCTCGACCAGCGGGTGGTCGCGTTCGACGTTGAGTTCGTTCCAGCCCATGTGCGGCACTTTCTGGCCTTCGGCGAACCGAACGTTGGTGCCGGGAATCAGATCGAGCCCCTGGACGGCCGAGTCGCCGTCGGTTTCCCCTTCCTCGCTCGTCGTCAGCAGCATTTGCATCCCGAGACAGATCCCGAACAGTGGGGTGCCGCCGGCTGCGACCTCGAGGAGGTCCGCTCGAAGCGGATCGGCGTTCTCGACACCCTCGCGAAACGCGCCGACACCTGGGAGGACGACGCCGTCGGCGTCGGCGAAGGCGTCCGGATCGTCGGTGATCTCGACGTCAGCACCCGCACGCTCTAAGCCACGGGTAACACTGCGCAGGTTCCCCAATCCGTAGTCCACGACGACGACCGACGCGACCGACTGCTCCTGTGAAGACGAAGCGGTGCTCATACCCGTACTCGTGGTGGCGTGTTGAAGTCAATTACCCTTCGAGCAATTCGCAGCGACGTGGAGGGAATCACAGCGGGGAGAACCAGATCGCGTTGGGAAAACCAGCACAACGTCGGGAGAACGACGAAACGCGACTCCCTACTTGCGGAAATCTCTTCAGGCGCGGACGAGCTCGAGCACGCGCTCGTAGTACTCGCCGAACGCCTCGTCGGTGCGCGACCGGGGCCGTGGCAGGTCAATCTCGACCACGTCGCGGATCCGGCCCGGATCTTTCGCCATCACGACGACGCGGTCGGCGAGTTTCACGGCTTCTTCGATGTCGTGGGTGACAAACAGGACGGTCTTGCCCGTCTGCTCCCAGATCTCGAGCAGTTCGGTCTGGAGCATCTCTTTCGTCTGTGCGTCGACAGCACCGAAGGGCTCGTCCATCAGGAGGAGGGCTGGGTCGACTGCCAGCGCCCGTGCGAGGCCAACGCGCTGTTTCATGCCACCGGAGAGGTCCTTCGGATAGCTCTCCTCGAACCCGTCTAAACCGACGAGATCGACGAGGTGTTGGACACGCCGCTCGCGCTCGTCCGCCGGCATAGCTGCTTGCTCGAGGCCGAATGCGATGTTTCCATGGACGGTCCGCCACGGGAACAGATGGTACTCCTGAAACACGATGCCCATGTCGGCGTTGGGCTCCGTGACGGGAGTCCCGTTGAGCGAGACGGTTCCCGACGTCGGCGACTCGAGGCCGGCGACGACGCGAAACAGCGTCGTCTTCCCGGAGCCAGAGGGACCGACGAGACAGACGAACTCCCCGGGTTCGACCTCGAACGAGACGTCCTCGAGGGCCTGTACTGGGCCCTGTGAACCGGTATACTGCTTCCCAACATTGTCGACGCGGACACGGGAGGCGTCGGGGTCGTCTATCGCCATGCCAGCACCCTCCGTTGGGCCGCGCGGAACGCGGTATCGACGATGAGGAACATGATGCTCAGGACGAGGATGTACGTGATCACGACGTCGACCTGTAGGTTGTTCGACGCGCGCAGAATCTCGCGCCCGATTCCGGGAACGCCGAAGATTTCCGCGGCGACGACGAGCATCCACGAGCGGCCGATTCCGGTCCGAATGCCGGTCATGATCTCCGGCGACGCCGCCGGCACGACGACCGACCGGATCTGTTGGAGGTCTCCCTGAACCCCGAGGCTGCGAGCGACGTCAAGCAACTCCTCGGAGACGCCTTCGACACCGCCATAGGTCGCATAGAAATTGATCCAGAACGCGCCGACGGCGATGATGAACGCCGCGCCAGCGTGGTTGATGCCGAACCAGGCAATTGCGAAGCCGATCAGCGCAAGCGGCGGCACTGGCCGGAGCACGCGAACGACCGGTGACGAGATATCGTCGACGAGCGGACTCCACGCCAGCGCAATGCCGACGGCGATGCCGAGGCCCGTCCCGATGACGGCTCCCGGGAGCCAGTGGCGAACGCTCTGTCCGAGCGCGGTAGTCATCTCGCCGCTTGCGGCCTCCGCGGCGAACGTCTCGGCGACGACGACCGGTGAGGGAAGAATATACGCCGGTTGGAACAGCGAAACGACCCACCAGAGCCCAACGAAGGCAGCGATACCTCCGATACCGAACAGGAGACGACGAAGGTCGATATCCGTGAGTGGAAAGCCGACTCCCTGTTCGCCGCTCTCCGAGCGCTCGACCTCTTGTCTCACGTCAGTTGCCATCTCACTCCCCCCACTTCCGTGGCGTGTTTACGTGTCATGGTTAGAGACTGTCGTAGACGTCGTAATCGAAAGTCTCCTCGAGCGACAGTTCTTCGTCAATCTGGCCGTTTTGGTGGGCAAACTCGGAGAAGATCTCCGCACCGCTTTCGATTTCGCGTGGATCGGTGACGAAGTTCGCGAGGGGGCCGTCGAGTGCCTGTCGAGCCTGGTCGGCCGACATCCCGATCCCGTCCTCAACGATGGTGGCCGTCTCGTCCGGGTTCTCGTTGATGAACTCCGTTGCGCGGACGTGTTGGCGGAGAAACTGTGTTGCGACGTCGGAGTCACGGACCTCGTCGCTCATCAGCGTGACAGCTGCGGGCTGTCCGGGCATGATCTCGCTGGACGTCCGGAAGGTCTGGACCGGGAGGTCCTCGGTTCTCGCTCGAGTCGGGACCGGTTCCATGATGGACGTCCCATCGATCTCGTCGTTCGCGATCGCCTGAAACACCGCGTTTGCGCCGCCGAGTTCGATGATGTCGACGGCTTCCTCGGGGTCGACACCGACGTCCTCGCGGAGCCAATACCGCAGTAGAACGTCCGGAACGGATCCCTGTGGGAACGTCCCGAATCGGAACTGCTCGCCGTACTCGTCCTCCCAGACGTCGAACGAGTCCGCGCCGTGATCGTCCCACATCGTCTGGAGCTCTTCGTGAGCGAGGATGGCCATCGGCTCTTTGATGTTCGTCGCCGTTACCTTCGCCGGCAGGCCGCGATCGATAACGATCATCGACGGAACGATGCCGAACATCGCGATGTCGATTTCGCCCCCACCGTACGCCTGGATAATGGCCGGGCCGTCGGTGAACTCACGGCTATTTATTTCGGCGTCGAGTTCCCCGAGATATCCCTCGGACTCCATCACGAAGTACTGCAGGTCCGGAAAGATCGGCATATATGCGACCGTAAGTTCGTCCGAGTTACTCCCCAAGCAGCCGGCAACCCCCGATAGTCCGAGAGCACTGGCCCCAGTGAGATACGACCGCCTCGAGAGCCGCAGCGAATTGTCAGTCATCGCCCGTGCTAGCTACTGGAGACGTTTTGAGTGCGTGGTCACGGTAAGTCCAACCCGGAGCCATGACGGCCGCCAGACGGCGCTTGTCGCTTTCGAGGCACGCTTCCGTCCGATAAGACCGTGTTCGCCGGATGTGCTGACAGACCGCCAGCGCTACTGCGTCTCGGATAGCGGCAATTGTTTCTGAAACAGATGACGCCACCTGACCGGTGTGGACCGGCGCTTTCTCATAGATATCGCTCTCTCGGCGCTGCAAACGACACTATCGGCACATCCCGACAGGGAGAGCGATGTCTTCACCGAACGGGATCAGAACCCATCGAGTCGTGTCTGCCCGCCATCACTACTACCCACACCCGCGAGTTCTGCTGCCCGCTCGAGGGCGCTTGCGAACGTTTCCTCCTGGCTGCGGTCGTACAGCGTCGCTGCCGGGTGGACACAGAGCAGGACACGCCGTGGCGTCCCCTCGATGCGAACCTCCTCGAGCGAGCCGGCCTCGTTCGTGACCGCCACGGAGCGTCCAAGCAGGTGTTCGCTCGGCACTTTCCCCAGCGTGACGATCACGTCGGGGTCGAGCAGGTCGATTTCCCGCTCGAGATAGCCCCGGCAGTTCTCGAGTTCGTCGGTCGTCGGATCGCGATTCTCCGGCGGTCGACAGCGCACGCAGTTCGTGATCCTGACGTCCGCACGCGCGAGGCCGACGTCACGAAGGCCGTCGTCGAGGACGGTGCCGCTCCGACCGACGAACGGTTCCCCCTCGCTGTCCTCCTGTGCACCCGGCCCTTCGCCGACGAACAGCAGGTCGGCGTCGTCGGGCCCGGTTCCGTTGACGATTCGGCTCCGGGAGTCGACGAGTGCTGGACACCGCGTACACTCGCCGACACAGAGCCCATCCATCTCTTCCATACTGGTGGCACAGGTGGACACATCCTACGTCTTTCGGGTCACAGCGCTGGTCGGAACCGGCTTGACCCACGGCCCGAATCATCCTCCGTCTCAGCCCACCCGGAATCGCTCACCGTCGCAGTCCGGCCATCACTCGAGCGACCGAGCGTACGAATCACCGGCTCGAGCGGCCTGTCGAGCGATCCGAAGCGGCTCCGGACGACCGCCCTCGGGTGTAAACGCGCGGACGACCGCAGCTGCCTCGTCGCCCTCACAGCCGACGTGTCTAAGATAGACCGTGTCGTCGTTGACCGACACAGCTCGGCGGTCGGGCAGCGAGCGATAGCGCTCGAGGCGGGCCTCGAGGTCAGTGCTCGAAAACGCGTCGCGGAGGCTGGCCTCCAACCCGTCGCTCGCCTCGAACGTGACGGCGATCACCGGCCGCTGGGCGACCTCGTGTATCCGATCGAACTCGAGAAGGTTGTACCACGCGGGGGCGACGGCACCGACCAGCACGTACTGAACGTCCGGTCGGCCGAGCTCGTCGATGAGTCCGACGACGGCGTCGGTCGCGTCGGTGCCGCCGACGGTACACGCACGATACGCGAGCCCGTCGAGGACACGGTCGGCACGAACGACGGCACCGGCGAGCGTGCTCCGTTCGTCATCGTGACCGAACGATTCGGCGATTCCCAGCGCCCGCGCCCCGGGCTTCATCGCATCGGATCAGGTTCCGTCTTTGATCTCTTGGAGTCGATCGAGTAACTCGTCGCTGGACGCGCCGTTTTCGAACTCGATCTCCCCGTCGTGGCTGTTCTCGCTTGATTGTACCGCGTTGTCGTCGTCAAAATCAGCGTCGACTTCCTGCTGTTCGGATTCGTCGTAGCTCCCGAATCCCATACACTGTATCCTTTGTTCTTGTGGCTAAAAAATCTCATGTGCTATTTGACACCGCATCACACACTGTACCGCGTGCCAACCGACGCGTCGGACAGCAGGACGGCACCGTTTTGGGCCCGGGCCTCGAGCCATCGCGTATGCAAGTCCATCACGTCACCGAGGCGGCGGAGACGTTCACCTGTAACGCGTTTCTGGCGATCGGCGAGGAGACGACACTGGTCGACGCCGGCGCGTGGGACGGCGTCGTCGACGAGATCCGAACCCACACCGACGACGTCGATGCCGTCGTCATGACCCACCAACACGGCGACCACGTCGCCCAGCTCGAGGCCGTCTGTGAGGCGTTCGATCCCGACGTTTACGCCTACGCCGACCATCCGTTGCGAACCCATGCGATCGCCGACGGCGACACGGTGACGATCGGCGACGAGTCGTTCGAGGTCGTCTACACGCCGGGCCACGCCGACGATCACGTTTCCTTCGTCTCCGAGACGTCGCTGTTCTCGGGTGACGTCGTCGTCCACGACGACGGCGCGTTCGACTACGGCAGTTTCGGCCGCACCGACATGGCCGGCCAGTCCCGCGAGCGACTCATCGAGAGCATTCGGACCCTGCTCGAGCGACTCCCCTCGGGAGACGAGCACAGCGAGTCTGCCGGCGTCGAGCACATGTACGCGGGCCACGGCAGCGTCTTCCACGGCGATGTTCGGGATGTGGTCGAAACGGGACTCGAGCGGGCCGAAAAGCGAGAGCCGAAGTACCCGGACGAATAGCGTCACAGCTGACCGATCCAGCCGCTGTTCGGCTGTTGACTCCGTTGAAAATCGAGAAAACGGACGCAGACGGTCGCTTACGTTGCTCGTGGTTCTTTCGCCTTGGGACGAAGCTTCTTGTAGCCGCATTTCCGACAGCGGTTGGCTTCCTTGGAGTTGCGAGCGTTACAGCGCATACAGATCATTTTCTCGAGCGTCCGTTTCTCGGCTTCTTCGAAACTGGCCATATCGGTCCGTTAGCCCGTGGTACATATAATCGCTGTGATCCCGTAACTAGTAACTAAACCAATAGTTATGTGGCCGAAGAGCTTCGTATCACTCATGCATGACGCCCTCGAGTGGCCGGCACTTTCTCGAGAGACGGTGCTCGGGCGGCTGTTGCTGTACGCTCCGTACGGGCTGTTCGGTGGGTTCGGGCTGGTGGTCGTTGGCGCACTCGGCGTGTTCACGACGTTGCAAGCGGCGCACGACTCGATACATCCACTCATCGTCGTCGCGTTCGTCGGCGGGCCACTCTCGCTGTTGTCTCTGTTCGTATTGGTGACACAGGGCTCCGATCTCGGGCGGTGGGCGAACGTCCTGTTCCCAGCGGCAAACGCCACGCGTCGCGGACTCGTCTGGGCCGTCCTGCTCGGCGCACTCGTCGTCGTCGGACTCATTGTACTCTGGCCGGCCGTGGCAATCGCGGTGGTGTTTCTCGGCACACCACTGCTTGCCAGCATCTCGAGTGCCGTCTCGACGACGGTCTCGCTCGAGCCGACCGATCGGCGCGTGACGCTGTCGACCGATCGAGAAGGTGGCGACTCGGAGCCGACAGAAATCGATCTCGCGAACGTCTCGGCGGTATCTCGAATCCCGCTCGGGACGACCACTCTCTACGTCTGTCGACGTGTGGGCGCACACGCGGCGTTCGTTCCCGTTCCCAACGAGCACCGATCGCTGTTCGAGCGGGCGCTCGAGGACGGCATCCGCGCGCCATCGCCCGCTGATCCAGCGTCTGCAAGTACGACGGGCGCGATGCGAATCGTGTTAGCCGTTGCTGGCCTGAAATCCGTCGCGATCGCCGCCATCTTCGTCTATCTCGTCCTCGAGACCGGGAACACAGCAGGGGCACGCGCGTTCGGTGCTCTCGCCAGTCTGGCGCTGTTCGGCCTCGGTATGATCGCCTATGCCGGATACGAGTCGTGGCTCGCCCGTCGCGAGCCGATTGACGGTTAACACGCCCGTCGGACATGAACCACTCGCGCTTCGGCCACGTCTCTGCCGTCTCTTATTCTGGATCGGCCACGCTGTCATCCTCGTCAGCCAAGTAGTCGTCTTGGACCGCGACGATCTCGCTCGAGTCGGCACACTCGCTGTACCGACGCAGCGGCTCCTCGTTGAGCGTCAGAAAGGTCTCGCCCCAGCGGAACGGCTCGAGGAGGGCTTCGGCCGTCTCGTACTCGTCGAAGATACAGCAGGCGGCGGCGAGTGCCTCGACGGTGGTCAGCCGGAACGGGCGGCCGTAGTTGACGGGGTTGGCCGCGACGAGAAACGGGAGTGCCCGGTGGACCCCGTTCATCCGGAACGAGGCCGCTTCGGCGGATTCCCACGAGCAGTCGAGGGCGACGAGCGTTCCGAGGCCGTCTGCGGCGTCGGCTGGCGACAGCGCCTGCTCGGCGTGGGGATTGAGCACGACGCCGTAGGGGACTTGCTCCATTCGCCGATGGAGGATTGCCTTGTCGAACTTCTCGAGGCGACGTGCGGTGCATTTCTTCGGATCGTCGTCGCCTTCGTAGTAGACGTGACACTCCACGAGAGCGGGTACGCGGAGCCGAGCAAAAAACCACGTGGAACGCGTTGGGAGCCGACCTTGGACGACGGCTGTCGGTCGGTCGGTCGCGTAACTGTGACGTTTTTGATGCCGGCGACGAAACGTCGGATATGGATTCTGCTGCTCTCGTTCGACGATACTACGCCGCACTCGACGACCACGAGTACGACGTGCTCGAGGAGCTGCTTGTCCCCCAGTTCACGCACTGCCGTCCCGATCGAACGCTCGAGGGCCGCGAGGCGTTCGTTCGGTTTATGCGCGACGGGCGGCCGACCCCAGACACCAGCCACGCCCTCGAGGCGGTGGTCGCCGACGAAACTACTGTCGCGGTCCGTGGCCGAGTGCTCGATGACGGGACGGAACTGCTCGAGTTCGCGGATTTCTTCACCCTCGAGGCCGGCCGAATCGTTCGTCTCGAGACGTACTCGCGGTGAGCCTGCCAAAACGGTCCAGCGGCGCTTGAGAGTTCCTCGACCCTGCTACGGACGCCCGTCGGTCAGTGCCGGCGCACCCGCGACTCGCCCTGCGGGGTCGCCGGGACACAGTGATGCCAGCCCGTCTGACTGTTGCTCGCGTGTCTATACTGGCTTGCTGCAGTTGTAGAAACCATCATACTAATTACTAGTATGTTCGCCGAATTGAGTAGCTGGACAGATAGTATGAAAAATTCTACCGCTCATTAAAACAATCAATCATGTATAATTTTGTGGGGCTAGTTATCATTACCCTTGTCCCCTTGTGCGTTTTGATGACAATTATTGCGACCATATATGGACTTAACTATCATGATAATTCTATACTGACCTGCATGAGTGACATTCGTGGCAACAAATCTCACGAAATGAAATATCGTATACAATTATTAGGGTCTCCGGGTGGGCCGTCCGGCTTGCGGTCGACTGGGACGCGCGGGATTTCGGGTGAGTTTAGCCGATGACCGACGACGAGTCATCTGCGACTGACGAGCAGGATCACCGACTCGAGACCGATGGTGGTCGCGAGACCGTCGACTATCTCGACGAGAAGATCCATATGTTCAAGCCTGCGACGCCGTTCATGAAAGATCACCTGAAGGTGATCTGGGGACTGTTTGCCGTCTGGGTGCTGTTTACGTTCGGCCCCGTGACCGCGACCTGGGTCGCGACGGATTTCATGACGAGTACAGAACTGCTTGGGTTCCAGCTTCATTACTTCCTGACCGCGATCGGATCGCCGGTCGGCGCGCTCGTCCTGTGTGCGGTGTACGCGTGGCAGCGTGATCGACTGGACGCCCAGTACGATATCAGCCACGAGACCGAAACCGAGGCCGAGGCCGGACAGGCCGTCGCCGCTGACGGTGGTGAGGAGGCGTGATCGAGTCAATCCCGCTCCAGTCAGCAACGGGACTTTTCGACGGCGGATTCAAACTTATTCCAGCACTGACACTTGCTACGATGCTCGCGCTGTTCCTGGGCGTCGGCTGGTTCTTCCGCGTCGCGTCAGTTGACGACATGTGGGTCGCTGGTCGATCGATTGGGAGCATCGAGAACGGAATGGCGATCGCGGCAAACTGGATGAGCGTTGCCGCCTATCTCGGCGTCGCCTCGCTCGTCGCCTTCCTCGGCTACTTCGGACTGGCCTACGTCGTCGGCTGGACGACGGGATATTTCATCCTGCTCATCTTCATGGCCGCCCAGTTCCGCCGATTCGGGAAGTACACTGCACCCGACTTCGTCGGTGACCGGTACTACTCCGATCTGGGACGGGCGATCGCGGCAACGACGACGCTGTTGATCGCGTTCGTCTACATCATCGCTCAGGGGAACGGCCTCGGGTTGATGGCTCAGTACATTTTCGGCGTCTCCTACGAGGTCGGCGTCGTCTTGCTGATGACGATCACGATCGGCTACGTCGCGCTCTCGGGGATGCTCGGGACGACGAAGAACATGACGCTGCAGTACGTCATCCTCATCGGTGCGTTCCTGCTCGGCCTCTATGCAACTGGCTGGACGCAGGGCTGGTCGACAGTGCTGCCCTTCATTGAGTACGGTGAGCAGTCGACGGAGATCGCGACGGAGATCGACCGGCAGTTCACCGAGCCGTTTGCGGACGCAGGCTACTACCACTGGATTGCGCTGTGTGTCAGCCTGATCGCCGGGACGTGTGGCCTTCCACACGTCCTCGTGCGTTTCTACACCGCTGACAACGAGCGCAACGCCCGCTGGGGGACCGTCTGGGGACTGTTCTTCACCCTGCTGTTGTTCCTCGGAACGACCGCCTACGCCGCCTACGGGACGCTGCTGTATCAGGAAAACGTCGGCGAGTACACCGAGATGACCGGGACGGAGTCCGACACGCTCGTCGTGCTCACCGCCCACCTCGCTGAACTTCCTGACTGGCTCGTCGGCATCGTCGCCGCGGGCGCAGTTGCGGCCGGGCTAGCGACGACCGCAGGACTGTTCATCTCCGCATCCTCGGCCGCCGCCCACGACATCTACACGAACCTCTACAAAGAAGACGCAAGCCAGCGCGAGCAGATGATCGTCGGTCGACTGACGATCCTCGGACTCGGTGCAGTCGTGACGTATCTGGCACTCAACCCGCCGGCGCTCATCGCCGAAGTCGTCGGGATGTCCTTCGCACTCGCCGGCACCGTCCTCTTCCCGGTGTTCTTCCTCGGTCTCTGGTGGGAAGATGCCACGCGAGAGGGAGCGATCGCCGGCATGTTCGTCGGGCTGTTCTTCGGCTTCGGCTCGATCGTCAACGAGGTCCTGCCGCAGTACGTCGGTGCAATTTCCGGTGACGCGATCGTTCCGGCGTTCGCGATGGTCGTCCCCGCGACGTCCTCGTCGCTCGTCGGTGTCCCGGCAGTCATGCTCACGATCATCGTCGTCTCGATGTTCACCGAGGACCCGCCGGAGGACGTCAAGCGCCTCGTCCGACAGTGTCACAGCCCCAAACCGATGGAAAAGATGGATTCGGCCGAAGACGTCGCCACTGACGGCGGCACTCCCGCAGACGACTAACGATGTACGATACCATACTCATCCCGACCGACGGAAGCGACGTCGCCGAGAACGCGATCGATCACGCGATCGATCTCGCGAAACGATACGACGCGACGCTGCACACGCTGTACGTCGTCGACACCGACGCGATCGATATCAGCCTCGGCACCGAACAGGTCCAGCGCATCAAAGACGGCAAGTTCGGGGAGATGTCCGAACTGAAAGATCGTGCCACGGCAGCGACCAGCACCGTCGCCGACCGGGCCAGAGCCGACCTCGAGGTCGTGCAATCGGTTAAAGCCGGCCAACCCCATCGGGTGATCAGCGCCTACGCAACCGACAACGACGTCGACCTCATCGTGATGGGGTCGGCTGGACGCGGTGGTGTCCGCCGTGCGATCCTGGGCAGCGTTGCCGAACGCACGCTCAGAACCACGCGGGTTCCGGTGTTGGTCGTCGATATGCACGAAAACGACGACTGATAGGGTAGCTGGCCGCTCCGTCTGTCGATTGCCGGCGGTACCCACTTATTGCCGCCCGTTCTCGACACAATCTTTCCCTCGATATAGAGGGATTAACCCGCCGGATTTCTTACTAGATAGGAAGTGTAACTTGGATTCAAGTAAATATGTTGCCTACATCTATCTGTAAGGGTGATTCACAATGTCAACAACTGCGAAAAATAGATTAGAAAGCCGCCTCGGTGGCGTCACTCTCGAGGGCCAGCCCCATCATCTGAGTGCGTGGGCGATCGTCGGCCTTCGGCTCCTGATGGGCTGGGTGATGCTGTCTGCGGGCTGGGGAAAGCTGACCGGTGAGTTCAGCGCCGCCGGCTATCTCGCGAACGTCGATCCGGCGAGTCCGGCAAGCGGGCTCTACGGGGCGATGGCCGAAAGCGCCGGGCTGATGAGCGCAATCGACGTGATCGTGCCAGTCACGCAACTCCTGATCGGCGTTGCGCTGATCGCCGGCGTGTTCGTCCGGCTGGCCGCGTTCGGAGCAGCCACCCAGATGGTGCTGTTCTACTTTGGCAGCTGGGACGTCGCGGGTGGGCTGGTCAACAGCCAGTTCGTCTATGCCGCGGTTTTCCTGACGCTGGGCGCGCTGGCGGCCGGCCGCATCCTCGGACTGGATCGCTACGTCGAGACGCACCCGATTGTCGACCGCGTCCCCCAGCTTCGATACCTGCTCGGCTGAGCGCTCTGTTTCCTCTTTTCGAGACCCGCCGCGTCTCGTTTCTCGAGTGGAGCCGTCGGCAGTGGCTCCGACGACAATACGAACGCGCCATTCAACAATCGAACGTTCAACTCATTTAACTGGTTTCCGACCGATGGCCCAGTATGGTCCTCTCCGATGCCGTTAGTGCCGTCGTCGCCGTGATCCGTCGCCGCCCGGCTGACATTCTGCCGTGGTATCTCCTCGGTGCTGCGGTTCCCGCAGTCGCCCGCGTGATCCCGTTTCTCGCCTTCGCGATCGGCTTCGTCTATCTCGAGGTCACCGGTCGTCTCGCGGCGGCCCGGGAGGCACTGACCGGACTCGAGACTGATCCACCGGATCCAGACGCCGATCCCGAGGCGTTCGAGGCGTGGGCAACCGGGTTCGAACCCGTCGTCGAACAGCTGTTCACGCCGGGACTCGTCCTCCTCGTCGCCATGACGATCGTGGCGACGCTGCTCGTGGGTGTAATCCTCTATGCAGCCGTCACTGCCGGACAGCTGACGGCCTGTGACTCCCGGCTGCGTAACGAGCGCGGGCTGACCGCCGGGCTCGCGGGCGCGCGCCACTACTGGCTGCGGTTTCTCGGCCTGTACGTTCTAGAGTTCCTGCTGTGGCTCGCCGTGTTGCTGACGGTCGGACTCGGAGTCGCGTTCGTCGCCGGTATCGTCGCAGTGGCGACCGGCTCGATGCTGATCGCCGGCGTCGTGGCACTGTTTGCGGGATTCGTCCTCGTTGCCGCGCTCGCCGTCGTCCGGGCGCTGTTTGCGTTCGCGCCGGTGTCGGTCGTCGTCGACGACGCGACCGTCGTCGGATCGCTGTCGAACACCGTCTCGTTCGTCCGCGCTCGCCCCGTCAGGGCGGGGTTTTATTATGTCGTCTCCATTGGAACGATAATCGCGTTCTCGGTCATTTCGGGCGTGTTCTCGCTCGTCGATGTCGTCGCCTTTCCCTCGTTGCTCACCGTCTTGCTCGTCTTCCCCGCACTCGATCTATTGAAGACGGCGCTTTACAGCGGCTACCGGGGTCGGCTCACCCCACCGTCCATGCCCGAACGATCGCTTCGGAGGCAGTTCCGGGACGGCGTTCGACGCGGCTGGGCCGAACTGACGGCGTTCGTTCGGGCAACGCTCGGCACGCACGCGCTCGTCGTCGCCCTCGCCGTCGGCAGCTTCTGGGTCGGCTGGGAGTTCTCTGAGCCGCTCGTCGGCTCGTTCGAGACGTCGATCTCGGCCCGCCTCGAGGGCCATATCGCGCCGGCAGCGGCCCTCGAGTTCTTTGGCAACAACTGGCTGGTTGCGCTGACGACGGCCCTCTCCGGGCTCGTACTCGTGATTCCGGCGATCGTCTCGCTGCTGTTCAACGGGCTCGTCATGGGCGTCTACGCCCGAACCGAGGTCGCTCCGATGGAACTGCTCGCCTTCGTTGTTCCCCACGGGATCCTCGAGATCCCGGCAATCTTCATCGCCACGGCGCTCGGTGTCCACCTCGGGCTCGCCGGCTGGCGGACGGCCCGCGGTCAGGCGTCTCGAGCGGCGCTCGCCGATACCCTCGAGCGGGCGTTCTGGGTGCTCGTCGGCGTCGGTATCCTACTGGCGATCGCGGCGGTGATCGAGGGCTTCGTGAGTCCATACTACTTCCGGCTGTTCCTTTAATCACCCGCGAGATCGTCTCTTCTACTGGTAGGCCTCGAACTCCGAACCGAACAGCAGGAAGTAGACCGTCCCGACCAGCCCGATCACCGTCGCGATGGTGAACGCGAGCGTCGGCGAGCCGGCGAGGAACTCCTCGCCGGTAACGGGGTTCGAAATCCCCGCCCAGAGCAGGCCACCGAGTGCGGCACTCGGGATGACGAGCAGGTTTCGCAGGAGGTAGTACGTACCCGTGACACGGCCGCCAGCGCCCCGTTCGGCCGGGCCAACGATCAGCGCTTTGTGCGCGGGCAAGCCAGCGAATCGCAACCCCGAAAAGGCAAAGAGCGCGGCGAGGACGGCCGCGCTCTCGGCGGCGTTGATCAGCAGGATCGGAAAGATTGCGTAGACGGCAAAGCCGACGGCGACCACGGGTTTTAGCCCCACGCGCTCGGCGGCCTTCGCCGCCGGAATCATCACCAGTAAGGCGACGAGCATCTCGAGGCCGAGCAACACGCCGAAGTACGATTGTGGGCTGAGCTCGAGCGTTCCGATCGCAGGTACGGGAAGGGAGAGCCCGACCTCGAGAAACCGGGTGATGACGATGACGAAGAAGACGTAGACCATCCCGTTGCCGAAGCGAACGAGCGTGTCGCCGATCAACAACGGGCGGAGTTCCGCTGGCATCGCTCGCAGATCAGCGACGACCTGTGCCAGCCCGTCGAACTCTTTGCCAAAGCTGTCGGCGTCAGTCTCGTAGAGGACGTGCTGGACGACGGTGCCGAGGACGCCGAAGACGACGGCGACGAGCAAAATGAGCTGGAAGGCGACCACGACATCACTATCGCTCGAGCCAAACGGAAAGAAGAGCGCGGCGGCGAGCAGCGGGCCGACGAGAAAGGCACTCCGGCGGAACGTCTCGGTGCTTGCGAAGCCGGCAGCTAGCTGGGACGGCGACACTGACTGTTTGACGATCGCGAAACTCGCCCCCAGCCCGAACGATTTCCACGCCTGTGCCAAGAGCAGGCCGACGAAGATCGCGACGATCGCGAGCGACGTCGGACCGACGGCGATGTCTGCGAGCGCGGGCGCGACGAGCCAGAGCCCGAAGCCGATGGTCGAACACAGCCCGAACGCGGTCAGGGCGTACCGTGAGCCGATCCGATCGGAGATTGCCCCGCCGGGATAGGGGTAGACGGCGCTGACGACGTTGCCAACGGTCCCAAACAAGCCGATAACGAGCACTGTCGCGCCCAGTGCCGACATGTACTCAGCCATGTATCGGCTGGTCATCTGGAAGCCGAGACTGAACGCGAACATCGCTATCGAGAGCACGAGGACGTCGCGCTCGAGGGCGAAGAACTGCCGAAACGCGTCGAGCGGGTCGGCCTCCTCGCTGTCCGATGGCTCCTGCTCGAGGCTCACTACCGGTCATCTCTCGGTCCGTCGACTTCGGTGTTTCCGTCCGATAGCGACTCGAAAGCGAACGTCCCGCGGTCGACGCCTGAACTGCCCGCTGGCTGGTGAACACCGAACCAATAAAGACCAACGGCTCCGTCGTCAGGCACATGACGACGACGCTCGGAACGGCGAGCGCGAGGCCCGGCGAGATCGATACGGGCCGTCTCGAGGTCGGCGAAACCCGGGACGGAAGTCCGTTCGGTCTGCCCGTCGCCGTAATCAACGGCGAACGGTCGGGAAAAACGCTCTACATGCAGGCGGCGAGCGACGGTGACGAACTCAACGGTGTCGGTGTCCTCCAGCGTGTTGTCCCACAACTCGACCCTGCCGAGATCGCGGGTACGATCCTGATTGTCGGGATCGTTAACTACCACGCCTTTCAGGTCGCCGAACACCGCAATCCGATCGACGATACGAAAATGAACCGGGCCTACCCCGGCAACGAGAACGGGACCTCGAGCGAACGGATCGCGGCCGCAACGTTCGAGGCTGCGACCCGAGCGGATCTGATTCTCGATCTCCACCAGGGCTCGACCAGCCGCATGATCGACGAGGTCCGGGTTCGCTGTGGTGGCCGCCACCGACTCCACGACAAGTGTCTCGAACTCGCGAAGGTGTTTGGCTGTGGCTACATCCTGGATCAGAAAGGCCCCGACGGCCAGCTTGCCCGGGCCGCACCGAACGACGGCGTCCCGACCATCGACCCCGAACTCGGCGGCTGTGTCGGCTGGGACGAGTCGAGCATCGAGAAGGGTGTCAACGGCGTCTTCAATGTGCTCTCCTACTACGGCTTTCTCGACGGCGACGTCACGCTCGAGCCCCAGACGCGCGCCCGCGGGTTCGAACAGTTCGGCGCACCGAACGGCGGCCTCGTTCGCTTCCGGACAGCGCTCGGAGCGCGCGTTCACAGCGGTGACCTCCTGTTCGAGGTGACGACCCCCTTCGGCGAGTCGAAAGCCGAGGTGACGGCCGATAGCAACGGGATCTTCTGGCGAAGCCGCCGACTGCCACAGGTCGCGACGGGCGAGTACGTCTGCTCCGTGGCGACTGATATCGACAAGTACTGACATGCCATCTGCCCTCCACTGTCCGGCCTGTGATCGTGTCTACGAGCCCGGCCCCGACGAGCCGTGGCGCTGTGCGTGTGGCCACGCCCTTGAGTTCGAGGATCGGCCACATCCACAGGGCGACCCGCTCCCGCTGCACCGACTCGACACCAGCGACGGCCTCTGGACATTCTTCGAGTTCCTGCCGATCGAGAAACACGTCACGTTCCACGAGGGATTTACACCGCTCGTCGACGCCCCAGACTGGAACGCCGGGTTCAAACTCGAGTACGTCTTTCCGACGGGGTCGTTCAAAGACCGCGGCGCGACGACGACGCTCTCTCGAGCCGTTTCTCTCGGCGTCGAGAAGGTCATCGAGGACTCATCGGGCAACGCCGGGGCGTCGATTGCGACGTACGCCGCTCGTGCGGGCCTCGAGGCCGACATCTACGTCCCGGCGGACGTCAAACAGTCGAAGCTGATGGCGATCCAGCGGACCGACGCCCGCCCGGTCCGAATCGAGGGCGACCGACAGGCCGTCACGACAGCCTGTCTCGAGGCCGTCGAAGGCGAGGCGGGGCGTGGGGTGGACGGTCCGAACAGGAACGGGGACGTCCCGCGACAGACGGGCACGGGCTGGTACGCCAGTCACGCCTGGAACCCGGCCTTCTATGCGGGCACGATGACGTTCGCCTTCGAACTCGCAGCCCAGCAGGGCTGGACCGTGCCGGATGCCGTCGTGCTCCCGATCGGTCACGGAACGCTCTTTCTCGGTGCTTATCGTGGCTTTTCACTGCTCAACGAGGCCGGCATCGTCGACGGAATGCCGCGACTGCTCGGTGCCCAGATGGCGGGCTACGCTCCGATCGTCGACGCACTCGGCGGGCGGACGATCGCCGAAGACGATACCGACACCGACATCGCCGACGGTATTCGGATCGCCGAACCCGCCCGCAAGGACGAGATCCTTGAGGCTATCGCGGAAACCGACGGCGACGCCATCGCACTGGGCTCGGACCCCATCGAGAGCGCGCTCGATCGACTCCACCGCGGTGGGTTCTACGTCGAACCGACCTGTGCGGTCGCGCCCGCGGCACTCGAGGCGTACCGCGAGGCCGGGACCATCGCCGAAGACGACGACGTCGTCGTTCCCCTGACCGGGAGCGGACTGAAAACCCTATGAACACCGAGTGCTGACGATGCGGTAGATGGTCAGCCGTCCAGCCGACTACTGTCCTCACTGCGGTGAGTCACTCGAGACGATCACGTTCGATGGCCGCGAGCGCAGCCGCTGTCCGACCTGTGACGACGTGGTCTGGCACAACCCGGTCCCCTGTGCGAGCGTCGCGGTCGTCGATCGGTCGCGAGCGGAGCCGGCAGTGCTCTGTGTCGAACGGGCCGTTCCGCCGGGCATCGGCGAGTGGACGCTCCCCGGCGGCCACATGGAAGCCGGCGAGGAGCCCGCGGTCGCCGCCGTCCGCGAACTCGAGGAGGAAACCGGCGTCGCCGTCGATCCCGACACGCTCGAGATTCTCGATGCGACGTCGATGCCGCCCCGGAACGGCAAACACGTGACGACGATCCATTACGTCGCCGACTGGGCCGACGCTGCGGGCGAACTGCTGGCTGGCAGCGACGCGAGCGCGGCGCGATTCTGGTCGCCAGCGACGTTCGACGCGTCGGGCGAGACGTTCCGACCGATCCACGAACGGCGGTTTCGAGCGGCGGCCGCGTATTTCGAGTGATCGCCGGCCCGCCGACCGACGAGCGGCGAAACCCGACATTCCTTTACTTGCCCCCTGAATACGAGCGGGTATGTTCCTCTCCCTACGCACGGAGGTCGAGGCCGCCCTCGAGGAGGCACTCTCGGCACTCGACTTCCCGACTGACGATCTCGGGATCGAAGAACCGCCGGAAGACGTGCCGAGCGTACTCGCCTCGAGCGTCGCCTTCCGACTCGCCGGCGAAGCCGGGGCCGCGCCGCCACAGGTCGCGGGCCAGCTCGCCGATGCGATCGCCCTGGACGACCTGACGTACGTCTCGGCCGTCGAGACGCAGGGCCCGTATCTCAACTTCCTGCCGAGTGAGGCCTACTTCGCGGACACCCTCGAGACCGCCACTGACGAGACCTACGGCGAACTCGAGGACCGCGAGGAGTCCGTCGTCGTCGAACACACGAGCGCGAACCCGACCGGGCCGGTCCACGTCGGCCGCGCTCGAAACCCCATCATCGGCGACGCGGTGGCGAACCTGCTCGACGTCGCCGGCTACGACGTCGACCGCCACTACTACGTCAACGACGCCGGCCGGCAGATGGCCGTCTTCACCTGGGCCTACGAGACGTTCGACGAGGCCGACCTCGAGAACGAGCCCGAACGCGACCGCATCGAGTACGACCTCGTCCGCTACTACCGCAAGGGTAACGCCTACCTCGAGAACGCTTCCGAGAGCGAAGTCGAGGCGGCCGAAGCCGAGATCGAGTCGATCATGCAGGGCCTCGAGGCCGGCGACGAGGAGGCCTACGACCGCGTCAGCGAGGTCGTCGATCAGGTGCTCTCGGGCATGAACGCCTGTCTCGGCCGGCTGCCCGCGGAGTTCGACGAGTTCGTCAAGGAGACACGCTTTATGCGAAACGGCGATACTGACGACCTCGTCGCCCGACTCAAAGAACTCGACGAGGCCGTCTACGAAGAAGACGCTTGGCAGCTCGAACTCGACGACCGCGGCATCGACAAGAACCTCGTCTTCCTGCGCTCGGACGGCACCTCGCTGTACGCCACCCGCGACCTGGCCCACCACGAGTGGAAGTTCGATAACTACGACCGCGCGGTGACGGTCCTCGGCGAGGACCACAAACTGCAGGCCAAACAGGTCCGGCACACGCTCGAGTTGCTCGGCAACGACACCGACGGGCTCCGACAGGTGCTGTACTCCTATGTCAACCTTCCCGAAGGGAAGATGTCCACCCGCCGTGGAACCGGCGTCGACTTGGACGATCTGTTAGATGAGGCGATCGACCGCGCCCGCGAGGAGGTCGAGGACCGACTCGACGACCGCATCCGTGACGACGATCTGGACGAGTCCGACATCGAACGGATTGCCCACCAGGTCGGGATCGGCGCGGTCCGCTACGACATCGTCTCGAAACAGCCGACGAAAGCGATCACCTTCGAGTGGGAGCAGGCGCTCGACTTCGAGGCCCAGTCCGCGCCGTACGTCCAGTACGTCCACGCGCGCTGTTGTGGCATTCTGGAAGAAGCCGGTCTCGACCCCGACGTCGACCTCGCACGACAGGATATCGAACTCGAGGCCCTCGAGGCCGGCCTGCTCGAAACCGATGCCGAACGGGACCTCCTCGAGACGATCGCCCGGTTCCCGGCGGTCGTCGACGAGGCGGCCGACGACCTCGAACCGCACCAGATCGCGACCTTCACGCGCGAGTTCGCCGATCGGTTCAACGGCTTCTACCGGGAGTGTCCGGTGCTCGCCGACGACGTCGATCCCGACGTTCAGGAGGCTCGACTCGCGCTCGTGGCCGCATCGAAACACACGGTCGCGAACGCGCTGTCGATCCTCGGTGTGGAACCGCCCCGGTCGATGTAAGCGAGGCGACGTTATCGATCACTTTCCGCGGTCTCGTTTCGTCACGTCCTGATACTACCGGACAGAAGTCAATGAAGAGAATTCGCCGGACGGAAGCGGCGAATGCTCACAATAGTTCTGTCCGGCAGTATGAGCCCGTATAGCGTTCCCGCCGCTACTCGGTTGTTCGCTCCAAAAAGTCCATGTCACCGGCTTGAGGGCTGGACGAACTGTCAGTATTTCGTCTCTGTGCCTTTGATCGCCTCGAGCAACTGTGCTCTCGTCTTCTTGCCGTCGCGATACCAGACGATCCACTGCACGTCGATGGAGTAGGAGACGACTTTCTCCCCGTCGTGTTTGACGATCAGTTCGATGGTCTCGATGTGGTCCGCAAACGTCTCGAGGTCGATGATGCTCTCGTCGACGTCGTCGGCGAGCGACTCGAGGTCTGCGTACAGTTTCTCCTGGTCGGTCGTCTCGCTGTCGACGACGAGCTTGACCGTGTCGCCCTTGCGTTTGAGGACCGAAATCGACATGTAGTCGCCCTTCAGCTCGAAGTTGTCTTTTTCGAACCCGGGAATGTCGTCGTGTTTGTCGTGCTTTTTATCCTTGCCCTTCTCGCCTTTCTCTCCCTGCTCGCCGTCCTCACCGTTGTCACCAGTGTCATCGTTGTCACCGTTGGTCGGCGAGTCGGACCCGTCGTCGTTCGAGCCGTCATCGTCGCTTGTGTCTTCACTGGAACAACCAGCCAGGAGGGTCGCGAGCGCAGCACCACTGCCGAGGAGTACGTTTCGTCGCTCCATGCTCGAGCCGTCGATATCGTCAGTGATTAGTAATCAGTTTGTTACTCTCTCACGATTCTGACTGTTTGATTCGACTGGACAACAGCCCGTGACTGGCCGGTATTCGGCGCAACCGGGCCCGTGTGAAGCGGTTTCACGTCAGGCATGAAGACAGTATGGATTGCATTACGATCAGCAATCCCTACTCGGTGCTGGTACTGGATTCGGCTTCCGTGATTGCACTCGAGACGTCGTCGTGTGCTGCTTCCCGTTCCTCGCGCTCGTCGTCGCTCTTGATGGCGGTCTCGTCTTCCGATCGCTCGGTTTTTACTCCCAGTTGTCCGGATCCTGTCTCGCCGTCGGCAGCGTCGCTCGTCGCCTCTGGTACGTCGATATCAGCCAAGTCAGCCGCGAGTTTCCGGTAGGCGGCGGCGGCAGGCCCATCGGGTTCGTACACGATCAGCGGTGTGCCGGCGTAGACGCTTTCTCGAGCCGCGGCGTCTTCTGGGATCGTTCCCAACAGATCCGTCTCCAGGCGCGTGGCAATTTCCTCGTGGGAGATGTCGCTGTCGGGTAGCGTGCGGGTCACGACGAGTCCGGCGACCGTGCCCCCGGCACGCTCGGTCAACTCGAGTGTTTTCTTCGAGTCGTGGACGGCCGCCGGCTCGGGCGTCGACACGAGGATGACGGCGTCGGCTAGTCCCAGCGGGAGGACGGTTTCGTGATTGACGCCCGCGCCAACGTCGAGAAAGACGTAGTCGAATCGATCTCGAAGCTCGGAAACGACCTCCCGGAGTCCTTCGGGGGAGGTGTCGGCGTACTCGTCGAGGCTCGTACCGCTCGGAACGGCGACGATGTTTTCGGTCACACTGTAGATGGCGTCGTCGATCGATGCGTCTCCGGACAACACGTCGTGAAGCGTCGTCGAGTCGGGGGTCAGGCTGACGAACCCGGCGAGATTCGCCATTCCGAGGTCGGTGTCGACGATGGCGACGCGCTCGCCGGCCTGTGCGAGCGCCGTGCCGAGATTGACCGTCGTCGTCGTCTTCCCGACGCCTCCTTTTCCGCTCGCGATCGCATAGACCGTCTCATGAGACATACTGGTGTACTGTCCGGACAGAAGAACGGGAGCACCTTAAATCGTCACCTCACCTCCCAACCCATGGTGTGTGGCCGACATGTCGGTGCTGTCTCCGAGACGGAGTCGCGCCGGCTGTGTTCCGGCAGCCGTTGACAGGTCGACAGGTGTGTCAAAGGATTCTTACCCACAGCACCGTTTTGTATGGACAATGAGCCAGGAGGGCGATCAGGAGCAATCCGATCGGAAAAAATACGAGTTCCGGAAGGTCATCGAAGATCTCAAAGATTTCGATGGCTCCGGGACACAGCTCGTGACGATCTATATTCCCGAGGACAGACAGATCAGTGACGTCGTCCAACACGTCACCCAGGAACACAGCGAAGCGGCTAACATCAAGTCAAAACAGACGCGAACGGCCGTCCAAGACGCGCTGACGAGTATCAAAGACCGACTTCGGTACTACGACGTCTATCCACCGGAAAACGGGATGGTGCTGTTTTCGGGGGCCGTCGACTCCGGTGGTGGCCGGACCGACATGGTCACGAAAGTTTTGGAGAGCCCACCCCAACCCGTCGAATCGTTCCGCTATCACTGCGACTCGGATTTCCTTACCGAGCCGCTCGAGCACATGCTGGCGGACCAGGGCCTCTACGGGCTGATCGTCCTTGACCGTCGTGAAGCCAACGTCGGCTGGCTGAAAGGCAAACGCATCGAGCCGGTCAAATCCGCCTCGTCGCTCGTCCCTGGCAAACAGCGTAAAGGTGGCCAGTCCGCCCAGCGTTTCGCCCGCCTGCGTCTCGAGGCCATCGACAACTTCTATCAGGAGGTCGCGGGGATGGCAAACGACCTGTTCGTCGCCAAACGCCACGAACTCGACGGCATCCTCGTCGGCGGTCCCTCGCCCACCAAAGACGAGTTCCTCGACGGTGACTACCTCCACCACGAAATTCAGGACAACGTCATCGGGAAGTTCGACGTCGCCTACACCGACGAGTCCGGCCTGAAAGACTTAGTCGACAACGCCGAGGAGGCGCTTGCCGACGCCGAGGTGATGAAGGACAAAAATGAGATGGAGGAGTTCTTCAAGGAACTCAACGCGGGCGACCTCGCGACCTACGGGTTCGAGCAGACCCGACGGAACCTCGTGATGGGCGCGGTCGACCGGCTCCTGATCAGCGAGGACCTCCGGAAAGACGTCGTCGTCTACGACTGTGCGGAGTGTGGGAATACGGATTACGAGGTGCTCGATCGGCGCAAGTCGACGCCGTCGCACACCTGTAGCGACTGTGGCGCCGAGGTCGACGTCACGGACGACGACCGCGAGGACGCGATCGACCACCTCATCGAGATTGCCGAACAGCGCGGTACTGAGACCAAGTTCATCTCGACGGACTTCGAGAAGGGCGAACAGCTCTACAACGCCTTTGGCGGTTTCGCCGGCATCCTGCGGTACAGTACCGGCGTCTAGGGCTGCCGACTGATCGCCTCTTGGGCGTGGCCCCTCTCAGAGCGTGCCCCGGAGATAGACCGCATTGTCGGTGATTTTCTCGATACTCCCTTCGTCAAGCGGATGTGCCTCGTCGCTTCGCGTGGCCCAACCGAGTTTTGCTTTGATCGTCCCCAACAGACTCGGATTCGGCTCGACGTACCCGTAGCCGTCACGGACGTCGACGAGGCGGCCGACCTCGGTGCCGTCCGTGTTCAGGACTCGTTTCCCTTCATCGGCTTTCGTAAGCGTATCCTCGGGCATTAGTGAGTAACTCGCCGTCTCCATGCCGATCGAACCCGGCCGTCGCCGGTAATCGAATCACTGGCACCATGGCTGCGCGCGTAATAAAGCGCAGAAATCGTTTCCCTTACCACGGCACTGTTACACGCCGTGTCGTCGATTACCGGCAAGTAGGATCCGCTTACGCCACGGACTCGTCGTTCGATTTTGGCCGTGCTCGAGCACAACAGAAGGGTTATACTGGTAGTCACGTATTACCAGTCGATCAATGGCCGAATCCCCGCCGTTTGCCGCGTCGTTCGACGACCCGCGGATCACCCCGCAGTTCTGCCGGCGGGTGACCGGGTCGGCAGGCGAGTATCTCCTTCTCGGCGTCGTCCACGACCACCCCGCAAGCGTCGCCCGCGTCGACCGTGTTCTCGAGTCAGTCGAGCCCGATACGCTCGCTCTCGAACTTCCGACGGCTGCCCTCCCGCTGTACCGCGCCTACGCTCGCGAGGGCACGGCCCAGAGCCCGCCACGGTTCGGTGGCGAGATGAGCGCTGCGATCACTGCCGCGCCCGAGGCCACGACTGTCGGGATCGATGCGCCGAACTGGTCGTTCCTGCGACGACTCGTGACGCGGTTGATCGCCGATCGGGTCTCTACGACGACGGCCCGACGCGTCATCTCGAGTCTCGGTGGGGCGACGCGGGAGGCGCTGACCTGCCGGATCGCGGCGACGCTGACCCACGCGACGTCGATGACTGTCGCCTGTGACAACCCGATCGAGTACGACTGCGCGGACGGCGATTCGCCCGCCGAGCAGGCTGCCCATGAGCGGTCACACGTCGCCAGCGTTCAGGCGCTGCTCGGCAGCGTCCAGACGGCTGACAGCGCGCTCACCTACCGCGACGAAACCCGCGAACGCTGTATGATCGACCGCCTCGAGGCGCTTCGAGCGACGACCGACGGTACCGTCGTCGCCGTCATCGGTGTCGATCACCTCGAGACGGTTGCGGACGGACTTTCCGCCTAACATCGGGCCCCCGTTCGTGCCGAGAGAGTCCTGCGTTTCGTCCCGGAAGCTGTCTGCATCGGCGTGACTTGTTGGCTTACTGCCGGAGCGAGGAAATACAGTTCCAGCAGTACGTAAACGTCTGATCGGCCTCGTTTCGGACGCCACAGTGTGGACAGCGGATCGTCTCCTCGTCGAACTCGAGGTCGCGGTCGTCCTCGAGGTCCTCGGGGTCATCGACGTCGTCGGACGAACGTGGATAGTGGTCGGGACCGGTTGGCGTGTGTGGACGTACACGATCGGGATCAGCAAACGACGGTGACCTCGCATTATCACCGTCTTCTCCCCGGACGTAGACGTAATACAGTAACAGGTGCAGGAGGGCAAACAGCACGACGTATCCGATGAGCCAGCCCCAGAGCTCCATTAGTGTGCCATAGGTTCTCAGGGCACTTGGATATTCCCTGCGTCGGGATTCCGAGACAATGAGCCGACAAAGAGTATCCGACCCGTCTAGAGGTTTCGACCGAACTCGTCGAAGACCTCGAGGTCGTCGGGGAGGTCGTACTCGAGACGGCGCTGTTCCTGCCGGTTGACGCCGGCATCCTCGATGGGGATGGCGACGTCTTCCCAGCCGGGTTTGATTTTGACGCTTTTAGCCGGTGCGCCGATGGCGATGTGATGTGCCGGAACGTCGTGTTGAACGATCCCGCGTGCGCCGACGATGGCGTTTTCGCCGACCAGACAGCCGGCACGAATCATCGCGTCGTAGGTGAGTCGCACGTCGTCTTCGACGATCGTGTGATAGTTGCGGACCTCGGTCTGGTCGACGACGTCGTGGTCGTGGCTGTAGATGTGCACGCCATCGGACACCGAGACGCGGTCGCCGATCGTGAGTTTCCCCCGGTCGTCTAGATGCACGTTGTCGTGGACGACGGCGTTGTCACCGATGGTGATGTTGTGGCCGTAGGTGAACGTGATGCCCTTGAAAAACCGGCAGTCGTCGCCACACGCCTCGAAGAGGTGGTCGGCGAGCATCCGTCGGAACCGCAGGGCGAACTCGACGTTGTCCGCGATCGGCAGACTGTCGAACTGTCGCCAGAGCCACTGGAGGTGCTTCGAACGACGGAACCGCTCCTCGTCTTTTTCGGCGTAGTACTCGCTCTCGAGGGTCGTGTTACAGGGGTCGTAACTCTGCAAGCGGACGCGTTCGGCCGGCGAGACGTCGCCGCCGTCCTGCCAGTGTTCGTAGGCCTCGCGGTCGCCGGAGAGATCGATCAGGACGTCCTCGACGACCGAACAGGTGTCTTCCTCGCTCGCCAGCCGTTGATCGACCTCGTCGATGAACTCACGCATTCCCGCCTCCGCCTCGTCGGGGAGCGAGACGTACCGCTTTGTCATACTCCGACGTATTGCCCGCCGAGTTCATAGGGGTTCGGTTGTGCGGACGCCTTGCCAGCACTCGCCCAAGCGAGGGCTGATGGGCCGCCCAGTAACGTCGTTTGCCCAGCCGGTAGCACAGGATTGTCACAGCCTGCTGCAATATTTTCTGGTATCGCCGACGCAATCGACAACGATTAAGTGGCCCGATCCGGAGGGATCGAACGAATGTCGTCCGATGGACGGAGTCGTGGTCGCTTGTCGGCTGTACTGATGGACAGTGTTCCGATTGCTCAGCCGGTCGATACGTGTCCATGATTGCCGTCCGACAGTATCTCGCGTCGATCCGCTCCCAGTGGACCGCCCTCGAGCGAGATTGGCAAAGCGTTGCCGTCGGGGCAGCGATCGTCGCACTGACTGCCGCCGTCGAGATACAGATCCCCTGGTAGCCATATGTCCGCCGACCGGTTTCTTCCGGGGCTTGTATTCCTCTGTCTCGGTGCGCTCGCCGCGCGAGCCATCGGCCTGACCGTCGGCCTCAACCACCTGCTCGTCGCGATCGCGCTTGGCTTCGTGCTGGCCAACGGCCCCGGTGTGCCCGACCGTCTCAGGCCGGGAATCGCGACCCACAAGCTCTGGCTGGGTGCCGGAATCGTCCTCATGGGCGCGTCGTTGACCCTCGAGGCGATCCTCGAGGTCGGTGCCACCGTCCTGTTTGTTGTCGTCCTCGTCATCGGTGTCACGATCGTCGTCGTTGAAACGCTCTCGCGAACCGTCTTCGGGCTCGCCGAACGTCTCGGCTCGCTGCTTGCTGCCGGGGCCGGGATCTGTGGGGTGTCGGCGGTCGTCGCCGTTGCGGGAGCGATACGCGCTCGCGAAGACCAGATCGCCTACGCGGCGGCGACGGTCCTGTTGTTCGATGCGATCACCATCGTCGTCTATCCGATCGTCGGCGAACTGCTCGGCCTCTCAGATGTCGTCTTCGGGGTCTGGGCCGGCGTCAGCATGTTCTCGACGGGGCCAGTCGTCGCGGTCGGATTCGCCCACTCGGAGGCCGCGGGTCAGTGGGCGACGATGACGAAACTCTCGCGGAACGCCCTGATCGGACTCGTCGTCCTCGCCTACGCGAGCTATTATGCGCAGACAGGAGATGGGGGTCGTCCCTCCATCCGACTGCTCTGGGCGGAGTTCCCGAAATTCGTCCTCGGCTTTCTCGCACTCGTCGTGCTGGCGAGTGCGGGCGTGTTCTCCCCGGCCCAACAGACCGCGATCGAGAACGCTTACAACTGGCTGTTCCTCCTTGCGTTCGTGGGGCTGGGTACCGAAATCAGACTCGACGAACTCCGTACCACCGGTATCACACCCGCGCTCGCGGTTCTGGTGTCGTTGCTCGTCGTCAGCGCGTTCTCGCTTGCGCTGCTCGTACTGTTGTTCTAATTTCCCGTCGGAGGCGACGGCAACACTTACAATTCCGGGTGTGACCCCTCGTTACTGCGGAATCAAGCAGGCAGTTACCCCTTCTTCAGGCTGACCACTGGGAATTTCGGCTCGAGTCCCGTCATTTTGTCCGTTCTCACACGATTCGATATCCGACTTTCGTCCGACCGTGGCGGCTGTCAGCCCAGTGTTGCTGTGTCGGCCCCCTGAGCAGTGTCCATGTGTGGAACTTACTTGCACGAACATGAGAGGCTTGCTGCTTTCGGATTGAACGCCAAAGAATTGCAGGGGAGCAAGCTGGTACAAGTCCCGAGTGAATACGGGGTGATACTCATGGAACGCACCTATTCGCGTCGTTCTGCGCTACAGCTTGCCGGAGTTGGCTCGGTTGTCTCGCTTGCGGGCTGTTCGTCTGTTCTCGGCGGCGGCTCTTCGGTTCGTATCTCGGGTGGGGTCGGCCCACTGCCGATGGTCGAAGTCTGGGCTGATCTCTACAGCGACGACACTGACACGTCGTTCGACATCTCCGGCGGCGGCACTGGTGTCGGTGTCTCCGACGTCTTAAACGGCCAGGTCGATATCGCGATGATGGGTCGCAAACCCGAACCGGAAGAGATCGATCAGGGGCTGTTCGCCGTCCCCATGCTTATCGACACCGTCGTTGCGACGGTCAACGCCGACAACCCCGTTCTCGAGGCGCTCCAGGAACATGGCCTGAGCCGCGAAGATCTCGAGGCCATCTTCACGAAGGAGGTCACGAACTGGAACGAGGTCGTCGACGCCGACGTCGACGCAGAGATCACTGTCTACGGGCGCTCGGACGCCTCGGCAGCGTACAAACAGTGGGGCGATTTCCTCGGTGGCGAGGACGACGCCTACACGCAGAGCGACCTCGAGGATCTCTCGGACGGGAACCACAACGGTGACCAGCCGGTCGCCGCCGCCGTCGGCTCGAACGAGACCGCCATCTCGCTAAACAACATCAACTACGTCTACGAGTTAGAAAGCGGCGAACTCGAGGGCGACATTCGCCCGGTACCACTCGATCACGACGGCGACGGAACGATCTCCGAGGAGGAGGACTTCTACGACACCCGCGAGGACTTTCTCGCCGCCGTCGAGGAGGGTCGGTATCCGGCCCCGCCGGCACGCGAGATGTTCCTCGCTTCCGACGGCGCATTCAACGAGGAGGCACACGACTTCGTCGAGTGGGTGCTGACTGAGGGGCAAGAGTACGTTCGAGACAACGGCTACGTCCCGCTCGAGGCGGATCGACTCGAAGAGGCACAGGACGACCTGGCCGAGGGGCCTAACTAACCGATGGCAGGGTCGACGGAGTCCAGTAGTCACCGTCTCGACCGGCGGCTGCTGATCGAACGACTGAGCAGCCGCTGGTTGCAGGGGGCTGGTTACTTCGCCATCGCGCTGTTTGCCCTGATCGTCCTGGCGTTGCTCTACCAGTCGCTGCCGCTGTTGTCGGAGTACTCGCTGGTGCAGGCGCTGACGTCCTCGAACTGGGACCCCGCACAGAATCAGTTCGGCTTCTTGCCAGCGATCGTCGGCACGATATACGTCACCGCGCTCACGATGGCGATGGGGACACCGATCGCGATCCTCGCGGCGATCTACATCGCCGAGTACGCCGAGGGACGGGCGAAGACGCTCGTCTCGTCGTTTATCGACGTACTTGCGGCGATCCCGAGTGTGATCTTCGGGCTGGTCGCGCTGATCGTCGTCGTCCCCGTCGTCGGCGACTACCTCGCGCCGGCCGTCGGCTCGAGTGCGACCGGGCTCGGGATCTTCACCGTCAGTCTCGTGATGGCGATCGTCGTTACCCCGTTTATGATCTCGCTGTCGGTCGAGTCGCTCGAGGCGCTGCCGGACGAGCTTCGGGAGTCCTCGCTCGGCGTCGGCGCGACGAAGTGGGAGACGATCCGGTCGGTGTTGTTGCGGGCTGCTGGCCCAGGTATCTTCTCGGCCGTGTTGCTCGGTTTCGGTCGTGTCTTCGGGGCAACGATCGTGCCCGCAATGCTCATCGGCGGCCAGACTCACCTGCCGAGTTCGCCGTTTGCGACGGGCCAGACGCTGCCGACGCTGATCGTCAACGATTTCGGTGAGCTGATGAGCCTGCCGTTGACCCAGTCGGCGCTGATCTTCGTCGGCCTCATGCTCGTGGTCGTCGTCTGGCTGTTCAACTTCACGGCGATGTTCGTCCGCCGGCGACTCCAGCGGAGGTGGCAGTACTGATGGACCGATACGCCAAAGGGCGGCTGTTCGGTCTGCTCGCTCGTGGCGCCGCTGCACTCGTCGTCGCCGTGATGGTGCTAGTCGTCGCCGTGACGATCTACCGTGGTGGCCGGGTCTTCCTGACCGACCCCGTAATCGCGTTCACGCCGCCGGGCTCTCGATACATGCTCGAGGGCGATGGCGGCTTCCTCCATGCCGTCCTCGGGAGTTTGTTCATTGTCGTTCCGGCGACGGTCGTCTCGGCGGTGCTTGCCGTCTCGACGGCGATCTATCTCCAGAGCGATTACTCGAGCGAGCGGTTCTCGGATCTCGTGAACATGTTCCTGAACGTGCTCTGGGGGACGCCGCCGATCGTCTACGGGGTGTTCGTCCTGACGATCATCATCGCAATCGGTGCCCGAACGAGTCTGTTCTTCGGGATCATCGCGATCGCGATCTTCCAGTACCCGATCATGACTCGCTACACCGATGAGGCGTTGCGGTCGGCTCCTGAGACGGTCAAGGAGGCGACGTACGGCCTCGGCGGGACGCGATTCGAGGCCGCACTGATGACGTTCCGCGCGGCGCTGCCGGGGATCATCGCCGGGATCATCATGGGCTTTGCTCGCGGCATCGGCGACGCCGCGACGGTGTTGTTCACCACTGGTCGAAGTACGAACATGCCGGGTGGCCTCTTCGAAGGGGCGACGACGCTCCCGGTTCTCATCTTCGATCAGGCGATGTCGTTCAACGCCGAGGTCCGCTCACACGCCTACGCGGCGTCGTTCGTCCTCATCGTTGCCGTCCTCGCTTTGATCATCGTCTCGAAACTGCTCGCCGGACGCTACGCACGCTACGCACCAGGAGGTCGCCACTCATGACAGACGCTGCACTTACCACCGACAACCTCGCCGTAACGTACACCGGAAACCGCAACGTCGAGGCGCTGAAAGGCGTCTCGATCGAGTTCCCGGCGAATCAGCTGACGGCCATTATCGGCCCTTCGGGCTGTGGGAAATCGACGCTGCTCAAATCGCTCAATCGACTCCACGAAATCCAGTCCAACGTCGAGATTTCGGGCGACGTCCTGTTGGGCGAGCAGTCGGTCTACGACACTGACGAGCCGGTGCCGGAGCTTCGCAGACGGATCGGCTACGTCCCGCAGACGCCGACTGCGCTGCCCGTATCGATCTACGAGAACGTCGCCTACGGGCTGAAAATCCACGGCGACTACGACTCGAGAGCGGAACTCGACGAGCAGGTCGAACACTACCTGCGGAAGGTCAACCTCTGGAGCGAGGTCGAAGACCGGCTCGATGCACCCGGCGCGGAGCTATCGACCGGCCAGATCCAGCGGCTCTGTCTCGCTCGCTCGCTGGCCGTCGAGCCAGAGGTCTTGCTCTGTGACGAGGTGACGTCGGCGCTCGATCCCGTCTCCGCCGAAACGGTCGAAGAGACCCTCGAGTCGCTCAAAGACGAGTATACGATCATCATGGTCACCCACAGCATGGATCAGGCAAAACGGCTCGCCGACGAGGTCGTCTTCCTCTATCTCGGCGACTGCATCGAGACGAACGACACGCGGTCGTTCTTCGAAAACCCACAGCATGAACGCACCGCGGAGTTCGTCTCGGGACACACCGTGGTCGGGGACGACGATGATGACGAGTCGGAGCCAACAGCTACCGCGACCACGGTCGAAGCCGGGCGATAGCACGACACGCCGGTCGTCGTCGGGTGCGACAGCCGGCCCGGTGACAGAATATATTTATCATCCGGGTGCGACTGGCCGACATATGTCTAATGGCGCGTTCGAGGGGTACGGTGGACGCCACGTTCCCGACCCCTTGCAGGAACCACTCGAGCAACTCGCGACTGCCTACGACGAGGTCGCCGACACCGACGCGTTCCGTTCGGAACTGCGCGAACTGCTCGAGACGTTCGCCGGCCGACCGACGCCGCTGTACTACGCAAGCAGCTTGAGCGACCGGTACGGAGCCGACATCTACCTCAAGCGAGAGGACCTGCTCCACGGCGGGGCCCACAAGATCAACAACGCACTCGGGCAGGCCCTGCTTGCCAAACAGAGCGGCCGCGATCGCATCATCGCCGAAACCGGGGCGGGCCAACACGGCACCGCGACCGCGATGGTCGGTGCGTTGCTCGACCTCGAGACGGAAATCTACATGGGCGCAAAAGACGTCGCCCGCCAGGAGATGAACGTCTTCCGGATGCGACTGATGGGGGCCGAGGTCAATGAAGTGACCCGCGGTGACGAAGGCCTCGCCGACGCCGTCGACGCGGCGCTCGAGGACTTCGCCAAGAACGTCGACGACACCCACTACCTCGTGGGCAGCGTCGTCGGCCCCGATCCGTTCCCGCGGATGGTTCGGGACTTCCAGAGCGTTATCGGCCGCGAGGCCCGCGAGCAGTTCCAGGAGCGAACGGGCGAGCTCCCCGACGCGGCTGTCGCCTGCGTCGGCGGCGGCTCGAACGCGATTGGCCTCTTTCATGCGTTCCGCGACGATGACGTGGACTTCTACGGTGCCGAAGGCGGCGGGAAAGGCGCTGACTCGAGCCGACACGCGGCCCCACTCGATTCGGGGAAAGACGAGGTCATTCACGGGATGAAAACGCGCGTGATCGACGATGACGTCGAGGTCCACTCCGTCTCGGCGGGGCTGGATTACCCCGGGGTCGGTCCCGAACACGCCATGTACCGTGCAGTCGGCCGCTGTGAGTACACTGGCGTCACCGACGAGGAAGCGCTCGCTGCCTTCCGCGAACTCAGCGAAACCGAGGGGATCATCCCAGCCCTCGAGTCCAGCCACGGCATCGCGCGGGCGATCCAACTCGCCGAAGCCGGCGACCACGAGACGATCCTCGTGAACCTCTCCGGACGCGGCGACAAGGATATGGAAACCGCGGCGACGAAATTCGATCTCTGATCGGCGTCGACCGCCACTCGAGTCGAATTTCGTTTTTTATAACGTCGAGCGAATACGGTTCGCTAGCTGTGTCGCCTCGTCGTCAGTCAGCTGCTCGCGAGACAGCGACAGCGCCACGTCGTCGGCCTCGCTTCGGGGGACGAGGTGGACATGGGCGTGGTCGACGGCCCCGACCAGTGGTCCGCTGGTGTGAAATACGCTGAACCCGTCGGGCTCGAGCGCCGTCTCCAGTGCCTGTGCAACGGTTCGAACCGTCTCGAAGACCGCGCTCGCGGTCGGGTCGTCGATCGTCAGAACGTCTTCTTCGTGGCTACGCGGGACGACGAGCGTGTGTCCCGTTACCGCCGGGTTGCGGTCGAGAAACGCACACGTCTGCTCGTCTTCATAGAGGACGTGAACCGGCTGGTCACCGGCGACGATCCGACAGAACTCACAGTCGTAACTCATACTTGAACTGTCTCGTGGACCGATATATAGCCATCCCCGTTAGCGCCGTCTTCGTTCTCGTGTCGGCGTTCCCGGATGCCTACAACAAGCCGTACGCTTCTTCGAGCGTTCGATACTGCTCGAGATACGCCTCGGCGATCGCCGAGCGATCGTAGTCGGCAAAGCGGTCATCGAACGTGCGGTGCTCGAGGTCACCCGCAGCGAGGATCGCATCCGCGAGTTCCGCCTCGCTCGTCGTTCGAAAGCCCCGATCCCAGCCTTCGACGAGTTCGTGGGCGCTCGAGTCGACGTGATACTCGACGATGCCGACACAGCCTGATGCCAGCGCCCACAGCATCTCCGTCGGGAACACACAGTGTTCGGCCGTCTGCGCGAAGACGTGTGCGCCCCGGTAGGCGGCGATGCGCTCCTCGAGCGAGCAGTCGCCGGCGAACGAAATTCGGTCGTCGATCCGGAGATCACTCGCGAGGCGTTCGTACATCGCCCGTTCGGGGCCGTCGCCGATGATGGTCGTCTGCCAGTCACGGTCCCGAAGCTCTGCCAGCGCGAGCAACAGGCTCTCGAGGTTCGCCCCCTCGTCGAGTCGGCGGGCGTAGATCACGTCGACCCGCTCGCCCGGTGGCACGTCTCGAACGCGCTCGAGATCGACCGGATTTGGAATCGTCTCGACGCGGTCGCCGTCGGCACCGCGCTCTCTGATCCACGTGGCGACGAGTTCCGACGGTGTGAGAATTCGTGCACCTCGGTTCGCTGCCAGCCGTGTCCACCGGTTGTCGTCGATTCCCCCGTCGCCGTACCACTCGGTGACCAGTGGCGCACGCGCAAGTGTTGCTCCCCAACTGGCTGCGAGGACCGCTGCCGGGGGCTGTGCGTGCACATGGACGATATCGGGGCTCGACGCGGCGAGGACGAACGGCAGCCGGATGAGAAACGACCGGCGGGCCTCGAGGCCGGTCGCGATGCCGTGGTACGTGATTCCATCTCGCTCGAGGGTCGCCCGCTCGTCGTCCCAGAACGTGGCACAGTAGCAGTGGACGTCGTGACCCCGGGCTGCGAGAATCTCGAGAACGGTCTGAAACCGCTGGTTCGTCTCGGTATCGCGGTGAGAAACCGTTTCCAACGAGACGAACGCGACACGCATATGACGCGAGACACAGTGACAGGATAAAAAATCACTTCTTTTCTCGAGTCGGCCGTTCTGACTGTCGCCCGTGTCGTCACCGGACGCTATTCGTCGTCATCGATGGAGGTCACATCAGTGACGAGTTCGGTGAGCTGGTCGATGAAGCCGTCGTCATCGTCGTCACCGTCGTCGTCATCCGCTTCATCTGCGTTGCTCTCGTCCCCGTCGTCATCATCGTCGTCCCCGTCATCATCGTCATCTCCGCCGTCAGTGTCGTCGGCGTCGTCGCTTTCGGTCGTGTCGTTCCCATCCGTGCCGTCTTCGTCACCGCCGTCGCGTTCGTCAGCCTCGTCTTCGGTGTCGCTCCCGTCATCCATGTCGTCCTCGTCGCTCGTGTCTTCGGTTTCATCGTCCTCGTCGTCTTCATCGTCGTCACGCTCTTCGGTTTCATCGTCCTCGTCGTCTTCATCGTCACGCTCCTCGTCTTCGTCACGTTCTTCATCAGCTGCCGACCCGTCGTCCGGCTCCGAACGCTCGTCTACCGAGTCGTCACTCGAGTCATCGGTATCCTCCGTCTCGGTCGGCCGCTCGTCGCCGGAACTGTCGTCCTCGCTACCGATCTCGGTCGCGTCGCCGTCGTCGACCTCACCCTCTCCACTCGAGAAGCCGGTGCCGACGGCTGCGATCGTCATTCCAAACGCAACGAGGACGACGAGGATCGTCACGAGGACTGCTGTGGTCGATGCACCCTCGTCGTCGCTCCCGCCGGTCTCTTGCATTGCTCGACGGATTCGTGTCGATGGCTTTTGTTACGCAGGGCATTCGGCTCCGTGGTGTTCGGTCGCGTCGTCGGTTTGATCCCGAGCGTTTTTCTTCCAAACCGAGTCCGGTACCCGACCGACGGGATACGGTCGATTGCGATGTAGGGGCTGCCTATCGTCCAATCTGAACCTGGTTTCACACCGGCGCCGGACATCGTGCGGCGTGTGCGCGCAGTATTTTCAGTGTCAGTGGCAGTCTCTCCTCCACACGTTGACTGTCGCCTCGAGCCACATTCACAACGGGGCCGTTGCCTGTTCTCCGCAACCCAAACGACTACCCCCTCGAGTAGCTATCTGCGTGTATGAGCTACGAGATCGACCGCTATCTCAACATCCGCAGCGCCTACGGCGCGTCGTTCGGTCCCGACGGCGACCAGCTCTCGTTTCTGATGGACACGACCGGCACCGCCCAGGTCTGGACGCTCGAGGAACCCCGCGCGTGGCCCGAGCAGCGAACGTTCTACGACGAGCGCGTGACGTTCGCTTCGTGGTCGCCCGAGCGTCCCGAGTTGATTTTCGGGATGGACGAGGGTGGCAACGAGCGCGCCCAACTGTTCCGGCTGGACGCCGAGACGGGCGTGATCGAGAATCTGACGGCGATGCCCGACGCCAAACACCGCTGGGGCGGCTGGAGCCACGACGGCGAGCGCTTCGCGTTCGCCTCCAACCGTCGCGACGAATCCGTCTTCGACATCTACGTACAGGGACGCGACGAGACCGGCGACGAAGCGACGCTCGTCTACGAGGGCGACGGCTGGCTCTCGCTGTCGGGGTGGAGCCCCGACGACTCTCGCCTGCTGGTCTCGCAGGCCTACTCGAACTTCGATCAGGACCTGTACCTGCTCGACCTCGAGGCCGACGAGCCTCCCCTCGAGCATCTCACGCCACACGAGGGCGACGTCCGCTACGGAAGCGCCAGTTGGGCTCCCGACGGCGATGGAATATATCTCGTCACCGACGAGGGCGACGCGGACACGCTGTATCTGGCGTATCTCGACCTCGAGAGTGGTGAGTTTGACACTGTGGTTGAAGGAGACGGATGGAACGTCGACGGCATCGCGCTGGACGACGAAACGGGCCGGTTCGTTTACTCGCGAAACGTCGAGGGCTACACCGAGTTGACCGTCGGCGAGTTCGACGCTGACGACCCGACCGAGTTCGAGACGTTTCCCGAGCCCGACCTGCCGGGTGGCATCTCCGGCGGCGTGAGCTTCGACCCCGACGCCGAACGCTTCGCGCTGTCGACGACCGGCGATACGGTCAACACGAACGTCTTCGTGGTCGACATCGAAAGCGGCGAGGCAGAGCGCTGGACCGACGCCCCGACGGCGGGCATTCCCCGCGAGTCCTTTTCGGAATCTGAACTCGTCCACGTCGAGAGCTTCGGCGTTGACGGACAGCGCCCGTCAGCCCGTGGGACTCCAGAGGAGTCCCACGCTGGCCTCGAGGTGCCGGCTTTCCTCACACTGCCAGACGACGCCGAGGACGGGGCCACGCCGGTCATCGTCGACATCCACGGCGGCCCCGAGAGTCAGCGCAGACCGTCGTTCTCGAGTGTCAAACAGTACTTCCTCGATCGCGGCTACGCCTACTTCGAGCCGAACGTCCGCGGCTCGGCGGGGTATGGGGCCGACTACGCCGCCCTCGACGACGTCGAAAAGCGGATGGATTCGGTGGCCGACATCGAGGCCTGCGTCGAGTGGCTTCACGACCACCCGGCCGTCAATCCCGACCGAATCGCCGCCAAAGGTGGCTCCTACGGCGGTTTCATGGTGCTCGCCGCGCTGACCGAGTATCCCGGGCTCTGGGCGGCCGGCATCGACGTCGTCGGCATCGCCAACTTCGTCACGTTCCTCGAGAACACCGGTGACTGGCGGCGCGAACTGCGCGAAGCCGAGTACGGCAGCCTCGAAGACGACAGCGAGTTCTTGGAAGAGATTTCGCCGACGAACAACATCGAGCACATCGAGGCCCCGCTGTTCGTCCTCCACGGCGAGAACGACCCGCGCGTCCCGGTCGGCGAGGCCGAACAGATCGCCGAGAAGGCGGCCGAACAGGGCGTCCCCGTCCGCAAACTGATTTTCGACGACGAAGGACACGGCTTCTCGAAACTCGAGAACCGAATCGAAGCCTACTCCGCGATTGCGGACTTCCTCGACGAGCACCTCGGTTATAGTAACGATTGAAACGATTTGGACACTGATCGCACAGCTGTCGTGCGATCAGGTATGCAGTGATGTTCAGTGGCTGTTATAGTGCGAGCGAGAACACAACCCTTGCGACAGCATGACACTAATCAGTGTCAACCACGAACACCGTGTCATGCCCCTCGTAGACAGGATACTGCGGGTCGACCTCTCTGCAGAACGGACGACGAGCAGCGAGATTCCCGAGCGGTGGCTCGAGGATTACGTCGGGGGCAAGGGCGTGGGCGCGCGCTATCTCTACGACGAACTCGAGCCGGGGACGGACCCGGAGGCACCGGCCAATATCCTGCTGTTCATGGTGGGGCCGCTGACGGGATACACGCCCGGCGAGCAGCGGTACGCGGCGATCACGAAATCGCCGTTGACTGGGGCGTTTCTGGACTCCTACGGCGGCGGAACGTTTCCTGGGCGACTGGCCGGCTCGCTTGGTGACCACCTCGGAATCCTCATCACAGGGCGTGCCGACGAGCCGGTCGTGCTGTCGGTCACAGACGGCGAGGCGACGCTTGAGCCGGCCGCGGATCTGTGGGGGTGCGACGCGGTGGCGACCTGCGGGCGGTTTCCGGACAGCGCGGTCGCCTGTATCGGACCCGCCGGAGAGAACGGCGTCCGGTACGCGACGATCGCATCCGACGGCGGTGACCACCATGCCGGACGGGGTGGTGCGGGGACCGTGATGGGGGCGAAGAATCTGAAGGCCGTCGTCGCCCATGGAGCGGCACCGAACGAGCTTGCCGACCTGCGAGATCGGTACGGCGAGGCGTTCGCCGAGAGCGACGCCGGCCGGTGGCTGGCAGCCAGTGACACCCTCGAGACGGTCGATTTCGCCAACGAGGTCGGCGTGCTCCCGACCCGCGGCTGGCAGGAAGGGCAGTTCGAAGGCACCGAGGACATCGGTATCGAGCGCGTCCGCGAGCGAGCCCACGGACGGGAGCGTCCTGATGACCTCGTCCCGGGCGGGTTTCGAGTCGACAGCGACGAGGGCGAAAGCGTTCCCCGCGGCGCGACACCGATCGTGCTCGGCGCGGGGCTCGGTATCGACGATTTCGATGCCGTCGCGACGCTGGGCGCGGTCTGTGACCGGCTCGCGATGGACGTGATCACGGCGGGCAACGCGATCGCGTGGGCGGTGCGGGCGAGTCAGGAGGGTGTGATCGACCGCGACCTCTCGTTCGGCGACGAGGCCGTCGCGCGGACGCTCATCGACGAGATTGTCACCCAGTCGACGCCGCTCGGCGAGACGCTTACAAACGGTGTCGAGGCTGCAGTCGAGCGCTTTGGCGGCGAGGACCTGATTCCGACCGTGAAAGGGATGGAGCTCTCCTCGTACGATCCGCGCGGGGCGGAGACGATGGCGCTGGCGTATGCCACGAGCGACCGCGGCGGCTGTCATCGCCGCGCTCGGCCGGTCGAACTCGAGGCGGTCGGCGACGTGCCGGATCGGAACTCTCGAGCCGACGCCGTGATCGCCGAACAGAACCGCCGGGCGGTGCTGTGGAGTCTGATCGTGGACGACTTTCTCGCGGATGTATTCGAAACGGACCACGGGGCAGAGTGGCTCGCCGCCGTCGGCTACGACCTCGAGTCGGCCGCTCTCGAGCAGGTCGGCGAACGGATCTGGACGCTCGTCCGCCTGTTCAATCTCCGTGAAGGCTTCACTCGAGCGGACGACGAGTTGCCGGCGACGCTGACGGAACCGCTCGGCGACGACTCGAGTGAGGGACCCGCAATCGATCGGGCGACGTTCGACGCACTACTCGAGCGGTACTACGCGTCTCGCGAGTGGGACCGACAGGGGCGGCCGACTCGAGCCCTCCTTCGCCGGCTGGACTTGGCGGCCGTCGTCGACGAGGCGACGCCGGTTTCGAACTGAGAACTTCGGATGACGGCGGCACACGAACGATAATCGAAGCCGGCCTGGCGGACTCGCGATGGATTCGCGTCGTCCGCGTTCACTTACTCGAGGCCCTCACGGTCGCGCAGATCCGCTCGTCGGATCTTCCCGGTCGCCGTCTTCGGCAGGTCGTCCACGAACTCGATCGCCCGCGGGTACTCGTACTGGGCGAGTCGCTCCCGGACGTGGGTTTGCAGGGTGGTCTCGAGGTCGTCCTCGGCGTCGGTATCGCGCTCGAGATCGGTTCCTTCGGCGGTGACGACGTATGCTTTCGGCACTTCGCCGCGTTCGTCGTCGGGCACGCCGATCACGGCGGCGTCGGCGACCGTGTCGTGGCCGGCAAGACTCTCTTCGATCTCCTCGGGGCCGATCCGGTAGCCGGCGCTGATGATCACGTCGTCCTTGCGACTTTTGAACCTGAAGTAGCCGTCCTCGTCGACCGTCCCGAGGTCCTCGGTGAGCAGCCAGCCGTTGCGGACCTTGCGTGCGGTGCGCTCGGGTTTGTTCAGATACGCCTTGAAACAGACAGGGTTGCCCTCGTACCGGACGGCGATCTCGCCGACCTCGCCCGGTTCGACGGTTGCTTCCGCCGTCTCGGGGTCGACGATCCGGACGTCGTGGCCCGGTGCAGCGAGCCCCATCTTCCCCTCCCGGAACTCGGCGAGGGCCGTACAGTCGCCGACGAGGAGGTTCGCCTCCGTCTGGCCGTACCCCTCGTGGACTGCCGCGCCGTCGAACGTTTCCTCGGCCCAGTCGACAATGCTCTGGCCCAGCGACTCCCCGCCGCTCGGGATGACGCGAACGGAATCGATGTCGTACCGGGCTCGAGGGTCGTCGACCTGCATCAGCATCCGAAGCGCCGTCGGCGGCGCGAAGAAGTTCGTCACCTCGTAGCGCTCGATGATCTCGAACGCCGTCTCCGGGTCGAACGGGCCGCCGTCGTAGGCGACGACCGGCTTGCCATAGTAGAGCCCCGGGATGACGACGTCGAACAGCGACGCGATCCACGCCCACTCCGCGGGCGTCCAGTAGACGTCGTCGGCCCCGCGCTCGAGGTTACAGAACGTCGTCAGAAACAGCGGCAGGTGGCCGAGCAGCATTCGATGGGCGTGGCGGACGCCTTTCGGCTCGCCGGTCGTGCCGCTGGTGTAGATGATGATCGCGTCGTCCTCGGCGTCCGTGTCGACGGTCGCGAACTCACTCGAGCGCCCTTCGATGGCATCCCAGAAGTCGACCTCGTCGACCGCTGACGGTCCCGTATCGTCGGCGTCGACGTCGCCGACGGTCAGCAACTGCTCGAGCGACGGAACCTCGGTAGCCGCCTCGCGGAGTGCTTCGACGTTCGATGCGTCGACGAGACAGGCCCGCGCGTCGCTGTCGTCGAGTCGGTAGGCGAGCGCGTCGGGGCCGAACAGCGTCGACAGGGGAACGGAGACGGCACCGAGTTTCCAGGCGGCAACGTGTGCGAATACCGTCTCCGGGCGCTGCGGTGCGTTGACGCCGATCCGATCGCCGCGTTCGATGCCGGCGTCGGCAAGCGCGTTTGCGAACTGGTCCGTTATCGCCTGAAATTCCCGGAAGCTGTACTCCTCGCGCTCGCCGTCCTCGCGCTCAGCGTAGAGGGCGACGTCGTCCGCTCGCCGACCGTGGTCACCCCAGCGGTCGCAGACGTACGCCGCCATGTTGAACCGCTCCGGAACCTCCCACTCGAACGCCTCGCGCAGGTGGTCGTAGTCGTCCCACTCCGCCTCGTCGAAGTGGTACGCCTCGAGGTGTGGTGTCTCAGTCATCGAAATTACTTGATCACGATCGGGTTGACCGGCGACCCAGTGGCGTGGACGATCTTCAGCGGTGCACCGACGTAAAGGAAGTCGTACTTCCCGTCGTCGGCGCAGTCGGCTGCGAGTTCGTCTAGTCGGTTGATCTCGTTGAACGTGACTCCCTGATCGCGCAACAGCGCGCCGTGCAGCGGCAACAGCGTCTCGGTCTCGTCGGAGACCGTTTGCTCGTTGGCGATCGTGTCGGTTCCGAACGCGGGGATCTCCATCTCGTGGAACCACTCGACGAGGTTCTCGGAGTACGTGATTCCCGGTTCGTCGAACTCCTCGCCGTAAAACGCCTCGGGGCCCTCCTCGTAGAACAACTCGATCCAGCCCGTACGGATGATCGGGATGTCGCGTGGCTGGAGCTCGACGCCCTGCTCGTCGGCACACTCGAGGAGCTCCTCGAGTTCGATCCGTTCGCCCTGGACGAGCCAGTCTTTCCCCCGATGGCGGGCGATATCGAGCAAGACACCGCGACCGACGACGCCGTGGTCGGCCATCGGCTCGATGCTACAGTGTTCTAGCCCGCCGGTCGTCGTCGTGGCGTCGAAGCCGTTGTACAGCTGCTCGTCGTACCAGACGTGGCCGAGCGCGTCGAACTGGGTGGTTCCCTGCAGGAACATGTAGATAACGTCGTCAGCGTACTCGAGGCCCCCAGCGCCGTCCAGATCGAACTTGCCGGCGTCGAAGTGGCCCTTGTCGACTTCCATGTAGTGGTCGGCACCCGACCGTCCCGGCCAGACCGGGTCGCCGTCGGGATGCCCGATCGGAATCCCCAGCGTGAACGTCTTCCCGTCTTCGACGGCCTGTACGCCGCGTAACACCTCCTCCTCGGTGAGGTAGTTTACCGCCCCCAATTCGTCGTCGGCTCCCCATCTCCCCCAGTTGCTCGGTGCGTCCTCGAGGATATCGGCGATGTCTTTGGACATTGGTACCAGTACTCACTGGCAACGATCACGAAAATAACTGTTCGGGTCGGTTACAGCTCAGTGGTCGCTACAGGATACTCGAGACGGATCGAAAAAGCCCAAGACGCTTCGGCTGGACTCGATCCGTCCGGTCAGTCGATGACGCCGGTCTTTGTCGCCACTTCGCGTGCCGCTCGCTCGTCCATGCCGTCACCAAGGATCGTGTACCGATCACGGATTTCGTGACAGGTGGTTAGCGCTTCGATAACGGTCTCGTCGTCGATGCCAAGCCCGTCGGCAGTCGTCGGGGCATCGATGCTGGCCAGCGCGTTCCGAATGTCCTGCCAGATGCCGCGTTCGCCGCCGTGTAGATATGCGGTCATGATCGAGCCAACGCCGACCTGATGACCGTGTAAGGCTGCGCCGGGGGCAAGTCGATCGAGCTGGTGTGAGAAGAGATGCTCCGAACCGCTCGCCGGTCGGGACGAGCCGGCGATACTCATCGCGACGCCCGAGGACATGAGCGCCTTCGTGACGACCCAGGACGACTCCTCGAGTCCCGGTCGAATGAGATCGGCGTTGTCCACGAGAATCTCAGCGGTCATCTCCGAGAGCGCGGCCGCGTACTCGGAGTACTCGACGTTTTTCAGCCGGTGGGCGAGCCGCCAGTCCATTACGGCGGTGTAGTTCGAAATGATGTCTGCACAGCCTGCTGTCGTGAGTTCCCACGGCGCGTCGGCCAGAATCTCGGTGTCTGCGATGACTGCAAGCGGTGGCTCGGCCGCGACGCTGTGGCGGGTGTCCCCGTCCGGGACGGAGCCACGATTACTGACGATCCCGTCGTGGCTGGCTGCTGTCGGTACCGAACAAAAGCCCATCTCGAGGTGGTAGCTCGCCATCTTGGCGATGTCGATGGCCTTTCCGCCGCCGATGCCGACGAGATAGGAGACATCCTCGGCGTCGGCGGTCTCGATGACTCGCTCGACGGCATCGAACGTCGCTTTCTCGATCGTGACGACGGCGGGCTCGACGCCGGTGGCTTCGAACGCTGCGACGATCGGCTCCGCGGCGACCTCCCGTGGCGTCGGGCTAGTCACGAACAGGGGCCGGCCCTGCAGGTGCAGATCGTCGATGACGTCGACGACTTGATCGATGACTCCGTGACCGACGACGACGTTTCGCGGCAGGCGAATCCACGTCGACTTTTCGAACATACGTGCCCTCACTCACCCGCGGGCCATGTGTTTTTCCTGTTGTCCGAACGATCGGCCCACCGCCGCCAACCGGCCGATCGGTTGCTCGAGTCCGCCCAACCCGAGTCAGAGCGTCTCGAGAATCCCCAACACTCGCTCTTCTGCCTCTCGATCCGGGCCGTGCTCGCTGCCGTCGCGGTCGCTCTCGAGATGGGCGTCGACGGCCCGTTCCATGGCTTCCTCGAGCGGCGTCGATTCCCAGCCCAGATCGGCGAGTTTCGCCGTCGAGAGCACGTGCGGGTACGATCGATAGAGGAGGTAGTCCTCGAGGTCGATCCCGCCGGCCGCGAGTTCGTGCGGGCCGGCGTGGACGATCTCGACGTCTGTCTCGAGCTGTGCTGCGATCACCTCGACCAGTTCCTCGAGCGTCGTGAGTCGTCGATCCCCGACGTTGTACGCCTCGCCAGCCTCGCCGCGTTCGGCAACGATCCGAAGCGCGCTGGCGACGTCTACGACGTACGCTCGATGCCAGATGTTCGTTCCGTCGCCGGGAACGAGCACGCGATCGAACCGGTTTACCCGGTCGATCCACCAGTCGAGGCGCTCGGTGTAGTCGTGTGGGCCGTAGACGATACACGGCCGGACGCTCATCGCGTTGCGTCCTTTCTCTGCGGCCGCAAAGACTGCACGGTCGCCCGCTGCCTTGCGGTTGCCGTACGTGTCACTCGAATCGTCGATCGCCTGTTCGGTCGTACAGGCCTCGAGTGGTGTCTCATCTTCGCGTTTCGGGACCTCCTCGCGGCCGTAGGCTGCACCGCTCGAGACGTAGACGTACGCCTCGCGGTCGTCGAAAATTCGCGTCGCCGCTTGCACGTCTTTCGGGTGGTAGGCGACACAGTCGAAGACGGCGTCGGGGTCGACTGTGGTTGCGGCAGCCTCGAGCGCCGAGTCGTTCGTCCGGTCGCCTTCGATGTGGCTGACGCGGTCGTCACTCTCGAACGGGTTGTCGTGGTTCCCTCGAGTGAAGATCGTTACGTCGTACTCGTGCTCGAGTAACTCTTCGACGAGATGCCGGCCGATAAACCGCGTGCCGCCGATGACGAGTGCGCTGTCCATGTCCGTTCGTCGTCGCTGTCGGGGAAAGGTTCGGCGGTCTGCAGTGTGTCGTGTGTCGTCGGGTGGGTGTCGTGGCTGTGGCTCCGAACCAGGCCAGTTTTTTCGGTTCGTATCCGACAGCCAGTATGGGCGGTACCTACGTTCTCGTCATCGACGTGCCTCGAGCGACGACTATCGACGTCGGCGCACTAGGTCCCCGCGAGTTCACTGCCGGAACCTACGCGTACGTCGGCAGCGCCTTCGGCCCGGGCGGGTTCGCTCGCGTCGATCGCCACCGCGAACTCGCCGCCGGTGAGCGCGAGACTTGCCACTGGCATATCGATTATCTGCTCGGCCACTCGGAGACGACCCTCGAGTCAGTGATCAGGTTTCCCGACGCGGATCGAGAATGTGAACTGGCAGCCTCACTTCCCGGCGACCACGTCCCCGACTTCGGGGCGTCGGACTGTGGCTGTGAGGCACACCTGCTCGAGTCACCGGGCGAAGACGCCGTCTGCGAGGCGGCCGTCGACGCCGGCGGTGTCGTCGATGAGGCGGAGTGAAAACGAACCCCTGAGTTATTACGGATGCGTGTGAATCGGTAGCCATGAGTGATTCGGCATCCGATACCGACCCAGAACTCAGCACCGACGCGATGGACCGATTCCCCGTTCCGGCGTTCGACGACCTGCCCGATGATCTGCAGGATCGAATCGAGGAGGAGACCGACCGCGCCGGCTTCACGCCGAACGTGTTCTCGGCGATGGCGTACAAACCCTCCCACTTCCGCGCCTTTTTCCAGTATCACGACGCCCTCGTCGAGGACGCTGCCCTAGAGCGCGAGGAGATCGAGATGATCGTCGTCGCCGTCTCCGGCGTCAACCACTGTTACTACTGCAACGTGGCCCACGGAGCGCTGGTCCGGATCTACGCCGACGACCCCCGGCTGGCCGACCAACTGGTCGCCAACTACCGAACGGCCGATATCAACGATGCCCACCGGACGATGCTCGACGTCGCCGTGACACTGACCGAGCACCCGACCGAGGTCGAACCGGCCGACCTCGAGGCGCTGCGCGAGGCCGGGTTCAGCGAGGAGGCGATCTGGGATATCGCGGCCGTCACGGCCTTCTACAACCTGAGCAACCGACTCGCGATGTTCGCGGAGATGCGGCCGAACGACGAGTTCCACACGCTCGGCAGGGAGTAACCGACTGCCACACATCGGTTGGGACGAGCGCACGAACGCCGATTTGTTGGGACCGTTTCTCGAGGGAATTACTCGATGATTGAGGTTTTCTGATCGAGACAGCAATCCGACACAGACGACAAGATTAGATGAGGCTAAATATTAAGTTAGTATAGAGAAAAGACGTAGGTGAGGTGATCAGACAACGAAACCGAACCAACGACGTTGACGGTTACTGTTACCGGGTCAGATCGTGCCAGGAAAGTCCCGGTAAACAGCGGAAGCCGGTCTGTGGTTACGGTTCTTCGCCGTGTTTGCGTGGTCAGTCATCGTAACTGTCGGCCGGCAATTGAGCTCCTGTATCCGCGTATCTCTCCGCTGTTTTCGGACGGAAGCTATCTGTTTTGCGTTGCGTTCAATACAGTCGTTGGATAGTGCCAAGAGGCAACCGTTCGACCACGTCCCGTTATCTCTACTGCCAAGCGCTGATTTAGATACGACTAATCTATTATATAGATGGAAACAACTATATGTGTTGCCACATCAGTTCCTTCCATGACGAAGGATTCCCCTTCCTGCAACGATCTGACGAAGGATTCCCCTTCCTGCAACGATCGCTGGTCGCGTCGACGCGTCGTATCGGCAGTTGGTGGTACCGCAGTCGCTGGACTGGCCGGCTGTCTCGGTGACTCGGACGACGGCGACGGCGGGACCGTTTCCGTCGCGTCGTTCTTTACGTTCTATGATTTTGCGAGACAGATCGCCGCGGAGACGCCAGTTTCGGTCGAGAACCTCGTTCCCACGGGAATGCACGGCCACGGCTGGGAGCCGGATCCATCGATCCAGCGGGATATCACTGACGCGGATGCGTTCCTCCACGTCGGCCCCGACTTCCAGCCGTGGGCCGATCGAGCGATCGACACCCTCCAAAACGAAACTCAGGAAACACAGCTGATCAACGTCCGCGAGGGAGTCGACCTGATCGATCTCGCCGACAGCCTCGACGACGATGAGGCAGTCGGGGACGCGAAGGACCCTCACTTCTGGCTCGACCCCGAACTGGCCATGACGTCGGTCGACAACATCGCTGACGGACTGGCCGAAGTCGCGCCGGACCACGAGGACACGTTCACCGAACACGCCGACGAAGTCAAGTCGGAACTCGAGACACTCGACGAGGAGTGGCAGGCGATTTTCGATGCGGCCGAGCGTGACGTCCTCTTTTTGGCCGCACACAACGCCTTCGAGTACGTGGCCAATCGATACGACGTGACGATCGAACCGCTTGTCGTCAACCTCGCGGCCAACGACGACGTGCGCCCGGCGGATATGCAACGCGCACAGGAGACGATCGCGGACAACGACATCCAGCATATCGGTGCCGCGGTCTTCGAACCGATTCGGCCTGCACAACAGCTGCTCGAGCAGACGGACGTCGAGGCGTACTATCCGGTGACGCCGTACGCCGGGACGGCCGAATCGTGGGCCGAGCGCGGCTGGGGCTACTTCGACATCGCACGCAACGTCAACATGCCGACGTTCCGTCTGCTCGCAGGCGCTGCCTCGCCTGACGAAGTAACCTTCGAGGACTACGGTCAGAACTTCGAGCCGTGAGACCACTATGACCCCAGAACCAACCCACAATCGTAGCACTGGAGCGGACCCCATCGTCGACGTCGAGGACGTCTCGTTCGGCTACACGGCGAGTCCGGTCGTCGAGGACATTTCGCTCACCGTCGAGCGCGGCGAGTACGTCGGCATGATCGGCCCCAACGGCTCCGGAAAGAGTACGCTATTGCGACTGATACTCGGACTGCACGAGCCCGACGAGGGCCAGGTCGAACTGCTCGGCCACCCCGCGCGTGCGTTCGCCGAGCGCGAGAAGGTGGGCTACGTCGCCCAGGACGTCACCGAAAACACGAAGCGAATGCCGATCACAGTCGCGGAAGTCGTCCTGATGGGCCGATTCCCCCACGCGGGCTTCGGCCGCATCACGAGCGACGACCGCGACCGGGCCCGGCAGGCGCTTCGAACCGTTGGCATCGACCACCTCGCCGACCGGAAGATCACGCAACTGTCCGGCGGCCAGCGCCAGCGTGCGTACATCGCTCGCGCCCTCGCCGGCGAGGCCGAACTGCTCGTGCTCGACGAGCCGACGGTCGGCGTCGACGCGGAGTCCGTCGACGCCTTCTTCGACCTGCTCACGGACCTCAACGACGACGGGATGACCATCTTGCTGGTCGAACACGACATCGGGGCCGTCCTCGAGCACACCTCGCGGGTGATCTGTCTCAATCGAGCGCTCTACTTCGACGGCGACCCGGTGGCGTTCGCCGATAGCGACGCGCTCGACCGTGCCTACGGGACGAACGTGCGCCGCGATGACGGGGTGGTGCTGTCGTGACTGGCGCGTTGCTCGTTACCGTTGTGTTGGGCGTCCTCTATGGCGCACTCGACTGGCTGATCGATCGCTGGAGCGACGCGCTCGGCTGGATCGGCGAGACGTTCGGTATCGGGATGCTCGACTACGTGTTCATGCACCACGCGTTCCTCGTCGGCAGTCTTATCGCCGTCATGGCACCGCTGATCGGGACCTTCCTGGTACACCGACAGCTCGCGCTCATCGGCGACGCCCTCGCCCACACCGCCTTCGCCGGCGTCGCGGTCGGCCTGTTCGTCAACGCGACGTTCGGGACCGGCATCTCGCCGTACGTTACGGCTGTCGTCGTGGCGATGATCGCATCGCTCGCGATCGAACTGATCTCGGAGGTGACGGACGCCTATAACGACGTCTCGATGGCGATCGTCCTCTCGACTGGGTTCGCCCTCGGGGCCGTGCTGATCAGCCTCAATACAGGCGGGCTCGCGGTCGGGATCAACCAGTACCTGTTCGGAAACCTCGCGACTGTCTCCCGGGAGAACGCGATTCTCTTGGTCGTCCTGTTCGTGGTCGTCACGCTGGTCGTCTCGCTCACCTACAAACAGCTCCTGTACGTGACGTTCGACGAGACGGCCGCTCGAGTCGCCGGGCTTCGCGTCCCCTGGTACAACCGGGTGATGGCGATGCTCACCGCCATGGTCGTCGTCGGGGCGATGCAGATCATGGGCGTAATTCTCGTCGCCGCGATGCTGGTCGTCCCGGTCGCCGGCGCTGCGCAGTTCGCACGGAGCTTCAGAGAGGCGCTATTGGCCTCCGTCGTCCTGGCACAGATCGCGGTGCTCGTCGGGATCACACTGTCGTACCAGTATGAGGCGACGGCCGGCGGGACGATCGTCCTCGTCGCCGTCGCGATCTACATCGGGGCCGTCCTGGTCGGGAAGGTCCAGTCGAATCAGGTGACCGCCGAAGAACCCCGATCCATTCCGGACGAAGAACTCGCGGACTGATCCGACCTACTCGACTGCACGAAAAGAGCTGTTCTCACGTGATTTATTGCAAGAGGTGACCGACGTTACGCGTCGACCCGGTCAGTCGTCGCTCGTGGCGACACTGGCCGACTCGGCCTCGAGTTCGGTCTCGGGCACGCCGGGCAGTTCGGTGCGGACGTCGTCGCTACCCTGCTCGGTGATCGCCTCGTGGTAGGCGTCGGGCATGATTTTGACGAAGGCCTCGAGTGCACGCTCCCAGTTTTCGAGCAGGTGTTCGCCCCGCTCGGAGCCGGTGTAAGCGACGTGGTTCTCGATGAGTCGTCGCAGCATCTCCTCGTCTCGATCCTCGAGGTCTTCGTGCAGCGAGACCATCCCGGTGTTGGCGCGGTCGGCGAACTCGTCGTCGGGGTCGTAGACGTAGGCGACGCCGCCGGACATCCCCGCGGCGAAGTTCGTGCCCGTCTCGCCGAGCACGGCGACGACGCCACCGGTCATGTACTCACAGCCGTGGTCGCCGACGCCCTCGACGACGGCTTTCGCGCCGGAGTTGCGGACGGCGAAGCGTTCCCCAGCGACGCCGTTGACGTACAGTTGGCCGTCGGTCGCGCCGTAGAGCGCGACGTTGCCGATCGCGATATTCTCGGTTGGATCGTAGGCGGCCGTTTCGGGCGTCCGGATGGTGAGCTTCCCGCCCGAGAGTCCCTTGCCGACGTAGTCGTTGGCGCTGCCGTCTAAGTGCATCGAGACGCCGCTCGCGAGGAACGCCCCGAAGCTCTGGCCAGCCGTCCCCTCGAGATCGATCGAGATCGTATCTTCGGGGAGGCCGGGCTCGCCGTAGCGGCTGGTGATGCGATTCGAGAGCATCGCGCCGACGGTGCGGTCGACGTTCGTGACGCTGCTCGAGAGCATGACTGGCTCCTCGGTTTCGATCGCATCGGCGGCGGCCTCGATGAGGTCGCGGTCGAGTTGGGCCTCGAGTTCGTGGTCTTGCTCGCGGATCTTGCGCCGAACGTCGCCGTCTGGTTCGGCAAGCACCCCCGAGAGGTCGACGCGGCGGGCTTTCGGGTGCTCGACGTCGTCGCGCTGGGCGAGGACGTCGACATGGCCGATCATCTCGTCGATCGTCTCGAATCCGAGTTCGGCCATAAGTTCGCGCAGTTCCTGGGCGATGAACGTCATGTAGTTGATGACGTGTTCCGGTTCGCCGGGGAAGCGCTTGCGCAGGTCCTCGCGCTGGGTCGCGACGCCGACCGGACAGGTGTTGTTGTGACACTGCCGGGCCATCACACAGCCCGAGGTGACGAGGCTAGCAGTGCCGAAGACGTACTCCTCGGCACCGAGCAAGGCGGCGACGGCGACGTCACGGCCGGTTTTCATCCCGCCGTCGGCGGAGACGCGAATGCGGTCGCGTAGCCCGGTCGCACAGAGCATCTGGTTCGCTTCGGCGAGACCGAGCTCCCAGGGGAGGCCGGCGCTTTTGATCGAGGTTCGGGGCGAGGCACCGGTGCCGCCGGAGTGACCCGAGATGTGGACCACGTCGGCGTTTGCCTTCGCGACACCCGCTGCGACCGTGCCGATGCCAGCCTCGGAGACGAGTTTGACGTTGATGTCTGCCGCCTCGTTTGCCGCCTTGAGATCGAAGATAAGCTGTTTCAGGTCCTCGATCGAGTAGATGTCGTGTAGCGGCGGTGGCGAGATGAGACCGACACCCGGCGTCGACTTGCGCACGTGGGCGATCATCTCGTTGACCTTCTCGCCGGGGAGGTGACCGCCCTCGCCCGGCTTCGAGCCCTGTGCCATCTTGATCTGCAACTCGTCGGCGGAAGAGAGATACGTCGAGGTGACGCCGAACCGGCCCGAAGCAACCTGCTTGACGTTACACTCCTTTTCGGTGCCGAAGCGTTCCGGCGGCTCGCCGCCTTCGCCCGAATTCGACTTGCCGCCGATGCGGTTCATCGCGATCGAGTTGTTCTCGTGGGCCTCCGGCGACAGGCTCCCAAGCGACATCGCTGCCGTCGAAAACCGCTGGACGATGTCCTTGATCGGCTCGACGTCCTCGAGCGGGACCGGGTCGCGATGCGAGTCGAACTCGAGTAAGCCGCGCAGGGTCTGGAGGTTCTGTTGCTGGTCGTTGATCTGTGCGGCGAACTCACCGTAGCGCTCGTAGTCGTTCGAGCGGACGGCCTGCTGGAGCGTGCCGACCGTGTCCGGGTTCCACTGGTGGTGGATCCCGCTCGAGCGGTGTTCGAACTCGCCGTGACGATCGAGGTCCGGTTCCTCGCCGTCGAAGGCGGTGGCGTGGCGCTCGCGGAGGTCTTCTTCGATCTCGGCGAGGCCGATCCCTTCGGTGCGGTTCTCGGTGCCGTCGAAGTACTCGTCGACGAGGGTCGAATCGAGACCGACGGCCTCGAAGATCTGGGCGCCCTGGTAGCTCTCGACCGTCGAGATCCCCATCTTGGCCATGATCTTCAGCAGGCCGTCTTCGACCGCGCCGACGTAGGCGTCGATGGCAGTGTCGGTGTCCGCGCCGTCAGCACCGGCCGTGATGTCGTCGATGGTCTGGTAGGCCAGGTACGGGTTGACCGCGCCGGCACCGTAGCCGACCAGCGTCGCGAAGTGATGGACGGTGCGCGGATCGGCGGACTCGACGACGAGGCCGACGTGGTTGCGCAGGCCGTTTCGCACGAGATGGTGGTGGACGCCACCGGTCGCGAGCAGACTCGGAATCGCCATCCGATCCTCGTCGACGTTCCGGTCGGAGAGGACGAGCACGTCGTGGCCCGCGTCGATCGCGTCGACGGCGTCCTCGCGAACGCGTTCGATCGCCGCCTCAAGATCTTCTCCCGGCTCCTCGCTCGTCGGTTCGTAGGTGATGTCGACCGTCGCGGCCGTGATACCGTTTGTCGAACAGTCACGGATCGACTCGAGATCGCCGTCGGTCAGAATCGGCGAGTCGAGTACGAGCTGGCGGGCGTGTGCGGGCGATTCGGAAAGCAGGTTCCGCTGGAAACCAAGTCTGCTCTCCATCGACGTCACCAGCTCCTCACGAATGTAGTCAAGCGGCGGGTTGGTGACCTGTGCGAACAGCTGTTTGAAGTACGAAAACAGCGGCCGGTTGAACTCGGTGAGCACCGACAGCGGCGTGTCGTCGCCCATCGAGCCGACGGGGTCTTTCCCGTGTTGCATCATCGGCTCGATCATGTTGTCGAGTTCGTCGTGGGTGTAGCCGAAGGCGGCCTGGTGATCTCGGAGGTTCGAGACCGACTGGCGAGGCGTGCTGTCGTCGGTCGTCCGGATATCGCCGAGTCGAACCTGTTCCTGGTCGACCCACTCGCCGTAGCGGTCGTCGGTGAGGTCCTCGAAGACCTCGTCGTCCGGAATGACGCGTCCCTCGTTCGGATCGGCGAGGAACAGCTGGCCGGGCTTGAGCCGCCCTCGCTCCTTGATCTTCGACGGCTCGGTCTCGAGTGCGCCAGCCTCGCTGGCCATGATTAGGCGGTTGTCGGTCGTGACGTCGTACCGACACGGACGCAGCCCGTTGCGGTCCAACACTGCGCCGACGCGTTCGCCGTCGGTCGCCGCGACGAGTGCGGGGCCGTCCCACGGCTCGACCAGCGAGGCGTGGAAGTCGTACCAGTCTTTGCGGTCCTGGTCCATCGACTCGTCGCCCCGCCAGGCTTCTGGGACGAGCATCCGGAGAGCGTGTGCGAGGTCCCGGCCGTCCTGCATCAGCAGTTCGACCGCGTTGTCGACGCTTGCCGTGTCCGATTGATCGGGATCGTCGATGATCGGCTTGACCGCCTCGAGATCCGCTAAGACCTCGCTCTCGAGGTCGGTCTCGCGGGCGCGCATCCAGTTGATGTTGCCCTGAATGGTGTTGAACTCGCCGTTGTGGATGATGTTCCGGTAGGGGTGGGCGAGATGCCACGCGCCGAGCGTGTTCGTCGAGAACCGCTCGTGGACCATCGCGAACGTCGATTCCATCCGGGAGTCAGTGAGATCGGGGTAGTAAGACGCGACCTGCTCGCCTTTGAGTAGGCCCTTATAGACGAGCGTCTCCGAATCGAGCGAGCAGACGTAGAAGCGCTCAGCGTTCTCGACATCGGTGGCTTCAACGGCGTTCTCGAACGCGCGTCGGGCGACGTAGAGTCGTCGGTCGAACGCGTCGCCGGCGATGTCGTCGGTCGGCGTCACGACGACCTGCCAGACGTCGGGTTCGGCGTCGACGGCTGTCTGGCCGAGGTCCGCGTTGTTCGTCGGCACGTCGCGCCACTCGAGGGCCTCGAGGTTGTAGGTCTCGAGCGAATCCTCGATGATCGAGATCAGTGCCTCACGTGCCGTCTCGTCCTGTGGGAAAAAGATCGAACCGACGGCGTAGGTGTCCGGAAGATCGGCCTCGAGAACGCCGTCGAAGAACGAATCGGGCATCTGGAGCATAATCCCCGCGCCGTCACCGGTGTTTTTCTCCGCGCCGGTCGTCCCGCGATGCTCGAGATTGACGAGCAGTTCGAGTCCATCGGCGACGACGTCGTGGCCCCTGTTCCCATCAAGATCCATGACGACGCCGACACCGCAGTTCGACCGCTCGTCGGCAGGGTCTGCGAGCCCCCGCGAATGCTCTGCAGACGTGTGTGGCTGTGACATACCCACAGATAGCGACAACTGGTATAAGAGGCTGACCCATAATGACTAAGTGTATTATAGACACATATAATCGTATATAAGGTGTATTGTTTTACATGAAAGATAATAATATACCACACCCCGGATGGTTGCTCGAGCGATCTGCTTTCGATAGAACTCGGCTCACAACCTGCGAGACGGCCCCACTGCTTCGTCAAACGGAAATGACTGCCCGGTGTGGGCAGAAGTGTCAGAGGCACGTAGTGCTCACCCACCAGAGTGAACACCACGGCTGTTCGTTATCTTGCCATCTATAAGCAAGATGTGGTTAAAGAGTTAGGTCTGTCTGTAACTAACTATCATGAACTCTGCCGGGTTGAAACTGCTGTGAGTGCGACCGCAGTCGTTCGGTTTTCCGGCTTCGATCACGAGGGATCGGTCGCTCGAGGTCCCGTTGGATACGTGGATTTCTATTAGAGAGGAGATATATGTGGTCCGGGACACCGAACAGCGAATCCTGCCTTCGATGTCCAGTTGACAGTCTCAGTAGGACTTCGCGAAGTACGCAATCTCGTCTGCGGGGTCGCCACAGACGCCACACTCGTCGTGATCGGGTTCGGGAACCTCGCCGGCCGTGGTCCCGCCTTCGTCCTCGAGTGGCTGCATGACGATTTCGGCGGCGATCTTCTCTTTGATCGCCTCCTCGCAGGCCTCGTCGCCACACCACGACGTCTTCACGTAGCCGCCGTGTTTGCCGATCGTGCCGAGGATCTCTTCCGGACTGTACGCTTCGCGGACGTTCTCCTCGAGGTTTGCTTCGGCCGCGTCGTACAGTTTGTCGAAGACCTCGTCCAGATGCTCGTCGACGCTCTCGACGATTCCGTCCCGATCCGCGACGGACTCCTCGTTGTCCGGCCGGTGGACCAACGTGACTTCCTCGTCTTCGACCTCGTAGGGGCCGATCTCGAGGCGCAGTGGCACGCCGTTTAGCTCGTGTTCGTTGAACTTGAAGCCGGGGTTGCGCTCGTCGCGGTCGTCGAGTTCGACGCGGAATCCGGCCGCCTCGAGTTCGTCGGCGATGTCCTGCGAGTACTCGAGGACGTCGTCTTTCGTGTCCTCCTGCCAGATGGGGACGATGACGACCTGCGTGGGCGCGATCGTCGGCGGGAGCACGAGCCCCTGATCGTCGGAGTGGGTCATGATAAGCGCGCCGATCGCGCGCCAGGACAGCCCCCACGAGGTGGTGTAGGCCGTCCGCTCGTCCTCGTCCTCGTCGGCGAACGTGATGTCGAACGCCTCGGCGAAGCTCTGGCCGAGATTGTGGCTCGTCGCCCCCTGGACGGACTTGCCGTCGGGCATCAGTGCCTCGACGGTCGTCGTGGTGTCGGCTCCGGGGAACTTGTCGTGTTCGGGCTTCTTACCGCGCAGGACCGGGATCGCCAGCACGTCTTCGTAGAGGTTCTCGTACTGGCCGAGGCGGGTCCAGACCTCCTCCCACGCGCCTTCATTGCTTGCGTGGGCGGTGTGACCCTCCTGCCACATGAACTCCTTCGTCCGGAAGAACGGCTTCGTCTCCGTCGCCTCCCATCGAACGACCGAACACCACTGGTTGAGCCGCAGCGGCAGGTCGCGGTGGCTGCGGGTCCAGTCGGCCATAAAGGGCGCGATGATCGACTCGCTGGTCGGTCGGACGGCGAGGCGCTCCTCGAGTTCGTCGTGGCCGCCGTGGGTCACCCACGCGACCTCGGGGTCGAAGCCTTCGACGATGTCTTTCTCGCGCTCGAGAAAGCTCTCGGGGATGAACATCGGGAAGTAGACGTTGTCGACGCCGGTCTGTTTGAACTGGCTGTCGAGGGCGTCCTGAATGCCTTCCCACAGCGCGTAGCCGCGCGGTTTCGTGACGATGAAGCCACCCATCGGGGCGTAATCCGCGAGACCTGCCTTCTGGACGACTTCGGCGTACCACTCGCCGGGCTTGTGCGATTTCGACTCGGTAATCCCGAGTTCTTGACTCTCGTCGCTCATTGAGTCGATATGCAGTCAGCGCGGGCTTAAACCATGCGAAGGCAGATCCACCCTGAAAACGAGGCGAGCAACGGCCCGTCTGTTCATTCCGGTTCTCGGAGGTTTATGGGGCTGGGTACACAGAAGCGTGTATGAAAGCAATCCAGGTAGCCGACTACGGCGATAGCGATCAACTCGAAGTCATCGACGCCGACCTGCCGGAGCCGGGAGCCGGCGAGGTCCGCATCGAGGTCGAAGCAGCCGGGATCAACTTCGCGGACATCATGCAACGCCGCGGCGTCTATCCTGGCGGTCCCGACGCACCGTATCATCCCGGCATGGAGGCTGCGGGCACGATCGACGCGACCGGCGAGGGTGTCGACCTGGACGAGGGCGACCGCGTCGTCGCGATGCTCAACGGCGGCGGCTACGCCGAGTACGCGACCGCGAACGCACAGATGCTCTTCCCGATTCCGGAGGGGATGCGCTTCGAGGAAGCCGCCGGCTTCCCCGTCCAGTTTCTCACCGCCCACAGCTGTCTGTTCGAGTGGGGCGGCCTCGAGGAAGGCGAATCGGTCCTGATTCAGGCCGCCGCAGGCGGCGTTGGCACGGCCGCGGTCCAGCTCGCCTCGAACCACGGCGCGGAGGTCTTCGGCACCGCGAGCACCCAAGAAAAGCTCGACCTCGCCGCCGAGTTGGGCTGTGACCATCCGATCAACTACACCGAGACCGACTTCCGCGAGGTCGTCGACGACGAAACAGACGGCGAGGGCGTCGACCTCGTCTTAGAGAGCGTCGGCGACGACGTCTTCGAGCGCAGCCTTGACGCGATGGCCCACTTCGGCCGGATGGTCACCTACGGCGTCGCCAGCGGCGTTCCAGCCGCAGCCGAGAACCGCCGCCTGCTGTTCGAGAACAAGTCCGTTTCAGGCTTCCACCTCGGTCAGGCCGCCACCCACGACCCGAGTCGGATCATGAAAGCCGTCCCCGAACTCACCGAGGGGCTGACGAACGGCGATCTCGAGGTCATCGTCGGCGAGTCGTTCGCGCTCGAGGACGCAGCCGAGGCCCACCAGTATATCGAGGATCGCAAGAGCTCCGGGAAAGTCGTGCTCAAACCCTAACGCTTCGACAGCGGTCTGTTCTGATACACTACTTTTCGTCCGAAATGCGGAGCGATATTCCCATTCGGTCAGCAATATACGTGAGGCCACCAACGGCTCCAATATATGTGAGGGCATTGAGTATCCCACTCATCATTTCGAACATGTCTATCATTAGTTGACACTACTGTAGAGAATAATATTATTTATAACTATCTCTTCTATTTTCGATCGGCTGCAAACGAGACACCCCACTCGAGGTCGTGCCCGACGAATTCGGCCTCGTCCAGCGGTTGCCCGCCCTCGAAGCGGAACTTGCCGACGACCGTCTCGCCCTCGAGGACGCCCGGCAGCCAGAGGTGGTCGTCGTCCCACATCTGCTCGTAGGGAACCTCGTCGATCGCGACCCACTCGGGATACGCTTCCTCCGAGGCGGTCGGCTCGCCTGCAACCGACCGCGTGCGGTAGACGTGACAGAACGTGTGTCCCTCGCCGTCGAGCAAGAAGGTGAGTTCGCCCGCTTTCTCGAGTGCACTGGGTTCGACCTCGAGGCCGACCTCCTCGTGCGTCTCGCGGACGGCACACTCGCGTGGGGTTTCGCCGGCCTCGAGTTTCCCGCCGGGGCCATTGTACCACCCCTCGCCGAGGCCGCGTCGCTTCTCGATCAAGAGCACCTCCGTCTCACCGTCGCGTCCCTCCCGCATCGGAAAACACAGCGTCGTCTCGCGCATATCCCAGCGTTCGCTCGCGGTGGGATAAGGGTGTTCGCTCTCGAGTGCGGTCAGTCGTCGCTCGAGACCCGCAGGTCGGTGTACTCCTCTGGCGCACAGCCAAGCGACCGATGCGGGCAGTGTCGGCAGTGCTCGCCCGGTGTCGTCTCCTCGAGCGAGGGGTCGTCGACTGCCGTGAGCGTCTCGCGGACGACCGACCACGGCGGGAGGTCGTCGGGGTCGATGAGGTCGACGCGCGGCCCATCGACGTCGCCGACGTAGACGTAGCCGACGACCGAGATCGGTTCGTCGAAGCGTTGCTCGCAGGCGCGGGCGTACAGCGCCAGCTGGGTGGCGTCGGCGGGCTCGATCCGCTCGGCCGTCGCCTTGTAATCGAGGACGGCGAGGTCGCCGTCGGGCGTCCGCCGGATCGAGTCGATGTAGCCCACGAGGCTGCCGGTGACGCCGTCGATCCCCTCGAGCGTGAAGGGGAGCTCTGCAGCGACTTGCTCCCAGTCGGCGACCGGCGCGTCGAACGCGGGTGCACTCGCCTCGAAGTAGCGCCTGATGCAGGCCAACACGGCCTCGCGGTGCTCGAGCAGATCACGCGCGGTCAGCTGTCGGATGGCAGCTGTCTGCCATTCCGCTATGGTTCGGTACTCCCGGTAGAAGGCTTCCTCTGCGACGTCGTGAAAGAGCGTGCCGACGAGCCGCGACCCGGTCCCGGCAACCGGATCGTCGTCGGGCATCGACGCCAGCGGATCGTCGGTCGCCCGCACGACGTGATCGAGGTAGTGCTTTCGCGGACAGGTGTCGTGGGTTTCCATCGCCGTGTAGCTGTGGCGCATCGCGACCGGCAGCTCGGTCGCGTTCGAGAGCGTTTCGACAGGGAACCGAACCGCCTCGGTCGTCAACGCGGACGCCCGGCGACCGCTCGGTACCGATCGCGTCACCCCCTCGAGTTCGCGCTCGAGTCCCCCGAAACTCGCCGTGTCGGCTGCTGGGAGCAACGTTCCCTCACGCAGCAACCGGCCGAGTTTGTGGACCGTCCGAATCGCCTCGCGCGTCTCGAGGGGTTCGTGCTGGCGGTCGTCGTAGCCGGCGTAGTAGGTGATCGTCCCCGGACTGCGGCTGGCCGACAGCGCGATTTCGTCGGTTCGGTCGACGACAGTTTCTGGATAGGTGTCCTGTACGCGCTCGAAACTCGCTTGCAGCGACGCCCAGAGGTTCATCCGCTGGCCTGTCACTGACCACTCGATCTCGCTTGCCAGACATGCCTCGGCGGTCGACGCCGCGAGTTCCTCCTCCTCACCATCGTAGTCGTACTCGGAGCCGAAGACGAACAGGTGGTTCTCGGCGCGGGTGAGCGCGACGTGTAACACGCGCCACTCCTCGCCGACCGTCTCGGTCGCGAGATCGGCACACAGCGGCGAGTCGATCCCGTCGTCGAGTGCCGCCGCGAGCAGCCGGTACTGTGCGCGCTCGGCGTAATCGCGCTCGACACACCACTCCTCGTCGGAGAGGTACGGAACGAGGACGGTGTCGAACTCGAGGCCTTTGGCCTGGTGGACCGTCATCACGTCGACCGAATCGGTCGACTGCGTGCCCCGTGTCCGGTCGGTGCCGGTGCCCTCGAGCATCCCCTTGACGGCGTCGACAAAGCGCGGCGTCAGCGTCTGGATCACCGAGTCGGCGGTGTACGCCTCCACGAAGCGCTCGATGCGCTCGAGTTCGTCTCGCTCTTCGCTCGTCAGGAACCACTCGAGTCGCGTCAGTTCGCGAAAGCGGCTGAAAAAGCCAGTGAGTGGGTAGACGTCCCGAAGCGTTGCTAGCGTCTGGAGGTGCGAGCGCGCTCGCACGAGGCGGTCGGGAGACTCGAGCGTTGCTGGATCGATTGCCATCACGACATCGTACAGCGTCCCCTCCCGTCGCTGGAGGGTTGCGAGGTCGTTCTCGGAGAGGCGATACCGATAGAGCAGTACACGCCGGAGGTGGGCGTCGGCATCGGAATCGACGAGCACACGCAGGTACGACAGCAGCGTCTGGATTCCGGGCTGGATCTCGCCGCGTGGCGACCCCGAAATCTCGTAGGGAATCTGGCGGTCTCGCAGTTCGTCGGCGACCGCCTGCGCGTGGCGGTTCGTTCGCACGATGACCGCGATGTCCTCGAGCGTGCGCTGGGGGACGTTTTCTGCGTCGTCGTTGAGCAGCCGCGAGACGGTCGTCGCGACCTGTTCGGCCGTCGAGCGGTCGATCTCGTCGCTTTCGATTTTAATCACGCGATCCGGCGGCTGGCGTTCCGTTCCAGCGCTGTCCTCGCCGTCAGTCCCGTACTCACCGGGTGTGCGCCCGTCTTCGCGCAGTGTCTTCGTCGACTGCGGGCCGTACTCACAGTGATTCGTCAGATCGAGAATTTCCTGTCGCGAGCGAAAGTTGAGTTCGAGTTCGATCGTCTCGTGGTCGTCGTAGGCGTCGGCGAGCCTGTCGAGACCTTCCCGATCGGTCCCACGCCAGCCGTAGATCGCCTGGTCCTTGTCACCGATCGCGAGCAGGTCGGGTCGGTCGGGGCCGTCCGTCAGTTCGGTGATGAGCGCGGACTGCGTCTCGTCGGTATCCTGGAACTCGTCGCAGTAGACGTCGGTCCACTGGCTCGTGATTTCGTCGGCGATCGCGGGATCGTCGAGCAGTTCCGTCGCCGTTCGCACCAGTTCGTCGAAATCGAGCGTCCGCTCGCGCTCGAGGTGGTCGTGATAGTCGGCGTACACGTCAGTGTAGTGGCGCGCGAGACGCAGGAACTCGATGTAGTGTTTCAGCCGCCCGAACGGGCTCTGTTCGATCCGAGTTGTCGCCGTCCGCCAAATTTCGTTGCCGAACAGCGCCCGTGGCAGCTGTTTGGTCGTCGGATCCTCGAGGTCGAGCACGTCGATCGTGTTCGTCACACAGCCCTGGAGCACCCGGAGATAGCGCTCGACGTCGCGGACGACCGCGTCTTCGCGGAACGTCGCCGGCGCTTCGGCGATCTGTTCGCGACAGAACTCGAGGAGTTTGCCGTAGCCGACCAGTGACTCGGTGGTCGCCTCGAGGTGGTGATCTTCGTTGAAATATCGAAGCGACTCGTTGTCAAAAGAGAGGTCGGCGCTTGCTCGTCGCTCGAGTCGGAGGACGAACTCGTTGCAGAGCTCGAGGGTGCGGACAGCTGGCAGCTGTGTCTGTAGCTCGTCGGGGGTGATGTCTTCCTGGCTCATCGACTGGATGAACCGGTCGACGTCGGCGGCGAACTCCTCGGGTGAGCCGTCGCCACGCACTGACGCGGCCGCGAAGTCGTACTCGTTCTCGGCGAGTAGCCGGCCGACGATCCGCCGGCGTTTGCGTTCGGTGATCACGTCGAACTCGGGGGAGTAGCCCAGATAGTAGGCGTACTCCCGAACCAGCCGGTAACAAAACGAGTGGTAGGTGTAGACGTCGATCGCCGCGGTGGCCTCGGGGTCGAGGCGTTCGGCGACCGCGTCACGGATGCTGCCGGCGGCTTCGTTTGCGAACGTCAACACCAGAATGTCGTCGGGATCGACGTCGCCGCGTTCGATCGCGTGCTCGATCCGCATGAGCATCGTCGTCGTCTTCCCGGTTCCCGCGCCGGCGTCGACGGAGGTACAGGCTGCCCGGCTGTCGATGACGGCCTGCTGGTTCCCTTTCGGTTCGTCGACCGCGCGCTCGATTGGACTGTTACCCATCGAACTGCACCTCCTGGGCGATGTACTCCTGACAGCAGACCGTGTACGAACAGTCCGGACAGGCGTGGTTCGAAATCGAATCCCAGCGGTCGGTCGGATCGAACGCGCCTGTGGCCAGGCGGCCGGCGACAGTCGCCAGCCGATCGTCGACGGTTCGGTTACGGTGTTCGTGTGTCATGCCGTATGTATGGTGGTCGATGTAGACGTCGGTCAGATCCGCCACGTCGAGGCTCGTCTCGACTGTTTTGCGAGCCCAGTTGACCGCCGTCTGCGAGCGATCAGCGAGTGGAATTCGGACGTACCGGCAGGTTCGGTTCTCGAGGCCCAGCCGCCGACAGTGGTTGCGAAGCCCGTCGATGACGACGGCGGTTTCGAACAGTGCGCCGACGAACGCCGGCTCGAAGACGTCCGCGTCGGGGTCGAAGTGGTCGGTAAACTGCTCGGCGACGGCCCCTTCCCATTCCGATCGGTAGCGCAGCAGGCCGAGCGATCTGAGCGTCGGGACGAATTGGACACCGACGACCGCGGAGCCATCGGCGTAGACGTAGTCGACGCTCGAATCGATCGACACCGTCGTGTCGTCGGTTTCGTCCGTTCCGGGAACCGATACTGTACTCGAGAGCGAAAGCCCCGGCCCGATCACGGCTCCCTCGGTCGCCTCCGACGCCAGTCGTTCGATCCCGGCCGCGTGGTCGACGCCGACGCGGTCGACGTACGCTGTCGCGGTCGCCTCGAGCACTCGCCGTTCGTGGCGTCGCTGGGCTAGCGAGTGAAACGGCTCGTCGTGGCCGTCCCACAGCGCCTTGAGTCGCGCTTTGATGGCGTCTTCGAGGGCCTCACGGTCGAAGTCGCCGCGTCGAAGCCCGTCACAGATCGCCGTCCGCAAGAGGGAAACGCGGTCGTCGATCGTAGTGTCGTCGTCACTCCCGGCGAGGCCGTGGTCGTGGGCGAACTCGTACCGGCGCGGACAGTGGAGATACGTCTTGAGGCCCTCGACCGTGAGTTCCGTCGCGTCGACCTCGTCGTCGCGGGCGTGCTCACTCATTGCGAACCACCTCCCCGGCGGCGAACTCGAACTGCGAGCGCACCGCCTCGGCGAGGTCGTCGTCGATGTCGCCATCCTCGAGGACGACCGCGATCTCCTCGAACAGCTCCTCGGTCGTTCCGAGATCGGCCTCGCCACCCGTACTCGCTTCCCGGAGGATTCGCTCGAGTTCGCCGTGGGGTTGGGCGAGCAGCGCCTCGAGAGCGTTCGTCTCGCCGTGGATCGCCGCCGTCGTGTCGCTGTCGACGGCCGCGAGCTCGAGGCCGGGGGTCGAGTCGACCAGATGCAGGTAGCGAGACTCGTCGTACGTTCGGCGCAGACCGCCGGCGCCGCGTTCGTACGAACAGCAGTAGAGCTGCGTCTGGGCGGCTCGAGATGCGAGCGCGAGCCGTCGCCGGGAGCGCTGGGCGTGGTAGGTTTCGAAGGGGTCGCCGACGCTGTCGGGCGCGACGGTGGAAAACGTCGCTGTCAGTTCAGCGCGAGGGGGATCGGTGACGGCCGGATACGTCGCCATCTCGCGCAGCCACGCCGTCGGAAACAGCTGGGTGAGAAACTGCTCGCCGGGGTAGTTATCGTCGATCAGGTCGAGCAGGAAGACGGCTTCCCGCGAGTCGTACTTGAGATCGTCGACGGCACAGACCGTGACGCCGCCGGTCGGCGGCTGCGTCTCGACCGCGTGGACGTAGGGCGCGTCGTACTGGATCGTCCGCCGGAGCATCCGTCGCAGCCCCTGCCAGTCCGGACCGACGAGATCTGTCTCCTCGACGAACCGGGCGATCTCGAGCACTCGACGGATGCCTTCGTACTGTTCGCGTGCGTCGACCCACGCCTCCTCGCGGGCGATGCGGCCTTTCAGATCCGTCCGGTGGAGCCACCGCTCGAGCGATCGGGAGACGCTCGAGCCGGCACACGACTCGAGCAGGTCGGGCGGGAACTCTTCGACGCGAGCCTGCAGTCGGTCGAGCGAGACGTCGAGCGGATCGCCCGCGTCTCGATCGGACGGGGGCGCGTCGAGCAGGTCGCGTCGTCCGGAGCCACGCTCGAGTTCACACTGTAGGGTCACGAACGCGTACAGTTCGTTGACGGCTGGATCCTCCGCGAGCGAGGGGGTGCCGATCGTCGCCGTGGGGACGCCAGCCTCGCGAAGCTGAGCTCTGGTTTCGGGGACCCGTTCGATTCGTGGCACTGCGACGGCAACGTCGTCGTACGTCCAGCCGTGGCGGTCCCGAAGCGCCTGGATCTCGGTGGCGACGCGTTTGCCCTGCTCGCGGGCGGTTCGAGCGCGGATTCGGCGTGCCCGACTCGGTGCCTGCTCGGTGGCTTCGTCTGCGCTTGCTGCCGACGGTGACGCTCCAGTCGCCAGAAACCGCGTTATCGCCCGGTGTGGCGGCTCGATGCGCTCGTCGGCACTCTCGAGTCCCGTCTCGAGCACCTCCACCGCGAGACTGCCGTCGACGTGGTCCTCGATGCGGCCGGGTTCGACGCGCGTGCGTTCGACGCTGGCGTGGCGCTCACCCAGACAGACGAGTTCCGCATCGTGGGTGAGCGCCCCGAGATAGCGCCGGTCGAGCCGCCGGTACTCTTCGAACTCGACGGCGAGGACGGCATCGATCGAGTCGGTCACTCTGGTCTGTAGCCCGTCGGTGTCCGCCTCGAGCAAGTCGACGGTTCGGGGGATCACATCCGCCCGCTCGACGTAGCCACGATTCTCGAGTTCGGCGTGGAACCGGTCGTTCATCGCATAGAGAAAGGCCAGACAGTCGTGGGGGGTGGCCTCGAGGTCGTCGAGGCGAAGTCGCTGGCGGGTCGCCTCGAGCAGCAGTTGCCCGACGTCGCGGGCGAAGCTCTCGTGGCTCGCCGCGCGCTCGAGGTAGTCGGGGACGTCGCGGCTGGCCCCGTCGATCACGAGCGAGATGAGTTCGATCCGTTCTTCGTACTCGAGGCGATCCAGCGTCGGATCGTACTCCTCGAGCACTTTCGAGGCGTGTTCGGGCAACGACTCGACGCGTGGCGATCGCGGCGAGCCGTTCGTCGCGTCGACACTCGCGAGGGCCTCGGTCAGCGACTCGAGGCCCGCCGGGTGTCGTTTCAGGACGAGGACGTTCCGGGGGCCGTACTCGCTGGCGAGGGCGGCGTATTCGGACGCGATCCGCTCGAAAAGGGCGTCGCTGGGCACGGGCTCGGAAAGGAGTTTGCAGGTACCCTCGAGCGGGGATGGAGGGGACGCCATCAGTTGATCTGTCCCTCAGTATGGCCGAGTTCGTATTTAAACCTGCGGCGGCCCTCGGCTCGAGGCCCTGCCGCATTGATAACTCTTATCACGTCTAATGCAAACAATCATTCATGGACGATATTTTCGTTGCGCGAGTCATGTCCTCAGATGTACATACGGTCACACCGGACACGCTCGTCGAAGACGCCGGGAAACTGATGCTCGAGAAGGATATCGGCTCGGTGATGGTCGTCGACGAGGACAACCAGCTCGAGGGCATTCTGACGACGACTGATTTCGTGCAGATCGTGGCCGAACGCAAGCCCAAAGATCAGACGCCGGTCTCGGCGTACATGACCACGGACGTGATTACGGTCACGGCCCAGGACGGTATCCGTGATGCCGCGGACGTGATGGTCGACCACGGCTTCCACCACACTCCTGTCGTCGACGAGGACGAGGGTGTCATCGGAATGCTGACGACGTCGGATCTGGCGTCGTATCTCTCTCGAGCGGAGACGCCGAGTCCGGCGTAGCTCAACGGTCGTCTGTTCGCTTGTTTTTCGACTCGACGGCGTCGTCTTCGGTCATCCAGCGGACGGTCTCCTCGAGTCGATCGCGGAGTGACCGAGCCTCCGATGGCGTCAGTTCGACGTCGGCATGCCCTGTTCCGTGATCGCCAGCCATCGCGTCGATGCTCAGGACAAGCCGGTTGCCCTCGTCCGATTCGGGCCGAACCGAGATATCTGCCCGGTCGGGGTAGTCCCGCGGCGGCCCGAACTCGAGGTCAGTCTCACCGCGGGTGACACCCACCTCGACGTGTTCCGGGTGCTCGAGGTCGAACGAGTCCGTCGGATCCTCAGCGATTGGTGCCGGTTCCGGCTCCGACTCCGCGCGCTCTTCATGGTTGGTGTCCTCTTGCATAGGTATCGATTGGCCCGCAGGTGCCTTGGCTGTATGGCCGAACACGGACCGATGACAGTCTCGTGTGGGTACTTATATATAAAATATAAGATATGATGCCTCAGTCAACAGCGAACGTATCGGCTGCGAGCAGCGCGCCGCCGACCCAGCACTCGCGGGCGAACCAAGCGAAGTAGCCCACCACCATGGCGGTGAGAACGGCCTCGAGCGATCCCAGCCCGGTGATGCCATCGCCCTCGAGCAGGCTCACAGCGCTGATAGTCGTCCAGCCGACCGCGAGCAGCGCGATCGCGACTGCGGCGACACGGGGCCAGCTGACGGTCACGGAGCCGATCGAGACGCGCTCTCGGTTGCCAGCGGCGAGCATCGCTGCGCCGACGACGACGAGCCACGCCATCAGCGCCACCGTCGTCGGCTGTGTCGGCTCACCGAGGACGAGAAAACTGGCCGCAAGTAGAAGGGTCACGAGGCCGCCGCCGGCGAGTCCGCGCCGGACGATTCGCTTTCCACTGGTCATTGGGCTGGGGTTGGCTGTCGGCCGCCGTTAACGGTTCGGATCGCCGCCCGCACGGTCGACAGCGCTGTCGAGACGCGACCCGACTCGCAACCGACGACACGCCCGCCGTCTCGAGCGACGATTATCTAGTGCAGCCCGCGACGTTATTAACGGCCGTGGGTAAAAGAACAGCTATGAGTGAGAAAGGCACACGAACTATGACGGCGTTTGCAGGGCTCGGCCTCTTCCTCTGGTACGTTTCACTGGATCTTACGGGGAATCCGATCGTTCGATTGGCGATCCTCATCGGCGTCGGGGTGCTCGTGCCGATGCTGATCAACGAGTCGAGAACGAACTGGCTGGCTACCGACCACCGGCAGTGAGCTGATCGGTCTGCTGTACCGATTTCCCGGCGCAGCCGCAGGACGGGGCGCGATCGCACCGGAACTGACCGACGCCGGTCCGTCTCAGTCGTCGTCCATCGGTGCCGTCACAGGCTCGACGCGCTCGCCGCGTGGCCCCTCGAGATCCACCTTTGGCAACAGATCGCGCAGATACCGGCCGGTGTGGGAGTCCTCGAGGCGAGCGATCGCTTCCGGCGTACCGGTCGCAACGATTTCGCCGCCGTTTTCGCCGCCTTCGGGGCCGAGGTCGATGACGTGGTCGGCGTTTTTCACCAGGTCGAGTTCGTGTTCGATGACGACGATGGTGTTGCCGTTGTCGGTCAGTCGGTGGAGAACGTCGATCAGCTTGCGCTCGTCCTCGCTGTGGAGCCCAGTCGTCGGCTCGTCGAGCAGGTAGAGCGTCTCGCCCGAATCCTTCTTCCCGAGTTCCTCCGCCAGCTTGACCCGCTGGGCCTCCCCACCGGACAGCGTCGTCGAGGGCTGGCCAAGCGTCATGTAGCCCAATCCGACGTCTTTGAGGAGTTGCAGACGACGACGAATCTGACTCGAGGACTCGAAAAAGTCGTATGCTTCCTCGACTTCCATCTCGAGGACGTCCGCGATGGTCTTGCCCTTGTAGGTAACGTCGAGCGTGGCGTCGTTGTAGCGTGCGCCGTCACACTCCTCACAGGGGACGTACACGTCCGAGAGGAAGTTCATCTCGATCTTGACGGTCCCTTGCCCGCCACACTCCTCGCAGCGACCGCCCTTGACGTTGAACGAGAACCGTCCCTTCTCGTAGCCGCGTTGTTTCGAGAGCTTCGTCGAGGCGAACAGGTCCCGGATGTAGTCGAAGACGTTCGTGTACGTCGCCGGATTGGATCGGGGCGTTCGACCGATCGGCGACTGGTCGATCAGGCGCACCGTTTCGATCTCCTCGAGTCCCTCGAGGGCGTCGTGGTCGCCCGGAATCACGCTCGTATTGTTGTTCATCTCGCGGGCCAGCCCCTTGTAGAGCACTTCGTGCATCAGCGTGGACTTGCCCGAGCCGGAGACGCCGGTGATCGCGGTGAAGTTTCCGAGCGGGATGTCGACGTCGACGTCGTCCAGATTGTGCTGGCGGGCCCCGCGGATCGTCAGCGCCCCCTCGGGGTCGCGTCGCTCGTCTGGAACCGGAATCTGTCGCTGGCCGGAGAGATACTCGCCGGTGATTGAGCCCTCGGTCCCCTTGACCGCCTCGACGGGGCCGTTCGCGACGACCTCGCCGCCGCGCTTGCCGGGGCCGGGCCCCATATCGATGACCTGGTCCGCCCGACGCATCGTCTCCTCGTCGTGTTCGACGACGATCAGGGTGTTGCCGATATCGCGCAGTTCCTCGAGCGTATCGAGCAGTCGGTCGTTGTCCCGCTGGTGGAGCCCGATCGAGGGCTCGTCGAGCACATAGAGGACGCCGACGAGGCCGGACCCGATTTGTGTCGCCAGCCGAATGCGCTGGCTCTCCCCGCCCGAGAGCGTCGAGGCCTCTCGATCGAGCGTGAGATACTCGAGGCCAACCTCACACATGAAGCTGAGTCGCGAGCGAATCTCCTTTAAGATCTCCTCGGCGATCACTTTCTCGCGCTCGGTGAGGTCCGCTTCCATCGACTCGAAGTGCGCTAAGGCGTCGCCGATGCTCATCGCGTTGATCGCCGTGATCGAGGTGTCGTCGACGAGTACGGCCCGGCTCGCGGCCTTGAGACGGGTACCATCACAGGCCGGACATTCCGTGGCCGACATATAGTCCTCGATGTGCTCGCGGGTCGAGTCCGAGTCGGTCTCGAGGTAGCGCCGCTCTAAGTTCGGAATGACGCCCTCGAAGCGCTTTTGCTTGCGCCGGGTGCCGTTTTTCGTCTGTCGCTTGAAGACGACTTCGTCGGTCGTGCCGTAGAGAAACGCCTGCTGGATGTCCGCGTCGATCTCCTCGAAGGGTGTCGACAGCGGGATGTCGAAATGCGTCGCGACGGCGTCCAGCCGGGTCTGGTAGTACGAGCGGTTGTAGCTCCAGGGCTCGAAAACGTGTTTCAGCGGCTTGGATGCGTCCTGGATGACGAGGTCCTCGTCGACCTCCTTGGTCTCGCCTAAGCCCTCACACTCCGGACAGGCACCGTGAGGAGAATTAAACGAAAACGAGCGCGTCTCGATTTCGGGGACGTCGATCCCGCAGTGGGTACAGGCGAGATCCTTCGAGAACTCGACGACGAAGCGGTCGTCGTCCTCGCGTTCGTCGCCCAGCGCGCCCGTTCGGCGGGCTTCCTCGCCCAGATCCGCGGCGACCTCCTCGGAGGCCTCGGGGAGGATGACCTTCATGACGCCGTCAGCTTCCTCGAGGGCCGTCTCGACGCTGTCGATGATCCGCGGGCGATCCTCGACGCTCACCTTCACGCGGTCGACGATGACGTCGATCGTGTGGTCGAAGTTCTCGTCTAAGTCGGGGTCCTCGAGCGTGAGGTCGTGTTCCTCGCCGTCGACTTCGACGCGGGCGTACCCCTCTGAGACCAGTTCATCGAAGAGGTCCTCGAAGGCCCCTTTCTGGTCGCGGACGACGGGGGCGGCGAGTTTGGCTTTGGTTCCCTCGGGGAGTTCGAGGATGCGTTCGACCATGTTCTGGGCCGACTGCTCGCCGACTTCGCGGCCACAGTCGGGACAGTGGGGAGTGCCGACGCGGGCGTAGAGGAGTCGGAGGTAGTCGTGGAGTTCCGTTACCGTCCCCACCGTCGATCGGGGGTTGTTCGCGGCGTTTTTCTGGTCGATCGAAATCGCCGGCGAGAGCCCTTCGACGGTCTCGACCTGCGGTTTGTCCATCTGTCCGAGGAAGTTGCGGGCGTAGGCGGAGAGACTCTCGATGTATCTGCGCTGGCCCTCGGCGTAGATCGTCTCGAACGCCAGCGAGGACTTTCCGGAGCCCGAGAGGCCGGTGACGACGGTAAACTCCTCGCGGGGGATCGTGACGTCGAGATCCTTGAGGTTGTGTTCCTCCGCACCCCGTACCTCGATGTAGTCTTTGCTCATGAGTCGGTGGTGGCAGGTCGCGACATCGGTTGAGGACTCACTGTTCGGTTCATTGTGGATGCATCAGTGGCCCAACGAACTTAACGAGTCTGAAAGGCGAATAGCACGGTGTATGCTAGCACTGTATGGCCGTTTGCGGACCGCTTTGCTTGCCAGCCGGACCAAACTGACTTCGGCCGGAAGCTCCAATGGGGTGCTATGAGCGACGACACTGACCCCGGGCTGTCGGTCGACGAGTTCGTCGACTACTGTCGGACCCAGGCCGGACTGCTCTCCGGGCGCGTCGAGACGATGCGGGCCGAAGCCGACGACTTGCTCTCCGAGATCGACGCCGAGATGGCCGACCTTCGAAGCCAACTCGAGGCACACACGACAATCGAAGGAACCGACGGCCCGTCGACACCGGCAGGTCCGGACAGCGGCGACCCCGATATCGACGCACTCGAGGCCCTCGAGCGCGATGTCAAGGAGAAACAGCTGCTCGTCGAGGCCAAACAGACGCGGATGCAGATCTTTCAGGAGTTGGCCGCGGCCTACACCGACCTCGCCGCGGAATTGCAGTCGTCGGTCGACGACGCCGACGAAGCGTTAGACCGGGTGGTCCGTCTCGAAGCCGATACCGACGCGCCAGCGTACTTCGAGGACCGACAGACGATGATCGAAGCAGCCACAGCCTCGCAGTCGACCGACGACGACCACTACTGACGAGTTCGCCTGCGATCGATGACGTCTCGAGTGCTCTGTCTCGCCGCGTCTCGAGCAACTCGCCGGGACGCAGGGACAGCACCCCGTCTCACTCCTCGTCGGGTTCCCGGACCGTCAACACCGGCGTTGTCGCCGTCCGCAACACACGCTCCGTGACACTACCAAGGAGGAGCCGATCGAGCCCGCTGCGACCGTGTGTCCCCATGACGACCAGATCCGCGTTCTCGTCGTCGGTATACTCTCGGATTCGTTGCTGCGCCGAGCCGTGTTGGACCGACCCCACTGCGTCGACACCCACCTCTTCGGCCTGCTGTACCCCCTCGTCGACGACCTGCTGAGCGTACTGTTCGAGTTGCTCGAGTCTGAAATCGTTGCCTTCGTCGATGCCGACGGGTGCGACGTCGACGACCGAAAGGAGGTGGACGGTCGCCCCGTTGTCACTCGCAAGCGCGAGTGCCTCCTCGAAGGCGGCGTCGGCGTGGCTGCTGCCGTCGATCGGGACGACGATCGTCTCGAGGGGATACTCCCGTTTGACTTCGGGTGCACCCCGAACGACGAGGACGGGGACGGGCGCATCGCGGACGACTGCCTCGGTCACGCTGCCAAGCAGGAGTCGACCGACGCCGCGTCGGCCCCGCGTGCCCATAACGATCGCATCGACGTCGTGGGTCGCGGCGTACTCGAGGATCGCCTCCCGCGGCTCGCCGGTGTGTACCTCGTCAATGACCGGTGCGTCGGCGTCCCCTGCCCACTCACGACTGTCCGCAAGCTGCTCGCTGGCGTCGGTCGGATCCGTGTCCGGATCGACCACATGTACGATGTGGACGGTTAGATTCTCTACTGCGGCGATCTCTCCGGCGTACTCGAGTGCCGCGTTCGCCGGCCCGCTCCCGTCGGTTGGAACGAGAATGCGTTCGAACATACGGTATCGTCACTGCAGAGTAACTTACCGCTTCCCCACTGTTCCCACCAACCGGGAGCTGTTTCATACGGACTGCTGTCGTCACGTCCCGCCGATCACCGGACCCCGTCTCTGGTGATCGGCGATAACTCGGTACAGCAGGCTGTCTCAGGCCATCTCGAGCGCCGCGAGCAGCGTCTCGACGTCCTCGCGGGTGTTGTACGCGTGGACCGACGCCCGGATCGCGTCGGGACCGGGCAGCGTGCGGACGACGATCCCCTGCTCGGCGAGTCGGTCGACGGTCGCCGCCGGCTCGTCGACGGCGATCGTCACGAGCCCCGATTCGTACGCTCGCGGGCTCAGCAACTGCTCGTCGGGAACGCCGGCTTTCAGCTGCCCGGTGAGCGTCTCGATTCGACTCGTGACGCGTTCGAGCCCAACCTCCTCGAGCAGCGAAATCGCCTCGATCAGCCCGGCGTGAGCGACGGGACTCGCCGTCCCGACCTCGAACCGGCGAGCGCCGGCTTCGTAGCGGTACTCGGGGGCATTCGCGTCGACGACGCTCCGGTAGCCGATCGCGGCGGGGACGAGGTCCCGCTCGGCCTCGAGTCCCGGCCGAACGTACAGGAAGCCGGAGCCGAACGGGCCGACGAGCCACTTGTGGCCCGAGCCGACGACGAAGTCGGCCCCCCATTCGGCGACGTCGACCGGCACCTGCCCGGGGGCCTGGACGGCATCGACGAGAACCAGCGCGCCGGCGTCGTGGGCGACGTCGACGACGTCCGCGATCGGCAGCCGGGTGCCGTGGGTCCAGGTGAGCGAACTGAGACAGAACAACGTCGCCTCGCTCGCCACCGCCTTCACGTCCTCGAGATCGAGCCGACCGTCTTCGGTCTCGAGGACGCGGACCTCGACGCCGTACTCGCGCTCGAGGCGTTGCCACGGGAGGATACCCGAGGAGTGCTCGAGGTCCGTCCGGACGACGACGTCGGTCTCGTCCCAGTCGAACGCCGTCGCGACGCGGTTGATCCCGTCGGTCGTGCTCTCCGTGAGGGCGATGTCGGTCGGTTCGGCCCCGAGCAGGCCGGCGACGGCGGTCCGTGCGTCGTCGTAGACGTCGAACGCGGCGGGGTACATCCCCCCGGTCGTTGGCGACTCGTACTCGTGGGCCTCGAGGCACGATTCGGCTGCCTCGACGACACATCGTGGACTCGGGCCGCCAGCGCCCCAGTTCAGGTACGTGCCGGCCTCGAGTGCGGGGATCGTCTCGCGGAGTTCCGTCGGCGTCATCATGCGATGCATTCTGTGTCGGCGGCTAATATATTGTCGTCGTCTGTGGTGTTGTTCCGTTCCCGAAACACGGCAATTCGGGGGTGCGCTTTTATTCGTGCCAGTTTCAGTTCCGGCTACCATGTTCGCCTTCGCGCCGTCGATCACGTTCGATGCGAGCGATCCCGAGACGACAGTCGTACTCGGCCAGTTGTTCGCGTACCTCGCGATCGGCATCGCTGCGGTCGTCTTGTTGTACTACACGTTCGTCTACGTCAACGACGTCCTTACGGCTGACGTGACCGAGGCGCAGTGGTTCCTGTTTGCCGGCATCGGCGCTGCGATCGTCTACGCCGTCGCCGGCATCGGGACGCTGTTGCTCGAGGCCGACTGGCTCGCCGTGTTCGTCGACGGTGCCGTGTTGTTCTTCATCCTCTTTTTTGCCCTGGGAATCCGTGCGATGTACCACGCCGAACGGACGGGCACCGGCCGCTCGAGACTCCTTCCTGCGTGGGCCGATTACGCCGTCATCGCCGTCTTCGTCGCTGCGTGGTGGGGCACGTTCCTCGTCGGGACCGACTGGACGCACCTGGTCGTCGCGGCCGGCTGGGTACTGACTTCCGCGTGGGCACTCCTCTATGCCGTCCAGACCGTTCGCGTCCACGAAGGAACGACGCTCGCCGCGCTCACCCGCCACCTGCTGCCGGCGATCCTCTGTGTCGCCGGCGTCGTCTTCGTCGACTTGCTGACCGGCGCGCTCGCCGGCTACGATGCACTCGCCGACGCCGTCTGGATCGTCGGGACGACGCTCGTTGCCGCGTTCCTGTTCGACACCGCCGTCGCGATCCGCCAGCAGGGCGGCGAACTCGAGCGGCTGTACGACTGGACGACCTGGCGCGAGCAGTCACTGGACTGAGACGGATTCCTGTAAGTCATTTCCGGTGCACCCGCGACCGCCCTGTGGTCACACCGGTAACTCGGTACAGCAGACCGTATGAGACGGTTTGCAATCCCTGTATCCCAGCGCGACTGCGTGCGAGTTCGCGGTCGCGCCGAAAACTGACAGCCAACAGATCGTCTGAGACTCGAGTCCGACACAGCAACTCGACTGTCTCTCTGGAGTCGTTTTGTAATAGATACAGGAGAAAATAGCGCGTATACTAGCCAATATTGGTTATTTATTCGATTTTCAATACTGGTTCACGTTATCTACAGGATTATGTTTCTCCTATCTCGGTCGTTTTGACAAATGGCATCATCTATCATGTAGATGGCTGACGAGACACATAGTCGTCGGGGATATCTGAAATACGCCGGTGCCATCAGTGGGATTGCACTTTCGGGGTGTCTCGATAACGACACTGATGCTTCGGATGACGGCGCTTCGGATGACGATTCCAATGGAGACGGTGAACCCGACGGCGAACAGTCGGACGAACACGAGGTCATCGCTGGTCCGGACGGAAACTGGGAGTTCGATCCCGAGGAACTCACGATCGCCGTGGGCGACACCGTGAGGTGGTACTTCGATAGCGCCGGCCACAACGTCACGTCGCATCCGGATGCAGCAACCGAGTGTGAGAACCCGGAGGGGGCTGAGCCGTTTACCTCCTACGAGGGAGAAAACCACAATTCGGTCATGGAAGAGGAGGCCGAGTTCGAACACACGTTCGAGGTCGCTGGGGAGTACGTGTACGTTTGTACGCCACACATCCCGCAAATGGTTGGTCAGATACACGTCGAAGAGTGACAATGTCAACAGAACATACAACCGAACGAACCCGAGACGCACAGGACGACGACTCCACCGTAGACGACCGTCGACGTCGGTTTCTTGACCGCCGACGGTTTATGCTGGCCAGCGGCGCTGCGGCGACCGTCGCGCTCGCCGGCTGTGCTGGCGAGGAGGAAGCCGACGACGAGGATGAAACAGACGATGACGACGGCGGCGGCGAGCCCGAACCCGGCGATCGGGAGTACTTAGAGGAGAAGTTCCCGGGCCTGTTGATCCACTCGGCAGATCCGGAAAACGGGGAGGCAGCCGAACGGGAGACGTACACGGAGTACATCACCCCCTCGGAAGAACACTACATCCGGAATCACTATCTGGCCCCGCGGATCGACGAAACAGAGTGGACGATCTCGCTCGGTGGGCTGGTCGACGAGGAAGCCGACATCTCGGTCGACGCGCTCCGCGAGGAGTTTTCGACGGAGACGGTCACCCACGTCATGCAGTGTTCCGGCAATGGCCGGTCGTACTTCGATCCGGAGATCGCCGGCAACCCGTGGATATACGGTGCGGTCGGGAACGCCGAGTGGACCGGCGCGCCGCTCAGTGAGATCATGGAGGAGTACGGGGCCGACACCAGTGACGACATGTGGGTCATGTTCGCCGGGGACGACGCACCCGACGGCGAACGCGTCTTCGCCCGCTCGATCCCGATGCAGAAGGTCATGGAAGACTGCATCCTGGCCTACGAGATGAACGGCGAGGAGATGACCGCCGAACACGGCCACCCCGTCCGCGTCGTCGTTCCCGGCTGGTACGGCAATAACAACGTCAAGTGGCTCTCAGAGATCGAGGTCATGGAGCGGATGATGATAGGTGACGATGAGGACCTGTTCTTGGAGGACTACGAGACCGACGACTACGAGAACTATCTCCACTGGCAGCACAACTCCTACCGCATCCTCGCGGAGGGCCAGGAATCGATCCGCGTCGAGTCCATCGACGAGTTCGATACCCAGACCCAGATGGACATGGAAGCAAGCGGCGAGCGGGAGGTGCCGCCGTACATCTACGACCAACTCGTGAAGTCGCTGATCGGCTACCCCGGCATCGACGACACCGTCTCGCCGCGAGACGAAGACGGCATGATCGAGGTTATCGGTGTCGCCTGGGCCGGCGATGACGAGGTCACCGAGGTCGAAATCTCCGCCGACGGCGGCGAAACCTGGGAGAGCGCGGAGTTCTTCGGCGAGGACAACGGTCCCTACGCCTGGCGGCAGTTCCGGTACCTGTGGGACCCCGAAGAAGGCGGCGACTACACGCTCGTCTCTCGAGCCACCGACGAAAACGGCCGAACCCAGCCGCGCGATATCTCGGACATCGAGGACGGACAGCTCACGATCGAAGACGACAGCTTCCCCTACGAGATGGGTGGATACTGTCTCAACGCCTACGAACCACACGGTGTCGACGTGACCGTGGAGATGTAGCACCTACTGGCGCTTGCCGTACTTTTTCTCCCAGGTTTTCGCGCTGTCGTCGCCCGGTTTCCCGTAGACGTCGAGGAGCCTGATCTCCACCTCGAGGCGTTCGCCTGCCAGTTCGTGGTTGAAATCGAGGACCACGCGGTCGTCGTCGACAGCCGTTACCCAGCCGGTCCGGTTGTCGTCGGTCGTCACAAGACTCCCTTCCTCGGGAACCTCGCCGACCAGCTCTTCGACGGCGTCGGGCTCGAGTTCGTGGACGTCGTCCTCGTCGTACTCGCCAAATGCCCGTTCGGGGTCGGCGATCTCCGTCCGCGTCTCACCCGGTTCGAGGTCCTGCACGACGTCTTCGAGCACCGGGGCGACGCCGCCGTCGCCGACCCGGAACTCGAGCGGTTTGTAGTCGCGGTGGTCGTGATAGATCCCCTCTCGCTGTGCGACGTCGACGTCCGTTGTGTCGACGATCGCCCCCGATTCGGGGCCGTCGACCAGCCGGGCGGTGTAGTGGACGACCGCGATCTGCCCTTCTTTTGCCATGTGTGTACGTGTCTCACAAAACGGTAAAAAGTCACCGTCGGTCCGGGTCGTCCGCTTCCCGGTGGCGGGTTACTCGAGGACGGCCTCGAGGGCGTCCATCGCTCGCTCGACCGTCTCGAGGTCGGCGTTGTACCCCATGTGTCCGACTCGAAGGATGTCGTCGGCCATGTCGCCGAGGCCCGTCGCGAGCACGACGTTTTCCTCGTCTGCGACTCGCTGTTGAACCCGTTTCGCCTCGCCCGGCAGCCGAAACGCCGTCACGGTCGGCGAACGCCGTTCGGGGTCGGGATAGCACTCGAGGCCCATCTCAGCGCCGCGCTCGCGACAGCGTTCGGCGGCCGTCTCGTGGCGCGCATAGACGTCCTCGAGGCCCTCCTCGAGTAGCAGGTCGAGCGCCACGTCGAGGGCGGCGACGTTCGCGCTCAGATGCGTGTACGGAAACCCGTCGGAGACGTCCTGCCACGGGAGGAAGTTCGTATAGAGCGATGGCGGCTCGCGGGCCTCCATCGCCTCCCACGCGCGGTCGCTGATCGCCGCCGTCGTCAACCCCGGCGGCGCGCTGAAACACTTCTGGGACGCCCCGAGACAGACATCGATTCGGTCGGTCGGCACTGGCGTGCCGCCGAGCGAGGAAACCGCGTCGACGACGCTCACCACGTCGTGGTCCTCGAGCAGGTCCAGGACGGGCTCGAGGTCGTTGAGCGTCCCCGTCGGCGTCTCGCAGTGAACCATCGTCGCGAGCGTGTACGGCTCGCCGTCGGCGTCGGCTGCCTCGAGTGCCGCTGCGATTGTTTCGAGGTCGTACGACTCGTCGTAGGCCACGGAGACGAGGTCGGCCTCGCCGTCGTACGACTCGACGAAGTCCGCGAAGCCGTCGCCGTAGAGTCCGTTGGAAAGACAGAGCACGCGGTCGCCGGGCGCGACCAGCGATGCGATGGCCGCCTCGAGGCCAAGGATACCCTCGCCACCGGGGACGACGACGTCATGGGACGTGTCGTAGATCGTCTCGAGTTTCGTACAGACGTCGTCGTAGCGCTCCGCGAACGCGGCTTCGAGGTCCGGATTCGGCTGCGGTTCGGCCATCGCTTCCCTGACCGCTGGCGGCACCGCCGTCGGTCCTGGCGTGACGTTCATGCACAGTCATGGGACCCGCTCTCATTAGCGAGTTGCGGTTGGTGTTCTGGCGTCGGTTTCGCCGGCTTAGAGCGTTCCTTGAAGAACGATCTCGTCGTCGACTGACTCGAGCATCGACTCCGTGACGACGTAGTCTTCCTCGTCTTCGCCCTCGATCCCTAGCGACGCGAACACGTGCTCTGCGACCGACGGGTTCGGATCGACGGCGGCGCGGTTGCCATCGACTTTCGCGACGATACCGAGTTCTTTGCCCGCCGCGTCGACGACCGTTTTGCCGACGTCGTCGCCGGTCAGCGTACCGTTCATACCCCATCCGTTCACGACCGCGCAGATACCTGTTTGGCCGGCACGAGACGGCAGTATCGGTGCAACGTCGGCTTCCCCACCGCCGAGACGAGCACATCGTCGCTGCCCCCGACCTATTTGACGTTGGTTGGTGATGATACGACCGAAGCAACTGCTTCGTGACAGCTATGACTCACACGATCGAGATTAGCGATGACCTGAAAGAACGACTCGACAACCACCGCGAAGCGGACGAAACCTACGCGGAGTTCCTCGAAGAACTCGTGTCGATCTACGAGACCGAAGGCGCGTTTCTCCAGGAAGGCTACTCCGAGTGACGGCGGAGAATGGCACTCGAGTATCCGCACTTCCTGATCAATTTTAAGACCAGCACGGCGACGGTCGGCGAGGACGGCCTCGCGTTCGCGCGGACGATCGAGCGCGTGCGAGACGACACGGGGTGTCGCTTCGTCGTCGCACCGCAGCTCACCGATCTCCGGCTCGTCGCCGACCGAACGTCGCTGCCGATCGTCGCCCAGTCCGCGACGCTCGCCGACGACGCCGTGATGGGGGCCACGACGTACGAGGCAGTTGCGGCGGCTGGCGCTGACGCCGTTTTCATCAACCATCCACAGAACGAGGCCACCTTTGCCGACGTGGCCCGCGCGGTCGATCGGTGTGACGATCTCGGCCTTGAGTCGATCGTCTGTGTCACCAGCCACGAGCAGGGTCGGGCCGCGCTGACGTTCGACCCCGACTGCCTGCTCTTCGAGCGGCCCGACGACATCGCCAGCGAGTCGGGGCTGGTCCGGACCCATCCGGAACGCATCGCGGCGTTCGTCAACATGGTCGCAACCCAGAATCCCCGAACGAGCGTCTTCGTCGGCGGCGGGATCCGAACGGCCGAGGACGTCGAGCGAGCGTTTTCGTGTGGCGTCGATGCGGCGGGGGCCGCGTCGGCAGCCCTCGAGGCGACGGATCGAGCGGCGTGGTTGCAGTCGGTCGCACGCGCCGTTCTGGACGCAAGCGAGTAGGCTCGAGGCGGCGCTGGTCAGTCGTCCGTAATCGATTCGTGTTCTTGTCCGTGTTCCTGGTTCTCCCGCAGGTGTTCGACGGCGTGTAGTTCGACCACGGGGAAGATCTTAGCGACGGTGAGGAAAAACAAGATTACCATACAGATGGTTCCGATGACGGACATGATCTCGATCAGGCTCGGGAAGTACTCCCCGGGCGTTGCGGCGTAGATATCGAGCGTCGGGTGCAAGAGGCCGTCGACGACGAAGAGGATCTTTTCGGTGAGGGTTGCGGTGAGGACTGCAAGCCCGGAGACGACGGCTCGTTTCTTACTGAACAGTGCGGGACGGATCGCCTGTGCGAAGATGTAGGCGAGTGTCACGGCGACGAGCCCGATCGCGAAGAGATAGAGCAGGTTTGCGAAGTTCGCCTCCCAGACGTGTGTCAGGTCCACCGGTGCGGCAAACGAACCGGTAACCATCTGCTGGAGTTGCAGCCACAGGAACAGCATCGAGAAGAAGCCAAGCCAGAGCGTGAGTCCACGGAAGATATCGTCGGTGATGATGTGGTCCCAGTCGTAGGCCCACCGGAAGCCGTACGAGAGCAAGATGACGCCGCTGATCGCAGAAGTCAGCGCGATCGTGAGAAACTGCGGGCCCTGAATGGCACCGAACCAGCCGGGCATCGTCGGGATCAGGGCGAACAGCCACGGGATAACGCCGCCGTGGAGCAAGAGCGGTGCCATGATGATGATCGCGAGTGCGAGCCACCAGACCATCCGCTGGACGATCTCGTCTTCTTTTTCGGTGTAGCCGATGGTCATGAATCGGTAGATGGGACCGAGGCGATCCGGCAGCTCCCCGCGTAATCGAGTGATATCGTATCGAAGCGTCAGCGAGAGGTACGTCGCCGTCAACACGAAATACGCCGTGATGACGGTCACGTCCCACACCAGCGGCGAGTTGTGGATCGTGATGTGGTAGTGGGTGAGTACGCTCGTCACCATCCGATCCGGCCGGCCCAGATGGATGATGATATAAAAGCCCGCCGCCGAGAGGCCCGCGATCGTCAGCAGTTCGGCCAGCCGGGCGACCGGCATGTACCGTTCCATGCCGAGCAGGCGAACTGCAGCTGAAAGAATGATCCCTCCGTGAGCGATCCCGACCCACCAGATGAACGCGCCGATGTACAGCCCCCACGTCACACCGCCACCGGTTCCCCAGTCTGATAACCCGGTGACGACCAGCCCCTGTGAGAGCTGGTAGATCCAGCCGACCAAGAACAGAGCAAACACCAATCCGGCGACGGCAACCAGCGCGAAATACTTCGTCGACGTGTTCTGTATCGGCCGCAGGATATCGGCCTTTCGTGGTGTTTTCGTACTCATTGTGATAGAGGTTCACAACCGTACCTTGCCCACGTGCCTTATACCATCCGTTGGCCTTGCAAGCACTCTATCAGTTCCTGCTCCCACTCGACCGTCGTGCGATCGGGTCCCTCGAGGATGAATCGAAGGTGATCTTTTCCTGATCTGATATCCCGCGGGTCCTGCTTGGAAGCGTCGCAGAACGGATTGCCCGTTAGTCCCCGATAGCCGTTACGATCGTTTGGTGGGCCTTGCCCTTCCAAGGGCAGTGGCTACGTGTCAGCTGACCGTTTTTCCCAGATACTGAACCGAGCCGATGGCCGCAGGGATGTAAAAAATACTGTATGTGTCTGGCCCCCGTCACTCCGTCGTGACTGAATAAACTAATGTGGCTCCGAAATAGTCTCGACGTTATGAACAACCGCTACGATGTGGTCATCGCTGGTGCCGGACCCGCCGGCGGCCAGTGTGCACGCGACCTCGCTGCCCGAGGCTACGACGTCGTGGTCCTCGAGACCGAGTCCGAAGACGAGTTCCCGCGCCAGAGCAACAAATCGACTGCAGGCACGTTCCCCTCCATGATGGCCTCGTTCGGGGTTCCGGACGACGTCGTGATGCAGTACACCGACAGCGTCGTCCTCGAGTCGCCGACTGATCACTACGTCCGCGAGCAGCCCGGTGCTGTCCTCGAGTTCGCCGACTTCAAACGGTTCCTCGTCGAGGACAGCCGCGCGGACGGCGCGGAGTATCGATTCGACGCGCGCGTCACCGCGCCGATCATGGAAAACGGTGAGATCGTCGGCGTCAGATACAACGGCGACGAAGAGGTCTACGGCGACATCGTCATCGACGCGACGGGGCCGGCCGCGCCGCTCGCGAAGAAACTCGGCGTCGTCGATCTTAAACGCGAGAACCACGCGATCGGCATCGAGTACGAGTTCGAAGGGATTGATATCGACCGCCCCGGCTTCGCGGACCTCAACGACGCGATGATGCTTCGACTGGACCACGAGCTCGCTCCCGGCGGTTACTCGTGGATCTTCCACACCGGCGAGGACACCGCCAAGGTCGGCCTCTGTTATATCCAAAACGGCGGTCACAAGCAGTACGCACGCGATGACTTTGCGATCGACGACTATCTCACCCACTGGCTCGAGACCGATCCGCGCTTTCGGAACGCGACGCCACTCGAGGGGAAACAACACCGCGGCTCGGCCCACATTCAGCTGCCGGAGAAGATGCACACCGACCGGTTCATGGCCATCGGCGACACCGTCCCGACGGTCGATCCGCTGTGGGGCGAAGGCATCAACAAGTGCATGCAGTCGGGTCGCGCGGCGGCCGCCACGGCCGACAGTTGTCTCAAACACGGCAACCTCGAGCCGACCGCCGAGAACCTCGAGGTGTACGACACCCTCTGGCATCGCGACGTCGCGCCGAACCAGCGAAAACGGCTGCTGATGACCCAAATGCTCTATCTCGCGCCGAACGAGCGCTACGACAAACTCATGGCCGACCTCCGTCGGCTCGATGACGACACGCTGGCGAGTGCGAACCGTGGGAGCATTCCCGCGATCTTGAGCCTGCTCGAGCCAAGCGATATCCCGATGCTGGCGCAGTTTGCCAAAGAGCGGTTCAGCCTCGACTGGTTCCGCTGAGAGCCTCCCACGTGGCGTCGTCGATCGATAACCTGCCATTCGGCAGGAATTTGACACCGCTCGCTGTATGACACCGTACGATGTTCGAGACGATTCTGATTCCAACTGACGGGAGCGAACACGCCGAAGATGCCGCCGAGACCGCCATCGAGCTCGCAACCGTCCACGACGCGACGGTACACGTCGTCTGTGTCGCCGACACCGGCCCGCTGGGTGACCTCCGGCTCCCGGGCGATGCTGCGAGCGCCGAAGACGCGATGCGCGGCCGGGCTCAGGAACACGTCGACGCGGTCGTCGGGCGCGCCGAGGCGGCCGGTCTCGACGTGACTGGCACGGTCCTCGAGGGGCCGCCCGAACACGAACTGCTCGAGTACGCCGACGACGTCGGGGTCGACCTCGTCGTGATGGCGACTCGCGGCCGGGGCGGCGTCCAGCGGATGGCGCTGGGGAGTGTCACCGACCACATCGTTCGCTTCGGCGACATCCCCGTATTCGTCGCCAACGCCGACGACGAGTCGGCGTAAGCTACTGCCGCACGATCCGGTTGATCGCTTCCGTTCGCCGACCGATCGACCAGCCCAGCAGCGCGAGGCCGACGTAGATCCCGATCGCGGGCACCACGTATGCCTCGAGGATCGCTTCGGGCGTAAAGCCGAACGCGTCAAGCGCCGCTCCGAGCAGCAGTGAGACGAGAAAGAGCGCGATACCGATGTCCGCGATCCGCATACTGGGCAGTTCCTGTGGCTCCGATCGGAGCCGCCCGACTATATAAAAGACGAGCGTGTACGTCGCCCAGCCAGCGACGAGCGCCAGCCCGGTCATGAACACGTCCTCGGGGAAGTATCGCGGGAGAAACGAAAGATGAATCACCAGCGTCACGAGCAGCGCACTGCCGAAAAGAACGAGCAACAACGGGCGTCGATCTGCACTCATTGAGTTTACTGACTGTCTCGGTATCCATTACTATTGTGTCATCACTCCGTCTCGAGGCCTCGAGGGGCCGTCACTCGAGGACGGTCCCATGCTCGTCGACCTCCCCCTCGACGATCCGTGTCGAGGAGATTCGTTCGCCGTCGTCGGCGAGGACGTACGGGGCGACGATCCCCGTCAGCGGCTCGAACCCATGCTCGCGCCGGCGGTTATTGATCGCCTCGAGTTCGGGTGCCGTCTCGGGGGAGACGACCAGCGCGTCGATCGCGGGGTCCTCGGCGGCGATGCCGTGTTCGCTGGTGAGTTCCCGGATCTCGACGTCGCGGTTCCACTCGTCGATGGCAGCGACCTCCTCGGTCACCGCCTGCACGCGGTCGTCGAAGGCGGGGATCGGCCGCGGTTTCTGGCGCGTTTCGACGGCGAGCTCGTCGCTCGTCAGGGCGACGACGACACCGCCCTCGCCGAAACGCAGCGCGTGTTCGAACAGGGTTCGATGCCCGTCGTGGATGGGGCCAAACGTGCCGGCGACTACCACTCGCATGACTCACTCGAGGACGGGACCGTCCATAACGGTGTTCCCGCTCGGCCGTCACTCGAGTAACTCGGCCGTCGTCGCGATCGTCGCGAACTCGCCCTCGAGGTGGGCCAGTGCGGTCCGGTGGACCGTCTCCGCGTCGAAGCGCTCGCCGTCGAAGCTGCGGTCGAACGTCGCGGTCGCGTCGGCGACGACCGTCACGTCGAAACCGCGGTTTTCGGCCATACGCGCCGTCGTCGAGACGCAGTGGTCCGTCGTCAGCCCGGCAAGCACCAGGTGCCCGAGGCCGCGCTCGCAGAGCCAGTCCTCGAGTCCCGTGTCGATGAACGCGCCGTTGACCGATTTGACGACCGTCGCTTCGTCCTCGAGCGGGGCCGTCTCGGGTTTGAACGCGAACCCGGGTTCGTCGCTGCGCAACGGCGAGTCCGGTTCGGTCGAGTCATGACGGACGTGGACGATCGGCCGACTCGTCTCGCGCCAGCGCTCGAGCAGGCACGCGGCGTTCGCTTCGGCGTCGGGGTTGTTCCGCGTCCCCCAGCCATCGGCGTCGAACCCCGTCTGGAAGTCGATCAGGACGAGGACGGCGTCCTCGAGCGGGGCATCGCCAGACGTGTTAGAACCGGCTACGGCGTCGGTCATGGGAGTCGCGCGGCGGGTTTCGGGTGCTCTCGCGTGACTGTCATCGGACACTCACTGAGGGCCTGTGCGTCGTCCGACGAGAGCATATACTGGTGCCACTCCCGGTCGCCCTCGACGCCCCAGTCACCGATATCGGCGTGTGGACAGACGCCATCGTACTCCTCGATTCGGTCCTGAATGACGTTGCGAGCGGTCTGACCGGCGTCGGTGTCGGCCGTCACGCCGAGGTTCTCGAACAGCGCTCTGGGCTGGAACGTGATCTCGAGACCGATGGGACAGTAGCGGCTCTTTCGCCGGTCGTAAAACGGCGCTCGGCAGGTCGGGAACATGGGCTCACCGCCGAGGCTGAACTCCCAGTGGGGGTCGTCGGGATCGGTCGGAATGTCCTCGGGCCACGGCTTGGGGTCGTGCAGGTGCAGCGTCTGGAGAATGTGCCACAGCGTCTCGTGGTACGCCCGCTCCGAGAGCGGTGCTTCTGGCGGCTTGAAGAACGTGACGAGTGAGGCTCGCTCGGAGTGATTCTGGTAGACATCGAGATACTCGAGGATCCGATCCCGCAGCGTCAACAGCGCGTCGGCGTCGCTCATCGAGGGCACGGCGGTGTACAGCGGCTCACCCTGCTGGACCGACTCGACGCCGAAGTAACACGGAAACGGGCTCTCGTTTCGTTCGCCGAGCAGCCCTTCTTGAAACGACGCCCAGTGATCGGTGACCCACTCCGGAGTGTCGCCGTCGCGGACCCGCTGGTCGAGCGTCTCTTGATCCATCAGCGATTGGACTCCCGGCTCGTTCATGTTGTGACTCTTCGCGCTCGCAGGAATGTATGTTTAGGTTCGTCTCCCTAATTGGTCCACCGAACATATCCGGATGCGCGCCGGCAGTTTACACTCGTTCAACAGCGGCCCCGGGTCGGACGACGCCACCCTCGAGGATCCGCGCTCGGAGTCCACCGCGATGGACGAGCGCCTCACGAACACCCTGTCGCTCGAGGTGGGCCTCGAGATACGAACACGGCTCACAGAGTTCGGTCCCTTCACAGACGAGTTCGCCGACCCGGAACCGCTCGCCGACGAGGTGGTTCAGTGCGATCCCCTCGGTCGTAAGGTTTCGGCGGTGGACGCCCGACTCGAGGCCGATGTCGTAGTCGCGCTCGACCGCCACGAGCGCCTCGCGTTCGATCAGCGTGAGGTCGCTGCCCGCCCGGTCGGCGAACGTTCCCTCGGTGTCGAAGTAGCGGTCGCCCTCGAGGCCGCGGCCGGCGACCGCGCGCACTGACTCACGAGGTTCCATCGGCGCGCCCTGTTCGGCGGCGACGTGGATCGCATGGATGGTTCCAGTCGACGTCATTGCTCGAGCAGATGAGCCCACGCGGGGTATATCGATCGTTCGCCGCCTAGGACCAGCGACGATTCCTCGAGGACGTGATATCGACGCCACGGCTGTAGTAACAGATCGGGGAGTCCGTGGGTGGCTCGAAGCCGTTGGCCTCGAAGAGGGTGTTCGTCTCGATCTCGACCGACACCTCCCGGAGCGACCACGGTTCGTGGTCGATATTGGCGTAGCGGATCGCACCGTCGCGCCCCGTCGTGTAGTAGCGATAGCGCTCGGTGAGAAACGCCGCGAGCGAGCCAGAGTCCGGAACGAACGCCTCGCCGACTGGTGTGTACGTCCCCGAAAACGTCGCGGGGAATGCACCTGGATGGCGACGCTCGCTTTCGAACGCGATCGCGCCGTCGGCTGCGGTCAGGTCGATGGCGGCGGCGTAGTACGGCAGGTGGTGGAAGAGACGCGCACCGAGGACGCCGAGAACCCCCTCGGCGTCGAGACTAAAGAAGTAGATGCCGGGCTCGCCGTCGCATGTGACGTACGTTCGAAGGTTGAATTCGGGTAACTCGAACCCGACGCCGCCGGGGACCCCGCGCGGGCGGACGTCGACGTTCAGGTACGGCACGACCGAGAGCCAGGCCCGATCGTCGTATGTATCGACGCTGAGACCGTCGGGAAGTCGTGTCGCGACGATATCTGGATCGACCGGCCAGTTGGCAAACAATAGGTGTCGCCACCCCATCGCGATCGGAAGCACCATACACGATGGTGGGCGCGATGCGGTTTTAACCCGCTGCCAAACGGCGGTTTTCGCCGTACACTGGTTCGGGCACCCAGCCGCCGATTCGATCGCTTACACCGTCTCGGGCACCCAGCCGCCGTCGACTTCGAGGTTCTACGCCCACCTTTTTACTTCGTCGGGGACTCTCGCTGCGCTCGAGCCCCACTCCTCGCAACAATCTGGACCAAAAACATCCCGCGGCGCAGGCGCCGCGGTCCAATCGCTTACACCGTCTCAGGTAACCAGCCGCCGTCGACTTCGACGTTTTCGCCGCTGATATACCCACTATCCGGATCGAGGAAAAAATACAGCGGGGCGATCAGATCCTCGAAGCTCGCAGGTCGACCTCGAGGAAGATCTGCGGGAAACTCGTCGGAGTTTTCGACGACGTACGGCGAGATGGCGTTGACCGTGACCCCGTCGTCCTGTGTGTCGGCTGCGAGCATCCGCGTAAACATCAACACGCCTGCCTTCGCGACGAAATAGGGGAAGTTCGTCGGGCTGACAAGGCCCTGCTCGCTCGAGGCGTAGCCGATGTTGACGATCCGGCCGTACGACTCCTCTCGCATCGCCGGCAGCGCGCGTTTCGAACAGAGATAGGTGCCGTTGAGGTTGGTCTCGATCACCCGGTTCCAGGTGTCGAACTCGAGGTCGGCCCAGTGGCTGGGCGCGAAATCGCCGACGTTGTTGACAAGTACGTCGACGCTCCCGAGTTCCGACTCGACGGCCGAAAAGAGGGCATCGACGCTTTCGGGGTCGGTGACATCGCCCTGAACCGTCATCGAGTCGCTCGCGCCACGTGCTGTTGCTTCTGTGGCTACCTCGCTGGCTGCGTCCGCACTCGAGTGGTAGTGTACGGCCGTCTTCGCGCCGCAGTCGGCTGTCGAAAGCAGGAGTTCGCGGCCGACGCCTTTCGCACTGCCCGTCATGAGCACCGTCTGTCCCTCGAGGTCGGGTCCGTCCATACACGATGGTCGGCGACTAGGTGGAAAAATCACTCGGGCGTCGCGCTCGAGTCGATCGATTATCGACCAGACACTGCGTTGACAGTACGTCGAGAGTTTAAATAGGAAGCGAAATATAGTCGGTCCATGACGCTCGATACTGTGCTTCTCGCTGTCGGCCCCGGTGATGCTGATCGACTCGACGAACTGGCCGAGGCTGTCGTCGAGGTCGCGAACCCGGCCGATGCGACCGTCTCGCTTGCACACGTCTTTACGAGTAGCGAGTACGACGAGGTGGTCGCCCGTCTCGATTTCGACGCCGGCGACGACGAGATCGATCCAGACGAGGTCGCAACGCGACATTCGACGATCCGCGATCTCGCCGCGATACTCGAGGAGCACGACGTTGACTACGAAATCAGTGGGGCGATCGGCGAACACGGGCCGACGATCGTCGACCTCGCGAGGAGCACCGATGCCGACCGGGTCGTCGTCGGTGGCCGTCGGCGGTCGCCGACCGGCAAGGCGGTTTTCGGCTCGACGGCACAGGAAGTCCTGCTTTCGTCGCCGTGTCCGGTGACGTTCGTCCGAAACGACGAGTAGCTCCCACACGGACCCGCGTGTCGGCCCGTATTCGGGACGATTCCATATAGCCGACGGGGCTATCGCCGCAATACTGTGTCGACGAGAATACTTAAGCAGGTGGCACTACCACTGTGCTGATATGGCGATCGATACGATACTGCTTGCAGTCGGACCAATGGACACTGTACGCGCCGAGGAACTCGCCGACACCGTCCTCGAGATTGCGGACCCCCTCGATGCGAAGGTCGTGATCGGCCATGCCTTCACGGAAGACGAGTACGAAGACATCCACGACGACCTCGGCTTCGATGCCCGTGTCGACGACGTCGACCCTGACGAGGTCGCCGCCAAACGCGCACCGGTCGGCGACCTCGAGGAAATCTTCGCCGATGCCGGCGTCGACTACGAGGTACGGGGGGCACTCGGCGAGGTCAGCAGCAAGGTCGTCGATATGGCGATCGATGTCGATGCCGACCGGATGGTCGTCGGCGGCCGACGGCGCTCGCCCGCAGAAAAGGCCGTCCTCGGCTCCGTCTCTCAGGAGATCATCCTGCAGGCTCCGTGTCCGGTCACGTACTTCCGTGACCTCGACGTCATGGAGTAAGCCGCTGAACGGCGGCGGTTTTGGACTACTTCGATCGGGATGGGAGCGGCGCATCAGGATCGGTGATCTATTGGAATGAGTACTCGTTGTCGAGTACGATCTGTGTAGTTAAGTACGGTGACGGTCGTCTGTAGGACAATGGACTACTATGCGGGCGTCGATCTCGGTGCGACGAACGTCCGGGCCGCCGTCGCGACGGACGACGGGACGACAATCGGCACTGACCGTCGATCCACACCGCGGGGCCCGACAGGAATCGACGTCACCGAGGGCGTGCTTCGGACGGTTCGGAAGGCCTGTGGCGATGCTGGTATCGCTCCCGAGCAAGTGGTCGCGGCTGGAATCGGCTCGATCGGCCCGTTCGACCTCGCGGAAGGAACGGTGATCGATCCCGCGAACCTGCCGGACTCGATCGACCGCATCCCGCTGACGGGGCCGATCGAGAAACTGATCGACAGCGACAAGATCTATTTGCACAACGACACCACGGCCGGCGTTATCGGCGAACGGTTTCACGCCGACCGCAACCCCGACGACATGGTCTACATTACGATTTCCTCGGGGATCGGCGCTGGCGTCTGTTGTGACGGTGCGGTGATGGACGGCTGGGACGGCAACGCTGGCGAGGTCGGCCACTACGTTGTCGACCCGCGCGGGCGACTAACCTGTGGCTGTGGTCACGACGGCCACTGGGAGGCCTACTGTTCGGGTAACGCGATCCCGGACTACACCCGACTACTCGCCGAGGACGATCCAACGATCACGACCGACATTCCCCTCGAGAGCCCCGATTTCACGGCCAAAGACGTCTTCGAGTTCGCCGGCGAGGACGAACTGGCCGACTACGTCATCGACCAGCTTGCCCACTGGAACGCGATCGGCGTGACGAACGTGATCCACTCCTTTGCGCCGATCGTGGTCTCTTTTGGCGGGGCCGTTGCCCTGCACAACGAGGAACTGGTCGTCGACGCCATCCGCGAGCGCGTCTCGGAGATGGTGATGACCAACGTCCCCGAGATCCGCGTCACCGACCTCGGCGACGACGTCGTCCTCGAGGGAGCCATCGCCAGCGCCCTGACCGGCGGTACGGGCGATCGCAAGCGACTGTAATTCCGACGCCGTCGTCGCCACGCCGTCGTGTCACTGCGTGCTACCGACCACACGTTATTTGACTGGTCGGACGCTGGGTTCCGTATGCAGCGGAGAGCGTTCCTTCGAACGGGCGGTGTCGCTGGAGCGACGCTGGCCCTCCCGTCGTCGGCCGTGGCGTCGACGGCGTCCGGCACGGCAGCCGCAACCGAGTTCGGCTCAGACGGCGAACCGCTTGGCCGTGTCGAGGTCGACGGCGCTGCCGAAGCCGTCGTCGGCGACGCCGGTGAGACGGCGTATCTCGCCGCCACCACCGGCTTCGCGACTGTCGATATCAGCGATCCCGCTGATCCCGCCGTGCTCGCCGAGCGACTCGACCTCGAGGCCAACGGCACGCGCATGACCGAAATCCTCGACGTGACGGTCGACGGCGATCGGCTGGCCGTCGTCGGACCCGCAAACGAAACGTCCGCGGACGTCTTCCACGGCTTCGTACTGTATGATGTAAGCGATCCCACCGATCCCGTCGCCGTTGGCCACTACGAGACCGGGTATCACATCCACAACTGCGTTCTCGAGGATGACCTGCTCTACGTCGTCGAAAACGACACCGACGGTCACTCGCTGGTCATCTTCGATGTCAGTGACGACCCTGAAGAAATCGGCCGCTGGTCGCTGCTCGAACACGACCCCGAGTGGGCGGACGCCTTCTGGCTCACGCGCTATCTCCACGACGTGACGATCCACGACGACATCGCCGTTCTCCCTCACTGGGACGCCGGCACGTACTTGCTCGACATCAGCGAGCCGACCACGCCCGAGTTGCTCTCGCGGGTGCGCGAAACGGATTTCGAGGCCCAACGGGATCTCGGGGATCGGGAGGCCTACATGGGGCTGCCGGGCAACGATCATTATGCGATGCTCGACGACGGTGGCGACCTCCTTGCAGTCGGTCGCGAGGCCTGGTCGGTGGATGGTGACGCGCCGGACGGACCGGGCGGAATCGACCTCTATGACGTCAGCGATCCCGCCGGACCGGAGCGGCTGTCGACGATCGATGCCCCTGCGGCCGACGACGCGTCTTACTACGGCGGGATGTGGACGATTGCGCATAACTTCGACTTCCACGACGGCCGCCTCTACTCGTCGTGGTATCAGGGCGGTGTCAAAGTCCACGACGTCAGCGATCCCGCCGACCCCGAGGAACGCGCCCACTGGCGCAATGCTGACGACGCGGGGTTCTGGACCGCCCGCGTCGCCGACCCCGGCAACACGTTCGTCGCGAGCAGCACACCGTTGATCCCCAACGCAGACACTGTGGGCGCGCTGTACACCTTCAGGAACGATCTGTCCGGCGCGGACACGGACGGAAGTCTCTTCGATTCGGTTCCCGGCTTCACCGGCCCCGCTGGAGCCGTCGGCCTCGCAGGCGGAGCCATGGCCCTCGAGTGGCTGCGCCGACGCCGCGGTGCCGACGAGCGCTGACGGGCTGCCGTCTGAAACGTTCAGTAACAACCGTGATAGACGGTAGCAGACGTCAAAACCTTATTGATCGCTCGAGTTCCTAGTTCCAATAATGACGGATTCCAACGCTGTCTCTAACGCCGACACCGAGGCACCACTCAAAGAGCGTGTCGAGCGCTGGCTCAGCCGCGAGATGCCGATCATCCAGATGCACGGTGGGACGAGTGCCGTCCGGGCGGCTGACCCGGAGACCGGTGAAGTGATCATCGAACTCGGCGGTGGCTGTAAGGGGTGTTCGGTGAGTAATATCACGACGAGCAATATCGAGGCCGAACTGCTCACGTGGCCCGAGATCGACGAGATTACCGTCCGCGTCCCCGACGCCCGCGAGAGTCTCGGCGGTCCCGACCAGGCCGAGTCGATCATGGGTATCGACCGAACCGAAGGCGGCCGCGGCGACTGGGGTTCTTCGAACCCGGGCAAAGACCACCTCTGACGGTCACTGTTCGTCCCGCTGTGTCGATGTTCTCACCAACCTGCTGCGTGTGTCGCGGTAACGGGGCTGGTGCGTTTTGGGAAGTCCTATATCCTTTTACGCTCCCACTACAGAGTCATATACCATGATGACGCGTGGACGCCTGAACGCAGGAGGTGGCGGCAGTGAGTGACGACCCCGTCGACGAAGACGAGACGGAGACAGATGGCGGCGTTCGCGCCTACACTGTCCGTCTCGAGCTCGTCGATGAACCCGGTGAGCTCCTTCGCGCGCTCTCGCCGATCGCCGACAACGGCGGGAATCTGCTGAGTATCCACCACGAACGCGGGAACATCACCCCTCGCGGGCACATTCCTGTCGAGGTCGACCTCGAGTGCCCGCCGGACCGATTCGACGGCATTGTCGACGCCCTTCGCGACGCGGGCGTCAACGTCATTCAGGCCGGTGCCGAACACTACGGCGAGGAGATCAGCGTCGTGCTGGTCGGCAATCTCGTCGAAAACGACCTCTCGAATACGCTCTCGCGGATCGAAGACGAGGCTGACGCGGTCGTCCGCGATCTCTCGCTTGCCGCGCCCGAGGGCACGGAAGCGGTCTCGAGTGCCCGAATCCGGCTTGCGATCGACTCCGGTCGCTCCGACGCCGCGCTCGAAGCGATCCGCACGATCGGCTCGGAGAAGGAACTCACTGTCGTCGAACCACTGCTCGGAGGTGATGCCTGATGCAACTCGCAATTCTCGGAGCCGGAGACGTCGGCCGCTCGGTCGCCGACCTCGCCGGCGAGTACGGACACGACGTCGTTGCGCTCGCTGACTCGACAACTGCCGCAGTCGACGACGATGGAATCGACATTGCCGGCGCACTCGAGCGAAAGGCCGGCGACGAACCACTGGGCTCGAGCGACCCCGAAGACGTCTTCGACGCCGACTACGACGTCCTCGTCGAAGCGACCCCGACCACGCTGGGCGACGCTGAACCCGGCTTCTCACACGTCAAACACGCGCTCGAGGCCGACCGCCACGTCGTGTTGGCCAACAAAGGCCCCGTCGCGGAACGCTACGAAGAACTCCGCGCGCTCGAGGCCGACAGCGCGGGCTCGATCCGCTTCGAGGCCACCGTCGGCGGCGCGATTCCGGTGTTGTCGACCATCGAGGACTCGACGCCACAGGCCGTCACCGCGGCCCGCGGCGTCCTCAATGGGACCGCGAACTTCATTCTGACCCGCATGGCCGCCGAGGGCCTCGACTACGAACACGTCCTCGCGGAGGCTCAGGACCTCGGTGTGGCTGAGGCCGACCCAACATTTGACGTCGACGGCACTGACGCCGCGCTCAAGTTCGTGATCCTCGCGAACGTCCTGTCCGACGGCGGCTTCTCGCTCGAGGACGCCACGGTTGAGGGCATTCAGAACATTCCCGGCAGCGCACTCGACCTTGCGGCCGAGGACGGCCGCACGATCCGGCTTATCGGCGAAGCGACCCGCGACGGCGTCCGCGTCGGCCCGCGACTCGTCCCCGAAAACGGCCCGCTGGCCGTCACCGGTACGCGAAACATCGTCCAGATCGAGACGCGAAACGCCGGCTCGCTGCACTCGAGTGGCCGTGGCGCTGGTGGCCCGGAGACGGCGACAGCGGTGCTTTCGGACGTCGGTCGACTCCCACCGCTGTAGCGGACCGTTGACCGTCCCCGTAGATTCGCGCTCTCACTGACCGTTCTCTGCAGTCTCTCCTCGTTCTCGTAGCCATTCCCCGTCGCTTCACAGCCACCCACACGATGAGCCTGCTGGGTATGTCTCTACCGATTCAATTGGTACGATATCGTGATTCTTCGGTCGCGCTGGCGGCCGCGGCTTTCGCCTCGAGGGCGCTCGGTTTGACTGGTCGTTGCCCTCGATCGAACATCCCGTGCCGTGTGAATGCTAGCCAAACCGCAAGAAGGCGTCGGGGTCGGCAGAAGACGCTTTCGAAATGGTTTTAACCGCAACGAGCAAAATAGACCGATATAAGCGCCACTGCGCGTGAGCTACAACAATGAGCGAACAACACCAGAACCTGGCCATCATCGGCCACGTTGACCACGGGAAAAGCACGCTCGTGGGACGCCTCCTCTACGAGACAGGGAGCGTACCAGAGCACGTCATCGAACAGCACCGCGAAGAAGCAGAAGAGAAGGGCAAAGGTGGATTCGAATTCGCCTACGTCATGGACAACCTCGCCGAAGAGCGAGAGCGTGGTGTCACCATCGACATCGCCCACCAGGAGTTCTCCACGGACGCCTACGAGTTCACCATCGTCGACTGTCCCGGCCACCGCGACTTCGTGAAGAACATGATCACGGGCGCGTCCCAGGCGGACAACGCTGTCCTCGTCGTCGCCGCTGACGACGGTGTCGCACCCCAGACCCAGGAGCACGTCTTCCTGGCTCGTACCCTCGGTATCGACGAACTCATCATCGGCGTCAACAAGATGGACATCGTCGACTACAAAGAGGAGACTTTCAACGACGTCGTCGACGAAGTCAAACAGCTGCTCAAGCAGGTTCAGTTCCAGACCGACGGCGCCTCGTTCATCCCGATCTCGGCGTTCGAAGGCGACAACATCGCCGAGAAGTCCGACAACACGCCGTGGTACGACGGCCGTACCCTGCTCGAGGCACTGAACGACCTGCCAGCACCGGAGCCACCAACGGACGCACCGCTCCGACTCCCGATCCAGGACGTCTACACCATCTCCGGCATCGGTACCGTCCCAGTCGGACGTATCGAGACCGGTATCATGAACATCGGCGACAACGTCTCCTTCCAGCCATCGGACGTCGGTGGCGAAGTGAAGACGATCGAGATGCACCACGAAGAGGTGCCAAAGGCCGAGCCCGGTGACAACGTTGGATTCAACGTCCGCGGCATCGGTAAGGACGACATCCGCCGTGGTGACGTCTGTGGCCCAGCCGACGACCCACCAAGCGTCGCCGAGACGTTCCAGGCCCAGGTCGTCGTCATGCAGCACCCATCCGTGATCACGGCCGGCTACACGCCGGTCTTCCACGCCCACACGGCTCAGGTCGCCTGTACGATCGAGTCGATCGACAAGAAGATGGACCCCGCAAGCGGCGAGGTCGCCGAGGAGAACCCAGACTTTATCCAGTCGGGTGACGCTGCTGTGGTCACCATCCGACCACAAAAGCCCCTCAGCATCGAGCCGTCCAGCGAGATCCCCGAACTCGGGAGCTTCGCCATCCGCGACATGGGTCAGACCATCGCGGCCGGGAAGGTTCTCGAGGTCCACGAGAAATAAATGCAGCAGGCACGCGTTCGACTCGCAGGCACGAGTCCAGACGACCTCGACAACATCTGTGACGACGTCCGCGAGATTGCGAACAACACCGGCGTCAACCTGAGCGGTCCGATCCCGCTGCCGACGAAGACCCTCGAGGTGCCGACCCGGAAGTCGCCTGACGGCGAGGGCACCGCCACGTGGGAGCACTGGGAAATGCGCGTCCACAAGCGCCTGATCGATCTGGACGCCGACGAACGCGCACTCCGACAGCTCATGCGCATTCAGGTGCCAAACGACGTCTCGATCGAGATCGTCCTCGAAGACTAACGGCCGATCGCGATCGGAATCCGTTTTTCACCGTTTTCTTGACGCTGTCCGGAGTGCTGTCGCGCTCGAGTGAGTTTTCTGTCTCTGTAGCCTGCCGGAGGGACTTTTGATCCTCGCTGCCCACTAGTCGCTATGGTGGATCGCTCGCGGTCGCGGTCGAAACGCAGGGGCCGATCCGGGACCGCTACCGACGGCCCGACCAGTCCCATCTATGAGTTGCTGGTCGTGTTCGCCGTCGTTTTCGTGCTCCAGCAGTTCACGGCACTGCTCGGACTCGGCGTGATGGCCGGCCTGTTCGTCCTCGCGCCGCCGCTGACGACGAACCCGTGGACGATTGTCACGAGCGTCTACGCCCACGGCGGGGTCGGCCATCTGCTCTCGAACAGCCTCGCACTGATCGTCTTCGGCTGGCCGGTCGCGCGGGCGACGACGCGGCTGCGATTTCACGCCTTCTTCCTCGTGACAGGGGCGATCGCCGGGATCTCACAGATCCTCCTCACGAACGCCGCCGCGTCGGTTCCGCTGGTCGGCGTCGCCGGGACCAGCGGCGTTCTGGGTGCCAGCGGTGCCGTCTTCGCGCTGCTCGGCTATCTCGTCGCCTCGAACCGGCTCTCGAGTGGCCTGCGTTCCGTCGTCGACGTTCCACGGTGGCTCGTTGTCGTCATCGTCGTCGGCCTTGCGACCGCCGTCACGCTGGCGACTGCAGCGCCGGGTGTCGCGTTGCTCGCCCACTTCACGGGTTTTCTGCTCGGCTTGCTCGCCGGCCGTGCCCGCCTGCTGTCCGTCGGCTCGCGTCGTACTGGCCGGTGACCGACTGCGCTGCCGTGGTGACCGCTCTCGCGCCATCCCCGAAACACAAGCTACAAATAGAATCCGTGGGTATGGTTGCTCGAGGGCTCGTAGATCAGTGGTAGATCGCTTCCTTCGCAAGGAAGAGGCCTCGGGTTCAAATCCCGACGAGTCCATCAGAATTTTGTAACGTTTCGAGTGACACCGATAGTCGATGTCTTAGCGACTGGCTCGGCATTATGCAGTCGCGATTTCGGCGTACAAACACCCCTTCAAAATAGAGTGATTGCCCGTTCGGGATTCGTCTCCGCGCTGGCTGGTGATTTTCACGAAGGAAATCGGGGGTGGTCGGCGTGACGATCTCGATTTGGTCGTCAGTCGATGGCTCGAGTTGTCGTCACTGTGGCGCTCATGTCTCCGATCGATTCAGCCGCGTGTTCGGTGACGACGACGATCGCGTTCACTGCCGTCATCCCCGATCGTCGACGGCCAGAACCCGGACAGGAACGAGAAGACGCCGGAACCGCCATCGTTGGCCGCTCGAATCTCTTGGTGAGATAGTGGCTCAGTCTCTTCGTCGGCGTTCGCGAGAACAGTCCCGCTCGAGGCCGCCCCCGTCGCGATCGCGGCGGCACCGACACCCACCCGCTGCATGAACGACCGTCGCGCGATCGCGTCGCTCGGCAGCTCGAGATCATGGGCCGTGGGCTGGAGTCGTCGGCCGATATCACAACCCACCCCAGTCACGAACAGGAACAGCACGAGCGCGATCATCGCCAGCGTGAGCAGGCCGACCGCCTCGAGGATTTCGTGCCCGACAGCCGACAGCGGCAGTCGTCGGAGCATCCGCATCAGGGACACCCCGGAGTGCCGCTGATACTCGGTAGGCTGTACCACGTCGCCGTACCGCGGAAAATATCGAAATGCATGGTGTGCCCTCCGGGGTACTTGTAGGCGATGACGTAGAACGCCACGCCGTTCAGAACGACGCTGAACCAGCCGACGTACCACATGCTCTCGAGGGTGACCTGCATCGCTGGGACGAGTGCCTCGAGCACGTTCAACAGCACCGCCAGGAGCACGACGACGGTCTCGACGTCGGTCCAGTCCTCGGGGGTTCGTTCGGTGGTCAACCAGCCGACCACGAGAATCGAGATCGAGAGGATGAACGCGTCGGTGATGTCCGTCCCGTGGGCCGAATAGAGCGAATCCGTGAGCGCAACGTCGAGCGGCGCGCTGAACTGGAGCGTGCCGACCGCGCCGATCGAGAACGACGCCAGCACGAACAGCGGGGCGAGAATACTGTCTGCCACGTCGATACCGTCTTCCTGACGAATCGAGTCAGGGACGTCCGTCTGCGGGAGGCGGACTGCCAGACGACCAGCCGGGTTCCCTGCGCTGACGAACCCATCAGGAGACCCTCGAGAACACCTCGAGTTTCCCGTCAGTCACCAACGGTTATGAGAAGAAGGGTTGCCCACCAGCTATGGCACTGCACACACTCCGCCAGCTGGATCAGGATTCGGTCGGCATCACGCTCCCCAAAGACGACGTCCGCCTCGAGGGCCTGTTAGACGAGCATGGGCGGTTCGAAGGGGAACATCACGTGCATATTCGGCATGAAGGAGAGGGAGAATGGTCGCTAGAACTTATCGAAGAAATAGATTTAGATAGTTAAATTCAGACCTGTGCTCGAGTTATTAGTTGTACACGAGAACAGAAGAATGAGAATTGAACTAAACTGAATCCCTAGGACTATGGCTCATGTTCTGCGATGATAGTTGAACTACTATCAGTAGTCCACGTAATAGTCACTTTTTCAATTTCACCCACATTGTTGGCGAAACTGAAATTAGATGATGAACCTCCTACGTTAGTAATTTCGATTTCATCATCATTTGAACCATCAATAGCAAGATCTATCGAGTTTCCGGCAGTCCAACTGTCACCTTCCAAGTCTACAGTATCTGAGTCTTCACTTGATGTCAAATCTGTAATTTCTACAGTCATCGATAGATCGTCAACGTTGATGTCATCACCACTCTGATGAGCGACTGTTACTTCATCATTGGCTTCGTTGCTCTCCCATTCGAACTGTGCGTTCGGTGCGCTATCGTCGAGGTCACCGATATCCAGGACGAACGCGGCGATCACAGCCGCGAGAATAACAGTGATTGCTACCATCAGTATCACACCAATAACTGGCGATACAGCCCGTTCGTCTTTATTTCCGACTAACTTGTCACGGTATCGTTTCAGATCCATCTTTAGATATCGTAATCGTACTCTGCAATTACAGTTGAGGAGCCATTTGCTTCCCAAATAACCTGAGCGGTTCCTGTATCACCGCTACCTGGACCGTCAAATGTTATTTTATCGCCTGCCGAAATCGGGCTACCGCCGGTGATAGTAGCACCATCGGTCTGATCAGTTTGGAATTTAAGATTGCTTTCATCAATGTCATCACCACTGGTGTGTGTGGCAATGACCTGATCTCTATCAATTTCCCATTCAAATTGCGCGTTTGGTGCGCCATCGTCGAGATCGCCGATGTCCAGCACGAACGCTGCGATCACTGCCGCGAGGATGACCGTAATTGCAACCATCAGTATTACGCCGATAACTGGCGATACTGCCCGTTCGTCGTCGCTGCCGATCAGCTTGTTTCTGTATTTCGTTAGATCCATAGTTGGATTCTGCGTTTTCACGCACCCGCAACGGTGAGACGGCTTCTCTCGAGTGCCACGGTAGCACTCGGTGACGCTCGAGGGGGATTGGAAATCGCACCTCGGCGTTGCCTTCTCGGTGTTTCGGGGCTACTTCCATCCAGTGAAGTCTGTATATATATAATTATCCCGTATTGCAATACATTGGTGAAAACGACGTTTCGCGTCACTTTCAGATATGATAATTAGGGAGAGGTAGAGACCCTACAGCACCCCCTTGAAGCCACGCCGTCTTGCGATTTTTCGACTGTTCAATGAGTCAACACCTATTTGAAGTCTCACATCTGAAACCCAGGATGGACTGGGATACCCCCGTAGTCGACGAGCGTGACCTCGCGCGCACCGACGACGGCGGGGCAGACAGTGATCCGTGGGCGGCCGTCCTCGACTCCCAGGTCGAGATCGCCCGCGACTACGGCTGGTTGGATGCGACCATGCAAGACGGGACGTTTCTCGCACTGAACACGCTCGTCGCGAACGTCTTCTCTGGCGGCTCGATCGCCACCGAGACGGTCGTCCCCTCCTTCGCATTGAATCATCGCGACCGCCGCTCGCACGTGATCGACGCGTTCGAGGATACTCGATCTGGGTGATACGCGCGCTACACCCGTGCACGTACGCGGGGTGTCTTCATGATCGGACACCGAGCGACTGCGAGGCCAGAGACAGCAACTCGAGCCCGTCGAAATGCCCGTCGGCGCGATCGCCACACGCGATCCGCCGCGGTGCGATCACGAACCACCTCAACGAGGAAACGGCACCCGAGACGGTCAGCGAGCGGATGGACGTCTCGCTCGAGGTACTGTACGAGCACTACGACGCACGAACGGAACGTGAGAAGATGGTGGTTCGCCGCCAGGATATTCCGAACTAAAATCCAAAACCGATGATTCACAAAACTACACGACAAAACGGGATTTCACTATCCCGACGAGTCCACTATTCTTGCGCCGCGAGCAAACTCACGAGCGGCGCGAATCGTCGTCGAAGGTGGGGACGAAAGGTGCTTCAGTAATAGGTTGTCACCATGTTTTTATTAACTCGTCTCTGATCCAGTATTATGGACTCTGAAACACTAGTGTATTTCATGTCTATCGGATTGATTTTCCTCGCGATTTGTGCAGCGGTGGTCTTGGCGGTAGCGTACGGGGCGATAGATGTTGTCACCGACTACTACAGTTGGTCTGGTTTCTAACTCGTGACTCGGTGGACCGGCGGTTTTGGGTTGACCGCTCGGAGTTGCACATCGACAGAATCCGGTTTTCAACTAGTCACACGAAATCGGACACACCGTGTGCAACTCTCGAGTCGCTCACAACAACGAGCACGCTCGATCCACGAGTGACCCGCTCATACGGACTGCTGTAGTCACTTACCGCCGATCACTGACCCCGTCTCTGGTGATCGGCGGTAACTCGTTACAGCAGACCGTATCAGTCGCCGCTCACGATTCCGCTTTGGGTGAAATAAACAGCGCACAGTTCGGGCACCACACGGAGTTGTCTGCTCGGACCTTCTGTCTGCCACCACAGTCGGAACAGCGGTCATCCGAGTACTGAATCATACCTGCTCTGTGCAGAGCCAGCACATATCACTTCCGGTCTAATTTTCTCCTTCTATTCTTGGAAATAATATCTGGACTCGAGGACGTTCACGGATAGTGATGACTGTGCGATCACGGCCGCGTTGTGAACAGAACCGGTTGTACGTTCTGCTCGGCCGTCGGCTCTCATACGTACTGCTGTCGGTCACTGACCCCGAATTGGTTAGGTGCTGGCACGCGTTTCTGTCCCTATGCCGACCGCCTACGCTGCGCTGCGAGACCGCCTGCTCGTCTGCTCGAGCGCCGGTTCGAGCCCCGACGCGTGGACCACCACGACGCGATTTGAGGGCTCGAAACTCGAGTGTGTCGCCGCCTCGTCCGATCGACCGGAACGGGTGTTCGTCGGGACCTTCGAAGACGGGGTGTTTCGATCCCGAACCGGTGGCGAGTCGTTCGACCGCCTCGAGACGGATTTTGTCAGCGAGGCAGTCATGTCCCTCGCCGTTAGCCCCCACGATCCGGACGTGATCTACGCCGGGACGGAGCCGAGTCGCGTCTATCGCTCGACGGACGGGGGAGACACCTGGACCCAACTCACGGGGCTGACCGAGCTTCCCTCCGCCGAGGAGTGGTATTTCCCGCCGCGGCCGCACACCCACCACGTTCGCTGGCTCGAGGGCGATCCGTTCGATCCCGACCGCCTCTACGTCGGAATCGAGGCCGGCGCGTTCGTGTTGAGCCCTGACGGCGGCGAGACCTGGCGGGAACGCCCGGCCGGCTCCCGACGGGACAACCACACGCTGGCGACCCATCCCCACCGGGAGGGCCGAGTCTACACCGCCGCCGGCGACGGCTACGCCGAAAGCGACGACGGCGGCGAAACGTGGTCCCGTCCACAGGGGGGCCTCGAGCACACCTACTGCTGGGGGCTGGCCGTCGATCCAGCCGACCCGGAGGCAGTCATCATTTCCAGTGCGCGCGGTGCCTCGAGCGCCCACACGGTCGAGCGAGCCGCGTCGTACGTCTATCGCCGGCGTGGCGACCAGTCGTGGGAGCGACTCGACGATCACGGCCTACCGATGGGCGAGGGCGTCGTCCGTGCCGTCTTCGACACCACGGGCGAGGACGGGGACGTCTACGCGCTGCACAATCGTGGCCTGTTCGTCACCGCGGATTTCGGCGACCGCTGGGAGCGCCTCGAGATCGACTGGGGCGAGGCACTCGAGACGCAGGCACCGCGTGGACTGGTCGTGCTAGCGGAGTAAACCGCTGGCCCTCCGAAACAGACTCGAGGCGACGGTGTCGGCTTCGAAATCCTTTTAGGCGCTACACGGGCATAGTAGAGTAACTGAGTGATATCATGGACGTCGACATCATCTCCGAAACGGAGAACCCCATGTTGCATCGAACGGACGTTACTTTCGAACTGACCCACGAGGACGCCACGCCCTCTCGTCTGCAGGTTCGTGACAGTCTCGCGGCCAAACTGAACAAGGACTCTGACGAGGTCGTCATCCGCAAACTCGACACCAAGTTCGGGATGCGAAAGACCGTCGGCGAGGCCAAAGTCTACGACACGGCCGACGACGCCCGAGAGGTCGAACAGGATCACATGCTCGAGCGAAACAAGATTGGCGCTGAGGAAGCCGACGCTGACGCCGAAGCGGAGGAGGCCTGAGATGTCCCGACACGAACTCTACAACGACGACGGCACCACCGACCGCGAAAAGTGTCCCCGCTGTGGCGACGTCTTCCTCGCCGACCACGGCGACCGCACCCACTGTGGCAAGTGCGGCTACACCGAGTGGGAATAACGGCACCGAGCGGTTTCACTACGTCTTGCACATTCCTGTAGACGCAGCATCCACACGTGAGTTCTGACACCAGAATCCTCGGCATCGAGGGCACCGCCTGGGCAGCCAGCGCGGCGGTGTACGACTGCACAACCGACGACGTCGTCATCGAGAGCGACGCCTACGAGCCCGAAAGCGGCGGCATCCATCCCCGCGAGGCCGCCGAGCACATGCACGAGGCGATTCCGCGGGTCGTCGAACGCGCCCTCGAGCACGCCCGCAACAGCTACGATGGGCCGGCGACGGAGCCTCCCGTCGACGCCGTTGCCTTCTCGCAGGGTCCCGGGCTCGGCCCCTGTCTGCGGATCGTCGGAACGGCCGCACGAGCACTGAGTCAGGCGCTCGAGGTCCCCCTCGTCGGCGTCAATCACATGGTTGCCCACCTCGAGATCGGCCGCCACACGTCGGGTTTCGATTCGCCGGTCTGTCTGAACGCGAGCGGAGCCAACGCCCACCTCCTCGCGTATCGCAACGGCCGCTATCGCGTCCTCGGAGAGACGATGGACACCGGCGTCGGCAATGCGATCGACAAGTTCACGCGCCACGTCGGCTGGTCCCATCCCGGTGGCCCGAAGGTCGAAGCGGCAGCGGAAGACGGTGAGTACGTCGATCTCCCCTACGTCGTCAAGGGGATGGACTTCTCGTTTTCGGGCATCATGAGCGCTGCAAAGCAGGCTTATGATGACGGGGTTCCAGTCGAAGACATCTGCTTTTCGCTTCAGGAGAACATCTTCGGGATGCTGACCGAGGTTGCAGAACGCGCCCTCTCGCTGACTGGGAGCGACGAACTCGTCCTCGGTGGGGGTGTCGGACAGAACGCCCGCCTGCGCGAGATGCTTTCGGAGATGTGCGACCAGCGCGGGGCCAGCTTCCACGCGCCGGACCCACGGTTTCTGGGCGATAACGCGGGCATGATCGCCGTGCTCGGCGCGAAGATGTACGACGCTGGCGACACCCTCGACCTCGCGGACTCGCGCGTGAACCCGAACTACCGGCCCGATCAGGTGCCCGTCAGCTGGCGTGGGAGGTCCGAGCGAAGCGAGGACCTCGAAACTGCGAACGGTGACGTAAGGAACCGCGAGCGCGTCGACGAACCGGACCTCGCGGCCGGTCGCGCCGACGAGTCGCAGGTCCGTGGTGCCGAAGCGCTCGTTACTCTCGAGCCCGAGGCTGGCCGCGTCACGAAACACCGAGAATCGAAGACCTACCGCCATCCCCAACTCGATGACCGCCTCCGCCGGGAGCGGACGACTCTCGAGGCGCGACTGACCAGTCTCGCTCGCCGCGAAGGGGTCCCGACGCCCGTACTCGTCGATGTCGACCCGATCGAGGCACGACTCGAGTGTGAGTACGTCGGCGAGACCGATCTCCGCGGGGGGCTCTCCGTCGAGCGAGTTCGCGACGTCGGCCGCCATCTCGCGCGCCTCCATGGGGCCGGGTTCGTCCACGGCGATCCGACGACGCGAAACGTCAGGGTCGGGCGGCCGAAACGCGCATCTCGAGCCGACGGCGGCGACGGAACGCACGACCGCACGTTTCTCATCGATTTCGGGCTCGGCTACCACACCGATCACGTCGAGGATTACGCGATGGATCTCCACGTCTTCGATCAGAGTCTCGTCGGGACGGCGGCTGAGCCGGCCCCCCTCCGCGAGGCGGTCCGGGAGGGGTATCGAGAGGTCGGCGAGGGGCGGGTCCTCGAGCGTCTCGAGGACGTCGAGGGTCGTGGTCGGTACGTAACCGACTGACTGCGCCAGTCGAGCCGAGCACCCAATACTCATATCACGGGAGACCGTACGGTCACCCATGGCAGACAAGCCGACTTCCGGAGAGATTCTCGGGGTACCGTATAACTTCGAACGACCGAGCTTTAGCAACATGCTCTCGTCGTACTGGCAGCCCGGCGAAGGGATGCTCGTCGAGAAACCCTTTGGTGTCGGGTACTCCCTGAACCTCGCCAACTGGCGCTCGTGGGTCGTCGTGCTCGTTGCCGGGGCGCTCCTGTGGCAGCAAGAACAGGGTTCGTCGGAACAACAGGACGTTGACGACGAACCCGTCGAAGTCATCGTCGACGACGACAGCAACTAACGTCTGTTACGGGTCACAGTGTGACCCGCACTCGAGTGTGTTCCTGCCGTATGAAGCCGTGAGCCGCTGAGAGCTATCGCTCGAGGGTGTCGGCGTCTGTATCGAGCAACCGACGCCTATTTTCCGTCCGGGACCCCCGCCTCGTACATGGCCATTCGATTCGTCACCGGCAACGAAGGCAAAGTTCGGGAGGCACGCGAGTATCTCGAGGGGCTCGAGCCCGTCGAACAGATCGAGTACGACTACACCGAGATCCAGAGCGACTCGCTCGGAGAGATCGCTGCCCACGGCGCTCGCGAGGCGTTCGAGGAGTTGGGAAGCGACGAGCCAGTGCTGGTCGACGACGCGGGTCTGTTCGTCGACGCACTGGGCGGGTTCCCGGGACCGTACTCGGCGTACGTCGAGGACACTGTCGGTGTCGAGCGACTCTGGCAGCTCGCGAGCGAGGAGGATAATCGCCGTGCACGCTTCAAGACCGTCCTCGCCTATGCAGACGAAACCGGCATCGAGACGTTCGAGGGGACGGTCGCCGGCACGCTCGTCGCCCCGCGCGGCGAGGGCGGGTTCGGCTACGATCCGATCTTCGAGTACAACGGGCAGACGATGGCCGAGATGAGCACCGAGGAGAAGAACGCGATCTCCCACCGTGGCCGCGCGCTCGCCGCGTTCGTCGAGTGGTACGCCGACCGCGAGGCATGACGCGACTCGAGTCCGCGTTCGACCTCTATTCTCGCGGGTCACAGTCCGGCCCCGGATACGACCCGCCTTCGACGACGTCGTAGAGGCTTTCGGGATCGAACAGCCGCGCGAACGCATCCGGCGGGCGAACGCTGACCGAGACGCGAGGCTGTAACGTGAGCCCGGCCCGTGCCGAGCCAAGCCCCTCGTCGTACGACAGCAGGTGGGCCGCACCGCCGCGATAGGCCGAGGCGAGCGCCGGATGGTCGCCTTCGGGCTGGTCGACGGCAACGCGGTCGGCCTCGAGTCGCGCCCGGTGGTCGGCCGCGAGGTCCGAATCGGCGAGGGTTGCGACGAGTCGTTCCGTCTGCTCGAGGAGTGGATCGCTCGCGACGAGGTCGACCCACGAGTGGCTGCGGACGTGATCGAGTGCTGCGCGGGCGTCACCATCGACGAGGAGGTCGGCGGCGAGCACGTCCGCGTCTGCAACGACGCGTGCGGGGTCGGGCTGGTCAGACATCGTCACCGTCCTCCGAATCCGAGTGCTCGTCGGTCGTCGTCCGAATCGCCTCGAGGGAAACGTCGTACGCCGCGGCGCGGTCGAAGAGGGAGTCCCAGGATACTGTCATTGCCGGCTGTTGGATGGCTGGGGGCAAAAGCGGTCTGTCTCCTGTCCCTGCGCTGGTCCGGACGCCCGCTTTCGCCCGTCGTCGGTCTCGTTACTCGAGTCGAGACGCGAGCCAGAACGCGCCGGTCCCGAGGACGAAGGCGACGCCGACGTTGATCGCCAGCCCGACGACGCCAACGCCGACGACGACTGCGAGCGCTCGATGGCCGTCGATGGGGGAAACGGCTGCGCGAGCGAGTTCGAGTGCGACGACGACGAGCAAGACGCCGAGTAGGGAGAGCGGGAACGCGGCGAGGAGTGCGCCGGTAGCGACCAACGCGAGTGCGAGGTAGCCTACGCCGAGGAAAACGTTCGCACCGCCGGTTCGGGCACCGAAGGCGTACTTCCCCGCGAGCCCGCCGCTGCCGTGGCACATCGGGACGCCGCCGATCGGAATCGCTGCGAGACAGGTCACGCCCATGCTCGTTGAGAGGGTGTCGGCGGAGACGTCGCGGTCGTAGAGGTCGCCACAGAGCACGGCAGTCGCGATCGCGGCGTTCCCGACGGTCATGCCGAGCTGGGCGACGGTTCCCTCGAGTGCGGCCCCGGACAGCGTCGGCGCTCCTGCGGGAAAGAGTGCGGGTTCGGGGAGACGGGGTGTCGGAACCCCCGCCGTCGCGACGGCGACGACGCCACCGAGGCCGAGGACGAGCAGGACGCTCGCTCCCCGATAGCCGACGACGGCGAGCAGGCCGACGACGGCGAGTCCGGCCGCGGCGATCGAGAGGTTCCCGGCCGAGAGCCCGACGGCTGCCTCGAGCAACAACAGGGCGACGGCGAACTGGACACCGCGGATCACGGGCTCGCCGACGATCGTCTGGAGACGACCGACGAGTCCGAGTTTCCCCACGGACAGGAGGATACCGCCCGCAAGCAACCCGGCAGCGGCGAGTTCGGGATAGGAGAGCGAGCCGACAATCGCCAGGCCGATCAGTGCTTTCATCGGTTCAACGGAGAGTGGCATCCCGTAGTACATCCCCCAGACGATCTGGAAGACGCCGAAGCCGACCAGCACGTGGGGAAGCGAGACGCTCGTCGTCGCCGCGAGCGCGACCAGCAATGGGAGGACTGTAACCGAATCTCCTAGCGCACCCGTCAGTTCACTCGTCGAGAACTCGAGGTCGGAACCGAGCCGTGAACGGATCGAGTACGCCATCTATCGGCGATAAGACCGACAGGCACTTTACGCTTGTCTGTAATCACTCGAAGTTACGCTCTCCAACCGCCACTAGTGGATTCGGTTGTCTCGAGTCGGCCCAAAAAAGCTCAAACAGCGCCGGCGAGACGGTACGGACGGCTGCTATCTCGGTGTGGGCTCGGCGTCGTCGATCGTCTCCGGAACCGGGTTGGCCGTCGAGACCGCCTCGGGGTCGATATCGTCGGCGGCTCTTGCCTCCGGCAGTTCGTAGCCACTCTCGGTGTCGTAGCGCTCGAGATGGGCGTTCAACTCGCCGGCGTGTTCGGTGAGGACGGTCGCGCTGTGGGCGACGTGTGAGAGCGCATCGGCCTGAGCGGACGCCCGTCGGGCGGCTCTCGCCGACGTCGTCGCGGTCGCATCGCTCGTCTCGGCGGCGTTTTCGACCAGGACGACGACCTCCTCGGTCGCGGACGCCTGTTGCTGGGTCGCTGCGGAGATCTCCTGGACACCGTTGTTCGTCTGCTCGGCGAGGTCGGCGATCTGCTCGAGCGCGTTCGCGGCGTTTTCGACGTCTTCGGCGCTGTCCTCGATCCGCTCGCGGCTGGTCCGGACCTCGTCGGCCGCCGAAATCGCCCGTTCTCTGAGCGTCTCGAGGCGTTCTTCGACCGATTTGACCGAATCGTAGACCTCTTCGGAGAGGTTCTGGATCTCGTCGGCGACGGCACCGAAGCCCTGCTCGCTGCTGTCGATCGACCGCGAGGCCTCGATGTTGGCGTTGAGTGCCAGCATGTTCGTTTGCTCAGCAATATCACTGATCGAATCGACGAGGTCGTCGATCTGTTCGGCCTCCGTTTCCAGTTGTTCGATCTCTTGGAGCGTCCGTTCGGTCTCCGCGTCGATCACGTCCATGCCGTCGATCGCGTCACTGGCGGCGCGACTTCCTTCCTGTCCGGCCCGTGCGGTCCGATCCGCTGTATCGGCGACTTCCGAGGCCGTCGCGGCGATCTCCTCGATCGTCGTCGAGAACGACTCCATCTCCGCGGCGACCGTCCGAAGCTGTTCGTGTTGTTCCTCGTTGTCCTCGACGACCGCGGTCAGCGCGTCGCTCGTGCGGTCACCCTCGGCCCGAACCGTCTCCATACTCGTGTTCAGTTCGTGGCTGTAGGTGACGACCTCGCCGGAGAACGACTTCAGTGTCGTGAACGTCTCCTCGATTTCGGCGAGCATCTCGTTCGAGTTGCCCGCCAGCTCGTCGACCGCGTCGTGGCTGCCGGGGTGATCGAATCGCTGGGTGAGATTCCCGTCAGCGACCGACCGTGTCGTCTCCGCGTGCGTTTCGACCATCCGCTCGAGGTCGGTCAGCGACTGGTCGGTTCGTTCACTGGCTGCCAACTGATCGCGAATCGATGCAAGTGAGCCCTCGAGCGGTGCGACGGCGTCGTCCCCGTCGGTTTCGAAGGAAACGTCGTACGTCCCGTCCTCGAGTTTGGCTGTTCGATCGGCAACGTCGTCGATCGCCGCACGCAGTTCGTCACGCTGACGGGGTGCGGTTCGGGCATCCGAGACTGCAGCGATGAGCATCGCCGTCACACCGGTGGCAACGACACCGCCGACGCCGACGCCGAGTCGCTCCGGCGTCAGATCGCCGAGGGCGACTCCGACGAGGGCCACGGCGGCGACGCCGACGAGCATGATTGTGATGGCAAAGCCAAACGGCCGGTTCGACTGCAGCGCGTTCGGAAGCGCTGACGAACTGGTCGCCGATGCGGTGTCAGTCATCGTTGCCTCCAGCTGGTGTGTCGGCCGTCGATTCGAACTCGAGTTCGGCCGTCGTGTCGGTCGTCCGTCGAATCTCGAACCGACAGGCGTCGTCGCCGTCGTGCATACACGTCTGTTCTTGGTAAACCAGGTTCTCGTCGAAGCGGTCTGCGACGCCCTCGATCGCGCCGCGAGCGATATCACACAGCTTTCGGTCCGAGTCGTACGTGATCTTCACCCGGTTTTCGTCGATCCGTTCCGACCGAATTCGAGGTGTCGTCAGCGTCGTCAGATCTCGTGTCCGCAACGACGTGTGAAACTGCTGGATGTTCGCGATGAGTTCCAGACCATCCCACTCGTCGTCGATATGGAGGGCGTAGGTCTCGAGCAGCGCCGGGACGACCCACTTCCCGTACTGTGCCAGAATCGTCCGCGGGCTCTGATCGGTGAGTTCCCCAGCCGTGTGTACGAGTTCGTAGACGTCGCGGTCCGGATAGACCGTTACCGGAACGTAGACCTTCTCCTCGAGGTCGGCCTCTCGCTGAATCGTCAGCCAGGCGTCCTCGCCGTAGGTGTCGACGACGAACGCTTGCAGTGTTTTCAGGATTATACCGTGCATTCAGTCTCCCCCCTAGTGGCTCGCCAGCCGTTCACCAAAATTAATCTATCAATCATTATGATATCTGCCGGCTATTTCTGTCACTACATCTTAGCTGTTTTCCCGCTGACCCGTTGACAGCGCCCTCACCGATCGGCTGTCGACTCGAGGGCGGCGTCGAGAATCGACTCGAGCGTCGCTCGCTCCTCGGCTGGAAGCGCCCGGAGCGGGCGGCGCGGCTCGCCGATTTCCTGGCCGCGCAGTTCGAGGGCGGCTTTGACGCCAGCAACGCCGTAGGTACCCGTCACCGCACGGTTGAGTTCGACGAGGGCCGTATTCTGCGCTCGAGCCGCGTCGAGTCGCCCCTCCTCGTGGGCGCGGTAGATCGCACTCGCTCGTTCGGGAGTGACGTTTGCCAGCGCGAGCACGCCACCGTCAGCGCCGACTGCAAGCCCCGCCGCATACGTACTTCCGCTGCCGACGAGCACCGAAAACGCCGCGTCGTCGGTCAGTGTGACGAGTCGCTGGACCGACTCGAGGCTCCCGCTCGAGTCTTTGATCCCTGCGATGTTGTCGTGTGTGGCCAGCGAGCCAGCGGTCTGTGGTGAGAGAGTGTGATCGGTGAACTTCGGCACGCTGTATAACACGATCGGGATCGGCGACTCGTCGGCGAGATCGCGATAGTACGACTCGAGGGCCGCGTCGTCCGATCCGTAGTACGATGGTGTGACGACGAGTGCCGCATCCGCACCCGCCTCGGCAGCGCGTTCAGTCGTGTCGAGGGTCGGCTCGTACCCCTCCTGACCCGTCCCCGCGAGAACCGGGAGCTCGGTCGTCTCGGCGACGGTCTCGATGACGTGTATGCGTTCATCAGCCGTCAGCAGCGGTGCTTCACCAGTCGAGCCACAGGGGACCAGGAAATCGACTCCGTTCGTCTCGAGCCAGTCGACAACCGTCGCGAGTCGGTCGTGATCGATCGCTCCAGCATCGTCGAACGGGGTCACAAGTGGAACGCCAGTGCCGTGCATGAGTAAAACGTTCACATTGACGTCCTCCTGCGCCTAAAGTCGCAGGAATCCCGCGGTACTGCACCGCTGCGTTGGGAATTTCAGGTTTGCAACCCTACCAGACACCAATCCAGTTAGAATCTGAATGGTGCCCGCGGTCTTGCGGGTGGGGTCAACTGGGAGCGCCAAACCCCCGGTACTCCTA
>NZ_FTNR01000025.1 GCF_900156475.1 Natronorubrum thiooxidans
TTCGAATACACACTCACACATAAATGGGTCCACGTTCGGTGACCACAGATCGACGACCGATCAGGCGTCACCGAACTACCAAGGCTAACATCAGACCCCATCTATACGGCGGACCGCAGGTGTGGAGTCCTCATCTTCTGCGTATATATCGATAGTCCCGGGTGTATATATAAGGCCTGCGAACCACGGCTTCAACGAGAGTGAGTACCAATCATGCTTACAGGAGCTTCAAAAGAAAGCTTACAGCATCATTATAAGTGTGTTCGAACGCTCTAGCGGGGCAGATAGATGGTTGATCGATTGATGAAAGTCAACGCGTACACGACGCTCGAGCTCGTCGATGCGGTTGCAAAAGGACATGATTTCGAAACGGAATCGCTCGCCGTCGTGAACGCAACGGCAAAAAAGAAAAATCCCGACTGTATTAAGTTGCAGTTCGAACTCGACAACATGACCGAAGAACACCTGCCTGCACACATGGAGGAACTTCGGTTAACGCCCGCGCAGGCGCGCGAGATTGCAGTAGATCTCGAGAAACACGCGAAACGAGTCGAGAAAGCAACTGAGAGTGGTAAAAGAGCAGAGTAGCAGTTGCCCAGGGGCGATCAGATTGGCTGCTGGATCGACAGGAGTCAGGACAGTTGAGCAGCGACGTCGGTCGAAGAAACCATGCCAATATAATCGTCACCATCGGTGACCGGAAGATGTTTGATGCCGAAATTGGTCATCATTGCAGCGACCTGCTGTAGGTAGAGATCTGGCGGAACGGTCTCAACAGATTTCGTCATCACGTCAGAGACCGTGAGATCCGTCGGTGCGTGCCCATCAGCGGCAGCAGCGACGATATCAGTGCTCGTAATAATAGACGGTGGGTCCGTCGAGACAACTAGGGCGCTGATCTCGCCATCGGTCATCAGCGTTGCAGCCTCCTCGAGTGTCGCGTCTTTCGAGACCATCTCTAACGGTGTCGACATCACGTCGTCAACTGTTTTGTTTGTGGCAGTCACACAACTATGTACGAAAAGCACTGTCATGTTTTTTCCGAATGGCACAACTGTTCCGTCGAAGTGCTATCTCACTCCGCCCAATTTTTGACCGGTCGTAAGTAAACTGAATTGGAGGAAAGAAGAAATAGACATTTGATCATTTTTAATAAGCATCCACGGTGATTATGGTGATAAGCGACAGGTTGAGGGTTGAATTAGCGATCGTGGTGTGTCTCTCTTGCTGGTATCTCACCCGTGGTGGAAATCCCGGCGTAAACACCAGGCAGGATATTACTGTATTCTCTCGATAACCGCCTCGAGACTCTCAAGTTCCACAGTCTCCCCCGTCTCGAGTTGAGACGCTGCGTTGTGCTCCCGACGGAGAAAGACGGTGTCGAACCCCGCGCGCTGTCCGGCGATCACGTCGCTTTCGCTGTCGCCGACATACAGCGGATTCGAACAGCCGAGATCCGTGGCTGCTGCCTCGAGATACGTCGGGTCGGGCTTCTTTTTGTGAAGACTGGCGCGGGTCGGCTCCCTGGCTCGAATCGTCTCGAACTGTTTCAGAAGACCATACTCTCGGAGGACGAACTCGACGATTCTGGTCTGGTTGTTGCTCACGATTCCGAGCGGCACGTCGACGCGCTTGAGACACGCAACATCGTCGTACGGCGCTTTTCTCCCGGCCTTGGTTTCCGCCCGAAGCGCCGACTCGATTCGCTCCTCACGGCATTGCCAGAGCCGATCGGGGTCTACGTCGTGTCGATCCGCAACAGCCCGCAGTTCGGCCTCTACAACTCGAATCATGATCGTGTCGACGTCGTCGGTGCTTGGGTCCGAAATCCCCAGATCAGTGAACGCGTCGATCGCGGCGTCTCGCAACACGTGCTGTGAACAGAGCGTGACGATCACACCGTCATGATCGAGGAGGAGGCCATCGTACCGCTGGCAAATCATCGTCAGGGTATTGTCGGAGATCCTACTGAGACTATCGGTTCCGGACGTTTTCAACAGGTGTTGAATTGTCGAGCAGTAGTGGCTTCGAACCGAGTGTAGCTGTCGACGCGGTAGCGATACGTGACTGATCGCCTCAGCGAAACAGTTCGCGGTATCGTGTGTTTCACCCGTTCTCTCGTACGCCAGTATTATTAAGAGAGATGGATAAGATAGTAATTTTGATTACTGAGTGGAGTGTTATTAGTAATATCTGTGTCGACGAAGCCAACCGAGATCGGACCACAAAAAACGGCCACGACCGTGATCTGTGTCAAACCGCTTGTGACGAGACGGGTATTTCGACGGCAATCGCTTCAGGACGCGTGAACGGAACGGACAGCCGATCGTCACCGTCGGAATCAGTGAGCGAGCAAACGCTACTCCGCTCATCGGCTCGTTCGAAACTACCGAGTACGACGCGGCCCCTTTCGAGTGAAACTGCCGGCAGCGCGACGAACACAGGCTGGAACGCCGACAACGGGAGTAACTGGGGAATATCCAGTATCCATTCTCGAGTCGAGCGTAGTTCTGCCGTCGATGGATCGTAGGATGTCGATGACGGAGACGAATACCGACACCGACACGGTTGTCACGATCGTCGGTGGCGGTGTCCACGGCGTTCACCTGGCCGTTCGGCTCCTGCAAGCGGACCTGATCGACCGACACGAGTTACGTATCGTCGATCCTGCTGGACTCCTCGAGTCGTTTCGTCGAAAGTGTCGTCAGTGTGGAATGGTCGAGTTCAGATCACCGCTCGTCCATCACGTCGCGACCGATCCGTTCTCGCTCAGGGATTTCGCTCGAGCGCGCGGGCGCGAGAATGAACTTTGTCCGACGACGGTCGGTGCAGAGCGACCGACTGCGTCGCTGTTTTTCGACCACGCCGAGTGGCTCTGCGATCGATACGACCTCGAGTCGGTCCGTCTGGACGCACGGGCGACTGATATCGAAGAGGCTCGGCGTAGCGTCGAGATCGAGACCACTCAAGGCCGAATCGCCTCCCAGTGGTGTCTACTCGCTGTCGGACACGGTCACTCGTTTACGTATCCGGAGTGGGCGACTGAACTGGTCTCGGCACGGTCAGTGACTCACGTCTGGGATCCGGCGTTCGACCCCGACGCAATCGGCGAGACGTCGTCCGTCGGCATCGTCGGTGGCGGCATCACGGCCGCACAGCTCGCGACGACACTCGCCCAACTGCCGGGACGTGATGTCGTGCTGTTCGCCCGAAGCCCGTTTTACGTGGAGACACTCGAGGCGAGCACCGACTGGATGCATTTCTCGGGCGTTACCGAGAGACTCCACGCACACCCACCGGCATCGCAGGCTCGCGAAGAACTGGTCGCTGACGCTCGATACGACGGCGCGATGCCGCCGTACGTGTTTCGCCGACTCCGGCGAGCGCTCGAACAAGAGCGGATCGAACTCGAACGATCCGAAATAACGGTCGCGACCGAAGCCGGCAGCACTGTCGTCGCCACCTGTCGGGACGGCAGCGCGTTCTGCCTCGACGAACTGGTCTGTGCGACGGGGTTCGGATCGCCGTACGACGGGAAGCTGTTTCGCCACCTCCGCCAGCAATCGACGCTGCGGACGGGCTACCGTGGAGCGCCCGTTCTCGACGACGACACGCTTCGATGGAGACGTCAGGATGGAACGCCCTCGCGTGTTGCGGTTTCCGGCGTCGCCGCACAGCAGGTCCTCGGCCCGTTCGCTCGGAACGTGATCGGGGCCAGACGAGCGGGAGAGCTGATCGTCGGGTTCCTCGAGTCCGAACTCGATGTCGGGAAACAGGAAGCCCGGTTATGAATGGACCCCCCTTCGTCGCCGCCACGCTGTGTCAGCTCAGTTGGACAGTTCCGTTCCGTGCGCCGACTCGTTCGTCCCGTCCGCTGGTGAACGGCGAAGGCGCCGCGTGATAGCAGCCGTGATCCGATCGCCGGCTCGTCTGGCTCCCGGAATATTGGGCGCATACGGCCCGACCGAGCCGAGCGCGAGTGCCCCAGAGACGTAGACCGGAACGAATCCTCCATCGTCGCGTTGCCAGACGAGCGTATCGTCGTCGAGAACGGGCATCCCTCGATAGCCACGAGCCAGTTCGAGTTCGTCGGCGATCCGGTCGACGAACGGGTGGTCGAAGGCCGGTTCGAACCCGGTCGCGAGGACGACGCGGCCGCCGAGCACCTGTAGCCCGTGGTCTAAGGAAAGCCGAACCGACCCGTCTTCGTTCGCCGCCGAGTCGACGGCTCCCTGTGCGAGGGTGAGCGCACCGTCGCTGGTCCGCTCTTCGAGTGTGGCGTAGAGAGACGGCGGAACCGTCGCGGTGTGTCGAGCGTCCGAGATCACCTCGAAGCGGTCGCTCGAGCCAGGTGGATGGACGTGGAGGTTTCGTTCGACGTGTGACCAGTTGATCCACGGGGGATCCGCCTCGGAGACTTCCCACTCGAGGGGGTGTCGTGAGAGCAGGGCCACCGACTCCGTCTCGCCCAACTCACACGCGAGCTGTGCGGCCGTAATGCCGCCGCCGACGACGATGGTTCGGTCGACCGACGCGTCGGGATCGAATCCGTCCCAGACGTGTTCGACGCCGTCGAAATCGGTCGCCCAGTCGGGCCATCGGTACCGACCGCCGTGGCCGATCGCCAAGACGCAGTGGTCGGTATCGATGGGGCCCGCAGTCGTCTCGAGCCGAAGCCCCGTCGCATCAGGGAGTTCGTGAATCGCCTCGACGGTGGCTTGGCGATGCAGCGATTCGAGATCCGCCCGTTCGATCACGTGGTCCGAGTAATCGACGAAGAGCTCGAGAGATGGCCGTGGCGGATAGTCAACTGTCGGAACGAGTTCGTCTTCCCGATCGTTCGCTTCAGCGAAACTCTCGAGACCGAACGGGTCGGTTCCGACGTGGTGAACGAACGTCGATCGGAGGGTGTCCATGCCGCAGGCCCTCGCTTTCTCGCGGAACGATGCTAGCAACCGATCGTGAGGATCGACGATGCGAACGTCGGACCTGTCGTACGGAGTCTCGTCGAGGAGACGCTGGGCGAGGTACGTGCCGTGGATACCGCCTCCGACGATGGTACAGCCGAACTTTCGGGTTGAGTTTCGTGTCGTCATACGGGATACGTGGCGTCAGTGTCCGAGGACAATCGCCGCCGGTTAATAATATCTTTGTAAAAGATAATAACTTATATTACTGTAGAGTGTAGTGTTGGCAACGAATGGAAGATCAAACAATCCCCGTGACGGTACTATCCGGGACGCTCGGCGCCGGGAAGACCACCACGCTCAATCACCTGCTGTGCGAGAGCGGTGACCGTGAGCTCGCCGTACTCGTCAACGACATGGGCGAAGTGAACGTCGACGCGGACCTCGTCGCCGAATCATCGGACATCTCGGCCGACGAAGAGGAACTGATCGAACTCTCGAACGGCTGTATCTGTTGTGAACTGCGCGGTGATCTGCTCGATGCGATCGGCGGACTCACGCGCGATCAAGAGTTCGACGCGATCATCGTCGAGTCGACGGGCGTCGCCGAACCGCTCCCCGTCGCACAGACGCTGACACTCGGCTTCGACCAGTCGGACCTCGATCCTACCGAGTTCTACGAAGAGACGGGGATCGAACCGCTCGAGGGCTGTCACCTCGACACGACGGTGACGGTCGTCGACGCCCATCAGTTCAACGAGGCGATGCAGTCGGACGAGATTCTCGACGACGACGGGACGAAAAAACACCTCGGTGACCTGCTCGTCGAACAGGTAGAGTTCTGTGACGTCCTCCTGTTGAACAAGTGTGACCTCGTCGACGAGGCGACGCTTGCCGAGATCGAAGCGACCCTCGAGACGCTCCAACCACGAGCGGAGGTCGTTCGGACGACTCACGGCCGAGTCGACCCTGATGACGTCATCGACACCGGTCGGTTCGATTTCGAGGAAGCCAGTCGATCGGCCGGCTGGATGCAGGAACTTCAGGAGCCTCACGAATCGGCCGAGGAAGAACACGGTGTGACCTCGTTCGTCTTCGAGGCGCGACGGCCGTTCCACCCCGAGCGCTTTGCGGACCTGCTCGATGCGTTCCCGGAGACCGTCGTTCGATCGAAGGGCCACTTCTGGCTCGCCGGTCGCGAGGAAATGGCGCTCATGCTGAACGTCGCCGGGCGGTCGATCCGAGTCGCACCCGCCGGGAACTGGATCGCAACCCACCCACCCGAAGAACGCGAGGAGCAGTTCGAAGCCCACCCCGAACTCGAGGAGAGCTGGGACGACGAGTGGGGTGACCGTGGAACACGACTGGTCGTCATCGGGACCGAGATGGACCACGAGTCGGTCCGGAACCACCTCGAACTCTGTCTGCTCACTGATGAGGAGATGGATGCCGATTGGGCGGCCTTCGACGATCGCTTCCCGACGTTCGAGGAGCCCGAAGCGGTCGAAGAGGGAGAACACGATCGCCAAGAAGAGATCGGAATCGCAAATTGACTCGCCAGGACTCGAACGACCACGTGACCGAAGCGAGATCACCACCGGCCGTCGAGCAGCCAGCGCCGGAATGTCTCGCGATCGTCGAACCGACGGACTCGGGGCCGGATCTGTGTACGATCTACTCGATCGCGTCAGAGGACTCGCTGGTGACGGCGTGGATCTCGGCCCACGAAGGCTCGTATTGCATACTCGAAAACGCACGATAACCCACTGAACGATGTCTACGACATTCCAAACAGCAGTCAAGAAGAACGTTTCACGAACGCAACGCTACGAAGCGGTCGATACACTCGTCCGAGCTGGCGAGACGACGAACCTCGGTGTTCTCGTCCGAATGGGCGGCCTCCGCGGCGAGTTCCGTCGTCACGCACTCAACGGTTTGTCCGACTGTAACGCCACGACTGTTCTCGAGGAGCTCTCCGAGGACACGGCGATCGAACCGTCACTGAGACGGCGGGCAGGGGAGTTAGCATGACCGGTGACGCGTCGATCGATTCCACGGGCGAAACAACCGACGATGCTGGCTCGGACGGCGAACGGACCGGAAACGAACACGTCTGCAGGGACACGGGTCGAGAACAGGGCTTGATCGGGAAGTACGATATCTGGCTGTGTCGACAGTCGTTTCGAGAGCTGGCCCGCGAGATGGGCTTTCGAAAGTACGACTGATCGACCACTGACGGTTCGAAATGCCGAGACGAGAGGAGGATACCCGTCGATAACGACTGTCGCGTACCGTTGAAAGACTGTCGCCGCGGTACGATCCGCGACGCCGTAATTGTTAAAATTTACCCGGTTCCGATGGCTAAATCCTAGTAATCGTTTTTATGTCAGGGCGCTTCAGTTGTTATCGCTATGGCATACACCTGTTCCAGCTGCGACGCCGAGTTCCAGTCAGCCGCCGGTGTCACTCAACACGTCGCGCTGCATCACAACACCTGTGCGGAGTGCAACGAGCAATTCGACGCGACGGACGAATTGCGAGATCACATTCATCAAAACCACTGAACGGACCTTCCGGAAGGCGGACCGGAGCAGAGCGCCTCCGGCACACGAAACCGGCAGACACCCGCACATCCGAACTATTTGACTAGCGTCGAGAGTTCGAGAACGGGCAAAGCACCCACCGTGAACGTCCGTTTTCGGCAGAGTGTTTTTTCTGTTGGAAACCGATCTCAACCGAACAGCAGGGTCCCGCCCCAGGCGATTACGATCGCAAAGCCGATCGCGGCGCCGGCTTGCCGACCCATCATTCGGAGCGCCCACGTCGGCGAGACCTCTCGAGCGACCGTAAACGCGGTCACCAGACACGGCAGCAACACCCCCGCCAGATAGACCGTGACGAGCACCTGGATGGGCGAGAGCGTCGCAGCAACTCCGCCCTCGGCGGTCAACAGGGCGATACCGTCCTTCCGAATCGAGGCGAGGACAACCGTTAGCGCGGCATCGGCGGGCAGGTTGAACGCACTCATTGCCGGCCCAAGAACGGATCCCAGCGCGTCGATGACGCCGACCCGATCGAGGATCGCCGCGACGAACGTAATGAGCGCGAAGATCGGCAGCGCCTTCGCGAAGAACTCCCGCAGTGCGCTCCAAGCCTCGCGGGCGACGGCTCTGGGATCCGGCCACTGGAGGAACGTCCGCCGGTCGATCATCGGCGACGACTGCCGAGCCTCCGGTGGCGCGATCACCACGACGTAGAGCAGCGTCGTCACGGTGAGCACGAGCAGGTACGGGCCGACGAGCCACCCCATTCCGATGGCGGCGAAGACGGCGAGCGTCGCGGGAAACTGGTAGGAACAGGCCGACCCGAACGAGATCGCGGAGATCGTCGTACACCGGGTGCAGTCAGAACACGACCGCGTGTTCACGACCGCCGGGACGTTACAGCCAAAGCCCATCACGACGCGGACGAGGTCCCGTCCCGTGAGTCCGAACCGCCGCATCGTCGGATGCAGGGAGACGGTCATCCGCGTGACCAGCCCGGTGTTCTTGTAGATGCCGAGGACGACCGCGAAGATGAGCACCGTCGGCCCCGCCCAGACGAACAGGAAGGGTCCCATCGAGAGGAACCCGTACTCGGTCGCCAGCACGGTCACGAACAGTTCCGGCAACGTCGCTGCCCACGCAACCGCCGGATCGAACGCCGCACCCACGAGCGGATTGAGTTCGCCGGCGAGCGTGTTCGCAAACCATACCGCAAGCGCCGCCGGAACGAGCAACAACAGCGCGCTCACCAGCGGACCGACATAATCCCACTCGAAGACCGTCCGCGGCGGCTCGAGCCGCGTTCCAACGGACCGTCTGGCTCGAGACGGAAACGGACCCGGCTGCTCGAGACGGAAACGGACCCGGCTGCTCGAGGGCGTTCATAATCCGTGCGTGCTCGTCGCAACCACCCGCAGGACCGGGGCTCGCGGTACCGCCGTCTGCGATCGGGCGGGCCACGTCGCGGGCGTCGACCGAGACGACCGGGACGCCGAGATCGGCGCTCAGCATCTCGAGAGCGCGACCCGTCTCGGTGGTGTCCTCGACTTTGTCCCAGAAGGTGACGACGACCGTGCCGAGATGCCCCTCGACCAGCGGGAGCAGGTCCTCGAGGTCGTCATCGATGGCCGTCGCCGGCACGACGAGCATCACGGTTTCATCGTCGGAAACCTGGGACAGCGCGTCGCGCGTCGCTTCGGTATCCTGGTCCAGAACGATCCCGGGTGTATCCACGAACTCGTATTCGGCCGTCGTGTACCGCTCGCTTCGAACGGTCGTCCCGCGGAAGTTGCCGCTCGTCGGCCGGTCGCCCGTCAGCGACGACACGAGTTCGGACTTGCCGACGCTTTCCTTGCCGACCACGACGACGGTTTCTCGGTCGGTGCTTTCGCGTTGCTTCGTCGCTCGGTTTTGGTCTTGGTTGGTCATTCGAGTCCGTCTTAACAGTCACACATCTCCGGCTCACAGCACGACAGATCCCCGAGGTACATGTTCTGCTCCCGGTAGACGTCGAGCGGATCGGTCTCGACGCCGAGCCGGCGGCCGATCGTTTCGGCGGTAATCGGGAACCGAGCTCTGAACTTGTAGATGAAGCAGAACTTGACGCCGTTGTGGGTCACGTCCGGTCCGGCGAGGAACAGGCCAGGAGTCGTCGGCGACTCGTCCCGGTCCGTCAGCTGAACGATGCCTTTCTCACGCGGGAAGCAATCGGCGGCCGGCCCAAGAGTTGGCTCGAAGCCGGTCGCCAGGATCGGACGGGTCGGCACGGTGTACGTCGAAGACTCGTCCTCAGGGAGTTCGTACCCGTCGGCGGCTCGAGCGCGAACCTCGAAACAGCCGTCGTCGTCGCGACGGACCTCCTCGACAATGGCACCGCCGTCGACGAGCAATCGATCGCTGTCCGCCACCGACTCGAGGCGCTCTATGGTGTACGGAGACAGCACCTCGCTGGGGTCGGGACCGCGAGTCGCCCACGGCTCGCCGCGGTCGAGCACGCGGACTCGACACCCGGCCTCGACGAGCGCAACGGCGGCATCGATGCCGCTCTCGTAGCCGCCGATGATCAGGAAGTCGTCCGTACTGCACGCGGACGCGTGGTCGGCCCACGACTGACCTCGCTGGTGTGGCTGCACGCGTCGGCGCCGGGAAAGACGTCCTGTCGCGGAGAGCCGAACTGGCCGGTCGCCCAGACGACGGACTCGCTGTGAACGCGCTCGTCGGTCGTCTCGAGAACGAATCCGCCGTCGACGGCCGGAGCGGCGTCCGACTCTGTCGACGCAGGAGTCGTCCCCGTCTCGGCGTCCCGGTTTCGGAGTCCCGTTACCTCGACACCGGTCTCGACCGAGAGCTCGTGGAAGTCGGCGACTGCCTCGAGGTAGTCGGCGTACTCGTCGCCGCTTGGATGCTCCCGGTCGAGCGTGACCGCTGGTGACGTGTTGGGCGTGACCGCATTCAGATCAGTCAGCTCGAAGCTGTTGCTCGGGAACGACGGGGTGATAAATCGCATCTCGTCGGGCCACCGACGAAACGACGCGCCGATCTCGTCACGCTCGAGGATCACCGTCTCGAGCTCGAGGTGTGAGAGCGCAACGCCGGTACCGATTCCAGCAGCCCCCGCACCGACGACCACAACGTCGACGTCTTTCGGGAGTGTCATCGGGGACCCACCGGTGTCGATTCGTCACTTGCGTCTCGTCCGCTGGCTCCGTGCGTGCGCTCGACTCTCGTCGCGCTCTCGTGTGTCGGGTACACGATCCGATAGGAGCCGGTTCCCTCGGTGACGGCTGCCGTGAGTCGACACAGTGCCCAGTGCGAACCGCCGCTTGCGATCGTTGCGATCACTGCCGTCAGTATCAGTTGGTGTGCGAGCGACTCACCGCCCGCCAGTGCGATCGTCCCACCGACAAAGAGACCGGTGAAGATCGTCGTTGCATACCTCGGCTTGCGGGTGAGATCGTACGTTATCGAATCAGCCGTCATCGATGCCCTTCTCACATACTTAGTAATATTATGTCCAGTATTATTAAATGCTGTTAAAATCAATCATTGTTATAGTAATTGTGGCGGGAAGAGTTGGTAGTGTACGTGATCGCGATGAGAGATGGCTTCGTTTCAATAGGTGCCTATTGTTGGGGTGATGTCCCCAGTGCAAATTCTGGGATCTCGTAGCTAGTCACGTTCCGAAACGTTCGTGTACCGATCGTCAGATCGCGTCGTGTACGTTACCACGGCAGATGCCACGTGGCTTGATCCCGAGGCTATTGACGCCGCTTCTCGTCTGCTGGCTTTATGTTTTGATTCAGCCGGAAGAGATTCTCCGGGTCGTACTCGTTTTTCAACTCGACGAGTCGATCGTAGTTCTCGCTGTATGCGTTCCGCTCACGGCCCTCGCGGTCGCCCTCGAAGTTGACGTACGTCCCTCCCGTTGCGCCTTCAGCGAGCGCATCGTGACACTCCCGCACCCACGCGATGCACTCGTCGTCGTTCGCCGCATCTTCCCAGCGCGCGCCGACGGTTACGATGTACTCCGTGTCCCGGTGTGGATATGCGGTCGCATCCGACGCGACGTCGTTGACGGCCCCGCCGACTTGGTGGATAAGGACCTCGGATTGCGGGGTCGGAGATCGTTCGGCGGAGTCGATTATCGTGTCGATGGTCTCTTCGGTAAGAGCCGTGAAATTGGGCGCTTTCCAGTAGTTTCGGGCCCCCTCAGCGTACAGATCGTCCAGCAGGCTCTGCACCTCGGTATAGCGCATCGGTTCGACGGCGTCAGCGATGGGATCGCCGTACTCGCGGAGCGGTTCGAGCACCGCCTCGCCCTCATCGTGATCGCCGGCGTAGAACCCCATCAGTATGAGAACTGTCGTTCCATGGATCGCTTCGGGAAGGAACGGGAGCGGCGGCGCCGCGACGCTGTTCGCCCAGACGGTACACTCCCGCGGCGCATCTCGAGTGAACGACTCGTAGCGGGCGAGCACGTCGGCTGCGTCCTCGTATGGGTAGACGATCGGCCCGAAGAGCACTTCCGGGCCGACTTCGTGGAGATCGAATTCGAACGACGTGATGATCCCGAAGTTACCGCTGCCGCCGCGGATCGCCCAGAAGAGGTCCGGGTTCTCGTCTTCGGTTGCGGTTACGAACTTCCCGTCCGCAGTGACGACATCGACCGAGCGAAGGTTATCGATCAAGAGGCCGTATTTCCGGCTGAGCCACCCGATCCCGCCGCCGAGTGTGACCCCGGCGACGCCGGTCGTCGAGATGACGCCGCCGGGCGTCGCGAGGCCGAACGCCTGCGTCTCGTGGTCGAGGTCGGCCATCGTTGCACCGGGCCCGACGCGGGCTGTCTGGGTTGTGGGATCGACTCGCACCGACGACATCGAGGACAGATCGATCGTGAGACCGTCGTCACAGATGGCGTTACCGGCGACGTTGTGACCGCCGCCTTTGACGGAGAGCGGGAGGTCGCGATCGCGGGCAAACGCCACTGCGGTCATCACGTCGGCTGCCCCGGCGGGGCAGACGATTACGGTCGGTTCCCGGTCGATCATCGCGTTCCAGATCGATCGGGCCTCGTCGTAGCCGTCGTCTCTAGGCCGGAGCACCGTGCCATGGGTATCTTGAGCAAGCGTTTCGTATTCGGGTTCGTCGATCGGAGCGGTGATCGTCATTAGCCATGTCCCCCAGTCAAGGTACGATCACGACGAATAGATAGGCAACTCGTGACAATTGGGCAGCCACTGCTGGTCATGCAACCGCTGCATGGACGTCCCGCAATGTACCTCAAGGCACTCCGGCTGGTTCACTCGAGGCGGACCGGTCGCACACAGTCGAGGACCATGCCTGTCCCTCCCGACGTAATCTGCTCGGCGACGGTGACGGGTTCGACTGCACGAATCCAGTCCTCGAAGGCGTCCATCCCATCGTTGTACTCGATAACCGGTGGATGGAAAAGGAACGGTGCGCCACCGGCCTCGGCTTCCGCTCGCAACGTCTCCATCGTCTCGGATGGGCTGTGGTCCTCCATGCGTTCCGTATCGAACGGGATCACTGGCGGTGTGATCTCGATGCCATCGGGTTCGTTGTCAGTCATTCCGAGTACCCATTCGAAGCCGACCTCCTCGATCGCTCGAACTGTCCCGTCGCTGAGTTTCAAGAACGGGGCAAAGAAGCCATCCGGAGAGAGTCCCGTCGCATCCTTGATGGCTGCCAATCCAGTCGTGATGGCATCGTGAGCGTCGTCGTAGGAGAGATCATTATACGCGTGATGGCGATGCGAGTGAAACGCGATTTCGTGCCCGTCGGCAGCAAGCACCTCCATGATTTCAGCCTGTTTCTCGGCATCGCGTCCGAGAAACACGAAACTCCCTGAGGCATCATTGTCTTGGAGGAGCGCTGAGACGGCTTCGAAATCCGGTTGTTCGTATTCAGCGACGCAGAACCACGCCTTCCATTTGTGTCGCTCCGGGAGCTCGCCATCGGTGAGCAAGCTCAACCACGTCTCAAACTCCCTGAGTTTTGCCTCGTTAGCTGGTCGCATACTGGTCTGTATGTCGATTCGTCATCGATTAAGCCTTCCTGGTAACTAAAGCCCCCAAACCGAGACTTTGAGAGCAGTGAGAGTGGTGAAGAGTAGGACACACTACAAATAGAGACACCTTCCATATTTTACGGGTTTTTAGAAGTTCTAATATTCGTTGAAATAATCTCGAAATTACGACAGCATGAACACCGAAGTCGAGATGACACGACGCGGGGTTTCGCCCCCTCCCCCCCACTTTTCACGAGAGGCAGAAACAGAAGACTAGAACAGAAACAATGTCTGAAATTCTTCTAGATGACGTGTCTGATGAATAGAACTCATTTAGCCCTGCTACGGATGTAGTTGTCTTTGTGGTGTCCTATACGCGGAGCATGATGATTGGGACTCAACTACGGCCGAGCTCGCGTTGAGTCGATCCCACTCGGTTTCCGATGTCTGGCGTGTCAAGGCCACAATAGGACAGCCAGTTCGAGGGGAGCGGCCTCCAGCACTGATGCCGCAGACTCGACTGCGTGATTGTGCACAATAAAAGTAGGTCACTCGTTTTCAAACACTGCAGTGTTATCCGCAGCTAATTCGCTCGTTTCGATATGCGAGTACATTTCACTCGTCGTCTGGGGGTCAGCGTGGCGAAGCGTCCGCTGGGCCTGTTCGTGGCTCATCTCTCGATAGAGGAGTTCGCCGACGCCACGACGGCCACCGTGGAGTGTGAGATACTCGCCATCTTCGAGCGCCAACCCGGGGACGTCCGCCTGCTTACTCAGTCGTTTCAAGACGGATCGACCACCCTCGGTCGTAATCGCAGACGGGGTGACTTCGTGCTCGAGAACGATCTCCCAGTGGTGGTGCTGTGCAACCAGGCGATCGCATTCGTCGGCGCCAAGCGCCGTCCGAATCCGCTTCGAGAGCGTCGGCACGTGCATCGAGGGAAAGACCGGCCACTCGTCGCTTGGTGGATCGTAGGCATCGTACCAGCGTTCCAGTGGCCCTACGACCTGCCCAGGAAGCTGGGCCGGCTCACGGTTCTGGTTCTTGCCGAGAATCCAGCAGACTCCCTCCTCGAGGTCGACATCGGCCCACTGCAACCCAGTTCGGCGCGAGTCGGCCGGATCCTTCAGGACCTCGCCACCACGGACGCCCGAAAAGGCGATCGTGGCGACGAGTGCGCGATCGCGCAGCCGTTTGTGTAGAATCGGTGTTGGAGCGACAGGATCTCGAGAGGCACTCACAGCGCGCCGTCGAACGTACTCCAAAACCGTCTGTCGCTGCGCAGGTTGCCAGAACTGCCGGTCGTACTCGCCACTCGAGGGACGATCGGGCATGCTATCTCGAGCTTGGGCTTTCTCCGCCGGGTTTTCGACGAGATAGCCCCATCTGACGGTCCACGAGAGAAACGCCGAGACGTAATCGTAGTACGTCCACGCTGTCGTCTCGGTGATCCCACCGTCGACGTCGCTGGATTTACCGGCCTCGATGCGTCGAGCGAGGTGGCTCGCGTAGCCGGCCATCGTTCGGTCGGTGACGGTGCCGATCGTCTCGACGTCGCGGCGCTCGCAAAATCCGATCCAATCGGTGACGACCCGCTCGAAGTTTCGGCGATAGTTCGGTGAGAGCGTCCCCTTGTTCTCGAGACACGCCGCAAGGGCATCCTCGAGCGGCGTCTCCTGGCGTGGAGCCCCGGAAGTGCTGGATTCCATCAACTACAATGACTATACGGCGTTGGGGACAATAAGGGTACTTGTAATTACTCGCCTAATCTAAAGTAGGATCAAAATCTGCATTACTCTGTCGAACACACTCGTCTCGAGCGTTGTAGACGTAACACTCGTGTTCAAGAGAGTTTATAAATCATATAATGCTACATAAATTCAAACCATATCCATTCATACACAGTTTCGGAGGGTGACCTCCTCCTCGCCGTAAACGGAGAGGGAACGGAGCTCCCTCAAGCAGTCGGGCTACGCCCGACGACAGCGAGGCTTCCCATGGCATCGCACCGCTGAGTTGGGATATTTTCTGGTTTATAACCCAGTCGGCATGACGAGGCTACTGGCGTTCATGAGAACAGAGTTAATAATAAAATATATGATGTAGACGGAACTAAGCAATAGTTCCGGTATCAGAGACCGAAATTAATGGCGTCGAGTATCTCGAGGAACTGGTTGAAGTTACTGTCAGCGTCGGTCTCAGCGTCCTGATCCTGGTCGGACTCTTGGTCGATACCTTGGTCGATTCCGGCGTTTTGCTCTTGGTCGAGTTCGTTCTGCTGGTCGACACTGTTCGAGGCGTCAGCATTACCGTGGACTGACAGCGCGATGTTATCACCGAGCCAGGCTGCATTGGACTGCGTAGCGGCCTGTTCCTGCTGGTTTGCGGCGTCCTGAGCAGCAGCCTGGTCAGAGTCCTGAGCCTGGTCGGTCTCCGCATTTGTGTCCTGTCCGAGGTCAGCGTTGTTCTTGATGGTCGCGTCTGCAGCTGCTGTTCCAGCGAACCCCACAAATGCGAGGCTGCCGATCAATGCGAGAGTCAGTACAAGTGAAAATGCGCGTTTCATGATTAGTGTTTTATGTTACTGCATGTCGGGTACTGCGTGTCAGAACGGCTCGTCTCGTCGCCATCCCCTCGTCGAACTGGCAACCGTCGCTTCTACGGCATGGTACCCGAGAAGGACCCATTCCGAACAGTAATATGAATCCCGACAACAGTTTCGAGTGAAATATCAAGCTGACTGGCAACCCAGTAGTAGTACGGTTGAGAATACTGGAGATATGTATTCGATACTATATAATTGGGTACGAGGATGTGGTTGCCAGGCTCCAAATGACAACAGCTGAAACGGTCACGTGTCGAGTACATCTGTCGGGCGAGCACGTATGTAAACCGTATCAGTCGCTATGATATCGTGAACTCGAGAGAGTCGAGACACTGCCCTGACGGAACGCTTATTTGAGAGAATAGACAACTATTAGCCAATGTCTGAAACAGCCGATCGACTTCGTCGGTATCTCGAGGACGAACTCGGCGAGTGTCAGAACGATGATCTTCAAGCTCGACTCGAGGACCTCGATACGCTCGAGGGGTTGCTCGATGAGGATATCATTTCGAACGACGTACAAACGCTGTCAGCACTCGGTAACGAGACGCGGTATCGGCTCGTCCGGTTGCTGGTCGAGGCGGACAACGAACTGTGTGTCTGTGAGATTACGCCGCTTGTCGACGTCAGCGATAGCGCTGTGAGCCATGCACTCTCGAAACTCGTCGACGCTGGTCTCGTAACGAAACGGAAAGACGGCCGGTGGCGGAAGTATCGCGCAACCAGCCGAGCAAGTGCGCTTCTCACCGTTCTCGACGGATCACGCTGACACCGACACAATACGTTCGTCCTTCATGATATCATCACGCACGTAACGGAGTATTCTTTACAATTCCCGAGTAGAAGGCCACATTTATATCTGAGTAGACTCTCAAGTGAACTGTGTCCCACCCGTCCACAGACGGTACAAACGAGCACCCCCAGACGACCGACGACGGATCGAGCCCTGTCACTCGATTCAGCAGCAAAAGCAAGCGCCAGCGCGACGGGACTGAAAACGTTGGCGCGTTCGGTAGCCGAACCGGACACTCTGACCTCATTTTTCTCGAGAGAATACTCCCCGAAAACGATGGAGAAATACTGAACAGACGTTCAATCGAAAACCAGATGACAGCGTATTTTGACGAACTCGAGTCCGTCCGCTCGGCGCGGGACGTGGACCTCACAGACGTACTGAAAGTAACAGTTCAACTGACCGAGGCGGTGGACTGGGACAGTGCGGATACCGTGTATCAGGAGCGGTTCGATGGCGAGTATCCACCACGAACGACGGTCGGCGTCTGTTCACTTCCTGGTGACGCAGCTGTTCAACTCGATGTCATCGCTGCTGACGAATAAGAGGAAACAGATGAACGTTGAGATGATTGTAACACGGACTAAACGTCGAATCGGCGTACAGACCAATGGGTATCCGCCAGAGGTGATCCCCGGTGAGTGATCTCGATCACAAACATGGACCGGACTGTGGCTGTCCGGACTGTGGGGACCCACGGTCGATGGACTTTCTCGACAAGTACCTGACCGTCTGGATCTTCGCCGCAATGGGAGTTGGTGTCGGCCTCGGCTACATCGCGCCGGCAGTTGTCGATCCGATTCAGGAGTATCACCTCGTTGAGATCGGACTCATCGCGATGATGTATCCACCGCTGGCGAAAGTCAACTACGGCCAGCTACCGCGGGTGTTCAGCCAGTGGCGTGTGCTCAGTCTGAGTCTGATCCAGAACTGGATCATCGGCCCGACGCTGATGTTCGCACTGGCAGTGGTCTTTTTCAGTGGGATTGTCCCCTGGTTCCCTGCCCGTCCCGAGTACTTCCTCGGATTGATTTTCATCGGAATGGCCCGCTGTATCGCGATGGTGCTCGTCTGGAACGACCTCGCAGACGGCTCGAGCGAGTACGCCGCCGGACTGGTTGCGTTCAACAGCATCTTCCAGATCATCACCTACGGGGTGTACATCTGGTTTTTCGCCCTCGTCCTCCCGCCACTGCTCGGACTGGAAGCGATGGTCGCCGGCATCGACACGTTCGACATTACGGTCGAACAGGTATTCTGGGCGATCGCGATCTTCCTCGGTGTTCCCTTCGCCGGTGGGATCCTGACCCGCTTTGGCGGGGTCCGAGCCAAGAGCGAAGAATGGTACAAAGAAGAGTTCGTCCCGACGATCAGTCCCGTCACCCTGATCGCGCTCTTGTTCACCGTGATCGTGATGTTCGCAACGCAGGGCGACAACATCGTCGCCCGGCCGACCGACGTCCTCTGGATCGCCGTCCCGCTGACGATCTACTTCGTCGTGATGTTCTTCGTGAGCTTCGCGATGGGGCGGAGTATCGGTGCGGACTACTCGACGACGACGGCGATCGGCTTTACCGCCGCCTCGAACAACTTCGAACTCGCGATCGCCGTTGCCGTCGCGGTGTTCGGCGTCGGCTCCGGCGTCGCCTTCGCGACCGTCATCGGACCACTCATCGAGGTCCCGGTGTTGTTGGCGCTGGTTAACGTCGCCATCTACTTCCAGCAGAAGTTCGACTGGGCTGGCTACGAAACTGGTCGGCTCGAGGAGGTAGCCCCAGTCGATACCGAACCCACAGAGTCCAGTACGGACGACTAATCACTACTGCCAGATCATGACAATCGAGACTCTCCTGATTCCAACCGATGGAAGCGACCCAGCCGAAACCGCTGCCCAACGTGGGTTCGATCTCGCAGCCCAATGTGATGCGACAGTCCACGTTCTCTCGGTGGCAGACAGTAGCATCGCGACCGGTGCAGGGTACTCGGGTGATTCTCAATCGATCCGAGACCAACTCCGCAAACAGGCGACCGCTCGAGCGACATCCCTTCGAGACGCCGCGACCGAACGTGGGCTCGAGGCCACCGCGATAACTCGTGAGGGGATTCCCAGCAAGGAGATCGTCGACTATGCCGACGAGCACGCTATCGATGCCATCGCCATCGGCACGTCCGGGCGCGGCGGTGTCACGCGCGCCGTCGTCGGGAGCGTCGCCGACAAGGTCATCCGAACTGCGCCGGTTCCGGTCGTGACGACCACCCCGAAGACAGCCACTGCAGCCGACGAGGAGACGACTGTCGATTCGATCTTGCTTCCGACCGACGGAAGCGACACTGCCGAAACGGTGGTCCAGCGCGGCTTCGCGCTCGCAGCCAAACTCGACGCAACGGTTCATCTCCTCTCAGTAATCAACAACGATCGGGCACAGATCCTCTCGGCGCTTGCCGATGCGGACGTCGATATCGCGGACGAACTCCGCGAGCAGGCGACCGACGTTCTCGATGAGCTAGCCGCCGAGGCTCAAGCCCTCGATGTAGACGTCGTCACCACGACCAGAAACGGCGTTCCGGCCGAGGGAATCGTCGACTATGCTGACACGGAAGGCATCGATCTGATCGCGATGGGGACCGCCGGACGTGGTGGGTTCGAACGGGCACTCGTCGGGAGCGTTACCGATGAAGTCGTTCGAACTGCAGTGATTCCAGTCCTGACAGTTCGTCCGGACTCCGATCGTCTCCGTGCCGACAACGAGAGCCACTGACCGGTAGTATAAGCCGATTACGATGCCCATGGTCACAGCGTTCAGGTGAGACCGTCCACGACTGATCATGGGCGTCACAAAAACATGCTCTCTCTCGATCGGAAACACGGCTTTTTCCTTGAGTACTCGTAACTCCGATTCGAATCCGATCGTTCTGGACTGAGCCAATACGTTCACAATTCTTCACTCGAGCATCGCGGTATCTGATAGGGATTCTCATAGATATTCATAGATTTGCGGCACGGAGACCGAGCCACGGAAACTCCACAGCTGGATAGAGACAACCGGCTGGCTACGAGAATCCCTATGAGCAAGCGCAAATGAACGGCATCTCGAGCCAACGGATACTGTAGTGGATCAGTCTCCCCCAACAACCGAAGGTTTTACTTGAATAGATCTTCAATTGAGTAGTGAAGGCAAATGACTGGGATCACAAACTACAGCAAAAAGCTGTTCGACACACTGTCGAACCTCGCGTCGGAGGAACCGACCCAGCACGGCATCTACGCTGATACCCGGTCGAAAGACGGACTCTACTCGATTACCAACACGCAGTCCGGAACGAGTACCTATGCCGCGGGACAAACGCGAACGAAACAAGAACCTGCGCTATACCGGGATGTGGACTCCACCGAGACGTTCGACTGTGAGGACCCACAGACGTGTCCCCGCTGCAGTCCGTTCACGGTCGGCGATGACTGATACGACACCCGGTCTGAAAATTCAGTGGCGACGATAGTTTCTGCGCTCATTTTGGACGCTCGCTCGAGCGGTTCGGAGGTCATCCCGGATGTTTACGTTCTCGAACGTTGCGGAGCGACCGGGAAGTCGTTCGTGAGAGATCGGCACAACGTTCAGGTGGTCGAGAACGTCACCGAACGACTGATTGCGGGCATTGCTGAGCGCACCGATTGCCGCCTCGAGAGCGTCGACGGAGTACGCACCACAGAGCGGTTGGGGCTGCCCATCGGTGAGCGGCAGCACACAGTCAGGTTTTCGCCCGTCAACAGCAGAAACGACAGCAGTGTTCTCGAGGCGATCGAGCAGACACGATAGTGTGCTCGTCTGGATAAGCGGGAAGTCACACCCGAGCACGAGAACCTGTTCGTCGACTCCTTCGATGACAGCGAACATGATGTGGTGGTTTTTGACCACGGACTGCTGTGAGTTACGTCGCAGACTGCTGTGAGGATGTGAGTTCATCGAACAGCGCGATAACTCGACGCTCGATTTCATCCCGTATGTTACGAACCGTCTCGAGGTCTTTCCCGTGTGGGTCATCGAGTCCCCAATCTCGGTTCTCACCACTCCAGGTTGCGGGGCAGACCCCCTCGGCGGAACAGCCCATCGTAACGACGTAGTCGCAGTCTTGGAGGTCTTCGTGCGTGATCTCTCGAGGAGAGCGGTTGCGTAGGTCAATATCGACTTCATCCATGACTTCGACGACCGATTGATGAATGGTGTCAGCCGGTTGCGTCCCACCGGTCAATACCTCGATCGACTCGTCACTGTTTCGCTGGTCACGTTCGCGTTCGGCGAACGCGGAAGCCATCTGGCTCCGTCCTGCATTTTGAACACAGACAAAGGCGAACCTCATAGACGGCTAAAGACAATCGCAAATCAACTGTCTTCTGGTTCAGAGTACTGACAACCGAGCTCGAAGTACGTATCATACAAGAAGGCAACACACCACCATGTCCGCAGTTCTCGCCATCACAGTCTCCTCTCTTCGAAAGAACAGCGGACATGGTGGTGTGGTAGACGATATGAAGATGTGCTAGCGGAAAAGAGAGACAAGAGAAGCTGCCAATAGAGAAGAAAGGGTTGGCCGTTGGAAAGTCGAAAGTCCAGTGTTAGAGCAGGAGAGACGTCTGATTTGGTAAGATCTGATCCACTGCAAAACGGATATCTGAGCTACAAAGACGGGAGCAACAAGTGAGCAATACTGCGTAGAAGATCGGTTTCACACACCCCCCCCACTTTGTCCGCTGTTCTTCCGAAAAAGAGGGGGGAGGGGTGTGAGAGAAATATAATTTCAACTTGTATGCAGTTAAGATATCTCTTAACTACATACAAGATACAATGCTGTTGCAGTACGGACTAACTCTCGCTGTGGTATATTAAAACCTTCTCTTCTAGAGAGCCACGTTCACCCCTCCCCTCCCCCCACCCCACCTTCTCAGCTAGTTACTGCGGACAAAGTGGGGGGGGTGTGTTTCGAGAAATGTAATAAACAAATAGAACAGCGGACACTGCGGACACGGTGGTTTTATAAAAGATAGTGGTTAACAGTCTTGTAGTGATTGTGAATGGGGTTGTTCGAGCGTGATACTGAGATCTACAAAAATCGAGATGCACTACGAGAGGATTATCAGCCGGCACAGCTCGTCGGTCGTGACGAAGAGATCCAGATGTACCAGACCGCACTCCAGCCAGTAATCAATGGTGAGCAACCGAACAACGTCTTTCTCTACGGGAAGACCGGCGTCGGAAAGACTGCAGCGACCCGGTATCTCCTCTCTCATCTCGAGGAAGATGCGAGCCAGTACGACGATATCGATCTTCATCTCACCTTTCTCAACTGTGACGGGCTCACGTCTTCGTACCAGATCGCAACGCGTCTCGTCAACGAACTCCGGGACGAAACGAATCAGATCAGTACGACCGGCTATCCACGGGCGACCGTCTACGAAATGTTGTGGGAAGACCTCGATGAGACCGCTGGCACCAATCTCATCGTCCTCGATGAGGTCGATCACGTTGAGGACGACTCGATTCTCTACCAACTCCCTCGAGCCCGTGCGAACAACAACCTCTCTGCCGCGAAGATTGGAATTATCGGAATCTCAAACGACTTCTCGTTCCGGGACGATCTCTCACCGAAAGTGAAAAGTTCGCTGTGTGAACAGGAGATTCACTTTCCTGCATACGATGCAGGCGACCTCCAGAAGATCCTCGAACAGCGTGCTGCTGTTGCGTTCCACGAGGATGTTCTCGACGATGCAGTGATCCCGCTCTGTGCTGCCTATGGGGCCAAAGACGCCGGCGATGCCCGGCAATCGATCGACCTGCTGATGAAAGCTGGCGACCTCGCTCGAGAGGAAGAAGAGACGGTTACTGTCACTGAAACCCACGTCGAAGCAGGCCGTCACGATCTGGAACGTGGCCGTATCGAAGAGGGAATTAGCGGACTCACCCAACACGGTCATCTCGTTTTGTACTCGTTGCTTACGCTCCACCTTCAGGACGAGACGCCGATTCGGTCACGGGACGTCCGCCCGCGATATACGAGCTTTGCCCAGCGAGCCGGCCGTGATCCACTCGTCCCACGTCGGATGCGCGATCACCTCTCGGAACTCGCCATGCTCGGGCTCGTCTCGGTCACCGAGCGAAACGAGGGACGTCGTGGTGGTACCTACCGTGAATATACGCTCGATATGGATCTCGACCTCATTCTTTCGGCATTAGATGACGTTCTCAACGATGTTGGCGTCCATGACTCTCTTCAGGGCCATCTTGCAGCTGGTGAGTCGACTGACGAGAATGCCTCGCTAACCGAATTCAATTAAGCGGTCGCGCGGAATCCCCTTTCTCAAGGAACAAACGACGTCACTTCTTTGGGAACGTCTGTGCCAATGCTACTCAACACCACCATGTCCGCTGTTTCTCTTTGCTGTCTCTTGAGAACAGCGGACATGGCGGTGTTGGTGACTAGCACCAAACTGATAGCTCTCGTAATTTTGACCGACAGCTGAGGCCTCAAGATCCAACTCTTCCGGAAATACGATCAACAACAGTTGCCTTGACAGCTGCAAACAACAGGTAGCAAGCAAGGTACGGAAGCGGCCCCTGCCCTGTCTACGGATGGGCAGGGCGAGTGCTCCGGGGCTTGCTCTCGAGGTATTTCACTCAAAACTCATTACAGACTGGGATTCCCATCGTATCGTAATCGCTCATCGCCGCAAGCCGATCCGGAACTTCCTCGATACCGACTGTCTCGGAGACGAGTTCTTTGGGATCGATTTTTCCGGTCCTGATCATATCGAGCATTTCGGGGTAGCGCGAGGGTTGCAATCCAAGCGAGCCTCGGAAGTCGATTTCCTTCGCGACGAACTCGTCAGTTGGAAGCGAGACGTGGCCTTCTTCCTCAGCTGTTGTCAATCCGATCTGGACGTGTCGGCCACCTTTTGCGAGGGAGTTGACTGCGTTCTGGCACGTGGTCGCGATCCCGAGTGCGTCAACCGAACAGTCAGCACCGCCGTCCGTGATATCGTGGACTTCCTTCGCTGGATCGTCCACTTCGGAGGCGTTGACTGTCGTGACGGCACCAAGTTGTTCTGCTTTCTCGAGTTTCTCTTCAAAGAGGTCGACGCCGATTACGTTCGCACCCAGCGCGTCCGCAATATGGACCGCGGACAACCCGACTCCACCGAGTCCATGGACAACGACGTCTTCTCCGTTGCCCACATCTCCTCGGTGAGCCATCCCGTGATACGACGTCATAAATCGGCAGCCGATTCCGGCGGCTGTGTCCGGGTCGATCTCGTCTGGGAGCGGGACTGCGTTGATATCGGCATTCGGGACGTGGACTTCTTCTGCGAAAGCTCCCGGTGCCTCGTTCATGAAACCGAGTCCGATATGATTCTCGCAGATGTTCTCGCGGCCGTTTCGACAGAGTTCACACTTTCCGCACGCGAAATTGAACGGAATCGCGATGTGGTCTCCTTCGGCGACGCTTTCGACGTCTTCGCCGACTTCTACCACGGTTCCGCAGGGTTCGTGTCCCAGAATGTGTGGTGGATCCGGTCTGTATCCAAACCAGTCCCAGTCGCCTTGCCAGCAGTGCCAGTCGCTGCGACAGACACCACAGCCGTCAACTTCGGCGACGATGCCGTGCGGTTCAGGTTCGGGACGTTCGACGTCTTGGACTTCCAGTGGTTCCTGGAACTCTTCTAACATTACTGCCTTCATTATCCGTCCCACTCTATCATGAACTATCATATATGATTGGGGGGCACGTTTCAGTTTAATGGATAGACAAATAATTGTGACAGTACGGCAATGAAGACGGTGTCCTCGATCGAAGACCGCTATCGACGATCGATCAGCAGTTGCCCGCCGCTTCTCGTGTCGCGACACCACCTGGGGAAGCGAAACCGCTATACTGACCTGAAACAGGGACAATAGCTGCAATAGGTCCAATATCCATAATAGGTGGCTTACCTGACTTAGGTTAGTCACTTGCTTCACCTAAGTTACCTATTGTACCTAAGCCACCTATTGAAGCTACCTGCGATAGAATTAAGATGAACCATAAAATTATACTGAATGTCCGCTGAAGCAGGCATTCTGTATACAATAGGTGCCTATTGCTACTGCAGCGGAGGGAACTCCATTATGCCAACAGCAACTGAGCCACGCGCAGTAAGCGTCGTCATCCTGAAAGGCGGTGTCGGCAAATCAACGACCTCGATGAATCTCGCCCGACAGCTCGCCGAACGCGGCGAGACACTGTTTGCGGACCTCGACCCAAACGGTCACGCGACCAACGGACTCGGCTTCGAGGATGCATACCAGGGCGAAACAAACCTCGGTGACGTCATTCTCGAGGGAACGGCGACGCCACACGATCTTATTCAGCCGACTGAGTACGGGTTCGATCTGCTGCCATCGTCGAACACGCTCGAGGACGTCGAAAAAGATCTCGCCGGCGCGATGCAGGGATCGGCCCGCGTGAAATCGAAGATCGTCGATCCGCTTCTCGGCGACGAGTACGAGTACATCGTCTTCGACTGTCCGGCGTATCCGGGGATGCTCAACAACAACGCACTGGTCGCGACGGGTAACGTCATGATTCCAATCGAACCGGGGTCAAGTGCGATCGGCGGCTACAAACGGACGATGGAACGACTCATCGAACCGGCTCGGGAGTACATCGATGTCGACGTGCTCGCGATCGTTCCGAACAAACTCTCGGACCGCATCGACCAACAAACTGAGGACCGAGAACTGCTCGAGAACCTGAACACGGCGAGCTATGAGGTGAACCCAGGCCAGCCACTCCAGGAGGCTATACCGGAGTTCGCTCGGATTACGGCCGCCGAGTTCGAGCGGATCGATGCGGGTGACGTTCCCGCACCGAAACCGGGCATTCGTCACCGGTCTTCGCTCTCGCGGTCGCTACAGGAAAACAAGCCACTGCAGGAGTACGATCCGAAGAGCGACCAAATCGAGTACTACGAGGAACTTGCAGCGATCGTCGCCAATGGGGGAGTCGACCGATGACGAACCCGTTTAATGATCTGGGAACCGATGCTGACGACGGCAGTGACTTGACTGAGGAGCCACCGACGACCGACGACGACTCGAGTCGATCGGAGCCGGAACCGACCCAAACGTCATCCGAACGGGCACGTGACGACGATGCGGCGTCGACCGGGCCGGCGTTCGAATACAGTGCTGTCCGCCAGCGCCCGCTGTACGCTCGTGGCGAAACGTGGGACGCTCTCGAGGACGAACTCGGGATCACCGTGACGCCCGAACTACGGCGGATGGGCATTCGTGACGACGAAACCCGCGAAGTCCACGATGCACTATTGAAAGTCGCCCTTGAGCATATCGACGAGGTACCCGATCGGCTCCTCGAGACACGGCGACAGTCATAGGTCGACCGCAGCATCCTGCTTGCGCCTTCAGGCGTCGTCTGCAATCAACTGTAACTGTTTCTGACTGCCAATCAGAACGCTCTGTGTTCTGACGGCGCTCGCTGAGGAAGGTGACCCAGCGCCTCGATTCAGCTGAACACGTCCTCGCTTCGACGAGTGTACTCGTCGCCTTTTGAAATGCTTCGATGCAGCTCGATCGTCGCCGAATCTGTCCATCGTCCAATCTGGTACGGTATCCCCCGAGAACGTTGCAGCGAAAGATTCAGACTCTATCCAACTATGTATATATCTATCTGAACACAAAACAACAAATTAGCAGTAAAACTCTTTAGTATACAACTGTTGGTGATTCCATGGACCATCACAACCGGTTCCAAACCGAGACGCAGGTGGAGATTCAGGCCGAACGGCGCGACTCGGAATCGATACTGGAAACGATTCTAAGAGGACTAGCAGCGATCAAAAACGTTCCTATTACTGATCTCGACCCGCTGTATGAGCAGATCAATCCAGATGCATTAATCACCTTCCATCGTCACGCGAAAGAAGCTGACACCCCAATCTCCATCGAATTCACCGTCGATGAATACGCTGTTACTGTCTCTCAGACCGATAACGTGTGTATCTCTGATCGAACGTCGACCTGACTACTATCCGGAGCGTTGCACAGCTACGCAGTCACTGGCTTGCTCCTCCACCTCTCTCGTTTTTTGAGTTCCAATCTCATCGACTCTCATCTGCGTGCCCTGTAACGGGATACTCGCTTCCGGCCCGGTCTAAACGGTCAGAAAATAGGGACCACATCCCAGCAAACGGTCGCCAGTCACCCAATCTCGAGTTGTGGTGGGCGTATATCTGTTCTTTTATAACGTCACTGTCGCCGCTGTAAACACCACTCTGTCCGCTGTTATTTTGCTGTTTGCTTCCATCACAGTGTGTCCACAGGTCCAGCCACATCTCGGAGGAACAACGGACATTGTGGTGTCGTCTGTTTTTCAATTTCGAACGCCCGTATTTTGCCTGCGACGGAGATACTCCAGGCTGATGCGCTTCGAAGCCGTGTTCGACGGCTCCTTCGATCCGTTCGTTTGCTACCGTGTGCTGGTCGATCTCGAAGCGTTTCGTGTGACCGACGCGTTCGATATTCCCGTGGGTGTGTCGTGACCCACATTGTTGAAGCGAGCCGCGGCATATGGACGCGTGGAGGAACCAGTCATCGTCATGGTCAAGCCCCGTGGCATCCACTTCGAAGTTCCGTGAATCGTACCGGGGCATTCTCCTCGACCGTCCGCAAACGGCGGTATTCCATCGCTCTGTAACGATCGTGGGTGAGAGCATGCATCAGGAATACTCGAGTTGGATGAGGACTACGCCCGTGATGACGAGTGTTCCGCCGACGATCGTTACGACCGTGACAGACTCTCCCAATACAAGTACCCCGAGTGTGACTGTGACGACCGGTTCAGCAGTGCTGATGATACTCGCACGACTGGCTCCGATTTTTGCGATACCAGCGAAGAAGGTGAGGACGGGAACCACCGTTGCGAAGATTGCAATCGCGACGATGACTCCCCAGGCGGAGACACTGCCCGGCATCGTGAGTGTGTCCGTGCCAACTCCGAACGCGACGAAACTTCCGGCTGCAGCTGGCAGCACGAACGCCGTTAGTGTCTCCGCGTCGGTCGTCACAAGCGCTTGCTGGCTCACGACGATGTACAGCGAGTACGCAAGTGCAGCTCCGAGGACGATCACGATACCTCGAGGATCGACACCGACAGGGTCCGCACCGGTGATGAGCGCGACACCGCTGACTGAGAGGCCGAGTGCGATCACCACGCGTCTGGTCACCCGGCTTGGGTTCGTGATCGCAACGATGCAGACGACGAACGCTGGATACGTGTAGAGAACGATCGCGACCATCCCGGCCGTCATGAACTCGAGACCAAAGAAGTAGAGACCGCTCTGTGTGGCGTAGCCGATTCCACCGAGAGCGAGTGCGATTGCGAGCGTTCGCCCAGTAAGCACTTGAAACCGCCCCCGTAACCGAAGAACCGTCCAGACGACGACCGTTGCGAGGCCAAACCGCAACGCGAGTACCGTCGGGATCGAGACTTCTTCCCCGGCAGCGAGCATCCCGAAGATGCCAAGCGTGCCAAACCCGATCGCAGAGATCAGGACGAGTACGATCCCGACCGTTTCATCCTTCATACTGTGTGGCTGTTTCTACTCCTCAAAAGTTCTCCGCCTCAATATCTGCTCTGTCTGCTGGTTTTGTCGCTATACTATCTCTCAATTGCCCACGCGCGATCAAAATTAATTAAAGAACTCGGCAGTACTACTCGTCGAGAGTCGGTACGTGTCTGTCGAATCAGTTGCAGCGATTCAGCCGGCCACGAAATCTGCACAGTATGTGAAAATCCCACAAACACCTTAGACGATTCACCGCTTTTTAGCACTTGATGACAGTTGATGGACTTCGTGATTACGGCATGGTTCGGATGGATGACGACGAGATTCAAGGGTTTCTCTCGAGTCAGCAGACTGGGGTCCTCGGACTCTCGGCGGATGATGCACCGATTATGCGTCCGATGTCGTTTTGGTACGATGGAGCGTCCAGCCTCTACATTCTGTACGTCCTCGGTACCAGTAGCCGGAAAGCGGAACTAACCGATCGTGCAGACGTTGCCAGATTCCTCGTCTACCGTGCAGATACGCCATTTAATTGGATGAGTGTTCTCCTTACGGGTACGATAACTCCTGTTTCAGAGGACAAGCAGGACGAAATCCAAGAGAAAATGGAGATGAGGTGGCGTCCGGATGTATTCGAACGGGCCAGCACGTCGGGGAATACGACACTCTATCAGTTCCGAATTGAAGACCAGGCCGGCATCAAGCATCTTGGACTTCCACCCGGACTCGAACCTGACTCGTCCGAAGATCAGTCCAAGTGACGCTTTTGACACCGCTTCTCCAGTTGATCGTTCTTGAGTATTTGAAGATTCTTCTTCTTATATACTCGCCTACATAGTCGAAATCTACTATGGGTTCTTTTTATTGATATTCCATGCCATTCTTCATTATATTCTTAAAAATAGGCGCGGAAGTTGACTATGTGTATTGAAATTGTACTGTAAGCATGATTGGTACTCACTCTCGTTGAAGCCGTGGTTCGCAGGCCTTATATATACACCCGGGACTATCGATATATACGCAGAAGATGAGGACTCCACACCTGCGGTCCGCCGTATAGATGGGGTCTGATGTTAGCCTTGGTAGTTCGGTGACGCCTGATTGGTCGTCGATCTGCGGTCACCGAACGTGGACCCATTTATGTGTGAGTGTGTATTCGAA
>NZ_FTNR01000046.1:0-2304 GCF_900156475.1 Natronorubrum thiooxidans
GACCGTGTGTATGTGTAGTCCAGTTTGCGTCCGGACCCGTTCACGAATCACGGATCCAATGCGATGTAATATGAATGTGTGGCTTGGCCGATTAGTGCTCGCGGACTCAACGCCTCGTTGCCTTGGCGCGTACATCCCGAGTCTATCGATCTCGTCTTCTACGAGTGGCCTTGATGGTATCTCTTTTCCAGGTGGGTTTCGAGCTTAGATGCGTTCAGCTCTTACCCCGTGGTGCGTGGCTGCCCGGCACGTGCTCTTTCGAACAACCGGTACACCAGTGGCACCCAATCGTAGTTCCTCTCGTACTATACGATCGTTCCCGTCAGATACCGCACACCCCCAATAGATAGCAGCCGACCTGTCTCACGACGGTCTAAACCCAGCTCACGACCTCCTTTAATAGGCGAACAACCTCACCCTTGCCCGCTTCTGCACGGGCAGGATGGAGGGAACCGACATCGAGGTAGCAAGCCACCCGGTCGATATGTGCTCTTGCGGGTGACGACTCTGTTATCCCTAAGGTAGCTTTTCTGTCAGCAATTGGCCGCATCAAGCAGCCTAATTGGTTCGCTAGACCACGCTTTCGCGTCAGCGTCCGTCGTTGTGCCGGACACTGTCAGACTTCCTTTTGCTCTTGCGCTCTTCCTCGGGTCTCCGACCCGAGTGAGGAAATCTTGGGGCGCGCTCGATATCTTTTCAAGCGCGTACCGCCCCAGTCAAACTGCCCGGCTACCAGTGTCCTCCGCCAGGAGTGAGAGTCGCAGTCACCATCGGGTAGTATTTCAATGCTGCCTCGGTGGCCCGCTAGCGCGGGTACCTGTGTACTGGCTCCTACCTATGCTGCACAATGGCGACCACGTCTCAGTGACAGCCTGCAGTAAAGCTCTATAGGGTCTTCGCTTCCCCTTGGGGGTCTCCAGACTCCGCACTGGAACGTACAGTTCACCGGGCCCAACGTTGGGACAGTGGCGCTCTCGTTGATCCATTCATGCAAGCCGCTACTAAAGCGGCAAGGTACTACGCTACCTTAAGAGGGTCATAGTTACCCCCGCCGTTAACAGGTCCTTCGTCCCCTTGTACGGGGTGTTCAGATACCTGCACTGGGCAGGATTCAGTGACCGTACGAGTCCTTACGGATTTGCGGTCACCTATGTTGTTACTAGACAGTCGGAGCGCCCGAGTCACTGCGACCTGCCTCTTCGCGAGGCAGGCATCCCTTATTGCGAACGTACGGGACTAACTTGCCGAATTCCCTAACGTCGGTTGCTCCCGACAGACCTTGGCTTTCGCCGCCACGAGTACCTGTGTCGGATCTCGGTACGGACAGTGTGCTTGCCTTTTCACGGGCTCTGGGTTGACCTGACTTGCGCTATCCTGCCGTTCGCTCGCTTCGTGCCATTACGGCTTCCACGAACTTTGACAGTTCGACTGGGCGAAAGCCCAGCTCAGGCGGCCCCAAAGCGTTGGCTTTGAGTGCACACTGGCATAGGAATATTAACCTATTTCCCTGTTGTCAGCTTCGACTTACGGGCTGACTTAGGACCGGCTAACCCTCAGCTGATCAGCATTGCTGAGGAACCCTTACTCGTTCGGCCGTCGGGGTTCTAACCCGACTAACGCTGCTACTATGACCAGGATTTTCGTTACTGAACGGTCCACACGATCTCTCGACCATGCTTCCGCCCGAACAGAACGCCAACCTACGGAATCACTCGACAAAGAGTGCCGCTAGGTCTCGGTGGTGGACTTGAGCCCCGATCATTTTGGGCGCCTCAAACCTCGGCCGGTAAGCTGTTACGCTTTTCTTAGAGGGTAGCTGCTTCTAAGCTCACCTCCCGGCTGTCTAGGGCTTGAGACCACCTTCGATCGCACTTAGTCCACACTTGGGGACCTTAACCCAGCTCTGGGTTGTCTCCCTCACGGTACACAGGCTTACCCCGCGCACCGGACTCCCTGCGTCAAACGGCGTTCGTAGGTTCGGAGTTGGACAGGGGGGCGCACTCCTCTCGGAGTGCGGTCCCCCAATCCGTTGCTCTACCCCACGAACTACCTCGGCAGAGGTCATGCTTCGACATGTTTCGGTTGGAACCAGCTGTTTCCGGACTCGATGGGCCTTTCACCCCTAGACGTAGATCACGAGAGGGTATTGTAGGACACCAACTCTAACAGGCCTCCACGCACCTTTCGGCACGCTTCACCTTGTCCACGCCTAGATCGTCCGGTTTCGGGTCGTGCCCGTTTGACTCCCCGCGCTTGAACACGGTGACCCTGGTGCAAAGCACTGCGGTCATATCGGTTTCCCTG
>NZ_FTNR01000046.1:3141-4415 GCF_900156475.1 Natronorubrum thiooxidans
CGTAAGTGACCCGGGAACGGGTCCAGTGGACGCCTGGACTACACGTACACACGGTCGCATCTGCACGCCGGTAGACGGCCGGCCTGCATTGACCCTTCCCACTCACACTTACGCGGAGTGGTGCATCAGTTCAGTCGTACTCAATCACAATCCCGTCGCCCACTTAAGGGCACGGATCTGTGACCGGCACGAGTCATGGACCCACAGGGATTCGAACCCTGGGCATCCTCCTTGCAAAGGAGGCACTCTACCACTGAGCTATGGGCCCACGTCCGCCCAGATGGGCGGACAGAGACGTATGTGTTAGCCTCGGTAGTTCTAAGGTGCCCGATCGGCCCAGCGATGGGTCAATCGAACGTGGAGTGCGTGGCGCAAAGCGCCACGCGGTGTGAGCCGGGGCAACGCCCCGGTCTCGGTCTGTGGAGGTGATCCAGCCGCAGATTCCCCTACGGCTACCTTGTTACGACTTAAGCCCCCTTGCGAAGCCCAGATTCGACCACCGTTGCGGTGGCCTCATCCGGACCTCACTCGGGTGCTTTGACGGGCGGTGTGTGCAAGGAGCAGGGACGTATTCACCGCGCCCTTCTGAGGCGCGATTACTACCGAATCCAGCTTCATGAGGGCGAGTTTCAGCCCTCAATCCGAACTACGACCACGTTTCGGAGATTAGCGTCCCCTTTCGGGGTTGCATCCCACTGTCGTGGCCATTGTAGCCCGCGTGTCGCCCAGCACATTCGGGGCATACTGACCTACCGTTGCCCGTTCCTTCCTCCAGTTTGGCACTGGCAGTCCACCTAATGTACCCAGCTACCTCAAGGGTACTGCTGGCAATTAGGCGTGCGGGTCTCGCTCGTTGCCTGACTTAACAGGACGCCTCACGGTACGAGCTGACGGCGGCCATGCACCTCCTCTCAATGGCTCAGGTAAGCTCATCACACTGACCGTCACTGCACATTGTCGATGCTGGTGAGATGTCCGGCGTTGAGTCCAATTAAACCGCAGGCTCCTCCGGTTGTAGTGCTCCCCCGCCAATTCCTTTAAGTTTCATCCTTGCGGACGTACTTCCCAGGCGGTCTGCTTCACGGCTTCCCTACGACACACCACAGGCTCGTAGCCTGTGGCACATCTAGCAGACATCGTTTACAGCTCGGACTACCCGGGTATCTAATCCGGTTCGTGACCCGAGCTTTCGTCCCTCACCGTCGGATCCGTCTTCCAGAGGCGCTTTCGCCACCGGTGGTCCGTCCAGGATTACGGGATTTCACTCCTACCCC
>NZ_FTNR01000026.1 GCF_900156475.1 Natronorubrum thiooxidans
CCCCGATTAGTGTTGTTCAACCGCTATCGACGACTCATCACGACAGAACAGGTGACTCAGGTCAGGCTAACTGGTAATGCTTTGTGAGGTACTGATTTTACTTCTCAATCACTGGATATAAGCGAAGCAAAGCTATGAATTATGTTGCTAATCCCTATATCTGGCAGATTAGCTTCGCCGCCACAACCGCTTCATCCGAGTTCGGAGTGATGACGAATCCTCATCTTTCTCGGATGGTAACTCAGTGGTATCCTCGAGTTCACCCTTCTGCTGTTCAACGATCGATCGTAACTGCTGGCGCTCTGCGGTGAGCTGTTTGATCTGGTCACGTTGGTCTGCAATGGTCTGCTCTAACTCGTCGATATGAGCCTCGAGAAGGTCGTTCTTTTCCTCGAGGTACACTCGATCACGCCCTACAGATCCCAGTTCCACGGTACCACCCTCGAGAGTCGAAGCAGTATCTGTATCAGTCTCAGCAGTAGTATCTACTGACATCTCCACAGTAGACGTTGTCGGCTCGTAGAAGTCATCCGTCGCAGCAATCGCGCGTTCGAGGGTCTTCTCCCTGTATATCGATCCATCGGCGTGGTGGACGTCGTCCCATTTCCCTCAGATAAGCCCTGACTGTCGAAACAGACGATCCATTTGCATCCGATTTCCACCGGTCCAGAACGCTAGCAGACAGCACAGCGCCATATCAGCTTCCGACTGGCTGTCGTATCCACTGGTATTGCCTCGCCACAGCCGGTCGAACTTCTCGCCGTTGCCCGCCGAGCGAGCTTTCTCAAGTAGTACCTCGTCCTCGAGGCCAAGTGTCTGGCTCTGGCTCGAGTCATCACGTCGACCGCCAGTGGCGTCGATCTCGTCGTTGGTATCATCTTCAGCGACGAACTCCTCGTGAACTGCCTGGAGGGCGTCCTGGCGTTCGTTGATCGATGTCGGCGTCCCGTCGACGTGGTCTGCAGTCACAGTGAAAAAGCGAGACTGATCGTACATCTCGATTCCACCTCGGCAGTTTCGCCCGTCGGGGAGATCGCCATGAATGAGGACGTGATAGCCCGTTCCAGATGGCGAGACTTCTGTGTAGGACTCGAGTTGCTGAATGATCTCTTTGCTTCCGGATCTGGTCTCCCAGTCTCTGGATCTCGGCACTTATCCAGGTCGATACCAACGATCGGGTCTGTACTCGTAAACACGAACCCGATTCCATCGGCTCTACCGGTGGATGCATACTCGAGTGCGGTCTCGAGATCACTCCATGTACGATCGTCCGTCGACGATGCAAAGTCGCCGGTCTCCGGATCAACTGGAACCTTCGTCGTGTCGCCATTTCGGGTCTCTTCTCGCCAGCAGATCCACTGCTCGCGAACGCACATCTCCGTCGGCAAGATTGTCTGGTCGGTCATAAGTTCAATAGCCAGCATCCCTCGCTACCGCTCGTTCTGTTACAGTGGGATGACTGGCGCTGTTTTTCAGATCAACAAACCGTCCTCGAGGAGACTGTAGTAGAGAAGAAGAGGCACTCGAGGTGTCACACAGCGGCGCGGCTCCTCCTTAATCCATCGGCCATCACTGGTTCCAACAGGAGTCCCCTAGTTCTTTCTCACTGTACAGTTTTCCCCAACGATTTGAACATTTTGCTAGTCTTGAGTTGTGACTCCGTGATGAGAACAACCAACAAACACCGCCGCAAATCGATTCACAATTCTATGAGTGGATTCTGATATTTTGAGTTCGGGTTCTCATCGTTTGATAGCCCATCGGTTAGAGAGAGCCAGCGGCGTTTGCACCGTTGTACCCTAGCCTTTCTTTGGATGATTTTGGAGGTACAGGGCGAGCTAAAACAGGATCAGATCAACTAATAGCTCCGTCGGGCACTTCTTAGAGCGTACTAAGGAGCTCAACGCAATTCGGAATCGAGTCTAAACCAGGAATTGTACCCGACGGGGCGGTAAGACCCTTAAAACCGAAAGGGTAGTGATCAGAACGAGACTGAAACCGGTCACTACAAAATAACCACAAATGACGGCACCTATGCTGTTACTTCTGGGAATCCACTTCATCTACCGATACCGAGCAATACAGCGGCTGAAAAGAGCATGACGGGGAATCTAATCACGTCGACTCGTCTCTCTCACGCAATATATAGAAAATATGGTAATAGTCCTATTGAAATGGGAGTTTTGATAACACCACTCATTTGTCAGGTGTATAAGTGGAAACGAGAGTCATAGTCTGATCAGAGCATGTGGTGAAAAGTTTTGGCCGTGTCTCAAACACGCTAGAGTAGCAGAGTCTTCGGTCTCTTGATTGCCAAGTACAAGCGCAATCTCCCGGCGAACACGGAGTCGGCAACGTGCGAAAGTCTTCCAGCTTTCTTGCATGCAGTTAATGTGAATGGAACTTTTGTCCATCCGTCTCGAGAGCAAACTCCTCCGCAAGATCAACAACATCGTAGACGTGGATCCCTGACTTGAACCACAGTACCTGATCGCTCACCTCCTCGACATCGGTCGCCGAACACTCGAGTCGATCTGAAACCGCGATCAGGAGATGGTCGAGTTCGGTGGCCTCGATCTTCGCGAGTTTCTCCTCGAGGTACTCGGGCGTCCAGAAGCCGACGATCTCGAGAATCGCCCGTCGCCCGTCCGGATGCTCAACTGCAAAATCGGGAATCATCACCTGAGCACCTAAATCCAGTACGTCGTCTTCGCGGCGTAACTCCCAGTCGGTGGTCGCCCGCTCCCACTTTTGGGCCAGCGTTCGCTCGAGATCGCTGTCAAACTCGTCTTGATCACTGTAGTGAGAGGACAATCCGTCGGTATGGTCAAGTTCAAACATCAGTGATCCACTGTTTGTCGATCCTCCGTCCCCATCGAGGATCTCGGCCTCCATCTCCCAACGGTCACACAAGGGCAGCGCCGGCAGCAAGTTCGCCATCCGAATACCGTACTTCCGAGATTTCGAGAACAACGACGCAGGCCCATCCAGAATTGCCTCGTAGCCTGCAGCGACGTCCGTCGACTCGACCCGCTCGCCAGTTTCATCGATCGGATAGATCCGGTGCATCAACCCGAACAACTTGACATAGCTGAACACTGTATTGAAATGGTCCCACACACGGATTCGCATCTGCGTTGCGTCGTACAGCACCGCCTGGGCCAGTGCAAGGTTGTATCGCGTAAGCATCCAATCAACGCTGATTGTGTCCTCGGCGTAGGTTTCCTCACTATCGCCGGTCAAGCGAGTTGTCGACGAGCTTCCGTCACCGGCATACTTGTCGACGGTTCGATCGGCGAATCGAACCAGCAGCTTGTTGTCCTCGAGGTCGGCATACATTCCTCGGTAACACTCTTCGAGACTGATTCCGAGCTTATCGGCGACGGCACTGTAGACCTCGAGGCGTTGGGTGTCGTCTCCCAGGGTGGGCTGGCGGACGATCGGGTACGACTCGTTGGCCTTCGCGAACAGTGCCTGACGGATCTCCTGGGGATCGGCTGCAGCCACTGTCTCGAACTCACACTCGTCCGTGAGGAGCTTGGCCAGCCCCTGGACGATCTTGTAATCGGTATCGGCGATCGTCAGCTGGTCGATCGTCTCCTCGAGATCACCCTTGGGTTCGCCCAGATGGTCTTCGAAGATGTCGATGAGTTCCTGAGCCGTCTCCCGATACTGGGACTTGGCAGGATCGATAAACAGTGGCTCAACAGATCCGTTTCGCGTGCGCGAACGAGCGAGGTCAGCTGTTAGCATCACTTCCCACCCCCTGGCGACGGTGTTGAGAGATGTACGTTTCCTTGGTATTGGCGGCGATAATCTCGTAGAGGCGTGCTGGCTGGCAGTCTTCCGTTGGGCGAAGGATCCGACCAAGCCGTTGGGCGTACTGGCGTTTCGAGGCACTCCCCGAGAGGATGATTCCGACGTTCGCTGCAGGGACGTCGATACCCTCGTCGAGGACCTGTGAGGTCACGAGCATCGAGTACTCCCCGGTTCGGAACCGGTCGAGAAGGTCTGTGCGTTCCTCGGTAGCCGTTTGGTGGGTAATACACGGGATAACAAACTCCTGGGAAATCTCGTAGGCGAAGTCATTGTTGGCGGTGAAGATGATCGTCCGATCGTCGTAGTGGCGTTTCAGAAGATTGTCCAGGGTGTCGAGCTTTTTCTCGGCGGTCCGAGCAATCTCTTCGGCCCGCTGTTTGGCGATCAGGGCTCGTCGTCCCTGTGGATCGTAGGAACTGCACTTGAGGAACTCCTGGTAGCCCCGTTCCTTCCAGATGTCGAATTCGTGGGAGTCGACGTAGTCACGGTACAGCTGGTATTCCTCGTCGTACTGGTCGCGCTCGTCGGCAGTGAGTTCGACCTCGAGGTGAATCGTCTCGTAGTCGCTGAGGTACTCACCGGTGAGGTCGTCGACGTCCTCCTCGTAGACGACGGGACCGAGCAACTCCTCGAGGACCTCGTGTTGGTCGTCGGCCCGTTCGTAGGTGGCAGTCAATCCGAGCCGATAGGGCGCGATCGTCATTTCGGGGATCTGCTGGTAGGTCGGTGCGGGCAAGTGATGGACTTCGTCGACGACCAGCAGACCGAACTGGTCACCGTACTCGTTGATGTAGCGATAGGCCGAATCGTACGTCGTCACCGTCACGTCCGTGATCGTGTGACTGCCCCCACCGAGGACGCCGACGTCGTCGAGGAGCTGCTCCCCGAAGGCGTTGGTGAGCGTCGCGTGCCACTGGTTGAGCAGATCGATCGTGGGGACGACCACGAGCGTACTGACGCCGCGATTGCCTGGATCGCGAGGAAAGTCTTCCCGCTGCCGGTCGGGAGGACGACACTCCCTCGGCGGTCGTGATCGATCCAGGCCTCGAGGGCGGCCTGCTGGTAGCCTCGAGGTTCGATCACGACGGCAGGTGAGAGGGCAAGGTCACTGTAGGCTCTGGCATCGTCTTCAAGGGGTTCGCTAGCCATCGTGGCCTGCGCGAGGGTCTGCTGGTCGCGACTGGAGGGAGTTGCCCACTGATGGAGGTCGTGATAGCGATAGGCCTGCGCTCGATACTCGTCGACGCGATCGTCCCACTCGGCGTAGGGAACACTGTCGGGGGCGTCTCCCACACCCCCCTGTGCGACGAGTTGGACTTGATCTGTTCTCGAGGAGGTGTCTGTATCCTCATCTAGAACAGCGACGAAGGAGACTCTCGCGCGAGCAACACAGGTGATGATGTACGCACCTCCTCGTCAGCCCTCGAGATCAGCGAACAATGGATACTCTCCTTCCGTGGCGGGTTCGTCATCCTGATTTCCACATACTCGAAGGATGCCGTGTTCAATCGGCGAGTTGTAGACCGCTGTCATTCGAGGGTGCCCGTCACTAGGACACGCCCGCTGGCGAAGAATTAGGTCGGCCCCCGTACAGTCCCATGCATGAACGATCGATCCGCAGGTTCGAGTCGGCCCGAACGGCTCGGCGTCGCGCTCGTGACTGGCGCGGCTTCCGGTATCGGTCGCGAGTTGAGCCGGCAATTTGCCCGAAACGGCCACGATGTGATCGCCGTCGACCTCAACGAGGCAGGCCTGGCCACTCTCGAGCGCGACCTCGCGTCCGAACCCGGGATCGTCGTGGCGACTGTCGCACTCGACCTGACCGACCCAGACACGCCCGCTCGCATCGCTGATCGGGTGGCGGAGACGGGTCGCGTGGTCGACACGCTGGTCAACAATGCCGGCGTCCCCGTCTACGGCCCGTTCGCCGAGACCGACTGGGCCGACGAACGCGCAATGATCCGACTCAATGTCGAGGCGTTGACGTCGCTGACCGATCACTTCCTTGAGGGAATGTGCGAGCGCAGCCGTGGACGGATCCTGAACGTCTCATCGATGGCAGGGATCGTCCCGACGCCGACGGCAGCTGTCTATGGTGCGACGAAGGCGTACGTCCGTTCGTTTTCGCTGGCGCTGGCCGAGGAACTCGCCGGAGAGGGAATCACGGTGACGGCGCTCTGTCCCGGCGAGACGGACACGGCGTTCATGCGACGCGGCGGGATGGAACGCTCGGCAGTCGCCCACGGCGACCTGCTCGATCCCGAACTCGTGGCCAGGGCCGGATACGAGGGTGCGATGGCCGGGAAACGGATCGTCGTCCCCGGCCGACGGGACCGGCTTCGCTATCACCTCTCGCGGCTGCTTCCCCGTCGCCTCGCCGCTAAAGTCACCCGGCGGCTGTGGTCGGGTTCCCAGTGACTACGTCACGGGCCGAGTATCAGCGGCCAGATCGACGCGCCCATCAGGTGGACGATGTATTGAGTGGCGCTGTCTAGCTGCGTCCTGAAATCTTAGAGTCGAAGCTGTCGTCCTGAAATTCTATGGTGGGATTCCCGCGACTCTATGCGCGTGAGAAGGTCAAAGTCGACCGTACCAGTCCTATCCAGCGTGATCGCCGGACGGCGAAGCCACGCCGGGAAACTCTTGATAGGGGCCCGCCTCAATCATCGTCGCTCGCTCGTTCCCGCTCGGCAAACGTCGATTCTGGACCGGCGAGGTCTCGGATAGAACGATCCGTCCACGTGTACGGGACATACGGGTTCCAGACGAATCCTTGTGGGGTTGAAGCTGTGTATGGACAACCTCTGTTAAGTCGGTATCCGTGTTTCAGACAGGAGCGCGGCGAAGGAGGCAACGGTCACCGCGTGGGCGAGTCGTCTCATTTCGTTTCAGTTCATTTCCACGGGTTTGGGACGAGGTCGGCCTGCACCTCGGCGCCGACCTCGATTCGGCAGTCGGAGTGGGGTTCAGCTATGCAGAGGAGCACGTATCCCGCCCGTCGGTGCCGGGGTTTCAGCCCGTTCGCTCGCTCGACGTGGACGAGGTCGCCATCCAGGAGACGCCCGGTGCAGGTAGCGCAGGCGCCATACAGACAGCCGTAGGGGACGCCGAGGCCTTCGCGCTCGGTGGCGTCGATGACCGTCTCGCCCTCGGCCACCTCAACGGTCACCTCCCGGCCGTCGCGCCACTCGAGGGTAACTTGATGCATCTACTGCCAGACGTCGCTGGTGCAGTCGCCGCCGGGCCAGCGAATCTCGTGGGCGCGGGCCGGGCCACCCGGGGCGTCGCCGAAGTCGACGAGGAAGTCTTCGTCGAGTTCCATCCGTCCCTCGTCGGGGTAGACGTCCGCCTTCATCATCAGCGACCCCTTCTCGCCGATTTCGGGGTAGAACTGGTTGTCCCACGAGGAGAACAGGGACGTCGTCCAGTAGATGCGCTTGCCGTCGCGGGAGAGCTGGAGCATCTGGGGCGCGCCACGGATTTCAGTGCCTTGAATCTCCTGTCGGTCGGCGAAGTTACCACCGGCCCAGATCCGATCGACCAGCCGAGGGTTGCCGAAGTCGCTCACATCGTACATCCGCATGTCGCCGTGCAGCCAGTTCGAGAAGAACAGGTACTGGTCGTCCAGCGAGAGGACGATGTCCGTCACGAGACCGGGGACGGGCATGTCCCAGTCGGGATGCTCGCGGGACTCGACGTCGATGACCTTCTCCCACTCCCACACGCCGTCGCTCTCCTCCCAGAAGCGGAGGATGTTCGAGGAGAGCGCCGCACCGACGTAGCCCTGGGTCTCCTCGGGATCGTGCGGCATGCGAATCTCCAGCGGAATCTGCCCCTCCTCGCCGAAGTTCAGGGTCTGCTGGTGCTCCTTGTTCTCCCAGTCCCAGATGTGGATGCTGTCGCCGTACTTGCCCTCCTCGACGTCGTCGAGATCGAAGCCGGGATAGTAGGTCTTCGGCGCAGCCCACTCCGTCGAGATCATCACGTTGTGACGGGGCTGGTACCAGTAGTCGTAGTTCATCTCCATGTCGCCGCGGTCGGCTTCCCAGTGGCCGTCGATGGAGAAGTCGCTCTGGTCCAACTGGAGGAAACCACCGGGGAGTTCGCCGTTGGCGTCCCCAAGCATACTGATGACGACCTTCCCACCGGGGACACAGTGAACCGTGTGCGGCGCAGACAGATCGTATTCGAAGATCTCCTCGGGTTCGATGACCTTCTCGATCTCCATGTTACGTGGGTCCTCGGCGTCGAGGATGTGGATGCGGGAGGACCGCTGTCCGGGGACGATGAGGTGATCGCGCATCAGCCCCTCGGTGTGACACGATGACGAACAGGAGTTCCAGCCGAAGTGGTGGAGTTCGTCGCCCTTGTTCGGCATCTCGACGGTGTCGACCAGTTCGCTGTACGTGTCCGATTCGGGGTCGAGGTCGACGACGCCGATGAAATCGGAGCCGTCGACGTCCATCCCGACACGGAGCGCGATGACGAACGCCGTCTTCTCGCGCTCCGACTCGGTCCGCATCGCCGCGGGCGTCGGATAGCCCGGTCCCTCTACCTCGTGGTGTTCGTGTCCGTGCTTCTCGGCCGTGCTGCTGGGTTCGTCAGTGCTCATGCGAGACAGTAACACCCACATGAGGGGGATAAATAATAATTAAGTTGTCGAGCGACAACTCGTATCGGTTGGTCGATCTTGGGGAAACCTTATGCGCTGGCCGACGTACTCCCGGGGTGTGTTCGTGGTGTCCTACGACGATCGGGAGGGTGCCTGATGCGTGAGTTCACGTTTGATATCGTGTACGAGACGGGTTCCGATCCGGTGATGGACGTGTTCATCGAGCATCCGACACTCGTCGCCAAGGCGTTACACGGTTGTGTAACCGAGGACTGCTTCTGGCGCATCGAGCGGCTGATCGGTCCGACAGCGGCGCTCGACGCAGTCGAACGACTCCGCCTCGACGAGACAGTACAAACGGCGTCAGTGACCGAGGTGGACTGTTCGGCCATGCGGTACCACGATGTGCTGGACCGTTCGGACGACGAGCGGGTGATCTACACCCACGTCGAGAACGTCGAGGACGGCGAATCCGTTCAGACGCTTGCCGGTCGGTATCTCCCCAACGGATCACTCTACTGCACCTCGCGTCGAGAGAACCGTCACAGCTGGCGCATCTTCATGAAGTCCGACGAGAATGTGGGCCTGTTGTACGACGCTCTCGGCGCGAATTTGCGGGCGGGACTTGCCTTTCGTATGGGTCACCTCCGCAACGCCGAGGGATGGGGACACAACTCCTTGGGGTCGGTGGCGCTCCCCCCAGACCAGCGGACAGCGATGCGCGCGGCCCTCGATCACGGCTACTACCGGACGCCGCGAGAGGTCACGTTGGACGACCTAGCCGAGGAGCTTGGCGTGCCACGGTCGACGCTCTCCTATCGGTTGCGCCGGGCGGAAGAACGGCTCGTGTCGGGATATCTCGGCGAGACCGGCTAGCTACTCGTTTAGCCAGGTCTCGTCGATCCGCTCGTAGTCCTGGAGTTCGTCCGGAAAAAAGAGGTTGATCTCCCGTTCGTTTGCACCCTCGTGGTCGGAGCCGTGGATGACGTTCCGACCGAGGTCGAGACCGAAGTCGCCGCGGATGGTGCCGGGGTCGGACTCGGCGGGATCCGTCTCGCCCATCATCGCCTGGGCCTGCCGGGTGGCGTCCTGGCTCTCCCAGACCATCGCCATGCCCGGACCGAATGAACTCGACGAGACCGTCGCTCGGGACGTTTCCGAAACGCCAGCGTCTCTCGGTCGCTGTCGTAGTCCTTCAGCACTCACTCGTCGCTGTGCTCCCCGTTCGTGAGTGAATCCCTGAAAAGTAGTGGGAGGTAGATTTGAACCAGACGGCACCCGAACGTAGTGAGGGTGACGCCGTGGTTCAAACTTCCACCGTGCTATATCCGGCGCTCACGGATTTGTTTGCGCCAAAATATAGCGGGAGGTAGATTTGAACTACCGATCTGCGGGTTATGAGCCCGCCGGAATCTCCTGGCTATCCCATCCCGCTACATGCCTCTCTTTGTCGGCCACGATTAAGGGTTGTTATTCTCTTGCCGTCTGTGAAATGTACACACCCACTGATCGGCTGAACTGACCGATCCAGCGGTGACTTCCTTCCCACCATACTCGCTCACGGCTTGCGCCGTTCGCTCCTTGAGGGTGGGGCTTCCTGTTTCGACGACGCGCTTTGCAGGAACCGAATTGGTTCCCATAGGGAGTGCAGTCTCCGCAGGCGTTCGAAAATCGTCTGCCGATTTTCTCAGCCCATCAGAATCTTTCGATTCTGAGGACGTTGATTCGGGACAGCCCGTCCCTACTTGCTTCAGGCCGCGTACCAAGATGTTGTAGGCCGCGTTCCAGTCCCTGTCTGCCGTGAAACCGCATGAGGGACACGAGTGTTCGCGGACCCACAACGGCTTGTCGGTTGAGACGCCACACGCCGAACACTCTTTGGTCGTTCCGGCCGGATCCACGGCCACGAAATGCGTGCCTTCGCGTTCGCACTTGTACTCCACCATTCGGAGGAACGTCCCCCACGCCGCTCCGGCGCGGTTGCGGCTGTTCGACGGCAGTTCCATCAAGCCCTTCGCGTCGAGATCTTCTACCGCGACGAGATCGTACTCTCGGGCGTAGTGGTTCGAGAGCTTGTGCAGGAAGTCCCGGCGCTTCCGTTGCAGGTCGGCGTGACGTTTGGCGACGACGCGCTGTTGCTTGCGGTAGTTCGCCGAGCCGTGCTGTTTCCGCGAGAGCTTTCGGTGCTCGCGTTCGAGTCGGTCACGTTCGTCGGACAAGTCGGGGCGTTCGACGGCTGTTACGTCGGTGTCGTGAGCGTACTTGAGGATACCCACGTCGATCCCGACGCACTTCTCAAGCGTATCCGGTTTCGACGGTGCATCGTTCTCGGTTTCGATTCCGAGGACGGCGAACCACTCGCCGGTTGGTTCCTGCTTGACGACGACTTCTTTGACCGTGGCGTCGTCGGGAACGTCGCGGTGGTAGACCAGCGGAATATCGCCGATTTTGGAAAGAGAAAGCACAGTACAGCCACTCGTGTTCTTGAGTTCGAAGCCGGTTTGACTGTACTTGACCGAGCGATATTCCTGTGGGGCCTTCCATTTGAGTCCACCGACGCGGTAGCCGTTGTCCTTCCGCCCCTTCAGTGTCGAGAGGTTGCCGTACAGCCGTTGTACGACCTTCTGTAGCACTTTCGAGTGGACCTTCTTTAGGTCGGTCCACTCGCGTTTGAGGTGGGGGGGATCGACTGCTCGGAGTAGGCCGAGGCTCCGTCCTCTCGGTTGAGTCGGTGCAGGAAATGGTTGTAGACCTGTCGGCAGGTATCGACAGTCCACGCTAACTGTTCATGGAGTTCGTCGGTCGGATTGAGCCGATACCTGTAGTTGTATCGCATGGTCTACTCGTCTTCGTCGGTTGGATCGGTGACGCGGACGACTTTGACAGTTGCGCCAGTCCACGCTTTCGGGACGTAGATGTGCGCACCGTTGCCGGTCGGTTTGACTTCGGCTTTGAGGACTTCGTGTCCTTCGACCTCGTACCGATCCATTGAGAGTATCTACGAGGTAGATACTCATGTAGCTACCGGTAGCGTGGGCCTGAGGGACTGCTGTGGAACAGTGCAAGAAACTCGTGCGGCGTTGACGAGACGCTTCGCGTCTCGTTCGCACACCAGAAATCGAAGATTTCTGGGGACGCTGTATCCCCTCCCTGCTCGCTTCGCTCGCTGAGGAAGGGGCATTAGCGCCTCGATTCAGGTAAACGACTCGAGAGGATCACCACGGCTGGGTCCGGAACGGAATCGAAGCGCAAAAAACAACGATTCGATCGCAGTCGACGATCAGTTGCGACGGAGCAACAGCATCGTCGAGAGGATCGCGACGAGAGCAACTGCGACACCGAATCCGGGAGAGCCATCGTCCTCACCACCATCGGTTTCCTCGTCAGTGTCCTCCTCGTCGGCGTCCAGACTGAGGTATTCAGTGACCTGTTGCATGTCGAGGCGTGGATGCTCGTCGTCCCACTCGCCGGGCATGTGGACGACGGTTTCGTCGTCGACGCCCTCGAGCGCTCGGACGTCGTCTTCGGTGGCATCAGCGTCGACCAACTCAGTCACGTAAACGTACCCGGCATCGTCGTTGGCGTAAACGTGTGCGATCGAGTAGCCGTGGAACGCATCCTCGAGATGGGCTTCGAAGGCGGTGAAGTCGTCGAACTTCGCCCCCGTCTCCATCTCGATCGTGCCGTCGTCCATGTTAAGATCGAACTTGGCGAGTTCGAGGTCTGCCTCCTCGAACGCCGTCATGAACTCGAGTGCCTCGTCGTCGGCGGTCGGATTGTTTTCGAGGTTCTCGATCACTGCGGAGAGTGCGTTCTCGAGGAACTCATCCTGTGTGACCGTGAGACCCATCTCCATCTCGATTTCATCGTCGACGGTCTCGGCATGGGCGTTCATCGAGAACTCCGGGCTCTCGATGTCACGCTCTGCGAGCGCGGTCGTGTATGCCTCCCAGTTCTCCGCATCGGAAGAGACGTCCATCGAGAACGTCTGTGTCTGGGTCTCGTCTTGGGAGAGCGTGAGATTCCACTCGGACGTCTGGACGAGGTCGGAGTCCGCCTGTGCCTCGTACATATCGGTGTACTCGTCGGAGTCGAAAGCGGTCTCATCGTTCATCCCTCCGGCCGACTCAGCGAGATCGAGAGCCGCAAAGACGGTCGAATCGAGGTCGGTGAGTGTGACATCCCACGCACCCTCGACCGTGTCCCCGCTCATGAGATACGAGACGTCGAGTGTGTCGATTTCAGCGGCAAGGAGATCCGAAGCCAGCTGTTCGGCGTCGTCTTCCTCGAGGTCGAGTTCGGAATCGGCGGCGAGTTCGTCCGCGACGGTCGACTCGAGTCCGTCTTTGACGTTCTCGAGTTCGACGGTGTACGTGACATCGAGGTGACCGCCACCCATGTCATCTTCCTGGAACTCGTGTGAGTGAACCGTAACCGTCGCATCACCGCCGAGTTCCGCTTCGACACCGCTAAACTGAGCTTCGAGCGTCTGCTTGGCGTCGGCTTCGGTTCGCCAGTTATCGGCCTGATACTGGGAGAAGTACTTCTGTTGTCTCACATCGAGGGTATACCCACCATCTGCTTCGGTGATCCCGAGGTCGAGTCCGACGTCCGAGGCGCTCACACTCCCCATCGTGGTAGCACTGAACTCGCCGTCAGTACTGAACTCGTCGGCGCTCGAGACCGTCTGTCCGGAGGCAGACGCCTGCGTGAATCCGGTTCCGGCGTCCATCACCATCTTGAGGTCGGCTTCGAACTCATTTGTCTCCTGTGTCTGTTCGCCCGTCACGTTCATCGAGAGATCAGAGATCTCGGCCGGACGATCGGCCACGAGCTCACCGGAAGACTCCGCGCGATCGCCATCGAGTTCCATCGAGAACGCGGCGTCGACATCCTCTTCCATATCATCGGTGATGAGTGCGTAGACGACCGATTCAGTGACGTCGAGACCGAACTCACCGGTCGCATCGTCATCCGAGTCCGTTTCGTAGACGAGGACAGCGTCGCCGTTTTCATCGACGAAGACCTCGTCGGCCGGGTCGACCTCATCGATACCCGTGTCCGCGAATGCGGTGCCGGCGAACATCGATGTGATCAGTACAGCGGCCATCACGACCGTCGCAATACTCTGCAGGGACCGTTTTGAAAAAGCCTGCCTGTTCATCAGTTTTGTATTTTAAACCTCACATACATGTATCTTTCGTAGACATTATCTACCAAAATACATTCAGATGTGAACGACACTCAACAAAAGGTATTACGCTGCAAGCGAAACTCACCAGCGAATGCGCGCCAACAGTCGGGTGTGGACGCTACTCGTCGTTTTCTTGCTGGTTACGAGTGTGGGTACTGTCAACGGGGGCAACCAGGTGTCGGAACGTCCGGTTGGAGAGACTATCGAAGGGATCGACGCGACCGATGCGGCCGACGAGGTATACGTCTCAGCAAACGGCGACGCCGTCCTCGTCTACGAACGGCCTCACGAGACAACGGAGCTCGAGGGAACAGTTGCCATGGAAACCGACAGCGGACTGGCGTACGCCCTCTACAATGGCACGTTTGAGGGGGCGGCCGGGTTGACCGGCAACGTGACACTCCAGACGGACCAGGAGTCGGTTGCAAGTTCCGGAGACCTCGTGGTGACAGAGTCAACGTCGATAACCGACCTCGACGCGGACGTCCAGGTTCGCCAGACCGACCGGGAGTCGAACTCGACTGTCGACGTTCAGGCGACCGTACCTGACCGAGAACTGCCGTACTCGTCGGTCCAGACAGATGGTGAACTCGAGTTCACGGGGGACTCAATCATCGGCTCGGGAACGGTGCGCACATACGCGAATAACTCAGCAGGGATGCCGGTGACAAACGAGTCCCTCGAGCTGACGCTTTCCGAAACTGACGACGGCTACGCCCTCGCCGTGACCGAACGCCGGGCCGTCGAGGAGTGGGAACGAGACCGGTGGAACACTCGACAGGACGCACGCGAAACCCTCGAGAACAGGTTCTCAAGTGTCGCCATCGAGCTGGGTGGCACAGCAGACGGGACCCTCGAGTCGTATCGCTTCACGGAAGCCGGTGAGCGGGACGTCGTCGAGTACGAGTACGATGTCGAATACATCGGCGTCAAAGAGCAGGTGGCAGAGACGGTGGTCACGCAGGTACAGCAGCGTTCAGAAGCGAATCTCGACGAGACAGAAGCGCGTGTGCTGGCCGATCGGATCGCATCGACACGGCTCGAGGACCTGTCGATTGTTGTTGATCGACACGGACCTCGAACCGACGTCGAGTGGGAACTCGAAGCCAGTGGATACGACGAACTCGTCCTCGGCACGGTCGAGATCGCCGAATCGATCGACGCGATTGACGACAGCGTCGTCGATCGGTTCGACGAGATCAGAGCGACACTCGAGACACGGAACCAGACGAATCTTCGACAGACAGCCACCTGGAACGCCTCGGTCGAAGCAGACGGGAATCGGACGACGATCGATGCCACCTGGAGCACCGATTCAGAAAACTGGCAGACGTACACTGCGGAACTCGAAGCTCAGGAACTCGAGTCGCTGATTCCGGAAACGACCGCAACGGTGGATGCGAAAACGACGGCTGATGGCCTCGAACTCGTCTACGACTACGAGACGACTGCCGATAGCGCGCTCGACCGGACGCTCACGGAACTCGAGGGAGCCACAACGGGGGCGAGCGACGTCGTGGCGTCGACCAGGGAACTCCACGAGCTGTTCCGAACAGCCGAACTGACGAAAGCCGAGATGACGATCGACAACGGGACGTCCGAACTCGAGGCGGCGGCAGCCACTTCTGACGGCTCGTTCGACGCGCTTTCAATAGCGAACGACAGCGAACTATCAGTCACAGCGGTCTACGTCGAGAGCAACAACGACTCGAGTACGGTGTCCGTCGTCGCCGATGGCTTCGTAACTGCGGACCCGACGGAGACCGAAGTGCGTAATCGCGAGCAGGTCGAGACCGAGACCGACGTCCACATGCCCGGCGAGTGGGACCGTGAGTTCCCACGGATCGACACGGAGCGAGTTGAGACGTTCCTCGGGACCGACCTCGACAGCGAGGATGAGGGCGGCGATGACGATGAGCGGACGAATATCGTGATGGTGGTCTCGGTACTCGTTGCCCTGGGTACGGTGACGCTCATCGGATATTATGGTGTTCGCCGGACGTCTCTCAGTCGGGCGAACGTCAAGTCTGACTGAAAAGAAGTAAGACCCTCCCGGAGAGTGCCACGCGTACGACGACTGATGGACGAAGACGGAGAGATACGAGGTGAGACGGACGTTCTCACACAACTCGTCGATGTGATCACGACGCACACGACGGTCGTGATCGTTTTGTTACTCGCTCTGACAGCCGTCTTCGGGGTCGGAATCACCGCCATCGAGTATGACACGTCGCTCGAGCAGTTCGGAAGTCAGACGGCCGAAACGGCGGCACTCGAGTACGCCACCGAGAACTTTACCACTCGAGATGAAGCGAACACGACAGTTACAACGGTGACCGTCAGCGGTGAGAACGTCCTCACGAAAGAATCACTCCTCGAGTCGCTAACACTCCAACGACAGCTTCACGCGAACGAAACGGTCAATGCAACCCTTACCGAGACGTCGCCAATCATCGGAGTAGAAAACGTCGTCGCGACGGGCGTGATTCGGGAGCGAAAAGCCGACACGCTCATCGCGCGCAGCGCCGACCTCGAGGAGCGGGGAGCGCGACTCAACGCGACGGCCGCGGCGCTACAGCGGGATCTCGAGGACATCCGTGACCTCCAGGAGGAATACGAGCAACTGAACACCTCCTCCGAGAACGGGGATATCAGTGCCGAAACGTACCGAACGCGCTCGCGCGAACTCGAGGCGGCACTCGAGGACGTCCGCACGCGAGCGACGGCAGATCTCGAGAACGAACAGGAACGCTCGTTCAACCGTTCGATGGCGAGTGTCAGGGCCGTCCAGGCGGAGATAAGTGCCACCGAACAGGCGCTGGCCGACGGGAACATCAGTCAGACCACGCACGATCGGCAGATGAATCGTCTCGACAGTGATCTCAAGGCTGCCTACACCGACGGGACGGTCGGCGTGCTCAACGAGGAGTACGATCGGCTGTGGAACCAACAACAGGAACTGGAGGCCGAGCGTGACGCGCTCGAATCGACCGAACAGCCGCCGCTGTCCGAACAGATCGAGGCGATCGAGTCGCTCAACGAGTCGGCCTACGAACGCCACCTCGAGTCGATACTTGACGATCAAAACGGGCCGGTTGGAGACCTTGCAGCGACAATGCTCCCATCGTCGTACGAGCCCGGATCGACGCGTGCAGACGAGCGACTGCTCCTCATCAGACAGTCACACGACACCGACACGGGCGAGCGGGTTGGATCGGCTGACGACCGACTCGTCGAGAGTCAGCTCACGATACAGCAACTGGCGAACGACCACGATGAGGCCACCGCAAGTGAATCCGCCGTGTTCGGTGTCGGGATCGTGACCGAGGAGATCGATCGAGCGATCGCCGACAGCCTCCGATTCGTCGGGCCGCTTGCACTTGGGGTCGTCCTCGTCTCGCTGACGATCGCCTACCGTGACCCACTCGAGGTCGGACTGGGTTGTGTCGGTATCGTCACGGTGCTCATCTGGACGTTCGGGTTCATGGGCTGGGCTGGAATCGCGTTCAACCAACTGTTCGTCGCGATCCCCGTGGTACTGATCGGACTCTCGATCGATTACGCGATCCACGTCTTCATGCGCCACCGAGAGTGTCACACTACCGAGACAGCCGCCGTTCCCGTTCGGCCCGCCATGTCGATCGCACTTGCCGGCGTGGGCGTGGCGCTCGTGTGGGTGACGGCGACGACGGCGATCGGATTTCTCTCGAACCTGGTGAGTCCGATCGGGCCACTTCGGGAGTTCGGGCTCGTAAGCACGGTTGGGATTATCTCGGCACTACTCGTCTTCGGTGGCCTGATCCCAGCGATCAAGATCGAACTCGAGGAACGCCTCGAGGGCCGTGATATCGACCGGCACAGACCCGCTCTCGGGACTCAGGAGGGGGTCATCCAGAAGGCGCTCTCGGTGGGCTCAAAGGCGGCACGGGCCGCACCGATCGTGGTCCTCGTCGTGGTCGTCGCGATGACCGCGGGGAGTCTGTACGCAGCAGGGACAGTGGGCACGAGTTTCGAACAGGAAGCCCTCCTCGCCGAGGATCCGGCGTGGATCGATCGAGTCCCTGTGACGACGACAGACCAGGAATATCAGGCGAAAGACGGATTCACGGCCCTCAACGAGCGGTTCGACTACAGGGACTCACAGGCACAGATCGTCGTCACTGGCGATGTGACCGATGGGGAGACGCTCGAGCGAATCGACGCGGCACGGACACAGGCCGAGTCGACCGAGTCGGCCGATGCCCCGCGAACGGCCGGCGCTCACGATCGGGATCCACTAACGGTCATGGAATCCGTCGCCGAAACGGACAACTCGTTCAACGCCTCGTTCCAGCTCGCCGACCGAACGGGTGACGGCGTTCCCAACCAGAACGTCGAAGGACTGTACGACCAACTGTTCGAAATCGATCCCAACGCCGCGAGCGACGTCATCTACCGAACGGACGAGGGCGAGTACGAATCCGTTCGGCTGCTCGTTTCCGTTCGCGGTGATGCGGACGGTGAGCAGACGACGAGGGAGATGCGGGCGGTCGCGAAGACGATCGACGACGGCGGAACGGAGCCACGCTGGAACGCGACCGCGACCGGCGCGCCCATCGTCGACCACATCGTCGAAGCCAGCCTGCTCGAGGCGATCCTCGAGAGTCTGGCGATTACGCTCGTGGCGGTTGTCGCGTTCCTCACGACCGCGTACGCCCTCACCGGTAACGGGGCAACGCTCGGGGTGGTCACGCTGTTCCCGGTCGTCCTCGCTGTCTGCTGGATCGTCGGCACGATGGCCGTCCTGGATATCCCGTTTAATGTCCTGACCGGAACGGTCGCGAGTTTCACGATCGGACTCGGTGTCGCCTACAACATCCACGTGAGTTCGCGGTACACCCTCGAACTTCGCCGACAGGAGACCATCGACGACGCACTCCAAACGACCATGACGGGAACCGGCGGCGCGTTGCTCGGCAGCGTGGCGACGACGGCGCTCGGCTTCAGTACGCTCACGCTCGCGTTTCTCCCCGCCGTTCGACAGTTCGGCATCGTGACGGCACTGACGATCGTCTACGCGTTCCTCGCGAGCATCCTCGTGCTACCGACGTTGCTGGTCGGCTGGACGCGATATTTCGGCCAGGATCTTCTTCACGGACACGAATTGGTGTCGGAGGACACCCACACCACCGACGAGACCACGGAGCAGTAAGCACAGAATTCCCTCGTCAGCGGTCGAGTTCACCCACGCAAATTCATAGGCGAGCAAGACGATCAGCACGCAGACTAATGTGGGAGCCGTCCCTATGGGCTCGTAATGGCTGGCTTCAGCGATCCACGGCCACCACTTCCCGAATGGATTGTCAAATGTTACAAGCAGCTCTGTTCTCACGCTTGTACGTCAGATCACCGAGAAGACGACCTCCGCTCGATCGAACACGAAGACGCCATCGACGTGTTGCTCACTGATTCCGAGTTCTCACTCGAGCCGGAAGACGCCACGTATGCACTCACGCGATTGCTCGAGCGGGGCTACTTCTACGAGGTCGGTGATGAGCTTCGGGTGACGACACCGGACGAACAGTGTTAGGGTGGCCACAGTAACCCACTAGACTGCGTCGTCGACGTCCTCGAGGAGGGTGTCGATATACTGGTCTTCCCAGTTCCGTCGATCCTCGAGTTCACGGCGGCCGCGACGAGTGACGGTGTAGAAATTGGTCCGCTGATCTTTGGTCCCCTTTTCGATCAATCCTTTCTCGACGAGCGTGTCGAGATTGGGATAGAGCCGTCCGGGATGGATCTCGGATTCGTAGTAGTCCTCGAGTTCCGCTTTGATCGCGAGTCCGTGAGGGTCGTCCAGTCCAGCAGTGACGTACAGAAGATCACGCTGGAAACCAGTCAAGTCATACATACGCTGTAATTACGTAACTTAATACATTAAATTCACGGTTAGATGATTGTTCAGAACGAATAGACTACGAGCGCGCTGTTCCGACGGCGATAGTCCAAAAGCCGATCCCGGTCGCGACGACAGTCAGAACGATTGCGATCGTAAAGCTACCAGTGTACGCGACACTCGCCGTTCCAAGCGGCGGCATCGCTAAGGCAGCGACACCGATTGCGACATTGAATACGCCAACGATTGCGGTGTCTTTCTCCGGTGAATAAATACCCATCAGAAGCGGAATATACAACGTCGCGGTCCCGCCCAATCCGAGGCCGATCAGGAAGATTGCGACCAGCAGTACCGAAAGAACGGGGACGAACAGCAGGGCAATGCCAATAGCCGCACAGACGAGTGAGGCGAGAAAGGCCCGTCTCGAGCCCATAACGTCAGCAAGAAACCCGCTTCCGATCCGTGAAATGATACTGACACCGCCGATCAGGCCGAACGCAGTCGACGCACCGGCCGCCGTCAGTCCACGAGCGACAAACAGATCGACAGCGTAGGCAGCCAGCAGTTGATACCACGCAAACGAGAGCGCCATCCCGAGAAACAGCAACTGAAACGTCCGGGTGCCACCTAGCCGAGCGAGCCACTCGAGTAGTTCGCCGGCGGTCGCGGTCGATTGGTCTGCCCACTGTGGTCGCCGACAAACGAGAGCGGCGAGGAGAAACGCGACCGCGGTCACTGACATGATGATCAGAAAGCCACGGCGTACGCCCACCGTCGCGAGGGCATACTGCCAAATCGGCGGGAGCACGAACAGGCCGAGTCCGTTCCCGACGAAGATCAGCCCTGTTGCCACACCGCGGCGGCGCTCGAACCAGCGCGGAATGACCGACGCGACGAGGACAAAGACCGTCCCGAGTGCGAGCCCGAGGACAGCGAACACGACGATCAGCCCGCCAATCGAGCCCGTGAGATACAGCGCCGGTGCCAGAACACCGGTTGCAATCGAACAGGCGAGCAACACTGCTCGAGCCCGAAATCGAGCACCGAACACACCAACGAGTCCGGAGCCAATAAAGAACGTAAAGAGCATGATTGCGAACACGACAGAGAGCGCAATCGACGAGATCCCGAAGACGTCACTGAACGGCTCACGGAAAATTCCATACGAGAGCGGCGTGCCAAACGTAAAGACCATCGCCACGGCACCGACTATCGCCACCATCCAGCTACGGCGGCTATCTGGACGTTCTGTACGATCAGGGCACACGACTCGCTTTCGACGACGCTCAATCGAAAGCGTTCTGATTTACGGGGAACCGGGGAACTATCCTCGAGTATGGCCGTGAGGTTCTCGAATCGACGCCTCGATCGGGTGATGGTGTATCGCCTCACCGAAGACACGCTCTGTGATGTGGAAGCTGTACTGAAACACCGCTGGTGATATTCAAAGAAAATCCAGAGGTATATAGGTTCGAAGAGTCACCGATAGCGTACCCGAAAGACGCGCTGTCCCGTACGCAGTTCTGGGATCGGCGGCGGACACGGAGATCGCGTTCACCGCCAATATCTGTCGACGCACGTCCTGCTACAGCCAGCGTGGCTGTCTCACTGGGTGACCGGACCGCTATGATCGGCTCTACTTATACGAGGAGCAGGCGCAATACCACGGCGTTCACGCCGTGGATACGCGCCGTCACAGAACGACGCAAACCACCGAGAACAGCACGGCAGGATATTCTACCGCCTTCAATCCGAGATTTTATAAGAAAAGCGAGTATAAGCGATTATACAGACGTTTCGCGATGCTGGAAGTCCACCGTACTCACCGAGCGAACATCCTCAACCACTCCCAAGTAAAGGAACCGCTCAACCGACACGGGTGGTCGGCCAGCAAACTCTGGAACGTCGCGAACTACCACTCCCGTCAAGTGTGGGAAGACACGGGCAAGATTCCCGACCACGGCGACCTCAAAGACGAGTTGAAGACGCACACCAAATACAAGGGACTGCATTCACAGTCCAGTCAGCGCGTTCTGGAGGAACTCGCTGAAGCCTTCAACTCGTGGTACGGGAAGAGGAAGTCAGACAGTCGAGCGAATCCGCCCGGCTACCGCAAGAAAAACTACTACGACGACCACGGCAATTGCGTCCATGAAGAACACCCGCGTTCGACGGTGACATGGAAGCAAAACGGCATCCGCCACGACACCAAAAACAACCGCGTCCGACTCTCAAAAGGCGCAAATCACAAGGAACACCCGAAAGCGTGGGAATACATCCTTGTCGAGTACGAAACGCGCCCCGGCGTGACAGTCGAGAATCTACAACAGGTTCGTGCTGTTTACGACAGAGCGAACGAGCGGTGGGAACTGCACCTCGTCTGCAAAGACAAAATCGAGACGCCCAACGCACCCGGTAACGAAACAGCAGGTGTCGACCTCGGCATCTGTAATTTCGCCGCCGTTGCGTACAGCACGGAAGAAGCTGACCTATACCCGGGCAATCGTCTGAAACAGGACGGCTACTACTTCCCGAAAGAAATCTCAAAGTGCGACGATTCAGGTGGCGAAACAGCAACCCGACTGCACCACAAGTGGTCGGAACGCCGTACCCACTTCTTTCACTCCTTAGCGAAGCACATCGTTGAGCGGTGTGTTGAGAAGAGGGTTAGTCGCATCAGCGTCGGGAAGTTCGCTGGTGTTCGAGAGGACGAGAACGGCGAGTCGAAGAACTGGGGCCGTCACGGCAACCTCGACCTGCACGGGTGGGCATTCGACCGCTTCACCAGCATCCTCACCTACAAGGCGAAGCTCGAGGGTATCGAAGTCGGAGAAGTGTCCGAGCGCGATACGAGTAAGACGTGTTGTGTCTGTGGGAGGGAAGACGACAATCAGCGTGTTGAACGTGGCTTGTACGTGTGCGAAGAGTGTGATGCGGCGTTCAACGCTGACGTGAACGGGGCAGAGAATATCCGTCTTGAGTTGAACCGAAGTAACTCCGAGTCTTCCGGGCAATTGTCCGGGGATAGGAGTACCGGCTGGTTGGCACAGCCCGGAGTCTATCTTCATGACTTGTCCAGCGGATTCCAACCGCAGGACCAAGTGGTAGACTGCAAACCGTAATATCCCAACTGCGGTCGGGATTCCTCCGCGTTCACGCGGAGGAGGATGTCAAGAGCGATGGAAAGAAGAAATGCCTCCCCGTCGACACGGGTCATCAGGGAGAACCTCGAGCATTACTCACGCGAATTGCTCGTGGAGAAACGCCGTACGAACTCGATGCCGGTGACAAAGTCGTCTTCTCTGCACGAGTAATTCCCGAGCCAACGAACGAAGGGCAACGGTATCAGGCCGAAAAATTGCTTGGAATGCAAGGAGCCCGGATCTACGACGAGATTCACGTCTCCGGCCATCTTCGTCAAGAAGGTCACTATACAATGCTTGACGCACTCCAGCCACAGCATATCATCCCTGCTCATCAAGAGATGAGTGGATTTTCGGGGTACGTCGATCTTGCATCCAATCAGGGATACAAGCTCGGACGGGATCTCCACGTTACGTTAATGGAAACGTCATCCAATTAGTGTGAGTTGAACGATCCGCGACGCTGTCGTATAGTTTTTCAATTACAACGCTACAACGATCGATCCCCTCTCCGAGAACGTCACTGTACACCCAATCGAGCGACGACTGTGCCTGAGTGTATGACTTGTTTCAGTTGTAGGCAAATCAAGGAGAAAGCTCCGTTCTTCACCAGAGACACCCTCACCAGCAGCATCGTGAATCAGGTTCGGCGTCTACTGTTCAATGCGGAAAGGATGGCAATATAGCATCAGGAAAACCGGAACGTCTCCAGATTTTTCGGCTGGTGGGTCCTGATGTTGTGCTTCTGGTAGAGGGCTGAAGAGAGTTCATCCGTCGCTCGATCGTCACCATGGACACAGAGAATCGTTTCTGGCTGTGGATTCATCTCCTCGACGTACTGTTCAAGTCCCCTTCGGTCTGCGTGACCTGAGAACCCGCTCACAGATTCGATACGGCAGTCCAGTGTGAGCCGATCCGCACGGCCACCTTGTCCCTCGAGTGTAACCTCGGTGCGACCGCTTTCGATTCTGCGACCAAGCGTCCCTTCCGCCTGATAGCCGACGAACAAAAGCGTGTTATCCGATTCAGGGCCCAGTAATTCAAGCCATGACATAATCGGTCCACCAGTCACCATCCCCGACGTCGAGAGGATGATACAGGGGTCTCCACTTGCGATTTCTTCGCGCATCGGCTGTCCACCGTCAACTTGCTGGAACTGCTCGGCCAGGAACGGGTTCTCGTCCTCGTGAAGGATTCGCTGACGAAGTCCATCACGGAGATACTCCGGATATGCCGTGTGGATCGCAGTTGCTTCACGAATCATCCCGTCGAGATAGATTGGCATCGTCGGAATCTCATCGAGCCGCATCGCCTCCTCAAGGACTAACATTAATTCCTGTGAGCGGCCAACGGCAAATGCTGGGATAACAACGATACCATCTTGCTCGTACGTTTCTCTAATAATCCGTCGGACCCGCGTTTCACTCTTTTCGGTATCCGTCTGGAAATCGTTCTTCCGACCGTACGTCGACTCCATAATCATCGTCTCGGCTCGAGGGAAGTCATTGACTGCCCCGTTGAACAGCCGTGTTGGTTCGTAGTGAACGTCGCCAGAGAAAACGACATTATGGAACCCACTCCCCACATGAAAGTGAGCAGTCGCACTCCCCAGAATATGCCCTGCATTATGCATTGTCAACTTAATATCGGGTGCGATATCAGTGACATCGCCATACTCGATCGGAATCGTGTGCTTGATCGCCTGCCGTACCTGCTCGCTCGAATAGGGCGGCGTACGACCTTCTTTCGAGGCAACGTCGAGATAGTCGAGTTGTAGCAGGCCCATCAGATCCCGTGTGGGTTCGGTCGTATAAATCGGTCCGCTGTAGCCGTATTTAAATAACAGTGGAAGCAACGCACTGTGATCGAGATGTGCATGTGTCAAGACAACAGCGTCGATCTCTGGTAGCGGCATCGCTTCCGGAGCATGAAGGTATGGCACTTCTCCCTCGGCACCGGGTTTATCTCCACAATCGACGAGTATTTTTGTGTTCGGAGTATGCAAAATAAAACTCGCTCGACCGACTTCACGACAACAGCCAAGTGTCGTCACTCGGACCCAATCAACGTCTTTGTCAGGAGCCGCATGGATATCTTCCCCAACGTCCTCGAGAAAATCACGTCGCTCCGCCCGCTCTTGCGTAAGATAATTTCTGACGTTATCTACCGTTGATGACTCCATCGGAGGCGTTCGAACGACTTCCGGGTTCCATCCTACTTTTTGTGTGATCTCACGAATCGTACGTCCACGCTGGCCGATCACTAACCCCGGTTTCTCGGCTTCGATAAGTACCTCTCCAGTCGTCGGATGAAACTCGAGATTATGTATGTTCGCTTTGTCGGGGACAACGTCATGAATCACTGCCTCAGCTTCTGATGGACCTGATTGGGTTCCCGTAACCGGTCGAATAGTTATTCGTTTGCGGAGCGCATGAGCAAGAGTTCCGAGAATGTCACCATCCTTGGCGAACTCTTGGGGTGTTTCAGTATAAATAACGAGATCTGGTCCTTCATACTGAACGTTGCTCACGTCCAGCTGTGATGGAACTTCGTTTCTAACACGTTCGTACAAGTCGGAATTGGTTATAGTATCACTCATAGGTGAGTCCGCTGTCTCATCATATCGCCGTTGGTTACCATGTATCCCTTATTAAGAGACTGATTACTCAGAATTATCCGGGCTAAGCGGTCAGCCAACCGAATGCACAGAGAGGGATTGACGAGTTGCTACTGTTATTTTTGTGATGATGAATAAAAGACTTCGTACTGCAACAAGCGTTCCAATTGATGAATCACAAACAAAAGCGATAACGATCCCGGTCGTTCAGGTGTCTCTAGTAGCCACGGAAAGCCAATATACACCGTATCGCACAACGCTGTATGATGGATCGTTTCAGTTGGTACTACACCGTATTTTCCAGCCAGCCATATATGGCAATTTATGTTCAATAAGAATGATGAATGCAGAACACAGGAAGAAAGTGTTCTATATGAGTTGAGTATGAGTGGAAGCGGCGAAACGAGTTTCCCAGAGGGTCGCCCACTCCAGTACTCACCGTAACGCAGACGGGCTTATCTTCCGTGTTCGGGATGGGTACGGGAGGAACCCCGCCGCTCTGGCCGCTGTAATGCCGACCGGCGGAATCGAACCGCCGTCAGACCACTGTCGGTCGCTGCTACGATATGAATGGAGGCGGCGAAACGAGTTTCCCAGAGGGTCGCCCACTCCAGTACTCACCGTAACGCAGGCGAGCTTATCTTCCGTGTTCGGGATGGG
>NZ_FTNR01000028.1 GCF_900156475.1 Natronorubrum thiooxidans
GGCGGGCGCGACCTGCCCGAGGAATTCACGTTCAAGACCTTCTCTGACTGGATCAGACATGCATTAGAGGAAGAGCTAGAGCGGAGTTGGGAGATAGAGATGAACGGAACAGGTGTGCCAGAAGCATACGCGCCGGCCGCGGGCTGACCGCGCCGGCCGCGGGCTGACGCCAGCCCGCGGCCTTGGGCAAGCTCCTGGTGAGCAACAGCATTCACCTAGAACAGCGTATTTCAGCCTTCTTACTTCACTTCTCCTCATGCGTGGATTCTACTTCCTGTTCACTCAGTTACCACACCGGCATTCACTCCGTTCGTCCATGACTCAGCACAGTTCACGAAGCGACGTTCGGGAAGTACCGACGATGTCACCCACGCGTTCGGACGGGACACACACGTCGAAACGGCGGACGAAGACGGCGTGTCGACGTCGGACTTCGCGATGAAAAGTGAATCCAATTTCTACACCACTGCGTGGGTCAGCGGAAGCGAGGAGTTCAACGGGACAGAACGCGACATCATTACGGTTCGGTGTGACTGGTACCCCGACTTCTCGAAAGACGTCGATGCACCGGCCCCGATAGACGCGACATCGGTCTACTGGGAGTCGAACGTCTTCGGGATGGTGACCGGATCGCTTTCATACGGCGGTCGGCTGGACTTCGGTGGATCCGTCGACAACCAGTACGAATACGGTATCACCGACATCGTGAGCCCGAACCTTGACGATGGCACCGAAGGCGTCACCATCAGTTACGACGATACTGTCACTCGGTCTGCTCCCCCAGGGAACAACCCCGCGGTGCTGTATGCCGATGAGGGACGCGGGTTCGTGAAACTCAAACTCCGCCGACAGATCGACTCGTATGGTAACCTTCGCATGGAGTATGGACACAACTGGAGTGTCGGTGGTCGATCCTGGAACCCGTCTAACGTCAGCCTGAACATCGGGTCGTACGTGTCGTATAATCTCCCGTCGCTGGCCGACAACTGGACGATGGCCGACAAGCAGGACATCTAAACCGGCCGAATCTGGGCCGCCGCGGACTCCTGTCTTCTTGGTCCGTCCTTACTTCTCGACGATGCCGCCTTTCAATCCCACGATATTATTTCGGAATGTCAGTTCAGAGAGCAGAGCCGTCGGGCACTACCCCCGCACGCGGCATTCGGTCGACATCGGACGTGAGAAAAGCACGCCCGCTGACCTCGCTCTTTGAGAGGCAGTTATGAACCCTGGAGAGTTCCTCGGACAGCGAACGGTACCGGTGTCCAAAACAATCGAAACAATCCGCCAACCACCCGAATGGTATGTCGTTGACTGCTCTTCTCATTGCAAAAGAGGACGGACTCCTCTGATGCTCCCTACTATTGGTGGAGGACATCCGACGCATCATCCACTCTATCAATCAATTGGCCTCTACCGAAAAAAGCGGTCAACGTGGAGAGATTGACTCACGCTCTATCTTCAGAATCTGATCACAGCGAACGGTGCTGAAAGAAAGTCACGCATCAATTCCATATTCCGAACCTGTGCATAGCGACAACAGCGGGTCGTCGGAATTCGTCGTCGGGAACAGCCCAGCATCTCGATCGTCTCGAGTCGCAGTTCGAACAGATACTTCGTGTGACCCACGGGTCCTGAAGCCGTCCGTTGTTGTTGCCTGCCGAATCCGTGCTCGAGGGCACCATTTGAGGATTTGATAATATATCACGGAGATGAATGCGCCAAAAAGTGATAGAACGTTGTATTAATCCCTGAGAATGGAATTACTCCGCAGATCCGAGGACGTCACGAAAACATTCAGAGCCTATATTAATATGGAGTGTCAGGTATGGCTTGTGACTGTCGAATCTCAAACTAATGGACGATCAACATAAATCAGATATTTATAATGGATTGTTCTCCTCGCTTACATCCAACGCGACCGAAGTGACGTTTTTCAAGGAGTTAGTCGCAAACGCATCGGATGGATTCCTGACGATCGACGAAGAGAGCAGGATCGTGTTTGCCAATCCGGCAATAGAGGCTATTTTAGGGTACACTCCATCCGAACTCATCGGCCGATCAAAGCTGACACTGATCCCAGAACGGCTCCGTTCGGCACATGAACGTGGGCTCGAGGCATATATTCGAACGGGGGAGACACACATCGACTGGAGTGGTATCGAGTTGCCTGCACTCCACAAAGACGGGCACGAAGTCCCAGTACGGATCACGCTCCAGGAACACTCATACGAGGGACAGCGACTGTTCACCGGTATCTTTCGTGATCTCTCCGAACGGAAGACGAGACAGCGACGGTTCGAGGCGGTTTTCAACAACACCTACCAGTTCACTGGCCTCGTCGACTGCGATGGGATCGTCATCGAAGCAAACGAGACAGCACTGTCGTTTGCCGACCTCGATCGCGCTGACGTCGTCGGCAAGCCACTCTGGGAGACGTACTGGTTTCAGTTGACCGAGGAGGCCACGAGAACGGCTCGGCTCGCTGTCGAACACGCGAAAAACGGCGAGTTCTTTCGGGAGGAGATCCGTATCCAGGGATCCAACCGGACCGCTGTCATCGACTTTTCGATCCGTCCGATAACCGACTCACACGGTGAAACACAGCTGCTGATCCCCGAAGGCAGGGAGATAACCGAGCTAAAACTTCGCAGACAGCATTTCGAACTGCTCCACCGACTCTTCAGACACAATTTGCGAAACGACCTCAACATCATCAATGGGTTCGCAGAACTGCTGGCACAAGCGCTCACCGACGATGATCTCCATGAGTATGCAACTAGAATCGTCGAGACGTCGTCCAGACTCATAACGATCAACGAGACTGCAAAGGAACTCGCCGATATCACGCTCAACAACGATTATTCGCGGACGGATATCGACGTCCAGGACGCACTCGAGAAAACCGTTGCCGAACTCCATGATCAGTATCCCAAGAGTTCGATCGAGGTCGCTACCGCAGTCAACGCCGTCGTCCCTGCAGACGCTCGGCTGCGGACCGTTTTCATCGAAATACTCGAAAACGCGATCGTTCATACGGATGAACCACGACCGTCTATCGAGGTTCGCCTTGTCCACTCGAGCGCGGATGAGACCATCGGTATCACCGTCGTCGACTCTTGTCCAGCGATCCCGGAGACTGAACGGGTCGGAACGTTCAACAAAGAACCGGTTACGCAACTCAAACACAGCAGTGGGATGGGGCTCTGGCTTGCCAGACTGATCGTCGAAGATTATGGCGGGTATCTGAACTACGAGCGACGCGCCGACAACAGCGGGAATCGCATCACCATTCATCTGCCTGTAATTGAGGATGTCTGAGACCGCGTCACTTCGATGACGAAGTCGTTTTGCGGACGTGTGGCATCATCCATCCTCGCTTGTCGTCTGTCCGCGTTCGAACACACGCTCACGGGACGCCGGCGGGATTCCCGACACACAAAAGACGTTGCTCGCCGATCCGGATGCACGCCACGATGAGCGAGCCGGCATGGGCGTCGGAATTATCCGTAATTAATAAACAGACTATCAGTAAAAACAGGATTTAGTATTGTATAATTCATGCAGTCATAACTGGACAGCGGGACACCCAACCGCGAGAACAGAACTGTGAGATGCGAATTCAGCTGTCGTACAGTAGTATGGTCTTTTTCGAGATGATTTCGCGAATTCGATCGCTCAGACGTAGATATTGGTACGGCCTTTCGCCTAAAACTCAAAATCAAAGCTGGCAGTCGAATTCGAGGTTTCCGGATGGTTTTACTCCCGTCGAACACATATCACATCTCTCGACGGCCGCTGGGTCGATCGACCGTCATGACAGGAGGATTCTTGTGAATTATATACAATAGTGATGGCTCTACCAACGATAGTTGTCAATTTCATATCATATAGCCGTCTCCGTCTCAGCGCGCTGTTCGCTATCGCTGTTTACAGAGGTATTAGTGTAATGCGATTGGCTGATCGAACAGTTTGAGCTGTCCGACGCCATTTACAATAGTACTGCTGTAATATATTGGTTCGGTGTGGTTACGACATGGAAATCTCGAGTTCGAATTCGTTGGCGACACCGAGTAGCGTGTTTGGGATATCTTCTTCGAACTGATCGTCAGTCAGTCGATTAGCTGGACTCGCAACGCTGAAGGCCCCAACAACACGGTCATCAGGGCCGTTTACGGGGACACCGACAGCTTTGATTCCATCCAGTTGTTCTTCGTAATTGAAGGCGATTCCCCTCTCGCGAATCGTCTCGAGTTGCTCCAGAAGGGTGTCAGGGTCAGTAATGGTGTGGTCCGTCGCTGCAGGAAGGCCCCACTGCTCGATGATCTCGATCACGTGGCTTCGTGAGAACCGTGATAGAATCGATTTTCCGGAGGCCGTCTGGTGGAGATAGAACTGTTTGCCGACGGTCGAATACGTCCAAACTGCGTGTTTGCCCGACGAGGTGTGAATGTAGACACCGCGTCCGTTTTCCATGACGGCAAACACTGCCCGACAGTCGGTTTCTTTGGCGAGTTGTTCGGTGTACGACGCTGCGACTCTGTAAGACTTTTTTCTGTTGCGAACGTAGTCACCGTGGTCGAGGAATCGAAGGCTGAGGTAGTACTCGTCACCCTGTTTGACCGCGTACCCCTTCGACAGCAGCGTCGACAGGTGTGAATGGACCGTACTCGGTGCCAACTCGAGTTCGTCGGCCAGTTCCGTGACTCGGCCACCGTCGAGTTCCCGGAGCATCTCCACGACCTCGAGCGAAATGGATGTCGTCTGTAACGTTCGGCCGGCTGTGTTATCCATACTACCCCTCTCGTAAGCCAGGTATATAGTATTCGTCACGCGCGAAGACGCAAATCGTCTGCTTTCCGACAGCCGAGGATCGTGTCGCCGGTCGTTCGAACGACCGGCTGTCCGATCCCGGACTGAAACCACGTGAGGCCGGGGCGCTTGAAAACGAGACCGACCGTGTGTTTGCCACCCTATTATAATATTCGCAGCTCCGGAATCACTGGCTGGCTGCGCTCGGCCAAAGGTCCGGGCACTACGTTGAATCGACGTGCCACCGAGACCATCGTTCACTCGATCCCGAGCATTTCGCGTGTTTCAGCTGGGGATGCGATCGGTCGCTCTAACTCGCCTGCGATCCGAGCGATGCGACGAACCAACTGTGCGTTGCTCTCGGCCAGTTCGTCTTTTCGATAGTAGATGTTGTCTTCCATGCCAACCCGGACGTGCCCACCGAGCGTGATCGCCATCGTTGTCAACGGGAGCTGATGTCGACCAACCGCAAGCGCTTGCCACTCGACGGGATCCGGAATGTTATCGACGAGGTTGATCAGATTCCGCGGATGTGCAGGTGTTCCAGTCTGCATCCCCAAGATGAGTGTACACCAGTAGGGTTCCTCGAGCAGGTCCTCGTCGATCAGATGCTGCATCTCCGGAATGTGTCCTGGGTTGAAGATCTCGAGTTCCGGCTTGACACCTGCTTCTCGCATCCGTTCGGCGTACTCCTCGTTTTGCTCGCGTGGATTGATCGCCGTTCGAGTCTGCCCGAAGTTCATCGGCCCAATATCGACGGTCGCCATCTCGGGTCGTGGTTCGGTCTCGAGGATCGGTGCGATCCGTTCTTCCCGAGAGTAGACGCCACCGCCACCGGTCGTGAAGTTGACGATGATATCATCACAGTGCTCGTCGATGGCGTCTCGCATTGCCTGGTATCGCTCGAGGTCTTTGGTCGTCTCCCCGTCGTCGGTTCGGGCGTGGAGATGGACGATCGATGCACCCGCCTTCTCACATTCACGGATGTCTCGAGCGATCTCTTCCGGCTCGAGTGGGAGGTTCGGGTTTGCCTCTTTGCCGTGATGGCCGCCGGTCGTTGCGACACTGATAATCAGCTTTCTGTCAAAGTAGTCCTGATAGCCACTGTATGGCATACGTCTCAGGTCTGCGCTCTTGTATTTAGATGTTCCGGTCCAATGAAGATCGACGCATGACACAGACTCATGAACTGCCAGTAGAGAGCTGCTATCGACCCCTGACGACGGACGATGACGAGAAAGCGGTTACCGAGTGACCACCATATCTGTAGTCGACGGTAAATTTTTATACTAGAATGGGCGTCTTCCATACATGCGTTCGAATAGCACAGCAGTAGTTACTGGTGGCGGCCGTGGTATTGGACAAGCGATCGCTGTCGAATTAGCAAGAGCGGGGGCCGATATCGTCCTCGCAGGAATCGATGAAGGGGGAATGGAAGAGACGGTATCGCTCATCGAAGCGGAGGGACAGCGGGCACTCGATCGGTATACTGATCTCAAACACTACGAGAGCGTCCAGTCGACCATCGACGCCGCACTCGAGGAGTTCGAGACGATCGATGTACTGGTCAATAATGCGGGCATCGCTGGTCCGACCGCACCCTGTGAGGACGTTACCGCCGAGGAGTGGGACGACACGATCGACGTCAATCTTCGCGGGCCGTTCTTTGCCTGCAAGGAAGTACTGCCAGTGATGAAAGCACAACAGTACGGCCGCATCATCAACGTGGCCTCCGTGACAGGCAAACGCCCACTCGACCACCGAACGCCGTATGCGGCGACGAAGATGGGATTGATCGGATTTACACGAACGCTCGCGTCGGAAGTCGGCGAGTACGATATCAACGTGAACGCGATCTGTCCCGGTTCGGTCGATGGCCCACGGATCAGGCGCGTGTTCGAACAGAAGGCGGAATCGACCGACCAGTCGTACGAGGACGTGCGACAGGCCGCGGAGTCGGAAAGCCCTCGAGGTGAGTTGGTCCAGAGAGAAGACATCGCCGAGCTGGCTGCGTTTCTCTGCTCTGACGAATCCGACCGAATCACCGGTCAAGATCTCAACGTCTCGGCCGGCAAAGTCATGTACTGAGCCGGTTCGACACCGTCCGTTCCGCTCTGAGCCGCTGGAACCCGATGGAACCGAAGCCGAGCGAGTGGAGTTTCGGACCCTCACGGTCAATCACCCAAAATTATTTATACCACCATCATAGACTGAATACGTAGAAGCATGGTGAAGCATAACATCGGGCAGACTAGACGGGAATTTGTAAAAACGACAACCGCTGGCAGTGCGGCGGTTGGCTTAGGCGCACTTGCAGGATGCGTTGGCAGCGGTGACGGCGAACCGGAGGCCGTCGGCTCGGTCGCCAACCTCGAGAACTCATACTGGCTGTCGTGGCAGAAGGGGTATGAAGAAGCGTGTGAAGCGTTTGGCTACAAGACGAACCTGCAGACGAACGGGGGCAACGTCGACCAGCAACAGTCGCAGTTCGATACCGCGGTTTCAAACATGGCCGATATGATCGTCGGCCAGACGTACACGAACGCCGCGGCGATTTCGCTCGCGGAGACGTGTGTGCAGGGCGGGGTTCCGACGATCCTTGCCGTGACGATTGCGGACTGGTTCACGCCGCTCGATGCCGGGTCCGAGTACGTGCAGTTTTTCACTCCCCACTTCGTCAATCACGCCTATACCTCTGCGAAAGTCTTGTTCGAAGAAATGGGTGGTGAGGGCTCGTTCGTTCACATCGAAGGCAATCGCGGCACAGCGCCGAACACCGGTCGGAACGCCGGACTTGAGTTAGCACTCGAGGAGTACCCCGATATCGAACGGCTCGAACCAGTGCTCCAGGGGAACTTTATCCGCACGGACGCCCGGGACGCAATGTCCGATCTCATTTCGACACACGGGGACGACATCGAGGGCTTCTTTGGGCAAAACGACGACGTCGCCATCGGCGGGCTACAGATGCTCGAGGAGAACGGATACGACGTTCCAGTCGTCGGGATCGATGCAACCGAACCCGCACTCGAACGCATTCGAGACGGGCGGATGGCAGGCAGTGTCTCCGGGATGGGACCGTGGCAGGCAGGCTGGTCGGTCGCCAAAGCCCACGATTACATCGAGGGGTACGAACTGACCGATGCGGAGCGAATGATGACGTTCAACGCACCACTGGTCGTCAACGATCCGGACGAGTGGCGCGACCGGTTGGGTGACGAGATTGAACTCCCCATCCTGGAAGTCGATCAGTACGAAGCGGACGTCTTCGACGGCGAAACGCCGTACGACTGGGAACAGATGTCGAAAGCCGAAGTGGGCGAAGACGCGTGGGATCCACAGATCGGGATGAGTCCGATGGGACGAGGAGACATCGAAGAAGTGCTTGACTGGGCCGAGGACGACAAACCGGATGGATATTCACTGCCTGGTGTCTACGACGATAACGACGAACTGTCCACGGTCCAGGCAACGTACGACGAACGCTTCAATAGCGATCCACTGCAATAACCATGGTCGAACACAGCATGGATATCGAACAGCCAACCGCTGCTGACGTCGGTCCGCCGTCAACCGGAGAAGCGAGCCTGCGTGTCGAAAACATCTCGAAGTCGTTTCGTCACGTCGATGCGCTGGTCGACGTCTCCATCGAGCTCGAGCCGGGTGAAGTGGTCGGACTTGTCGGTGAGAACGGGGCTGGAAAAAGCACGCTTCTCAGCATCTTGACCGGCGTGTTGGATCCCGATAACGGGCAACTGTACAGAGACAACCAACCCGTCGAGTTCGCCGGCCCACAGGAAGCCGCATCGTATGGCGTCTCGCTGGTTCATCAGGAACAAGACGTCATCACGCATTTCAGAGGGTACGAAAACCTCTTTCTGGGACGGGAGCGTGAGTCGATGGGACTGTTGAAAATGGACGAGATGAGCACCGACGCCCAGTCGTTCGTCGACGATCTCGGCATCGATATCGACGTCGACAAATTTGTAAAAGATTACTCGTTCAACGAGCGACAGATGCTCGAGATCGCGAAGGCGTTTCACGTCTCGAGTAAATCGGACAACCCCGTCATCCTCCTCGACGAGCCGACCGCCGGGCTCGAAGAGGACGGCCGTGAACTGCTGTTCGATCTGATCGATGACCTCCGCGACGAAGCGACCTTCGTGTTCGTCTCCCACGAACTCGATGAGGTCCTCGAGATCACGGATCGAATATACGTGCTAAAAGACGGAGAGCTGGTCGACGAGTACGAGACCGACGAAGCGACACAGGACGCCCTCCAGCAGAGCATGGTTGGGCGGGAGACGTCCGCAGAGTACTACTGTGTGCCAGACCAGCGACGCGAATCGAACCTCGGCGACCCCGTGTTCGAAGTAAACGACATACAACACGAAGACGAAATCGGCCCGGTTTCGTTTTCGGTTCGCCGTGGGGAAGTATTCGGTGTCGTCGGCGTCGAAGGCTCGGGAAAAGAGCGTCTCGGGAGAATCCTCGCTGGTGACACGCCAGCGACTGACGGGTCCCTCTCCGTCCTGGGAGAGGAGGTACAACCGGAGTCGCCGGTGGATATGGTCGACGCTGGTGTCGGATACATTCCCAAAGACCGCAAGTCAGAGGGGCTGTTGCTGTACCAGTCCGTGTTGAAGAATACGTCGCTCGCGATGGTCCGTGATATGTACGGCCGCCTGCCGTTTCTCGATACGAACGCGGAGTCGTCGATCACCGAGGAGACGATCGAGGACCTCAACATCAAGACACCGAGTGCAAACTCGCTCGTTCACGGGCTGAGTGGCGGCAATCAACAAAAAGTAGTTATTGCCCGATGGCTGGCCCACGAAACACCGGTACTGGTGATGGACAACGTGAGCCGGGGCATCGATGTCGGTGCGAAAGAAGAAGTGTATCGCCTCTGCCGGGAGTTGACCGCGGAGGGGATCTCGATCGTTCTTATCGGCGACGAACTCCCGGAGGTGATCGGCTTATCGAACCGAATCGCGGTTATGCAAGACGGCTCGTTTGCCGACGAACCGATCGACGCCTCGCCCGACGCGAAGCCGACCGAAGAGGAGCTAATCCAGCTGATGGTCTAATATGAGTACAAACAACACGACAGATACGGTGCGGAACTGGTGGCACGAACAGCGAGAGCAGCGGACGCGACAGGACTGGATCATCGACCTCGGGCCGTTCGTGATGCTTTTCGGCCTGATGACCTTGTTTAGCATCCTCAGTCAAAACTTCCTCACGTACGGGAATCTGATCAACAACGTCGCGGTGAACAGCGCGTTGCTCTTGCTGGTCGCACTAGCAGGGACGTTCCCGATCCTCCAGCAGAGTATCGACCTCTCGGTGGCCGCCCTGGTGAACTTGAGCGGTGTTCTCACCGTGATCTTAGTCGCGCAGTTCGGGTTCCTGGCGATCCCGATGGTCCTCCTAGCGGGGATGCTTGCGGGCTTTGCAAACGGCTACGTGTTCGCCAAACTGAAGGTGCCGTCGTTTCTGGTCACGCTCGGAACGATGTCCGTGATGACGGGTGTCGCCCTGATCATTACGGGCGGCTCGAGCATCAACTTCAGAAACGATGCGATTCGGGGGATCGCCACCGGTGAGTACCTCCCCGGTATCCCGAACCTCGTCTTCTGGTCGGTCCTGATCTACCTCGGGACCGTTTTCCTCGCGTTGCGAACGAAGTTCGGCCGGTACTGCTACGCGCTGGGTGAAAACGAGCGCGTCGTCGAACTCTCCGGCGCGAAAGTGGATCGGTACAAGATCTACCCGTTCGTGCTCTCGGGACTCCTGTGTGCGATCGGCGGGTTCTTGCTCGCCGCTCGGCTGTCGTCGGCCTCGCCTGACGCGGGGACGGACCTCCTGTTACCGAGCATTGCCGCGATCGTCATGGGCGGGACCGCACTGACCGGCGGCGTCGGTGGCCCACACCGAACGATCCTCGGCGTCCTCGTCATCGCCGTCCTGCAAAACGGGATGAACTTGACCGCAGTCGATCCCTTCGTTCAGGAGATCATCCTCGGCGTCGTCGTCGTCGTCGCCGTTGCGCTCTCGATCGATCGACGAAAGATCGACGTGGTCAAGTAGCGCAGTCGGCGGCTCACCGTCCGTTCGATTTCGAACACCAGGTTCGCTGTACCGGCTGGTACGTGTTCACCACACCGATCGGTACGTTCTCTTGTCGACTGGCGACTGTTCTCGAGACGCTGTTACCCGACGAGTCGTGTCTGTCGTCCAAAAATCAGCTCGCTGAGTCCCTGTCGTCAGCCCCTCCGATTTCCGTTCAGTCGTCGGCGAGTATCTCTGTCGCGTGGCTGGTCCCAACGGTTCCGTCACGCGCCCATCCGCGGTGATCGTAGTACTCGTCTAACGCGTTCTCGAACCCAGGAAGGTCGTAAGGGAGCGAGTCGTCGTCACGGTCGAACCCACGCCGGCTGTTGAAGTGGCGCTCGAGCGTGACGACACGCGATCCGACCTCGAGGAGGGACTCGTACTCGGCGTCGAACAGCCCCTCGAACCGATCCGGCGTCATAAAGCTCCGCGAGAACCGACAGACGATCCCACAATCCTCCAGCGCGCGGGCGTTTTCCTGCTCGATAACGACCGCGGGTTTCCCCTCGAGGCCCGTCGGCTCGAGCGCATCGTCGGCGTCGACGAGTGGGTATTCCCAGGCGTACATCGTCGAGAACATGTGGTCCGCGCCGCGGTTGGCGACGGCGTAGGACAATCCCTGTCCGTGAAGCGTGCGACCGTCGTGGGCGGCGAAATCGAGCCCCTTGACCGTCCAGTTCTCGACCTCGAGGTCCTCGTGGAACCGCTCGATGCCTTCCGCGAGGCGGTCACCGACGCCGTCTCGATGGGCGATATCGGCGACGAGGTCGTGGATCAACTCGACGTTGCCGAACTCGTCTTCGGATGCCAGATAGGCCGCAACGACGTTTCCACAGGTGATCGTGTCCATCCCATAGCGGTCACAGAGTTCGTTCGACTGCATGACGTCGACGATATCGTCGACCGCACAGTTCGAGCCAAAGGACATGACGGTCTCGTACTCGGGACCTTCGGTCTCGACCCCACGCTCGTCGTCTTTCGTCGGGAGTTTGCACGCGAACGCACACGCAGAACAGGTCCCGCGCGTGTATTTACGGTCTTCGACGGCATCGCCGTTGATCCCCTCGACCCCCTCGAACGAGAGCTCCGAGAAGTAGCGCGTCGGCAAGGCCTCAACTTCGTTTGCGAGGTCGGTGACGCTCGTCGTCCCCTGACGTTTCATGATGTGGTCCGACGTCGCAGCGTCACGGTGGACATCCATCTGTATCGACGGAACCTCGAGATCCGGCGACGAGTCGCCGTCGAAGGTGATCGCCTTGACGTTTTTCGCACCGAGGACGGCACCGAGGCCGCCACGCCCGAACGCACGGCTTTCGGTCGTCATGATCGAAGCGAATCGGACGCGTCGTTCACCCGCTGGGCCGATGCAGGCCACGTGTTCCGACGACAGCCCATGCGTTTCGTCGATATACGTCGTCACCTCGGGAACCGTCGCGTCTTCTAGCTCCGGGACGGCTTCGAACTCGACACCCCCATCGGTCACGTGAACGATCAGGAGCTCGTCGCTCTGGCCAGTGATTTCGACGGCAGCGTTGCCCGTTGCGGCGAAGTTTCGAGACATGAACCCGCCCGCGTTCGACGAGAGCAGCCGATCCGTCTGTGGCGAGATCCCGGTGCAGTTCATTCGTCCGGTGAAGCTCATGGTCGACGCCTGCATCGGCCCCGTCGTGAAAAAGAGGCTGTTCTCTGGCCCGAACGGGTCGGCGTCGAAGGGCACGCGCTCGTGAGCAAGTGCAGTGCCAACGCCACGCCCGCCGATGAATCGCTCGAGAACGGTGTCGATGGCTGTTCGCTCGCTCGTCTGCGTACTAACGTCTACGGTGAGGAGTGGTCCCGCTGCGTGTAACATACAGTACCATTCGAAGATACAGGCTATTAAAACTGCGCGCCGTTCGAACGGAGAGCGTGGGTGTGAGCCGCCGATCAGGCGGTGAACCCGCCGTCGACGACGATGTTCTGTCCGGTCACGAACGATGCCTCCTCACTCGCCAGAAACAGTGCGGCGTCTGCGACCTCTTCAGGTTGCCCTGCTCGCCCGAGCGGCGTGTCCTCGACGAGTCCCCCGGCAGTGTCGCCGTCTTTCGTCGTCATTGCCGTCTCGATAAGCCCCGGATTCAACGCGTTGACGCGGATCTCGTGTGGTCCCTGTTCGATTGCGAGCTCTCGAGTCAGGTTCGTGACGCCGCCTTTCGAGGTGCAGTACAGCGAGGAGTTCTCGAGGCCACGAAGGCCCGCGATCGAGGACATATTGATGATCGAGCCGCCGCCCTCCTGGGCTTGCATCTCCTCGATCGCGGCCTGACAGCCGAAATAGACACCCTTGAGGTTGATATCCATCAGCCACTCGAAGTCCTCTTCGGTTGCCTCGACGATCGGGAGCTGTCGTTCGACGCCGGCGTTGTTGACCATCACGTCCAGCGACCCGTACGCCTCGACGGTCCGGTCGATCGCGTTTCGGATGTCGTCGATGGACGTGACGTCCGTTTCGACGTACTGTGCGTTCCCACCGTTTGCTGTGATCAGTTCGTGTGTCGGTTCGCCGCCGAGTCGCGGGTCTTCGCGGACGTCCGCGATGGTGACGTTTGCTCCCTCGTCGGCGAATCGGCGAGCGATCGCGCGTCCGTTCCCCGACGATGCGCCGGTTACTAGTGCCGTCGTGTGTTCCAGTCTTCCAGTCATAGTTCTAAGCGCCTTGGATAGGTCGTCGTGTGTGCGGATGGTCCGCATGCAATAATAAGTTCGTGTTTCGGTCGGCCGTTCAATTCCGTGTCGGCGTGGCGATGCCCCTGTTCGCGACGGAGAGTTCCTCTCAGTCCCGCGAGGCGATATTGAGACAGACGTTTTTGAGCTGGGTGTAGTTATCGATCGCCTGAACACCGTTTTCGCGGCCGATCCCGCTGCGCTTGAAGCCGCCAAACGGCGTCTCGTTGCCGCCAGCGAACCACTCGTTGACGTAGATCTGGCCCGCGTCGACGTCACGCGCGAACCGGTGGGCGCGGCCGACGTTTTCGGTGAATACGCCCGCCACGAGTCCGTACGGCGACTCGTTGGCCAGTTCGATCGCCTCCCGTTCGTCAGCGAATTCAATGACGGTCAGCACAGGCCCGAAGATCTCCTCTCGAGCGATCCGCATCTCGTTTTCAACGCCGTCGAACACGGTCGGTTCGACGAAATAGCCCGGCCCGTCGAAAACCTCGCCACCGACGACCGGCTCTCCCACTTCCGCTCGTCCGATCTCGAGATACTCGGTTACGGTCTGAAGCTGGTGTTCGGAGACGAGTGGACCAACATCGGGATCGTCGATACCCGGACCGACGGTCAGCGCCTCGGTTTGACGCGCGAGTTCGTCGACGAACTCGTCGTGAATCGCTTCGTGGACGAGCAACCGCGATCCAGCCGAGCAGACCTGGCCCGCGTTCGAGAAGATTCCCGTTATCGTCTCGTCGACAGCGTGATCGATGTCCGCGTCGGGAAAGACCACGTTCGGACTCTTCCCACCGAGTTCGAGGTGGACGTCTGCGACGTGTTCGACCGTTCGCTTTGCCACCTCGACACCGGTCGCTTCCGAGCCCGTGAAAGTCACGACGTCGACGTCCGGACTCCCGACGAGCGTGTCACCCGCCTCGAGGCCGTCGCCGGGGACGACGTTCAACACGCCCTCGGGGAGACCGACCGAGTCGGCGAGTCGTGCGACCTCGAGTGCTCCGAGAGGCGTCTCCTCGGCCGGCTTGACGACGGCGGTGTTTCCGCTCGCGAGCGCGGGCGCGACGCTGCGCGCGAAGAGATAGATCGGGACGTTCCACGGAACGATGTGGGCGGAGACGCCGAGCGGTTCCCGGATCGTATAATCGACGTGGTCGCCGTCGAGGGGAATGCTTTCGCCCTGAATCTTGTCGGCGAGGCCGCCGTAGTACTCGAAGTGTCTGGCAGCCCGTTGCACCTGCGTTCGCGCCGCCGAGAGTGGCTTCCCGTTCTCGAGCGTTTCGATGCGAGCGAGTCGGTCTTCGTCGTCCCGGATCGCCTCTGCGAGACGGCACAGGAGTCGACTCCGTTCTTTTGGCGGTCTCTGTTGCCACTCGTCGCTGGCTCGCCGTGCCGTGTCGACGGCCGTCAAGACGTCATCGCTCGTCGCAGCAGGGACGGACGTGATCGGTTCCTCCGTCGCCGGATCGATAATCTCGAGCGTTTGATCGTTCGATGCAGTTCGTTCGTCCCCGTCGATGAACAAGCCGTACGGCTCATCGAGCGGCGTATCGCTGGCTGTCGGCATCGAGATTATCATTCGCGCAATCGCTGTTAATTGTTCCGCCTGGTGGGTTCGTGAGACGGTTTCCGCCTCCACGCCCATGATGATTCGAACGCCAACAGAACGGAGCGTCCTGTCTACGAACTGTGACGTGTTCACCGTCGATTCGATTGCGTCCCGGACAAAACCCAAACAGTTATTAATGACACCCATAAACAGACATACCGTATGTTAGCGAATGGCGATCTCGTAGTGGACTCCGTCTCCCACTGCTTCAACCACACGCCGGAGAATCACAAACACCCGCACGCACAACGCTGGGACGACGAAACGTACGAACTCGGCGAGAAACTCCTCCCCGACGAGTACGTGCCCTCGGAGGACGTGTTCTACCGCAACCACCAGCCGGAAGAACTCGCCCGCCTGCTGTTTCTCGAGAGTCAGATCGATTACAGCGTCTACCACTCGCTGCCGTTGGACGACTACTTCCACGACGGCTACGTCTCCCGCGAGAAAGGATTCGAGTTCTGTGAGCAGAACCCGGATCGCACCTCGATGTACGTCGACATCAACCCGCTCGAGGACGACGCAGTCGAGCAGGTCGAAGAGTACGCCAAACGGGACATCGTCGAGGGAATCAAACTCTACCCGTCGCGATACCAGAACGGACAGGACCTGTCGCTACAGCTGACTGAGGACGCAGTCTGGCCGATCCTCGAGGCCGCAGCCGACTCGGACGTCGACACCGTCGCCATGCACAAGTTCATCCCGTTCGCGACGGCCCCAGTCCGGTACTTCCGAACGGACGACGTCGAAGACGCTGCACTGTCCTTCCCGGACATCAACTTCGAGATCATCCACGCCGGATTCTCGTTCCTCGAGGAAACCGCGTTCGCGATGGCGAGTCACGACAACATCTACGGCAACTTAGAGAACACCGCCTGTCTGGTGAACACGCGACCGCGGAAGTTCGCGAAGATCCTCGGTGAGTTCCTCTACTGGGTCGGCTCCGATCGCCTGCTCTTTTCCAGCGGCGCAACGGCCCTCCACCCTCAGCCACCGATCGAAGGGATCTGGAACTTCGAAATGCCCGAAGATCTCCAGGCAGAATACGACTACCCCGAAGTGACAAAAGAGGACAAACGGAACATTCTCGGAGGGAACGCACTCCGCATGCTCGACAAAGATCCCGACGAAATCCGATCGAATATCGAGGGCGACCGATGGGAACAGCTCCGTGAGGAGCAGGGACTGACGGACTCGTTCCCCGAGCCGTGGTCGACGTACGAAACAACGGTGTAACGATGGCCAGTCACATCACCCCCGAGCAAGCGTTCGAAGACGAACGGAAAGCCGCGATCCGTGCAGAACTCTCGAACGTACTGGACCCGTGTAGCTGTGCGAGCGACCATCCGATCAACATCGTCGATTTCGGCCTCGTCGAAGAGATCGAGATCGACGACCACGGCCACGTCGGCGTGACGCTCTTGCTCACGTCCCAGCGCTGTACGTACTTCATCGACATGAGCGACGAGATCGTCGAGCGAGTCAGCCAGCTGCCGGCCGTCGAAAGCGTCGACGTCCATCAGTCGACGGAAGGGAAGATCTGGACGCCGGATCGGATGTCCGAGACGGAACGAGCGGCTCGCCGAGAACGCTTCCACGAGCGAATGGAAAGCGCCGGCATCACCCCCCACGCCGAACGGAGTTAGGACGAAACGAGGGACCCATAGCACACTGCGTCGCCTCCGAGCCGTCTCGTTACCCCGCATTTGGGGTGGTGAGTCGGATAGTGACAACTAGATTTGAGTTATACATCGACCGCATAATCATCGTGCGCTCGAGTGTGTACGAACGTTCAATGGCTGTTCTCGAAAACGCAGACTAGCACGGGAGCGAGCGAAGCTACCGAGCCGTTTTGATCGACTCCAGCGCCTCGGGGTTCTCGAGACTACTCAGATCGCCGGGTTCGTCTCCCTGGTAGAGACTCGAGATGACTCTGCGGATGATCTTTCCGGACTGTGTCTTCGGGAGGTCGTCCACGAACAGGACTTCCCGTGGACGGAACGGTTTCCCGTGTTCGACGCCGACGAGTTCACGGAGGTCTCCGCGGAGGTCGTCGGACGGCGTTTCTCCGCGCTCGAGGATGACGTACGAAACGACGGCGGTGCCAGTCGTGTCGTCGGGAACGCCAACGGCGACAGCCTGATTCACTGCCGAGTGGTCGATGAGCGCGTCTTCGATTTCGGCCGGGCCAACTTTTCGGCCGGCGATGTTGAGCGTGTCGTCGGCACGACCGTGCAGGAACCAGCAGCCGTCCTCGTCTTGCTGGGCCCAGTCGCCGTGGTCCCACAGATCCTCGAAGGTCGACCAGTACTCCTCGAGATAGCGGTCGTCGCCCGACCAGAGCGATTTCGTCATCGACGGACACGAATCTCGAGCGACGAGATAGCCCCGTTCGTGATTGTCTGCGACCGAGACACCAGCCTCGTCGACGATGTCGATCGCCATTCCGAGACCGGGGCCGCCGAGCGTGCCGGGTTTCAGCGGCTGGGTCGGCATCGGCATCAAAAAACACCCCATGATCTCGGTGCCGCCGGAGATGTTGATGATCGGTGTGTCGCCGCCGCCGACGTGCTCGTAGAACCAGTGCCAGGATTCTTCGTCCCACGGCTCACCCGTCGACCCGAGCAGGCGAAGCGAAGAGAGGTCGTGGCCGTCGAGCCACTCGTTCCCGTGCTTTCGCAGCGCGCGGATTGCGGTCGGCGAGATGCCGAACTGGGTGAGTTTGTGGCGATCGATCATCTCCCAGAACCGATCCGGCTCGGGATGGTCTGGTGCGCCCTCGTACATGAACATCGTGCCACCGAAGGTATGAACACCGATCATCGTCCACGGCCCCATCATCCAGCCGATGTCGCTCACCCAGAAAAAGCGATCGGACGGCTGCAGATCGAAGCCGAAGTGCAGTTCCTTCGCGGCCTGTGTGAGTGCCCCCGCGTGTGTATGAACGATTCCTTTCGGTTTCCCCGTCGTCCCCGACGAATAGAGGAGCATCGACTCCTGACTCGAGTCGAGCGAGTTCGTCTCGTAGTCGTCGTCCTGAGACGCGATGGCGTCGTGCCACCACTCGTCGCGATCGTCGGCCCAGGGGATGGTCCGATCGGACCCCGGATCACTCGAGCCAAGCCGGTCGAAGACGATCGTCTGTTCGACGTATCCTGCCTGTTCGATGGCCTCGTCAGCAGCTTCTTTCAGGGAAACGGCGCTGCCGCGACGGAGGAAACCGTCGCCGGTAAAGAGTACGCTGCACTCGGAATCGGCAATCCTCGTCGCGGTCGCCTCGACACCGAAGCCGGAGAAGATCGGAACGGCGATCGCCCCGATCTTGAAACAGCCATAAAGGATGGAGACGACCTCCGGAACCATTGGCATGTACAGCCCGACCGTATCGCCGGTCCCGATACCGCGTTGCTCGAGTGCGTTCGCGACCTGATTCGACTGTCGGTGGAGTTCGTGGTAGGTTATTTCCCGAACCTCCCCGTCCTCGCCCTCCCAGATAGTGGCGACGTTGTTTCGCCGCTCGTTGTCGAGAGCGGCATGACGGTCGACGACGTTGTGTGCGATGTTGAGTTCGCCACCGGGATACCAGTCGGTGAACTGTGGCCCATCGCTGTTCTCTCTGACCGTCTCGTATGGTTCGTAAAACTCGAGACCGAGATAGTCGACCAGTTCATCCCAGAACCACTCGACACCGCGTTCGTCTTTTCCCGATCCCTCGGTTGTCGTGCGTTCGATCAGTTCGTCGTAGTCACCGATATCGTGCTGTCGCATGAACGCGGCGACGTTCGTCGATTCGATGAACTCACTGGACGGTTCGTGCACTACCGCTGTCGTTCCCGCAGCTGGATCTGTCATGCCCTCAGTGAGCGTATGTGACGGTATCCATGATAAAGTATCGGATACATCGCTCTGACTCCCAACGCTGCAGCGAATCGAATATCTACTCTCCAGCAACATGTGTGGAACGATACGAATCATTTATATTCTACACCGAGAATATGATATCATGTATCACATACTTGTTCCTGTCGACGAACACGTCGATCGAGCACGGATGGAGTCCAGTTATCTCCAATCGCTCCCGATCGACCGTGCATCGACGCAGATTACCGTCGCCCACGCATACGAGAACGAGCCGAGAGACGATCACCCAGTCGAGCGGCCGGAAGCCGTTCGGACCGTGATCGACGAACTCGAGGCGGCTGGATTTTCCGTCGAACATCGAGAGCTCAGTGGTCCCCCATCGGAGGGAATCGTTAGCCTGGCTACTGAACTCGAGGCGGATGAAATCGTGATGGCCGGGCGAAAACGGGCCCCAACTGCGAAGGTCGTCTTCGGGAGCGTCACCCAATCAGTAATCCTCAGTAATGACTGTCCCGTGACCGTCGTTGGCGTCAGTGACGCATAATTCATTTCAGGCTCAAGCAGTGTGCGTGCGGAGCCACTGAAAGCCGATACATCCCGTCGCCCGACAGCTATGCAATGGGTGTGTACATCAGTTCAGTTGTGACGATAGCGGAAAACTGAAACGGGTCACACCCACCACAGAGGCCATCATTGGAGTGTGGCGTTTCAGATAACGACCACGAACCGAACCATCTCGAGATTGATCTTCGTCGACACCGATACTGAAACCGTCAGTTTTATTTTTGTTTAGCTCCGTGGCGGGCCACGCTATGACCGCCATCTGCCGCTCTAACGCCCTCACTGAGAGGGACGAGACGGCCGAACTCTCCTCACGGACTCTACCGCACGTCGTCCTGGCCCAACAGGCGGTAATCAGCGTGGAGATTCACAACTATTAGGCTTCCACCCAGCCTGGGTGCGAATATGAAAAATCTCTTCCTCAGGGCGGCTCGGGGCGAACAGACCGAACGGCCGCCAGTATGGATGATGCGACAGGCCGGGCGTTATCTTCCGGAGTACCGTGAGCTACGGGAAGACTACTCGTTTCTCGAGGCGATCTCGACGCCCGAAGTCGCTGCGGAAATCTCTTTGCAGCCCTGGGAGCGGTTCCAACCGGACGGAATCGTTATGTACTCGGACATCCTCACGGTGCTCGAGCCACTTAACTTTTCCTACCATCTCGAGTCCGGCGTCGGGCCGGTCGTCGAGAACCCGGTCGAAACACCAGCCGACACGCAGCGTGACCGTGGAGAGGTCCGCGAACAGCTCTGGTACGTCGGCGAACTCCTCGAGCGACTCTCGGCGGAACTCGGGTCGAAGGCGGCGGTACTTGGCTTTGCGGGCGGTCCGTTCACACTCGCGTCGTACGTCTGTGAAGGCCAATCGTCGCGCTCGTTCATGGCGATACGCCGACTCCGTGCGGAACATCCGGACGCGTTCGAGCGCCTCCTTCGGGCGTTTACCGACGTGCTTATCGAGTACGTAACCTACCAGGAAGAAGCAGGTGCAGACGTGATCCAACTGTTCGATACGTACGCTGGGCTGCTCTCCCCAGCGGATTACCGACGCTTCCTGTTGCCCCTACACCAGGAGATTATCGATGCAGTCGACCTCCCGACAATCATGTTCGCTCGCAATCTGAGCGGCAATCTCGACCTGCTCGCCGACAGCGGGGCCGACGTCATCGGCCTGGACTGGACAGTCGACATGGAAGCGGCTCGAGCGGAACTCGGCGAGACTCCCGTTCAGGGGAACCTCGACCCGGCGTTGTTGTACGGTGATCCGGAGACGGTAAAAGATCGAACGCGTGCAGTCATCGCCGACGCCGGCGACGCTGGACACATCCTCAACCTCGGACACGGCGTCGATCGGAACACGCCAACCGAGAACGTCAACGCGTTCTTCGAGGCGGCGAAAACCCTCGAGTGAGCTACGGCGGTCAGCGTCCGTCGAAATCGGTGGTCGGGTAACTCGGGGTTACGCCCCGAGCGTGGTCACTGCTGGGGCGGCAATCCGGCGTTGAAACAGTACGTTCCGGGTTCGGAACGACACTCACACTGGCGAAGCTGGTAGTACGACGGCTCGAAGCCCGAGAGGAACGGTTCGATGACATCCGACAGAAGCGTCGGGAACCGTGGGTCGTCGTGTGGTACGGGTACTCGATACAGGTCGAGGCCGACAGCTTCGGCATCCTCCCGGAGATCGATATCGAGTTCGACGAGCGTTTCCGACTGCTCGTGCATGAAGCTCATCGGTTCGATGACGACACGCTCGGCTTCGCCCTCGAGTCCCTCAACGACGTCTTCGGTCTCCGGTTCGGTCCACTCGATTCCACGGTTCGTGTGGTTCTGGTAGCCGATCTCGTAGTCGTCGATCCCGATCATACTGGCGATCGTCTCGGCGTGTTCCTCGACGTACTGATCGTAGCGACTCCCTTCCTCGAGATACTTCGTCGGCGTCCCGTGTGCGGAGAAGACGAACACGGTCTCGGGATCCTGTAGATCGAGTCCCTCCTCCTCGGCGAACGTCGTGATCCCCTCGGCTCTGAGCCGGTTGTAGACTGGCGCTCGGTGCCAGCCGGTGATCGCGGTGAACTCCGGCTCGTAGCCGTCGATTTCGTCGATCGATGTCTCGAGTGCGTCGATCGAGGAGATTGTCGTCGATGGGCCACACAGCGGGTAGATCGGAACGGCAATGATCGAGTCGAATTCTTCGTCGGCGAGTTCCGCAGCAACGTCCGGAATCAACGGCTCCATAAACTGCATCGCGTGATAGACAGTGACGTTGTGCCCACGATCCGTCAGAGTCGAGGTCAGCCCTTCCGCCTGTGCAGTCGCCTGTTCTTGCAGCGGCGAGCCACCGATCGCCTCGTACTCCTCCATCAGGCTCGGCAGGCGTCGCTGGGCCAGTTCACGGGACCGCTCCCACTCCTCTTCTTCGGTTTCGGCCTCCTCGAGCGAGGCGTTGTCGTGAAAAATCCGCGTGAGATACTCCAGAACCTCTGTACGCTCCGGAGTGGCCGGTTCACCGAAATTCAATAGGACAATGCCGATTTCCATACGAGGGCGTTACGATGCGATCGGTATAGGTACTTCGAACCCGGCAGTCCGGCCATCGGTCACGGTATCGCATCGACTGAACCGATTCACGCACTGATCGGAGAGCTATCGTGCGAGAGAGTGTGCAGTGACGGGCAGTGGATACTAGTGCCACGCGATCATTACTCGTCGGCGAGGGTCGCTGCGAGCCGCGTTGCGTTCCGAACGCGTCCAGGAATCCCAGGTCGACCGACGAAGTTCGAACAGAGATGGATCCCCGACGGCAACTCGAGTTCGTCCATCGCCGTCCACGACCGATCGTACGCAGGCATTCCCGGATCCCACCGGTGGACGTCGATCGGTGCCGCCGGCGAACCCGTGATCCGCTCGAACTCGGTCGCAGCGAGTGCGCCGAGTTCGTCGTCGGATCGCTCGTTCATTCGGGGGTCACTTCCCGGATCGATATAACAGGTGAACACCCGATCCCGGTCGAGAAAGCTCGCGTTCCAGGTCAGTCCACTGATCCGCGCGTCCGCATGCGAAGCGACCAGCGTTCCGATCCCGTCGCCGTCGAACGACGACTCGAGGAACACCATCCCGATCGGATTGTAGTTGAACCGCTGTAACGTCGCCTCGAGCGCCGAATCGATGTCTGCAAGCAGCTTCGCGCTCGTTGCTGCCGGTGTCGTCAAAACGACGTCGTCGACGTATTCGGTCCCGGAATCGGTACCGAGCTCGAACCCCTCACCCCGCTCGTGGATTTCCGTGACAGGGGTCTCGAGGGCGATTGCGTCGGCATGAGCGTCGTACAGCCGTTTGGACAGCTGCCCGAGGCCATCCTCGAACGTGCAGATTGGCGGTGTTTCGCGTCCGGACAGGAGCTTTCGACCGACCCACAGGAGCACACTCCCGTCGATACCCGCGTTCTCGAGTGCCCGACCGAGCGAGTACTCCATCAGCATGTTCCGTGGATCAGTACCGTACAAGCCGCTGTATAGGGGCCCGAGGTATTTTCGAGCAGCCTGTCGGCCGAACTTTCGAACGAGATATTCGTCGACGGTTTCACCCGGTTTCGCGGGACCGGTCAGTGGCTCTTTGAGGATTCGAAGCTTGCCAAGCGGACTGAGCAGATCCGTCGTCAGCGCCTCACGAACCGAGAGCGGAACGACACTGAGTTCGCCATCGTGATAGACATACAGTGGCTGGGAGTCATCGCCCGCTCGAAGCTGGTCGCGGAGCCCGAGGTCGTCGACCATCGATTCGATCTGGGGCGTGAGCCGAAGCCGCTGTGGGCCTAACTCGAGGACGTGTCCATCGACGTGTCGGCTCCGCATGATCCCGCCCGGTTCATCGCGCGCTTCGAACGCAACGACATCGACACCGTGGTCGGCAAGAGAGTGGACGAGCGACAGCCCGGAGATTCCAGCCCCGACGACACCGACTGTCATCTTAGGCCACCGTTCGATCCGACTTGACGTTGCCCCGATCGACGCCGAGTGTCGTTGAGTCGACTCCCATATTCATAAGCGGGTGTTGCTAACTTAACGATATAACGGTTCCGTTGTCGCAAACGGTGGTGTCGAGTGTTATATGCGGAGCAGGCGCAATACCACGTCGTTCACGGCGTGGATACGCGCTGTCACTCGATGACACTCCCACCGATGAGAGCATACCCG
>NZ_FTNR01000030.1 GCF_900156475.1 Natronorubrum thiooxidans
GTTGATCGAATCGAGGACGGCGAGATCGCCGTCATCTTGCTGGAAGAGGACGAGCAGGTGATCGAGCAAGTGGATGTCCCTGCTGAGCGACTCCCAGAGCCCGCTCGAACGGACGGTGGCGTGCTGTCGGTGACAATCAAGGACAGTGAGATTGTGTCGATGGAGTACCGACCGGACGCAACACGAGAACGCCGTGAATCTGTTCAGGAGAAATTGGATCGATTGTCCGAGCGGTTGTCCGATCGTGAGGAATGAGTTGACTACTTGTTGACGGACAGAGTGTACAGTAGCGGGTATTTTTGGTTCTCTCTGTGTCTACTGTACTGTTACGGAGAATCAAGGAGAAAGCCTTGCCCTCCAAGGGCATGGCGAGAGCGATCGGCGTCACCTTTGTATACTCACTAATTGTGATATCGAACCTAAACTGTCCAGGCCCCTCGTTTTGTCACGTTGCGACTCCTATCGAGCTAATCAAGTATTCAAACGTTATGCAGACCACTCATGAGAAGTACAGGTGGTGTACTTAGCACCTAGTTTGATACTGGGAACGTGAGAGAAGCAACAACACAGAAACACTCATTGTTGTCATCAATGACTACGGACTGGACAACATCTTCATCTTCTGACGCTCGCCTTTCAGATTCTTAATAATGGCTGTCTAACTTGAAAGGGGTACTAGTATTGGCTACTGTCGCGTGAAATCCATTGTGATTGCGGCTGCGAGGGCAATTTGATTGTTTGAATCTACTGTTGTTCCGGGTTGTAGTGGCACGATTTCAGCGGTGATACCGGCTTGAGAGAGCTGAGCAGTAAGTTCTGTTCCAGAGATAAACAGCCATGGAGCTGTCCCCAAATCAACTCCGGTCGCACTCGTGTCCATGGCAGGGTTCTCTTCCTCGAATTTGTTACTTCCATTAGGATTCATTTCTATTAGAACTCCAGAGAGTGTGTTTCCCTGGATATGAAGCTCCCATAACATAAACACGCTGGGTTCTGGATGGTCTTCTGTTATATATGTTTCAGCAGAAGTAATAGTGAATTCACCGGGAGAATACCCACGTGCTGGATCAGTCGGCGTGGCTGCGAAAAAATGGACGGGGTTAGATTCGGTAGTTTGGGCACTGGAGTGAGGAGCCTCAATCGTGATTGTTGCAGGGACCTCATGAGTTGCGAGCGGAGAGTATTCGCTAATTTGATCTCCATTGTAGTAAGCATCGAGTGTTGTTACTTGTGCGGTCCCGCCATAGGTTCCATGCCACTGCTCGGCATCTAATTGACTGGATTCGGAACCCAAGCAACCTGCGAGCAGTCCAAGAGATGCAAGACCGGTCGTCAACAGGTACTCACGGCGGTTCATAGCTATAAATAATACTTGTCAGACAATAAATTATTCTGCAGAAGAAAATGAAGATGAATATTTCGAGATGGTCGACACTGCTAGATTGAGTTCTTCTGATTAAGTGCTTCGACTGGCGGTTGATTGTCGAGTGCTTGTTTTCTTGCTCAAGTTCTTCGACCCGCTGCTCAAGTTGAACAACCGAAAAATAGCTCTTTTTGATGAAATCGTCTGCGTTCACAGACTCCACCAACCAGTTATGACAGCAGAGGCAACGGGATGGGCTCCGCAGCAGAGCCCTGAAAGCCGTATTCGATGTCTGCTTCCTGCTCATATCGCGTCCGTTGAACGCTTCCTACGAGACAGTACCCAAATCAGTTCGGGCTAAACACATACGATTTCTCTAAATCACGACACGAAGTAAGATGAAACTAATTACACCAGCGACAATCACGATTGGACTGGTTGCCATCAGGCCAAATAGTGGCGGCAGGACCCCATATATCCACGCCACTGATACGATGACGACTATACTGATAATGGCCGTCTCGACGCCTGCGATTGCGCCAAGGATTCGCCACATCCATACGACGAACCAGAGAGCGACGACTGTCCCAATGACAAGAGCAGCAAAACTGAGCATGGTCACTCGAGCGGGCCAGGAGTACCGACATCGGCCTCAAGGAGCGATAGAACATCCTCAACGCTCATCGTCGCCCCCTCATCACCGCTGGTGTCATCCACCGTGGCCACGATGGCGTTCTCGAGTTCGTCGAGGCGATCAGTAACCTGCTCTAAGTTCAACACCCGTGGAGCCAGCGTTAAGTACGTAGTGCCCTCTCGTTCGTAACGATCGTCTTTGGTCATCGTCGGGAGCGGAGGATTATCGTCCTCGGATCGATTGTCACCGTCCTGATCCACCTGGATGTGACCAAGTCCTGCGACGGTGACCGGCGTCTCAAGGTCCAGCGTCCCATTGACAATAGCCTGTGGTAGGATCAACGTCGTATCCTCGAGAATTGTGTCGCCGCTGCTCCGGACAGTGTAACAAAGCGAGTTTTCTATCGTAAGCTCTCGATCTGCAGTCGTAATCCCGAGAACAACGCAGTTTTCTAGTATCACGTTCATACCGACGACGTTTCCGCGGACGACACAATCTGTGAGACGAATCCGCTTGCCAGTGATCGTGCCTTCAACGCGGGCAGTCTCGGCGAAGACTCGACCAGGGGTACCAATCTCGCCAGTAACGCGGCTATCAGTTACCTCGACGGATCCTGATCCCATGACCGATCCCTCGACGACGGCGTCAGAGTGGATTTCGACGGTTTCGCCGTAGATACTTCCCTGTACGGTCGATCCGTCACGGACGCGGACCGGACGGTCGATCTCCGCCTGTTCGGTTGGAATTATCTTCCCGTCGTATGTCTCGTTGGCTTCGACGACTGCTCGAGTGGTCTCGATCTGGGCCATCAGTTGTCACCACCCTCTGTCCGAACCGGGATATGACCGTCGTCGGGTATCGCTGCCATTACCGCGTCTTCATAAGAAAGTCCGAGCAGCGAGGATTCGCCGTGCGTCGACGCGGTCGACTGTAGCGTTTCCAGCGAGAGTGACGACTCGGTGTTGGTAGTATCGAGTTCTCGGGAGTCGCTGATCAAGTCCTCGATACCCGGTAATGGCGACAATGAGACTGGACACCACTCTGTTCCGTCGTCAGATGAGAGCCGGGAAGGAACGACTGTTGTCCGCTGGGAGACGCCATCGACCTCGTATTCAACGACATAGTAGGGAAGTTGTAGCGGTTCGGTTCCATCGCCATCGACTGGAACATCGTCGGGATCAAAGCGGTGTTCATCGATCGACTCGATTAGCTCCTCATGGCGGTCCACGTAATCGGTGATATGCTGGGCCATCTCGTCAGTAGTCTCCCGAAGTCGTCCCTCTCGCTCCTCTCGCACCGTTTCATTGTGTGCTTGGAGGACGTGCCAGGCACTGGTCACTTGTTGTGTAAAGGGTTCTTCGACCCCCTCCTCGAACTCCTGTTCGTTTATTTCGAAGATATGTGAACCGAGGTCACGGATGCGCTCACCTGCCATCTCGTCGAGTTCCTCGTGTTTGCGCTGGTAGCGCTCCTCGATGTTTTCGAGGCGATCCTGTAGCTCAGATCTCTCCGCAGACATCCGCTCGTGTTCGGCTTCCAGTTGCGGTTTGACTGAGCGCACCTCCATCATATGCTCCATCAGCTTGAGTTCAGCTTGGGCCCGAATATTCTCATGGATCGCCTCGCGAATCTCGGTAGTCCCCTCAACGATGGCATCGCGGACCTGTTCGACCACTCCCTTGAGCGAGGTTACAGCCTGTTCGACTTTTCCGACGGCTTCTTGATTTTTCAGCAGCACCTCGTGGAGGTCGTCATTTCCGGCCATCAGTTCTCGCCTCCGTCGGTCCGAACCGACGCTCGTGTGAGTCGGTCCTTCTTCATTTTCATCTGGTTAATCCGACCTGGGATGTAGGTTCTCCCCCGTGTTTTCAGCATCCAGTTTTCCCGATGGTGGCGCTTTTCGACCGACATCTCGGCTTCGTGCAACTCTGCACTCTTTTCCATTTCGGCCTGCTTACGGGCGGTTTGGAGCTTCTGTTGGGCTGCAAATTTTTCAGCATCCCGGCGACGTTCTTCTTCCCGAAGCAGTTCGGCTTTCTCCTTCGCTGCCTGTTCGGACTCGGCGAGTCGCTTCTGTTGTTCGTTTTGCATTCTCTCCAGTATCTCCGATGTTCGCTGGTCAATCTGGTCGAAACTCTCTTCAACGTCTCGTCGGAATTCGCGCTTTCGCTCCTCGTTGATTCGGTCGTACTTCACCATGAGTGAGCCGATTTCCTCAACCGTTCCTTCGGCGGCTTTCGCCTGCGTCTTGAGGTCACGGATGCGCGACCGCAAGTCTTTGATGCGATCCGTAGCCGATCGGATCTCCTCGCTGCGTTGTTCGAACTCCCGTTCTTGGAGTTCCCGCTTTTGATCCTCAACCTTCTCATAAATCTCTCGGCGTTCGTCGTCCTTTTCAATCCAGAGTTGATCCCAGACTGGATTGACCACGTCGTCTTTAATGCGGTGTCGCGGGACGATATCTTCTGTCTCACGATAACTCCGGCACGTCTCACAGTACCACTCGCCGGAATCCAGATCAGACATCGTTGTCTTGGACTCGACGTCATCGGCCAGACAGTCAGGACAGTAGAAGTTGTAACTCACTAAACCGAATGAGTCGGCAGCCGTCCCAACATGGTCGTTCAACAGGTCGATCGCCGTCTCCTGCATCCCTGAGAGATCGTCTACTAACTGTTGACTCTTATTAGACACAGCCTCAAGTTTGGCCTCGTCATCATCGGCGGCAGCTATCTGGTTCAATTGCGCCAGCGATTCGATGTCATTCTGTGCCTCGTCAACGGTCACTTCAACGTTGACGTCGACTGAGTCCTGTCCGTCGTCGACCAAGTCAGTGACAGAAGTGATGCCATTGGCCGCAGGATTGTCTGTGTGTAGGACTGGCATCTCGAGTGTGTGACGTTCTGCGTCGTCGATTTCGGAGCGGACGCGTTCCAATGTGTCCATAAACGTCCGTTCGATGTTCTCCTCGGTCGGCATGACAACCGGGAACTCCTCAAGTTCGTCGAGTTGCTCGGCGGCGTTACCGATCATCTCTTCGTCCGCAAGACGTTCAATCTCGAATGACGTATGGTCGATCGACTCGGTTGCGTCGTAAACGACGACGCCCGCGTCGTCCGAAATGCAATATCCTGTCCAGTACGCCTTGTCGATGCCCGTCACCGTGACGTCTGGCTCGCGACTGTTTACGTAGACGTACCCGCCGCCAGCGACGGCAATCCCACCGAGGAGCAACAGGATGGGAAGGTTACCGCTTACATCGATTGCGAGTGCAACAATACTAAGCGCGACCCCGATCATGCCAACACCGACGACCTGTCGGAGCATTGTCTGTTGCTGTTTAAGATGATCCGACAGTGGGTCCATAAGAGCCTCGGAGACTGCAACCGCGAGAGCTTGATCTTCGTCCACTGGTGTGTCGCTCTTAAATACGACATCGGTTACACGCATGCGTCTCCCCCTTGGTTAGTCTCCCTACAAGTTATCTTTAAAGAAACTCTTCTCAAACAGATAGTCTCTATATGTGACATTCATCCGCTAGATACAACCAATCAAATATAAATGTATTTGTAGCCGAAATACTTGAGAGTCTAACAATGGCAGCACCGGTGACATTCAAATTCGAACGTCAGAAGCGGGCTTAACGAGGTATATATGGAATGAGAAATGGGACAGGAACGGACTCCTTTTGATCGCTTCAACACTAACAATTGTACGTATACTTATCAGCAGATTTGGCTCTCGTCATTTATAATTCATCCAGAATGTGTCTTTACCACTCACAAGTGCTATCTGGGAAATATTTATTATGCTACAACTCTGGATTCGGCTTCCTTGAGAGATCGGTCTCGCCGATTGTAGATTCCATGGGCAGTTGATCGGTTTACGCTCGTTTCGTCGGCGATCTCCCGCCACGATCAGTTGGCTTTTCGAAATCGAATTATCTTGAGTGCAGTCGCGAATTCCTCGCTCTAGCGGTCAGCAACCCACCGCCTTCCTTCGGCCGTATTTAATCGCATGACGGGATCGGAATTTCCTGTTTTGCAGCCTTCTTGATGTGAGCGTGTCATAGAAGTCAACTCATAGTTTAAATACTGTGGCATTGTGTCTGCTCCGCGTATAAAATGGTACCAATGGTTATGGGGCTATCACTCCCCGACAGGAGTATCCCCTGACGCGTTAAGCCGATGCGTCAGGGTTGGACGACCCGCTAACGTCGCTGTCTGCCGGGAGGTTCTCCACGGAGACAGCGAAGCTGGTTTCTTCGACAGTGATGGCCGGGTGCCCATCAGATTGCACGAGGACATTGTGCGGGATCGAATCTGCTGTCACATCGAACCCACTTGGCGCGGCACTCTTCGCGATGTGTCCCTCGTACTCGTTGTACATCGCCAGCGGCGTGTACTCGTCATTCGTATGGAGGGTAACGGTGTACCGAAGGTTCACCGTGGTTGCGTCTGTGGAATCGTCTTCAGCCGTGTAGAAGTCGGAAATGTGCGAGGCAGCACCGTAGTACCCGAATTTCCACCCATCACCATCGTCCGTGTGGTTAACGATCTCCGAGAAGTCAGTGGGTCTTCCGACACTCGTTCCCTCGAGGTAGGTGTCTTCGGTTACGCTCTCTTCCGCAGAGTTAGCGACCGCTTCGTAGTCAGGAACACCGATTTCGTTAGCGACCTGAATCGGGAACCGATGGCCATCTGCATACGGTCTGTTACCGCTTCCGGCACCACGAACGCCGAAGACACGCGTTCCCAGGTTGACGCCACTGTTGCTGAGTCCTTCGTCGTTGCTGTCATCGTACCACGGAGTGGTGCGGAACACCGGCATATAGTCACTTCCACTGGCAGCTGCTTCCACAAGCACGCGTGCACGACTCACTGTCTCGTCGAAGTTCTGCCAACTCAGAGTGAGGTCCGGTTCGATTGTGACCTCGCTGAGTGTACCGTCCTCCGTCGAAACGGTTTCTGGGTTGGTGGCCGAAATGTTCACGTCGGAACTGGCCGCTGCACTCGAGCTGAAGAGTGCAGCACCCCCAATAGCTGCTGCTCCCATACCGCCTGCGCCTGCGATGAATTTGCGTCGATTCATAGTATGACTGGTTGCTATTGCCTCTCTCCCTCTGACAGGGTTGTTGGCACCCACGCTTTCATGCTCATTCAAGCGCGGTAACCAGTCAATTTACGTCACATATAATTGTTATTCACTTTATTCTGCGTGTATATGTATGCCTGAGGACGATTAATACGATATTTCATCAAGATAGACACTCACTTATTAGAGAATACGATCCCGTGAAGCAGTTGGTGAGTCAGAGAACGGTCCCGACGATTCCTTTGAGTGCTTCTCACGTATTGAGCGTTCGACCCACCGTGTTGATCGCGCTCAGACTCGTGGCACATTCGCGCTCTGTATTCATTACGGCTCCCTGGGAATAATCTAAACCTGATAGAAACTCCAGTGCGCACTTCTCAGATCAAGGGGCTGACCACACGCGAGCCGTTTTGAACTCGAGCAGGGCGGTTTCCGAACCCCGATATCACAGTCCATCGACCGCGAGGATCAGTCGGCCACTGCCGACGTCGCCGCGGCTTCGATTGACTGTTGTGCGAGTTCCGGCCCCATCTGAATGCGTTTTTCCGGTTGCGTTTGCCGCTCACCATCTGTGAGCCGGCCGGCGATTTCGATCCATGGCGCATAGGCATCGATCTCGAGCAATGCCCACGGGTCCTGTGGCTCAAAGAGCACGCCACCGATTGGATCACTAGGATCTCCGTAGCGGGCCGGCGGCAGCGTCGAGACGAGCAGCGGGTCGACGGCATCGAGGAGCAGACTCGCCGTCTCGGTGGTCGTTGCCGGGGCAACCGGCTGTTTGCGTTCGGAAGCTGTTGGGAACGAGAGCGCCAATCGGTAGCCGGCAGCGCCGATTCGAACGATGTCGAACGCCGCGAGTTTGTCAGCGTGATTGCGGACCGTTCGGGCAGAGACGTCAGCTCGATCGGCGACGATTTTCTGGGCGAGTGGTTCCGATGCCGCCAGCAGCGCCGCGATGATCTTTCCGACCGATCGCGGTAACTCCGGGACGAGCGCTGTTGGATCAAGTCCACGCAACGCCACGCGGAGTTCGTCCGGGCGGATCTCTCGACGGTGATCTTCGGGCTCAAGTCGGGTATTCAGGACATGTGCGACGTCATGCGGCGTCGCGACGAGCCCGTACAGCACCGAGACAGCTTGGTGAGTCGTTGCGATGTTCTTCTGCTCGAGGATCCGTGAGATCGTCCGTTCGAAGTCCGTCCGGTCGACGTCCCGAACCGTGATATCGATCCCGAACTCCGGCGCGTCGTCAACGAGCTCACGAGGTGCCTCGAGGTGGTACTCGAGATCCTCACGGAAGCGGTGGATGTCCGGGCCGCGGATCACGAACGAACCGATCAGGGTGCCCGTCGGATCGGCCGCGTCGACGGCCGGTGACAGCAGCGGATCGTCACAGTTCGGGACGTCGAACAACTGTCGATAGGGAGCGAACGTGCCATACCGCGACTGGATCGCCGCCGAGATGCCGAGCGACTTCGCTAACGGTTTGAGGTGTTTCTCGAGGTTCGCACCTTGAGGGACGCGGATCTCGCGGATAACGTCCGTCCCGACGAGATCGAGTAAGTGTACGATCGAGCCAGCCAGTCCGTGTGCTAGCCGCATGATACTCGAGCGGAAGGCACAGCGATCCTCGTAGTCCTGGTGGTGAAGTTTCGTCGTCATCTCCGCGATGTCTTCGCCCCACTCGACGAGATCATCGCGAAGGACCTGTGGATCGGCAAGCGCCTCACTCGAGAGAGCACCGATGTTCCGGGCGTCGCGAAGGATAGCCGGCGGATCGTCGATAGTCTCGAGACGATCGGTCGGCAGGGCACGGTCAATAAACCGTGGGCTCGCTAACGCCAGTGCAATGTTCACTGTGTACGGCAGCGGTTCGGCTGCCCGTACGGCTACAACTGCCTCTTCGCGTTCATTGTTGTAGCTTACTAGCCGTACCTTCCCGTCGTCCCCGCTTTGCCCTTCTATACTGCCATTTACCATGGTTACAGCCCCGGTGCGTCCACATGCGGCAGCTGCAGCATGGGTGTCGCTGTTGGCGTAGCGGGTTCGATAGGGGAGAGTCTCCTGTGATCGGTCGGCATCGTCCTCTCCTCCACCCACTCCCTCACGCGGGGTTACACGGCACTGTAGATGAGATTTTCCGGTCGCAAAATCAAAATCCGAAAACGACTGTTGACGGCCGTGTTCACGGTCGAACGTCTCGAGTACGCGTTCGCCAGCCTCGAGCAACTGAATCATCTGGTCACCGTTCGGCCCGTAAATCTCGACCAGTCCGAGGTCAGTCAGCGAGTCGTCGTCAGTTCGAAGGATCTGGGAGATGCGCTGGGAACTCACGTCGTGCGTGCTCTCGAGGGCATGACGCGACAGCACACCGTCGGGAGTGTCGGTCAGATCTCGGAGAATCGTGACTGCACGATCGCTTGGATTCAGCGCAGCCAGGGCACGCTCACTCAGATCTCCGAGTCGGCTGTCTCCACGGTGTCGATTGCACCAATTGCTAACGCCGGGGAGATCGAGTCGGTGCCGATCGGCCAGCGTTCGCAGCGTCGAACTGTGGCCGACGATCTGGATGTCAAGTGAGGCTGCCAACACGGCCAGCAGGTCACAGACGTCGACACACTGGTCGCGACGAGTCTGTTTTGGATCGACAAATGCATCGCGCACGACAACGGTGACTGTCTCCGTGTGCTCGAGGCCACTGAACAGGCTGGCAACGGCCAACAGATCCTCAACAGCTGCGAGTGGATTCTCGGCGAGTTCGGGAACAAGGTCGCTGACCACAGTCCAGACGTCGCCCGTGTTGCCCTTCGCAGCGTTCGCGATGGGAGTTCGAAGCCAGAACGGCACGCCGTGGGCCTCGAGTTCGTCGTAACAGTCCTCGTGGTCCAGTCCACCGAACAACCCACCAAGCGCGTGTGCGAGGGCGTATTGCAACGCGGGGCTGGCCATGAGATCCTGCCAGACATCGGTGACCGTGACGTCGCCGATCTCGACGACTGCGGCCGTGTCGATTGGTCTGGTGTCGGTGACCGACACGTCGCCGGTTGGCAGCTCGTTGCGATCGGGTCGGTCGGCCCATCCCTCGAGGGCGTCGTCAACGTACTCGCGGTAGATATCAGCATCCGAATTATGAAGCGACACCTCATTTTCGAACGCGTCGAAGCCGATGCCGCTGTACTCCTCGGCCCACTCTTCGAACTTTCGTCGCTCGGGCTCGAGCACTGTCTTCGCGAGTGTCTCGTATCGGTCGCTCCCGATCGGGGAGAGATCCATTTTTTCGGCATCGAGCGTGAGTGAGTCAATCTGGGACTCGACTTCGACAGCTTGGTCGGCGTACTGGCCACAGTCTTCGGTGAACGTCTCGTAGATCTCGGCTTTGCCGGCTTCGGCGGCTTCGATCCGTGACCGGAGTTCGGATGCACCGGCGAGCGTCTCCTGTGACCCACGGAGTCTTACACTGTCTGTGGTGTGTTCAGTTCCACAGTGTGGGCACGAAACCGACTCTCGAGTCCGCCATCCGCTTTCTTGAATCCACGTGTTCGTACACGTCGAACAAGGCAGAATGTCGAACCCGCTCATCAGTCCGCCTCCGTGCCGGTCGCTATTGCTGGTCCTAATCTGGCTGTCGTGTAGACAGCACTCTCCTCGCTACGTGTGTCTCGCGCGTTCATGCGTGTGTAACTCCGACCACAGAACGCGCACTCCCGACTTGCTGACAGGCAAGCAACTCGTAATGACGAGTCTCGCCAGTCTGCGTGGGGGAAAACTTAAGACCTAAGCCCGACAACAAAGGAGTAGCCAACTTCTTGCTGTCGGGGCTTCGGCCTCGCACCCTGCGGTCGATTTTCTTTAGCCGCGCATATCTGCAACGAACGAACCGACCGTTCTTAAATCTAGTTGGAACGTATGATGTTATTTTCATTCACTTCCCAGTGGATTGTGCTGGCAGTGTGCCAGTTGGCGGCTGCCCAAACAGCCGCTGATGTCTGTTTCACTCGCTGCCCAAACAGCGAGGAGTCGGTTCGTTGATCGCGCATCATCGGCGGACTGAGACCTCGAAGATGTTGAGTTCGGCACACACAGCTTCGATCCAGCCGGGCACGCGCTCAGGTGTTTCGCACACCGTGTTTCCGGTGGCGTAGACGGCGGTCAGTTCAGCACTGCTGCCTGCGCCCTCGATCGTCCAGCGATCGTCGCGACGCGCGAACTCGAGTGTGTATCTCGAGCGGTCGTCCGTGACGGCGAGTTCGACGGTCGTGCCCGCGGGCAGCTCGTCGACGAACATCGAGAGGTCGATCATGGTCGTGCGCTTGATGGCACGTGCCATGTCGGTCGTGTCTGATTGCGCGAATGCCTTATCAGGGGTGATGGACGGAGAGGTATTAGATACGGAGAGGGTGGTTTCCACCCGTTTCACCGTCGTAGTCTTGCGGCTTTGCGTCGTGGCGGGGTTGTCACGAACTGCTGGTCTGTCGGTAGACGTCGTGTCGCGCGCGGTGTCTGTCATGGCTGTTGTCCAGTGCTTGTCAACAGACTCGACACGCTCCAACAGGCTTGCTTCGGGCCTGTTTTCCAGACAGGTTGCCTGTTGAGAGAGTCGCATTTATTGATACTACTCTTGTTATCCCACCTTACTTAAATTTTGGCAGTATACACTGTCACAGTGGTACTGAATATGCCGAAGGAAAATTCATCACATAATATTATGATGGCTGCACAAAAACTTGGGAATGAATGCGAACCCGTGTTTCGTGGATGACTGGCAATGATGACTCTATCTTGGAATTTCTCCACGAGCGTGAGGTGACTCTCCCTCCAACTGGTTTGGAAATAAATCTGGAACGTGAAGGAATTTCGATTTCCTATTCCACGATCCACCGACGACTACAAAAACTCCAAGAGAAAGGATTAGTCAAAAAAATTGATGAACAGAAAGGATACTATGCGATCACCGACAAGGGCCGCGACTACCTCGAGGGTGATCTCGCCGCATCCGAGTTAGAAGACGACGGCGACGATGAGTGACGACCAAGTCCTAAGCGAAGAACCACTGCTCGAGGGCCAGTTCGTTTTTCCGAGTAGTGAAGACGAGAAGCCGTTCGTTCGACTCGAGAATACGAAAGCGACGACCACAGACGAAGATGGGGAGTCTCGAGTCCGAATGGAGGCACTGAGTAAGGGCGGCGGAAAAAATGCCGACGAAACTACTGATTGGTATTATATTCGACAATCTTATAGTCTGATAGAACAGTGATCAGATATGTATGATCTGACCGGTTTTCAGCGTGACCTGCTCTATGCTATTGCTGGCCAAGAGGAACCACATGGCCTCGCGATCAAAGAGGAACTTGAGAACTACTACGAGAAAGAGATCCACCATGGGCGGTTGTATCCAAACCTCGATACACTGGTCGACAAGGGTCTCGTCGAAAAGGGACAGGCTGATCGGCGAACGAACTTCTATATTATCACCCGACGTGGCGAACGCGAACTCGAGGCTCGTCGGTCTTGGGAGAACCAGTACGTCGGCGACCTATTTTCGGACACAGAACAATAACGCACAGTAGTGCGATCGACGTATCCGAGTTAGAAGACCCTGACAACGATGGCTGACGATCGAGTCCCACGCGAGGAACCGCTGCTCGAGGGCCAGCTCGTTTTCACCGGTCCGCGACTTTTGCCAGCAGTCTCGACAGACGCCGGTTGCAATACATCTGCATACACTGATCAAGTGGATCGCCACCATTCTACCTAGTTGGCCAACAAGTTAATGATAAAGCAGACGAACAGTTTAGCTGGCGATGGATCGTGTGCTGTCATTGTCGATAGTACTCGCACCTGAGACATTGTCCTCGCCACTGGTCGAGATCGGTCTCTGTCGACAACTTTGAGCTACAGACGATCTTTGACCGTCCCGTCCGTTGGGAATACCCACCACTACCATTCGTATTCCAGCGGAGGGGGCTCCACCTCGGCTTCTTGCCGAGCTTTCTAGACTGATGTTGTGGTTTATATACCAAAGCGGCGCAAGACGCGTCGATGTGTACGCAAAAACGTGATGACCTTTTAATCGCTGTTGCCTTGACCGAATTTTCAGTGCATTTTGAACAGATCGATCCTGAACTCTCAGAACGAGCTTGGCAACTGGCTGCCGATCGGCTTGTCGAGTACGACGTTGATCCTGAAGCGGCAGTTGCCACACTCGAGATTGGGGGCCCAAATCCACTATCTGAGAATTACTAGAGGCCAGCAAAGGCTTTCAAGGCGCTCTTGTTCGTCTACAAGAAGCTATAGAAAAAGAATAGAATCCCAGGAGAGCATAAACCGTCGATATGCTTAACCGATCACTGTCTGCTAGATCTAGAAAAGATGGAGAAATTGGCATTTCTCAGAGATGATAACGCTGTTTCGCCGGTAATCGGCGTTGTGTTACTTGTCGCTATCTCTGTCATGACTATGGCCCTTGTCGGATCTATTATTCTTAGTCAGGGTGGAATTATCCAACCTTCTCCGGATATTGATGTGGACTATATTCAGGAGAATGATGATGATAATGTTTCGGTGGTTGTCACATCGCTCATAGGTACTTCATCTGTTGACGAAGATAACTTCAAAATCCGAGTAGACGGGCACGAAGCTTGTGGTGAATGGGATAGTTCTAATGGGGTCGGCGTCGGTAACAGGATGAATATTACTGGATACGGTGATGGTGGTGGTGGTGGCTGTACAGATCTCGATAAGACAAATTCGATTACTGTGATTCTGGATGGGGGAGCTCAGTCGGAATTGATCAGCACCTACGATGTGCGCGAAGAAGCAGACGGAGGCAGTGGGGGTAGCACAGACACCGACGAGGACGGAGACGATGGGGGTAGCACAGACACCGACGAGGACGGAGACGATGGAGGTAGCACAGACACCGACGAGGATGGAGACGATGGAGGTAGCACAGACACCGACGAGGATGGAGACGATGGAGGTAGCACAGATGACGAAGCCGAACCAGCATTCGACAGTCTATCTGTTACAGTCACCGAAGAAGAACGAAACGGTAAGGGACAACCGAACCGAGTTGAGTCTGTTAGTATCGATTGGCAGATGGAAAATCCAGATGGTGAAGAGGCCATCCAGTTCGATTTCGAATTTGAGAAACATTCCACATCCAGTGAGGGAATCAGTCCTACAAAGGACAGGTATGAGATAGATGAAGATGATTGGGATCTGGGTTCAGGACAGTTGAATTTCCCACTGACGGTGACTGCTATTATTGACGGCGAAAAGCAGTGTGAACTAACATTCCAGAACGGAGGGGAACAAACCATCACACCGTGTGAATAACGGGGCGTCATCGCGCCGGTAGGCGTTATTTATGCATTTCCGTCCCTGTCCGGAAACTCGTGAGTTCGTCGATACGGTCCTCGAGGTCCTCAATTTCCTGACGTAGAGCTTGGGCCTCTTCACTTTCTGTCGCCGCGAGTTGCTCCTTGAGACCTTGCAGACGCGTTTCCTTGAGTTCCTCGTCTACCTCCGCCTTTCGGACGTATTCGCGTTCGTCGATTTCGTAGACGTCACTCTCGGCTAACTCTGTCACCTCCAGCGCGTCATCAACTTTCTCGCGATCCACACCCATAACGCGTTCACAGTCAATTCCAGCGTCTTCGAGCACTGCCAGGACCTCCTCGTCATCCTTGAGTGTGCGGTTACGTCGAGTCGTCCGCTGGACAGAGCCGAACGGACCATTGACTGGCTGATCGTGGTGGAGACGATTGAGGAGTACGTCGGCGACGTCTTGGCGGAGACCGTTGGCATTACGCTGGACGTCCGAGAGCAGGGTGTATAGATTGACCAGCGCCTCTGTTTCCATGTCCTCTAGCGTAGCTACGTCGTGACGTTCAAGCGCATCTACGAGCAGTAGCGCGTCGGCGTACACATCAAGATCGGGCTCTGTCCGGTCTTCAACTGTCGGCTCAGTCTCGGCCCCGAGCAGCTGTGTCGATGTCGGCCCATCTCTCTCGATGATCACGCCAGCATCCTCGTTGATTTCGAAGCGAGTATGGAGGCTCCACACCGCTGGGTACGGGTCAGCGTCAGGAGGGAGTCGGTCAAGTTCGAAACCATTTGGTGTATCGGTGATCCGCCGGTACAGTATCTCAAACTGGTCGCGCTGGAGTGGTCGCTTTTGATTTTTGCCCTCAAAGTTGATGATGACACGTTGCTCCTGTACGTCAGTGATCCGGAACTGATTGTGCGACAAGGGTGTGACGAGCGTCGCTCCGTTGGGGAGACTATCGAGTTCCTCGAGAAGCGTGTGCCAACTCACACTGAACGGCATATTAGATGAGTGGTGGTCGGGTGGCAAAACCGTGGTGGGATGTCTTCCGGTTGGCTGAAAGAGAGGGCGTTAACCCCCCTTCCTCAAGGAGCGAGCGTAGCGAGCGAGTAGGGAGGGGATACAGCGCCCGCACGAGTCACAAGCACCCGAATCAGCACGATTAAGACAGCCCAATTCATACGAGTTGACACGTCGTATGAAGTACAGCCCTCGCTATCGCTTACTCCCCACCACAGAGCAACGCGAAGCGATGGACTGGACACGAAACACCGTACGACAAACATACAATCACGCACTCCGCGAATTCAACCAGATACCCGAAGACGCAGGAACGCTCCGTCAACGCGTCTGGAGCGTCAGAGACACCCTCCCCACGATGAAAAACTGGTGGCCAGACCTCAAACAGGTCTACTCGACAGTCTTGCAGAAAGCTATCGAGCGCATCCGAGACAATATCGAAAGCCTCGGTAAACTCAAAGCCAAAGGCTACAATGTTGGGTCGCTGAACTGGAAGAAACCGCGTGAGTTCAGAAGTTTCACGTACCGGCAATCGGGCTTCGAACTCGACAAGAAGAGTGGTCCGAACAACCGAGGACTCCTCGTACTCAAGAAACTCAAAGGCGAAACCCGCGAAATCCCGATTCGCCTCCACCGCAACCTCCCAGACCACGAAACCATCAAGGAGGTCACGCTGAAGAAAGAGCCGACGGGCGCGTGGTACGTCTCATTCTGCATCAAAACCGACGAACCCGAAAAACTCGCGCCCGAAGACATCGA
>NZ_FTNR01000044.1 GCF_900156475.1 Natronorubrum thiooxidans
CCTCGGTTACTCTCCGCCACCGTTGCTGGAACGGTTGATCGACGACGCTCAGAAGATACACCAACAACGACCGATACTCCAAGAGAGGCTCGCTATCGCTACACAACCGAGGACTGGGGCCTAACTAAAGACCAATGATCCTTAAAGATGTCCATACCCCTTGCGTTCGAGTTCTGCTTCCAGTTCGACATGCATCGCTTCGACAGTCTCCTCGTCGAAATGCTGTCCCGTCACTGCGCCAGAGATCTCCGCGATTTCAGAGTGCCACTCACGCACTGCATCCGCAAGGGCTGCTAGAAGTTCTTCCTCAGTCTTGTCTACTCCATCAACTTCCTCGACGATCTGCCATCCCGGCTGAAAGTTTTCGATGACGTACCCTGTGTTCTCAAACTGAATTGCGAACCGCTCGCAGACTGCCCCAAACCCAGTTTCGAGACTGAGTAGTGGCATAACGTGGACGACACGATCGCGCTCTTCCAGTTCACGAAGATCCGCAACAGGAACAGCGGTTTCAGGGAGCACTGAATAAAGGGGTTCAGGAAGGGGAGGACCACTCTCACCGGTTTCCGGCGGATCGTACTGGTCATTGATCGGATCGCCTTTCTCTTTCACGATGTCTGGCCCTTTGTCACTCGGCTCGTCGCTGAGGACCTCTTTCAAAATAGCGTAGAACCGCCATTCATCACCGTAGTCATACAGATAGCATATGCGATCGTACTGTTCGAGCCCGAGTTGGCGGGTCATCTCGCCGATCGTCACGTCTCCAGCGTTCTCGATCCGCTCGGTACGCAACAGTGGGTCGCCATTGAGTGACTCCTCGTATTCCTGCGGACACTGGTATTTGACAGCACTGTCCCAGTAGTCCTCATCCTCTCCAACGAACCAGAGATGGCCCTGATCAAGTCCAACTGCGGGATTGATCGCCGACTGCAACTCGGTGATCGTTCTGTCTGCGCCGACGACGATATCTCGCCACAGCGAGGTAGGATCCGGATCGAATTTGATGCGAAAGCGGTAGGCAGTCATCTTTGGAACTCTGTTCCTATGTGGAAACTGGTGGGATCATCGATACGCTGTTCTAAGTCTGCAATTTCGTCACGGATCGTGTGCCAACTAGTAGTGGAAGACATATGACGTAGTTGCACAGTATCCGGACTAAACCTTGCTCACGGAGCCATCGGTACAGATACTATTGGGTAGTGGTTTATGAATAGGCATTCTAATGGATGGCCTCTGTCAACTACAGATATGGCTGAAACATATACACTCTGTGTTCAGATCGAGTCACACGAGTACTATGGCGAGTTCTATCTCGTAGGCGAGGGATATGGAACCCCAGCAGAGGTGCTGGACAACATCGCTGCCGATCATCTCTTGCGAATCTCGAGCGCGTCGCGTATCGAAGAATACCTGCTTGATGTGCTGAAGCAAGGAGAGAACGCAAGTGAGGGCGAGTATGACTCGACAGACGCTGACATCGAATGCTGGATTCACGTCGACGTCTCCTACCAGAGATACGCCTTTGGTGTAGGCGATAGAGTTGTCGAGTTTACCGGCGAACCGACCAAAAGCGAAATCGCCTCGACTGTCACGCAACTCCAGTCATAGTATTCTTAGGAAGATATTCGATTAGACTGGTTGGTTAGGCCATTTCATTAGACCATCCAGATGGTTTTTCTCATTTAGAATTATGGCGCCATAGAACCAAACCATTCAGATAGGATGATCGGTTAGGCCAACTTATTAGACTATCTATAAAACTTCATTTTTATGAGGGCGTGTTAGTCAGTTTCAGGTGCGTTCTGTTCTACATATGAGTGCTCAAAGAGGCAGCAGAAGCGATCAATGCCGGCATCTAAGTAAACAGGTGTATTTAGATAGGCTAATCGGTTAGGCCAACCAATAAACCTACCTAAGAGAACTAGCGAAAAACTATAATCAATCAGTTCATCCGATAATACATGCTTACTTATGCCACCTATTCGGAGGCTGGCGGTGTTGGAAAGACAACACTTGCTGCATCACTCGCTGACGAACACACCCGCGTCGGTCGCAACGTCCTGACAGTCGACCTTGATCCACAGTACGGATCGCTGACTCACTTACTCGGCGTCGCTGCTCCACGCGACGATGGCGACGCAGACAACTTGGCTCGCCATCTGATCGACCGGCCGAAAGGCGACTTCAGCGAACTCATCCTCGAGACTGATTTCGGATTCGACGTCGTTCCGAGCCACAATATGATGGAACGGCTCGGTGATCTCCTAACTCGAGCTGAGCAGATGGCCAACGATCTCGACGAGGACTTTGATCCAACCGACCAGCTGCGACGTGTCCTCCTCGAAGCTGGCGTCCCCAACGAGTACGACACAATCATCATCGACCCGCCAGCGACTGCGGGACCACACCTCTACAACGCAGTGAACGCGACGCGATCGCTAGTGATCCCGATCGAGCCGACGGGGAAAGGGATGCAAAGTATCTACGGCCTCGAAGAGCTCGTCGACGGCCTTGAAGGCACCATCTCGAATGGTGATGAACAGGTCGAGATCGGAGTCCTCGCGGGAGTCCCGAACGGCATCGGTCGAACAAGTGACCAACAGGAATATCTCGAAGAAATCCGTAACCGCGGCTATCCAGCACCGGTCGCGATTCGTACCCGGGAGTCGCTGTTCCAAGGCTGCTGGAAAGAGCAGTGTACTCCTCGCTACTACGTTGAGCACCACCGTGATCGGAAACGCGACCACGAGATGGAGACGCTCGAGAAGTTAGAGCAACTGGCTGAAGAAATCACGGTGGTCGGTGAACGATGAAGAAAGGTGCTGGCAGCGATCCGTTCAGCGACGGTATCGACGACACGGCTGACCAAAATGTTGAGGAAGACGTCGACGACGTTGTCGATGATGCCCTCGAAGAGGAACCCGAGGACGAAGCTCCCTCTGATGATATCGACGTCGAAGAAGTAGTCGAAGCTGCTAACGACGAAGTCGTGCCAGAGCTCCCTCAATCAGGCCGTGATGATGACGGTGTCCCTTGGGTCTATACGCGGAATAACGTCAAACAGGACCGAGATATGGTCCAGTTCTATCTTCGCAGCAGCGTCCAAGATGTCGAGGGAGAACTCGTTGACGCGGTAGAAAATGAACTAGGGACCAGCGTCTCAAAGACGGACGTTCGAGAGGCTGCGTATGTCGCTGCGATGCGGCGGCCAGAAATCGTTGCTGAGGAACTCGAACGCTGGGGCTTTGAAACCGAGTGAGACCTATACGGAACTTTCATTCGGGCACCGAACCCTTATAATCCCATTTGAGGTTATCACCCTTACGTCTGACAACATATTTGTACGGACCATGCAGCTCGCCACGCCGGCATTTGCAGTTGTCCTTGCCACAGCTTACCTTCTTGATCACTACGGTCCCTTCGCTCGATTCTTTGATCGTTTCGATCGACTCGTCCTCTCCGGCGTCGATGTCCTCGGTGGCGATGTCCCGTCGGTATGCGAGCAGTTCGTTGATCCAATCTTGGAGAGCCTGCAAACTCTCGTCGTCTTGCTTCGGGACACCCTCGGCGAGGTACTGCGGAAGTTGATCGGGAGCAGAGAGACGAGTTGGCATTGTCTTACCAAACAGTAGAGCCAACATCAGAATGAATGTTTGGTAAGACCGCGTTTTACCCCTCCGCTATTTCCGAAGCAATCGACACTTAGATTGCCTCAGAACGGGGTTATTGGAGAATCAGATTGCACCGGAGACTGTGGTTCCGTCTACAATACACACACCGCTGTTTCCGAAGCTATAGACAAAGGAACCTCAACCCCTCCACCACTTCCGAAGCTTCGAACAAGTTGTCGTGACTTCCTCCCCACCCTACTTGCTCACGGCTTGCGCCGTTCGCTCCTTGAGGGTGGGGCTTCCTGTTTCCACGACGCGCTTTGCAGGAACCGAATCGGTCCCTGTAGGGAGCGCAGTCTCCGCAGGCGTTGATTCGGGACAGCCCGTCCCTACTTGCTTCAATCCACGTACCAAGATGTTGTAGGCCGCGTTCCAGTCCCTGTCCGCTATGAAGCCACAGGAGGGACAAGAGTGTTCGCGGACCCACAGCGGCTTGTCGCTCGAGACACCGCACGCCGCACATTCTTTGGTCGTTCCGGCCGGATCGACAGCCACGAAGTGTGTGCCTTCTCGTTTGCACTTGTACTCGAGCATTCGAAGGAACGTTCCCCACGCAGCCCCGGCACGGTTGCGGCTGTTCGATGGGAGTTCCATCAACCCCTTGGCGTCAAGATCTTCGACGGCTACAAGATCGTACTCCCGGGCGTAGTGGTTCGAGAGTTTGTGCAAGAAGTCCCGTCGTTTCCGTTGCAGATCGGCGTGACGTTTGGCGACGACACGCTGTTGCTTGCGGTAGTTCGCCGATCCGTGCTCTTTGCGTGAGAGTTTCCGTTGCTCGCGTTCCAGCCGGTCGCGTTCGTCAGATATGTCTGGACGTTCGACGGCCGTGCCGTCGGTGTCGTGCGTGTACTTCAGGATACCCACGTCAATCCCGACACAGTCCTCGATTTTCTTGGGCTTCGGCGGCGAGTCGTCCTCGGTTTCGATCCCGAGCACAGCGAACCATTCGCCGGTCGGTTCCTGCTTGATACTCACGGACATAAATACGTAAAGACATCTGGAACTTTGATTCGGTTGAGTGCAGAGAGAGCAGCATCACGAAGATCGTCAAGCGTCTCGAAC
>NZ_FTNR01000032.1 GCF_900156475.1 Natronorubrum thiooxidans
TTCCTCAGACAGATGCTGCACCAACAAACCACGCTGACTGTTGTTCATCGAGAAAGATACGCTTCCAAAGGGGTCAACGCTTTCGCAGACCACTCGCATCGGCGTGGTCTTCGAGCGCTTCAGATGGAAGGAAGTTAGTGAGACGACGTTCAATATCGTGTGAGGAGGTTTTGGTGTGCACAGCTAACACCTCCTCATTCCTTCCGAAAAGAATCCCCGATAAGCCGCCGCTATCGTTCGGTTTTGCGCCTAACTAAAGACGGATGGGCCAGGATCTAGCCTACCGAGTTCGTCACCGAGGTCGTAGAGCTCGAGAAGCCGGCCTCGTACCGGCTCGTCCGTGTTCTCTGTGATTCGCTTGCGGAACGTCTCGGGAGTCTTCTTTCCTGCCGCCCAGGAATCTTCTGGAGGTGATTCAGAAGAGGGTGCAGCCCCGTCGGTTTCGATCGGTCTCCCGAGAGGTGCGTAGTCTTCGATTCCAGCAATCGAACACAGTTCCTCGTACAGCGTCTCAGGTGTGAACTCTGCAATACGCTCTGACTGCCAGTCGATCAACCCGACTGCGACGTTACCGAACAGGTCGCTTTGCAGTCGGTCAAACTTCCCGAAGTAGTAGTCCTCGAGCTGGGGCAAGATATCGAACCGCCATGTGTCTCGAACGTTCTCGATACGATCGTGGCCGAACAGGTACGTGTGGCCAAGTTGTTTCCCTTTACCGAGCTGGTTCACCGCACGGATGCGTTCGTTCAGTTCCTCGAGAGCCAAAATCGAGGCAGCGACGAGTTGATCACGCGGAGCACCACCTTCTCTGAGCACGCTCTGTGGTCCGCCAGCCGGGAACCCATACGCTTCGGCGACGACGTCGAAATTCGGTGGGAATGCGTGGAAACGGAACCGTCGACGAAGTGCCGTATCGAGCAACGCGATCGATTCGTCCGCTGTGTTCATTGTCCCGATGAGATAGAGATTCGGTGGAACGACGAACGACTCATTTGAGTGAGCGAGACGTGACCGGGTTTCATTCGGCGCATCTAGGCGTTTGTCGATTTCGAGAAGAGTCATCAGCTCGCCAAAAATCTGAGCGAGGTTGCCTCGATTAATCTCGTCGATAATGAGGACGTATGGCGGCGCTTTGTCTGACGAATCGCTATTTCGATACGCACGTTCGGCGCGCTTGCAGATCTGCTTGAACACGCCAGGCTCAACGACGTATTCGACAGCACCGTCTTGCTCTTTGGCCGTGAGCCCCTCGATGAAGTCCTCGTACGAAAAGGAGGGGTGGAACGTCGTAAGCTCGAGCTGGTTAGCTCGAGTCGCCCCCTCAGATTGCTCGTTGATCCACCAACGGGCGAACTGCTGAGCAGTGTAGGTCTTTCCGGTCCCAGGAGGGCCATAGAAGACGACCTGGCCGGTTTGCTCGAGTTGTTGGGCAACCATACGAGCATCAGCTGGTCGTTCAGCAGGTGGCTCGATGCTTCCTGCACCTTCAACCTCGTAGGCCTCCTCGCGAAGGACGCCCCACTTTACTTGGTTGAAGTTGACTCGGGATCCAACGCGGGACTGGAGATCACGGCCGAGAGCGAGGAATACTGTTTCAGGAGGTGACGCCCGGTTTAGTGAGCCGATTCGGTGTTGTTCTGCGAGGGCCTCGAGGTCGTCCTCGAGGTGGTCATACAAATCGAGAAGCCGCTGACACTGCTCGAGGGAATCGGTGGTGATCGTAACGTTGGGTTCGATCCCTGAGAGAGCACTGGACCATTCCTTCACGTCCTCAGAAACGAGCTCTGCCGAAAGCAGATTCACCTCGGCTGTTCGACCTGCTCTGTTGAATAGCGATCTAATCCGCCGATGTCACTAGCTTAGAAGGATGAAGCCGAGGAATTCGATTCTGCCTATGGAAATCGATATCCTCGACTTCGTTGAGCAGTGTCGTGACCTAGCCAAACAAGCGTTGGGGAAGCACGCGGGCGAGCCCGCCAGCGGCGGGTTCGCCCGCTGGGTCCATGTCGTCCTACACTGTTTTCGGCTCGAAGAGGGCCACAGCTACCGTGAAACACCGAATCGGCTGAAGTATATGGCCGAGGTTCGTGACGTACTCGGTCTCGATCGAGAGGATCTCCCTGACTACAGCACGATCTACAAATCGTTCGACCGGCTGAAAGTGTGGGTGTGGCGGGCGTTGCTGCGCGTTTCAGCGCAGCAACACCCGCAGTCTGGCCACGCCGCTCTTGACAGCACGTTCTTTGATCGTCGCCGTTCTTCGTCGTACTTCCGTCAGCGGTCAGGAAACACCGTGCAGACACTGAAAGTGACGACATTAACTGATATAGAGTCGCTCGCTGTTCTTGATGTCCATATTACAGCACGGTGGAAGCACGATACGAAGACAGGACCGCAGGTCGTCCGCCGAAACGCGGACGACCTGCAGTCCGTGGCTGCCGACAACGGGTTCCAAGACTGGCACACTGAGCACGAGATCTCCGCACTTGACGTCGAGTATCTTGTTCACTACCGCGGCTCATCACTGAATGCAGCCATGAACAACGCGCTCATCCGGGCAAAAAGGTACTCTCAGCGCTGGATGGCCGAAACCTCGTACTCAACAACGAAGCGCTCGCTCGGCGATGCCGTGCGAGCGCTGGGCTGGTATCGCCAGTTCCGTGAAATTGTCCTCATGTTCGCCATCATCAACATAGAAAAGCTCTGTGAACCACTCTAACTACCATTCAGCAGCTATTCAACAAAGCAGTTCGACCAAGTTTAGAGAGGACGTCCTCTGTCGCAGCATTGATGCCGTCGTACTCTTCGGGTTCGGACACACCGTGGTCACCTGATTCCTCGAGAACCATCTCGTACAGTTGCCGGGCGTCAGCGTTCGCTTCGCGGTCCAGATCACCGGCGCTGACCTTGTCGATGACATTGAGAAGCTGGTCGATCTCGAAGTTCACGGGGACTTCGTGTTCAGTTCCCGCAGTCGCGTGCCCAACGACAGATTCGTAAGCTGTACGGAATTCGCTGAAGACGTTTGCACAGCCTTCGTAGTCGCTGGGACAGTCGTATCCGAAAAAGGAGAGACCGCGCTCTGCATACCCATTTATTATAGGATACTCCTCGATGTGGAGGAATCCAAAAAGCTCCCATAGCGTTCGCCGAGCGCCTAACTCTCCTTGCCAGGAGGCATCATAGTGATCTGCGTGCAGAATTTCTTTGATAAGACTCGCGAGTTCCTTATCAGTCTGCCCATGGTCGTGCCATTTTTTGTAAATCGTGTTAGCGGTACCAGAACGCTGAGCTGACCACATAGGGTCCCAGAGCGTTTTGAATGTCTGCTCTGAGGGAGTGGTGATAAATTCTTTCGCCCTAGAACGGGACTCTTCTGGTGTGTATTCACGTTCGAAATGGAAATGGTGTGCACTCGAGTTATCTTGTGCAACCTGTTTCCAGAGACGAAGAATCTGAACTTGACGATCAGTTGGATCGTGAGAATCCGACGTCATGAATGCCACCTATGGCCAGATGGTGATGTCATCCAACAATGTCCACGTGTCATACACCGATAACTAGATCGATGTTGCTTAAACCTGTGGACAAGAGGCACAAGGAGTCTTACAGGTTGATACACCACTGCTTCAAGTGAAGATGACGAAGAGACAGCTCGAGTTACTTTCTAACCGAGTGTTAGAAAATCATCAGTTTGACCGTGATAGCGAAAGTTGAGGTGTTCATTTTCGTGTTTGAGACACGTTGACTCTTAAGATGGAGACGAGGCATGTCCCCCACACCGAATTTCAGATGATTTCATCTCCAAACGAAAGACCGGAGTCAGACCAGCGACTGTATCGGACCGGCCGAACATAACGGTAAACAGCTGGAAGCAACGCTCTATTTCCAATTTGGAGTGATTATATTTCAAATAAAGTGCAAGGATTTTGAACGTCTATTATATAGATATCTATCTAGGTAATCTAGTAGTAGAGTAGAGAGGAAAAGAAAACCATAGGTGGCTAAAACCTGCAATTCAGATACTGATCTGGTATCTACACCACTATTTTATATACTCAACAGGGAAATACACCTCGAGTCGATCAGACTCCGCTCAAACAAGCGACCTCGAACCACTATCGAGGTCGACACCGGTTTTCAATTGATTTCGGTAGTATATCCCCTCTTGAGCCGTTATAGAGCGAAATTGTACTAATTCATCTCTCGAGTATACTCCGAGTCAGTACGGAATTTCATCTGAAATTTGGTGTGGGGGTGCTTTGGATCGACCCACTTAGATCAAATCAAATACACCTCACCAAATTCATTTGAAACCGGGTATAACAGCTAAATACTATTTCACAGCCATTACAAGCGATTTCATTTGAAAGGTGGTGTTCGCCACGAGTGAGTCACTAATTAGGAGGTACTAACCTATCCATTGCACTCAGCCCTTCAATAGCACCAATATACAAGAAGACGATTTTCCAAGGAAAGAACTAATACAAATTCATTTGAAGCACGGTGTATGGACTCAACCTCGGATGGGATCCAGACCCTTGGAGAGTATGCCGCAGAACACGGCGCGGTTGCTCATTCTCAATCTGCCACACGTGATGATCCGCTTGCTGTCTTGGATGAAGAGGATCCTATTTTTGCTAACGAGGATATCCTTCGCATTGACCACATCCCCGACCAAGACAAAATCGTCGGACGAAACGACCAAATTGAGACCGTTGCCCGTCGACTCAAGCCGACGATCACTGGTGGTGGTGGGAAAGGGACACTTCTTCTCGGCAAGTCAGGATCCGGAAAGACGCTCGTAACTCGATATGTGAGTCGAGAGGTGGTACACCGAGGAGATGCGAACGGAGTCAGGATTGGGCGTGCAGTCATTGATTGCGCTCAACGGCGGTCAGAGGTTCAGACAGTGATTCATCTTGCAAAGAGTCTGAATGATCCAGAACAAACTGGAATCTCAATTCCGAGCTCCGGAATCGCTACAGGTGCCTACTATGATCGATTGTGGGCAGTGATTAACGAACTCTATGACGCGGTCATCGTCGTTCTCGATGAGATCGATCGTCTTGCGCCGGCTGATGATGATCAGAATCTTCCACCGGAGGAAGCGGATGACAGCAAACTTCTCATGCAACTCTCACGGGCCGGTGAAGAGAACGATGTAGAAGCCAGCATCACCGTTATCGGCATCAGCAACGACCTCAAATACGGAGATCGTCTGGACACTCGTGTCGAGAGTTCCTTCTCGCCCGACGAAATCGTGTTTCCAGCATACGACGCAAATCAGCTCGGCGATATTCTGGATCGTCGACGAGATGCCTATCATGACGGAGTCTTAACCGACGATGTTGTTCCACTCTGCTCTGCGTTTTCAGCCCAAGAACATGGTGATGCACGGAGGGCGATCGATCTGTTCCGACTCGCCGGTGAGGTTGCTCGAGACAACGATGCCGAAATGGTACGTGAGGAACACGTTCGCGTCGCTAACGATGATGCAGAGGTAACTCGAATACAGGATCTAATTCGTGGGTGTCCTACGCAGGCAAAAATCGCAATTGCAGCACTCGCTGCAATGGACGAATTCACTAACCAGTCATCATTCAAGGCGACCGAAATGTATCAAGTATACCGAACATTCGCTGAAGCGATTAATACAAATGTCCTCGGACAGAAGCGGATCACCGATCAACTCCGTGAGTACGAGACACTAAAAATCATAGACATGGTAAGAACAAGTGACGGATATCGCGAGGGTACATACCTCCAGATCTCCCTGCTTGACGAACCGGGTCTTCTACTACAAACGATTGGTCTGGATGATCGATGTGCAGACATCCCAATCAACTCCCGCATGCAACAGCATATCCGCAATATACTCAACTCATAAGTCAGATCAACTGCGAGTCGTAGGGCATTCAGCTAGTGTCTAGATACAAACACCGACAAAGCCACTCAGCTGTACACCGAACAGACAGTCACATAAGTAACACTTGTAGAAGGGCAGAAAGCTAACAGTAGTGAGAATAACGTGACTGAGCCTCTCATTGAACTGGCTACTGCATTCGCATCTGCAATTCCGGATGTTGACTCTGTCGCCGAACACGAACGATGGCAGCCTGATATTGGCCCCTTCGAGGAAGAAACCCAGATCGAGATGATCCTTGATGCGCTCGAGGGCCATCCCCTCCGGAGAACAATAGAAACAGAAGTCCCATACTTGAACAAGAAGTAACGATGTGACCTGGTTCTCAACTACGATGAGAAAGTACTCCCAGTAGAGGCCAAGCTGCTCCGATTCCGATATGATAACGGAAACATCGATCCGAACAGCTTCGCACGCATCTTCACGCCCTTCCCTGAGCGCAGCACGTCGTCGCTACTGACGGATACGAAGAAACTCTACGAATCGGAGTTCGGATCAAACGGTAGGATTCTGGGGCTGTATTACGAGAAGATCGACAAAGAATACGAGCGGATGAGTGCCGAGGCGATCGCCGAGAAGTTCTGCATGGACGTCGATCACTGGTATGACTTCGAAGTGGAGACACGCAATATCGCTTCCTTTGAGGGGCTACAGCATCCTGTTCATCAACGGGGAGCCGTTATTACGTGGGAGATTCTTGACTGAGAAATCTCTTTCATAGAGACCATCAAGTCATCTCTGTATCAATATTTATCCAAGAGCTATTACTACGTGCAATCATGGAGTGGACTACAGATATCAACTTAGGTGGGTTCGGTGATGGTGCAGAGATGCGATGGGAGACGGTGAAGAGTTGGGAATCGTTCACCGACTTCTTTGAAGACGCTGTACATATTGACGCGGTTACCTACTGTGAATCGCCGAAGCTCCTTCTCGACCTTTTCAATAAGCAAGACGAGAAGTTGCAAACGATGGACGTTCTTGTCGGGAACCGAGAAGAGTACCAATCCTCTGTGAACGATGCAACCGTCGCCCGCCAGCTGGAGCGGTATTATCGAGAGGAAAAGCTCATCGTTCGTCTCAAAAATCGGAAAGTCGTTCACTCGAAACTCTACCGCATCGTCAAGCCGGACGACCACGTGACTCTCATTTCCGGCAGTGCGAACCTTTCGTACAATAGCTGGAAGAATCAGACCAACAGCATCGTCGTGTTCGAGACCACGGTTGACAGCCAGCTCGATACCCGTTTTCAGGAGTGGATCGACGATCACCGCGAAAGCTATGCCAACGAGATCTTCATGGAAGACTTGGCGGAGGAACTCGAGCAACTCGACGACGAAGAAGAGAAAGAACGACGTATCGAGTTATGGATCGACAATCGAGACACGCAGCTGACCGAGCAAGGTGAAGTTCACTCAACAGTCGGGAAGGAACTACGCGAGCTCGGCGGCGAGGTCGACAAGGTTGTGGGTGTCACGGACGACGTCGACGAAGCTGACGAAGTAGTCACTTTTCACCACGAGGAGATCCAACCAGACGACGAAAGGGAGGGTGAAGATGACGAAGAAACAGGCAGTGAGAGCGGCACATCTGATGGAATAACAGCAGCCAAGACACCGGAATATACAGTCACTCTCTCAACGCAAGGTTTCGAAAGCGACGGGTACGTTAATCAGATGGAAACCGATCTCAAGCGGCGCGGAGCTGACGTGGGATCGGACGCCATCACAACACCAGTCGAAGGCTACACGAACTACCTGGAGACGCGGTACGACGTGCCGAAGATGTGGATTGCCGACGAGCGTGGAAGCGTCCATCTCCAGCACGGCGAGCGTCACCGGATTTTGACGGCAAACCACGATCCAGATCCCGAAGTACTCGATGCTGCGTTGGAGAACATCGAGAATTACATTCAGACGGTCGAACGGTGGGGAGAGACGAACAACGAGCGCGCGGTGATGGCGCACATGTACGAAGCGGTGCTCTATGGGCTATGGGCACCGTTCATCAATCTGTACGCACAACAGTTCTACGGGAGTGTCACGCTGGACAACGCCCTTCAGTATCTGTACATCTTTGGGGAGTCCGACGCGGGCAAAGACAAGTTCGCAGAGTTCGTCCTACGCCTCATCTCCGATGATCTGGTTCGCGGGAGTGCCGATGCCGACGACGTCGGGAAGAATCAGATTCGGGCGCTACGGAACATCGACACAGTGTTCCCATACGTTGTCTCGGACATCTCGAAGCAGAAAATCGAACGGATCGACACGCTACGGAACTTCTGGGAAGACTCGTGGCACCCTTCGGACGAAATTTCGTATCCAGCGATCATCTTTACGAGCAACGACTCGCGTCCGAACGACTGGTTCCGAAACAGAACGAAGATGCTACACTTCGATGTGGCATTCCCATCAAACCCGGAAGACGAAGGTTTCTACGGCGCACAGGAGGATTTGAATGCTATTCTCGACGTTCGGAATCCGATCTTCTCGTATGTTTCTCAGCGCATCCTCGGCGACCAGCTGTATATCCAGGCAGATGGCACAGTCGACGACGTCAGACGTGTCTTTCTCGAGTTCTACGATGAAGCCAACCGCGAACCACCGGCGTACTTCCCCAAAGAGCCGGCGAACCGCCAGTACAATATCGGGAAACGCAAATGGCGACAAGCGCGCGAGCGAGGAGATGTTACGTTTGAACGCCGAGATGATCACTTGATCGCTGATTTCGATCTCGAGCCACACGAGCTGTACAGCTTTCGAAAAACGCTTCCAACAAAAATGCGGCCAGAAAAGAGTGGGCGGAAAATCATTATCAAGAACCCAGACGACTTCGATGATTGGCTCGATACTGATAGGCGTAATGAAGATACTGAAAACAGGAAGGGATTCTTCAACCGCCTTTTAAGAAAATGAACTTCAAATCAGGTGAATAAGAGAGTCCGCTGTACTTCAGCCTGATTTCAATCAATATATGATAGCCCTAGAACTATAGTCCACTGATATGAGTTCTATCTATGGCTAACGACTTACACATCTCGAAAGACGAACGACGGCGAATCGCTGTTGGTCAGGATCTCGACTATCCTAGGTACACGACGAAGATCATCAACCTCGCATGTCACACCTCGCAGGCAACAAATCGTGGTTCAGTGGGATCGATTGACGAGATTCTGGAAGAGTTCGAAGCCAAGAACCCTGACGCAACATTCGAAGACTGGGTCGGATACTACAAGGAACAGCATAATGGCGAAGTGAAGGTACAACGGGCGGCAAAGAAGACTCACGACATGGTCGAGAATATGCGTGAGGCAATCGACCTAATCACGTACGAAATGATCAGAGAGTGGGTCGAAGATCTCATCCTGTATAAATCGTATATGGGGTTCGATGCTCGCGAAGTGATTATCCCAAAACTGGGGAGTGAACTGCAGGTCAGCTCGAGGCTTGCCAGTCCAGAGGAGATGGCTGATGGGATCAGTGGCTATCTAGGTGATCAACCGATCTGTTTGCGGTCTCTGAAGCACGACGATGGGCCAGCAATGTATGAAGACCCGGGTGTCCCAGTCGTTTATTACGAAGAGATAGATTCCGGTGGATATCGGGTTGAGATGAGTGAATTGAGTCGAACGTTGGACGAATTCTAAAGTCAAGGTCAGATATGAACGAGCAAGAGCTGTACGCAGACAACTGGCTGGATCTGAACTGGACTGAATGGCTATCACTCGATCCAGCCGACGGCGATTTACCAACGATCTCGAGTGATCCAGGCCTCTCCGTGTTCGCCATCGTGACCGCGATGGTCTCGAGTACATCGGCGAAACAGGACGAAGCACACGTGGACGAGTTGGCGCGTTAGCTCGCAATGTCTACTCCGACGATATGCCCTTCCGTGATCCACACACCGCAGCACCGTGTCTGTGGGCGGTCCGGGATCGATACGGGTCCGCGTTCGAAGTGTCTACAACCACCCCACCACTCGCCGAAGATGACCAGAACCGGAAGGGACTCGAGGAAGCACTGATCGCGATCGCTCGTCGAGAGATGGGCCAGAGCCCGACAGCGAATTTCGGACGGATCATCGAAGGCTATTCACAATCCAGCTACCGAAAAGACGGCTACGTCGGTGGCCCACTCGAGGACGGCGAAACCGAACCGAACGCCGAACTTGGCCGTGGACCGGTGCCATGGAAGAACGTCGACGACGTGACTGCCCGGGACTGGATGGGCCTCGAGTGGTCCGAACCGTACCGACTTGAGAATCGTCTTGAGCCAGACCTTCCCGATGTAGGCGTCTACCGGATTTGGCTCGAGGGCAATACTCCTCCACTGGCATACATCGGGGAGACGTCAGCGTTCACGGGACGCCTCCGTCGACACGAGAAAACCTTCGGCAGTGAGGCACACTTTGCAGTGGCCACGCCAAAAGGAATGGACACGAAACACAAACGGACGGAAGTGGAAACGGACCTGATCGGTGCACACTACCTAGTTCATGGACGATCCCCACTCGCTCAGTTTGGGAACGGAGACGCCATCCTCCAGTAATAGTCCGTTCGAAATTCTCATCTCCGTGAGCAGCTCACGGATGTATTGCTCGCCATCAATTCGCTGGTTGATCCACGTTTGGAGATGGATCGGACCGTGTTCTCCAAAATTCCCGGCCGTATTTTGAGCAAACCCGTCTCAGACACCAGTAATCAAATCTATTTAAAAGCGATATGATTAACAGGCCGGAGTTCGTGGTATAGTCAAATGCAGACTCGAGACCTACCGGAAGAGGCACCCGGACACTATCACGAGTCTCATCCACACCCATACTACATTCCAGACAAGCTCCCCCTCTCGACACGGATCGATGTCGACGACGAACTCACGGAGCTTATCGCCAATGCATCCTTTCAGCTCGGCCGAATCGACGGTATCAGTCCAACCGTCGATTTCTCGCCGGTTCTCTACACGTCCCTCGTCCGACTCGAGGCAGTCGAGACCGCCGAAATAGAAGGGGCCGATGTCGACGTGGACGAGGTATACGCCCATCACACGCGGACCAGCGGAGACAAGAACGTCGATGTGAGTCGGGACTTGCAGGAGGTACTGAATGCCGAACGCGCCCTTCAAAAAGGATTCAACGCGATCAAACAGGGTGAGCCGATAACGCTCGAACTCCTCCAGTCGCTCCTCGAAAACGTTCGAAACGAGGGTGAGGTCGTAGGAGAATGGCGGACGACTGATGTCCACCTTCCTTCTCCGTACGCCAGTCAACCTCCGTTCGTTCCCCCGCCGTACCAATCGGTTCCCGAGCTTATGGACTCTCTGGAGGCGTATATCCAGATGGGCGGCCAGTATCACCCGCTCGTTGATCTCGCGATTACGCATTATCAGTTCGAGACGGTTCATCCCTGTGAGGACGGGAATGGCCGGCTTGGCCGCATTCTCATCGTATTACAGCTCTGCGCTGAAGGATATCTGAGCGAGCCATATCTCTATCCGAGTGCCTACTTTAATCGCAACAAGCAGGAATACGTCGAGAAGATGCGCGCTGTGAGCGAAACCGGGGACTGGCGCGACTGGATCACGTTCTTCATCGAAGGAATCGAGGTACAGGCGCGGGACTCGTACGAGCGGACACAGAAGCTGATGGAACTTCGGCGCGACTACGAACAGCGGTATCCACACCAGAAAACGAGTCATCGCCTTGCGCGGGGTGTCTTCGATATGCCGTACTTCACTGCCAACGATGTCCAAGACGAGTTCGATGTCAGTCGGCAAACCGCGTATAACGCCATCGAGGAGTTAGTATCCGACGGTGTTCTCGTTGAGACGACTGGCAACCAGCGGAATCAAGAGTACAAAGCGATCGACATTTTCGACATCCTCGAGAGAACACCCAATCACTAGCTCGTAGCTGGTGGATTCATTGCCCACGTCATCGAACGAGACCACTGCGGGTGTTCTTGAGGTCCTGCTCGTACTCAGCCATCAAGATCCCGACGACATCGGTCCGCAAGAGATCGTGACCGCGACGGTTCTCGATGTACTTTGGATTCGTTCGAACTGGCCGGCCTTGTTCCCGCATAGCGTGATATCGGTGCGCATCTGGTTAGTCATCGAAGAGTGTTTGATAGAGATGGTTAGCGCATACCTGCGTCTTCAGGCGCAGGTCGAGCGATAGGCAGAGACGGCCCCGTTTTTTGTAGTGACGCTGGGTGGATTTCCCTCGTTTACTTTCACTCCGCATGGCTGATGTATATGATTCCCCGAGCCGTAGTGATGGGTATAGAACGGATGCCTGAAGTCACGAAGACGCTGGAATTGAGCCTCGTCAACCCCAATGCCCACAAAGAGCGCAAGCTCTGTGAGACCCGCGAGGCATATCAGCAGGCACTTCAGGCAGCCTTCGACGCCGACTGCACCTCGCAGTCAGCCACAAACGACGTCGTTGTCGAGTACGACCTCTCCGGCTACGCCAAAAACGCCCTCAAAAAGTACGTACCGCAACTCTGTGGCGGAAGCTATGATGCCGATGAACTTCACGATGACCATCCTGTGAAGTTCACCAACGAAGGCGTCCAACTCGACCACAAGCCACAGAACGCCCTCGAGTGGTACGTCAAAATCCCGCACCACGACGATTACCACCTCTGGATCCCAGCACACGTCAATCCAGACCAGCGAGACTGGGTGGAAGCAGTGTACGCTGGTGATGCCGAGATGGGTGAAAGTCGGCTGTTCAAGCGGGATGGGGCGTGGTATCTCCACGTCACCGCCACCCGCGACGTGGAGGGACAGTCTGCGGCGTCTGCCAACGAGCGGACGCCCATCGGTGTGGACATCGGAGAAGCGAGTCTCGTTACGGTGTGTCACCGCGACGAGAGCGGTTCTCCAGTTCGCCCCAAACTGTGGGCCGACGACGGCAAGGCTGTTCGTCGGCTCCGCAAAACATACTTCACCGCTACGCGGCGACTCCAGAAACGTGGGAGCGAGCGCATCGCGGAGTCCTACGGTGACACGTTGTGGGACCAGATTGACGATGTGTTCCACCGTGTGACCCGCGAGGTCGTGGAGTACGCTGAGTCCGTTGACAATCCAGTGTTGGTACTGGAAGACCTGACGTATATCCGTGAGAACATGGACTACGGCGCGTACATGAACCGGCGGTTACATGGATGGGGCTTTGCGAAGCTCCACACACAGGTTCGGTACAAGGCCGCCGAGAATGGGATTCCCGTCGAGACAGTGAATCCCCAGAACACGTCGAAAACATGCCACGCCTGCGGTGAACACGGCTACCGACCACGACAGGCAACGTTCCGTTGCTCGAACGCCGACTGTTGGGTCACAGAGTACCAAGCCGATGTGAACGGGGCGATAAACATTGCAGACCGCTACCGTAGTGGAGAGAGCCACCGCCAAAGCGACCGGGCTACCCGGCAGAAGGCTGGTGACGATGACTCAGCTACGGATGGGGCCCATCCGTCTTTAGCTAAGCCAAGAACCGCATGACAGCGGCGGCTTATCGGAGTTGCTTTTCGGAAGGAATGAGGAGGTGACAGCTGTGCACACC
>NZ_FTNR01000041.1 GCF_900156475.1 Natronorubrum thiooxidans
CGCGATGAATGTGTGTCGAGTTCATCCTGTTTCACAGTACGGCGTGGTGTCAGTTGAACATATCGATAGAAATTCCAACAAAGTGGAATGCATGGGAATACTCACAAGTGACGGCGCGTATCCACGGGCTGAAGCCCGTGGTATTGCGCCTGTTCAGCGTATAATCGTGCAGTCGTCGACGGCTGCTTCTGTCGCACTGGAGGCAAGGAGCATCGCAGCGGCCCCACCTTTTGCGACGGCGCCGTAGAACGTAGACGACTCAACAAGCATATCGACGACGCCGAGGAGTGTCCACTCTGTTGCAAGTACGTCTGTTTCAGAAGAAGAGCCCTCGAGATGGTTGGTGAGACAGAACAGGCATTTGGTTCGGTCGGCTGGAATCGATGCCCCACAGGATCGGCACTCGGTATCCATTTCCGTTGGAGTATCCGGATATCCAGTCGTAGCCGTCGCGACTCGCTGTCGATCGGGCTCACCGTCGGTACACTTGCTGAGTGTCTCATCTGGGATATGCGACGCTTCGCCGGTCGGACGAAGCTCCTCAAAGTCGGAATCTCGGTCAGTCATTAGTGGGGGGATGGACCGTGTTATTTCATATCTCGATGCAGATTCCAGTTCGGTAGAGAAAATCTGGTCATGAGACCACTGAGAAGCTACTGGTCGCGGAGTCCTGCTTCCCGAGCGTCACGGTTGGTAGAACAATGGATACACGCTGGGAGATTCCCATCAACAGCGAAAACCCGGTAGTAGCTCTCAGTGACATGAGAGCCGCAGCCATCACATTCTGGCATTGTCCAAATTCTTGTTACCCCTTCGGTAAATATCTTGCTCCAATACTTGTGTGGATTTGGCTAATAGCATGCGGTCTACACGTAACTAACTCGTCTCTGCATCTGGTTGTGTTGCGTTTCTACGAGATACCAACAGTCTTCACACATGGTTTCGACTACGTTGGTAGTAACCCGTCCGTTGCACTTCGGACACGGATTCGCGCTTGAGTTGGACTGGACGTCTTCGTCGAATACTGTCTGGTAAACTTCTCTGAAAGTCATGGTGTTCTCGAGGGGCGATGAACAACTCCGACTGCCCCTCACCCACTTGTGGGGCACAGAAACTCATCTCGAAGTAGACAGTAACACGGTTCCTTTGTTCAGGGCTCTCTGTGAAACTCGCGACAAGTACAGGTGAAGCACAAAACAGTCAGTGAGGAATTTGAGTAGCACAGTTGAAGCTAACAAAACTTATACGAGGTGGAAGGAACTTGACAGTGTGTCATCTAAAGAACGTTCGTTGCTAATTCCGAGTCTGGTTTATTTTGGTGCCACTATACTAATCGGAATACCAGCAATAATCGCTTCACTATCCGTTTTGACCCATCTCTCCGGTGTAGTACTCAATACCGTAGGGATTGAACAAATACCGCCGGTCGGCGGTATCTTGTTGCTCGCAGTATCAGTCCTAATTGGTCTTCAGCTAGCCGTCGAAGCCGCTGCTGTTCAATTAGGCGGGATTGAAGCATTAGGAAGAGGATCTCCGCGTGCTACCCTCGCTCGATATGGGTTCCTAACCCTGTGCGTGTTCATCGCGCTGGCAGCCGTTACGTGGGCAGGTCTTTCCGCAGTAGTAGGCGGATATGGATGGAGCATTATCGTACTTGGACTGCTGGTCGGGTGTGCTGGGTTCATTGTCCTCTATAGGAGTACACACGCCTTCCTCACAGGATTCCGTGGCAACGAGGTATAAGCAGCTGTAATGAACGGATAGTTCAGTTCGGTTGGAAAAAGAAATTCCATGTCAGTCGTTCTATGGCACTCTCGTACTCTACTCAACTGCTACAACGTGCTCCTTGATGGTACGTGTCCAGTACGTCGCCAGGCCTCCGGGACTACACCTCGCACACAACTGTAGAGCCCTCGAGATGGCCGAGTTCAACGCGGAACCGCGTGAGCCAGGCGGGACCTTCGGTCCCGCTGAAAGCTGGCGTGAAACGCCGGCGACGCCGCAATCGTGTCGACGACCAATCCACACCCGTCGCAAGCATGGTGGTCACGCTCGTCCGGATCCGGCCGCGTCTGGAAGTTGTCACAGATCGGGTGGGAGACTCGCTTGTTCTGCCACCACGTATTCGTGTTACCTGCTCCGATATCACTCCTACTTCCCCGGTATCGCCGTTGACGACAGCATGGTTCGCTCAAGAAGAAATGTAGCTGATTAACTGTATGGTCACATCCTCGATGCGTTCGTCAACAAGAGCGGTCATATGGAATTTTACCTCTGTCGCACTGTTGAGGGTTGCGAGCGACCACGGAAGGACGTGGCTCCGTTCTCCGAGTGGCTCGCCTTCGTAGTCGTCGTCGCGGAGCGTGAGTGACTCCTCGTGGTAGTCTTCGTGGAGATCAGGACGGTGATCAGCTGTACGCCGTGGTTCGGGAACCGAGGTGTTCCTAGAACAAGCATCGGACGACCTTTGTCCGAGAGCGGATCGGTCCCCCAGATGATGTCGCCGCGTTCCAGTTCATCGAACGCGGTCACTGCACTTCCTCCATCTCGTCAGTTTTCAACTCCTCGAGATCCTCCTCGCCGTACTGCTCGTCTGCAGTCTGGTGGTGGTGGTGAAGACGGTAGGCGGCTCGAAGCCGGTCCTCGTTGTCTGTGATCGCCCAGTACGGGCGCTTGTGCCGCACAAGACCTCGTTCCTTCAGTCGCGAGAGGATGGCACTGACAGCATCCGTATCTAGGTCGAGTTGGTCAGCAATCGTCGCCGCCTTCCACGCCCGGTCGTCGTTCTCATCGAGGAACAGCACGATCCGCTCGGTGTCGTTTCGTTCCTCGAATTCATCGTCGTCGGCGTTCTCGAACTCGTCGATATCGATGGTACCGCTCGACATAAATTACTGTTGGTTCCGTGGATGCATAGCTATTTTGGGTGTTTGTTACAGGTAATCCACCCCATATTAGAAGGGAGGTCAGACTCTGTCATTCACTCTGTCGGCGTCGTGATGAGGTGCTCCTCGAGATCGCGCGTCCAGTACGTCGCCGGACCTCCGGGACTACAGCGCACACAGAACTGGAGTGGTCCTTCGAGATGTCCGAGTTCCACCCGGAACCGCGTGAGGGCTGCAAGTGCGTTGACAACCAATCTACACCCGTCGCAGGCGTGGTGTTCACGCTCGTCAGGGTCTGGCCGCGTTTGGATGGCACAGCCAACACAGATTGGGTGAGAGACTCGTTCGTCTTTTCCCCAGGTATATGCCTCGCCGACTTCGGTACCTGGTGGAGCGTCACAGAAGGCGCAGCCAGTAAGTGGTTGCTGCATCACTCACCGTCCTTGTCGGCGTTGCGAGCAGCCGTCCAGCCTCGATGGAAAACAGCAAGCTGAGTGCTCGAGTCAAACGCGGTCCCACTTGGCTCGTGGGCGAATACCCGCTTGCCAGGGACCGGCATTACCACACCGTTATCGATGAGTTCAGTCACGAGCTGTCGGGCGGTTGTATCGCTGAGATCTGCTGTCACGACGCGAGTTGCATCCTGATCATGGGCAACGAGTCTGGCTTCGAACCGGCTGTAATCGTCTGCAGTGTCGTCAATCGGGTTTGGATTAGTCATTGAAAACCACATGAGGCACACCGTTGAGCGCGCCTCATGCCTCATGGCGCCAAAAAACTCGCTGCTGGATGTACAGTCAAGTCGAAGACACTACATGATGTGTATGGAGTCAGTGATCGATATTCAACAGCGGGCTGGAGTACTGACGACTGCTGATTACTTTTCGCCGGGCCGTCGACCTGTTCGCAGTTGCCACGTCGGCTTCACTTAGAACGTATCTGGTTCCTCAACAGGATGAGTATGACTCTGATTCGACGCTAATGACGCGGGTCGTGCGAGGCGGTTGATCAGTTCATCACGTACGTCCGTCGACCACGTGTAGCGAGAACAGAGAGCGAAGGGTTCGTTTCTAGATGGCCAAGAACAGGATCTTTCAGGGTGCTGCTGCACCGACACTCCCGTTCGATCCTGCAAACGGGATATCAATTTCAAGACCGTCGTAGGCCAGTTTCGGTTTCTTTGCCTGACCAGGCCCGCCATTTTCAAACTCAATGACGCCGATGTCTTCGAGTTCGGAAAGGTTCCGATGGACCTGTTTGTAGTCTCGCTCCACCAGATCAGCGGCTTCGCGGATGCTCTCGGGCTGGTGTTTGGAGATTGCTTCCAACAGCTCTAGATTCTTTGGGCTAAGCAGGCGACTGAGCTCTGCATACGATCCGAAGTTCAACACCGGCTGGGCATCGTCAAGGTCTTCACCCTCTTGGGCAGCCTTGATGCGGCTACGCGTGCGCTGGTTGAGGCGATCACGTTCACCGACGGTGACTTTGAGCGTTGGCATGGTGTATACCTCCTGGAGACGTCCTACTCCGACCAGTTCCATGAGACAGGCGACATCTCCTCGATTTCGCGTTGAAAGCGATCGTAGAGCGTCAACATCCCGGGGAATTCGATGATTTCAACATCGTTTCGGGTGTGGCGCTCATGGCCTTTCGTCTGTTCATGGGCGTTGTCGTATCGAAGGATGGTGTCGCCGCCGACTTCCCCGTGGTGTAGGCTGTAGTCCCATCCACACGGGTACTTCTTATCCTCCGTCTGCCGGATGGTCACATCGATGACGTATCCATCTTCGACATCCTGCCAATCTTCAATGGTAGTGTAGGACGCCATCCGTCATCTTATGTGATGGCCTCCATAGGCATAAATCTATGGACTTCATAACATAGGTGTGTAGTTTGCTTCTTTACAAGAGCATGAGCCGCTTGACTAACCAGATTCAGAGACATTGAGAACGAGTTCACCTCTCGCTGGCCCACAGATCTATTCGCAGTTGCCACGTTGGCTTCACCCTGAACGTATCTGGTTTCTCAACAGGATAGGGGTGACTCTGATTCGTCGCCAGTGACGCGGGCCGTGCGAGGCGATTGATCAGTTCCTCACGGACGTCCTGCCGAGACAGCGTCTGTTCGTGCCAGCCGAGCCGTTCGTCGTAATGGCGCTTTTTGAATCTCTCGCCGACCGTATCAGCTACGATGTACTGCGTCAGTTTGATTCCCCAGACGTTTGATGATCGATACTCGGCACCGACGTCTGCATGTGTGAGCTCAACGAGAACACACTCGACGAACGAGATGAGTGATTCTCGACTCCGATCGTTTGGAACGCGTAACTCGAGGCCAGACCAGGGTGGTTCAGTGGGCTGTCGGTGGGCTGGTACTCGATCGATACCACGGTCTCGTGAGTGCTGTCGCTCAGAAGTCATTCGCTATCTCGGGGCAGTTCGATCGCCCCGCACCCCTTCCGGGGATGACAAACACGACAGCACAGTCGCGACGGTACTGGTAACTCGTTGCTCCGTTTCTTTATTCTGAACGGCTCACGAAACTCGTGTTCAGTACAGGCGAAACACAGAACAATCAAAAGCCAGCGCAGAACAAAGTATATACTGTCAAAGTGTTTTCTCTTAGGAAATGTCTCTCACTCGGCGAAGTTTCATACTCGGGAGTGTTGGTACGATAGCACTGTTTTCTGGATGTACATACTTTGATGATACTGCGGTGACCGTCCCTGAATTAGAAGTAGAACTTGGTAATGGGACAGGAGAATCTCACGTATTTCACGTCGCCATCGAAACATCTAACGGGCTTAAAGAATGGCACTCACAAGAAGTGGAACCGGGAGTAAGCAACATACTGACAATAGAACCCCCTCAAAACGAGGACCTCATAGCAATCCACGGTTTCGTTGATGACTATCCTCTTTATGATGAGTTCTTTGCACTCGATTCTGCTGATGAATGCGTTCGCGTGTTAATCGAGTACGGGGCTATTGGAGAAGAGGAACCGACTCTCTTGCAGAGTGCAACAGACGGTTGCTGAGGCGAGGTAAACGATCAGTTCGCAGGTGTAGTGAACGGGTAGTTCAGCTTAGTAGACCGTCCAGTAAATCCGTACCCGGTAGCGGTCCCTACTGGAGATAGAGTTGTGCGGCAGTGTCGAAGCACGATTCTGGAGATCCAGCAAA
>NZ_FTNR01000036.1 GCF_900156475.1 Natronorubrum thiooxidans
GCTCAAATTACCGCTTGAACAAACAACGTGAGGCGGATTTCAGTGACTCATCACGTTTCCATCGACTCTCTACAATCTGAATCGGCAACTACTGTTCAGGCGCGGGAGGATGTCAAAGAGGAGCACACTCCCGTATACCATGGAATTCGAAGAACAACTTCGGTCGCTGGAAGAACGGTATGATATCTCCGAGAGCGAACGTGCTCGGGAACTCGGACGGACCGTTGCCCAGCTGCGGGACTAACGCGTACGTCTTACGGAAGTGCGAGGAGAAAGCCTCGCCGTGAAAAGTCGAAGACGAACTTCGGGTTACATCCCCAGAAGAGCAGTGTTAACGACTCTTCGAAGGGTTGTCCTGCATACCGATCTCGTGCCACTGCAGTCTATTCGAGTTAGTCTTCCATCTCGCTGCTCCATTACCGGAATTGTCCAGAAGTGATGGCCGCGCTCTGCTAGAGCCCCACCCCGTACTCTTCGAACACGGACGCAAATCCCTCGTCGACGACCTGCTGGACAAGCTCCGCGAACGAACTTCGATTCCCCGGATCCTCAACGAGCGACCGATACGTACTCTCGAAGTGATGCCCGTGCGAGGGACGATCCTGACTCGAGGTCTCATGCGCCGTCTCATGCAGCATCACCAAATACAGGTCGTGCATCCAGACCGCACGCTGGCGACTCGTCACCGCTGAGTCAGTGATCACGATGTATGTCCTGCCGTCGGTCCAGGCATCGGCACTCGCCTCGCCGTAGTACACATCTCGCTCAATTCCAAGCTCTGCTGCCAGCACTCGAGCAAAGCGGAGATACCGTCGCTGATCAGCGTTCAACTGCGATTCGTCCTCGATGCGATGATAGCCTGTCCAGACTCCCTCTGACTCTGCTTGTTTGCCAACATCGAATGTCTCTGGCACCACTATCGATATGTTCTCGTCGCTGGCGAGGTCGCGAAGCCGCTGCGTCGCCGCATCACTCGTATCGAGGACGACATAGCCGCGTTCGACGAGTTTGTCCGCGCCTTTCTGGGTACTGTCGACCCACCCGATTTTCGGAGCTGCCTGGATTTCCTCGAGGCTGATGCGGGACTCGGTTGCCAGCTGGAACAGCTTGCGATCGGCCCACTGCTCGTCTGATGCTGATTCGGAGGCCATCGTCTCGATCATCACCTCCCGACTCTCAGCAGTCAGCCGATCGTCCGAGACCTCGGCATATAGATCGTCACGAGCCTGCTCGAGTGCACTGTCGATCCGCTGCCAGCGATCACAGCCTGACTGGATGTCGTTGCGGGCAAAGTTCAGCGTCAAGTTTCCCTTCGAGACGACGACCCCACCGAGTCCGTACTCGCGTTTCGTCGTCACGTAGAGCCCGTTGCTGTAGATGTCGAGTCCCTCGTGGGGCGTGTACTCGAGTGCAAGGATCGCATCCTCAGTTTCGCGTGTGAGCGACGGATGTGGTGAGTCAGTCACCGCCTCGAGTGGGTCGCCCTTATCGACTGACTCGCCATTGATCACGACCGAGACGCCCGTTCGGGATTGGACGTACGCGAAACGCTTTCGGAGGTCGCGAACGTAGCGCCGCCAGCGGTAGCTGTCTGGATCCGGCACTTCGTCTTCGTAGTGATCGATCTCGACAAGCATCCCCTTGAGATGATGCTCAGCGTCCACGAGTTGGCCATCGCGACCGCTGACGTCTGCCCACGGTCCCGAGTTGCGTCGATCTCGATAGTCGAAACACAGTGCGGTGTCATGACTCCAGATGCGAACCGCGCCCTTCGCGATGATCGCCCCCTTGCCGATGCCCCACTCCCCAATCGTCTCGTCGTCCGATCGCTGCTTGCTTCCCGCACCAAGCACTGAGAGGTTGCGTCGTCCCTCGGTGGACTTGAGGTCGACGCCAGCACCATCATCAAGGATGATCGATCGCTCTGGTGAGATGCTGACCAGCACACGGGATGAACCCGGACTGTCGATGCCGTTTTGGACCGCTTCACGGATCGCGTCTGTGAGATCTGCCATCTGATCCTCAATGAGGTATGTTGCGACTCGCTCGTCAGCTGTCATCGTCACGGTCTCGTCAGTCGATGGTTGACCGGTCTGCCTCGAGTCAGTTGTTTCGTTCGTGGCGAACTCTGCTAACGTCGGATGTTCTGTCATGGTGTCCACCCCTGTGGCACCACAAAAACCGAGCAAGCGGTCACCGGTCAAATCTTGACCGATGTCAGCCAGTCAAGACTGTAGCTCTCGCCTTGTCAAGGAGGGTTTGACGCCGTATCGGGATGTGATCCGAGATCGGCTGACTGCTCTTCTGGTGAAATACCGTCTGAGTCTTCGCTGGACATATATTACGCTGAGAGATCTCCAGACCCACCGGCGAACGCTCCTCGAGACGAGTTGAACTGACTTGCATCATTACCGCGTTCGCTATCCGGATCGAAGTCGTACAGCGAAAGTGCCGCCTGAGCGACTTTCAAATTCTCTTCTAATCCTCGCCATCTCGAGATCGCCGCCCATCCTTCGCCGTCATCGGCTTCGAGTTCGAGTGCGAGATCGTCCGGGTCCGTTGCACCGTACTTTTCCTGGTAGGTGCTGATCTTCTCTTTCATGTCGCGAATTCCCTCGATGAGCTCTTTTTTGGTCAGCTCTGAGTGCAATTCTTGGATCCGACTCATCGCGACGGTCTCGCGAGAACGCTTGTATCTCGTCCCCTGACCTGTGTCATCGATTTCGGCTAGACTGGAATCAGCGAGTGTTTTCAGGTGCTTTCGTGCGCTTGGTTCGCTTACGTGAGCACGCTCGGTAATCGCGCTTGCATACTGAAACGATGTCGTTGTGAGCAGGACTTCCCTGACTCGGTCGAACGGGGTTGTTTCGGCTACCCACTCCTCCATAACAGCCTCGTTGACATTCCCATCCCAGTGCTCATATCCAGTCATTGGTTTATCCTCTCTACGATACAAACGAAAATATAGTTTCCCACTAGCCATCTATATTTTTGTGATACTGTCGGTATCGATGCCACCGTGCAACAGCGCGTGAGCGTACTCGTGAACGAGTGTGACGGCGAGATCAGCCTCGTTTTTACGATCACGGACTTCCACAAGGGGCTGCTTCTCCAGGCGATACTGACAGACGCCCTTGGCGCTGCCGTGAGACCATTCTCGAGGAGACACGACCTCGACAGCTACCTCGAGTGCGGACGACGCCTCGAGGAGTGCTGGGACCAATTCGCCGGCATTGCCGTTCGCCTCGGTCTCGAGTTCCGGAAGTGGTTCACCTTCTGTCTGCGAGATATCGAAGACCGGTGCTGGTCGAAAGCCCACGAGTCCCTTGTTCCAGTCGTCAGGCTCAGTGTCGTTATACTCACAGTCACTGCGTTCGTGGTACGATGGCGAGTTCCCGCATTCAGGACACTGTTTCGCGATGATGGGTGCCCAGATCCAGATTGCTTTTTCCCCCTCACTCACGTGCCGATCGAACTCGTTCTGCCACGTTCGATAGCCAGCAACGCGCGTTGCGTGGGGACACTGGAGTTTGATCAACAGTGTATTTCGGTGCGAATAATCATGGAAGCGACTCTGGACATCCAACCACTGTTTGAATTGCTCGCTCGAGACGGCGCTATCGACCTCATCGACGAGGTCCTGGATCCATGCTTCGATCGTGCTGTGCATCTCGTCGTGCCGGGTGTCCGAATCGTCGAACGTTTCCCGGGAGCTGCTGCTCGTAGCCATGTTTGATCAGTGCTTCTCGAGTCGAATCGAACTGAACTGAACTCGAGAAGACCTCCACCCCTCTGGGGGTCTCAAAAATACACCGGCCTCGAGACAGGTGACGAGAGCGCCGGTGGGAAGAGCGCAAGCGGACTCGACCTCATATCACAGCGAAGCAGTTCCGACGACGATAACGGCCAGCGGGATGTCGACCTCGGCCTCTTCGATCCGATCGCCGATAGCGCTCGAACGGCCGTTCCGTCTCACGTGGTCATGTTCGTCATTGACTCTAGTTCCCGTGGATGAATCTGTCCGACCTCGGGCCGGTTATTGTTGCCCTGGTCACGGCAATAATTTGGGGTGGCGCCGAACTCGGGCGGTTCCTTCGCGCTCGCGGGATCCGGATTCGCTGGCACGTGTATCGTCGTGAGAGGTAGCTGACCCATTGAGTCAGTCCAAGACTGATAGCGACATCAGCTCAAACAGATTTCTGGATGGAGGACTGTGAGTCAGTTAGCTGGCCACGAAAAATAGCTTGCTTACTCGATCGCGGCAACCGCGTCGAGTTGAATACTGGCACCACCGAGCAACTCCGAGACGCCAACGACGGTTCGCGCTGGAAGCTGCTCGTCAAAGGCTTCACGATATACCTCGTTTACTGCATCGTAGTGCTTGAGGTCCGTGAAATATACCGTCACTTTGAGCACGTCATCGAGTGTTCGGCCCTGTTGAGCGAGTGCTGTCTGCAGGTTTTTAAGACTACGCTCCATCTGGACTGGCGCCGGCTGATCGCCGTCTACGACGCCATCGGTTGTTGGAAGCTGTCCCTCGATAAATAGGAGATCGGAGCTTCCAGTCGTCTGGCCATAACCGCCGATGAAATCCGTTCCAGCACGCTGCTTTCGCCCTGAAACACTTGCACGAGATGGCGATTGATCGAGGTCTATATTTGACTGTTGCACACCATAATCGAGGGGGTGATAGCGTATAAGAGTATTGTTTATATTGTGCAATACTAGCTACAGAGCGCAATTTCTGTTACATCGACCAGTCAGACTACTGTTCCCAAGAGTTAATTGAGAAGATTCTTCAATCGAAGGTGATGACAACAGCGACACAACGTCTCAGCACTACCTTGAGGATGAACTCGAGGACTGCCGTCCCAAGGACGTCGAACAGCGACTCGACGAACTGGACACGCTTGAAGAGGTGCTCTCGACGAGTCGGATCGAGAGGCACCACGGTGTACTGACGGCGCTCGCAAACGAAACGCGATACAAACTCGTGTGGCTCTTTATCATTGCCGATGGCAAATTCTGTGGGAGAGTTCTCTGCTCCCCGTCGAGAACAAGATTTAGTCGGGACGGCGCGTAACTCTCCCGTATGCCATTCAGCGTCAGTTGGCACACGCTTCTCGAGCATCTGGATGGACTGCCGGCGGACGCGACACTGATTACACCGTTGTCGCACTCTCGCATCCATATCACAGATGTCCAGGAACACCGCGTTATCGTCCAGTTTGACGAGTCCACCGAGAAGCGTCCGCTCCAATGTGAGCAGTTCGAGACACTCTATCATCAGATACAGACCTCACACAATGGGTTCAATCTCGACCGGCTCCCGCCAGATGCTGACCCGTATCCAGCGGTGTTGAGCGTTCACCCCCGGTTCGAGATCGACGAGGACGCGGGTGTGATCGCCGAGACAGACGGGCCGACGACGACCCAACTGGCCGACACAGCACATGAACCAGACACCGACGATGACCGCACCGAACCTGAGGGCCTCGATGTCTACTCGGATGCTCTGCTACTAATCGATGCACTCGAGCGCCACGATGTTACCGAGTTACCTGACTTAGAGACGGCCACGCTCGTGAATCTCTACACGTTGCTGTCGGATGTCCAGCGCGATGCCAACGACTTTCGCCAGGAGGTTGCTGACGTGCTTCTCTCCCGACTCCATCACGACCGTCCTGTTGCCAGTCAGTACGGCTCAGTCCAGCGCACAAGTCGCCGTAATCGCTCGCTCAAAGACGACGAGGAGGTCCTCTCGATGCTCAAGACAGAAGGGATCGACCGCGAGCGGGTCATGAGTGTTGACCGCCAGAAGGTCGACGAGGCACTCGAGGTGACGACGCTCACCGAATCCGATGTCTACGAGATTGATGAGAGCGAATACGTTCGTAAGGCAGAGGTCGACGAGGACGTCAAGGAGTCACGCCTCCAGGGATTGAAGGATCGACTTGCTGCCAGTGAGGAGACAGAAGCCGAGGAACTGCAACAGGAAATCGAAGCACTCGAAGACCGTATTGACGACCTCACAAGCTTCCGAGCGGGGACGGAGATACAATGACGACCGTTGGATCCCTCTCGACGCCTTGCAATCTGTCAGCAGGCGTGCTGAGTTAGTCATCATCCTGTGAGCGGAGCTCAATGGCTCTTTTTTCGAGTTGACGGAGAATCGGAACACGTTGTTGGTGCTGATTTTCGTAGGCGACGCAGGCCCGCAACGTGTCCATGTCGTAGATTGTCGCGATACTGGCGTCGATAAGTCGCGGATTCGGTGGCTCAAGGCGCTGTGCTGGTGAGAGATTGTTCGAATCTTGGGAGTGCTCTGGGGTGTTACTCATTGGATGGTGCCTCTACTCCTGTTGAGGCACAACAAACTGTGCCGATGCTCTCAAGATTCGCAGTGAGTGAGCAGACGGTACTCTCTACAGTAAGTACCTACCGTTCGGTGCAGCGGTCATACGGTTCGAAGGTCGTCTGTCGCTTGTGACCGGATGGCGGCTGCCGCAACTTCGTCGGCCCGCTTGATGAGTTCCGCTTCGATCGTCGCCGGCTCGACCGTCGTTCGGCTTGTATGGGAGAGCACGATGTGTGCCAGTTCGACTGGCAAGTCCGCTGCTGCAACGACGTAGACACCGTAGTAGGGATGTCCGAGCAGGTTGTAAACCGGCGTTTCAGTCATCCCGTCGAATTCGGCGAGTTTGCTCACGTCGTGGATGAGTGCACCAGCAACGACAGTATCCAATGAGAGCGTGACCTCGCGCCGCTCGAGGAGCGTCTCTGCAAGCGTGACGGCACAGGCAGTTACGTCCCGAACGTGGCTTACCAGCCGTTCGTTCTCCAACCCTAACGCACGCTGTGTTGGGGGCAGCCACGGTACCTCGGTGAGGTCGTCAATGTTATTCTCTTTGATGGCCATCGCCCACGCACTGGCGACGCCCGCTCGAAGGTCGTCGTCTTCGATTACCTCGAGTTCGGGAAACGCGGCCTTGACTACATCCTCGCTCATACCTCTGGTATCAGTATTGATCAATAAAATACCCGCCGTGCAGTGATGCTCACTTCGCAGCTTGCGCTCTCACCTGTTGCTACCGTTCTGCGCCATAGACGATCTGCGAGGGAGCTTCGTAACCACAGTCATGACAATCGAACCATCGCTGGACCTTCGCACCAGCGGCAGATTTCTGGCCGACGATGACATCGTCGTTTGGACACTCTATACACGAGAGTTCGGGGGCTGGTCGGTCCCGAAGTGCATCCCGAAAGCTGGTCGCTTCTTTGGTCTCGAAGCCTCGCGACCAGACCGGATAGCCGTTGACGAGGATCGCTGCCCGCCACTTGTACGCGTAGGAATCCGGCGCACGATGCAGAACGGCTCGCGCTCCAGTCTCTGTGTTTCGATATGCTAGCGTGGGTGTTCGACTCTCTCGCGTCCAGTTAGGTATTCGTGGCATGGTCACTCAGAAATGAACGTCTGCCGGCACGATCCAGCACGTCTTGTTCTCTCTATTCTCCTCGAGGAGGCGATCGAGGTGTCCGCGATGGCGAATGCCTGTCGCGTGCTGATCATACAAGCAGATCGACGGACCACGGGAGGCACCGACGCGCTGGAAGGCGTGCCGAGCGAGGCCCTTATCGCGCATGATCTCGTCGTCGCTGTGTTCCTCGAGTGCGATTTTCACCTGATTCAGATTGCGCTGGAACTCTTTCTTGATGGTCTCCCAGGCCCGCTCGAGGAGTTCTTCGCCTTCCTCTGATGTGATGGGCACAGCCGTCGGCAGGTCACCCCACCGTGCTTTTCCAGCCACTGTCGTGTCCACTTCGTCGAAGGTGACGTAGTAGTCGAATACTGCACAGGACTGCGGCTCTGCACCGACTAGTTGATCAAACACCGTCTGTCCAGTTGAAAGCGCTTCTTCTGCTGTCGATGCCTCTACCAGTGCGTAGATGATCATATGCATTTTTCTCACCTTAGTTCGCCGACGCCTTGGTCAGTGTTCGTCTGTTTCTGCTCAGTGCGCCGGGACCCATCACCGGCGCAAAAAATCACTGTTGGAGCGCGCATCTCTCAAGGGGGTAGAGCGATCTGGATCGATACTGGCATCGACAGCGATCGTCAGACCGTCTGACTCGGCGGTAGCATCGAATCAACGTGAATGCCTTCGGAACTCATATCTCCGGCTCGAGTGGAAAAACTCACATCCTCCAAGAGCACCGTTGCTGTCTCGATTTATTTTCTGTCTGCGTTAGTTTGTGGCAGAGCGGGAGTTCACTGACAAACCCCGAGTTGGGGTCAGAGTCGTTGACAGCTTGAACAGCTACGACTCGGCAGGTCGTGGTGCATTCTCGTACTTAATCATCTTCTCAGGCTTGTCTGAGATCGTCTCGTAGATCCGTTGTAGCGTCTCCTCGGCTGCGAGGAGATTGTGATTGTCAAGAAACTCACGTCCCTCCTCAGAGAGTCCGTAGAACTTCCACGGGTATCCTTGCCTGCGTTCGTTGTCGTCGAGGGCGACCTCTTTGACGATACCGGCGTCGATCAGCTTTTGAACGTGTTTATAAACGGTGGCGTCGCTAACACTGGGGTTGAGCTCCTCGAGTTCGTACATCGATGGGAGCTGATCGGGATGCTGGAGGATGTTGTTGACGAGGGCGAATCGCGTCTGCTGGGTGACGAAGTGGACGAGTTCACGAGGTTCCATCTCCTCTGCTGCCCCATGTTTGGTACTCATACCATATGATACACGACACGGCGACAAGTAGTTTACTCTTGGGTAAACTACTCTACAGTGAATCACACGTTCTTGAGTAGGTAATTTACTTCATAAACCATATCTCTCCGCCATGAGAAGCCTTCAGTATGACTGACGAGGAGTCGCCTGTTCCTGATGACGTTCTCAAAAGTGCCAAAGATCAACTTGACGAGGAAGAAATAACGCTGGCCAATAACGAAGAGATCCTCCACGCTCTGAGTGAGTTGACCCCCATCTACGAGAACGACCGGTCGTACTTCGTGCTCGGGAACTACGATCGGGAGCCAATCCGACGGCTGAACCTGGTGATTGACCGTCTCAACCGTCGCACCGATGTGTACGCGTTCCGGATGGTCGACATCCGTGGAGAGTGGGATAACAGCATTCAGAAATTCTGCCTGATCGCCGATATCGTGACGTACCTCGTTGGTGTCGCGGAAAAGGAGCCAAGTGACTTCCTTGTCGAACAGGGATTGCTCGTCGGTACGACCGAGTACTTCGCGAAAAGTCACGTTCTCAAGCGGAAGTATGAGGACGAGGAGTATCCGTTCGGTTGGATGCAGGACGGTGTCTTCGAGCTGTTTGATCGAGAAGAACGGCTGTATCAGTGGCGTACCGAAGAGGACCTTGTCGACGTGGCGGGCAAGCTACCGTGAGGTAGGTCTTGAGCAGTCAGATTAACCAATATCCATGCTACACCATCGCCGCCTGTTGGTTAAGACACGGCGCGTAGCAATTCACTCTGGGTTTGGCCCGTAGCGCGGCACCCCGCAGATCTGGCATTCCCAGATTGCGTGGCCGGTCCAAGTTTCGTTGGGAAGCAATTGATGATCGCTGAATCGATGGTCGGTTGTCTGTCCGCACTGGTGACACTCGAGGCGTTCTTTGGTCGGAATTCCACTGTCCTGATTCTCAGTTTCACGCTCATGAGGTGCCTGCTGGAGGGCAATTGCAGGGACTAACCACGCATCATCACCGGCGTTGTCGAGCAGCGTCGTGAGTCGCTGCTCGTCGCGAATACCAGTCCCACCTTCGTCGTAGAGATACGTTGTCGGCTCGTGGTCACTATCTGTGGCTGGTTGGGTTCGATCATCCAACGCTGTTCGATCGCGGGCTGCCGCGAGAAGCTGCTCACCGTCAGCAGATTCGATCTGGACTGCAGGGGGAAGCACAGGCCACCGATCGGTCAATTGGGCTGCGGGCTCGTCCTCAAGCTCGTAATTGACGTCCTCCTGCGCCTAAAGTCGCAGGAATCCCGCGGTACTGCACCGCTGCGTTGGGAATTTCAGGTTTACAACCCTACCAGACACCAATCCAGTTAGAATCTGAATGGTGCCCGCGGTCTTGCGGGTGGGGTCAACTGGGAGCGCCAAACCCCCGGTACTCCTA
>NZ_FTNR01000038.1 GCF_900156475.1 Natronorubrum thiooxidans
TCGAGACAACGATGACCGCGGTATTGATGACCTCATGACCGAGATCGACCATCTCTTCGTTCACTCAACAGCCGAGGCTAGCGTGCAAAGCTGAGTCAAAATCTAACTTCTCGAGCAGTCAGTCTCTTGTATTGAATATCCATATGACGGGTTCGATCGTTAAACATGGGGCTTGTAATTCTCGAACGCGATCGCGTCACAGTCGGAGCGAAGTGCTTCATTTATCAGCGCGTTCGACGCCCGGTAGAGAACATCACGGATGTGGCGAAGCTCCCGTCGACTCGACTGTGCGAGCGTTCGGTGAGCACTTCGCGTTCCGGTCTATTGTAATCCGGCGCGGACCTTGTCGAACTCGTGAAGTCGATGTGGTACCACCAGCCCGCTGAAAAAGTAGGTGGTGCTGGTGACGGCGAAGTTTTCAACACCGAAATCAACCCCGAGAACTGTTCTACTCGGCGGTGTTTCGTTCGGTATCGTTCTTGTACCGGCGGAAGCCGATGCGGAAGAAGAACTCGCCATTACAGCAGTGAGCGTACTTTCCGTGACGCTCCACTCGTCCGAGTCGAGATACTGGCGCTGGTAGCCATCGTCGGCCTCGGGAAGGTCGAGCGGACACCGGGTTCGACTCGCCGTTGTGGAGAGGGAGACGGTGTCGTCATCGAACAGCGAAGCCGTGAGCAGAAGGGAACTCCGCGCTACCGCGTAGTTGAACAAACTATAACACAGACACACTACTCAGAATTGACAGTATCTATAACACAACCCTTAAAAAGTTCACCGGGGAAGATAGAGTCGTAGGAGGCCCGGGTGGTGTAGTGGCCCATCATACAACCCTGTCACGGTTGTGACGCGGGTTCAAATCCCGCCTCGGGCGCTTTCTCGAAATCTAACTTCTTGACCAGTCAGCCTCTTGTATTGGAATATCCACGACCGACGTTCAATAATCTCGAGCCGGCCGAACGTATTCGAAATGATCAGCATACCATCATATTAATAAATTCAACAATATCTGTAACACAACGCTTAAGAAGTTCTCCGGGAAAGGAAGTGTTGCAGGAGGCCCGGGTGGTGTAGTGGCCCATCATACAACCCTGTCACGGTTGTGACGCGGGTTCAAATCCCGCCTCGGGCGCTTTCTCGAAATCTAACTTCTCGAGCAGTTGCACTATTCGAAACGCCGAATGTGGTTGCGCGTACACAGAACGTTTTTGAACGGGTTCAGTTCCCGCGTTAGGCAGTTTTTGAGTTTATAAGTGAGCAACTGGTGCAGTTACTTGTCGAACACAGAACATCGATTCCGTAGTCGCCTCTAGTGAGATAGTCTCGGCTTCATCGGTACTGAGATTTTTATCAGATGCCGATAGCAACCGCTGTATGCGTAATTCGAAGGCCATTGGAGATGAAACCGAGTCGAGAGCGCTTTCGGAACTGATTAGATACGGGTACAGCGTCTCGATCCCGTTCGGCGATAACGACAGATACGACCTCGTTATCGACGATGGCGATGAACTGTACCGGATTCAGTGTAAGACCGGCTGGCCCAACAAAGACGAAACACTCCGTTTCAATACACACTCTCAGACGACTAAAAACGGCTCATACCACGAACGAACCTATCATGGAGATATCGATGCGTTTCTGGTCTACTACCCGGAGACGGAGACGTTCTACTGGATCGATACGGCCGATGCGACTGAGCAGAAGATGGAACTCCGTTTCGAATCTGAGATCGATCATCCCTCGATAAATTGGGCGAGAGAATACGAGTTCGATGGGACCATCCCCTGATCGGTCCGATCAAAATGCTAATTGTTTAGTATTCACTCCGTTTTAACAAGAAAATACCTCTCATAATCGTTTTTCCAACCGACTATTCATCCCATGACATCACCGATAACCGTTCTCATCGTCGACAACGAACCGGGATTCGCCGACCTCGTCGGCGAGATGCTCGAGCGCGAGCACGAGGATATCGTCGCCGAACCGGCGATGGACGCCGAGGAGGCACTGTCGACGCTCGAGGAGCGTTCGATCGACTGTATCGTCAGCGATTACGAGATGCCGCGGATGACGGGCCTGGAGTTGCTCGAGCGAGTGCGTGAGGATGATCCCGAACTGCCGTTTATTCTCTTTACCGGCCGGGGATCCGAAACGGTCGCCAGCGAGGCGATCGCTGCGGGCGTGACCCAGTATCTGCAAAAAGCGTCCGGCGAGCAGCAGTACGCGCTGCTTGCAAACCAGATCACGAACGCGGTCTCTCAGTATCGAACTGAAGCGGAACTCCGCGAGAACAAGCGCCGGTACGAGCGGACCTTGACGACGGTACACGAGACGACGCGGGATCTGATGCGAGCGAACACCAAAGCCGAGATCTATCGAGCGGCGGTCGATACCGCCGGAGAGATCCTCGACGTGTCGGTGGTCGCGGCGTATGCGTTCGAGCCGACGGAGGGGGTTCTCGAGCACGCCGCATCGACGCGGGAGGTCGCCGACTCAGAGCGGCAAGCCGAGTACAGTGACGGACACGTCTGGGACGTGTTTTCGGCGGGCGAAAGCGCCTACTACGAGAACGTGAGCCGGGATGCGGCCGTCGCAAAGACGGGGAGTCAAAACGAGTTGCTCGTTCCGCTGGGAACCCACGGTGTGGTGATTGCGGGGACTGACGACGTCGACGGCATCGACGAAACGATGACGGAGGTGGTGCACATTCTGGCAGCGAACACCGAAGCGGCACTCGATCGAGCGGAGCGTGAGCAACTGTTGCGGGAGAACGATCGCACGCTCACGCGGCAGAACGAAGAACTCACGCGGCTCAATCACACGAACGAGATCGTCCGGGAGATCAATCACGGTATCGCACAGGCATCGACACGGACGGAGATCGAAACGCGAGTCTGTGAGCGGTTGGCCGATACCGAACGCTACCGTTTCGCCTGGATCGCCTCGAGCGACGCCAGTCCACCCGAACCGACCTCGTGGGCCGGCGTCGACGGGGCGTTTATCGATCAGCTCCGCGAGGCTGGCGAGCACGCCCCCGAAATCCAGCTCAGCAGGGAGACACTCGAGGCAGAAGGCGTCCAGGTCGTCCGAAACGTCCTCGAGGCCGACGGCTGGGACGAGCGTCGACGGGAAGCGTTGACCTACGGCTACCAGACAGTACTCGCGGTTCCGTTGATCGACGATAAGCGACGGTACGGCGTGTTGCTTATTCACGTGGCGGGTGTCGACTCTATTGGTGAGCGCGAACGAGCGGTGCTTGGCGAACTCGGCGAGACGATCGGCCACGCGATTCGATCGGTCGAACGCACGCGAGCGATGCTCACCGATAGCCGACTCGAACTCGAACTCGCCGTCCACGATTCGCGGCTGTTGTTCAACCGACTCGCCGAACGGGCTGAGAGCCCGGTTACCGTCGAAGGGCTGATCGAGCGAGATGACGAGGTCGTCGTCTTCGTCACCACATCGGCGGAGACGGAGTGTGCGACGCTGGAACAGTCGGCATCGGTCGAGACGCTCTCGGTCGTCTCGGCAGGCGAGGACGAGATCCTGTTCGAGCTGACGGTTTCCTCGTCGCCGTTCGCGGATATCTTGCGGACGTACGACGTCCAGTTGCGAACGGCGACGGCCCAGAACGGGACGACGAGGCTCGTCCTCGAACTTCCACAGCAGGTCGAAGCCCGGTCGCTAATCGAGCGATTCAGAGAGCGGTATCCGGAAACCGAACTGGAGGCGCGACGCGAAACGACACGGGCGCACTCGATCCGACAGCTCGACACCCATCTCGAGGAGGAACTCACGGAGAGACAGTTCGAGGCGCTGCAAGCGGCTCACTACAGCGGGTTCTTCAAGTGGCCCCGTGAGAGCACTGGCGAGGACCTCGCGGATGTCCTCGATGTGACCCCACCGACGTACCACTACCACTTGCGAGCGGCCGAACGAAAACTCGTCACGCTGGCGTTCGACCGGAACATCGGGTGATCGAGCGCCGGTCGACTTACCGGCCCGTCGCCGAGGAGACTCTAATTAATTAGAATAGCTGCTCTGGACACACTAATCACCTAGAGCGTATAATTACCCTCGAGCAATCCATACGGCTAGATGGCGATCTGCGATAGTCTGTCGCCACCCCCCCAATCCCCCCCACCCCCACCCCCACTTTTCGCCGACGATCGAACGGGCAGTGCTGACTATCCGGTCGGGAGTGCACCTGCCCGCGACACCGATCACGATGAGCCGATCGAGTCCTCCCACTCGATCCAGTCCTGTTCCCAGCCCCGCCGGGATTCGGCACGTCGGATCGCGTGTTCGCGGTCCTCGCGGACCATTCGATTGCGTTCGACGGCTCCGGACTGTTCGCCTTCGACCAACAGCGGCTCGAGCGAGACGGCCGCAAACTGGGTCCGTTCGCCCGCGGGTGAGATGGCCTCGAGTCGCTGGCGCTGGCTTCCTCGGGGCAACACGAGCCGACCATCGGCCGTCAGCTGCTCGAGTAATGCCCGTGGCGGGTCGACAGTCGCGGCCTCGAGAAGGATGCGATCGAACGGAGCGTACTCGGGAAGCCCGTTCGCGCCGTCGCGGCAATCGACGAGTACACCGTCGTAGCCCGCTCGGGCGAGGTTCTGCCGGGCTTCGATAACGAGTGGTCGCGAGATGTCGACGGCGTGGACGTTCGTTGCACCCACGACTTCTGCGGCGACGGCGGCCGTGTAGCCGATACCAACGCCGACGATCAACACCGTGTCGTCGTCCTCGAGAGCGAGTGCCTGCAGCAGGCGGGCGGCTGTACTTGGCGCAAGCACTCGAGTCCCGAACGCCTCGTACGCGCGGTCCGCATACGCCAAGCGGTCGTCCTCGAGAAACTCGTGGCGGGGCACGTTACGCATCGCGACAGCGACGGCCTCGTCCTGAAGGACGTCCTTGCCAGTGGACTCAAGGCCATCAACCATCTCCGCTCGCAGTACCGCGGGGTCCATACGCGGAGCTATCGCGCCGGTCGTAATCAATGGCGCGCTTGCGCCATCGGGACTCGAGTGAGAAACAACGGGCTGACGATCGTCTGGAGCCGTTACCAGGCCGACCAGGCGCTGGACTGTTCGTCGTAGGCGTACACTCGCTTCGTGTCCTTTGCGAAGACCGAATCGCCGGATTCCTCGTAGCGATTCCGGTGATACCCCGAGGCGTCTTTGCGGACGACGACGGCGTCGATTTCGAACTCGTCATCGCCGAACGTCTCGGTCGCGCCGATCTCGAACTCGTAGTCACCGGGGACGTGGAGCGTGATACTGCGGCTGTCGTTTCGCGAGCCGTCCTGTGGGTGGACGGTGACGTTCACCGCGACGTTGTCGACCTCGCGGGTCCAGACAGTCTCGATCTCATCCGCGTCGGCCTCGTCGGTCCGTTTCTGGCCGTCGAGTTCGAGACTCGTGACGCGAACCGTCGAGAGCACCTCCTCGGTCTCGAGAATGAATTCGTCGCCGACCTCGATGGTCGCGTCTTCGGGTGTCGTTACGTTCGCGGTAAAGGATTCGCCTTCCTGGGAGACGACAACGTCCAGCGTGACCTCGCGCTCGCGTTCGGGCTGGATCTTGTGGACGTGACCACATTCGCTACAGCGAACCGTCACGGTCCCGCCGCCTTCGGTCGTCGTCAAGACTTCGTGAACCGTCTCGAGCTCGGGTGAGCAGGACGGACATGGCGTGGGGACGCGGTCCGGAATATCGTTCATACCACGGTATACCCGCTACGTGCCTAAAAGACGATTGAACTCGAGTTCCGACGATGATCGTACTCGAGTCCGTCTGACGTCCGATCAGTTCTCGTTTCCAGGAAGGGTGACGATCTCCCCGTCGGCGAACACCGTTGGCTCCCGCAGAATGCCGTCGAGGTGGATCGGTGCCTCGGTCTCGCCGCCGATGCCGGCGTTGTCGCCGATCGCGATGTGGACGGTGCCGCCGGCCTTCTCATCCAAGAGCACGGAGCCGACGAGATCCGTGACGGCGACGTTCGTCCCGATACCTAACTCCGCGAGGTTGTACGCGGCGTCACCGACGTCTTTGGCAGCGCCCTCGACCGTTGTACGGATCTCGTCGTCCGAGATGTGTGTGACGAGCCCGTCTTCGACCTCGAAAGCGAGCTGCTGGCCGTCCTCGAGCAACCCGTGAGGGCGCATCGTGCCGTCGACGACGAACGTGCCGTCGGCACGTTCGGGGCTGATGAACACCTCGCCCGCCGGAAGGTTCGACATCTGGCCGGGTTCGTGGACGATCCCAGTATCGGAGAGCCACTCCCGGTCGCCGATCTCGAACGTAATGTCGGTTCCGGCGGGCGTCGTGACACGGATCTCGGCGGCGTCGGCCACCTGCTCGCGGACGTCCTCACAGTGGGCCGCGATCGACTCGTAATCGGCGTCGAGCCCGGTCGTAAAGACCTCCTCGGTGATCCCCGGCAGCGTCGCGACGCGGGCTCCGGCGTCGTTTGCCTCCGTGCGAGCACGAGTGTGGCTCAGGCTCTTGGTCGTCGGCGCGAGAACGACATCCGCGCCGGTCATCGCCGCCGCAACGGGTGCCGGCGGCTCGCTCCCGTGGGTTTCACCGGGCGGGTAGCGGACGATCACCGCGTCGTCGGTAATCTCGCTCGCGACGGCATACAGCGACTCGCCGATCAGCTCGCGTTTGTCGTCGGTCACGACCGCACAGGATTCATCAGCCTCGAGGGCCAGACACTGTCGAACTGCCGTCTCGGACGCGTCACGAAGGTCAGTCATATCCATACTGTACTCGAGGGGACCGAAAGCTGTTATCCTTGGCTGGCTCGCTGTCGATTACCGAACAGGTTCGTTGCGATTCCCCGCTGTGCCGGGTCCGTCTTCTCACGGGGAACCGATGGCTGTCACCCGTGCCGCGCGAGCGACGTGACGAGTACCAGCGCGACGATGGTACCGGCGACACCGAAACCGGGGAGACCATCGCTCGAGGACGGTCCCTCGGTGTCGGTGCCGTCCGCATCGTCGGATATGGTTACCACGCTCGACGCCGCGTCATCAGCCGTCGCTTCGTTTGTGGCCTCGACCGTGTACTGGAACGCTCCGTCGGTGGCAGCCGTGACCTCGAACGACAGCGTCTCGCGCTCGTCGGGACCGAGCGTGAGCGATGTCGACTGTTCTGTCTCGTCACCCAGTCTCAGCGAGACGTTCTGTGTCCCCTCGAGTGCGCCTACGTTCTTGATTGTCGCGCGCACCGCGGCCGTCTCACCGACCTCGAGGGCGTCGGGGCCGTCGAGGTCGGTGACGCGGAACTCGGCGGGCTCGAGTTCGGCCCGGAGGATCGGATAGCCGTCTGAGGTCGTCTTGAAGACGGAATCGAAATCGAGGGCGACCATGTTCTCGGCAGCGTCGGGGCCGGTCATCTCGGCGGTCGTCAGTCCGGTCATGTCGTCGTCGCTATCCAAGCTCCCCTGTTCGTGCCCAGACGCGTCGACGTCCCAGTACGAGTCGACTACTCGTTTGTGCTCGCCGAACAGTCCATGGTATCGTCTCGTCCCCGTCACCTCGCCGGTCGAAAACGAGGTCGCGACGCTCCCATCGACGGCACCGGCGAGGCCACCGACAGTAAAAGAGTCCTCCCAGCCGAAGTAGTAGCCGCTGTCTTCGTGGTCGACGCCGTAGACGTCGGCGGTCGCGTACGAATCGCTCACGTATGCATCGTATGAGACCACCCCGACCAGTCCGCCGACGGCTCTGATGCCGGTAACGTCGCCCGTTGCCGCCGATCGTTCCACCGAGCCATCCTCGACTAGCCCGACAAGACCGCCGATGAACGAGCGTCGATTCTCGTCGTCAGCGGCGAGTTCCGCCGCCGAAACCGAATCTCTCACGGTGCCGGCAGACCGTCCGGCAAGCCCGCCGACTTCGTGATCGCCGGTGACCTCCCCCGAGACCGAGATTCGGCGGATAACTGCATCCTCGTGTGCAGCACCGACGAGACCACCGACGTCCTGATTACCGACAACGGTCGTCTCCTCGAAATTAACGTTTTCGATCGTCCCGTTCGCGTTCGCAAAGAGGCCAACGCGGTCCTCGTCCGGCCGGTCGACGACCAGACCACGGATCTCGTAGTTCTGTCCGTCCAGCGAGCCAGTGAACTCCCCATCGGAAGCGATCGGGTCGAACCCTGCGTAGCCGTTCCACGTTCTGGTCTCGCTTGCGTCGATATCATCTCCGAGCACGTAGTGGGCGTCCGGCTCGTCGGCGATCGCCTGCAGTTCGTCGACGTCCGTAATGACGTACGGATCGGCTTCGGTTCCAGTTCCGTCGACTCCCTCGAGCGGCGTGCTCGCCCCACTCACAGGACTGACAAAGAGGATGACGAGACAGAGGAGCAACACGCCTGCACAACGGAGTCGGCGAGACGAGAGACACACACGATGACGGCTCGTCTCGGGCACCACCCCGTCGCGACGATTCGGGTTCCGGTTGGGGACACGCATACGGCGGTTTGCCCCCTCCTTCGTATATAAACGTCAGCACCACGTGGTTCGCTCAGGAGCCCGTCCCGTCCGTCCCGTCCTCGCCTCCGTCGAACGACTAACGAGGATCCGTGTAAAACACGCTTTCGAGTTACAATCGATCGTGAAGCCTCGAAACGGTTATCCCCCTCGGTAGTGGACTCCCGAACACATGATTCAGGTCGCGATCAACGGCTACGGCACGATCGGCAAACGCGTCGCAGACGCCGTCCGGCAGCAGCCGGATATGGAAGTCCTTGGCGTCGCCAAGACGCGGCCGAACTTCGAGGCCGAGACGGCTATCGACAAAGGATTCCCGCTGTATGCAGCCATCGAAGAGCGCGCCGACCAGTTCGCCGAGGCCGATCTCGAGATTGCCGGCCCCGTCGAGGACCTCATCGACGCGGCAGATATCGTCGTCGACGCCACGCCCTCCGGCATCGGCGCGGAGAACAAGGAACTGTACGAGGAGTACGACACGCCGGCGCTCTATCAGGGCGGCGAGGACGCGGATCTCGTCGACACCAGCTTCAACGCCCGCTCGAACTTCGAGGACGCTGTCGATGCCGACCACGTCCGCGTCGTCTCCTGTAACACGACCGGTCTCTCTCGAGTTATCGCGCCGCTGCGCGAGGCCTACGGCGTCGAAAAGGTACGCGCGACTCTCGTTCGCCGCGGCGGTGACCCCGGCCAGACCAACCGTGGTCCGATCAACGACATCCTGCCGAACCCGGTCACGATCCCATCCCACCACGGTCCCGACGTCGAGACCATCTTCGACGACCTCGACATTGACACCCTGGGGATGAAGGTTCCCGCGACGCTGATGCACATGCACAGCCTGAACGTCACCCTCGAGGAAGAGGTCGATGCGGCAGACGTCCGCGAGTTGTTCGCCGACGAGTCACGGCTGTTCCTGATTCCCGAGCGCATGGATATCGACGGCAGCGGCAAGCTCAAGGAGTACGCGATGGACGCCGGTCGCCCGCGCGGTGACATCTGGGAGAACTGCATCTGGGAGGAGTCCATCTCGACCGTCGGCTCGGACCTCTATCTGTTCCAGGGCATCCATCAGGAAAGCGACGTCGTCCCGGAGAACGTCGACGCGATTCGGGCCGTGCTTGGCGAAGCCGACGCCGAGGAAAGCATCGCAACGACGAACGAGTCGATCGGAATCGGCCTTTAGCTAATCACAGGCGCTAAGCCCCCGTCCTCAAGGAGTACCGCAGTCCGCGTAAGCGGACAAGGAGCGCAGTAGGGAGGGGATACAGCGCCG
>NZ_FTNR01000034.1 GCF_900156475.1 Natronorubrum thiooxidans
GTCTTCGTGTATTTCACTGTCTGCTTGCTGCTGGTGTTTGGACACATCTTCAGCAAGCAGACGTTCTAACTAACCGGCTTTGTGAAGTACTGAGATTAGGGCGTAGGGGGGATTCTCCGATGGGTTTATATGTCAATAAGCTCTCCGGTGAGAGCTTGGTGTAGTATCAACCGTGAACGTCGTGGTGCATTGCCCTACATTCAAAATACCAAATTCAATTTATTCCCTTGAGTCTCTTGCAAGGTACATAGCGCGAATACGGCACGACTGAGTGCCGATCTGCGAGAGATATGATCAGTCAGTACATACGACAGACTCATCAGCTGAGCCGAAAAAGCCAGTTTCCGAGCCCCTAAGCAATCTCTGAGTACTCTGTCCACCGGTCACCACCATTGGAGAAGGTCTGGTGAAGTTCCTCGATTTTCTCAGTTGCTTCCCCAACAATATCCTCTGGAGATTGATTCGTGTCTACCTCCCAGCCGATACGGAATTACTTGAATCGTCCTTCACCGCCTTCATTCTCAATTAGCGCCCTGATCTCTTCAGGATTTGTATGTCAACAGAAAATCCCGCTTGGAACTTCTCTCTCCAAAGTCGAAAATACACTCAAATATAATAATGAAATAAAGAAATATATTTTGAACTGGCAAATGAGAAAATATCATTAGGCTAAGCATGGTAGTAAGTGACATGGGAAGAGACAAATCAATATATGTGCCCGAAGACAAATCGGTGGATGAAGGCACATTTGCGTTAGTGATCCAACGGAACGGACAGTATTTATTTAAGTTTCAAAAGGCTGTTCCGTGGGGGAAAGTTGAATGGGTGAATATGAAAAAATTTGATCATGAAGATGTGCCCAATGACCTACACCTTCGGTCAGCCAAAATTAAACAGAAGGTCAACAATGATGGTCTTGAAGCAGTGGTATTGTATGCAGATATGATCCACGCAGGTATGGATAAAAATGAAATGAGAGCAAACGGTGCAGAACATGCAGAAAGTGATGGCGGAGTCACTGATTCCAAGTCTATAAGCAGTAGTTCCGGCTATAGGCTCAGCTTCTCTGATGGGATGGAGATACCAAATGACGGAGTTGTTCATGCATCGCAACGAGAAAACATGGGACGGGCAGTTGACTATTTAATTGAAGAATATCAAATAACGTCACAAATTGACTTGCCATATTCTGGTGGGATTGGGCGAGCGACGTTAAATACTGAGCCAAAGAAATCAAATGGTTCTGAAATGGCTCATCCTTATGAATTGTCTGATGGTAACTATCTCCGAACAACCATGGGTCGTACCGAAAAGAAAAGGTTTTTGAAGCGGTTGGCAGAGGAGGTTGGCCTTGAAGTATCAGTCAGTGGCGAGTGGTTAGAAGACTAAATTATCAGTAGAGAGAGTCAGATAACCTGCGACGTTCATCCTCTGTATGCAGCACGGAACTTCTGACAACCATCGGGGAGTTCAATAGCTTCTCGTGATTTACTCATCGATCGCCGTCCGCTGCGCGAGCGCATTCTCGATCGAGAGGGCGTGACTTGCCGCAAGTCGGTCAGCGAGGATCTTCGCGTAACACGCAGGTTCGGCTGGATGGTGAGCCGATCGTAGTGGTATTCGACGAGCGCCTCAATCACGAGCAAATCCTCCTGCGTAGTTCGATCGCACATCACCGACGCTGGCCGCGGTTTCAGATAAAAAGGTACGTATAATTAGAACGTATCTATATAGATATCAATACTCATCATTCAATAACCGACCAGCTATCTTAGCCTAGTGTCTTGATAATATTGCGGAGGGTCGCTGGACCGTTCCTGACAAGAGCGCGTGGAAACTGCTTTCGGGGCTCTCGTAGGGCTTCCTCAAGTACCGCGCCGCTGTTCTCCATTACTCCTTCTCCGTGTCCAACGAGTATTCGATCTGGATCAAGATCTGACAACTGATGCGGTGATCGAAGACGACGTAGTAGTTGTAATCCTAAGACCTCTTGACCCACCAAGAAGGACCCAATTGTTCCCAACGAATCGGGGATAAAAAGCGTCTCACTGGTTTCCTGATAGAGGAACACCTCGTCCCAAAACGAATAGGGTCGACTAGGGATTGCACATAAGTCAGAGCAAGGAAATTCAGCGTACCTTTTGATCGGAGCGTTGACGCGCTGCTGTACACGCCCCATCCATTCGGGAAGATACACGCTACTTCCATATTTTTCAGCAAAAAGATCTGCATCGCGGGAGTGCCAGCATGAGAGGACAGCAACTCCAGCAACCTTTCCCAGATCAGATATCAATTGATCAATATTTGGTGCATTTAGTGGATCGAAAATCCAGACCCCATCAGCTGTCCGGATGGCATGGCTGACACGCTCTGCTTTTTCTTCCGGATGAGCCATCCAACTCATTCCTGTCTCCCACTCGTTGATTATCCGAACTCCCTCTGACTCTCCCCGCTCGAACATTTCTATCGGACTCTTCTCCGTGCACTTTTGTATAATCTCTCCCCTTTCGTGAGCAATAGTTGACAATACGATTTCTTTATCCAGTCTCGATATTGTGTCTGAGTCAACCGAATCGTTACGTAGAGATACGAACTGATCGAAACAGCCCCATGATACAACCGACTACAACTGGGTACACTATGTCGGTGCTCCTCAAAGACCACGACTCTGAACTCAACCTTCGTCCGGGAACCACGAAGTCAGACATCGTGGCGTACTTATACCAAAATCCCAAGTGAAGATACTCCCCGCAGGACCTCAAGGGAGTCCTCGACATCCCCCGAGGGACCGCCACAACCACACTCAAACGTCTCTACGACGACGGCTACATCGGGAAAACGGACGACGGCTACTACTACGCTCTGAGCGAACGGGAAGACATCCGACGGTACGTCTCTAGTCACAACCAAGTAGATCGGATGGCTCCTTCCGTGCCTGAGGTCGCAAAAATCCCACCATGGAATTTCAGGCCGACCGATTCGAACCTAAGGTTTCAAACAGGACCAGAATCAACAGCGTGAGTAAGATGGATGAACCGGCTGTTTTCGGGCATGTTGTTGACGAACTGGATTCCCGCGGCTACCAACCGCTTGTCCATGTGCCCGGCGCACACGAGAAGACGTATGCGGATGTGCTTGATCGGTGTGAATCCCATCAGATCACGATCGGTGGTCGGTATCCGGATGTGCTTGGGTTCACGAATGCGGACCGCGTGTTCGCGGTCGAAGTGAAGGGCTCGAGCGGATTACTCCGCGGAATCGGACAAGCACTCACATACCAGCAGGGTGCGCACGTATCATACCTTGCAGCTGCTGAGGACGTCGTTACACAGCACACTGACTTACTTCGGTCGAAAGGAGTGGGTGTAATCGGAGCTGCTGAGAGCGGTGTGACACGCTGGTCGAGCCCACCGACCTCTGAATCACACGAACAGGTCGTCGATATTGAGGGGCAGCTCTCCGTTCGGCTTCGTCAGAGTGATATTAGCGGCGATATTGCGAGCCTATCGCTTGCCCAGCCACTGAACTATCTCGCACCAGTTGTCGCAGTTGAGAAACACGGCCCGTTGACTGGCGACGAACTCGTAGATGTACTCGCAGACGAGTACGGGTTTGGCGCTGGGAAAAGCGCACGTCAGAGTGCGCTGTCGCTGGGACTCCTCCAACGCGACGACCGGTATACACTCACTGACCAGGGTGAACTCGCAGCAACGGTGCTTCGCGGATCTGGGATTTCGACGTTACAGGAACTCGACGAAGTGAAAAGTGAGGTTGGTCGCTCTACGGTTGTCGAGAAACATCAGCCGCTTGCAATCTTGCTGCAGAACTGTTATGAGCGCCATCCCGAGTTCCGATTGTTACTGGATGCGCTTCGAAAAGAGGGGCCGACGATTCATTTCCCAGACCTGCTTCGTCGGTTGTTGCATGAGTACCCGAACGTCTTCTTGAACACGTTCTGTACGCGGGCAGGCCGGACGCGAGCACGCGAATTAATCGAGGCGGGCCAAATGTCCCGCATCTACGAGGAGGAAGCGGTCTGGAAGGATATCATTCGAACCAACGTGTTGTTCAATTTCGTCCAGCAGCTCAAACACATCGGAGTGCTCGCCGCGGAAACACGGAGTCACAGCGGAAAAATCAGTGACTATGATCCCGATTCGAAACCGTGGCTGCTTCGGAAGACACGGTGAGGGTGGTATACTATAGCAACAACTGAAACGATTTACACATACATCTCACAGCAGTCGTGCGATGCGGTGTGCATTGACTTTCAGTGGCTACTATAGGGTCGACCTTGATTGCGATCCAAGAGAAGTGACTAAGAGCCGATTCATAGTGGAATGACTTAGCGACCTAATCAAACTCTGACTGGTTTCAGTAGTCTGTTCGTGACTGTTTGAGTGATAGGGTTTCTGACGGATCGTCTAATTCGGTGGTGCCCCTTACTGAGAGTCTTCGCCCTTTCATTCCCCTCTTGACAGATAGACTAAGGGAAGTCAAATCCTCTTTCTACAGTCGAAACAAGGAATTCTGTATCTGTTAGGAGTGTTGGCATCATAACGATTGATTCGGGTGTTGGCGACTCATCGGTTCCGAACGACCGGTGTGTATCAGGTACGCTCTTGTGGGGGAGATTGTTGATACAGCTTCCCGTCGGCGGCTTGGGTCAATACCTGTCTGCCAGAGCCACTGTGATGCAAGTTCGAGATCTTTTGCACTCGCCGCGGAATCGTAAGATAGCTCCACATCAATAATGTGCTACGCAAGAGTGAACTGAAGAATTTTATCTATCGTTTCCTCTGATAATGTCTTCTTCACATATCAATGAAACCTATTCGAAATAATCTGAAGAAGAACCAATAATTCTGTCTTCCCACCAGGGTGACCAGACCATTTCGTCAAACAAGTCTTCCGAACTACTGCTCTGCTTACGATACATCGGATAGAAAAATATGGGGCGCTTGAGCCCGATCTCTTCCCAAGCTCTTCTTTCTCTTCTGATTCTTTTGGTTGATATCTCTCCTAAACTAGCTTCGTTGTAGGCTTCAGCGATAACCTCTGGTGAAACTGAACGGTCCTGTATCAATCGTTCGTGCATCATATATCCGTATTCGAGGTATGCATCATCAATGAGAGTCTCTAATACAGTCCCCTCGCTAGGGTGGGGTTCATCAAGTTGTGATGGTGATGGACTCACCTTGGTATCCCACTCCACCCGATTAGGGTATCCGACACCTGAATCATCACTAATCGGGTCCTCACCCTCATCATCTGTAAAACTCAATGGCTCATCTACTGTTCCCGGTGGATACTCTAGTATGAACTCGTTGGGGATTGAATCCTGAACACCGGTTTTCCAATGTATACCGTCCTTACTGGCATCAAATTGATCCGCAGCACCTGCTTGTCCAAGCGCTACTCCGATCCGGAGTGGCTTGTCATCATTCGCATGGTCTATTGCTTGTACGGTTAGAGCAACTGTGTCCTGGAAGGCTTTTCGTAGTTTTATACGTTCACTCCTCCCGTCAGGACTGGCCGCCTGGCCGAGGTCTTCTGGCTCTAGATACCGCCAGAGAAGACTCATATCGAAATATGCGTTCCTGACACGCTCCCTGATACGCGCTCGTGCGTTACACCGAGCCTGAGGTGAGCCTAATTGTCGTTCACCAGTTAGAAACTCGCGATCAGCTTTTGAGAGAATTCCACGGGGTCGGTTTTCGGAGTGTTCCAAGACCATGATAGACCATGAGGGTCCTATAAATATAGAATTAATCCAAAACAGATGAAAAATCCGTTTATACAAATTTTCTACTCTTAATCAGGGCCCCTCAGACAGGATATGAACGTGATGGAGGTAGTTGACGAAGTCTGGACGTGATATGAAAGCCCCCCACTTCTCAGCCTGGGCAACAATCGGGACCGAACTCCCTGCGGCTGAGATCCACCGTGCGAGCGCACCTGACCAACAAAATGGTCGGAACAAACGGTGCGATATAACGGAGTGCACATCGGAACATCTGCTTGGGCAGCAGAGACCCCGAATCCGTCCCCACGGAGCCAGCTTAACGCGAACGTGTGGGAGATATTCAGAAACCAGATAGTCGATCGACCTGTTCTCAGGGAATTTCGGCTTTGGGGTAGATTCCCGCTATGCTGGTGGAATGGGGATAGAGATACCCAGACCCCTGCCACGCATTGAGCTACATAGAGCGTGGCCCTCACTCTGACGCCTGACTTGATTTTCCTTTGTCACCACTCGCTAGCTTTCGATTCACTGAGAAAATCATGGAAAACCAATCATCCAGAACAGACACAGTTGTACAGACCGGCAAACTCAGTCCGAGCAATGACAAACCTGAATACACCATCGATGAGATGGCAGCCTTCTATTGCGGTCGGATTCGACAGCGGCAGGAGCAACGATCGACCAGAGAGGCTGCTTCAATTTCTCTTTCGCGAACGCGAGAGCTTCGTCGGTATTTGGTTCGGAACAAGCTGTGAGCGATTATGGATATTCAATACTCACCCATACCACGATGGCCAGTTCTGAAACGCGAGACTCCCACATCTGAGTTTGCGGTTATTGTATTGGAGGGATACGATGACTGACAAAAACTACAGTCGTCGCTCTTACTTACAGGGTTTCGGTGGTATCTTCCTCGCGGGTGCACCTAAGCTTACGGTCAACACCCAGAGTACCGTCCATAACGATATTTCTGCATCCAATCTTCTAATACCTGAGTCAGCAGCATCAGGTGACTTCGAGCCTGTTACCGGGACTAACAGCATACCGATAATGTCTCATCTACGAACCAGAAATTCCTGGTTCGAAGGGGCGGAAACTGCAGCGCAAGGCTACTGGAAAGGACCAGACGAAGAAAATCCGCACTGGGTGTTATCGTCCCTTGCGGTCGTTTGTGACCAAACACTGTGTCGTCATGCTATCGAAGAAGCCACGACACGTTGTTATTCCGAGTACGTACAGGAATACGACGCCGAAACACCTGTAACCGTGGAGTTTGAGCAATCAAGAACCCACTATACAGGATGGACTGACTGGCAAATGGATATGTTGAGTATCGATCCATTCAGCGACGACCCATCGAGTTCCTCAGAACGACTGTTCACAGATGTGATGAGACTTCAGTACCACGGAAACGTCCTCTTGGGAACAGTCGTGTTTGGTCCTGATGCAGTTGGTCGAGATGTAAGCTCCATGCTCATCAAGTATTCACGGTTCCAACACTCTCAGCTCTACCCCCACCAAAGTTGAAATGAATGATAATCGATCAACACCGGAGCCCCAGATAACGATAACGAGTGTATCGTCCGAACGACAACCAGACTGTGATTCACACAATGACTCAAAACAATAATTCAGGCCATGGAATCGACGATTTGCCAGACAACCCGGAAGACCAGATTAACACAATTAGACAGGCGTACCAAGACAAAACGCCGTGGATAGCAAAGGGTTCTATCCGAGGCGGTGGTGAGTTCGTTCAGAGTGGCTTTTCGGCAACTCACTTTCCCTTGGAGTTGATTCAGAATGCAGATGACGAGAACGCTGATGAAATCCTCTTCGAATTTGATAGTGCTCGTGGACAACTACGGGTGTTCGACGATGGAGAGGGATTCGACAAAAATGGCGTTGTTGCTGTCTCACAGCAGGGACAATCTCGAAAGGAAAGTGACGAAGAGATTGGCTTCATGGGTATCGGATTCAAGTCTCTGTTTGAGGTCTGCGACTGCGTCGAAGTACACTCTAATGACTACCACTTCGCTTTTGAGTTAGCCAACGATGACGGGGGCGATGACACTGTTCCTGGCTTTTTGCTCCCCAAGTGGATCGGTTCTGATTCTGTCCACGGTCCCCGGTTCACAGATGACGAGTTTGGTAGAGAATTCAATACCGCCATTGTCGGCCACTTATCGGCCGACAAAGAAGACATCTTGCCGGCTTTTGAATCCAGCAATCTCTCGCCGTCTGTATTCTTATTCTTGAACTCTCTAGAGCGAGTGCGAATCCGCAGTGACGGCGCCGTTGAACGGACACTTCGTGGCCAGTGGCGGGCCGCTACGGCACACCCCAACATCGATATCAATGATTCGAATGATTGTTACATCGAAGCTCTGGAAGAAGCGGATGACGTCTCCCTTCCTGAGAATATCGCGGACCCAGTTCGGGTGCAAGAGATCCACGACGGCGACGAACAACAGACCTACATCATGTTCCGCAACGAGTGGGAACCAGACACTGTCGCACGGCCCCAATTTCGTGAGGATCTGACTCGGAGCGAACTCTTCGTTGCAATCCAGTATGATGGAGACGGCCTGTGTGAGTCCGACGGGTCGATCCGACTCAGTCCGGTGCACAGCTACCTTCCACTGAGCACATTCAATGACTTGGATATTGACTTCGTCGTACATGCTGACTTTGACCTCACGTTGAATCGGGAAGATATCCAGCGCGGGAGTCCGTGGAACGACGAAGTGGTCAAGCATCTCCGAAAGCAAGTCCTCCAACCGGTCGCTACCGCAGTCGCGAATCACGATCAATGGCACACCGATCTGGAAGTGGTCGTCCCAAAAACACGTGATGGCGAAGGGATCATCCACGAAGATTTACTTGGTGAGTATATCCGTGAACTAAAAGAGAAAGCGTTGTTCCAGCCTGTTGGCGAAGAGTCACCGGGGTACGTGCCGGTTTCAAATGCGACTGCAGTTACCGACAGTGTGATAGATGTGTTCGACCTCCAGACGGTTCGAGAGATACAATCTGGTTGGCCAGTGATTGAGTTTCAGAAAGAGGCACTTGACCGATTGAGTTCTAGGAGAATAGAAAGCGCTGAAGTCCACAACGTATTAGGAAACCTTCCAAGTGAACAATTGGAAGACCGTCACATAGATTGGTTTCGGATGGCCTTCGAGGAGGTGGCTGCGGTCGCTTATAAAGGTGAGGACAATATCGGTGTGACCGATGATTGGGACTTGGAGGGAATACAAAAGGTATTCAAAAATGAAATTGTCCCGACCGAAGATGATGGGCTCAAACCCGTGTTGAAGGGGTTCAGGAGCGACTGGGACGATGAGGAGATCAGGACACCCCCGCCTAGGGGATACGGATCTCTCGCGGACGAAGCCGCGGGGCTGACATCATTCAGTCTTGTTTCTGGTGAACTCTTCAAAGACGAGGGCGGAACGTTCGTTCGAAACTTCTTCGATGCGCTGGGGGCCGAAGAACTGTCCACGGCAGAATTGTTGGCGAGCGTCCCAGAAGAAGGCCTGGCGGGTGTCAATGAGCGGGATATTCTGAAGGCGTATGCAGACAACGATGCTGTTAGTGAGGCAACTACTCAGTGGTTGCGTACCGTAGGTATAGATTCGCCTGTGCAGAGTGTACTGGTTCAGGAGATTCAATCGGAGGACTCGACTGGAAAGCCAGAGGACATAGATGAACCACTTCAGAAAGTAGTGTCAAGTAATTGGTGGAGATTGTCACAGGAAGGGAAACGTGAGTCACTCCGTTACATTCTGGCAGTCGAAGACAGGAGTGCTGCCGAGTTCGAAGAGATAAATCGCTTGCCGACTGCGAGCGGTCAATGGGAAGATCCAGGAAGACTGGTTTTCCCCAGCCAGTATGAGCCAAAGTATGACTACGAGATGGTACACGCTGAGTTTCCGAAGGTGTTCCAGAAACATACGAGGGGTTTCGTGGATCCGGAATTGATCGATGGAGATCCGACCGAGTGGCGTGAATTACTCCGTGATATTGGGGTTTGTAACACAGACGGGAACGAGAACCAGAATAATATTGTTTCCACGCTATCGGGGTATGTCGGTCAGGCGTATGCTTGCAACTGGCTAGAAGAGCAAGGGAGGACGATCGAACAGAGGGATGAGTATGGAGAAAGTACTGGCAAAGACATTGTAGACAGCGACGGGAATTACTACGAGGTCAAATCAACCGTAAACTCGAGCACCGGCGAAATCGATATCGAAGGGCAGCAATTCGCCGAACTAGAACGATCACGAACAACTACCTACACATTCTATGTGGTTGCAGTGACAAATTCACTAGACGAACCGGTTATTAGGGACTGTTCCACTGCCGAGGAAATCATGCGTGCCAAAGGTAGTGTAGCATACAATCCATCGAATACACCTGACTTCGATGGATTCTAACCCCCTAGATCGTCTGGGTGAATCATATGTATCTAAATTCGCTTCGGAACACATGGAGATTTCACTCCTCCCACTCAATAGAGTGTTGACATATATCCTGATTCTTGGAATCGAAGTCCCGAAAATGCTACTCAATCTCGTCTAAACCGACTCAAAATTCCATCAATTCGAAAAAAAAGCTCACTTATGTTTGTTTGTCTGGGTATGATAAGAAGAAAATCCGAAACTCGATTCCTGAAAAAGATGTCAGAGATGTCTTCCCACGGTGATTTCGCTCACACTGGGAATTGGCCCGGTAAGTAGATCTGCCTACTGAACGCTACGGTGTCTATTCGTGTTGATGACAGTAGCCGAGTGAACAGTACAGCAAATACTGGAAGATGTTGAGTACACCCGTTTGCTGCATTCTCTGCTCGTCAACGAGTAGCCAACTCACACCTCACGATCGGACAACCGCTCGGACAACCGGTCCAGTTTCTCCTGAACAGATTCACGGCGTTCTCGTGTTGCGTCCGGTCGGTACTCCATCGACACGACCGCATTATCCTCGAGCGTCACCGACAGCACGCCACCGTCCGTTCGAGCGGGCTCCGGGAGTCGCTCAGCAGGGACATCCACTTGCTCGATCACCTGCTCGTCCTCTTCCAGCAAAATGACGGCGATCTCGCCGTCCTCGATTCGGTCAAC
>NZ_FTNR01000033.1 GCF_900156475.1 Natronorubrum thiooxidans
CGACGCACAGAAGATCCACAAACAACGCCCGGTTCTCCAAGAACAGCTCGCTACCGCCATCAAACCGGCTGCTGAGGCCTAACTAAAGACCAATGGGGGAAAAGAGTATCCACTTGATAGGTCGCTGTGTGTTGCGCTGTATAAAATCAGAACACCATCTCGGCCAAGAGCAACACCACTTGACGATTACGAAGCTGTAAAGCAGCAGACGAGAGCCGAGGGAGAATGGAACCTGCGATTCGGTGACGATATTCATTCTTCAGACGTCAAAACGGTCTATGTGCCAGTCAACGATGCCGAGGATCTCAAACACGGATTGACCGAATTGAGAGAGCATTTTTCGGTATATGGACCAGAATTCGGTATCGAACCTTGATATTTTCTCGCTGTGATCATAGAGTATTCCATGCGCATAACTGGGTGCTGCGACACAACCAGAGGGAGGTTCCCGCTCATAGTGCGTTAGAGGGGTCTGGTTCGGATTGGTGTGAGAACTGACTGCTGCTCTCGAATGAGCCATGATTTAGAAGGATGGCCACACATTAATAATATAATATGAGCCTCACAGACTTCGTCAAACAGGAGGACGTCCGGGATCGCCTAAACGCAGAGTTCCCAAATAAAGGGACTCGAGCGAGTGAGCCAGTGAAGGCCAGCTGGCAGACGAGGAACTACATGCTCGTCGGCACGGCGTTTGATTACCTTCTTCGGTGGTGGATGCGCCGTGAGGTCAATAGGTTCCAAGCCCGTCCATGGGTTGCTGAGACATCGCTAGAACTAGCCGATGAAATCTGTCCAGAGCTGAAAACAGACATCGAAGAGACCATAGACAACGCAAAAGGTCATCGTGACGAGTACGTCGACACAGGGACTGTGACACGACCATTGGTCGAATCCGCTATCGACCTCGCTCGTATCGACGGGATCTATAGGGGCGGAGTACCTCCAACTGATCTTGGAGAATACGATGATGGAGATATCGTTGACTGCATTCGCCTTCTCGAAATTCTCGAGACAACAGAGTTTCTCAATGGTCAGAATGCCCACCTAAATCCGGCCTTCGGACTCGGCTCCTCTCTTGTTGGTGGAGCCGATGCTGATGTGATTCTTGATGGCATGCTCGTCGATGTAAAGGTGACAGGGAGAGCAACGTTCAAGGCCGACTATTGGCGGCAACTCGTTGGCTACCTTGTCTTAGCGGACATACACAACGTATTCCTCGAAAGTGGGACATACGATCAGCTGGGAATAAGTGATGAGCCCGATATTCAGCCACTTCCTCAAATCGAAACTTTCGGTATATACTTTGCACGTCATGGTGATTTCTCGACGATACCTGCTAGTATAGTGTACGAGGCAGATGGTTACACCGAGTTCAGATCTTGGTTCGTTGAGGCCGCGTTGGACTATAATCCGCGATTTGGCACGGAGTTCGGGGGCATATTCAGGACTATTGTTTGACCTGCCTCAACACGGAACATCCAGTTGAACGCGGTGGAGCAAGTCAGACACGGTCAGTATACGTAGTTCCAGAAGAGCGGGTAGCCCCTGGCGGCGATGGCTCGCAGAATCGCCGGCCACGTCCCACAGTGGACGATCCCGTCCGCCGCGAACAGGGCGGTGGTCCAACCGAGGTAGACGATTCTCGGATGCCACCGCTCGTCGTACTCTTTCGGCGGCCGTTCCCGGAGGTCCCGCAGCACGTTCTTCGCGGCTCGTCTGGCTTCCAGCCCCGCCGAATAGCCGTCTGTGACCTTTCCGGGGTAGTCGACCACGTCTCCGACCGCGTAGGCGCCGTCGGCGTCCCGACAGCGGAGGTACTTGTCGACGAGCAGGCCGCACTCGTTCCGCGGGAGGTCGAAATTCTCGATCACCGGATTCGGCTCCACTCCGCCCGCCCAGACCGTCAGATCGCTTCGCTCGACGCGCTCCCCGTCCAGCACGACGCCGTCGTCCGTCGCTTCTGTCGCGCGCGTCCCCGTCCGGACGTCGACGCCTCGTCGCCCTAATTCTCCCTCGGCGATGCGCCCCGCACGCTCCGGAAAATCGGCGAGCGGGTGCTCGCCTGACGTGATCAGCGAGACGTCGAGGTCGATCGTGAGCGACGCAAGCGTCGCCGCCGTCTCGACGCCGACCGGGCCACCACCGACGATGACGACATCGCGAACACTCCCGGAGTGTACTGCATGCTGAATCTCCCTGGCGTCTGTCCGAACATCCGACACGCGACTGCGGTCGACGGCGTCGAGTCTGGTCACACCGCCGAGCGCGATCAGGAGGGTGTCATACTCTATCGACCCGCTCCGCAGATCAACCCGCTTCTCAGCTGCGTCCAGCCACCGGACGTGATCCCGGACGACGGTGACATCCCTGTCGGCGAACGCGTCCCGTAGGTCAAGCGTCGCCCCATCGAACGGCATCCCCTTGATCACCCGGTAGAGCTGGAACGAGAATACGTGGCGCTCCCGCTCGGAAACGACGACTACATTCGTCTCGCTCGCGCGCTCCAGGTACGCCGCAGCGATCAAGCCCGCCTCTCCGCCGCCGAGGACGACTGTCCGTTTCATGCATGGTCGATCAGTCGCGCCGGAACGTTCGACGTCCGACGCATCGGTCTCTGAGTATTAGATTGAGTATACTATGCCAGTTTTGCATGAACTACCCCACCCTACTTCGCTCGTCCTGCGGACTCGCTCATTGAGGGTGAGGTTTCTGGGCCGTCTCTGAGACGTACACGAACCTGTGTAGAGGTCTCGTCATCGTCGCCCAGTTCGAGGGACGGTTCATACACGCCCCCGAGACTGGATAGCGGACTCTGAATGTCCTTTCCCGGTCCTTTCTTTCCAATGTTCGTCGCACCGTTCTTGTCAGCATTATCATCCAACCCACACTCGTCGCAGAGAGGCCCTCCCAGACCATCGCCATGACCGGACCGGAGGTAATGAACTCGACGAGACCGTCGCTCGGGACGGTGCCGAAGTGCCAGCGTCTCTCAGTCGCTGTCGTAGTCCTTCAGCTCGAGCGGTTTACCATTGCTCCGGTGGCATGGAGGTGGTGATCTCCGCGGGACCGAACAGGCGAAAATACCGATTGACACTATCTTCTGAATAAGCAATTCTATTTCGCGTTAATCACAGGTTTCCTATAATAATAGACTTCTTCATGAAAACTGTTCATAACCGGTTGTCTGACGCACGTCATTAGAAGAACATCTGGTTTTATATGTTGGTTCATGACAACGGTGATTGTGCAAACTACTCAATCACTCAGTCTGAAGATTGTAGAGAAAATCGCCAAACGTGAAGGAGTTCAACCGGAAGAACTCAAACCACCAATTCACTCTGCAATTGATACGGACGCACTTGACTCGCTTTATCAATCGAGTGACTCTGACAGGGGTCCGTCCAAAGTTGAATTCCGATACAAAGGCTATACAGTGATAGTCGATAGGGCAGGTGATGTGGATGTCGAGAAACACGTAGCGTCCTTGGAACCTGATAAAACCGTAGCGTGATTCTCTCTGCGTTTTAGGACTGAATTTTGAGCTATCTTTTTGCGAGACTCGATTCCCGCCTCGCTGACTTTGAGGGCGTTATTCAACTATTTCTGATTTTTCTCTGAGCGTGATTCCCCGCTCGCTATCAATACACTCGAAGTCGGCCTACAGCGACGTCGCTCTGCGTTCGCGACCCACACGGGTTCGGCTGAAGTCACCTTCTTCGCCCTTTAGGCAGAGAAGGTAACAGTTGTAAATCTGATAACTTCTACAATTGACGGATCCTATCTTTCATCAGGAACTTCAGGAAGGCTAAGATACAGTGGGAAGAGTTCCTCGCCACAATTGAAGCACTTTCGTGGGCCTTCTTTTGCAGACGATGTTGCCATGACATTACCGCAATGTCGACACACATGAAGGTGATTTCTGTCTCCCATATGCCGATGAACTCCGCGGAGATATAGATTATTTTTATCTGGACTCCGTGTAATTAAGTCGGCGAGCACACTCTCTGCACTAGTTAACTCATCTAATTTGGGTATACTGTGTACCGAATACGTGCCCTGTCTTTTGCAGAGACTCATTGACATCCTCCACACGACTGCAGTCGTGGGATTCCTCACGTCAGGGAGTCTCGGATCATGCCAAAACACCTCACTACGCGAGAGACTTTCTCCAAACCGTGGATACACCGGTTTGTCTGCTCTTCGTTGGGACGGTGAGATCGGTTATGAGATGCTCCGCCGCCACGGCGTCTCGGCCGTCCATGCCGTCGAGAACGGTGCCGTGACGGAAAGCGTCGAAGCCGTGACCGAGGCGAACACGCTCCTGAGCGGCCTCGGATTCGAGAGCGGCGGGCTTGCGGCGGCCCACTCGATCCACAACGGACTCACGCAACTCGAGGCGACCCACAGGGAGAAGGTCAACATCGGCACCCTCCCCCAACTCGTCCTTGAGGGCAGGGACGACGAGTTCGTCGAAGACATCATCGAGTTCTCGCTCGACATCGAGCTTCCGGTCACGCTCGCGGACATCGGTCTCGACGACCCTATGGAAGACCAGCTCGATACGGTCGCCGAGGCGGCCTGCGTCGAAGAGGAGACGATCCACAACGAGCCATTCCCAGTCGAGCCCGCGATGGTCTGGGACGCGCTGCTAACCGTGAACGGGCTCGGCGAACGTCATAAGTAGCGGTCCCCGTCTCGGAGCGAGACCGCTTGACGGTCGGTGTTGGCCTAGCTTCTGGTGAGCAACTCCCGTTACGCAGGCGGACTACTCCACACGTCAACCTCCACATCCAGTCCTGCCTGCCGAAGCCTGTCTGCAAGTGGGTCACCGATACCCGACGCCGGCGTGAGAATCCCACCTGCAAGCGGTGAGTCAGTCTGGTCGCGCACCAGGCACATTGCAGCTTCGCTGAGCATCCTCGCGGTCGCGCCGTACCCCGGATCCCAATCGGCGCTAATCTGACTCTCCACGACGAACGGGCCGTCAGTGGCGGTCCCACGGCCGAGTACACGGACGGTGAAATACCCGTTTTCGATCTGCTCTCTCGTCGGCCCCTCGCCCGGATCCGGGAACACGAATCGACGTAATCCTTCTCGTGTTGGTCCGAACGCCATCCCAGCAGTAGCGACCGTGATCCCCGCCCAGACAGCGTTTGCACGTGCCAGGCCTCCGAGGCCGTCACCCATGGGCAGCACTTCTGTGCACTCGAACTCACGCCCCCACGGATACCCGAGCAGCGCGTTGCTGCGTCGAACGACCCGTTCGTTCACCATCGCCATCGGTGACGGAGCTGTCCACACCGATCGTAGTGGGTCCTTTTTCGGTACGGACTGTGCACCCGGATCAACGCCGTCGCGCTCACCTTTTGGTGCCAACGAGTACGGGTTCCGAAGCGTCTGCCGGGCCAGCGGATCGGTCGACGCAGCGCGAAACACTTCGATTGCACTGGCCATCGTGCCACCGCTCACGCTACCGCGACTATCTTCCAGATAGATTTGTGCCATATCGCACGGAGTCCCGAACTCGTCGATGGCGAACGATTGAACGAGTTTCGTACCGAGATCGCTGGGGATCGAGTCGAATCCACAGCTGTGGACGATTCGAGCGCCTGCCTCGACCGCGTCGTCGTGGTATCGGTCGATCATCTCTCGCACCCAGTTCACCTCGCCCGTCAGATCACAGTAGTCCGTTTCAGCGGCGATGCATGCCTCGACGAGTGGTGTGCCATACTTCGTATACGGGCCGACCGTCGTACAAACGACACGCGTGTCTTCGGCAATGGCGTGAAGACTTTCAGGCTCAGTTGCGTCGCCGATGACGATCGGGATGTCATCCCACGCAGAACGCCGTTCTCTGAGTGCTGTTTCCAATTTGTGGAGTCGACTCTCGCTGCGACCGCCGAGTGCGAGGGAGAGCTGGTCTGGTGTGTACTGTGCAGTGAGATACTCGGCGACGAGGCGGCCAGCGACGCCGGTTGCCCCCCAGACGACGAGATCGTGCTGCCGGTCAGTGTTCGACACAGGTATCGATTGCAATTAGTGATCCATGGCCTCAACTCTTGGGTGAGGGCCAGTGTCGTCACCCCGATCGAGTGCGAACACGAATTCGAGTTCATCCCAAATCGCCGGCGACAACCATCGCACACCACCGAATCGGACGTCTGCGCCACACTGGGTGCAGTCCCACACGCCGACGACTGGAGAGTCGACGGATGCTGACATAGAAAACGCGGGGCAACGACCGTTCCTCGTGCGCTTACTGAACTATCTTTGAACAGCGAGAGAATCCCGGCGTTTACGCCGTCACCAGAAACCGCAGATTTCTGGTTGCCCGTCAGATGTAATCTGACGACCGGGCGCGAATCGCGTCACTCGACTCCACAATCCACAGTCGATGGCAAGGTGGATATTCAACGTGAATCCACACCACTAAGTTGGATTGTCTATATAGGCTATGTATGGCGATTCAGGTCACTCGCACCTATGTTGGTTCCATTCACCTATGTTGGTTCCATTCAGAACCGGCGACAGGTCTGCGATGACCTGGATTTGCTCGGAGACTCCGCCTCGAAGATCTGGAACGTCGCACGCTGGACAGCCGACCGCATCTGGGATGAAATCGGCGAGATTCCCGATGAAGGGACGCTCAAAGCGTATATGAAGAACCAAGCGTGCTGGAAAGACCTAAACGCACAATCCAGTCAGAAAGTCATCGAAGAACTTTCTGACGCTTTCCAGTCGTGGTTTGACCTGCGACACAAAGACGACGAGGCGAATCCGCCCGGCTACCGCAAACACGGCGACACCCGACCCAAAAGTACGGTCACGTTCAAAGCAGACGGCTTCAAACACGACCCCGAGAACAACCGCGTCCGACTCTCGAAAGGCTCGAACCTGAAAGAGAACTGGTCGGACTTCATCCTTTGTGAGTACCAGACCCGGCCAGACGTTGACCTCACAGAAGTCAACAGCGTGCAGAACGTGCGCGCCGTCTGGAATGGTGACGAGTGGGAACTACACCTCGTCTGCAAAGTCGAACTCGAAACCAACGATTCCGCAGGCGACGAAGTGGCAGGAATCGACCTCGGCATCAAGAACATTGCCACTGTCGCATTCCCCGGCGAATACGTCCTGTATCCCGGCAACTCGCTCAAACAGGACAAACACTACTTCACCCGAGCAGAGTATGACACGGAGGGTGAGAACGGCCCCTCAGAGAAGTCGATGTGGGCACGCCGGAAACTCGCTGATCGAGAGACACACTTCTACCACACGCTTACGGACGCCATCATCACGGAGTGTGTCGAACGCGGTGTTGGAACGCTCGCGGTGAGCTGGCCCGAAGACGTGCGAGAGTCCGACTGGGGCAAGACCGGCAACAAGAAAATCCACACGTGGGCGTTCGACCGCATCTACCAGTATCTCGAATACAAGGGCGAGATTCGTGGTGTCGAGGTGCTGAAAGAGAACGAGTGGGATACCTCGAAGATGTGTTCACGGTGTGGCGACGACACGAAGTCGAACCGTGTCGAACGTGGTCTGTACGTCTGCTCGTCGTGTGAGTTGGTAGCCAACGCGGATTGTAACGGGGCGGAGAATATGCGCCAGAAGATAACTCCGAGTCCTCACGGTGAGGATAGGAGTAACGGCTGTGTGGCACAGCCATCGGTACACCTGTTCGACCGCGAGAGCGGGACGTTTCACACGAGAGAGCAGGTTGTGTCGTAGACCAGCAAATATCCCACCTGCGGTACGGGAAGCCGCGCCGTTTACGGCGCGGAGGATGTCACCTGGAACAGCTTATTCGACATATGCAATCGAAGCCAGGAGTCGAGTTCATGTCGTTTGATGAGATCGCTGCTGATCGAAAGTAGCTCGAACAACATTTGTATTTCCATTAGTTTCACACCGGCGCCGCATTCGCTTATCAGACGGGGCAGTGTCCGTTGCGCATGGCAGATTCGAACGACGATACGCACGACCCGACGACGCCCGAACAGAGGGAGATCGGCCGTGAAATGGTCGACGAGAGCACAGGCCTCGGCTCGGTGATGGCCCACGCGTACCGGGGCGAACTCGGCCGGGTGGATACGTGGCGACAGCGCCTCGACCAGACGACGACGTGGGCGGTGACCGTGATGGCGGCGATCCTGACGTGGGCGTTCTCAAGTCCCGACAACCCTCACTATATCCTGTTGATCGGAATCGTGGTCGTCACAGTCTTCCTCGGTATCGAGGCGCGGCGGTACCGGGACTACGATGTCTTTCGGGCGCGCGTTCGGATGCTTCAAGAGAATCTGCTCGCAACTGCCCTAGACCCGTCACGAGACGTCGAACACACCGACTGGCGAGTAGAATTGAGTCAGGACTACCGTGATCCCACGGTGAAAGTATCGATGCAGGAGGCCCTTGCGAACCGCCTGCAGCGCGTGTATCTCGCGCTGCTCGGCGTCCTCCTTGTCGCGTGGGTCTTCAGAGTGACCGCGTTCGCGGCGCGTGAAGACTGGATCGAAACCGCCGCGATCGCTCGAATCCAGGGACAGGTTGTGATCGCGGCCGTCGTCGCGTTCTACGTCGCGCTGCTCGCGATCGCGCTGTGGCCGCGAGAACGCCAGGCGAAGGGCGAATTCCGCAAAGGAAAGGAAGGCGACTGGAAGGATTCGGATGCGAAAGACGAGTCGCGGAACCGATGATCGATCGACCACACGAAACCGATTCGAGTTCGACCGCCGGCAACTAGACTACGGAGTTGTGGTGCTGGCTGCCCAGAACGAGCGGTTCGCCGACGCGGAAGACATCTCCCCGGCTGCCCTCGAGCCGCCGCTCAACGACGTTGTGGATGGCCGCCGATCGCCTCCTCGAGTACGGTGTCGAACCGTGCGAAGCCGTCAAAGCACTCGAGATTTCGTAGACGCCACCAAAACAAAGCGTCCTCGAGAGGATCTCAAACCCGCTTGGGTGGGCCAGGAGAATGGCCGCCAAGCGGGGCAGGGACAGAGACGACTAGGTAGCTGGATCTGTCCATGTCGCGCATGTGGGTACGCGACAGTGCACGTATTCGCCGACGTCCTTCCCTACCTCGTTCCGATTCCAATACACTCAGAATCGCCTCCGACAACCTCGAGAACCATCTCGCCTCACTGACTTTGAAGGCGTTACTCAGCTATCTCGAATTCTTCTCTGAGCGTGATTTCTAGCTCACTACTATACTCGAAGCCAGCCTGCAGTGATGTCGTTCTGCGTTAACAACCTACACGGATTCGGCTGGAACGCACAGCGTCAATACAAACCCAGGGGAGAGGGACTGCTTCGGAGTCGAGCTCCAGGCACTCGCCATGTTCATCTGTAAAAGAAGGCGGCTATGTGGCCGTCTACTACCGAGTCGGTACCTCCACACTACGCAGATCAACCCCAAAATCTACTAGGGTAAAGGACCACGTCGGCGAACCCAAGCGAGGAGCGCTGCCTACGGAGTGAGATGTTCGACGAACCAGTCGGTCGCGGCTGTGCTCGCCTCGTCAAACGCCTCCGTGTATGCGTCGAAATGCCCCCCATCTAGGGTGACGATACTTTTCGGTTCGCGGGCTTGCTCGTATGTCTCGAACGCTGCGTCCTTAACTGCCAGATGGTCTCCGTTGGCGATGATCATCCGGAGCGGCGTGGGACTGATTTCTTCAACATGGTCTTTAGGGGCATACTCACTCATCATTTCGATCGTTTTGAGCGTGACCTCGTTTTCCCAGTTCGGTGCGCGCTGCTCTTTTGTCTCGGTAAACCACTCGTAGGAATCCTGGGTAGGAAGGGCGGCGTCGCCGAGCAGATCCTCAGAGACGACTGGGAGGTATGTTGGGTCCTCGCCCTGGAATCGAGCACGGCGGTCCTCATTCAACTGCTCCCGCAAGTCACCGATGAAATCCGCGCGGACGAGTCGTCGGAGGTTGTACAGCCCATCCGTCAGCGGAACTTGTGAAACCACGCAGTCAACGCGGTTATCCCATGCCCCAACAGTAAGCACGTGTCCACCGCTGTAACTCGTCCCCCAGACGCCAATTCGGTCGGTATCGACGTCCTCAAGCGTTTCCGCATACGTGATGGCGTGTCGATAGTCTCGCACCTGCTGGTATGGATCGATCTCGTAGCGGGGTTCGCCGTCGCTCTCGCCAAAGTTCCGATTGTCGAAGACGATCGAGCCGAGGCCGGCCTCGGCAAACGCTTCGGCGAACTTATCGAGATACATTTCCTTGACTGCCGAGAAGCCGTGTGCTATCACGATCGTCGGGACCGGCTCGTCTGCGTTATCAGGGGTGTAATGCCATCCGCGTAGCGTGGCACCATCTGCCTCAAATTCGATGTTCTCACGCATTGTCCATAGATAAACGGTAACACACCTCTTAGTAGTTGTGTGAACTCTCAGTGTTTGTTCGCTAACACTATTATACTGGTGATGGATATCATGTGCTGCCGAACGTGGTGCATCGTACGTGATCCATGTACCGACTGCTCGTGAGAATTCCGCGAATTATACGAGGAGCAGGCGCAATATCACGGCGTTCACGCCGTGGATACGCGCCGTCACATAACGACGCCAACCACCGAGAACAGCACGGCAGGATATTCCACCACCTTCAATCCGAGATTTTACAAGACAAGCGAGGATAAGCGGTTATACAGACGTTTTATGATGCTGGAAGTCCACCGCACTCACCGAGCGAACATCCTCAACCACTCCCAAGTAGAGGAACCGCTCGACCGACACGGATGGTCGGCCAGTAAACTCTGGAACGTTGCGAACTACCACTCCCGAGAAGTCTGGGAAGAAACGGGCGAGATTCCTGACCACGGCGACCTCAAAGACGAATTGAAAGTTTATCCAAAGTACAAGGGACTGCACAGTCAGTCCAGTCAGCGTGTTCTGGAGGAACTCGCTGAAGCCTTCAACTCGTGGTACGGGAAGAGGAAGTCAGACAGTCGAGCGAATCCGCCCGGCTACCGCAAACGCAACTACTACGACAATAACGGTCGCCGCGTCCACGAAGAACACCCGCGTAGCACGGTGACGTGGAAGCAAAACGGCATCCGCCACGACACCAAAAACAACCGCGTCCGACTCTCGAAAGGCGCGAATCACAAGGAACACCCCAAAGCGTGGGAGTACATCCTGGTCGAATACGAAACCCGTCCCGGCGTAGAGGTTGAGAACCTGCAACAAGTCAGGGCCGTCTACGACAGAGCGAACGAGCGATGGGAACTACACCTTGTCTGCAAAGACGAGATTGAGACGCCCACCGCACCCGGTACTAAGACGGCAGGTGTCGACCTCGGCATCTGTAACTTCGCCGCCGTTGCGTACAGCACGGAAGAAGCCGACCTGTACCCGGGAAATCGTCTGAAACAGGACGGCTACTACTTCCCGAAAGAAATCTCGAAGTGCGACGATTCAGGTGGCGAAACAGCAACCCGACTTCACCACAAGTGGTCAGAACGCCGTACCCACTTCTTTCACTCCTTAGCGAAGCACATCGTTGAGCGGTGTGTTGAGAAGAGGGTTGGTCGCATCAACGTCGGCAGACTAGCTGGTGTTCGAGAGGACGAGAACGGCGAGTCGAAGAACTGGGGCCGCCACGGCAACCTCGACCTGCACGGGTGGGCATTCGACCGCTTCACCAGCATCCTCACCTACAAGGCGAAGGTTGAGGGTATCGAAGTCGTAGAAGTTTCAGAGCGCAACACGAGTAAGACGTGTTGTGTCTGTGGGAGGGAAGACGACAATCAGCGTGTTGAACGTGGCTTGTACGTGTGTGAAGAGTGTGATGCAGCGTTCAACGCAGACGTGAACGGGGCGGAGAACATCCGTCTCGAGTTGAACCGAAGTAACTCCGAGTCTTCCGGGCAGGTGTCTGGGGATAGGAGTACCGGCTGGTTGGCACAGCCCGGAGTCTACCTTCACGACCTCTCCCGCGGATTCCAACCTCGGAGAGAGGTGGTAGACTGCAAACCATAATATCCCAACCCGGCGGCGCGGTGCCGTGGGATTCCCGCGTCTTCACAGTAGTTGCCAAAGTACCTGAAAGACAGTTTTCTCCGGTGACATCCTATTTAGAATATGGTCATTACTACCGAGGCACGGCAGGTCTGCCGTGCCGTAGGTTCGCTGCTGT
>NZ_FTNR01000039.1 GCF_900156475.1 Natronorubrum thiooxidans
CGCGATGAGTGTGTGTCGAGTTCATCCTGTTTCACAGTACAGCGTGGTGTCAATTGAACATGTCGATAGAAATTCCAACAAAGTGGAATGCATGGGAATACTCACAAGTGACGGCGCGTATCCACGGGCTGAAGCCCGTGGTATTGCGCCTGTTCAGCGTATAATAATAACCCTCAGTCCTATTTTTGTCTAGTCATGTATGACTGAATATCTGACTGGTTCAGAAACTCGTTTCTACAGTTCACTTCACACAATCGACAACACAGCGGCTGGGCACGCAGTTTCGAGTGACATGAGTCGCGCCCAGTGTACGGTCAGTCGCCAGACCACGCGATTGCGTCGGGGCTGCGCATCTCAAGGATGCCAGTATTGAATGCGGCGAGCGTCGCTTGTCTTGTCTGCTCGAGGACCGGATCGACGTCCTTCCACAGCGCTTTACCAGAAATGAGGCGAGAATTCCCCTTCCTCAAGGAGCGAATGGAGCATCGCGGAGTGAGCGAGTAGGGAGGGGTAGTTCACCATGGGTCGCTCCGTGAGCGTGCTCGAGCCATCCAGATCAGTTCGCCGCAGTGATACAGCGGAATCGCGGGGTATCGATCTCGGCTACCTTGCAGCCCCATACGACCATAGCGCCGAGTCTCACGATATCTGGTCGGCGTCACTCGAGCAAGCCGAGATCCTCGAGACGCTTGACGATCACGTCGACGGCCTGCCTGGCGTCATCTACCCTCTTCCCACCAGTGACGACCAGCTTTCCGGAGCCAAAGAGGAGGGCAACGACCTCAGGCTCGTCAAGTCGATAGACTAGTCCAGGGAACTGCTCTGGTTCGTACTCGATATTCTCGAGACCGAGCCCGATCGCGATCGCGTTCAGGTTGAGATTGCGGCCAAGGTCAGCACTGCTGACGATGTTCTGGACGATAATCTCTGGATCCTCCTCAACTTGAATATGGAGGTCACGGAGCTCATCGAAGACGATCTCCAGACTCTCATGGACGTCATCAGTGCTTTTTGCACCAGTACAGACGATTTTTCCCGACCGGAATATCAGTGCAGCGGACTTGGGATTCTGGGTACGGTAGACGAGTCCAGGAAATTGTTCAGGGTCGTAGTCAGCCCCCTCGAGGTCCATTGCGACACTCTGGAGGTCAAGTTCCTGCCCGATGCCAGTCGACGCCACGACATTCTCGATATTGATGGATTCCTTTGGATCCGTCATAAGTCGGTAAAAAAGACGTATTTAAGACTTATAAAACTCCGTACTACTACCGTGGGCGCATATTTTGGTATTCTCTACCACAGTAGACGCCGAACCTAATTCACGATGCTACTGGTGAGGTTGTCTATAATGAAGCATGGGATTTCCTCGCTACCGTAAGATGATGCACCCCACACACCCCGGGTGTCGAGTGTAAACCAGTGAGATTGGACGGTATAGTTTATTTCTGGGTCGTTCAGAGAAGGAGGCAATGCTGGAATTAGACGTGCTCTCGCCCTAAGGAAAGAAAATAACGGAGAGACCATGCAAGCAGATCTACGAACACTTCTAGAATTTCACGTCTCAGCTACACTCCTGAAGAGCATATAAAGACACGTTTGATTCCGATCTTAAGTTACAACTTCTACACCCATGTATTGCGATTCTGTATCTCAAATACTACCGGAACAATAAACTATATAATTAGTTTCTAGCTAGTAGTAGTAGAGTACTGTGGAATCTTAATCACAGCTGTTCTTCAACACTCCCATTGCAGGAATTCTCTACTTAGAGACTCATACAGAATCATCATTAAGAGAACTAGCTACCCACTATTTTGTCAGTTTACACTCGACACCCGGGGTGTGTGTGTTCTCGCGATCGTCGACATCTACTCTCCGATCTGATTTTGAGCTGCCGTTGGTGACTCACACGCACATATCAACTGTTACACTCGACGCCCGGGGTACGTTGATCAGATCATGTCAACTGTTACACTCGACACACGGGGTTTGAGAACCTCTTATTGTTTAATAGCAACAGTCTATTTTATTCTTGCTTAGAACATCTATATCTACTGTTTATTGAAGGATACACTCGACACCTGGTGTGGAAAGAGCACATAGATTTATATAGGACACCGACCGTCGTGTGTAACAGTGAAGTGGACTCTCGGAGGTCAATCACAAGGATGAGCGACGAGACACAGAGCTCTCTTGATTCAATTTGGCAAAGCGAAGACCAGATCTTCGCGAACAAGGAGCTTCTTGATATCGAACACATTCCGGACGAGGAGAGAATCATTGGTCGCGACGATGAAATCTCGAATGTTGCAAACAGTATCCATCCAGCAATTCAAGGAGGTAAGCCACGGAATACGCTGATTTATGGCAAAACAGGGACAGGAAAAAGCTTAGTCGCCAAACACGTTACTCAGAGTGCCGAACGTTTCGCTCAGAAAGAGGGAACACACCTAAATCGAGCGTATATCGACTGCACGCAGACGACGACAGAAACGCAAGTGGTAATAAAGCTTGCCCGGTCGTTCAATGACCCAAAAAAAACAGATATCTCTGTGCCACTTTCTGGACTGTCTACAAACGCGTACTACGATCGGCTCTGGAGGATTCTTGACGAGTTGCATGATGTTGTCATCATCATCCTCGACGAGATAGACAAACTCCAGGAGAACAACGTGCTAATGCAACTCTCTCGAGCTGGGGAGGCTGGTAAACTCGAGTCGTGCAAAGTCGGGATAGTCGCTATCAGTAACAAGATTACTTTCAAAGATAGTCTCGATGAACGAGTCCTCAGTAGTCTGCAGGAGCGTGAGTTTATTTTCCCTCCATATGATGCAAATCAGTTGCGCGAAATTATGCGTCATCGAGAAGACGCCTTTCAGGAGGACGTTCTTAGTAATGAGGTGATCCCACTGGCTGCCGCGTTCGCTGCACAGGAACACGGCGATGCTCGAAAAGCACTTGACATTCTTCGAAACGCAGGTGAACTTGCGAAAGATGATGGTAGTGACCAGGTTCTTGAAGAGCACGTCAGGGATGCCCGTGAACAGGCGGATATCGATCGATTCTCGAAACTACTTCAAGACCAGCCGACTCAATCGAAGGCAGCTGTCTACGCACTCTCGTCACTTGCAGATGGTCTGAAGGAAGAAGAGTTCTCCACCCGCGAGATCTACGAGCAGTACGAACAGCTCACGAAGACGCTCGACATAGATGCACTCTCTCAGCGCCGGATGGCTGACAGACTGAATGAACAGGTGTTCCTCGATATTTTGGGGATCACAGATCGTGTCGGTCGTGGTCGTGGCAAAGGAATGACGAACTTCTACTACCTACTTGAGGATCCAGAAGTTGTACAGTCTGCTATCAAGTCTGATCAACGTTTTTCTGACGTGAAAATATAGTGCCATTTTTCTATTTACACTCGACACCTGGGGTCCCAGATGGCTGAGTTTTCGACCCCGTTTCTCTTGTAAAGCTATCTATCCGCGAGGGGACCTCTAGTTGGTGTCTTCGAGTGCTTACACTCGACACCCGGGGTGTTCGAGTCGAGTCTCTGTTGTCGAACCCTTGAGAGGATTTATCATTTATTGGGCTCTGATGAATCACTAGATAGCGGCGACCTACTGTAACAATAGATAGTAGCGCGATTTTTCATTCTGAACTGTAGTTGAAACTGAACCAGGCAGTTCGGTAACTACGTCTACGAACTGCCCACTGGACATTCTACCAGTTACAATAGATGTTCTCGCTGCTGTGCAAGATACAGAGCGCGAATCGGCTATCGGTCGGTTTCCGCCACGGGGTCTACTGAACGGCAGATGCAGATGACGAACGAGGACGGATTCTGATCACTCAGGTTGACTCCGCCAGTGATATTGCAGGTTCGCTGTGAAAGCCCAGGCGCAGCAGCAATTGGACAATTGGACGATTCTGTCTACGTGTTCAGTCGTTCCTAGGCCCCTTCTAACCTATTTTCCGTCAATTTCTCCGGTTTTCTCCAAGGCATCGATTAGATTCTTAGCGCTTTGGTGGATCCGGTTATTATTATTGTTCCCGATCAGGCTCTCAAGCCGTGTCAAGGTCTGCTCCTCTTTACCGTAGTATTCGGGGAACTCTGCCAGCTTGTCGATAAGGGTCGAAACGTGGTTGTTGTTCAAATTGCTCCCTTCGAATGTATCGGAAAGGCGTTCAACCACCCACTCGCCATCATCCTCATCAACATGTCCCGTCTGTACAAGCGAACTGAAGACATCGACCAACGGGAAGAGTCGGTTATGCTGAGGGTTCCCTGAAAGCTCCGACCGCAATTGACTCCGAAGATTTCTGGCTACAGTCATCTTCCGATCCGGCTCGATCTTACCCTCAATCTGATTCCAAATATCTTCGAAGGCCTGGTGGTCATTCCGATCGCCGGACAAGAGCGAATCCAATCGTTTGATGAATCCTTCCTTGTCTGGATCCTCCAACCGATTATACGCTGCTGCCTCAGCCCGAAGATAAGTCTTCGTCTGATTGGTGTTGGCGCTGCTAATCCGGCGCTGACAGCACTCCAAGACAGGATCTTGGACCTCCTCAAATCGGTCCGGATACTCCGAGAAAATCTGGGCAGCCATCAGATTTTGCGTATGATCATTATCCTCTGTAAGCCGTTTCACCATTTCGAAGAGCTGGTCATCATACTCTTCGGGGATAGCAGGGATCAGAGTCTCCGCCACCCAATTAGCATTGCTAAGAGGCTCCGGAACTCGGTCTAGAACACTCTCCACGGCTTGTTTATCGTCGAGGATATCCACTTCTTGGTTCGAAGCGTGGTTGATGATCTGCTGGGTGTTCCGCTGATTCCATCGACTAAGTAGGTCAGCAACCCAATCTCCAAAGTCCTCACGGGTACCTGCATCATATGACTCATAGAAATTGATAGCCACCTTCACCATATGCACATCTTGACCCGAAGAGGATACCCTCTGCTTCAACTCACGGAACAAACGCGAACCGGTATCTAAGGTGACCTGCCCCTCTAACTGACTCAGCTCCTGCCGGAGCTGGTTATAATACTGACCCTCATTCTCGTTATCCACGTCACTTTCCAGATTGAGAAGTTCTTCGACGAAGTACTGCCGTCCACGCGGCTGGGCCTGACTATCGAACTGTTTGTAGTGCTCGGTTTCATTGAACCGGTTCCGCCTCCCATCCCACGTTACAAATGTTGCGGCACGCTCCAACAACTTCGGCGTAACCAACTTCTTCGACTCCTCCCCACGACTCAAGGTATCAAGCGCACCCTCAAGTTCACTATTACCCAAGTTTAGGAGGGACGAACACAGACTTTTGGCAGCCGTTCGCGGGACATCCTCAGCATTTTCAACGAACACCTCCAAGACGTTTTCCCGTAATTCACCATCCGTGGCTACAGTTGCAGCAAATCGTTCGAATACCATCTTCTGATCCGGATCCGGGATGTTGAGGACCACTGGGAAGAACTCCTCAGGATCAAAATCAGTGTAGAAATCCCGCACCTGATCAAGAACAAGATATGCTCCCAGAACCCCGGCAACATTCTCTTGACCTTCTTCTCCGAGTTCGTCAAAGACAGCTACCAAGGTGTTTATCGTAGAGAAGAGCGGACCTTCTCGACCTTCCCGCGTGTAATCGTCCAAGGTAGTATCAATCGCGGCAAGATACGGGGTGAACGGTTGGTTGTCCAGCTTTACGGTTTGAAGCTCTTCACGGACCTCGTCCTCCTGGTTGGTGCGAAGGTTCTGGATCAGTGCATCCCTATCGGAAAGCGCGCTTGCGAACGATGGCTCTCCCAGCTGGAGGAACGGCTTGGGATTATCCACCGTACAACGAAGAGTCGAACGCAGAAACCGCTCTAACTCTGTCTCACTTTCCAACCCTTCTTCACCGTTCCCCAATAGTTTCTCAGTACGATCCTTACGATCTCCATCCGGTAGATCTCCTCGGAAGTAGTCATTCACGTCTTCCAAGAGGCGTGGATCATCCTGTAACTCTCTGTAGAATGAGGGGTAGTCCTCTTCAAGAACCATTATCTTGGCTAGGAAGTCCAAGTTGTCGGTGAGTCTTCCATTAGTCAAGTGGTTAGCCTCCTCCATCTGTTCAGAGAGGATTCGGAGCGTTGTCAGCCGATTCAAAGACTGATTGATCCTGCGCGGATTCCGGACATACGCCTTCGTAATTACATCCAAGACGGCGTCGTCAAATGGCTCCGCTAGTTCCTGGTTTTGAGATTTGGCATATTCCTCGATATCTTCATCGATGAAGTCTGGAATCCGGATGTGGGTCTGGAAGAACTTACGCAGGAACTCGCGCTCGTTAAGTTGCACCTCGAAGTAATCTCCTTCAGTATCGATCGATTCGATGTGGCTCTGAAGCGCCTGGTCATCACACGGAACAATGTAGATACAGTCTTCGCTCTGTAGGAAGGTTTTCAATGAAACTAGGACATCGTAGACTGTATCGCTCTCACACCGATCCAGGTTATCAATTGAGATCAGGACCTTATCCGCATCCGTCTCCTCAAGAATATCATCGAACAGTTGTTCGTACGCCCCCGACCATTCCTTACGGGGGTGTTTTCGTCGAAGAGCAGTGGTCGCCTGTCGTACTTCTCCAGCCATAAAGATGAACACAGAGACGAATAACGGGAAGAGAAATGCACTTAGAATACTGTTAATCGAGGAAATCGTTGGATCCGCGATCTCAACAAGACCTACAATGTTTAGTAGATTCACCATAGCCCCAACTATGATGATACCCAATATGAGGAGAGTAGTACCGCCAACGAGTGGGGACTCCGTAATGATTCGCTCTGCCTCTTCCCAAGCAGACAAATCTTCCCCACGTTGTTCCTCCTCAATATCGTAGAGTTTCCGCGTAATCTTATCCTCGCCAAGTACGGCATCACTGCCTTCTTCGTCAGTCTGACCGGTCCTATTGCCGATCGCTTGGTCCAGATTCAGTAGTAGGTCGGTTCGTATCGATTCTTCGGCGTGCTTCCACGCATCGAATTCTACGCAGACGTAATCGGTCTCCGCGTCTCGAAGACGGGAGTATAGCATCCGGATGATTGAGGTCTTCCCGGATCCCCATTCTCCGAACACTCCGATGTTCCACGGCGGATCCGCGTCTTCAACCATCCGCTCCAAAGTATCAACATACTCCTGGTGCCGGAACTCGTCCTCATCAACATTTTCGATAGGAGAATCAGAGAGATAACGATTTTCGTCTTCTTCAGCATTCATATCAACACATGCCACACTCGAATGATAAAAATCCAATGTATCGAGAGAATGCAGAACGCTAAAAACTGAGTTCAACCCAGACTGCGCTCTTAGATAGGTCTCTATAACACACTCTAGCGATTCCTCCTGTGCAAGAATCCTGTACGTGTCAAAGTCACGTGCAAGGAACATTCTCTATATGCAGCAGTCAGTTTCTGACACCGATCCGAGAGATGGATAGCTACTCTGGTACCGCCTTCCCCTGTACTGAACGCGAGTTTCATACCTCACACTGAATAAAGAAACCGTGCTACCACCTACTGGTAAGAAAGCACATTGCTCGAGATATCACGTTGGAACGATTGTAACTGCACCCTCGAGGAACCTAGTGGTGACGAACTGATTGGCCGGTCTCAGGAGGATAGCGAGACACTACAACTCGGCGCAGCATGGCGATTCACCAGAGCCATTTATTGGGGTTGACTGTCCCTTTGTACTTGGATTTGATTTTATCGCCCCCTCGCCACTGCCAGTCGTAGTAGCAGTCGTCGTTGATCTCCTTGGTCGTGAGTGTCGCTTTTGACGGGATGTCCGCGGACGATTGCTTGGCCGTTCTTTGACCTCACTTTCATTTGCTTCTCTAGCAAGCCGTTCTTCGTGTGCCTGGTATTCAGCGAGTTCCTCAGCGTAGCTGGCAACATGACGAAGGAATTCGGGCGAGTAGTCGTCAAGTGTGTCGACATTTAACAGAACTTCTCATACTGTCGGCTGAATATTCTTTAGGCTAGAGTGTGATTATAGGGTATGTCCACGCTTGATGCCGCCACCCTCGACGACCTCCGCGACGCTCTCG
>NZ_FTNR01000045.1 GCF_900156475.1 Natronorubrum thiooxidans
CGGCGCTGTATCCCCTCCCTACTGCGCTCCTTGTCCGCTTACGCGGACTGCGGTACTCCTTGAGGACGGGGGCTTAGCGCCTGTGATTAGCTAAATGCGATTTCAGCACCGCCTATAAAAACACAGTGTTAAGAGCGTAAGATCTGTGTGACGAGTGGTATCAGACCAAAGCTACCGTTTTACTGACCTGTTCGATGATTCCCGCGACTTGAGGCGCGAGAGGCGATCAATTCGTGTCGCAATCAACGACAAGGCGATACCGAGCACACCCGTGCCCATCGTCGACCCGAACCACTGTGGCCCGAAGAACTCGATCGTGGTTTTGACACGCGACTGCATCCCCCTCGAGACCTAATGATCTCTGCCCATAGTATTGTTTACTCTAGTGGCAACTAGATGCCATCATATTTGAATATATCGATTGTTCCCTACCAACGTTGCTCCGTGTAGACTGATGCAATCAGGCAGTTATTTCCCGATAAATCGAGCATATATCGCCATTTTGGCGATGAACACAATGCCAGAATTCGATCGAGACCACGCCCTATATATACTCGAGCGAGTCACAAGATATTTCATTATATGGTGATGATTGCACAATATAGAAATGGACGATATTGCCCTGACGACGACCAGCGAGGACGGATACGAGACGCAAAGCGACATCGGCGACTTCACACTCGAGATCGATCCGATGGAACAGACGGGGCCGAACCCGAACGCGGTGCTCGTTGCCGACTACGCCTCGTGTTTCCTCCCTGCCGTCCGCCTCGGCGCACGGAAGGCCGGCTACGACGACCCCGGTCAAATGACGATCGACGCGGAGGCAACGCTGGACGACGAAGACCACCTCGAGGCGATCGAATTCGTGCTCTCTATCGAAGCGGACATCGAGGAACCCGACGAGTTAATCGAACGCGGCGAAGAACTCTGTCACGTTCACGCAGCGCTTCGCGAGGAACTCCACGCCGACATTACGGTCGAAACCGACGCGTTCTAGCGTCCGTTCGCAAACGGAGAACGACGTCACACGTCGACCCCAAAACGCAGTCCGAGAGGCCGATACCGAACGCGTAGATCGGAATGCGAGAGCGCCGGACCGCGTTTGGAACGACTCGAACTGCGTCGGGACCAACGATCGCCGCGAGCCACAGCGATCACAACGAGAGCCGATCCCTTAGCTGGTGAAGCGAGACGGCGGACGAAACGGGACCCAGTACAGTTCATAGGGGTTCTCGTCGCCAGCCGGGTATCGCTGCCCAGCTGTGCAGGTTCCGTGGCTCGGTTTCCGTGCCGTAACCCGCTGAACGGCTACGAGAACCCCTATCAGTTCTCGAGAGCTGCGATACAAACTGTGGCTATTTCTCCCTCGCAGTCATTTGATAACGCATGACAAAGAGCGTGCTCGTCCCGACCGAGGGCTCACCGCTTTCGACGAAAGCACTGGAGGTGGCGCTGACGGACTATCCCGACGCAGCCATCACGGTCTTACACGTCATGGACCCGATTGGATCGGGACTCGGCATCATCGACGTGATGCGCCCGCAGTTTCACGACGGCGCACCGCCCGGTACGGTGTCGATCGAATACTGGCGCGAGTGGCACGAACAGGCCGAGGAGAACGCCGAAGAAGTCTTCCAAGAGGCTCGCGAACTCGCAGCCGACTCCGACACCGAGATCGAAACCGTCCTCGAGTTCGGAAAGCCGGCGGACGTGATCATCGAGTACAGTGACGACCACGACGTCGACAGAATCGTGATGGGCAGTCACTGCCGATCGGGAGCGGAACGCTTCCTGCTGGGCAGCGTCGCGGAAACCGTCGTCAAGCGAGCCCCGACACCCGTCATGATCGTCAGGTAGGGTCACGGTCAACACGATTGAGCGGAGCCATAACAGCGTGACCTGCCTCGAGGGGAAGTGGTTCGAGAATCGAAGATTTCCGTATGCCCTCGAGACGATCCACGAGCGAGTCGTACAGCAGTTCTCAACAAATATTGCCACAACTACGAACGCCGAGATCCCGGTAATTAACAGATTGAGAATAGGTTCCGGGCCGATATGAGGTCAGCGGCGGTCGATAGCACGGGAAACTACGAGCACACCCTGCTCTCGACTCAGGACCGATACGCCCTAATCGTCGGACGGAATCGGCGTTCCATCCGCCCGCGCGGGTGCTGGGCTCTCGTCGAGATCGTCGTCTTCGGCGTAGGGGTACCAGGTCCGTTTCGTGTTGTGCATGTACGGATCGTCGTAGTCCGTCTCCTCCGGTTCGATCAGATCGGCGAGTTCGGCGTCGTCTCGAGCGGCGACGAACTCACGGAAGCTCTCGGTGCCGTCGCGTGCCTCGGCGAAGTTCTCGATCAGATTCGCGATCGCTCCGGGAACTTCGTCCGCCGGGATCCGTTCGGCGACCCAGGAGGCAAACTGCGGGTTCTCCCCGAGTCCGCCACCGAGTCCGATGTCGAGTGCTTCGACCGGCTCGCCGTCTTTGCGCGTCTTCATCCCTCGCAGGGAAACGTCGGCGATCTGCGGCTGGGCACACGAGGCCGTACATCCCGAGAGGTGAATGTGGAAGTTGTCGACCCCATCGGGGAGGGAAACGTTGTCCGTGAGCCAGCGGCCGAACCGAACCTGCCGATTTTTCGTCTCGACGATCGACAGCGAACAGAACTCGGTCCCCGTACAGGCGATCGAACCCCGCTGGAACGGATGCGGATCCGGACTGTAGTCCTCGAGCACCGACTCCGAGCGCAACTCGTCGAGATTCTCGGCGGGGACGTCGGTAAAGATGATGTTCTGGCGCTGTGTCAGTCGCACTTCACCCGAGCCATGAGTATCAGCTGCGTCGGCGAGTTCGTAGGCGTCGTCGACGCCGATTCGCCCGACGAGGACGTTTAGCCCGACGTAATAGTTGCCGTCGTCCTGCTCGTGGACACCGACGTGGTCGTGTTTCCCGTCGGCCTCACCGGCGTTGTACGAGTACGAGTCTCGAAGGTCCTCTCCAGACGTCTCGAGTTCGAAGTCGACGTACTCCTCTTGCAGCGTTTCGCGGACCTTCTCCGGCCCCCACTCGTCGACGAGGAACTTCATGCGGGCGTTGTAGCGGTTCTCACGATCACCGTGATCGCGGAACAGTCCGGAGAGACCACCCGCGACGTCGACCGCCTGCTCCGGCGTCACGAAGACGTCGATATTGCGGGCAAACCGCGGTTCGTTGCGCGAGAGTCCACCGCCGACGCGGACGTTGTATCCCGTCACGGTCTCCCCGTCAATCTCCTTCTGGGCAGGCTCGAACGCCAAGTCGTTGATGTCGCCCTGCCCACAGCCTTCGTCACAGCCCGTCACTGAGACCTTCCACTTCCGCGGGAGGTTCGAGTACTCGTCGTGTCGCTTGAACGTATCGTGGAGATCAGTTGCGAGCGCATCAGCGTCGACGTGCTCATGTTTGTCCTTGCCGGCAACCGGACAGCCCACGATGTTCCGCCAGGAGTCACCACAGGCTTGCACCGTCGAGAGCCCAACCGCCTCGAGCCGATCGAAAATCTCGGGGACGTCCTCAAGTCGAATCCAGTGGAGCTGAATCGCCTGTCTGGTCGTCACGTCGATCCAGCCGTTTCCGAACTCGGGGTTTTCGGCCGGGCCGCGAGAGAACTCGTCCGCGATTTCGACGAGTTGGCGGAACTGCCCCGGCTCGAGGACACCGCCTGGCGGGCCGATCCGCATCATGAAATACGACTCCTGGCCCGCTCGCTGGTGATACAGACCGTACCACTTGAACCGCTCGAACCAAGCGTCGTGTTCATCATCGGGAATCGCTTCCCAGCCCTCCTCGGCAAAGCGCTCTATCTCTGCACGGATATCCGTTCCATAGAGTTCATCCTTCCACTTCTCGACGTCGCTGACCATTACTACCCGTTCTATGATGAGGCGAATATAACCCTCTCCCTATCCCGTCAGTTCTCCCCGCATCTCACCCCTCTCGGCAGTTTTCCCTGGTACTCGAGACAGTAGGCAACTATTGCATCACTCGCTGTCGATGCCTACCACTCCGGTTCGAGCACTGACTGGACCGCTTCAGGATCATAGGACTCGAATTCACCGTCAACGATTCGACCGACGGGAAGACGCGTAATCGAATCGCGCACACCGCACTCGAGACACTGTCCAACCGCCTCCGCAACGACGATCGAGTCATCAACGCGGACATCGAGGAACGCCTCAAGGAGTACATACGCGGGTTCACATTCACAAAAAACGCCACAAGAAAGGGTCCAGACATCGCTTACGCTCACCTGACGGGAATCATTGACGCTGATCCAGGCACCGTCGTCTAACGTTCGCAACGCGATTGACATACACATGGTTCGGACGCCACAGGCCTTCCTTCATCGTCCTGTGCAATGCTTACCGATTCGGCCAGAACACGGAAAATAACACCGCATCTGCTATTCAGCGGTGGCAGTAAGAGGAGCAGTAATAAATACGAAATTCCCAGCGAGCCAGAGCTGTGGCTCACTGAGGGAAATAAGTATGAATGGAGGCGGCGAAACGAGTTTCCCAGAGGGTCGCCCACTCCAGTACTCAC
>NZ_FTNR01000040.1 GCF_900156475.1 Natronorubrum thiooxidans
GTTCGAGACGCTTGACGATCTTCGTGATGCTGCTCTCTCTGCACTCAACCGAATCAAAGTTCCAGATGTCTTTACGTATTTATGTCCGTGAGTATCAGACCGACTGCCAGACGAACGTTCGGCCAAAATCCTCTTTTTTGACTTTCCCTTGCTCCTCGAGCTTCTTGAGCCGGTAGCGCGCAGTGTTCCGATGAACTCCTATTTCCTCAGCGAGTTCTGTTGTCGTAACTGGCTCAAGCTGACGAAGAACACGCAAGATTTTGGCTGACGATGTTTGCGTAGAGAAATCTCCAGAGTCGGGGTCATGTTCGTAACGATCAGGAGACATTGGATTACCTTTCGGACAACGAGATAAAAAGCGTTGTGCACACGACTAATGCACGTTGTGCAACTGCACAATGCAAAAACATAAGTGTTTCCACGTCTACCAATCAATTAGCACGAACCATTCAACGAGACTTACTGTCTGGCAAAAGCACCATGTTTGGGCATGGTGCGAGTGGTCCGTGTTCCACTGGGAAGTGAATAACGAACCATGCGACAGTTACAGATACTCGAACTTAAGTCTAGTCGGAAACAGACGGTTGTAGCGAACAGTAATCATGATGCCAGCCACGCGTTTGACGACGGCATCACACTCGACGCCGAGCCGACCTACGATCGCAGATACGATTCCTTACTGACGCTCGAGGAGACGGTCAGAGACCAATGACCGTCAACGCCCACAATCCGGGCGACAGCCGTTTTCAGTGCGACGATGACATCCTCGAGGCCGCTCCCGAGAATCCGGTTCGGTTCCTCTCCCGACCCAACTGGGTCTGGGAAGCGATGATTGACGGGATCACCGACCTCGATCGACTCGAGGCCTACCGGCAAGCCGAGAAACGTCATATCAACCGTAGTGCCGACAAAGCGGTCGCACACAAGTACATCGACGCCCGCGAACGCGAACTCACTGGGACGTCGCCGGAGACGACGGTCGACATCGAGACGACCGCCGACGTCGACACGACGACCAGCCCGACGACTAACGCAACGACCAACCCGATCACCGCCACCGACGGCGGCGAAACCGTTCCTCAGACTGACACAACAGCGGACACGGTGGAGGACCGGGCCAACGAACTCCACCCCGACGTTAGCGGCCTCGAGGCCGGCGAGGTCCTGGTCGTCGATCGCGACGAGCACACCGTCTGCATCTGGCCGGCAACGCCCGACGCCGACGAGCCGTTCATCCTGCGAGAGATCGCCGATGGAGACGACCACGTCGAAACCCTCAGCCAGTCGGCGTGCTTCGAGCGCATCCGGAGTTTCGATCCCGAGCGCCGATCGGCAGTCGAACTCGAGCACGACGCCCCAGCAACTGCCGCCCTATAGCGAAGTCAAAACTCATGAGCAGCCCTGAAAACTTCTCTCGAGAGAACTACGACAGTCAACCGTTGATCAAGGTCCGCTACCGTGGCGAGTGTCGAAACTACGGAACCACGACACAATCGACGCCACGGAAGACGGCCGAATCGAAACAAAAGTACGCCTGGATTCGCTGCCGGGACTGCGGAACGATCACTCGCTGTCCGAAATCGGACTCGAGCCACGCTGACGGCGCAGTCGCGGGGGATAGCTTATGAGTGCACAATCGGGCCACACTGGCCAGCAAGAGGCAACTGAGACGACGATGTCCGTTTCGAACCAGACGACGCAGTCGAATCGCCCACAGACGACGCCAACCGAACGCTCGATCGACCTCCGACTGACTGACTATCCGGTTTCGATCGAGAACACCGATCTGCTCGAGCATCTGTTCGATGAGTACGAGCTGGCCTGCGACGAGATCGCGGCGTTCGTCCCCGAACCGATCGACGCCGACGACGTCCGCCGCCGATTGCGCTACGAGACGATCCTCAAGCCGTGGGACGACCCACACATCCTCGAGGCGTGTTACGACGGCTACGATATGTCGACGACGGAGATCGCCGAGACAGTCTGCGATAACGCACTCACATCGGAGACGGTTCGTGTGCGTCTGCATACGTTCGGGATCCTCTCCGAAAAGAGTCAGAAGGTCCTCGAGAAGATGGATCCCGAAGACTTGGATCTGAGCCCGGCCGTCGACGATCACGATCCGAAGTATCTCCGCCGCGGATCGAACGGAGGTGCATCGGCGTGAGCGACGACGACAACGAGCAGGGGGTTCCCGACGACGCCACCCAAGAGGAAGTCGAGGAAGCAATCGAAGCCGTCGAAGACGAACACGACGCTGACTGCGAGACGGCGACGATCGGGACCCGCGACGGAATCGTGATGACCGACGGCGCTGGATCGGTGTTCGTCGACGGCGCTGCGACGACGTGTCCGGATTGCGGCGGGCAACTCGAGTACCAGTCCAGATCGATGCTCGTGTGTCTCGCGTGCGAGGCCGACTACGAGCACTGGAAGACGACTGACGAACACCGACTCGTGACCGTTGATCTGCACTCAGGCGACATCGAACGGGTTGCGACCGCACCTCGAGACGCCGATCCCGCCGGCCTTCGCGATGGCGAGACTCGAGACGACGAGACACATGCAAGTCGGACTGCACAACAACTGGCGATGATCGATGACGACCTCCAAACCGACGGTGGCGTAATCGAACGCACCGACTCACGTCTCGAGCACGACGATCACCAGCACTGCAAGCTGTGTGGGATGGAAATCGAGATCGATACCGAGGGAACAAACGGTATCCGCTGGAACCCGTTCGAACAGGAATGGGTCGCAGTCGAGAAGTGTGCGCCGTGCAAGGCCGAAGAACTGCTCAAGCAACTCTCAAACCTCTATTCGACCAACGTTGCGTTTGACGTGCCAGTCCGTGGGATGGACATCGAAAGCGAGGTGAAACGATGAGCATCGACCAGACCACACTCGAGGTCGGCGAAACGCGCCCGCCAGCGGTCCTCGAGAACGTCCGTACGACCTCGATCGGCGACATCGTCGTGATGGTGATGTGCACCCATCGTTTCGAACCCGATGACGTGATGGGCTGGCATACTCACAATCCCATGGACGTGACCCGCGAGTGGGTCCAGCAAAACGCCGAAGCGACGGTGGCGCGACTGCTCGGCGACGACGCCCAGACACACTCGACACGAAGCGCCGCGACGCCCTCGCTCGAGACCGAATCCGAACCGACTCTCAACACGAGCGAGGACTACAAGTTCTCTCGTCCGCAGTGTGTGGCCGCGACTGCGGCCGGCAATCGGTGCTCGAATCCGGTGCGTCGAACCGATGAGACAGTCGACTTCTGTCCGCGCCACGGCGACGCCGACGATGTCGAACGCTACGTCCCAAAGGAGGGCGATCGATGATGTTCTGCAGTCGCTGTCAGAGTCCTGCTGGACGCTCTTCGTGTGACGATCTCGAGGGACGCCTCGAGTCGATTGCGAAGCATCCGAACTTCCATACCGATCGATGTGCGGACTGCCAACACCACCCCAAGAATTGTACCTGCGAAGAGTACCGTCCATACAACATGGTCAGTGACCGAACCGAGACGGAGGAAGCCCAATGAGCACGACGGACCCGTTCGATTACGACCATCCAGAGATCGAGTCCCCACACGCGAACCAGATCACATGTGAACTCGAGTCGGTCTACATCAAAAACGCCGATCGGCCAGACGAACTGGGATCGTACCCGAAGATGCCGCCAACGGGCCGCTGACCGAGTGGCTCATGGCTGACATCGACGACGTCGCCGATCTCGACGCCATGCGCTGAGATACAGCTGAAGCCGTGGGTACCTCAATCATTATGTTCAGAAAAAGAGCACTTACTGACCGTAGGTCTCGCAACCGATTTCGAATCAAAGAAACTGTGCTACCATCTGCTACTAAGCTTCGCGGAGGTTTATATAGTCGATAGAAACATTCTGATTTCCGCTACTTCCTTGCTCAATAATCAAATAGAGATTGTCTCGGTTGCTGGCAATATCCGTAGCGTCATCTCCAGAGATTTCGAAAGTGTTCTCTCCCGAACTTAGCCCAAACGGACCTGCCAACGTCACTCCGTTTTCGTTGACGACATCAACATTCCAGGGCCCTTTAATATCTGACACCACCACTTCAAGTTCGTAATTATTGCTCAATGGAACTGTAGGAAGTGAGTAACCGACTTTTCCTGCTTCACCGCCTCCTGATTCAATATTCGCTGACTCCCCATCTTTTTCCGATACAGAACCTGGATTTTCGATTGTTCCTTCCGGATCGCTTGGTTGAGCACCGTCCCCGCTTTCTGCATCTTTGTAACTACTCGAGTCATCGTAGTCGTAACTACAGTCAATACTAATCTGCCGAGATGTTGTTCGGTCTGCATCGATGGAAACGTGATCGTCTGATGCAAAAAAGTTCAATTCCACGAAGTATGATTCACTCGACGAACTTTCCATCCCATTGCATTTCAAAATCACGTCATAATCGCGGATCGAAGATGATTGGATTGTTGCTTCGAGTCCATTTGGATCGCCATTCGGCTCCAGCCCAATAACAGAAACCTGAATATCCGAAAGTTCAAACCCACCGTAATTATCTGTGATCCGGAAAACAGTGGCTTCGTCATCCTCATTACTGATCGAAATGCTCTGATTAGAATCCGTGACATCATGCAAGCCAAGTAGTTCGTCCTCCGGATCGCCGGCCACATTAATGTTGTATCCGCGGTTCAACGTCACTGATGAAAACCCTAATGTTTCCGAGACAGTAACTAATGCGCCGGCAGCTATCATCCCGAGGGCCACTCGCCGTGTTAGTTTTCCTTTTGACATTATTTTAGTCCTAAACTCATTTACGGAAAGTAGTAAGACGATTATCTACAAACAGCGTCCTAGTTGCCATTGCTATACCTCTAGTTGTTGGAGAAGTAATAATTTTTGGTTAAGTCAACTTCCAAAGTAGTCTCCGTACCGACGTAATTGAATTTCCGCCTACTGGGAAGCTACTAGACCACTGTTGGAAAATGAGATGGCACGCTGCTCATGGGTCGTGATATCTGCACACACTACTATTTGTTATTCTTACAGATGTCTGTCTCGGCTTTCATTCTAGATTCCTGATCTGCACAGTCAATCTGCAGTCTCTGCATTGAAGTATTACCTCTTAGTAATCAGTAATATGGAAGCAACTGATACAAGTGCGCCACAGAAGCTTGCTTCGCTAACTGGATTCCGGCGAGACGTGCTGTACGTTATTGCTGGATCTGACAAACTCTATGGACTGGCGATCAAGGAGCAACTCGAGGTCTACTACGAAAGCGAGGTCAACCACGGGCAACTCTACCCGAATCTCAACGCGCTCGTTGAGCAGGGCCTCGTCGAGAAAGGTGAACTCGACAAGCGGACGAACTACTACGAGCTGACCGACCGTGGTCGACGGGCGCTGCGACAGCGCTCTGAGTGGGAGGCCCAGCACTTCGAAGAGGTGTCGGCGTAATGGCGCTGAAACCACAGCTACAGGAACGACTCTCCGTTGTTCGTGATGGCGACGAACTCGAGGTTTTCAACTGGGTGAACGTCGATCAGCCCGCGACCGTTCGCGGACACAATCCAGTCGTCGAAACCTACGACGCCGAGATCGGGGCCGGCGACGCCTCATTTACACCCGACGCTGTCACGACGTGGGTGGCCGACGAACTTCGCGACGAGTTCCATATCGACCCTGAAGACCACGGTATCGAAGTGGTCGACGTCGAGTCTGACGAGGTGTCGGTGTTATGAACGCCGACTACGAGTATCGCGTGACTGGTTGTGCAGGCGGTGGATGGCGACGAACCGAATGGCGGACGCGCGAACAGGCATTAGAGGACTACGAGACTGCGTGTGACAACTGGGATGGAGTGGTCGGATTCGAGCGACGAACCCCTGGCGACGACAAGACGATTCAGCGACGAACTGAGCCCGACTCGGGCAATTGGATCGACGTGACTGAAGACAAGATCCATTTTGAAGACGAGAAGGTGAAACCAGCATGAAAAGTACTGAACGAACTGCCGACGAGTGGGAACAGTATCTCGAAGAACACCCAGATGAGGTGCTGATGTTCGTCGACGCGGATTACGAGATCCACACGTTCGAGCACGATCAAGAGGACGATGAACTGTGCTTCCTCCGCGGAGGCACGTACGGATACGACTACGAAGGCTCTCGGGTTGCGCTTGAAGCGTTCGCCGAAGACGACTCAGACATTCACAAACTGGTCTCGAGAGACAAGGAGTACACCGAGCGGAAGCGTCTGACCGACGGCGAGTACGACACTCCAACAGAGTGGGCCGAGTGCAAACGCCAGATGGAAACAGAGCAACAGGAAGCAAACACATGACTGCCAAATCCGAACGCCACTACCCGAAAAACGCAAGCATTCGACTCGCCGCTCGAGACGACACCGAGGCGTACTACTTCAAGACGCCAACCGGTGGTGTGATGCAGGTGCCTGCGATGAACGCAGAACAGGCTCGCCAACTCGCTGCTGACGAATACCACGGCTTCGGTCCCGACGACTTTGAGCAGGTCGACGGCTTCGATCACGCTCACCTCAAGGAGTACTCAACGCCGCTCGAGTCCGGGCGACCGGTCAACGAACACGACATTTGGATGCTTCGGGCGGCCATGCGTACGTCCGCGAAACGGTACCGAAAACTCTCGAATCGCCGTAACCCGACTGACCGAATGCTCGAGGCTGTGCTCGACGAGTGGGACGATCCTGACGAGATCCCGCTGGCCGACGTCGACGCACTCCAGCAAGCTGACGGGATCGGCCCGTCGAGCGCCGGGCGGATCGTGGGTGCGGCGCTGGCGAACGAGCTGGTCGAACGGCCGACTCGAGGTGGCGAGTAGATGTCCGACACCAACTCGAGCGAGGTCGACCAACTCAGCGAAATTCGAGCCGAGCACGAACATAGCGTGGAACGAACCCTCGTTCAAGAGGTTTCGCGAGAGCGTAGGGCCTTGACCTGCCATGAGTGCGAGGGTCCAATCGCGGAGGGTCGACATGACGGCTACGGCTGGAGGAGTCTGTGATGACCGAATTCGACGATACCTCGGTCGTCTATCCGACTGATCCCGACACGTCACTCTCGTACTGGAAATCCACGCCCTCGAGACGCGAACAGATCCTCGAGGCAGCTGCCGACGATCCCGATCTCCAATCCCTCACGAACCATTGGTCTTTAGCTAAGCCTCAGCGGTCGGTTGGATGGTGGTAGCGAGTTGTTCTTGGAGGATTGATCGTTGCTTGTGGATCTTCTGAGCGTCTTCGATCAGTCGTTGTAGCAGTGGCGGCGGTGAGTAGGCGAGATATTCCCTCAGTTCACGGAGGATGAGCTGGGCGTGCGACCGAAAGGTCGCCGCCCAGCGTTCCGGCGGGAACACGATCCCATCATCAGCGTGCTCGATGACCAGAC